>CP031740.1:5035000-6235000 GCA_022701275.1 Microcoleus vaginatus PCC 9802
CGGTCAAGCAATTAAAACAGCGCTAGAGTCGCGTCGTTCTCTGCGGCGCGGTCGCAGAAGTCGGCACACAAGATATCGTCACACGAGATTTTTAAACCGGACTAAACCCAAAGCTTGGTTGGCTTTTAGCCTCCAACACAGAGTTTTGACCAGGCTTACTAGGATCCACAAGTTATCAAAAGTTGCACCAATTAAAACAATCTTTCAAGAATTAGTCATAGGTGATTTACAGAAGATAGAAAAGCCGGGAATTTCAGGAATTGAGTATCAGCAGGGTGTGTTAGCTGGTTACGAAGTTCGCGAGTATCTGCTCAATGTGCGACCCGTTTCCGCGAAAACGGAAAGCCTAGCGGCTTAAAGTGTAGGCGGAGCAAGGAATCAGCCTTTCGTATGGGCTGAAATGAACCTTGACAACTTAACGACCTTGAGGGTGTAAGTCCCTCCCCACAGGTGCAGTGGTGAAAGCATTACTCCTACTTCTAGGTGTAGCAACCCTAGAGGTAAAGCGGGGTAAAAAAGGAGGTAACTCGGCAACCTAACTGAGAATCCCTTCGAGCAGGAATCCATGAGCAGCGCAAGCGAAGATGTGTCTAAACCATCGTTAGGTATAACCAGTGAAATAGGTTGATCACACTGGGAGTCCCAAAAGGGCAAGGATAGGGAGTTGGCGGGTGTTAAGCCGACCAACAAAGCATTTCCCATAAACCCGGTGAATAGCATCGCTCTAAAGATTCAATCAATGGTCGTTAGGAACGGGATAACCCCCATACATCTCTCAGGAAGGTCGATGCCTGAGTAGGTAGCTAGCCAGATGATGTATGGGGGCAGGATTGAATCAGAAGCTAATGCCTCGCTGTAATGGCGAGGATACGCTGACAGATTCACGATTGTTTGGAAATGAATAGGAACAAGTAGCAATGAATACGTCTAATACTGAGTCAATACAGACAGAAGTGGAATGGAAGGATATCAACTGGAAAAAAATACAGAGGATAGTCTTTAAGTTGCAAAAGCGCATATTCAAAGCCTCTCAACGTGGGGATGTCAAGGCAGTCCGTAGGCTTCAAAAGACTTTGATGAAGTCTTGGTCGGCTAAGGCATTAGCCGTTCGTCGGGTAACTCAGGATAATCGGGGCAAGAAAACGGCTGGAATAGATGGGATTAAGAGTTTAATCCCCAAACAAAGGCTAGAACTTATACACCAACTGAGGTTAAACCAAAAGGCTAAACCTGTCAGGAGAGTCTGGATTGATAAACCTGGTAGAGACGAAAAACGCCCGTTAGGGATACCCACAATGAACGACAGAGCATCCCAAGCTCTGGTAAAAGCAGCCTTAGAGCCGGAATGGGAAGCAAAATTCGAGCCAAACAGCTACGGATTCCGACCAGGGCGGTCATGCCACGACGCAATCGAAGCAATATATGGAGCAATCAAGCAGAAGCCGAAATACGTGCTAGATGCCGACATTGCCAAATGCTTCGACCGAATAAACCATGAAGCGCTGCTAGAAAAATTAAATACATTCCCCACCATCCGCCGTCAAATCCGGGCATGGTTGAAAGCGGGAGTGATTGACTGGAGCGAATACGCTAATCGCAATAAAAAGAAAGGGTTCAGTCAATCATCTGAGGGAACGCCGCAAGGCGGGGTTATATCGCCCTTGCTAGCAAACATCGCCCTCCACGGCTTAGAAAATCGGCTACTCCAATACGTTGAAACCGTAGATATGAAAAATAACTACGGCAGACAACAGAGCAAACGCTCTAAGCGAATGACCCTAACAGTAGTTCGCTATGCTGATGACTTTGTAATTCTACACAAAGATAAAGCCGTCGTCCAAAGATGTATGCAGATAACAGCAGAATGGCTCAGTGGCATTGGCTTGGAATTAAAACCCGAAAAAACCAGACTCTCACACACTCTAGTTGAAGAAGGAGGCAACATAGGGTTCGACTTCCTCGGATTTAATGTTAGACAGTTCGAGGTAGGGGAGTATGCGTCTAAGCAAGGATTTAAAACCATCATCACACCATCCAAGGAAAAGCTGAAAGTCCATCTATCTAAAGTAGGCGACCTAATCGATAAGCACAAAGGTTCATCGCGAGATGCCTTAATTGCAACACTAAACCCCGTGATAAGGGGCTGGTCGAACTATTACAAAACGGTTGGCAGCAAAGATATATTCCAACTTGCAGACCACATCATCTATCAGCAAATACGAGGATGGGCAATTTACCGTCATGAAAGCGCCGACAAGACTTGGACAACCAAGGGAAATAACAATTGGGTATTCGCCACCAAAAACGGCAAGCATTGTCTAGCCAAGCATGGCGATACTCCAATAACCAGACACACAAAGGTGAAGGGTGAAATAAGCCCTTATGACGGAGATTGGGTCTACTGGAGCAAACGAAAAGGGGAATACCCTGAAACTCCCAAACAATTATCCGAGCTTATTAAAAAGCAAGATGGGAAGTGTTCGCACTGCGGTCTGTACTTCACGTCAGATTGTCTAATTGAAGTACATCACATAGATAGAAACAGAAGCAACAACAAGAAGACAAATCTGACAGCCGTACATAGACACTGCCACGACATTATTCACGCCAAATGGGAACCAAAAGAGTGGGAGATGAGAAGTGATGAATCTTATTTCTAGCCCCCTAACCCTTAATGGGAAAGAGGTACGCATGACAAGCGCCAAACAGTCGAGGAGCCGGATGATGGGAAACTATCACGTCCGGTTTTGCATGGGAGTTCGGGGTAGCGATACCCCGTTCGACCCTACCAAATGGGAAAGACAATGCGCTTACTGTAGCGCGGAAAATGTACCGCTACAGGTCGAGCATATTCCTCCTAAAGCGTCGGGCGGAACCAATAGAATATCTAATTTATGCTTAGCCTGTGAACCTTGCAATACCAAGAAAGGGACTCAGGATATCAAGATATTCTTAGCAAAAAAGCCCGATGTTTTGAAGAAAATCTTGGCACAAGCTAAGCGCCCATTAAAAGATGCCACTGCGGTCAACTCAACCCGATGGGCTTTGTTTGAGCGCCTAAAAGAGACAGGTAAAATGATTATCACGGGTTCTGGCTGGTTGACCAAATTCAACCGCATACGGTTGGAATTACAAAAAACTCACTTCTTTGATGCTGCTTGCGTAGGTGATACGTCTAATATTTCCGTATTAGCAAATCAGCCCCTCAATACCAAAGCTACGGCGCATGGTTCAACGCAGATGTGTCGCACCGATAAGTTTGGATTCCCTTCTCGGTAAGTTCCTAAATTTAAGTTTGCAAAGGGTTTTCAGACAGGCGACATCGTAAAAGCCGTTGTTACTTCGGGCCAGAAGATTGGCACTTATACGGGTAGAGTTGCTGTTCGCTCCTCTGGTAGTTTTAATGTGTCCTCAGCCCAGGGCTTAATTCAAGGAATCAACCACAAATATTGTTTTTATATTCATCAAAAGGATGGTACAATTATGGATTTTGAGAGTTATTGACGGGACACTAAAGTATCCCGTGTCCCTTTTCCTCCTAGGGCTAAAGCCACTGGGTTTCCAAGCGGGTGCATCTCACTTTTGCAAATCTCTAAAAAAGGCTAAAATAAAAAAGCCAGTAAAAACCTAAAAAAAGATGAGGTAAAAAAATGACACCCTCAGATCAACAGCAGCTAAAAGCATACTTAGAAGGGGCAGCCGAAATTCTTTACAGAAATACAGACCCAACAGATCTAAAAACTTTTGAAAGTATAGAAAAAGCCTTACGTCAAAAAATGTTAGAGGAAGTAGGCCCAGAACTAGGTAGCTTTTTTTTTCAAAAGTATCAGGAATTAAAACAGGAAAAACCCGAACAGTAAAATCTGTAGTCGGGTTGCTCAAAATTACCAACAATCAGGCGGAATATTTCGGGTTAAAATCTTTTACTCAACTCAGCCCCCTGATGGAGAAGTGTACTCTTTTAATCAGTGCCAATGAATCTTATCAAAGAGGAGAAAAAGATTTAGAAAAATTCACAGGTATTAAAGTTTATCATAGTACATTACAAAGATTGGTGAAGCGACAAGATTTTTAATTACCTACATCTAAACAAGGAGTGCCAGAAATTACATTAGATGGGGGAAAAGTCAGGCTCCGCAATGAGTACAGGGGCCAGCCATGTTATTGGAAAGATTATAAAGCTCTCTGTTTAGATAATGTTTATTGTGGAGCTTTTTTTCAAAGTGAGCAAGATCTAATTGACTGGACTAATAGTCAAAAATTACTACATCCTATTTATTGCAAAGGAGATGGTCATGCCGGGATTTGGAACCTATTCCAAGAAATTGGAGTGACTGAACAAAGAGAAGAGATTTTAGATTGGTATCATTTGAAAGAAAATATTTACAAAGCCGGGGGGTCATTGAGACGATTAAAGCAACCAGAAAGTCTATTATGGTGCGGTCAAGTTAATGAAGTTATCGATTTGTTTAAAGACCTGAAAAAGAAAGCAGTTAAAACATTTTGCACTTATTTGGAGACTCATCGCTGCCGAATAGTTAACTACCTATTCTATCAAGAATAATCCCTGAGTTCTCTAGGTTCTGGAACAGTTGAGTCAACGATTAAAAGAATTGGACGAGCGGGTCAAACTATCGGGAGCGCAGTGGAATATTGAGAGTGTTTCCTCTATTCTTTCTCTTCGGTGTGCTTATCTTAATGGTCAACTCTCCAGTTGATGTATTTGCAAAACTGAGATGCACCCTTCCAAGCTCCCGTAAAGTTTTTATGAATGCAACTAAAAGAGGAGTAGTAAGTAGGTAGGCGGTAAAAAACCTATCTATGTAACAAAACATTAAGTTACCTAATTGGAGTTAAACTTAAGACGTTGTGTAGTGTAATTTCCCCTTTGTCCTCTAACTTCTACTCCATGAATTACGGCGTAGGCGAGTTCTAACTCATCATCAAACATTTGTCCTGCCAATTCATCTTTTTTAATGTGTTGCCACTCCAATTCAATGGGGTTCATTTCCCAACAATACTTGGGCAAAAAGAAGATATATAAACCTTGATTTTCCCAACGCGGCCATAATTCTTGGACTTCTTTGCATCGGTGTATTGGGCCGTTGTCTTGTACGATTACTCTCCGTCGTCCAATCTCAGCAGCTTCCTGGGCTTCTCGTTCCATCATTTTGATATAAGCTTTTCGATCAACACCCCCAATGATTAAACCGTAAACAAAACTGATTCCCTGTTGAAGAAGTCCGACAATACTTAGTCTGCGACCACGCCGTTTCGTTTGTTCCAACCGTTTTTGCTCACCTATTTGGTAATAAGTATAACCAGGTTCACTCCACGCACAAAATCCTGATTCATCTAAATATTTTAAGTCAATTCCTCCCGCCGCTGCCTCTAATTGCAACATATCTAAGTCGGATTGCTTCGTTTCTTGTACTATGAGGTCTTGTTTTCCTTTATGACTTTTTCTAAGCGAATTTCCAAATAAACCTTTTTTTTTAGTATCCGTCTTAATCGGTCGGCACTTAGTTTAACAGAACGTTCTTTTTCTAATTTCTGGACTAATTGAAGACTGTTATATGTACGTGGTTCGTTTTTGAGGCATTCTTTTAAAAACTCTATATCTGACTCTTTCCACTTGGGTTTTGCCCCTCGACCAGGCGATTCCCAAAGCCCTTCCATGCCTAGATGCGACCATTTATGTAAAACCTCTCTCACTGTTTGTGGAGTCCAGTTAAAATGAGCAGCTATTTTTTCAACGTACCAGCCATGTGCATTTAATCTAATTACTTCTGCTCTATCTTTGACTTTTTGTGGAACATCCGCAATTCTCAGTTCTAATAGAGTTTTGTCTTGTTGTTGAGTCAGGAATACCCTTAATCTAGCGCCCATATATTGAGTTACCTCAGTAGATGTATTCTCTTTCTTTACTTATTTTAACATACTTCGGTTTTTTTGCGCCGACCTACTTATTTGGTTGCGCCTAATGCTCCAAAGCAGAAGCCACATGTAGAAAATATCCTTGGCGTAGGAGCGAAGCGACTTGCAAGCGGGCATCTTGGCTATTCCCCCCGAGCCAGGAACGATCGCTCATAATGGAAATGAAGGCGAGCAAAGTTTATTGCCGTTGAATTTGGGCAAGCAAGCGCTCCCATTTAGCAAGAACAGCAGTACATAGCTGCTGTCGGTGTAATGTTTTTGGTTCGATTCAATTTACCAAAGCTATCAAAGTCAAGGAGATTGACATGGAATGTCCACGGTGCAAGGGGATCAAAATCATTCACGTCCGCGCTGTTCCGGGTGTCCACCAGCAATATGATGTGGAATGCCCCGTTTGCGGTGGCACTGGAGAGCTTCCAGACTCCACCGAACTCCCGAACCATTGCCCCGCTTGTGGCGAACCTATCCGCGCGGGCGAGACGTGGTGCGATCGCCATAAACCAGCAGAGCAACTTGAGTAGGCATTAAACCGAAATAAGTGCCAATAGAGAAGAATTATAGTCATTTCAAATAAAAAAGAGACACTATTGAGCGCAGTAGGCACAGATGAGTTCATCTAAAGATGTGCCAGGAGGAACATACATTCTGGCTCGCTTTAAGGCACTAAAATCGTGTTCAATATCGTTCAGGTCTGGAGGATATTTCGGGAGAAAAAGAACTTGATGATCCGTTTCCTCTACCAGTTCTCGAATGGCTGTTTTTCGATGAATCGGTGCATGCTCCATGATTAATATAGATGGCTTTGTTAGAGAAGGTAAGAAATATAAAGATAACCACCCCTAAAAGCCTCCTGCATTGAGGCTTCCCGTAAAAACCATTGGGGCAATTAAGTCCTTTTTTGCTTTCCGTCTTCCGGCTACTAGATTTTCTCTTTTTCCACGTTTTCCGGAATTTTCACCCAGATTTTTTTTCCTTTTTTTGACCAGCCCTAAGCACAATCTTGAAACGACTCAAATCCTGATTCCTCACTAAAAACCCGACTTTGACTCCCCGATACTTTAATCAATTATCTGAGATTATACCACTTTCATAAAATAGTGCTACAATTAGTAAGTATCGTTTGTGTGAGCCAGTACCCAAATACAGCAAATTCCAGGTTTATGAAGTACAGTAGCAGCAGCTTGTAAACCAGTTTTTTAAGTGCTTACGATTGACCAAATAAGCGTGCCGTAGCCAGCAAAATGTCAACCATCTTAGTAGTGGTTGGCGAGAACTGACGTAAAAAAGACTTGAGTTGCGACCACCATAATTCTATAGGATTGAAATCGGGAGAATAGGGTGATAAGTTCAGTAAACTAGCACCAGCGCTTTGTATCAATGGTTCAATAGTCCCCAACTTGTGAGCGGGTAGATTATCCATAACAACTACTGCACCCTCCCATAAGTTTGGCACTAAAAAATGTTCAATAAAGACTTCAAAAGCTCTGCCATCCATTGAGCCATTTAGTGTCATTAATCATACAACTTTTTTTAAGCTAATTGCTCCGACAACTGTGACTTTAGCACCGCGATAAAATGGTTTTAAATCGTAGACTCTACTACCACATCTTGAACGTGCATGGCTTCGCGTTAGCCCCACTAGAACCCCCATTTCATCCAAAAATACTAGGTTGTCAGGGTGAATATTTTTCACTTTTTCCCAATATTCACACCTCAAAATTTGCACTCTTTTAGTGGCAGACTGACTACTGCGTATGGTCTTTTTTTCCGCGTCAAATTTTGTTTTTGTAGTTAGTTCACGACACATCATGCGCTTAGCTGACAGCTTCGTTGTAGTTCAAACGCCAATATTCACAATATTATGACAACGTGCTATCCGGATATTTTTCTACCATCTGGATCAATTCATTTGTGCGCGAGTTTAACACACTTTTTAGGCTTCCACCCTGTTGTTGGGGTTGAACATGACCCGTCATTTGTTTTTGTTTTAAGATTTTTTGAACAAACCCTTTACTCACATCAAATCTGGCGGCTACTTTTCTAATTGAGGTATCACCTTGTTCATAAATTTTAACTATTTTCTCACGCAACTCAATCGAATAAGGTTTCATTTTTTTCGCTTATGTATTAAATAGAGTGGATCATATATACATGGAATCTGCTGTATCAGCCATCTAACTTCTCACCTGGCTAGGAATTGCTATAGTCAATGCTATAGTCAACAGAGTAATTTAGCGAACTCATGCAATATGAACTATATTTCGTATGTAACTAAAGCTAAAATTAAGTTTATACCTTTAGGTAGATTTTACTCGATTGGTCGGGAGCATAGATTTGAGGCAGCGTTTTTAGGCTACCAGCACAAAACAAGCCACAAAAGCTGTAAATAGCTAAGATTTTAAACGGCTACAACTTGCAAACTCTTAAAAAGATAGCTTGGTACTCCTAAGAGCAACCTCTCATCTAGCTTAAATAATTCCTGAACCCTTACTTACCAGCCGTCGCCGACTTGCGTTTTTTTTTATAGCTTATGTACGCCCTTTTAAACTAAAATTAATTATCAATTATAAACTTTATTTCTTCTTTATAAAAAACTTATCAATTGTTTGTACAATTGCTGCCTTTATTGTGGTCTTTGATGGCAAAACCTCCGCCGCAACTAGCGATTATTCACCGCCATTTAAAGAAACCAGCTTTTACAGTACAACGATATCTGCTAATAACGATTTAGCAGACATTTATTATCCCAAACCATCCGATATTAATTCGGGCAAGTATTCTTTCCAGATTGTACTTTTATTGCAAGGTGCGCTTGTAGATAAATCCTTTTATTCAAATTACGCTAGCCTCGGGGCGCGGTACGGCTTTGTGGAAGTCGTTCTGAACCATTTCCGCCCTTTCTTTGCTCATCAATCCCAACTCACCGCCTAGCTGTCAGAAACTTCGCAAATTGGGGCGGTTTTGTCTCAAATGGCGATCGAAAATAGAAACACTACATCTCCGATTTCGTCTGTTGTCGATACACAGCGCCTTGGTTTATTGGGTCATTCTTTCGGTGGTGCAGTGGGGCTATCAGTGATTGGTAACAAATGCCTCCCAAAATTGTATTTGTGTCAAGAGCCATTTACGCGCCCGGAAGAACTATTAACAGGTGTATTTTTTGGAGCCAACTTACGCAATCCGATTTCAAATGAATTTGTGCCTATCGCTAATGATGGCATTGCAGTGGCGTTGATTCAAGGCGCTATCGATGCTGTCGCCCTTCCAGAGCGAGCTGACGGGGTGACCACCCCGTCAAAAGCCCCACCAGTGGCGGATTTGCCCAACGTGAGGTAAAAAAAGATGGGGTCGAAATTGTTAAGTGTCCCCATCTAGATAATTATGTTTCCTCAATTTTACCAGAACCATCTAGAAAAAACAACTCAAACCGGCCGAATACCAGACCCTGAAGGCTCTGGTATATATGTTACAGAGTCACAGACAAGTTAGTATTGAATTACTGGCTTCTTTCTGGCCTTATCCGATTCAATTTGAAAGTCGGAGGCGTAGCCTGCAAAGATTTCTGAAATTAGACTGCTTCAACATAGAAAGCCTCTGGTTTCCACTTGTTAAATAAATTTTAAAAGCTAAATTTAACTAATCTCAACCTTTGAAACTCGCGAGCGATAGAACGCAGTGGCGATCGCATAATGTATTTAGGGTCAGTCTGATTTGGGAAAAACGAAGTATCCCCTTATACTAGCGACTGCTAGACAAGAGAGGATGTAGTAACCTTGGTGAACAAAAAGCTCTAATCACTCCTGTTTTAGAGTTACTATCAGATTATGAAGTTATCGTGTTGGGGGATCGGAAATTTGGTAACGTCAAGCTCGCATCTTGGCTCTGTCACAGACAAGTAAAGTTTATTTTTAGAGTCGAACAATGGCGCTATATCCAAGACGAGAACTAGGATTACATCCGCTTGTCTGACCTGGGTTTAGTACCGGGAACCAGCTTTTATTTATCCGATGTAAAATTTACCAAATAAAAAGGATTTGGGACTTTTGATATTGCGGGTTATTGGCGACGTAAATATCGGGCTAAACGGAAGGATGAAGGTTGGTATCTTTTGACCAAGGTCGGCAATTTAAAGCAATCAATCAATATTTTTCAAGGTCGGAGTGGGATTGAGGGGATGTTTAAAGACTGTAAAACAGGTGGTTATAATTTAGAAAAAAGCCCTGCTAATAATCCTTGTTTAAGAAGTTTGATATTATTAATAGCGTTCGCCTACAGTTGTGCAGTGATTCAAGATCAAAGAATCAAGACAATGGGAATCCAAAAATATGTGGGTAGGTTAACTGAATATGGGCGGTCAATACGTCGCCCTAGTAGTTTTTGGATAGGATTATATAGTCAAGGTTGGGTAATTGGCCTGGAATGCAAGTCAAGATATTATTAGTAAATTAATGAGAATCAGGCGTAATAAACTACCATTCTTTCAGAGGGGTATAAGGGCTATGTGCTTCATTTTATCAATGTTTTGACTCTTGTTGTCACCCCGTCAGCCGAGCGAGATCAAAGCACCTTTGATAAAATTCAAATACCACCCAAAACTTTGATTACTGTTACGGGTGCGAATCATTTCGGCATTAGCGATGTTAATAACCCTGCTGGTGCGAACCCCGACCTCAATACTGCTACATTAGAGCCAGCCGTTGGTATTGAAACGATCGCCCGTTGGAGCGCCCTGTTTTTGCGTGCAAATATGCTTAAAGATCGAGCTGCATTTGATTATATTTACTCTCAAGGTGATGGCCTCGATCCGAAGGTCAGTGTCACCAGCGTGGCAGTTCCACAAACATCTTCTCTGGCAGGATTGGCGAGGTTTGGTATTGTAGGACTTGGTTATCGTTGGAGAAAACGGAAAGCTACTATGGCGAGTAGTAAATAGCTACGGAGATGACTAAAACTTGGTGTAATTAAAGTCAGGACATTCCTTTGGGGGGTAGTGCTCCATAGTCAGGATACTATGACTAATTTCAACAAGTTAAGGATGCGTTATAATGATGAATAAAATACCAGATAGCCCCAATATGATTAGATATTTTTTTAGCAAACAAGAGAACTTTGCTCCCTAAGTTGGATATTCTTTGTCGCCTTGTATTATTAAATCTTTCTATATACAGCAGATTCCATGTATATGTGATACAGTCTATTTAGTACATAAGCGAAAAAAATGAAACCTTATTCGATTGAGTTGCGTGAGAAAATAGTTAAAATTTATGAACAAGGTGATACCTAAATTAGAAAAGTAGTCGCCAGATTTGATGTAAGTAAAGGGTTCGTTCAAAAAATTTTAAAACAAAAACAAACGACGGGTCATGTTCAACCTAAAAAACAGGGTGGAAGCCCCAAAAGTGTGTTACACTCGCGCACAAATGAATTGACCCAGATGGTAGAAAAATTTCCTGATAGCACGTTGTCAGAATATTGTGAATATTGGCGTTTGAGCTACAACGAAGCAGTCAGCCCTAGCATGATGTGTCGTGAACTACAAAAACAAAATTTGACGCGAAAAAAAAGACCATACGCAGTAGTCAGTCTCCCACTGAAAGAGTGCAAATTTTGAGGTGTGAATATTGGGAAAAAGTGAAAAATATTCACCCTGACAACCTAGTATTTTTGGATGAAATGGGGGTTCTAGTGGGGCTAACGCGAAGCCATGCACGTTCAAGATGTGGTAGTAGAGTCTACGATTTAAAACCATTTTATCGCGGTGCTAAAGTCACAGTTGTCGGAGCAATTAGCTTAAAAAAAGTTGTATGATTAATGACACTAAATGGCTCAATGGATGGCAGAGCTTTTGAAGTCTTTATTGAACATTTTTTAGTGCCAAACTTATGGGAGGGTGCAGTAGTTGTTATGGATAATCTACCCGCTCACAAGTTGGGGACTATTGAACCATTGATACAAAGCGCTGGTGCTAGTTTACTGAACTTATCACCCTATTCTCCCGATTTCAATCCTATAGAATTATGGTGGTCGCAACTAAAAGCTTTTTTACGTCAGTTCTCACCAAGCACCACCAAGATGGTTGACATTCTGCTGGCTACGGCACGCTTATTTGGTCAATCGTAAGCACTTCAAAAACTGGTTTACAAGCTGCTGCTACTGTACTTCATAAACCTGGAATTTGCTGTAATTTGTTAAGCCACTATTTTTGGCTAAGGGTTTGTATTTTTTGGTCGAAAAAATTGTCGACTAGACCGGCAACAAATCTGTGTAAGTAAGAGCACATTGACTCTCGAAGAGGTGGTAAAGAATTCCATAATCCTTTAGATACCAACTCCTCTCTGCTGCCAATATACACCCCAACAATATCTTTGGTCAGACCATCTATAGCCACCCAATCCACTGTTTATTACCTTTCGAGCCTACCAATGACCAAATCTCATAACATTGAAGTTTTAATTTACCCTTTTTCTATCCTTAATACGCCTTAACCCTAACCGAGAACTATTGACATGATTCCAGTGATTAAAAAAGCTTGGCTTTACACATTTTGCTTGTTTTTACTGACTTTTAGTTGCACAAGCATTAACTCCAGTAATAGAGAAGACACCCCCAACAAGCAAACAAGTGCGCCGAGCGGTATCACAATATCCAACGCCGATCGCACAAACGAATTACGCGATCGCATTGAACAAATCTCTCACGCTGCTCAAGGGCGTGTTGGGGTGACAGCCACAGTGCTAGAAACCGCGCAGTCAGTGACTCTGAATGGAAGTCAGCAATTTCCGATGCAAAGCGTTTACAAGTTTCCGATCGCGATGGCGGTGACTCTGAAGGGAAATCAGCAATTTCCAATGCAGAGTGTTTACAAGTTTCCGATCGCGATGGCGGTTCTGGCTCAAGTAGACCAAGGAAAATTGAAGCTACATCAGAAAATTCGTGTTGAAACCAGTGATGTACTCCAGGGTAGTCGGATTCTCGACGAGAAATCGCAGGGAATGGAATTCATTCTGGCTGAACTATTAAAGTACATGGTTTCTGAGAGTGATGGTACGTCTTGTAATGTGCTGTTACGACAAGTCGGTGAGCCAAGGATTGTCACGGAGTATTTGCGTAGTCTTGGCATCAACGATATCGTTGTTGCTAATACGGAGAAGGAGCTAGCGCAAGACCCAGCAGTGAAGTATCGTAACTATGCGACACCTGATGCTACTGTTGTTTTGTTACGCGCTCTTCATGAGGGGAAAGGGCTTTCAAAATCTAGTCAAGCCTTATTGCTGCAATTGATGACACAGACAACTACAGGTCCAAAGCGCATTAAAGGACTGTTGCGTGATGGGACAGTTGTGGCGCACAAAACTGGTACTTCATCTACTGTAAATGGAGTGACGGCTGCAACCAATGATGTAGGACTTGTGGCGCTTCCCAATGGGCAACACATGGCGCTCGCAGTTTTTGTTTCAGATTCTCCAGCAAACGATGCGATACGCGAGGAAGTCATCGCAAAAGTGACGAAGGTCGCATGGGACGAATGGAGCAGATAGACATAAAAGTTTATAGGGAACCGTTTCTTTAGTGTTTGAAAATTTCGCTCAATTGCGATCGCAACCATTCATGAGAAGGAGCAGGCTAGTTGGAGGCCTTGGTGAATACAGGTATGAATTCAAGATTTCGGAATGGCTATAGGCCAACTAGGGTGAGTTTTGTAACATCAAGCGAAAAGGTGATTCATACTATGAATCAGCCACGCTAGAATCCTTATCCCTACGCCTCTTCTTTCAACCCATCCTCCAACAACATCCGCACTCTGATCCACTTTCTTGCGCCCCGTCTTTGCAGCCAACATCGACACTTTACGGTGCAGAGTTTCCGACATATCCACAGTAAACCTGACCGTCGTTTCTTTATCCGGTGCTTGCAGTTTGCTCATTAAACTAGGCTCCTTTGATTGGATGGGTACAGGGTTTGGTGCAAATGCTTCCGGCTGCGGTGGTGTTGCAGTTGGCAATGCAGTTTCCTGTGTTGGTTGTGTGGGTGGTGTTTCCCCTATTAGTGATGTTGCGGGTGTTGTTCCTACTGATACAACTTCTGTTGGTGCTTGCACACCTGTTTTTATGTGTGTTAGCTTATTACGTAGAAGGGCATATGTGTCAACGATTACCGTCTGTCGTCATTGTTCGAGGATGAGGAGTGGTTGAAGGCTTCTGATTCAGGGTCGGTGGTTGTTCCGGTTAAGTCATCCACTCCAGCAAAACGGAAAGCTTCAACAAAATGTACTTGTGAGGGTTTTCCAGTTCCAAGTTTTCGGACGTTAATAACAAATTTATCGACAATCGCTAAAAACTGAGTCTCGCCTAAATTGCGTCTGGTTTCAGTTAGTTTCGACAAGCTGACGATACCAGCTCCTTTGCAACAGAGAGCTTTGGATTTACTGAAGGTTTCCCTAATATTGTAGTCATCTATTGAGCGAGGGCGTTAGCCCGATTGCCCGGCTGATTGGGGTTTTGCTTGGATGCTTAAGACCACAGGGGGGAAGTTCCGATTAAAAAGTTGAGATAGTCTCAACTTTGCGACCGCTTTGCAAAAAGTTTCCCGCTTTGCATCAAACCAGGAAGCCAAGCGCTCTCGCTTCCTATTTAGCTACCCTTGAACAACGAAACTATACTTACATCTTGCACCAGTCGAATAATCTCACATTCAATCTGCCCTGCTTGACAACAAAGGTTAAAACCCAAAGTTAATTTCTAGCTTGTCTGACTGGGGTGAGACTTCCTAATTGGTGCATTGTCTTACTTAGAGGCATCCAGCACATTTATGAATTTTCCATTCAAAGCACGTTTGAAGAGCCAGAAGAATTCACCAAAAATGGTGATGCCGTTAATTAACCAACATTGGTTGGTGCGGATCGTTCTGCGCTCCATTTCCTACTTCCGCAAAGACTTATGGCTGATCGTCACGCTCTTGCTTTTGATCGGGGCATCGGTGCTTTTCAACCTTCTCAACGCCTGGCCGATGGCGATTCTAGTCGATACGGTTTTGTCACCAACTCCGAAATCCGACTGGATTCATACACTGTTTCTTGCCCCGTTCGGTGAAGGCACGCTGAACCGAATTTTCGGAATGGCGTTCGTCGCGACGATCATCAGAATCCTGAGCGATACCGTTTTCATGCTCCGTAGGATGTTGAACTACCGCATCCAGTACAACGGAACCTTGCGCGTTCGCACCGAACTCTACGACAAACTACAAGCGCTGAGTCTCGGCTGGCACGGATCCCGATCGCAGGGTGACGCAATCTATCGGTTGAGCTACGACAGCCTCGGGCCTTGGGGGGTAATCGATACGCTCATCGGCTCCACTGCAGCATCGGTGACGCTGACGGCGATGATCTGGATTATGCTGTCGCGCCACGTCCTTCTCACCGTGTTTGCGCTTTCCTTCACTCCGCTTCTAATACTGGCGAATTGGTACTTCGAGGGAAGGATTAGGAGTCGAGCCCTCGAGTCGAAGGAGACCGATGCGGTGATGACCTCAACCATGCAGCAAGCTATAGAGTTGATTGGACTAATCCAGTCCTTCGGTCGAGAAGCAACGGAGTCGCGACGCTTCGGGCAGGCGGTCGAGCGCAGCGTCAATGCTTCCATGAGGCTCCATTGGCAAGAGAACCTCTATCCGCTGGCGGTTCAGGTAGTCTTCGCCCTCGGAAGCGGGGTAATCTTCGGCTACGGCGGATACCTAGTTTATCGCGACCAGTTCTTGCGTCCGGTGCAGGGCGGCGTGAGTATCGGCGATCTAATCGTATTCATGGCGTACCTCAATCAGTTCTGGGACCCGATAGGTTGGGTGTTGGGTTTCACGACCAAGATCCAGACGTTTGTAGCTTCATGCGATCGCATCTTTACGGTCATTGACGAGTCGCCTGCTATAAAAGATGAGCCTGATGCGCGCTCGCTTCCCGTCCATCCCCGCACACTAGCACTTGCCGACGTGAGCTTCGAGTACAACTCTGGGCAACCCATCTTACGGAACATCAGTGCTAGTATCGAGCCGGGTCAGATGGTGGCGTTTTTGGGTCCTAGCGGAACGGGAAAGAGTACGCTACTCAATCTTTTACCGCGCTTCTATGACCCGACATCGGGCAGCATCCTCCTCGACGGCTTCGACCTCCGCACCCTTAAAATTGCCGATGTTCGCAAGCACATGGCGCTCGTCTCGCAAGGCAGCCCACTTTTCCCCGGAACGATCGCAGAGAATATCGCCTACGGTCGCCCGGATGCTCTGCTCTCCGATATTCGGAAGGCGGCGGTGGAATCTGGGGCAGCCGAGTTCATCGAAACCTTGCCGGAGCAGTATGATACTTTAATCGCTGAGGGCGGTCAAAACCTCTCGGGTGGACAGCGACAGCGCCTAGCTATCGCGCGAGCGCTGGTCACTAAGGCTCCCATACTTATCCTCGACGAACCCACGAATGCGCTGGACTTGAAGCACGAGCAGTGGGTCATAGAGACTCTGCAACGTCTGCGGCGCAACAGAACCATCATTTTGGTCACGCACCGACTCGAAACTGCCGTAGACTGCGATCGGATTTTTGTGATGCAGGAAGGCGAGATTTGCGAGTCTGGTACCCACGCCGAACTCCTTACCCAACAGGGACTCTACTACCGAATGTTGGGCTACAACCCAGTAAGGTCAAGAGGACTTACTGATAAACCCTGCATAGAGTAGGAGTACGACATAGCGAACTTATAGAGTCTATTTGAGATCTTTTACGGTCTTGTGGTAACGTCACCCTATAAGCAAAACCCAGCAGCTATGCCTTACTGTAGCAGCCTAACGGACTCAGAATGGGAAATAATGGAACCCATACTACATCAGATATTGCCTACGAAGAAGCAGGGGCGCTTACCATCCAACTCGACAAAGAAAGAAATCTTGGATGGAATCTTGTATCAATTAAAGAATGGCTGCAATTGGCAAGACTTACCTGCGTGACTTGCCCCCGTACTCAACCGTATATTGGCATTACAAGCAGTGGCGATCGCAGCGAGTGATAGAAGAGCTGATGAGAGTTTTATAGAACCCATTTGAGATCTCAGGAAGCGGCTGCAAGCCGCTTCCACATTAGCCTGACAAACCAGAGGTTAATTTTATACCAAATCCGGGTTAGCTACCCCCGTTAGGATGGCAAAAAAAACTGCACTCACTTGTATTGGTTTAAAACTCCCAACTAGGAGAGAAATTGGGCAAGAAAGCTGTCACCTATTTCAGGGAATTTAGCGAATTTAACAATTACTAAACAAGTGAATATATTCGCCTTCGCAAGGCGAGCGCTCGTTGATGATATTTAAACAGGACTTCGCCGCCCAACGAGAGGTTATCCTTCAGAAGGCGAGCTGTTTTGTGGCCACCAGTAATAATTGGTCAGATTTTTGATGGGTTGCGTCATAGTTGTCGATAAAATTTGACGGCGTTCTTCGAGAACTGATTCCAAGTCTTGTATCTTGTCGAAACTTTTATTGACGCTTAGGTTCATCAGTCACAGACCACAGCCTTTCTGCTGGTTGAAGTTCTGGAGAGTAGGCTGGCAAATATTCTACACAAATTCCTGATGGAATAACCAGTCGCTCGCTTATATGCCAACCAGCTCTGTCCATGACTAATAAGATTATTTTGGATAAGTACGTCGGCGCGAAAAAACCTAACTATGTTAAAATAAGTAAACACAGAGAATACATCTACTAAGGTAACTCAATATATGGGCGCTAGATTAAGAGTATTTCTTACTCAAAAGCAAGACAAAACCCTATTAGAACTGAGAACTGCGGATGTACCACAAAAAGTAAAAGATCGAGCAGAAGTAATTAGATTAAATGCACATGGCTGGTACGTTGAAAAAATAGCTGCTCATTTTAATTGGACTTCACAAACAGTGAGAGAGGTTTTACATAAATGGCAGAAGCTAGGTATGGAAGGGATGCAGGGAATTAGCAGGTCGAGGGGGAAAACCCAAGTGGAAAGAAGAAGACATAGAGTTTTTAACAGAATGTCTCAAAAATGAACCACGTACATACAACAGTGTTCAATTAGCTCAGAAATTAGAAAAAGAGCGTTCTATCAAATTAAGTCCCGACCGATTAAGACGAATACTAAAAAAAAAGGGTTTATTTGGAAACGAGCCAGAAAAAGTCATAAAGGAAAACAAGAAGTTGCAGTACGCCAAATCAAACTCTTCAGACCTAGATATGTTGGAATGGGGGGCTGCTGCGGGAGAAATTGACTTAAAATATTTGGATGAATCAGGGTTTTGAGCTCCCAAGCGAACCTAGTTACACTTATTACAAACGAGGTGAGCAAAAACGGCTCGAACAAACCAAGAGGCGTGGTCGTAGATTAAGTATTGTAGGGCTTTTTCAACATGAAATCAGCTTTGTTTACGGTTTGGTAATTGGGGGTGTTGATCGAAAAGCTTATATCAAAATGATGGAGTCAGAAGCCCAGTCAGCGTCTCAGAGCAAGCGAATTAGAGTAATAGTACAGGATAATGGTCCCATACATCGATGTCATGAAGTCCAACAATTATGGTCGAAATGGGAAAGCGAGGGTTTATATATCTTATTTTTACCGAAATATTGCTCAGAAATGAATCCCATAGAATTGGAGTGGCAACATCTCAAAAAAGATGAGCTAGCAGGACAAATGTTTGAGGATGAATTAGAGCTGGCTTATGCCGTAATTAATGGGGTAGAAGCTAGAGGAAAAAAAGGAAACTACGCTACAAAACGCCTTAAATTTAGCTCTGAGCGCCCTACTTAATATTTTGTTACCTACTTGTAAATTTCCCCACCGACTTACTTAGTCCGGCTCCGGTTTGTAAGGCAAACTTTTCTAATACTAGGCTCAGCCATTCACAGTTGACTCTCGGCTTGGGATAAACCATTCGGTTTTCCCGGTGGGAGGATTCACAAATCGGGTGCATCTCACTATTGCAAATCTCTGAAAAAAGGGCGAAAATAAAAAAGCTAGTAAAACTGTGAAAAAAAATGACACCCGAAGACCAAAAGCGCCTAAAAGCACACTTAAAAGAGGTAGCATCCATTCTTTACAGAAATACAGATTCAACCGAACTGTCCAATTTTGAAAGTATCGAAAAATCTCTGCGTCAAAAAATATTATCAGAAGTGGGACCAGAATTAGGTAGCTTTTTTTTTCAACAGCATCAGGAATTAAAACAGGAAGAACGCGAACAGTAAAATCTGTAGTTGGGTCGCTCAGGATTACAAATAATCAGGCGGAATATTTCGGGTTAAAACCTTATAGTCAACTCAGTCCCATGATGGAAAAGTGTGCTCTGATAATTAGAAATAATGAGTCTTATCAAAAAGGAGAAAAAGATTTAGAAACATTCACAGGAATCCCAGTGTCTCATAGTACATTACACAGATTAGTAAAGAACCAAGAATTTGAAGGACCTACATCTAAACAAGGAGTACAGGAAATTACCTTAGATGGAGGTAAAGTCAGACTACGCAATGGAAACAAGGGTGAGCCATGTTATTGGAAAGATTATAAAACCCTGTGTTTAGATAATGTTTATTGCGGAGCCTTCTTTCAAAATAATCAAGACTTAATTGATTGGAGTAATAGCCAAAAACTGCTACATCTTATGTATTGTATAGGGGATGGTCATCCCGAAATTTGGAACTTATTTCAAGAAATTGGAGTGACTGAACCAAGACAAGAAATCTTAGATTGGTATCATCTGACAGAAAATTTGTACAAAGCAGGGAGTTCATTGAAACGATTACAACAAGCCGAAACTCTGTTATGGTCCGGTCAAGTTAATGAAGTTATCAATTTATTTAAATAGTTGAAAAGAAAAGGATTTAAAACCTTTTGCAATTATTTAGACTTCCATCGCAACCGAATAGTTAACTACCGATACTATAAAGAATAATCTTTAACTTCTATCGGTTCTGGAACAGTGGAATCCACGATTAAACGAATTGGACTAAGAGTGAAACTATCGGGAGCGCAGTGGAATATCGAGAGTGTTTCCTCTATCCTTTCTCTGCGCTGTGCTTATCTCAATGGTCAACTTTCCGCTTGATGTATTTGCAAAAGTGGGATGCACCCCACAAATCCGTAAAGATACACCCATTCATAGCGATGACAAACAACGGCCGATGGTCTTTCTCCAATTGGGGCCCATACTTTACGGAGAATTGGTTTGAGTCCTACTCTATGTTCATCGAAGGACCAGACCTCTATTTGCTGTGAAGGAAACTCTTTTTGTAGTTCCGTCACTCGGTTTGACAGTTTTTTTTAAATGCTTCTTGCTCAATTTTATCCCCGTTCTTATGTCGAGGTCGAGGTCTTTGAGGTGAGTAACCGCACTTTTTTAAGTATTCCCAACCCCTTTGTTTGCCGACTTGTTCTCTCCCGATTTTTTTGGCAATCCATAATGCGACCTTTGGTCTAGTCCACAGACCTCGATCGTCCGATTCTCCTGCTAAACTTAAACGCAGTTCTTCTAATTGAAGAGTGTTGAGCAAGGCATGGGTGGGGCGTTTCTTTGGAGGTTGCTTTTTGAGATGAATCGCTGTCTCTCCTTGCTGGTTATAGCTTTTAACTATTGCTCGCGCATAATCATAATTAATCCCAAGGACTGCGGCTGCTTCTTTAATGGTTTTTGAGAGCGCAATTAACCAGAGTAAGTGCCAGCGACGCGCTTCGATCGGGTTGGTTGCCGAACGGTAACGCTCCTTGAGTTCTGCGGCGCTCAAGTAAGGTTCCAGATGTGCTATTCTGGTCATCTTTTTGTTTGAACTATTAACTCATGAAGACTATTGTAGTTATTTTTGCTATCAATTTTCATGAGCCGATCGTCCGCAGAGCATTCGAGTCCCCGCAGAGCATTCGAGCGCCCGCTTGCCATAAACACATAGAGGGCAAGCGGGCGCCCCTGGCCCTCAATCGCCATCATAACGGGGGTAACTAACCCGGATTTGGTATAAGTTCATCTTGCCCCGATACAATGGCGAGAGCTTTTACTCCTCCCTGCGCTGCTAAAGCAAAGGCGAACGCTGCCCCTTGAGAGAAACCAACGGCGAGAACATTATCGAGATTTTGGATCCCAAGAAACTCTCGCATATCATCCACCCAAGAAGACAGGGTTTTATTTGGATGAGGGTCAGACAAACCCAAACCAGGTGGGTTGAGGGGGCGACAACGATCCTAAAGCGGTTGCTGGATAAGCTTTATGGCTCTCAATCCCCTCTGATAAAATGATTTCTTATTGCGAACCAAACCTATCATAGACTCTACCCACTCCTGGCAATACTCAAAGGCAATTAGCCAATTTTCGCCATATAAACCTATCCAAAAATTGCTATGTCTTCTTCTTGTTCTACCTGTCTCTTGGGGACGACACACATATTTTTCTTGTCTCTGAAGCCGAGTTCTTTTTCCTTGTAACCATGCCGAAGTCATCGCCAAAGCTATTACAATCATTAAAGCAATTAATCTATCCGGTGATGCTTGGCAACCTTCTTTCGTTATATCCTCCGGTTTTGCAGTCTTTAAACATTGCTTCTATGCCATAACGTTGACCGTAATTTTTAATCGCATTTTTCAAATCTGGGAGATTAGTTAATAGATACTAAGGTTCATCTTCTTGCTTACCTTTATATTTTCTTTTCCAGGCAGCTACTAAGTTAAAGCGAGAGAAACCTTTGGTTTGAGTTAAATTAATCTGAGGATAGAAGAGATGACTACCGGGTTGAAATGGAATAGTATTTAGTGCTTGAAATGGCTGTCTTTTTTCTCGAAAACTCGTATTACCTTTTTGGCGAAGCACAAAGCTAAGATGCTGACTGTGTAACCCGAAGTGCTAACTCTATACTATGAAACTCACGGTCGCCAATAATCACTAATTTATATTTTTTTAACAGCCAAATTACCGGACGTAATACTTGCTGCTGTTCAGCTAAATTAGAAGCCCCTTGTTATCTAACAGTGTCCAGAATATCGGGAAAGCTCTTTTTTGATAAATCGCACTTACCATTAAAACATTATACTCTTTCCATTGGGTTCTATCCAATGCAATGATTAATTTACTCCCAGCTTTGAGCTGACAGGATATCACCTGTTTCACTATCGGGAACCACAGCACCAGTATGCTGAGTGCTTTAATCTGTAAAAATCGTTGTATGTGACGCCGGCGACTACTTTGTAATATGGGTAATTGGAGGGTGGCAGCTAATCGTTCTATTCTAACTTGTTTTTGAGACTGTAACAACCACACTAGCATTTGAAGGGTAAGTAATTGTGCACGAGTCAGATATTTTTCGAGAATCTCATGATAGAATAAGGGCAACATATTATTGTTTGGGTCTTGTGGTATTAGCAGGACCCTTCTTTTTTATCACAACTGGGTATTCTTTTCCCTCGATAGATTATTTTGTCAATAAGCAGAAATTTTTGTGACGGGTCGATCGGGCGAAAAGTTTTGCCTGTAATAGTTTGGGGGCACTTGTCGCCCCCTGAAGCCATCAAGCTTGATTGCTTGGATCACTTTTTGACGGAGGTCGTAACTGTAGGGTTTGGGCATGGGTTTCGCTCCGGCACAGCCGGAGCAAGATTAAGGGATTCTTCCAGTATAGGGCTTAACCGCCTTGGCGGTTGCTATAATAGGCAGAGTTTTATACTTTAACTAATAAATGACTAATCGAATTGATATGGCCCAAATCAAGAGAGACTTAGAGTAACAAAAAGTTTTTCTATGTGTGATAAATAATGCCTAAGTCTTGTATTTTCTCCTTCAACGCGGGTCATATAAGTTTTACTAACAATGTGGTCACTCTCGTCAATAAACTGGGGATAAACCACGTAACCATCCGTAGCATAAAAAAAACATTTCCACCCTTTAATAATTTTCCATAAGGGCTTAAATGTTTCTGCGGATCTGTCACCTATAGTCCCGGCTAAAATTCCCGCAAACCCTTTATTCACTGCCGTCGCTCGCCAAATTTTGTTTTTTTTATTGCCCACAAATGTTTGCAATTCATCTATTTGTGCCACTGCGGGAATCTCGTCATAATTTGGCTGTTCAGACAAACTTAACCCAGCCAATTTAACCCAATTAATAACAGTGTTATGACTAACACCAGTTAGTCTTTCTATCCGACGAAAACCATTCCCTTCAAGGTAAAGATGCAGGCAATATTTTTTGACAGAATCGGGATAGCCTAGGGGCGAGTAGCTATCAATAAACTGGCGGCGACAGTTTTTACAAAGATAATTTTGTTTACCTCTTTTCTGACCATTTTTCTTAAGATTACTAGATTGACATTCAGGACACATCATAGCTGAATTTTCTTTGACTGTTAGCGCTCAGCATACCACAACTGTGCAACGCCAAAACGTTCCCGACTATTGTCTTAACCGCCAAGGCGGTTCGCGGTTCCTATAAATGTTGATTTTTGAGTGTCTTAAAGCCAATCTTCTTGATCGCTTTTTTGCTTTCTATAAACCTCACCTTTGGCGTGAATTTTACGGGTTTGTTCGTAAAGACTTTCTTCGGTATAATGCCATTTTTGCAGGACTTTTTTTAAGTCTGCTTGGATATCTCTAGCGCCGGGAAAGCCTCGGTAGCGAATTATTAATCTTGCTAATTCTGATAAATTGTAGTCGTTTGCTTCGGAGGCTAATAAAGTATTGACACTGGCTCGATCGCGCTTGTATTGCGGATGCTGCTGATCTTGAGTTTTTTCTACTGAATCCATACTATTTATGTTTCCCAATCATTTAGAATACCGAGATACCCGACTTCTTCAAGAAGTCAGGTATCTAATTAGACGTAGGACACGGTTGGGCCTAAGCCCCTACTGCACTTCTTCAGTCAGCCCCAGAAATTTTTGTGTTTGTTGAGTAATACCAAATACCCGATCGCCATGACAAAAGATTTCCCAGGCGCGAATTCCCATAAAACCAATACCTGCAACCGCCAAGGGCATCGCTGCGGCACCTAAAAGCGCAGCAATGGGGGGAAATATCATGCACAGTGTTAACAGAATGCCAGTAATAACACCGCCAGCAATGCCAGCTTTGGCGGTGGCGGTGGCGACTTGTTCCACTAACTCTGACTGGGTAATTTTCCCTTCAACGCACAATAGCGAGTTTTCTAAGATAGAAAATATTAACTCAATTACTGCTGCGGCGATCGCCCCTTTCATTGCAGCCCCAACAATTTCAGCAACTGCTGCTTTAAACGCTGCATCCGCTAAAACTTGCTTAGCGACTGCTAATTCTGCGGCAGTCATGTCTGCACCACCACGAGCACGATTCACCCAAAAATATTCAAAAATCCCGTTAGCAGCTTCGCTTCCGCCTCCATTGACGTGTGCTTGGATGTGACTCCAATCTTTATCTTGACAGAAGTTGCGAATTGCTTCTGGGCCTTGTGCACGAATTTGGGCGGGTATGGATTCAAATACTTTTGCTGCTTCTTGAACATTTCGCATTCCGTCACGCACCCCTGCCCTAGCAAATTTGGATTGCAGATTTGTTGGCAGGTTCTCAAAACGGATGTTATGTGCTATTTTAAAAGCTTCTTGAGTGGCGATCGCCCCGGCACTAACCATTGAACTTGGCGCTGATTGTACCCACCCCGTTAATATAGTTGCACTTTCCTCAAATTTTGCATCGATTTGGTTGCCTAAGTTTTGGATCTCGGCAACACTTTTTTGTACTTTAGCCGTTAGGAATTCGAGCGGATTATGGTTAATATCCATGTTGCTCCAGCTTGCATCGTTAATGATTGAATTATTTTGACTATAACATTCCTCTTCAGTAAGTGTTATTGTTTACTGAATTGCTTCTAGCTTCTAACTCCGGCTGTAAATTTAGAGCTTTTTTTTGATAAAATAAACCTTCATTAATTCGCCCTTCCTCTTCCAAACTTTTGCCTAAATTCCAATAAGCGACGGCTAAATCTGGTTGAAGAGCAATAGATTTTTGATAGTAAGTTATGGCCTCATCGAGCTGGCCTTGTTTGTAAAACATACTGCCCAAGTTAACATAGGCTTCGACAAAATTAGGATCAAATTCTATCGCCTTGGAGTAGGCGCGAATGGCCGCGCCTATTTTGCCTTGGGCTTGCAGGATATTGCCTAGAGTTTTGTAGGCGGCGGGGAAATTCGGTTGCTGGCGAAGTGCTTGGTAACATGAGGCGATCGCCTCTACATATTTCTGTTGCGTATAATAAATTTCAGCTATCTTGTTGAGTGCGATCGCACTATCCGCTTGAATGGCTAGTAATTTTTGATAGTAAGCGATCGCATCCTCAAGTTTTCCTGATTTCTGGAGGCTCTCGCCCGTTGACAAATACTGCTCTGCTAACTCGGAATTTACGGTCATAGATTTTACTTTAACAGCCGACACTACTTTACCACAACTGTTAGTTAGCAACCGCGATTTCTAGGAATATTCTGACTATTTTAGATCTTAAATTTGTTTCTGTACCAGAATGCGGAAAAAAATAGTATGATTATTTTGAACCAGCATCAACGCTAATTGCAGAGGATATCTCATGCCATCACTAGCAGGAAAAGTGGCAATTGTGACTGGTGCATCGCGAGGAATTGGACGCGCGATCGCCCTGCGATTATCCCAAGAAGGCGCATCAGTGGTCATCAACTACGCCAGAGGCGCAGAACAGGCCAAAGATGTTGTGTCAGCGATTGAAGCAGCAGGCGGCAAAGCATGAGCCGCGCAAGCCGATGTCAGCAAAACCGAAGAAATTCGCGATTTGTTCGATCGCACTCTGGAAACCTATTCACAAGTCGATATTTTAGTCAATAATGCAGGAGTAATTCTTTACAAACCTGTAGGGGAAGTTACCGAAGCAGAGTTTGATAATCTGTTTGCAATTAACGTCAAAGGCAGGTTTTTTGCTGGTCAAGAAGCTGCTAAACGCATGGCGGAGGGAGGAAGAATTGTTAATTTTTCCAGTTCGACAACGCCGATAATGATGCCCGCTTACGGGGCTTACGTGGCGACAAAAGGTGCGGTAGAACAGCTAACTCGATCGCTGCTGGCTAAGGAATTGGCCATCGCCAAATTACAGTCAATGTCATTTCTCCGGGCCCAACAGATACAGAACTCTTCACTGTTGGCAAAACCGCTGAACAAATACAAAGATTTACTCAAATGGCTGCTTTGGGAAGACTTGGAAAAGTTGAAGATATTGCCGATGTGACGGCTTTTTTGTACAGCGAACAAGCCCGCTGGATTACTGGACAAAATATCCGCGTTAACGGCGGCATTGCCTAAAGATATACTTCAGTCAGCTTGCAGTGGACTTCGTTTGTATAGCAGCAATGTCAAGAGACTGTTGGTTAATCAACCAGGGGTTTCACCACTTATCCCTAAAAATGGTAGATCTGGAGTAAATGTCTAATTGACCATATAGCTGTTAATTACCAAGAGCGAACGCAAATGCTGCGTTCCCGAGGTGGGGGGTAACACCCCCGGCGAAATCGCCAACAGTCTCTTTCAATCGCCGAGTTTAAGAATCCTCAACCAAAATCTTTGATTTGGCTGGGGATTCTTCAAATTTGATGGGGCGGACAATCAAACAAATCAAGGAGACAGCCGCCATACTTTAATCGTGTCGTCAAAACTGCCACTGATCAGAGTTTTGTCTTGAGGATTAAAAGCCAATTCCACCCAAGTAGAATGACCCTTCAGCGTGCCGGCGATTTCACCCGAACTCATGTGCCAGAGCTTGATAGTCCCGCTCAAATCGGCGCTAGCGAGCTTGTCTCCGTCTGGACTGAAAGCTAGAGACTGAATTCGATCGGCATGACCGTTAAAAATCACTTCACCCGAGGGTGCGGGCCCGTGTTCCTTGGTGATATCCCAAACCCTCACCGTATTGTCCCAGCCCCCACTGCCCAAAATTTTACCGTCAGGGCTGACAGTAAGAGCCGAAACAGCATCTACATGACCCATGAGAGTCGCTTGGAATTCCCCAGTCTTCCAATTCCACAGCTTGATAGTACCGTCGCCATTGCCCGTAAAGAGAGTGTCTTTATAGGGACTGAAAGCCACCGACTGCACCTGGTCAAAAACTCCTTTGAGAGTTTCCAACTCGGCACCGCCTTCCACTTGCCACAGCTTCAAAGTATTATCCTTACCAACGCTGGCGATGGCTTCGCCGTCTGGACTGAAAACGACCGAGAACACGCCATCTGTGTGTCCGTCCAAAGTCTGAATTAACTTGCCAGAATAGAAATTCCACAATTTAATCGTACCGTCAGCGCTGCCGCTGGCGATCGTCCTGCCGTCGGGACTGACGGCCACCGACCACACAGGCCCCAAATGTCCAGCTAAAACCTTGAGTAGCTTGCCACGACGCTTGTGTAGCAGATGAATTGTGCCGTCGTTATTCCCGCTGACTATCACGCGGCCGTTGGGAGCAACTGCTACCGCCCAAACCGGGTTTTTGTCTTGATCCGCCAGAGTCCGCACTGCGGGCCGGGAGTGCGATGCCTCACCGTTGAAATCCTGCATCGGGGGCGGATTGAACCGAATTTCGGGAATGGTAGAAACAGGCTCAGAAGAAGTGAAAGCCTGCGGTGCTGGAGATGGCAAGCGAATACCCAGCAGTACGGACAGCAGGGCAACCGTACTTGCTCCCCACATGGCTAAAGTCCACTTGGGTTTGCTGAGAATCACGTCTACGGGTGCCGGGCCGTATTTCATGTCTGTGAGAATTGCCTCGGTCGAGCGATAGCGTTTTGATGGTTCTCGCTGCACCATTTTATCCAGGATGCGGCCGAGTCGCCCCGAAACTGGTACTTTCAAATAATGCCTCCAGGCCCAACTTTCGGCTTTGATGTCAAACAAATCAAAGGGCGACATTCCCGTTAACAAGTGAATGCAAGTGACGCCCAAACTGTAGATGTCGCTGCTCTTAATCGCTTGACCTTTAATTTGTTCCGGGGCCGCGTATTCCGCAGAACCTGTCACCGTTTCTGTTTTCAGTGGCCCGCTGTTTGCCGGAATAGCCGCGCCGAAATCGACTAAAACTAGCCCAGAGGCACTTTCCTGGGACAGGAGATGTAGATCCTCTTTCCCTGCCAAAGCTGGGGAGACTTGGGGAGTTTTGCGGTGAATAATATTCGACGGTTTGATATCTCCGTGAATCAGTTGATTTTCGTGAACAAATTGCAGGACTGGCAACAATTCGCTCAGCAGATACCAAATTTGAATTTCTTTAACAACACCTTTTTCTGAAAGCCGATCGGCTAAATTGCGGCCTTCGATGTATTCTTCCACTAAATACTGGCAACCTTCGAGTTCAAAAGATGCCAGCAGTTTCGGTATTTGCGGATGTTTCCCCAACTCGTCGAGAACTGAGGCCGAGCCGCGAAATGTCCGGTTTTGCTGTGTGCGACCGTCGGCGACTGCCGCGGGCGCGCAGAACTGTTGAATGACGCAGCGGGGTTGCGAAGGTTGGTCTTCATCGACTGCTAAGAAGGTGCGGCAAGTGAGACTTTGACCGAGGGTGTGAAAGACTCGGTAGCGGCCTTTTAGCAGCAAGTTCGACTCGCAACTTTTGCATTCTGTCGCGCGATCGAGATTTTGGGGATTCTGGCAATGGGGATTGGTGCAGTAACTCATTTGTCTTGCCGCTGGAGACCCCCGTCCGACATTATTGCTGGTGGGGGAGGAAAGCGGGGCGGTGCGTGCCGCTTCCTGTGGACAAATTAAATAATTGGAATCTTTGCTTGATCATAATTGTTTCCCAGATTTTCGCCACAATTGCTTCGGTCGATCGCGCGTAAATAATTGCTGACTTTCCTGCGAGCGAGGTTTAATAGGTCGATCGATTGCTCGCGCGATCGAGTGCTCGGCGGGATTTGCTGTTACAGAATTACGTTATACTGTCATTGCGAATACTTTCAGTGCGATCGCAAGCATTGCCAAAGCAATCGCGAGGCATTGCCAAATATCCGCGATTGTTTGTTCTATGGAGTCAATCTCAAACCTCCAATCTCAAATCTCAAATCGACTAACAGATTAAAACTTCGGCAACTTTTGCCAAACTAACTACTAACTTTTAACTATTACTTATGCCGTTAATTCGCGTTCCCAAACCTTGGGAAATTCTGGAACCCCAAATTACCCCAGAAACAGCATTTCTCAACCGCCGCCGCTTCATGACAAATTTAATTGGCGCCGGCGTGACTGCTTCGCTGCTGCCGCTGACCGGCTGCCAAAGCAATACTAGCTCAAAAACTGCTCTCGATCAAAGCTCAACCCAAGCATATTCGGAATTGAGCCGGAATCCCGCCTTTGCGAAAGTCGATCGAGCGATTACCGACGAAGCCTTAGCTACAAAATACAACAATTTTTACGAATACGGCGGCACAAAATCTATTTGGCAAGCCGCTCAAGCTTTGCCAACAGAAAACTGGAAAGTAGAAGTAGGCGGTTTAGTAAAAAATCCCCGCACTTATGATATTGACGACCTCTACAAAAAATTTCCTATCGAAGAACGAGTTTATCGATTTCGCTGCGTAGAAGCCTGGGCGATGGTAGTTCCTTGGGTCGGGTTTCCCATGAAATTACTGATGGCTGATGTCGAACCGCAATCAAAGGCTAAATTCGTTCGCTTCACCTCATTTTACGATCGCAAGATAACTCCCGGCCCCGGTTTGATGTCGCAATTTTATCCTTGGCCTTATACCGAAGGTCTGCGGGTCGAGGAAATGGCTAACGATTTAGCATTTTTTGCCACAGGCTTGTATGGCAGAAAACTACCTAAGCAAAATGGTGCGCCGCTGCGGCAAGTGATTCCTTGGAAATACGGTTTTAAGGGGGCTAAGTCGATCGTAAAAATTGAATTTGTCGAACAACAGCCCGCCACTTTTTGGAATACAATCGGCCCCAACGAATACGCCTTTGAAGCAAATGTGGAACCCGACAAACCGCACCCCAGATGGTCGCAAGCCAGCGAACGGATAGTCGGCCCCGGTAACAGTTGGTCGTGGGAAACTCGCCCGACTTTGCCCTATAACGGTTACGGCGAATACGTGGCGAGTTTGTACAGTTAATTAAGTACGCGAGATGTAATTTGAGGAACCGGCTTGTCGGCTTGTTCCTCAAATTATTAATTTCTCTCTTTTCTCTTTCTCGGCGCCCTCTGCGTTCTCTGCGGTTAATAAAAAAAAACTTTTTTGTTCGCTCTAGGAAAATGAAATACAGGACACGGCAGTGCCGTGTCCCTACGCGATACCTGCACTATGTTTGTAAATTTTACCTTAAATTTGCAGTCGATCGACTACAATAAAAATTGATGAAGCTACCAAGGAATTGTTAAATGGTAACAACAACATCAACTCCCGTAGAGCAGCAAACTACCCCAGAAAACCGAGTTATTTTAAAAGGTGTCAGTTGGTCAACTTTTAAAGCATTGCTGGCAGATGTTGGGGACGATAGAGCTTGGAGAATTGCTTACGATGGAGGAGTATTAGAAATCAGGATGCCACATCTAGAACATGAAGTTCCGAAAGGACTGATAGAAAGCTTTATTGAAGCTACAGCAGACGAGCTAGAAATCGAAGTGATGAAAGCTGGTTCTCTGACTCTGGAACGGGAAGATTTAACTCGTGCTGTCGAACCTGATACTTGTTTCTACATTCAAAATGAAGCCAGCGTCAGAGGTAAAAGAGATATCAACCTCCCAGAGGATTTGCCGCCTGATTTAGCAATAGAGTCGGATTACACGAATTCTTCAGTTAATAAAGATTCCATATATGCTGCTCTTGGTGTTCCCGAACTTTGGAGGTATCGGCGGGAATCTCTGCAAGTTTATCACCTTGTAGATGGGAAATATGAAATGTGCGATCGCAGTTTAGCTTTTCCTTTTTTACCGATTGCAGAAATTCCCGGTTTCATCGAACAAAGCCGAACAGTCGGACAGCGTGCGGCAGTGCGTTTGTTTCGGCAAAGAATTAGAGAGATTTTGCCTAGTCAAAGTTAACCTCAAGTTATATAATACAGCATATTGCACGTCTATTTTGTAAAATTTACCTATGGTTGAAATCAATCCTTTCCCTGAAAATTTTTTAGAGCAAGCCAGAGAGCAAGCAGCCTCCACCACCCAAAGAGAAAAAAAACTCCAAGCAGATTTGGAAGAAATGAAAGACTTTCGCAAGGTATGGGAGGACCTTAACCTATTCCTTCATAAACAGTGGCCGCTGCACTGCCTGGATTTATTAGATAAGCACAAGCCCCTTATAGATAGGATTAGGGTTGATCAGTCCCCTGAAGTTTCCCTACTGGATGATATTTATCGGGTAGCCAAAGAGCGGGCTGAAGAGCTTAAGCCACATCGGTTTCCAGCCTATTTAGAAAAAGCTTGTCAGGCGACTAGCTTACAGTTAGATCAAGACAGTCGTCATCCCCGCTACAAGTTTGAGAAAGGATTCTTTCAGCTTGATATAGATGACAAAAAAAAAACAGCAAGCTTGTCTAACTATGAATCATCAAAAATGGTTGAATTCCCTGCTGACATAGGAGCTATAGTTGAGGTTGTACAACGAGAACACAAGAGGATTTTTGGGCGAACTTTTGATGGCAAAAAGTTTCTTAAAAAGCTCCTATCCCAATATTTGGCAATACTAAAGAAAGATAAACTATCAGATGGCTCAACCATTCCTATTCGCAATATCACGCAACGTCTCGGAAAGAACGAAAGTGGATTTCGTACAGATGAATTCCTCATCGACCTTTCACGGCTGGTTGAGCAAGGGCCAATAGAGATTGATGGCTGCCGTCTGGAATTACAACAGACGAAAGAAACTAATCAAGGAATGCTTCTTCACATAGAGCAAAAACGCTATATCGGTTTCATGTTCTTTAAAAAGGTGTAATTATGGCTCAGCGCATTGCTACTCAGGTTGTTGAGTCACTTCGCAAAGGTACTCCACCCCAGCGTGGTGTTGATTTATATTCGGTAGGAAATGAAAAATTAATCGCAGGGATTAAAAAATTTCATTTAAGCGGTATAGAAGAAAAGGGAATCATCCGTTTTATCAGCGGTTCGTGGGGAGCCGGAAAAACCCATTTCTTTAGGTTGCTTCGGGAAGTCGCCTTTCAAAATAACTGCCTAGTCTCTAATGTACAGTTGGATAAAGCAGCAGCTTTAAATAAGTTTGAGAGCGTTTTTTATTCTATTTTGCGGAATATTTCAACGAGATCTTACTTAACTGAAAACGAAGCAGCACCCTTTGGGCAAGTTTTAAAAGAATCTTTAGCTTATTTATCTACAGGCAATTGTAAAGTTAGTAACGAAGTTTCCTACGAGGATTACGTTAAAGCTAGAGAAGCTCTGATTCTCGATAGGAGCATTGATATTGATTTTAAAAAGATGATTCAAAAATACTGGGAAACTTTTCTGCCTGAATCCCCCGATCTAGCTCTTCAAGAACAAAATAGAGCTGAAATTCTCCAATGGTTCAGTGGAGAAGGTAGCGTGGCCATGTACCGGAAGCGATTTGAAGTTAACAAAATTGTTAATAAAGACAATGCGAAACTAATGCTACAATCCCTTGCTGGATTTGTGAGACTTTCCGGCTACAAAGGATTACTCATCCTGTTTGATGAGGCTGAACAGGCTTACTCTATTATGCGTAAATCCTCTCTACGGGATGCTCACAACAATTTGTTATCTCTGATCAATAATATTGAAGCCCTGAAGGGTCTGTTTCTCATCTATGCAACCACACCTGACTTTTTCACAGACCCCAAACACGGAATCATAACCTATGGAGCTTTAGAAGGACGAATCGGCAAGCCAGAGCAACAACGTCAACCGAGAGCATTAGATACTATCTGGAATTTTGATCAGGTAGTAACAGAGCTATCAGACTATCAGAGTGCGGCTAAGAAAATCCTGAGTATTTATGCAACTGCTTATCCAGAAGCGACACGAGAATTACCTTCTGAAGTAAAAGTTGAATTTTTTGTAAAAGAACTTTATGAAATTCATCCGGCCCTCAGTGGTGTTCGCTTTTGGCGCGTCCTAGTAACAGCTTTGATTACACATTTTGATGACCATCTTGAAGGAGAAACCAGGTCAGCGGAAACTATATACGACGACGTAATGGATCATCTTAGGGAGGAATAATCGGTGAATGTAGAAGTGCAGCGAGTCATTGAATCTCTTCGTCTTGGAATTCCCCCTGATGGTCATGTACGCTACTTCACAGTAGGTAGACTGTCAGAGATTACGGAGCTGACCGCTAGGCTTCAACAAGGAAAAACCGATGCGCTATTGCTAAAAGCTAACTACGGTTCTGGCAAAAGTCACTTGTTGCGATTTATCCGTGAAACCGCTTTAAAAGCAAATTTTGCTGTTAGTTCCGTAACACTGGATGCTAAATCTGCTGTCCGTTTCAATCGCATGGATCAGATGTTGGGTGCAGTCTGGCGTGGTTTAGAAATTCCAAACAACTCTGAAGATAGAGGTGTCCGCGCTTTCTTCGACTGGGTTTGCGAACAAGCACGTGAGAGTAAAGGAACAGCAGGTAAGCAATGGCAAAAAATAACGAATAACGGGCAATGGGATTTTTCTCAATCCCTTGAATCTCCAGCTACTTTTATTGCCTTGCGCGCTTGGATGAGCGGAAGAGTCAATAAATATTTAGTAGAGGATTTGCTGTTTCAAAAAAGTAATTATAAGACACAGGATCTTTATCAAGAGTTGATACATAAAAGCCGGATGTGCTACCGAAAAGAACTAGAATTAACTCGCACAATTAAGTGGCAAAACTATACAACAAAGGCACTTTTGTTTGACTTTAAATCTCAAGGTTACGCTCAGTCTTGGGCAGCAATTAGAGATATTCATACCCTTGCTTGTGCTTCGGGAATGAGGGGGATTATCATACTTTTCGATGAATTTGAGGATGTTTTATCTAACATTACAAATATAGCCCATCAAGAAATGGCATTTCAAAATCTATTCCAGTTTTTTGCAGGTCAGCAATTTCAGGGCATGAGTTTTTTTGCTGTGACACCAGAATTTGTCAGCAAGTGCAGGAAGCGTCTGATTAGTAAGGGTCGGTGGGATTATGACTATGCTCAATTGGATAGGCTTTCTACCTTTGAAATGAGTCCCCTAGAGATCAGTCAGTTACAAGAGTTAACCATAAAGATTAAGGAGTTTCATGGAATTGCTTATGGATGGGATACTAATTCATCGGCTATTGAACTAGGTCTGAGTGCGGTTGTCAAAAAAAATGGCTCTATTGCAGTTCAAGACCGTACTCGTCAAACGATTAAAGAAGTTGTGAAGTTTTTAGACCGACAGCTTGAGGAAATAGAATGAGTAGCATTGAATTGTTAGAGCGCCGTGTTGCTTCAGCATTTTATGGAAGTTTTACAACTTTGCGTCCGGTACAAGAAGCTGCTATTGAACTGCTAGTAAAGGGTCAAAATATTGTCCTCTCTTCTGGTACGGGTTCTGGGAAAACTGAGGCTGTTTTGGCTCCGTTGCTAAGTCGTTATTGGCGAAAAGCTGTCACAACTGAAGCCTTGATTCTGATTTATATTGCCCCTACGAAGGCACTGGTGAACGATTTAGGCAAGCGGCTGTATCCGCCATTGGATAAATTGGGACTTCGTGTTGGCATACGTCATGGCGATCGCGATGATTTAGTATCTGGGCAAACACCCCATGTTCTACTAACAACGCCAGAATCGCTGGAAGTGCTACTTTTCCGCAAAGATGCAACTTTACAAACAGTTTGCGCTGTAGTTATTGACGAGGTGCATCTTCTCTACAACACGCAGAGAGGATTGCAACTATCTGTCCTACTTCAAAGACTCCAACAAAGCTTAGGACAAGAGTTGCAATGGGCTGCCTTATCTGCAACAGTGGGGAGACTTTCAGATGTGCGCGATTTCTTGTTTGGATCAGCAGCTAGTGCTGAATTCCTTCAATTTCCTGCTCATCGTTCTATTGATGCCCATGTGCGGCATATTGCTGATGAAGCCAGCTTTCTGAAGCTCATTTGCAAGTTGACAGCAGGGAGACAGACTAAACTATTGATCTTTACTAATTCTCGCCGAGAATGTGAACGGTTAGCAGGAAGTTTGCAGCATGAAAAAAGGTTAACTTCCCTCATTTTTACTCATTACTCATCTCTCTCGCCAGAAGTTAGAGTGGAAACTGAGGAAAAATTTACTGCTGCAAGAACTGCGATATGTATTGCTACCAGTACATTAGAACTTGGTATTGACATCGGTGATATTGATGCTGTGATTCTTTGGGGATTACCCAGCGGGGTTGAATCATTCCTACAGCGAATTGGTCGCAGTAATCGACGCGCCAATAAAACAAATGTTATCTGCCTAGTACCGGATAATTCCGATCATATAATCTTTGAGTCGTTGCGTTTTATTGCTCTTGTCGATGCAGCGAAAAAAGGTGAGTTACCCATTCGCTCTCCCTATGAATTATTTGGAGCGATTGGGCAACAGTGTCTCAGCGTCATTGCATCGGATGGTGGTCGCTTCACTAGAATTGCAGAATTGTGCAAGCTATGCGATCACCGAGAGTATCTAGATCGCTCATCTATCGAAACAATACTTGGTGAATTAGCCAATAATAGTTATCTTCAGCGTCACGGTTTCAAAAATCAATATGGTGCCGGTGCAAACCTGTACAAGCTTGTCGATTATAGAATAATCTACGGAAACTTTGGTTCGGGGTCTCAAACTATAGAATTATGTTACAAATCTAAAGTTTTAGGTGAAGTTCCTGCTGAGAACTTACTCAGAGTTAGACCAGGAATGCTGGTACGTTTTGCAGGTAAAATTTGGCGGGTACGCAAGGCTTCGATGGCAGGTATCCTTGTTCAACCATCATCTGAAAAAGGTAGTGCCATTGATTTTACCTATGGGGGTAGAGGAATTAGCACAGATGCTTTTGTTTGCGATCGTGTCTGGCAAATCATCCACAATGAGGAATTGCCGAGTGAGGTTTTAACCCGGAGCCTACACGAAAGTTTAGAAAAAGCGAGAGATAACCTGCGAAGGATTTGTCGGATTGACCAAATTCCCTATATTCGTTCATCTAAAGGTATCCGCTATTTTACATTTGGAGGTTACTTGGTCAATAAGGCTGTAGCTCTGATTAATAAGCAACTAGATTACAAAGCTGATGATGTTTCGCTGCTGGTAATATCACCCATTAACTGGGCATCTATTCCCACAGAAGCACAAGCCTACGAATCAGTTTTTCATCGGCTGTTAGAGACATCTTCTGAACGATCTATTTATCAAACATTGCTACCTGCTGAGCTTCAATTGCGCGAATTCCTGCAAGATTGGTTAAGAAATGAGACAGTCCGCAGAGTATTGGTGAGATTGGCTCATTCTGATCCGGTGCTCGCCTCTCCTCAAATAGAAGTTTTATTTCCGGCTACTTATCGCTGAAAGGTTCAATATGATCTCACAGCTTTCTTAGATCATGGTCGTCCTCACTACGAACTTATTAACAGGATTATGTGCGATAGGCAAAATCTTCTTTGACAAATTGCTGCACTCTCTGCCAAACTCGCTCCAATAAATCTGGTGCGCTAACATCAAACCATTCAATTTCAGGATACGCTCGAAACCAGGTGCGCTGTCTCTTCGCAAATTGCCGCGTGTGCAAAATTGTTAATTCTTTGGCTTCTTCAAGCTTAATCTCGCCAGCCAAATATTGTTTCATTTCCTGATATCCCAGCGTGTTCAACAGTGGCAAGTCGCAGCCGTATTTTTTACACAAATATTCTACTTCAGCAATCCAACCGCGTTCTAGCATTTGTTCGGTGCGCTGTTTGATCCGATCGACCAAAACATCGATCTGGCAATCCAACCCTATTTGTAAAATAGGATAATTGGGAGGATTTTCGCCCTGCTGTTCGGAAATAGAGCGACCCGTGACATAAAATACTTCCAGTGCTCTTAAAGTTCTTACTGGGTCATTGAGGTGAATTTTCTCAGCGGCAGAGCGATCGACTTGCTGCAACATCGCGTAACATTGAGATTGTCCGAGTTCTGCAAGTTGCGATCGCAATTCGGGCATCGGCGCTACCCTCGGAATTTTCAAACCGCGCACGATCGATTTAATATATAAGCCTGTCCCTCCCACCAACAACAGAGGAGGAGACAGGGGAAAATCGACATCAGCAATTAATTTTTGAGCTTGCTGCTGGTACTCTGCTAGTGTCAGAGTTTCTGTCGGATCGCAAATGTCAATTAAGTGATGCGGTACACAAGTGCGATCGACCGCCGTCGGTTTTGCGGTTCCGATGTCAAATTCGCGGTACACTTGACGGGAGTCCGCACTCAGGATCGAGGATTGCAGTCGCGAAGCCAAAGCCAAAGCCACTCCAGACTTCCCCGTCGCCGTCGCCCCGCAAATCGTAATTAATCTAGGCATAAGCTGTCGCACATTTCCCTCTAAAAACTCTCAAATCCTCTCCTCTCCATGCTTTCTTCTCTCTCCATCCACTGATTCACCGCGATCGGGCTGGGCAGTCGCTAAGTAATCTCAAAACTATTCCCCTCCCTCCCCCTAATAAATTTCCCTTCAGAAAGCCCTAGCATCGCCTTTAACGGTTTTGTGCTATAATTTTAGGAGTTTTCCCATTTTAGAAGCTTTCGGGGCTTTAGGCCTCATTATTGGAGCTATTTTTGTATGACCAGCAGCTACAGCGCCGACCAGATTCAAGTTCTCGAAGGTCTCGAAGCAGTCCGTAAACGACCGGGGATGTACATCGGTACCACCGGCCCGCGAGGACTCCACCATCTAGTTTACGAGGTTGTGGACAATTCCATCGATGAGGCGCTGGCTGGCCACTGCACTCACATCGAGATTGACATCAACGCCGACGGTTCCGTTACCGTGACAGACGACGGCCGGGGTATTCCGACCGGCATCGTTGCCAAGACTGGCAAATCGGGAATAGAAACAGTAATGACTGTACTCCACGCCGGCGGTAAATTTGGCGGTGGTGGCTACAAGGTTTCTGGAGGATTGCACGGTGTAGGTATTTCTGTTGTTAACGCGCTGTCCGAGTGGGTAGAAGTGACAGTTTGGCGCGACCAAAAAGAACATTTGCAGCGCTACGAAAGAGGCTTTCCAGTTACTGAACTTAATGCCAAGCCCAACAAAGGCACTCGCACCGGCACTTCAGTTTCTTTCTTGCCAGATACTCAAATATTTAGCACTGGCATTGAATTTGATTACACTATACTCGCGGGGCGCTTGCGAGAATTGGGTTACTTGAATGCCGGCGTGAGAATTACCTTTAGCGACCACCGTTTGGAATTGCTCAAAAGTAGCGAACCTCGCATCGAAACCTACTGTTACGAGGGTGGAATCAAGGAATATATCGCCTACATGAACCGCGAAAAGCAGCCTCTGCACGAAGAAGTGATCTACGTGCAAGGAGAACGCAACAATGTGCAGATAGAAGTGGCTTTGCAGTGGTGCGTCGATGCTTTTAGTGACAACGTTCTCGGTTTTGCTAACAACATTCGGACGATCGACGGAGGCACGCACTTAGAAGGTTTGAAGGCTGTTTTGACGCGGACGATGAATTCGATCGCCCGCAAGCGCAACAAAATCAAAGAAAACGAGCCCAACCTCGCCGGCGAAAACGTTCGCGAAGGTTTGACAGCAGTGATTTCGGTCAAAGTCCCAGACCCGGAATTTGAAGGCCAAACTAAAACTAAGCTAGGAAATACAGAAGTTCGGGGAATTGTCGATTCCTTAGTAGGCGAAGTATTGACAGAATATTTAGAGTTTCGCCCCCAAGTAGCTGACGCTATTTTGGAAAAAGCAATTCAGGCATTTAAGGCCGCTGAAGCCGCCCGCCGTGCCCGCGATTTAGTGCGCCGAAAATCAGTCTTAGAATCGTCTCCTTTGCCGGGAAAATTAGCGGACTGTAGCTCCAGAGACCCCGCCCTGTCTGAGATCTACCTGGTGGAAGGGGATTCTGCAGGCGGATCTGCCAAACAAGGGCGCGATCGCCAATTCCAAGCAATCCTGCCTTTGCGGGGTAAAATTCTCAATATTGAGAAAACAGACGATGCCAAAATCTACAAAAATAACGAAATTCAATCGTTAATTACAGCACTGGGTTTGGGCATCAAAGGCGAAGAATTCGATCCGGGTCAATTGCGGTATCACCACATCGTAATTATGACTGACGCTGACGTAGATGGTGCTCACATCCGCACGCTGTTGTTGACTTTCTTCTACCGCTATCAGCGCGCACTTGTAGACCAAGGTTACATCTATATTGCTTGTCCTCCTCTCTATAAAGTGGAACGGGGACGGAATCATTATTACTGTTACAGTGATCGCGAAATGAACAATCTCATCCGCAATGAATTTCCGGCGAATGCTAATTACACCATCCAGCGGTTCAAAGGTTTGGGTGAAATGATGCCGACACAGTTGTGGGATACAACGATGAACCCAGAAACTCGGACGCTGAAACGGGTGGAGATTGAAGACGCTGCTGAGGCAGATCGCATCTTTACGATCTTAATGGGCGATCGAGTCGCCCCCCGCCGCGAATTCATCGAAACCTACGGCCCCAAACTCAACCTCCTCGACTTGGACATCTAAATTAGCCATTAGCTAACAGTCGAGGACGAGCGACTAAGGACTAAACTTTTGCAGCAGTTTGAACCCTTGTGCCTTCCGAGGCACAAGGCTTTCTGCCGTTTGAGGCCGGTAGGTTTTGTTATAAAAATTAATACAATCTCTCATCAAATCGATCTAAGGTAAATGCTTAGGTAAATTTTAGATTTTTGGCGCATCCATCAGCTACCACAAAAATAGAAGGTTGGACAATATAGCATGAGCATCAATTTAGCGACCAAATTGCGTGAGGGAACCAAAAAGTCCCACACAATGGCAGAAAACGTCGGTTTTGTCAAGTGTTTTTTAAAAGGCGTTGTAGAAAAAACTTCTTACCGGAAGTTAGTAGGAAACCTCTACTTTGTCTACTCGGCAATGGAAGAGGAAATGGAACACCAAAAGCAGCATCCGGTTGTTTCAAAAATTTACTTTTCTGAGTTGAATCGGAAACAAAGCTTAGAGCAAGATTTATTTTACTACTACGGTGCGAATTGGCGCGAACAAGTAGCTCCGTCAGCCGCAGCTAAAGCCTACGTCCAGCGGATTCGCGAGATTTCGGCAACTGCACCGGAACTGTTAGTAGCTCATTCTTACACTCGCTACCTTGGCGATTTATCCGGCGGACAAATCCTGAAGGGAATTGCCCAGAGGGGGATGAATCTTTCCGAGGGAGAAGGCACTGCTTTCTATGAATTCCAGGATATTCCTGATGAAAAAGAATTCAAGGCTAACTACCGTCAGGCAATGAATGAACTGCCGATTGACGAAGCCACCGCAGAGCGAATTGTTGACGAAGCTAATGCAGCTTTTGGCATGAACATGAAGATGTTCATGGAATTAGAAGGCAATTTGATTAAAGCAGTTGGTCAGATGCTTTTCAATACCCTGACTCGGAAGCGCGGTGGTGCCAGTACCGAATTGGCTACTGCTGATTGAGTTAAAGCTTACTAGGGATAATTTGAGCCTCGTTTAAGAGGAAAACTTTAAATCCTGGGGGTTTGATGGCTGCTTTTACAGTCACCCAATCTCCGGGATTTTGCATGGTGGGCGATCGACTTTTTAACTCACAACTCAACACTTACAACTCAAAGATATTTAACGCCCCATGCCGCGATTAGGAGGCTCCTCGTCCGGGACAGGCAAAGAAGTTGGCCTTACTTGGCGCTCCAAATACTTGCTCAAAGCGTAAGCGATATCCCCACGACTCATCGGCTTCAAAGGATTAATCTTATTAGTTGCGAGATCAACATTAACAAACCCTTCATAAAGTGCAGTAGCTAGAGACTTTCTAGCCCAATTAGGAATTTCACCTGCATCTGGATACTTAGCTAAAATTTCGGAAATGCTGGAATCGGGAAACTGAAAAACCCCGTAAGCTTGAGCAAAAATCGCTAAAGCTTCAGCGCGAGTCACCCTTTGATTTGGGAAAAACATTCCGTCGCGATATCCACTCATTGTTCCCGTTTTCAAAACAGTTTGAATCGCACTGTAAGCCCAGTAACTCTTCGGTACGTCCGGCAATTCCCTATCCGGTTTCTGAGCGGTTTTCCGCCGTTCCAAACCAAAAGTTTTTACTAAAATCACCGCCAAATCAGCGCGACTGACAAGACCCTGAGCATGAAAATTGCCACTGGCATTTTTATTCATCAACCCTGCATTCACAACCCGGTCGATCGGGTCAATTATTTCTTGAGATTGAACCGCCATAAACACTCCTTGCAGTAGGGCGATCGCCAAAAAAATACTCACTAACCTTTTCACGATTTTAATTATTCCTGTCCCTAAAACAATCATGAAAACAGCAGTAATATTTTTTCCGGTTCCATCGGTATTATTCTGTGGTTTCGGGGGTGCGCTAGATTTGGGGATTATATATTAAAATCCAACATTTGCTTCCGGCAAAGCGCCCTGCATTTTACCCAGCCAATCAATCAAATTATCTAATTGCTTTTGGGCCGTCAAAACCGCCATACCTCGAATAGTAACCTTCCCCTTGCTGTAGACAAAACGAGAGCGCAAATGTTCCGGCAAATTAGCCTTGAGCAAATTCCAAGCAGGCTCCTCCATAGCTGTTTCCAAAACTATGTGCTGCTTATTCTCCGGTTTGATCCGAGAAAAACCGATTTTTTTAGCGATTTGTTTGAGTTCGACCACACGGATAAGTTGCTGGGCTGGAAGAGGAATCGGCCCATAACGATCGCACCAATCAGCCTGAATCTGCTGTAATTCTTCAGGGGTATTAGCAGAAGCCACAGACCGGTAAGCGCTCATCTTTTGATCCAAATCTGCGATGTAATCGGCAGGAATAAACGCCGTCAAAGTTAGGTCAATTTGCGCGTCTTCAACTTTCGGAATTTCCTGACCTTTAATTTCCCGAATAGCCTCCTCTAACATTTCAGCATACAAATCAAAACCGATCGCCTCCATTTGACCAGATTGTTCAGTACCCAAAACATCACCCGAACCGCGAATTTCCATATCTCGGACGGCCAACTGATAGCCCGAACCCAACTGGGCAAACTCTTGAATTGCCCGCAGCCGCTGCCTTGCAGCATCAGACAGCTTGTTCTGCTTGGGATAAAACAGCCAAGCATGAGCTTGAATCCCCGCGCGTCCCACCCGTCCCCGCAACTGGTAAAGCTGACCCAAACCAAAGCGCTGCGCGTCTTCAATTAAAATAGTATTGACACGCGGAATATCCAAACCCGACTCAATAATCGTCGTGCACACCAAAATATCGAAATCTGCCGCACTGAAAGTCAGCATGACCGATTCTAATTCCGAAGCATCCATTTGACCGTGGGCGATCGCAATTCTGGCAGACGGTACCATCTCCTGCAACTGAGCGGCCAACTCATCAATCCCCTCAATCCGCGGCACCACGTAAAAAACCTGACCGCCCCTGTCCAATTCTTGACGAATTGCCGATCGCACCACTTCCGGGTTATAGGGAGCCAAATGCGTCTGAATCGGGCGCCTGCTGGGAGGCGGAGTCGAAATCAAACTCATCTCGCGAATCCCCGACAGCGACATATACAAAGTCCGGGGAATCGGCGTTGCTGTCAGAGTCAGAACATCTACCTCTGTTTTGAGAGCTTTAATTGCTTCCTTTTGCTTAACTCCAAACCGCTGTTCTTCATCCACCACCAACAAGCCCAAATCCCGAAATTTAATGGCTTTGCTCAAAACAGCTTGAGTACCGACAATCACATCTAATTCCCCAGTCGCCAAACGCTTGTGAATCTCCCGGCGCTCGGTTTCCGTGCGAAAGCGATTGAGCAAACCAACTTCGATCGGATAAGGGGAAAAACGCTCTGAGAGCGTGTGATAGTGCTGTTGGGTCAAAATCGTCGTCGGCGCGAGCAAAGCCACCTGCTTGCCCGCCGTAACCGCCTTAAAAATCGCTCTCAGAGCAACTTCTGTCTTGCCAAAACCAACATCGCCACAGACCAAGCGATCCATCGGTCGATCGCCCTCCATGTCGCGTTTCACATCCTGAGTTGCCTTCAACTGATCCGGGGTTGGCTGGTAAGGAAAAGAATCCTCTAATTCTTGTTGCCAAGGCATATCAGGAGGAAAAGCGTAACCTGTTTGTTTAGCTCTTTTAGCATAAAGATTCAGCAAATCCACTGCCAATTTCTTAACAGCTTTGCGAACCTTTGTTTTAGTTTTTTCCCAAGTTTGGCCGGTCAGCTTGTTTAGATCCGGTACTTTATCGCCTACAGTCCGAAACCTCGACAAAGCCCCCAACTGATCTGCCGCCACTCTCAGAGTACCGTCAGCGTATTGAATCAATAAATACTCGCGAGTTTCGCGATCGATCGTCAAACGTTCCAACTTGATAAATTTACCCACTCCATGCTGGCGGTGAACCACATAATCACCAGGGCTTAATTTATTCGGGTCTACTTGCTTAGAAGCAGCGCGACGGCGCTTGCGGACGTAGCTAAAAGTAGCCAAAGAATGCTGACCGTAAAATTCCCTATCGGTAATTAAAACAATCCGAAAAGTCGGCAGAATAAACCCTTCCAATTCTGCCAGCCCGCTGTACTTCAAAGCAACCGGAATGTGCTGCAATTGCAATTTGTCGATCGCCAAATAATCGCGCGGATTCACCACAAACTGAGCCGGACAGTCGTGTTCCGAAAGCAGAGAAACCGATCGACTCGGTTGAGCAGAAACCAGAAAAATGGTAAAACCCCGATCGCGCTCTTCCCTGAGCATTTGAGACAGCTTCGCAAATTGGTGAGGCATCACCGGCACAGGCCTGCTGGCCAAATTAATCGCAGGCGCTAGCTGGTCGATATCCGCAGAGCTTTGAAATTTTTTAGCAGTAGGATCTTCTGCCAATTCTGAAAGTTCTAGCCGATCGAAAGCTGCGACATCTGCCATTGATTCAGCAAAAGTGCGGTGAATTTTCGGAACTTTCAAATTAGCAAGTGGCAATTTTTCTGTGGCCTCACCAGCAACTGCCGATTCCCGATTGCAATTATTCCACTGTTCCTGTGCATTCTCAAACCAGCGGTCGCTGTGACCTTCGCACCCTTGGGGTTCGTCAATAACAACTAAAGTATTTTCTGTCAAATAATCCAACAAAGATGCAGGTTGCTCGAACGCTAAACCCAACAGCCTGCGGACAAATCTTTCCGCTTCATTTTCCCCTTCATTTTCGGGGTCGAAAGAGCCTAGGTGGTTGATTGCATCAAGCTTTTTTTCAGATAAAACTGCTTTAATAATTGTGTTAAAATTAGTAGGAGTTAAAACTAATCGCTCGACCTTATCGAGCGATCGCTGCGAAGAGGGATCGAACTCCCGAATTTGCTCCAAATCATCCCCAAACCACTCCAGCCGCACCGGCAACTCAGCCGCCACCGGAAACACATCGACAATATCACCGCGACGGCTCCACTGACCCTCCATTTCCACCAGAGCCACCCGATCGTACCCCATCGACACCAGTTGGCGGTCAAGTATCTTCGAGTCTTGAACCGCACCTCGCTTCAGCGTCAGACAGTAGGGTTCAAAAGCAGCAGGTGGCGGCAAGTGAGACTGGAGAGCTCTTTCGGTAGCTACAATCGCGATCGGCTTAGAATTGGCGTTTGTTTCTCGTTTCTCGACCAAATCCGCCAGCACCTGCATTTGTCCCCAAGTCATTTCGTTCTCGTCGGAGTAAGATAGCTCGTAGGGCGAAGCCTCCGAAGTTGGGTAAAAATGCACAGTCTGCCAGCCCATAGCCTCCAGCCCTGCCACCCAGCGGCCCGCTTCTTCTAGAGTGGCCGTCACTACCAGTAAACTCCGCCCTTCTTGCTGTGCGAGGGCGGAAGCTACTAAACCTTTGGGCAAGCGAGCGATGCCGTTGAGTTGCAAGCAGCGATGGCGCTTGAGCTTGTTGAGGAGTTCTGTGGCTAGGGGTGATCGCCCCAGGGTACGAATTATTGAAGAGAAAGTCATGCGCTTTTAATTTTAATCCCTGATCGGCGAAGGCTCTTTCCCTTTGCCTGTTAAGGAGATTGTACGACAAACATCCATGATTGTGCCGCTCTGCTGTTGACGCCTTGGAACTTAACTGGAGATAGATTTCTGCTTTAATATGTCGATCCTGCGATCGCGATCGAGCCCGGGACGTTAATCTAGTGACAGGTTTAGAAAAAATTTCGAGTTTGCGATCGAGATTCGCAGCTTGCAGGCTTCTCCTTTAACCGGGCAGAGCGCTTCGCCGTTACTACCGAAAATTTTAGAAATGTCCCCAAGTACCGATATTCTGATTGTTCTCCTGCTGGTTTTCCTCAATGGCTTGTTTGTGATGTCAGAGATGGCCATCATTTCTGTACGGAAGGTGAGACTGCAACAGATGGCTAACCAAGGTTCAACCAATGCCCGCGTAGCCTTGGATCTGGCTAATGCCCCCAATCAGTTCTTACCGACAGTTCAAATCGGGATTACGATGCTGGCTATTGTGTCGGGCGCTTTCGGAGAAACGACGATTTCTAGAAGAGTAGAGCCTTTGTTGCTGCTGATTCCTGCCCTCGCGCCCTACTCTAAGACGATCGCCTCAGTAGTAGCAGTTTTAACCATCACTTATCTGACCTTAATTATCGGCGAACTCGTGCCGAAGCGGCTAGCGCTCAACAACCCGGAGCCGATCGCTTCTAGCGTAGCAATTCCCATGCGAATGCTCTCAAAAATTGGCGCTCCTGCGGTTTATCTGTTAAGTCATTCCACTGACTTAGTGATGCGGATCATGGGGATTGTGCCTTCAACAGAACCGCAAGTTACAGAGGAAGAAATTAAAGTTTTAATAGAGCAAGGGACAGAAGCCGGAACCTTTGAAGAAGCCGAACAAGACATGGTAGAAAGAGTCTTTCGTTTGGGCGATCGGCGAGTCAGCGCCTTAATGACCCCGCGTCCCGATCTTACCTGGCTCGACCTCGACGACTCAGTAGAAGAAAACCGCCAAAAAATGCTCGGCAGCGGTCATTCTCGGTTTCCCGTCTGTCAAGGAGGCCTCGACAACGTGCTCGGTTTAGTACACGTTACAGATATGCTGTCGAGGACTTTAACCGGTCAACCCCTCGATTTAAGCGCTTCTTTACGGCGGCCTTTATTTGTACCGGAAAGCACGCGGGGGTTAAAAGTATTAGAGCTTTTCAAGCAATCTAGCAATCAAATTGCCTTGGTGGTAGACGAATACGGCGTGATTCAAGGATTGGTTACAGTCAACGACATTTTAGTCGAACTCGTTGGCGACTTTCCCTCGATTGAAGATGCTGACGAGCCGGAAGCCGTGCAGCGCGAAGACGGTTCTTGGCTGTTAGACGGAATGCTAGCAGTCGAAGATTTTTTTGAGCTGTTTGGAATCGAAGAATTGTCACCCGAACACAAAGGAAGTTACCACACGATGGGCGGTTTTGTGATTACCAATTTGGGCAAAATTCCCACAGCAGCGGAGCATTTTGAGTGGAACGGTTTGCGCGTGGAAGTAGTCGATATGGACGGGAACCGAGTTGATAAAATCTTGGTAATGCCACTCGAATCAGCGGCCGATCGACCTAAAGCCCAACCAAATACCTAAAATTTAAACTCAGCGGTAAGGTGCGCTAGGCGCACCCTACATCAACCATTCAGCGGATATTTCAGACCTACTTCTTTTTGCTTCTAGCCTCATCTTTCCGCAAAGATTCCAGAATAGAACGACCTACATAATTGCTAAAAACCAGCTCTCCAGCTTGATTGTAGTGGCAGCAGCTATCTACATAAACAGCCTCTTTAGTCTTGTCAAAAACATTCACAGCATTCAGTAGATTAATATTATTTTTTTCCAAATTCGGAAAGTTTTTGAAAAGAGCCGGATATCCAATTTGTACAGATTTAGCATAAGGAGTCTCCTTGTTAAAAGCAATCTGCTTTTCGGCTTCACCAAACACCCTTTTCGTCTGATAATATTGATTAGGCTGAAGAACATGAAAATAAGGCACATTACTAGCCGACAGGACTTTGTGCATAAAAATTGAACTTTTCGCCCAATTGTCCGCCATGTTTTTAAAAGCTACTGAATCCTGTAAAACCGACTTATTAGTATTTATATAAATAACGCTGCCACTGCCATTTTTTTGTTGTTTAATCCGTTCTTCTTCAAACTTAAGAACATCTGTTTTATAGTTATTTACTAGCTGTTGAACGTAAACAGAAGTCAAAGCATTGCACGCCGCTAAAGAGCAGTGTTGCAAACTTTCCAAACCCTCATTAATCCTAGTTTTATTTTCTTGAATTCGGAGAGTTGCTTCCATAGCCTTAGTAGAAAGGCTATTATTCGCGAAGTTAGCCAGCGGCGAAATATGCTGAATGCTTGGCATCGCCAAATCGACTTGATTTTTATTGTTTAAATTAGAAAGTGCTACTTCATTAAAACCATCTATATTGACGACCATATCTAATTCTTGACCTAAAGCCAAAAAGTAGTTTAAAATTAATAATTGCTGTGGCTGTTTGTAGCCTCCCGTCGCAAAAGACAAAATTACAAATTCTTTATCTTTTAAACCGGGCAACTGTTTGAGGTATTTAGGTAAAATTTGATTCTGAACTTGAAATATTGCATAATCGGAAGCCACAGAACCGCCAAAAACTCCGATAAAAAACTGATTAGTTTTAGTTTTCTTCAGAGGATAATCGTAAGGAGAAATAAACCCATAATTATTGACTTTAAAACCAGGTCTAAAATCAGCGCTGGGTTGTTGAATAAACCCAAAAAAAGGATGAAACCTTTCGACAATAGACTTGTTCAGCCGCACTCCTTCTAAATTAATTCCTAAATCCGACTTATTTTCCGTCTTTTCTCTAGTATAGAAAAATTGCTTGTGCTTGACAAAATACCATCCCAAGGAACCGAGTTCCAGGAAAACCAGTAAAAGCGCTAAGTTAATCAAAGCAATTGTTAGAAATTGTGGTTCTTTTTGGAGGACTTTTAAATCTTTCATAAACCTCTATTTCGACTTCCTGACTACTTTAATAATTGAACTGGAAACATAATTTGCCAATACTTCTTCTCCCACTGAATTATAGTGGCAGCAGGCATCTTTGTAAACCGTCTCTTTTGTATTGTCTAAAATATTCACTGCGCTAAAAACATTAACCCCAGCTTTTTGCAAATCATCGACTTTGGACAAAAGCACCGGATAACCTTTTTTTACCCCTTCAATGTAAGGACTCTCTTTGTTAAGCGCGATTTCCTTTTCCTTGGCGGTAAACGCTCGCTTAGTGGGATAATACTGGTTGGGCTGGATAAAGTGAAAATACTTAATCTTTCTACTTGATAAAATTTGATTCATCCCGATCGACGATTGGTACCACATCGATGCCATTTTGTTAAAAGCAGTGGCATCCTCGAAAACAGAGTCAGCTTTGGGAATGTACACTATACTGCTATTTGCCGGGTTTGAGTTGGATTGTTTGACTTGCGTATCGTACTTGACAACGGCTTGCTGATAATGGTTGATTAATTGTTTCACCTGTAGCGAGGTAACAGCGTGACACAAAGCAAGCTGACAAGTTTCCAATTTGTCAATACCTGCTTTCAACTGTTTTTTGTTTTCGTTAATTTGTACGATCGAACTCATCACTTCCGGTGACACGTTATTGCTCGCTAAACCTGTTAACGGCTGTATGTGCTGAACGCTGGGCATTCCTATTTCTACTCGGGCTTTGTTATTTAAATTTGACAGTGCTACTTCGTTAAAACCGTCAATATTGATGACTAAATCTAATTCTTGACCCAAAGCCAGAAAGTAATTTAAAATTAGTAATTGTTGGGGCTGTTTGTAGCCGCCGTTGCCAAAATTTAAAACCACAATTTCGCGATCGGCAAATTCTGGATAACTCTGCAATTTTTTAGACAATATTTGATTTTTATATTCATCTACTGCAAAATTGTTGGCAACGGAACCGCCAAAAACTCCGATAATAAATTGTTTTTTATTGGTTTTAACAAATGGATATTCGTAGAGGGAAAAAAAGCCGTGTTTGTTGACTTTTAACTTTAATTTTTCATTGGTAAAAGCACCTTGGTTGAGCACGTAGCCAAAAAACGGGTGCAGTCTTTCTACGATAGATTCATCTACTCTAATTCCGAGCCGTTCAATATCTTCTACTACTTGTTCTTTAGCTTTAGTTCGGGTATAAAAAAACTGCTTTTGTTTTATAAAATAAAAAGCTAGCGACAAAGCTTCGAGACAAATAAAGGCGATCGCCAAATTAACCGCTATTATAATTAATATATTTTTGCTTTTTTCGAGTACCGTTGAATCTTTCATGAAATTTGACGGCTTACGGTTGTTTTTTGGGAACTTGAGACTGCTTCAAATTTTCGCACAAATTTCTGTTAATCAGGATACTAGCCAGCCGATGCCCGAGTTCATTCCAGTGACCCCCACAGGGTACAGAGTTCTCAAAACCGTGGGCGCAGACTTGATATTTTTCAGTGTAACCTTGGATCTGTTCGGATAAATTTAGTACCCGAAAACCCTCGCGCGCGCCCAATTTTTCCAGCCGCCTATCGGGATAAAACAAATCCTGAATGTTGTTCTTTCTCATAAAATTTTTTCGCCTCTCGGCATCCGGTCTAACTTGCATCGGATCGCCGATCGTCACAACCAAGAAATCAGCATTTTTCTGCACGACTTCATTCCGCATCGTCACAATCAAACCCTCTGTCACCCTCCAAGCCTCTTGCCAAGCTGCATCCTGAGGTTCCTTGAGGTTTTGGGTACTTAAAGCGGTAAAATCCTGCGATAACTCACGCTTTTTCCGCTCTAAGTCTACTTTTTTAATGACCTGCAAAATGCGCGAATTGTTGACGAGAAAAGTGGGCATCCGGTCTACGAAGGAAACTGCTCTTTCGTTGCGGTCGATCGGCGCCAGATTGCGAAAAGACATATCCGGTACTAACTTGCCGCTAGCATCATAAGCAAAAAATGGTCGGTAGCGATCGTATTCCAATTGCGGCGAATTGTTAATTATATCATTACCAATAAAAAAAGCAAGAATTACAATATCAGGACTGTAATCCCACACTTTTTTTCGCAGCATTATCAATTGTTGAGCAGTACCGTAGCCCTGCACCCCGAAATTCATGACCTCAACATTTTTGCGTCCCTTAACAGCTTCGCAGTTGCCTAACTTTCGTTCCAATTTCGACCAGAAAGTTTGTTCGACAGGTACCTGAATTGCTTCGGTGAAAGAATCGCCCAAAACCGCCACGCGCAAAGTATTTGGAGGTTTGGCTTTTGTATGTTCACGATCGCGCAAACCCTCGCTATTGACCTGCACAAGACTCGCACCTTCCCCATTCCACTCCCCCGACGCACCCGGTTTCAGCTTCCAGCCCAAATTCGGATCGGAAGTGTGGAAACCAGTTGGCGCCGAGTCTACGAAATCTCTTATTTTTGGATAGCCCTCAACTCTAGCAACTCGCAACCCAACTTCACCAATTACCACCCCCATCAATAAACCGCCGAGTGTCAAACCTAAATTGACACCCAAATTTTTCAACTTGCTCATTATTTCAAAACAGCGTGTAAATAAACGGAGCAATCACAGAACCCTGACTCAATACAATCAAAGCTCCTAAAAAGACTAAAGTCACAATTAACGGCAACATCCAATACTTTTGGCGTTCTTTCATAAACGCCCACAAATCTTTGAGAAAATCTAAAGTTGCTTCAAACACTTAAAAAGGACGCTCCATACTAACTTTTGTTCTTGCTTTACTTGGGATGCGGTAAGTATCCATTTTCGGATTGAGCTTTCGCCGCATTGCATCTTCGCCGAAAATATTTTTGATTACTCCCATCGGCCAAACTATCAGGTAAAAAACTATCCCTAAGACGAGCGGCGTTTGGATTTTGTGGAGGAGCAGTCCAAACCGCATCCATGCGTGATAAACGGGATTCAGCGATTTCGGCGCAACCAATCCTAGCACGATTAGGACGGCGCCGATTGCCCAGGGCAGCCAAGGTAGAGAATGCCGCCGCAGTAAAGGTACTGCTAAACCGAAGATCACTGCAATCAAGCCGCCAATTAGCAGCCCGAAATCGCGCAAGCCTTTTTTGTCGAGTTTTTTAATTTCGTCGCTCATTAGAAATGGGGAATTGGGAATTGGGAATTGGGAATTGGGAATTAGTTATTAGTTATTCGTTCCCACAAATAACTAATAACTAATAACTAATGACTAATCTAGTTCAAATTCATTTTTCCAAGCATCATCTTGTTTCCAAGGAATTTGTTCGGACTTGGGAAGCAAGTAATTTTCCAAAACCAGATAGTCCATTTCGGTTCGCATGAAACAGCGGTAAGCATCCTCTGGAGTGCAAACAATGGGTTCGCCTCGGACGTTGAAAGAAGTATTTACGACAATCGAACAGCCCGATCGCTTTTCAAAATGGCTGATTAAGTCATAGTAGCGAGGATTGGTTTCTTTGTGAACAGTTTGGATGCGAGCCGAGTAATCGACGTGGGTGACAGCCGGAATTTCTGAGCGCGGAATGTTGAGCTTTTCAATGCCAAACAACTGCTCTTGTTCCGCAGTCATGGGAATGCGGAGACTCGCTTTGACAGGTGCTACTAATAGCATATAAGGGCTAGAATGGTCAATCTCGAAATAATCCGCAACTCGCTCGGCTAAGATTGACGGCGCAAAAGGTCGAAATGATTCCCGATATTTAATTTTCAGGTTCATCACGGACTGCATTTTAGCACTGCGGGGATCGCCAATGATCGATCGACCGCCCAGAGCCCGCGGCCCAAATTCCATCCGCCCTTGGAACCATCCCACCACATTTCCCTGTTCCAAAATCTCAGCCAACTGCGGCATTAATTCGGCATCGTCCAATCGGTGGTAGCTGGCTTTGACAGCATCCAAATATTCGAGAATTTCTGCGTCAGTAAACCTCGGCCCCAAATAAGAGCCGCGCATTTGATCGTGACAAGTTAAATGAGCAACAGACTTCGCCAAAGTTGCCACCGCTTGGTTTGCAGTGAGAACTTCACTCCTCTCCTCAACCGCTGCGTTTGTAGTGACAAGCTCAGTCTTGAGGGATTCTGTACTATTTGCTGTCGAGTTCGCGCTCACAGTGCGAGGTTGTTCGCAATACTGGTACCAAATCGCCAAAGCCGCGCCCAAAGCACCGCCAGCATCTCCCGCCGCCGGCTGAATCCAAATATCTTTGAAAATACCTTCCCGCAAGAGTCTGCCGTTAGCAACGCAGTTGAGAGCAACGCCGCCCGCAAGACAAAGATAATCGACATTCAATTCTTTTTTAACTGTTCTGCAAAGCCGCAAAACAACTTCTTCGGTAACAACTTGAATGGAAGCGGCTATATCCATTTCCCGCTGAGTCAATTTTCCTTCAGCTTGACGCGGCGGCCCTTCAAACAGTTCGTCAAACTTCTTATTTGTCATGGTTAAGCCAACAGTATAGTTGAAATAATCCATGTTCAAACGGAAAGTTCCGTCATCTTTGAGGTCTATTAAATAGTTGAGAATTTTGTCTACATACTTGGGTTCGCCGTAAGGAGCTAAACCCATGAGTTTGTATTCGCCAGAGTTGACTTTGAAGCCGGTGTAATAGGTGAAAGCTGAATAAAGCAAGCCCAAGGAGTGGGGAAAATCGATTTCCCACTGAGGTGTAAGTTCGTTGCCGTCTCCCAACCAAACCGAGGTTGTTGCCCACTCGCCCACGCCGTCTAGGCACAAAACGGCTGCTTTTTGAAACGGGCTGGGGAAAAATGCCGATGCTGCGTGGGATTGGTGGTGTTCGGTAAATAGCAGAGATGGCAGTTTATTCGTTTTGCAGTTGGCCATTTCTGCGAGCTCTCTTTTGAGCATGGTTTTGAGGTAAAGCTTTTCTTTGAGCCATATCGGCATGGCTGTTAGGAAAGAGCGAAAACCTTGGGGCGCGTAGGCTAAATAGGTTTCGAGAAGGCGCTCGAATTTGACTAAAGGTTTGTCGTAAAAGACTATTCGATCGAGTTCCCGCAAATCTATTTTCGCTTCTTTCAAGCAATAAGCGATCGCATTCTTGGGAAATCTGGCGTCGTGCTTTTTGCGGGAAAATCTTTCTTCCTGCGCTGCGGCTATAATTTCTCCATCGCGAATTAAGGCTGCGGCGCTGTCGTGATAGTACGCCGAGATTCCAAGTATGTTCATTCGTCTCCTCACAAATCGCAATGCGTTTGTATCTGACTATTTAGAATAGCTATCGATTATAGCTGCTTAAGTACGGATTTGGGCGATAGTTTTGCGATCGCCTCTAATTTTACCTGGATCGATGTCGGTGGGCCACCCGAGGGCGATCGCCTGTTAGAGAGCATTTAAGCTAGCGCCGGCGTATCCTGCGCCCCCAAGCTCTGAAGTAAGTGACCACCGGGAATTGATAAAATTCACCTACCAACCACAGCACGATGCCTAAATGCGACAAAAAAGCTAAGCCTGTCCAAGCTGCAGGCACCCACGACAACCGGCTGCCGGGAACCGGGGGAAAATAGTAAGCTGAAAGTCCCAGCAAGGTAGTGGGAAGGAAAATTAGACCAATAGCCGCTGCCAAGTAGGGCCATCCGAATTCTACGCCTTCGAGGTGGGCTCCTATCCACCGTTTGCCGTTCCAGTGCCAAGTTACGGGCGGTTGGCGATCGGCCATTTGGAGCGATTGTCTTTCAACGCTTGCGGTATAAATGTGCTGGCAGAAGTTGCAAGCTAGGGCGTCCATCATCGGCATGGTATAAATTTGACCGGTGCGGCACACGGGACAGGGATATGTATCTTGAGGGTTGAAAGGTCGGGGTGATTTGTGGAAAATATGCATAGATCAGGCTGTTTGTCAAGATATTGAGCGATCTTAACAAAGTACAGAGATTATGCGTTGGCTGAGGGCGGTTTTTGTATGATTGTTGGTTTTTTCACGCTTACGGGCCCCACGGGTTAATGCAGTTTCATGGTGGATGATTCGGATTAATTGCGGTGATTGTTGCTATAGCGAATTCTGGCTCCTGCCCAGTGAAGTTTTTCCCTCAAAGTGTTGTAATAAGAATAGTTTTCCCGCAAAATAATAAACTTGGCTTCGCAGTCTGCCCTCCGCACGTCTACGCGCTGTCCTGGCCAAATTGCAGTCCCCAAAATGCCGTCTGTCCAGAGTTTTGTACTGAGTTCGTAATCTGCTAAAGGCCAAATGCTGACGACTGAACCGGGCGGCAGGACGATCGCCCGACTGGATAAACTCAAAGGGCAAATCGGAGTAACTGCGATCGCCTCCATTCCCGAGTGCATAATCGGCCCGTTGGCAGATGCGGTGTAGCAAGTCGAACCGGTGGGAGTTGCCACAATTAAACCATCGCCTTGATATTGATCGACTACTTCGCCGTCAACTTCCATTTCTAGAATACAGCTCGGCATTCGATCGGCTGAAGCAGGTTTGACACACATTTCATTTAGTGCCAAAAATCGATCGCTTTCCGGTTCAAGATTAGTTCTGTTTCCCTCAAAAATCGCCGCCTGCAACATCATCCGCTTCTGTACGGCATACCTGTCTTCCGAAAGTCTGTCCCAAATATCCTCAGTATTTTGGAAATCCTCAAAAGACTCGCTTAAAAAACCCAGATGTCCCCCCACATTCGCTGCCAAAATCGGGATGCCGTCAGCCGCCAAATTCCGCGCAGCAGCTAGGGCCGTACCGTCGCCCCCCAGCACTACCGCTAAATCAATTGGGCTGTTACTAGAAGCTAAAAACACCGGATACGGGTTATCTTTCGGGCCACTCGGCCCCATTAAAACGTGACACCCGCGACTTTCTAATTGGCGGGCACACTGTTCTGCCCACCGCTGGCTGAGGGTATCTCTGGCTTTGTGGGCGATAATTACTTGTTTTAGTTGCACAACCTATCGATTTTAGATTTTAGATTTTGGATTTTAGATGATTAGATTTTAGACTGAATTGCCGCGAGCGGGACGATCGCACCGCACATCGATTTTAGACTTTAGATTTTAGATTTTAGATGATTAGATTTTAGACTGAAGTGCCGCGACCGGGACGATCGCACTGTTGTACTCGGAAAAATATTATTCCGATGCCGCAGGGCATCTCCCCTCGGAGATTCTGCCTCTGGTTTATAGCCATTCCAAAAAGTAATCCAATTTTTGGCAAGCTGCAAACCCTTATCTCATATCAATTCCGGTTATATCGGAATGATTAAACCACAGAGGACGCAGAGGATACAGAGGAAGGGAACAGAGATGAATAATTCCGATGAAGGGCGGATTTGATATCATCTGTCATTCCCAATTCTTTAATGGAAAATCGAAAATCGAAAATGGTATTATCCCTCGCTGCGGCTGGATTTGGGCCGCGGCCAGATAATGCTGGAATCGGCCGCGAGTAGGCGAGAAACTGCGATCGCCCCAAAGCGGTTGAGGTGGCTGGGGTCAAAAAAATAGTCGTTACGGCCCGGCCAGCGCTGCGACAAGTCGCGGAAAGCGAAGCCTTTTTGCCGCGAGAGTTGCTGCATTCGCTGCCGGAACTGCTGTTCTGCCCACAGGCGAGTTCCGTCTAAGTAGTCGTTGGTGAGGGGCAAATTAACGAAAATTAGGGGAATTTTGCGAGCTTTGGTAAATGCTACAACTGAATTAAAGGCTGTTGCTTGTTTGCCTCCGAGGTTGAAGTTTTCGTAGTCGCGATCGTACTGGCCTGAAACGTAAGCGCGTTCCCGATAATAAGTGTTGGGGTTGTAAGTGCCCGATATAGCCATGAATCCGTTAGAGTCGATCGAATCTGCCAATTGGTTGAGTTGTCTGATGGCTACTGTTGTGCGTCGCGAGACTGGAATCAATTGTGCTTTTTGGGTTGCTGCATTCGCTGCGATCGGTTTTAACTCATATCTTGCAGCATTCTCAGCAACGGGCAAGATGCCGGTTCCACTAGACAGGAATTTGATTGTGGGGTGGGTGTCAGCAACAGGCAAGATGCCGGTTCCACTGGACAGGAATTTGAGTGTGGGGTGGGCCTCTTGCCCGCCCCTGAAAGGTCGATCGACAGATGCCAATGCTTTGCGGAAAGTGTTGTTAGCGCAGGGCTGCGGGAATCTGTAACACAGCGGAATCTCCTTGGGTTCATCCGACGGCAGTTCGGGGCGAATGCCTGCTGCTAAAAGTTGGCTGCCTTCAGAATCGACGATCGAATTAAAAGTGCGATCGTCCCGGCCGCTGTTAAATCCGCGCACACCATCCGCCCAGACAATCATTTGAGGCAAATGCTCCGGCTTCAAAAGCCGCCGCAGTTGAAAGTCAACTACTTGTGCAGTTGCGCCGTTGACTGAAAAGTTAAATACTTTTAAGCCCGGACGGCCCCTTTGGGCCAAAGATTGTTTTAGCTGTTTGGGATCGACGCCCTGCAATGCCCGGGAACTGCCGACAATCAAAACATCTGGTGGGCCGACAGTCGCAACGTAGGATAGGTAAAGTTCTAGTTGTTCGTTTAGCAAATCGCTGCTGAAGCTGACTGTACTGGCTTGCGATCTGGTTGCGCTCGCTTGCTGCTGGGAATAAACCAGGTTTCTCATGTACTCGATTACTTTTTTCTCCGCAAACGCCCGTCTGGGACTGCCGGCGGGAACCGCTTGCATCCAGGCGACGGCCTGTACCCACAGGGCGGCTACTTTGTCCCAGTCTTGTTTTGAATTGGCTGATTGAGCCAAATTAGAAGCTTGGGTGGCAAAGTTAACTGCCTCGGTGAAGCCATCGTTTTGAGGGCATGAGGGAACGCGGACGGATTTTTTGGATTTGTTGGGATTTCGGGCTAACAGAGACGTTGGGGACTGGGCTAGGACTGCCGATTCGATCGAACCCGATGGCGCTGCGGTGTTGGGCGGCTTCGTTGACGAACATCCCAAAGTTAAGGCTAGCAAGGCGGTTGCGGCACAGGTACGTTTGAGGATGCTGGTGCTGATGCTAGCAATGTAGCGGCGAATCATAAAGCTTTCAGCGATCGCGAAACATTAATAGATATTACCGCAAGCCACCATTCGTCTGCAGCGGCGATGGTGACTTTTGAGTATTTATGTATGGGATTCGATGACTGCTTCGGCTTCAAGGGCGATCGACCTCAATTTATCCAATGTATCCTGGTTCGCACTCTGCCATAACCCCCGCTGACGAGCTTCTAGCAATCTTTCCGCCATATCTCGCAGTGCCCAAGGATTGTTTTCTTGAATAAATGTCTGCACTTTCTCATCAAAAATGTAAGCCTCTGCGATTCCTTCATACATAAAATCCTCTACACAATTTGCCGTAGCATCGTAAGCAAACAAAAAATCTACAGTTGCTGCAATTTCAAACGCGCCTTTATAACCGTGTCGCATGGCACCTTCTATCCATTTGGGATTCACAGCCCTGCTGCGATAAACCCGCGCAATTTCTTCTCTCAGTTGCCGCACTTTCGGATTTTCGGGAATCGAGTTATCTCCGAAATAGGTTTCAGGATTTTTGCCTTGCAAATTGCGAATTGCGGCAGTCATTCCGCCTTGGAATTGATAATAATCATCGGAGTCGAGGATGTCGTGTTCGCGGTTGTCTTGGTTTTGCAGAACTATTTGCATTTGGCCGAGGCGTTTTTCAAATGCTTCGGGTGCAGAACATCCCCATTCACTCTGTTTAACTCCTGCTACATCTCCCTGCAAATTTGAGGAACTAGAGGAGGTATAGGCGTAACTGCTCCAATTAATGTAAGCTTTTGCTAAATCGCTGTCGTCTGTCCAGTTTTGAGCTTCAATGATGCCTTGAAGTCCTGCGCCGTAAGCACCTGGTTTTGAGCCAAAGACTCGAAATTGCGATCGCCCTTGCGCCTCTTCCTGACTCAAACCTGTAGATTCCCAATACAAAATCTCTTCCTTAACTTGTGCTGCTAAAGGGTTGTTTTCTGGCGATTCGTCTAAATCGGCCACAGCTTTTACCGCACTGTCAAACAAATCAATTAAATTAAAAAAAGCATCGCGGAAAAAGCCAGAAATTCGCAAAGTAACATCAACGCGCGGCCGCCCCAAAACAGAAACTGGCAAGATTTCAAAATCTACAACCCGGCGCGAAGGGCCATCCCAAACTGGTTGAACTCCTATCAGCGCCAAGGCTTCGGCGAGGTCGTCTCCCCCTGTCCGCATGGTGGATGTTCCCCACACTGACAAACCCAAAGTTTTCGGATATTCGCCGTTTTCTTGGGTGTATCTTTCAATTAAAGTTTCAGCAGCAACTCTGCCAACTCTCCAGGCGGTTTCTGTGGGAATGGCGCGGATATCTACTGAGTAAAAATTGCGACCGGTGGGCAATACATCTGGTCGGCCGCGAGTGGGCGCGCCGGATGCGCCGCTTGGTATGTGCCGCCCATCTAGTCCGCGCAAAAGGTTGGTAATTTCTTGGTTTGTTTGGAGGAGTGAAGGTAAAAGATAGTTATTTATCCAGTCTAATTCGTGTTTAGTTGCTTCTCCTGTTTGGGAACTTATAACCGCAGATGAACGCGGATTAATGCGGATGTTTTCGATTAAATCATCTACTAAGTCAGCGGCTTTTTCTTCGAGTTCTGCTGTTAAATCGCCTGCTGTGCGGTGCTGAATTATCGACGTTGGATCGCAGGTTAAGGGGTCGAAATCGTAGCCTGAGTCTTCTGCTAGGGCGCGGGTTAAGCCCGATCGCCCGTTGGTGGGATGGCGGGCGATCGCAATTATCAAATCTCTCAACTGTCTACCTTCGGGACACTGCCCAAAAATGTGCAATCCGTCGCGGATTTGGGATTCTTTGAGTTCGCAAAGATAGCCGTCTGTGCAAGTGATAAATTCGGTAAATTCCGATTTATTTAGTTGTATTCCTAAGTCTTTATCTAAGTTTTCTTTGTTGGTGAGGGCGAGAATGCGATCGCGAATCATGGGCAATCTGGACGGATCTAAACTTTGGGCTTCGCAATACTCATCAATTAAGGTCTCCAACTGCTGCAAAGGCCCGTAGAGTTCGGCGCGAGTCATCGGCGGTGTCAGGTGGTCGATTATCACGGCTTGCGATCGTCTTTTTGCTTGGGAACCTTCCCCCGGATCGTTGACAATGAAGGGATAAAAATTCGGCATCGCGCCTAATGCTACTTCTGGATAACATTTGTTAGACAATGCTATACTTTTACCTGGAAGCCATTCTAAATTGCCGTGTTTTCCGGCATGAATTATGGCGTCAATTCCTAACTTTTCTCGCAGCCAATAATAGTAAGCGAGATAATTGTGAGTTGGTTCTAAGTCTGGTGCATGATAATTTAACGCGGGGTCAAGTTCATATCCCCGCGATGGTTGAATTCCTACAAATACATTACCGAACTGAATCCCCGGAATCGGAAAAGACGTATTGTTACTTATAAAATCTTGTGCATAGCTTCCCGGAAGCCCCCATCTTTTACAAATCGCATCTTGCACTTCCTGCGGCAAAGTAGCAAAATATTCTTCATATTCTGCCAAATCCAAAGATTGATGAACAGGCCGCAATTCGCGTCCTTCCGGGTCATTTGTCACCCCAGAAGTTAACAGTTCAATTAACTCGTTGCCGCTAGCGGGTAGGTTTTCAATTTGATAGCCAGCTTCCTGCATAGCTTTGAGGATTTCGACACAGCTAGCGGGCGTATCTAAGCCGACACCGTTGGCTAAGCGGGCGTTGCGGGTGGGGTAATTTGCCAGAATTATGGCAATGCGTCGGTTGGCGGCTGGGGTTTGTTTCATCTTCACCCAATTCGCGGTTAAATCTGCTACAAATGAAATGCGATCGCCCGCTGCTACATAGCCTACTACATCTGTTTCTAATTCGCTGTTCCAAGTCTGTACGGCTTTAAAAGAAACAGCCCTAGTAATGATTTTTCCGTCTACTTCCGGCAATGCTACATTCATCGCCACATCGCGGGGCGAAAGTCCCTGAAGTTCCGTTTCCCACTGTTCCAAACCGCCACCGCTGAAGATTGCTTGCAATACGGGAACGTCTAAGGATTTTAAGCTGTTTTGTGCCGGTTCTTGACTGCTGAAACCGGAGACTGCAAAACTTGTGGTGTTGAGCAATAATTGAATTGGTTCTGATTCTTTTGGCTGGAAATATTCCAGCAATTCTATTTGCAAATCCGGTTCCCGAAGAGAAGACACAAAGACGGGAACCGGTACTAAGTTTCGGTCTGCTAGAGCTTGACAAAGTGCATCAATTGGTGCTAAGTTTCCTGATAAGTAATGAGCTCGATAAAATAAAATTCCTACTTTAGATTTAGAAGTAATGTCCCCGTGTCCGCAAGTTGGAGACGATTCAATTTGCTTTTTCCAATCATAAATTCCGACGCGGGAAACTGTTTGAGGTAGGGGCGGATTATAAGCAGTTTTCAAGCAAGTATCGGCGGCAAATTTTAGTGCATTAATAAAGTTTTGGACTCCGCCTTCGGTGAAATAGCGCCAAAGTTGATTGACTGCTGACAGCGATACATTGGAATGGCTGATTAAATCGGGATCGGGACTGTCTTCTCCCGGCATTACAATCAGTGAGGCGTTAGTTTTTTGCACAGTTTCTCGCAGGATTTCTAACCCGTAAGACCAATAAGAACGCCCTCCTAACAGTCTTAAGATTATCACCTCTGCGTGTTCTAAAACTTCCTCGGCATAAGTATCAATTGTTAGTTGTTGCTGCAACTGAAGCAGGTTTACTGCGCGCACTTTGGGAAATTTTGCAGGCATTTTGGATGCCGCCGCTGCAAGAGTTTGAATGTCGGTGTCAGCAGCACTAATAAATACTATTGGTGCTGGGGTTTGCTGAATAAAAATTACTCCTTCTGCTTGAGGGTTCCAACCTCCTGGTGTGGCGGCTATTTTGTGCATTAATTTTTTTTATCTTAATAAATAGTGAGAGAAAGTGCGATCGCCTTGAGTATAACATGACTTATACATCAATAGAGGCGCGGGCTTGTTTCCCACCCAGACATCCCCGCCCAACCGAGAGAGGGCGAGCACGGGGGCACCGCCCCTACATTCGGCGAGAGAACGAGCGTCAAAGTCCCGGAAATCTCAACCTATAAACTGATAAATAAAACTCCCAAAATCATGATTCCCGCCCCTAAGAATCTTTGTTGAATATCTTTTTCCTTAAAAAGGAAATGACCGAACAATACACCCATTAACACGCTAGTACGCTTAATCGCGATCACTTGCACTACGAAAGCTAATGTCAAAGCTTGCATTTGAAAAATTATTCCAATAGCATTGAAAAACCCCATAGCAGCTAGCATTGGTAATTGTTTGAAAATTTGTCGCCCTGGATTTGGGGTTTTGTGCAATAAAACTGGCAGTAGCAACACACTCATAGTACCAAACAAAGAGAATACCCAAAAAATAGGGTTGGAATTTGTAACTCCTATTTTGTCAAAATTTGCGGCAATACTCCATAGTACTGCGACGATTAACATCAACTTGGGTCCGGGTTCATCCAGCAGTGCTTTGAATGGGGCTAAATATCCTTTAGATTTCTCTTTGATATTTAATAAATAAGAGCCTGCTACGATTAGTAAAATGCCAATATAATCAAAAAATTTGGGATATTCACCGACAATTAACGGTGAAGTTACCAACATGAATAATGGTGTCAAAGCTACCATCGGTAGTGTCAGGGATAAATCTGATACTTTGATGGCTTTGATGTAGAGGAGGGCTGTGACAGCGTTGATGCTACCTCCGATTAATAGGGCGAGCCAAAATTGAGAGTTTAATGGCGGAATTCCTGTATATAATACCCAGGGAAGCAAACAGATGACTGAAAAAAATGAGAGAGACCAAGCGACGACATATTCGTCACTTTTTTTGAGGTTTTGTTTGCCAAAAACGTCTTTGACAGCTTCAAAAAAAGCGGTCAAAATTCCCAAAATCAACCAACTCATCCTAAATATGCGCTCCTGACTCGCTCGTCGTTTAGCAAATCCGTTCCAATACCTGTGAGGGTAATATTACCAGCTTCTAGTACGTAACCCCGATCGGCAATTTGCAGTGCTAAACTGGCGTTTTGTTCGACTAAGAGAATTGTAACGCCTGTTGAGCGGAGGTTTTGAATAATTGCAAAAATTTCTTTGACGATCGCAGGTGCTAAGCCTAAACTAGGCTCGTCTAATAATAGCAGCTTCGGGCGACTCATCAGAGCGCGGGCGATCGCCAGCATTTGCTGTTCCCCGCCGCTGAGAGTTCCTGCTAGCTGGCGACGCCTTTCTGCTAGGCGCGGAAATATCTCAAATTGGCGCTCTAAATCGGCTTTTACTGCGGCCGAGTCCGATCGAATATAGGCCCCCAATTCCAAGTTACTCAACACCGTTTGCTGCGCCAAAACCCGCCGCCCTTCTGGACTGTGGGCGATTCCCAATTTCACAACTTCGTGAGCTTGGCGGCGGCTAATATCGCGCCCGCTATAAATAATTTGTCCTTGCCGCAAATTAACTATTTTAGAAATCGCTCTCAGGGTGGTACTTTTGCCCGCACCGTTGGCACCGATGAGACTGACAACCTCGCCTGCATTAATCGTGAGATTAATATTTTGTATCGCTTGAATTCCCCCATAACTTACAGAAACATTTTTGAGTTCTAAGAGGATGCTTTGGGTGGTTGTGGGTGAGCTATGTTGCATTTTGTGTGACTTGACTGTTGATAAAATTTTCTCTCTTTTGGCACAGTTCGCTAGTCGGTTAGTCCGCGACTCCGCCAGAGGTTTCAACCCCTGGCTCATAGCTGAAGTCCTCTTAATAGGACTGGGAGATACATTTAACAATAACTATTAATCTTACTCGTTCCCCCGCTCTGTCTGATAACGCAGAACCAGAGACTCTGCCTCGATTTTTTATGTTACCAAACGAGGCGGAGCCTGTAGATGTCGCTTCCCTGCCAGAGCCGGGGAAACATTTACAATTTTTACGTTTCATCTCCCAAATAAGCCTCAATCACCGCCGGGTCATTCCTCACAACAGCAGGTTTTCCCAAAGCAATAAGCTGACCGAAATGCAAGACGGCAATTCGATCGCACAACCCCATAACTAGCGGTACATGATGCTCGATCAATATTACAGTTAAATTGAATTGTTGGCGTACTTCTCGGATAAATTGGCTTAATTTGTGCTTTTCATTGGGATTCATCCCTGCTGCAGGTTCATCTAACAAAAGTATTTGCGGTTCTAAGGCTAAAGCGCGGGCAATTTCTAAGCGCCTCTGGTCGCCGTAGGGCAAGTTTTTGGCTTGTTCGCCCGCGCGATCGCCCAATCCGACTAAATCCAACAATTCTAAGGCTTTTCGCTGGGTTTGGCGTTCCATTGCGTTAGATGCTGGCAAGCCGAAAATCCCCGCCAGCACCGATAAAACTGGATTGCCCGATCGACTGTGGATGTGTCTGGCGATCGCCACATTTTCTAGGGCAGAAAGTTCCCCAAACAACCGGATATTTTGAAAAGTTCTGGCAATACCTTTATTAGCAATTTGATAAGGCTTCAATTGGGAAATATTTTCATTTTGATAAATCAGGTTGCCACTAGAAGCAGGTATCAGTCCAGTCATTAGATTAAATAGAGTTGTCTTGCCCGCGCCGTTAGGACCGATTAATCCAAAAATTTCGTGTTTTTCAACTGTAAAAGATACGTTGTTTACAGCAATTAAACCACCAAAACGACGAGTTAATCCTTGGGCTGCTAAAACAGGATTGCTTGTTGAGAGGGTAAGGGGTTCGGAAATCATAAACACATCATAGAACGAATATAAGATATCTATAGCAATCCTCGCATCATTTGTGAATTTCTTACTCCCGAGCGAGCGGGTTCAGGGAGGGTTGGGGTGCGGTAAAAAATTTACGACTCCTGCAAGGATTCCTATAATTATGCCTTAGACGGCGGAATGTTCTTAAAGTGGCGCTTTTTAAGCAGTATTTAGGGCGATCGATTTCACCACAGACAAGCACAAATTTAGATCGTCCGGAGTCCTGAAACAGTTTGATGAGAATGTATACACAATTATTCAAATGGCTGAGACGGCTCATCAAATACAAGGATTCTGGCCCATGACGAAGCACTACCGACAAAGATTAGTTGCCGTAATTGCCCTGTCGTTTCTATCTTTCACATCCCCTTTGCTGTTGACTCGCAATGCTGCGGCTGGAATTAAGGACGAACCCACAGCTAATCCCAAAGAGATTCCCTCCCTCACCGAGAAGTTAAAGAGTAACGATGAAACGGCACTTGATCCAGCTATTAAGCTGTTACGAAAAATAGGTGAACCAGCCATCCCTGATTGGATGGAAGCTTTGCAGGATCAGAATTTGTCAGTCCGCCAGAGTGCTGCTGAGGTTCTAAGACAAATTGCTCTTCCTGCTATTCCTGCCTTTGTTAAAACCTTGAAAGACTCAGATGTGTCGGTTGGTGCAGAAGCTAAAATTGCACTGCCGCAGCTAATTCGGTTGCTGAAAGACTCCGATGCAACTGTGCGTAGCCGTGCTGACTATGCTTTGGGAAGGATGGGTGCAGAAGCTAAAACTGCTGTGCCACACCTAATTCTGTTGCTGAAAGACTCCGATGCAACTGTGCGTAGCCGTGCAGCCAATGCTTTGGGAAGTATCGGTGCAGAAGCTAAAACTGCACTGCCGCAGCTAATTCTGTTGCTGAAAGACTCGGATGCAAAGGTGCGTAGCCGTGCAGACTATGCTTTGGCAAGGATGCGTGCAGAAGCTAAAACTGCTGTGCCACAGCTAATTGCCCTGCTTCAAGACTCAGATGTAACTGTGCGTAGTAGTGCAGCCTCTGCTTTGGGAAGTTTCGGTGCAGAAGCTAAAACTGCACAGTCACAGCTAATTTTCCTGCTTAAAGACTCCCATGTAAATGTGCGTAGTAGTGCAGCCTCTGCTTTGAATAAAATCCGTGCAAAAGCTTAAACTGCACTGCCGCAGCTAATTGTGTTGCTGAAAGACTCCAATCCAAATGTGCGTAGTAGTGCAGCCTCTGCTTTGGGGATGATTGGTGCAGAAGCTAAAACTGTTGTGCCGCAGCGAGTGGCTGTTGACAAGGTGGAATTTAGAGTTAAATACTGACAGAATCGGCCCTGATTATAGCAATATCTACATTAGCCAACCCGACCCGGATATTTACAAACAAATCCATGTGTTTGATGAACAATGTCCGGCTTTTACTTTCGTGAGCCCGGGAGTGGAGGGCGATCGAGCTTGGTGTTATTTCAAGAATGGTGTGCCGTCGCCAAGTCTGAGAGAAGGCAGGATTTCTAGTGTAAAACCAAGGCGTTAAAGAAAAACGGAAGCGGAATGTTCTTAAAGTTTCCCTTTTTAAGCTAAACTTCCCCCTACGGGGAAGTTTAACTCAACTTCCGAAGCGATTACAGAATTTCATCGACTAGAACACCACGGATGTAACCGTTCAGGGGGTTTAAAGCCAGACGTGAGAAAATCGCAGAGTCCGATTAAGGTAAGCCAGTTACATAATTCCTAAACCAATCCGGTTACAGGTTACTGCTGTGGACTTGGAATCTTGCTGAGAAATAATTCCTTAATCCGAGAATCGCGATCGTACATATGTATAACAGGAACAAGGCGATCGTCAACCATCACTTTGTCATCCTGAATCTCCCAATCTCCCTCATGATCTCCACACAGTGTGAGGACGGAACCACTCTTCAAATTATGTTTCACTGTTTGGTTACTGGGAAACTCATAGTTAATCACCTTATTGAACATTGCTTGATCTAGAGGCTTACGACGATGGCGTTGAGCCTCCACCACCATTAATTCAATTAATTGCATCATGAGATGGTTTCCTCCTAATACTGTCCCTGCACAGAGTATAGGTTTTCCCAACAGTTTTTCAAGAGTTGTTTTTCCATAAACAGAATTCACCCATTCACTATCTACATTTTCTGGAGTGGGCGGCCCAAAATAAATACCTGCTTCTTCAAAAACGTGAAGCTTACTAGAGTCTAAGTCCTCGAAGGGAGAAGCTTGGAAAACAACATCACGCACATCTGAAGTCATAACCATTCGATAACTGGAGTTAACCTTAAGGAATGTATGGTAAGTAATCCACCGACCTGCTAGCGGGTGAATCCAATTGGCAACCGTACTCCTATAATCCTCCTCTAAGTAGGTACGGTTAGAGCCTGAACTTAGTCGAATTAAAGCTTGCAGTCCCACCATCTTTGCGTGATAGATGAGATTTAGGATTTTTGAGCTAGTCACCCACTTCCACACATTTTCAATTGGTATAAGGGTAATATTTTTTTCTAGAGCTACCTTTGCGAACTCATCCCCTAAGGCATTAATAAACACAACAATATCAACTTTATCTGGATCACAATGCTGACGAGTTGATGCAACGAATCTGTAGAAATCATCGAATTTACAGTTGGTTGCATAACCCATTATTAAGTCTTTCATTGTTTGTTACCTCAAAATCAGTAGATGTAAACAGTAAAGATACTAACAGAGTCTTAATTGAGTCCGGGTATAGCCGTCTAACCGTTGACCCAAAACGCCTTCTGTGATTACCAAAAAGTTGGCATAGCCACCACTAATTGTGTCGCAGATATTGGGTAGCAGATGTATAATAAATGATTCCACTTAACTTACCACAAATAGCTCAGGTATGTCAACCTATTCTTACTGCCCGTCGTCATTTTTTTTGGTCGATCGAATTCGGCGCACCATCACACTCAAAAATCTGAGTGTTCGCACTTAAGAATGTGACCTGCATTACATAATCAAATACCTTATAACTCTCGAAAAAACTCTAAAAACCACCTTCAGAGCGAGGTGAGAATATTTATTAAGAAAAGCAGTGGGCGATCGTTATTTAGCAAAAATTTCCGGTGCAAAGGATACCAAATTTCTGTCACAACAAATCACATCGCGTTATAATGTAACAATTACCATACCGCCTGAATCTCGTTAAGATCTCGCAGGGATAATTGTATAACAATGTACATACCCGATTCGCCCAACGCAAACAAAAGTGCTGCTGACGATGTACGCTCTAGCAAGTGAAGGCCCGGATCTCCCAGGCTTGCTTGACGAATATCACCCGGGCAATCACAAAAGTTGTGCGATCGCTGCTTTATACCTAATTATCCAGGCGATTGCGTATTCTCTGCTAGCGATATAAATCTCTACTACGAATCCAATCATCCCAATTGGTACAAAAGACCCGATTGGTATTTAGTTGTCGAAGTTTGGAGAGTTTACCGAGACAGAGACTTGCGCCCAAGTTACGCCCTTTGGGACGAAGCCACAACTCCTTTAATCGTCATCTAATTTCGGTCACTAGGTAAGGAAGATGAAAATTTGGGGCTGACCGAATCGGAACAAAAAAAACCGCAGACTAAGTGGCAGATTTACGAGATAATTTTGAAGATTCTTTATTACTTTATTTTTAGCAAATACAACAACCTATTGAGAGTATTTCGGTTAGTTGGTAACCTTTACCGCGAACAAGTGTTAACAGGTTCTCGATTCTGGATACTGGAAATAAAGTTGAGTTTGGGTTTGTGGTAAGGTTCTTTCTTGGAACATCAGAGGTTGTGGCTGCGCTGGTATGATGTTAATGGCAATTTAGTTCTGACTCAGAAGAATTTGCAAGACAGCGAGCTCAATTGGAAAGGCAGCTAGCCGAATCTGAAAGTCAGCGGGCCAATCCATTAGCCGATCGACTGCGAGCAATGGGCATTAATCCAGATGAGCTGTAAAATTAAGTAGCAGCATGAAATGGTGCAAGCTGCAAGCGCTGTCCATAAAAATTTATTAACTAAAAATAACTTATGCCTGAATCTACCTCATTGCGCGATCGCTACCTAGCCCTAATCGACAAAATTGTCGAAATCACCCTCAAAGGTCAAATTCGCTCCAAAGAACAAGTTTATCAAATGCTGGTGCAAGACATTAGTACCGGTACTGGCGAAATCTTTGAACGCTGTTTCGGCGAACGCCTTGATGCCGCCGAAAATCAAGTCAGAAATGAAAAAGACGAAATCAAACAAGCAAAGGCAAATCGCACCCTGCGATCTCTCAAAACCATCCAAGGAGAATGGGAACGCTGGCAGAAAGATAACCGCGTCGATCGCGCAATTGCATCCTCAATCCAACAAATCGTTACCGCCGAATCTAACGCCCGCCTCCTGGCATTATTGCAAGTAATCGATCCGAATAAAGAACATCCGCTGACTCTGGCTCAATTGCAGCAATTGGCAAAATCCCTACACCAACAAATGCTGCAAACTGCCAATCCCGAAACCGAACAAGATTTGCAGCAAATCACCGCTGGTATTGCCAAAGGTTTAGAATCTTGGCAGCGTTTGGAACCGGAACTTGTGGGCTGGATTTATCAGCCGCAGCAGCTAGGATTTGCCGGTAGTCCCGAACAAAATGGGCCTTGGGCTTTTTGGGCAAAAAAAGTTAACAGTCCCTTTCCCCAGGCTCTTTTGAATACTATTGCAGTCGGTGAATCTGTAGTTCAATTCGCCGCCCAGCAATCGAGTTTAGATTTAGGCATCTTGGTGGAAGTGGCGATTATTTTGCAGTGCTTGCAACGGGCGTTGGCGACATGGTTTGATAAGCAAGTTTATGATTCCAAAGTTTCAACAAAAGCTTCAATTTCTACTTACATTACTTTTGCGGTAATTTGGAGTCAGCTAGCTAGTGGGTTTAATAATTCTACCAAGAGTGGCGAGCAGTTGGCAAATGCTTGTTTTCAAGTAACTTTGCAAATTTTGCGCGCTTTTTCCCAGCGGGAATACTTTCCGCTTTACGGGGGAATTTTTGCTTCGTTTGATGGTAAAGCGCTGCGGCATACTTTGGATTATTTAGACGAACCGCTGCGGCGAGTTGAAGGCACTCAAGCGAAAGCTCGGATTCTGACGCTTTTGGGTTATTCGATGCAGGCGGCTGGGGCCTACGAGCGATCGATCTTGCTGCACAAGCAAGCGCTGGAAATTGCCCGTACCGAAGGAGACAAAGCTTGCGAAGTTGCCAATCTCAATCACATCAGCCGCAACTATGTTGCTCAAAAAAATTATCAGGAAGCGATTAATTACAGCCAGCGGGCTTTAATTATGGCACGACAAGCGGGAGAAAGGCAAGGCGAGGCAAATGCCCTGGCTAATTTGGGTTACAGCGAAGTGTTTCAAGCGCGGCAGTTGGAGGAGGTGGAACCGGAGGTTTACGAGAGTGCGATCGGTTATTTGGAACAAGGTTTGTTGCTATCAGAAAAATTGGGCGATCGCCAAAGTCAAGCTTTTTGTTCCAGCAGTCTGGGTCTTGCTAAAATCGCCCTGGAAAATGCTGAAGCTGCGATCGAATATTTGCTCAAAGGTTGGCAAGCTGCTCAATTCTCAGGGGATTTATATTTGCAAGGTCTGAATTTGGCTTACTTGGCTCAAGCTTATTACAGAACCAACTCACTAGAAAAAGCGATATTTGCGGGCAGTTTGGGGATGTATACTTTGGAGCAAATTGGAGCGATGGAGTGGCGTCAATCGGCTGGTTTGTTGACAATTTTGCGGGGTCAAATGGGGGCGGAATCTTTTAAACAATCTTTGGCGAAAAGTCGAGCGAATATCATTCCGGCGATCGGTGTTGACGGCTACGATTACATCCCGGAGTTGCTGGAAAAATATCAGCAATCTATTTAACTCTTTGTGGAACAGGCCGGAAAGCCTGTTGCTGAGAGGGGTGCAAAATGTAAGTTTTAACTCACCCAATAGCTGCATTATCAATAAGTCTTTCATGGGCGGGCTCTCCTGCCCACCCCACAACCAAATTTAAGTCTTTGTGGAACAGGCATCTTGCCTGTTCATGTGTTTTTATGCACCCCAACCTCCAAATAATTAATGCTCCACAATCACCGGTGTGCCAACTGCGACTTTCTCAAATAAAGCCTGTGCGTCTTTATCAAACATTCTGACGCAGCCGTGAGAAGCCGCCCCCCCGATCGACTCTGGATTCGGAGTACCATGAAAACCAATCACATTCTTGCCATCCGTCCAAAACCCCATCCACCTACTCCCTAATGGATTGTCGGGCCCAGCAGGAATAAGTTCTCCTGTCCAAGGATTTTGCCAAACTGGATCTTTGATCATTTGCATAACTTTAAAATTGCCTGTAGGAGTTTCCCACCCGCCTTTTCCCACAGCAACCGGGAAACTGGCTTGCACCTTATTTTGTCGGTAAACATAGACGCGGCGTTCTCGCAATTTCAGCACTAAACGCACTTCCTCAATAGGATTTACCGCAGGTTTTGGTTCCTGGGGAATATAACGAAATGGTTCTCCCAGGGGCGGCAGTTCTGGGGTTCCGAGATTCGGCAATTTTGTCTCGGATGTGGGCCGCTGCGCTGCGATCGCACTATTACTTGAATTAGCCACCACTTCGGCCGTCGCCTGCTGCTGTAGGCCGACCGACAGCGCGGCTGCACTCAAGCTCAGTACAATTAACTTGTTAAACAAAAATTTGCTCTTCACCATTGTTTTGTTCGCTAAACTCCTCACCAGCAGTTCCTACAAAGTTCCTATCTAATTATCCGCCAACCGCACCCGAGGAGAAAAATTTTGAGATGGCTTTTTGACGGCCACTGCGCTGCACAGTGTTTAGTTGAAATTCCACCACTGATAACTTGTAACTCAACATAAAGCTTAGGCAATAATACTACGAAAAAAACAAGGTTTTTATAAGCGGCTCAGTGGACTTACGCAATAGAATGTCGTGATAAAACCCGGTTTATGCGTAAATATTGCCAGAAAATGATTAAATTATACCTCCGACTAATTTGATTTTTTAGCCATGACCGACTGGCGATCGAGTATTCAAACTATGGCGCTGCTGTATCCGGCAAGCACAATCTGTCTTTGGGTAGAGTTGCCCCCAGCAATAGTTAGGTTGGCGGAAAAAAACTGCTACGGTTGATCGAATAAACTCAATATATCACGGCAACACTCTAGAGATGCGAACCGCTGAACTTGTTGTAAATCGGGAACTTATGATGTAAAATTTAGTCTTTCAATACTTGTTCGATAATCTTTTTTTGAGATTGTCATAAATTTCCTACTCTGGGGATTAAACTGGATTAGGTATAGAGGTTGGGACTTTCGCGCAGCGGAAGCAAACCCGACCCTGAATAGCAGTTAATGTGAGGTTTCAATGCGTCTTCAGAACATCAAATTATTGACAGGTGCAACACTGTCGGTGGTAATTTCGGCGGTCTCAGTACATCCTGCGATGGCTAACCCTGCAACTCAAATAGCCCAAACGCAAACCACCACCACAGCAAACACTAGAACCATTGTCGGTTTTGTCAAAAGTATTGTCGGCGACGTAGTAACTATTCGCGAAGAAAGCGCGCCGTACAGGACTCTCAGGATTCAAAGATGCGTCCTGAGAATTATTGGCTTAGTACCGGGAATGAAAGTCAGAGCTACCGTCGCCGGATCTCAGATACAAAATATCGCGGTGATCCCCGATTATAAGGTGGTAGCCACAACGGTTGCTCGTCCCGCGACCCCAGCACCGGCACCGCGTCCGGCTCCTGAACCGGCACCGCGTCCGGCTCCTCGTCCGGCTCCGGCTCCGGCTCCGATTCCGGCTCCCCGTCCAATTCCGGCTCCTCGTCAGGCTCCGGCTCCTGTGAGAGGACTGTGGTAGAGCTAGGTTATACCATTTTCGATTTTCGATTTTCGATTTTCGATTAGAGAATTGCGAATGACCAAAAGCAATGTGGTCACAAGCCCCGTGATTCATTCGTGGAGCGAGAAAAAAGCTCGAATCCGGATCGCAAGCCCTCGGAGTTATCAGTGAGGTCGCTTTCTTCAATCTAAAATCTAAAATCTAAAATTGATTGACTGATCAAGCTCAAACTTTGGAACACTGGCCTACAGTTGGATTCTTTTTTGCAACTGGTATCAGTAAATGGAATTAAGCCACCGCGTCGGCGGTGGCTTAGCTATTTAATAGCAGTTAGAATAATAGAATTGTCCAGCAATTGTGGAGAAATCGCTGCTATGTATTACCTGCGTTTCTTGCTGCTAATTCTGCTGTTGCCGATGATTGCGTGCGATCGAGCTACTGATGCGATCGCCCCTGCTGTTGGCGACACCGGCCCCGTGTCGCAAATTCCCTCCCGTGCACCGCTGACAAATGTTGGCACAAATCAAATTGTACCGACCAAACCGCTGTCGCCGCAGCCAATCCGCATTGTTGCAACTTCTTTGCCACGGCCAGGAGCCAGCGAAAGCGCCTCAAAACCTCCTCAAGTAGTACCGATTCCCGCATCGCCAGTGCTGCGAGTGCCTGCTGGCTTTGTGGTCAACGTTTTTGCTGACAATTTAGACGCTCCCCGATGGCTGACTTTGACGCCGACAGGCGATGTTTTGGTAACAGAAACGCGACAGAATCGGATTACGCTGTTGCGGGATGCCAACGGCGACGGCGTTGCTGAGGTTCGCAAAACTTTTGCAAGTGCCCAAAACGGGTTAAATATTCCTTTTGGCATGGCTTTTGCCGATCGCTATTTTTTCCTCGGAAATACCGCTGAAGTCCGCCGATTTCCCTACACAAAAGGACAGGAACAATTGAGTGGTGCCGGTCAAAAAATTGCCGATTTACCGGGCGGCGGCTACAATCAACACTGGACGCGAAATGTTGTCGTTTCCCCCGACAAGAGCAAGCTTTTCGTATCAGTTGGATCGCAGTCTAATGCCGATGTCGAGCCGCTGCCGAGGGCCTCTGTTCAAGTGATGAATTTGGACGGCAAGAACCAGCAAATTTTTGCTTCCGGTTTGCGAAATCCGGTGGGATTGGATTTTCACCCAACAACCAATCAACTCTACACGACGGTCAACGAACGCGATGGTTTGGGAGATGATTTGGTGCCGGATTACTTAACAAGAATTCGTCAAGGCGAGTTTTACGGCTGGCCTTACACTTATTTTAAGCCGAATTTGCTCGACCCGCGCCACTCCAGAAATGGCAATAGCGATCGACCTGATTTAGCGGCTAAAACATTAATGCCGGACGTGCTGTTTCAGGCGCATTCGGCGGCTTTGGGGCTTCAGTTTTACGACGGCAAAACGTTTCCCAAAAGATTCTCGAACGGGGCGTTTGTGGCGTTTCGCGGGAGTTGGAACCGGAACGCTGGAACTGGTTATAAAATCGTGTTTCTACCTTTTAATGCCGCGAACGGACGCCCTCAAGGTTATTATGAGGATTTTCTGACTGGTTTTCTCACAGATCCGTCGGGCCCGAAAACTTGGGGACGCCCGGTTGGCTTGCTGGTTTTACCTGACGGGAGTTTGCTGTTTACTGAGGAAGCGAACAACCGGATTTATCGGGTGCAGTATCGCGGCTGACGATTGGGCGAGCGATAAATTCTTCACCCTCGTATACTTTTTGTTGAATCAAGAATTTATCTTCTTTTCTAATTTCACTATTCAATTTGAGATTCGCTGGGTTGCGGCGGGTTTTGTAGAGAGATTCTCTGCTGTTGGTTCTGATTGCGGCATAAAACTGCCTCTACAAGCCTCAAATATATCAGAACGATCGAGATTTTGCGATCGCACTTTAAAATCCAGAACCGGGTTGTTTGAGAAATTCCGCTTCTTCGGGGGTTGTTTCGCGTCCGAGAATTTCATTGCGGTGGGGAAATCTCCCAAAACGCTCGATTATTTCCAAATGCTGTATCGCGTATTCAATGACTGAATCGCTGTCAGGTTCGCCACTGAGTTGGCGAAATAGTTCCACAGATTTTTGCTGGTTTTCTAAGTTTTCGCTGTGTTCAAAAGGCAGATAAACAAATAATTTTTGGACAGTAAGCAATTCGCGATCGAATTTATTATTAACAGCGTATTCGGCGGTGGCTAAAGCTTTGTTGTCTGTGGCGAATGCTTGGGGTGTTCCGCGAAACATATTGCGCGGAAATTGATCGAGCAGTAGAATTAATGCTAGGCAGTTTTCCGGGGAATCTTGCCATGAGTCGAGTTTACCGGAGGCGGCGAGTTCGTATTGCTGCATAAAGCGCGATCGCACTTCTGCATCAAAATCCGCATCTTTTTCAAACCATTTCTTTTGGGCTTTGCCAAACTCAGGAGACTGCGCTCGACCAAACCAAAAATCTAAAACTTCATTCATTAGCAATCTAGTATGCGATTGATTGTTGATTAAAGCTTCTGTGTCTGTAGTTGCACAAAATGCGCTATCTGTGCAACTACAAACGGCAGCGATTAATGATTAGCAATAATGACTTAGGAACCTTTGTTGTGCAGTGCTTAAATTTACGAACTAGCAAACAGTCTGTCCCAAGTTTTGCCTCCTACCACTCCGTCTACAGGAATATGAGCTTGCCGCTGAAATTTCTTCACTGCATTTTCGGTTGTCGGACCGAACACGCCATCAATTACGATCGGGTGTGGGGACAAGCCCCGCGCGTTCAACAACTTTTGCAGTTTCTTCACATCGTGCCCTTTCGAGCCGCATTTTAAAATCCTTTTATGCTGTCTCACTGCGGGTCGATGGCAATCATCAGTGTAGCAAACTGCCGAGCCTGCTGCATAGTTTGCTCTACTTGTGCCCGTCAAAACTAATAGGGCGAAAATTCCTAGTAAATAATAAAAAGTCTGTGATCCGGCCATACTTTCCCTGTTAATTTTTAAAGCGTTTTTTGCAAGTTGGACGATTGTTTGAGGGTGAGAAACCGGGTTTATAGGATGGGGGCATCCAATCTTGATTGACCAGGTTTCTGGCAACAGTCAACCGACATTCTACAATATAAGTGGCTTTAGTGCAAAATCTCCGATCGTGCAAGTTAAATTTTGTTGCTCTTTGGTAGCAGCAAAGGTAACAATAACTTCGCAGGCAACTGCAACTGTCAGGATTACCAAGTTTCGCGCCAGTGGGTAATCGCAAACGTCATCATTCGCCGCTGAAGGAACCCGATAGTGTTCGTTCCAAATTATTTCGGAGTAATCGGCAGCTAATCCGACGTGCACGCAGGGAAGGGAGACACTCGCACAGTAATCCTTGACTGCTTGTCGGCCGACACTGTTATCAAAAGTATCGATGACAGCGGCGCTGTTGGCAAGCAGCCGATCGGCATTGGCGGGTGTCAATTCTTTTGAGTGCGCGTCAATGCTGACTCCCAAAGCGCGGTAGAGGTTGTTGGCGAGAATTTTGGCTTTGAATGCGCCGATGTCCGATCGATAATAGGGTTGAGTGGAAAGGTTGCGTTCCTCAATGCGATCGCGATCGATGACTTTTAACTGACAAAAGCCCGATCTCGCCAGACTTTCTGTAATATTCGCACCCAAGGCACCCGCCCCGCACACCGTTACCGGGAAATTTTTGATCTGCGACATCACTGCGGCACTTCTGTAAAGTTGTTCGTGAAAAAATATACTCATGGTAATCAAGAATTAGCGATTTTCGACGACTCCAACCAATGAATGCAAGTCGAAGTCTTTGTCCAATCCGCTGAGACAAATCCCCGCACTCATAACTGTCAAGTCATTTTTGGCGATCGCAGAAGTGTGGTGTTCTCCCGTTCCGCTAGTCCATTCAACCAGCCAATAATTTTGGCGATCGCCAAAATCCCGCAATTCACCGCCGCCCATTTTTAGCGCCCGCTGCAAGCGCTGTTGGGCCCGCACTTTCGGATCGAAATCTTTAATATTTCGGGACACCAATTCATAAACAGTTCGCATTTCCGGTGTCATCCCTTTAAAGCGAACTTCTTGAGGCAAAATCAACTTTTTTATAGCTGCTTTTAACTTCTCAGACGGCAGCGGATCGGCGCGTCTGTCAATCTCTTCAAACCACAAACAATGACCGTCCCACCGCGCAAGGATCGGCTCAAACTGCGAACCTTCTGTTACTAAATGAACTGGTACGGGTTTCGCAACACCAGTGCGCTGTTTAGCATCAGATTCGTTAACAGGATAAGCCAGCCACGTTTGCCCTTGCAAGACGTAAGCCAAGTGCAAGCGAACGGGTACGAGCAGTTGCAAATACTCGGCAATTTGCGGCAAACTCGGCTCCTCAATTACCGCAGCAATTTTTTCATTTACTGGCGCAAAAATACCCCACCCTTCAAAGTTGCGTGGCTGCGGTTGAAAATTATAAATCAATGAGCTAACTCTTATCCGCACGCTTCCCCCGGGCACGCAAGGAGCCAGGAATTGGGTATCGAGTAGGTGCGCTTCTTGGGCAGCGAGTTGGCTGAGGATTTTGCGGATATCTGGCACTGAATTGACCTCCATCATCTTACTTTTTGTTACCGAAAACACTTTTACTTTAAGAAAACATAAAGATTGCTCAACACTATTGACAGGAATTAATCTCCTAATCTAATATTGAGCGAACCTTGCAACTTAACCTTGTAAATATCTTAAGTAAATATGCTGCAAAAGCTTTTTTCTAAGTGGGTTGTAGTCACTGCTTTGACACTTCCTCTTTTTGGCTCAGTCCAGGTAGCGAAAGCTCAGGACACCTATGGAGCTACTGCTTATTCTCCGACTTCTGACGCCACTGGTATTAGTTGGGATCATGCGACAGAGAAAGAAGCACTAAACGCAGCAGTAGCCGTCTGCAATGAAAAAAGCGGAGGTGCGAACGACTGCGAAGCCCTGACCTCTAATAGCAATAATTGTGGAGCGATCGCAGTAGGCAAAGGAGGAGCAGGTGCGGGCTGGGGTGACGATAAAGAAGCAGCAGAAGCTCAAGCTCTTGCCGGTTGCAGCGAACTAGAGGGCGGCAGTTGTAAAGTGCAGCTTTCAGCTTGCAACAACTAATTAAAGGGATAAAAATCGGTGGAAGAGGTGTAGATGTTGGGTGCGAAAGCAGCTTAAAAAATAGTAAATGTATGGTGTGCATTGCACACCATACCAAATACAACTCAGCTAAAATTAGGGTACGCAATGCACACCCTACGCAGTTAATCTCCTACTTCGGAAGTAACTGCATCTGGTGGCAGCAAAGTTTCTAATCTATCTTTAGACCAATATTCAGTAGGGTAAGCGAGTGCAATAATATCAGAGAGTCGAATCAGCCACGTAACTTGTCCGTAAGCATCGATATGTTCCGCCTGTTCGTTAGGGGGAACTATCACCAAAAGTTCCACAAACTCCCCGAACAAATTAGTCGGGATGCCGCCGAAACTGCTATTATTTGTTTTAATCCAAACTTTACTGCCTCGATCGAGAGCTTCTTGGAGTCGCTGGCAGAGCAAACTGGATTTTTTGAGCTGGGATTTTTTGGCTTTCGACTTTTTTCCCATAGTTTTAAGAAGTTAAAGTAGTTGTATTGTGGGTTGCACAGTTCGTTGCACAGTTCGTTGCACAGTTCGTTGCACAGTTCGTTGAGATTTAGCGCGATCCTCTTCGAGGGCTTCGCTAACGCAGTTTGCTATAGAAACGGACTGAAGCAAAAAGGTCGATCGCCCCGTCGCTACCCCATCACTCTAGTCTATAAGAAACCGCTTTACTGCGATCGTAATAACAATTTAATCGCAAAATGGGGAAATGACACCAGCTCAAAAAAAATGCCACTGTCGCCAAACTCCAAACCCTGGTTGTCATCAGTGATTCGCAATCTAAAATCTCAAATCTAAAATGGAATTACCTGCCGTATCATGTTACACAATCAATCAACGAGGCCCGTGTTTCTACTGTGCCCAAATGCAGTATAATCGGCGGAATCTTCCCAAATCGTTTAAGTAAAACAATGGACTGGCGAAAGCTCATTCATCCAAACCCGAAAGCTTCAACAAGTCAACCAGCAGCCCCAGAAACTCGATTGTCTGTAGAATTTTTGCTGGGGCTCTTTGCTGCGGGATGGACTCAACAGCAGGTTTTAGAGAAATATCCTGCACTGACTGCAGAAAAGTTGCGCGCTGCTTTAGCTGCTGCTGATTCCCAGTTAGTGTCATCCATCGCTAATCCAGAATTACTAGAAATTATCGCCGAAGAAAGAAGGAAGAAGTCGATGTGAAAAGGCAATAATAGGAATCGCTTGAGGAAAGGCAGCCGGGAGTTGTGGAATAAAGGGCGCTCGGATTCCTCACTCTATTACTTTACTCTCATTTGTAGGATTTTTTCAGTATCATTCTCTTCATCAAGCCCAAATTTTTGGCAAATTTCATCGAGTGTCTGAGGTTGAATGACTCTTGATTTAGCTCGCTTCAGTGCCGTTAACAAGCGAGTTGCATTAGCAGGCGACCTCAGCAAATAAAGCGTTTCTAGCAAACTTTCTAATTCTGCCTCAGAAATCAAAACCGCATTTTTGCCGTTAGGTCTAGTAATAACTATTACTTCCCCAGTTTCAACAGCGCGATCGCAGAAATCTTTAAAATTTGCTTCAGCTTCAGTGTATGTAATCTCAGTTGACATAAATTTATAACTCCGACTAACTTAATGACTCAACCTTTATCACTTTACTAATAGTGATAGCGCGCTTTCAGAAAATCAATACGGTCATCACTAACTAAATAAACAATACGATGTTCTTTATTCAAGCGACGCGACCACGCGCCAGAAAACTCATATTTCAAGGGTTCCGGCTTGCCAATGCCTTCAAACGGGTCTCGCAGAATTTCTCTGACCATTTTGATTAAGCGTAACGCCATCTTGCGGTCAGTTTGTACCCAATATTCTAGGTCTTCTAAAAACTCCGGCTGAAAAACGGCCTGACGTTCTACGCGATCGCTCTCACCCTCAGCACTCATCTGGCAAACCCTGAATCATTTTTTCAATTTTATGCTCCCTCCTCGAAAAAATAAGGTGAGCATTGGCCGCGAGCTTAACTCACGAGCCATGCCCCATTATATCACTTGTCATCCCTCACAGGCAGCGACGTATCCAGAATTTCCATCAACAATTCCAGTCGCGAAGGACGGCTCAACATCGGCACTAAATTCGGCAAGGAGTAGTAATCGCCGGCAAACGTAAAGGTTTCCACCGATATTTGTTTGTCCTTTAATTGCTTCTCAACATATTCGCACCAAGCACCAACTCGCACAATCACAACATCAGGAATTACTCCCAACCTGCGGCAGTAATTCGGATAAGCATCCACGAAGTAAGGTGAAGAGTTTTCGCCTTCATCTGTTACGATGATAAATTGCTCGACTACCTGCTTTTTAATCCGCATTGCTTCCACCGCGCAACCGCAACTTGTGCCGCCGCCCGCCCGAATGTGCTTGAAAGCGCGTTCCCAGTCTGTCAATTCGCTGCCGTTTGCTTGCACTGGATATGGCATCGTGTCAAAGGCATAAACGAACAGTGCCGCGTCGGAAATGCCCGAAATCAAGGCCGCGAGACGCTTTCCGACTTCGATCGCACTTTCCATCGAACCAGACTTGTCAATCAGCAAACCAGTTGCTTTCGCAATCTTGCCACGCTTCTTCACCTGTTCGTTTGTCACCGCTTCCAGCTTCGCCGCCGTTGCTGCGTCGAAGTTCGCGCCCGCGCCCGCCACACTCGCTTTGTAAGCAGAAACCCGATCGCACTTTGCCGCTTCATCCAGCTTCGAGTCAATCAACTGCTTGACTTCCGGGTGTTCCATCGCGCCGCGAGACTGAATCGATTTCAAATTGTTGATAACTTCCTGCGGCGACATCGAGTTAATCAGCGCGGCCAAAACCGTTGGCGTTAGCTGTTTGATCGCACCAACTGCGATCGTATACGGAATCTTGTACTCAACAATCAAACTCGCCTGTTCCGCAGGTGTCGCCGCCTTTGCTAACTGCTTCAAAACGAATGCCAGAGAGTCTTCCGGCGGATTGTCTTTAAACAGAATAGCATTAGCGCGATCGCTCGGCTTGACGTGCAGCGTTGCGTACAAATGCTTCATCGCCTTGCGGTTGCGGATGGCGGCGCGATCGAAAAACTGTGCATTCTTTTCCCGCGATTTCAGATAGCGAGTGACAGCAGTGCGCGCGCTGCGCGGCACCTTATTCTGGTGCCGCTTCATAAAGTCCACAATGCGCGAAACCTCGTAGGGAGGGAACTCTTGCAGCATCATAAAACCGGCATCTCGGTGTTCCGTCAGCGCCGAAGTCAGCAAATTTCCGGCAAAAACTTCCTTGTGATCGCGCACGTCGCCGTGGCGTTGATACCACACTGCTAAATGACCGTAAAAAATGGGGTCTAATTCGATAATTAACTTGTGAATTTCTGCTACTTTTTCTAATACACGGTGAGGAGTGGTGAGCAGACTGTTGAGCATTTCCAAACGCAAATCGCGTTCTGCTGTATTCATATTCATTGTTTTTACCTTCCTATTGATTTTGGATTTTGGACTTGAGAAGTATTCCAAATCGGCGGTTGGCAGTTGTTGCACGCTAGCGAGTAAAATTTAAAAATCACCGCGCAAGTTTGGGGAGCTTTTTTTAGTAAACCTATGGCTAAACCTAATAGGGTCTGTATGTAAGCTCTCGCGATTGGGGCGCGGCAAAAACTGCGATTTGAAATTAACTATTTCAGGGAAACTGTTTCTAATTCTATCGCTCTCAAATCTGGTTCAACCCAGTTATTTCGAGCTTCCCAAGACATCAGCCGATCGCGCGTGTAGTAGCGAAATGGTAAAGTGCGATCGGCATATTTTGCAATCAAACCGTTAGCAAGATTTACCATCGATCGATTCCGGCTTTCATCGGCGAGATACCGGCGAATAGTTCGCACCCAAAACAGCGTTAGGGTTTCGTGATATCCGCCATCTTTTGTAGTCTCAATTCCCTGAACCGAGTTGTAACGTTTAATGCCATTCCGCACCGCATTTATCGCTTCTTGTTCCGAATCATAAAACAGATACCAAAGGGCAACGGTTAAATGCGCTTCGTGCGTCCATTGACTTCGCGGCAGGCTGCATTCTTGGAAAGCGTGAATCAGACTGTCTATCTCGCTGGGCGATCGGTAAATTAGAGTTGTATTTTTCATAATTTAAGTCTCCTCACACACCACTGTTCTATCTAACTTTTTATAAAGATGAGATGTTCCGCACAAGTTTACAAAGCGTTTTGACTGTCCGATGGCTCTACCCCTGAGCTACAGCCCCTTAAACGGGGCTGGCAGGATTTGAACCTGCGACAAATCGATTATAATGTGTGTATTCGCTTCACTCGTTAGGGTGCGGAACAAAATTTTTCTAATCTCTAAACTAGAAAGTTTTGACTTGTGATTCTTCTAAATTGCTCAATTATTTTTGCCTTTTATAGCATTAAAAGTCACTCCACGCAAGTTAAGAAAGCCGTTGGCACATACGCAGGAGTTGAACCCGCGACCTTTTCCTTAACAGGGAATTGCTCTACCAATGAGCTAGTATGTAAGCTTCCTTTGTTGGGGCGCGAAGTGGAACTTTTAAGCGCCTGAAAGATATAAAAAATTCAGCTATAAAAGGCAGCGCACAAGTCAGAGAAGCTTTGTTTCAGCCTCACGGCAAGTAGGACTCGAACCTACAATTCGATTTTAAGTCGAACGTATCCAGTTTGTAAGCTTCTTTAGTTGGGGTGCGCTGTCTAATACGTGCTTTAAGTGAATTTCTAGCCGTAAACCGCTTCGGGGCGAACAATTAAATCGCCGCTGGGACGGCGATCGAGCACGTAAGACTCGAAGCGATCGCCCTTGACATCAAAATGATTGGCCAGACGTTCCCTAATAGCCTTGTCGCTCATTCCTGCCGCGATACCCAGTTGGTTTTCTGCCACGTCATAGGAACGTCCTTCAAAACGAATGTGAACCATTACCGATACCTCCTAGAGCAATGTTGGATTTTGGATTAGTAGCTTATCTGCTCTCGACTTTGGCTTTTTGTGAGACTTAGCAAATTGCCAGTATCGGTAAAGATTCACGAAATCTGATAATCTTTACTGAAAGAAGCGCCGTTCTAAATGATAAGCTTGTTTGAGCTTGCGGATTTCCTCAGCCTTATTGGTTGATTGAAATCTGGCTGAACTTGTCTGTTCTGAATCCGCATTAAATTCGTTGAAATTAGACTGAGTTCGTACAACATCTGACTCGGCCAGAGTCAGTTTGTAACCGAACAGTCTCGTATAAAGTAACAACATGACCATCAAGTCTATATTACAAGACTTTCAAATTGATCTTCGTTGAAATTTTGAACAATATTTAGTTGTCAAGGTTCAGAATTGGCACGAAAAATACAGGTTTTTGCTTGTCCTGCGCTTTCCATATTTATATACTACATTCATACTACACAAGTGTCAAGGGGGTAGCAAAAGTTTTTTAGATAAAACTTACACGAGTGGCGAGAAACCTGGTTTTTTCAGGAAAATATTTCGTTGCTACCCGCATATCCGGTAAAAAACCGGGTTTCTTGGGTCAAAGCGCGATCGCCAACTGTAACATGGATTAAATATCCTTAACATAGGAAATACTGTCGCGAATATTGTGGAAGCCAGCAGACTCGTAAAGTCCCATCGCACCGGAGGGATTTTCAGCATCGACGCCGACAATAGCAGTAGCGACACCCGCAGCTTTCAGTCGATGCAAACCAGCGAGCAACATAGCTCGTCCCAATCCCATTTTGCGGAAGCCGCGCCGCGTACCGAGACAAGCAATCCACCCTTCATTGCGCCCGGTACGATCGCACTCTTGCACACTAATCTCGCAGTAACAAAAACTGACAAATGTGCCGTCATCAGCAACAGCAATCAAGTCTAAATCATTTCTGTAATCGGGTTTAGCTAACTCGTGCTTAAATTTATCCACCGTTAAATCGTGATGATTCCAGTGATCGATAAACGACTGGTTGAACATTTCTACCCAAGCTTCGGAATCCTGTTCGCCCGGGAATTGACGCAGCAAGAAGCCTTCGGGGAATTGCGGTTCTGGGATCGGTTCCAAGAGCGATCGCGCCATTCGGCAAAAATAGCGATCGACCTTAAAACCGCAGCTTGTCAGCACAGAAATGCGATCGCAATCCTCAGCGCGCGCGTAGGTTCGCAACTTCACGCGCGCGCCGCGCATCGCAGACACTTCGCGCATCCGCACTTCACCCCAGGCGATCGCGGCTGCTTCCACATCGCCTCCGCGCGCCTCCGGGTGGACGCGAAACCACAGCCAACCGTCAATTACTTCCCCAGGCTCAGAAACTGACAACTGAGCAAAACCGATTAATTTTCCTTCCGCATCTTCCCAAAGGCGAATATCCCGACTTTTGTTGAAAAACGGGGCGTTAAATTCTTGTTGCAGTTCCGATATGGAAGTACCTTCATCGAGCCGATCGACTTGTTCGCAAGTATTGATTAAATGGGCGATCGCACTTAAATCGCGATCGCCCGCATAGCAGCGCACCGAGAGACTTGCCATCATAGCTAATCACCATTTCCTGTCGTTATTCAGTTTAAAAATAGCTTGGACGATCGCACTTTTATCGATCGACTGATCCGATCGGTCGATCGGCGTTAAAAATCCGACAAGGCAAACACCCCGACGCATCGAACCGCTACAGCAGTTGACTGCACTCGTGAGTTTCGATAAATTTAGGTTCAGGATTTGGCATGGGAGTAGAAGGACTTGAACCTTCGACCTTGAGATTAAGAGTCACCTGCTCTAACCAACTGAGCTATACTCCCGCATCTAACCTAGTATAACACAACCCTTCGGAAAAATCAACTATTTTCGTAAAAATTTGTGGCGATCGCCCTTACTGCAATATTTAATTTAAGTTTGAGCGCCCTGATTCCACATTTGATTTAAGCGCGATCGACCTCAAGCACCTCGGGTGAAAGCATCCAACCTCTGTAAACTACTTCTGAGTTTTGGGGAAGCGGCGGGCTGATTTTAGGTGAATTGTCCCCCAAGGATTCTAAGCAAATAGCGGCTGTGCTGAATCCTGCGTTATTCAGCGATGCAGCTTGGTCGATGTACATCTCATCAATGTGTTTTGGATTGAAGTAATCGCTAGGAAAAAGAAATATCATCACAGCTTTATTATTGCGATTTAGCCTAACAAGAATATGAGTAATTGTACATAAAAAAATTAGTAAGGTGGACTTTTGCCCACCCTACTGATTCTAATTGGTTCCGAAAGCGTCTACTTGAGAATGTGGGAGACGACACCGGCGCCGACAGTGCGATTACCTTCGCGGATGGCAAAACGCATATTTTGTTCGATCGCGATCGGCTGCAACAACTTCACAGTCATATTAACGCGATCGCCCGGAACTACCATGTTGATCGCGCTTCCGTCATCAGCCGTAAAAGATGCGATCGTACCTGTAACATCCGTTGTCCGCACGTAGAATTGAGGGCGATATCCCGCAAAGAAAGGAGTTCGGCGGCCGCCTTCTTTATCCGACAGCACGTAAACCTCAGAATCGAATTCAGTGTGAGGTTGAATAGAACCGGGTTTAGCAAGCACCATCCCCCGCTCAATTTCGTCTTTTTGGATGCCACGAAGCAACAAACCGACATTATCTCCAGCCATTCCTTCATCCAGAAGTTGCTGGAACATTTCAACACCGATAACAGTTATCGTGCGAGTGTTTTGGATTCCCACCAATTCCACAGTATCGCCGACTTTGATTTTACCGCGCTCGATTTTGCCAGTTGCGACAGTTCCCCGACCTTTGATCGAGAACACATCTTCAACAGCCATCAGAAAAGGTTTGTCAATATCGCGATCGGGCGTAGAAATCCAGTCATCTACCGCATCCATCAAATTGTAAATGCCATCAACCCACTCATCCTCGCCGCGGTGTATTTTCGGATTAGCAGTCATCTTTTCCAGCGCTTTCAGTGCGGAACCTGCGACAATTGGAATATCATCGCCTGGAAAACCGTAAGAACTGAGAAGTTCGCGAATTTCTAACTCGACCAACTCCAAAATTTCCGCATCGTCCACCATATCTTTCTTATTCAAAAAGACAACCAACTTCGGCACTCCCACTTGCCGCGCTAACAAGATATGTTCGCGAGTTTGAGGCATCGAACCATCTGCCGCCGACACGACGAGGATTGCACCATCCATTTGAGCGGCACCCACGATCATGTTTTTCACGTAATCAGCGTGACCCGGACAATCAACGTGAGCATAATGGCGATCGCCTGTTTCATACTCAACGTGAGCCGTATTAATCGTGATTCCCCGCTGTTTTTCTTCCGGTGCAGCATCGATTTCATCGTACTTTTTAGCCTTGGCCCGACCCTGTGCAGCCAGCGTCATTGTAATCGCCGCTGTTAAGGTTGTTTTGCCGTGGTCAACGTGACCGATCGTACCGACATTGACGTGGGGTTTGTTCCGTTCAAATTTGGTGCGTGACATTACATTTGATTCTCCTCTAAGAGTTGTTTTTGGTTTCTAATCATGAGTTTTGAGTCCTTAGCCTGTTATTGATGACTAAGGACTGATGACTAATGATTAAAAAGGAAAGTGGAGGAGTCGAACCTCTACAGCTTTCGCTCTACGCTGGTATTCCAAACCAGTTGCTGTCCACACAGCCGCACCTCCAAGTTTTTGATTTTTAACCGCAGATAATTGCAGATGAACGCAGATAGATTGAAAGTGGGTGGTATAGGAGTTGAACCTATCTGGTACCGGTTAAAAGCCGGGTGCATAACCGCTTTGCTAACCACCCTTAAAAATTCAGCGTTTGTGTAATTCCTAAAAAATCATTGTGTAGTAAACACTTCAGTCCTTTTTTGCCCCCAGCAATGGCAACGCATAAAGTCCCGATTGCTAATGCTTCACTCGATAATGAAGCAACATGAAACCGTTGCTATAGATTTTGCGATCGGCAAGTTCCAAATTGGTTGGCTCGATTGCACCGGAAAAAAGAGGAATTCCGGCTCCGATAACTACCGGATTCAACTTCACAATCATCTCGTCAATCTCAGAAAAAAGAGTTGCCGCTAAAGCGCCACCACCGCAGAGCCAGATGTCTTTACCACTTTCTTTTTTCAATTCCTGAACCAATGCGACAGGATTGTCCGAAACAAGTTGAATATTCTCATCGGGACTGGCTTCCATAGTGCGCGAAAAAACATACTGCTTCAAGCTGGGATAAGGATTAGTTACACCAACATTTAGCCCTACCTCATAGGTTTTCCGTCCCATCAAAACCGCATCAAACTGCTTGTTTTCTGCAGGAATGCCTAGTGCTTCCTGAAGGTTAGCCGGAATAGTCTCAGGAAAGGAATCGAACAAATCAGCGAAATGCTCTCCTTCCATAGGGAAAAAATTAAATGAGCCATTTTCGCGAGCAATAAAACCGTCAACGGTGCAAGCAAGGTAATATTTGACTTTTCTCATGTTTCACGTTCATTTTGATAATTTGATATTACAACAATTTTACATCGTACTGTTTGAACCTATCGTCATGTGTAATGATAGTGTAATCTTCTGCTTGGGCTTGAGAAATAATTAGGCGATCGAAAGGATCTTGATGGTAAAAAGGAAGATTTTGCAATTTATCGTAATGGAGGAACTTAGTTTCTAGAATTTGAAAGTCGTGGTCGAGCAGAAAAATTTCTAACTCCGACACAGAAATAGACAAAGACAACTTACCGATGCTGATTTTGATAGTAAGCTCCCACAGACTCGCTTGGCTGATATAGATTTCATTGACAGGATTAGCAATCAGCGAGCGCACATACTCATCAAGCCGAGCGTTACCTTCAACAAACCAAATTAGAATGTGAGTGTCAATTAGATATTTCATGGCAACATATATTCTTCAAAACCAGGAGGTGTTTCATCAAAATCATCCGCAACGTAAGTAAAAATTCCTTGACCACAGCCAAATTGACGAGGTTTTAGAACAGCAGTCTTTTCGGGTGACTTTTCTTTCAGTTTTTGGATTTCCTTTAAAAGTTGAATATCCTTTAATAACAAAATCCACTGAATCAATTCTAATTTGAGAACTTGAATGCTCATGGCTTCTATGTTGAATAACTAGCAAATCTAGACTTATTATAAACCAATCCATCCACCGAGGAGGTACTGCCCCTCCTATCGCCGCGTTATCAGCACGGTGTCTCGCTTTTCGACTTCCGGTGGTTAATTAAAAGGAAGATGAAGGAATCGAACCCTTACAGTTACCTGTACCCCAGTTTTCAAGACTGGTTGCCAACCATTTAGCGGCATCTTCCCAGGGGTGTCTGACGGGAATTGAACCCGCTATTACTGGTTCCACAAACCAGCGCCGCTACCGCTTTGGCTTCAGACACCGCAAGTGGAGTCAAGGAGAATCGAACTCCTGGCCTCTTGCGTGCAAAGCAAGCGCTCTACCAATTGAGCTATGACCCCGCGTAAAAGATTCACCTGTGGAGTAAATCTAAAATCTAAAATCTAAAATTGGTGTGGTGGATTGCGATCGGATTTGAACCGATATCTTTCTAACAGCCAGTTAGATGCTTTACCAATTAAGCTACGAACCCCAGACAGCAGGAGCGGTAGGACTTGAACCCACAACATTCGAGGTAGAAGCTCGACACTCTATCCAGTTGAGTTACACTCCCATGTTTTTTGTTAATGCGCGATTCCCTACGGGATAGCTGCGCTTAACGCACTTTGACGTGCAAGTTATCAGAGCATTGCGTTTTCTCAATTACTAGAGGGACTCCCCCGATGAGTTACTACACACTCTTTAAAGGATGGCTACCTTTAAGCCAACCTGCCGGGTTCATGGCACTCCTCGTTCGCAAACGCCCGCTGATTTTGACAGCGTTACCTTTCCTCTCGTACTAAAGTATGTAGGCTCCAAAGATTGGGACACGCAAAGGGCGATCGCTCTTAATATAAAAAATTATCCATTCAATGGAATCAACCTCCTTAAATTAAAGCAAAAACAACGAGAGTGGCAGGACTTGAACCCACAACATCCGCGTCCGAAGCGCGGCGCTCTATCCATTGAGCTACACTCCCATAAATGGTAGTCCTGACAGGAGTTGAACCTGCAACATCTTGCTTGTAAGGCAAACGCTCTACCGTTGAGCTACAGGACTACAAAAGCGGATGATGGGACTCGAACCCATGCGCTGAGAATGGCATACTCAGATGCTAGCCGCTACATGACATCCGCAAACCGATTTAAAATTTGAGATTTTGGGCTTAACTGAGATGTTGCACCATTGTCAATAAGCCTTTTATGAATAGGCAAGATGCCTGTTCCACAAGAAAATCTATTCTTTGTGGAACAGGCATCTTGCCTGTTCTGGAGAATGGTGCAAGATGTGAGATTTGAGATGTGAGATTTGAGATTTAACTGAGATGTTGCACCAGTGTCAATAAGCTTTTTATGAACAGGCAAGATGCCTGTTCCACAAGAAAATCTACTCTTTGTGGAACAGGCATCTTGCCTGTTCTGGAGAATGGTGCAAGATGTGAGATTTAACAAAATTATTGTTTCGCCAAGCGGATAACGAGGCTCGAACTCGTGCCTAGAGTTTGGAAGACTCGAATGCTACCGTTACACCATATCCGCAATTGTGGGGCTGGTGATAGGAATTGAACCTACAACCGACTGATTACAAATCAGTTGCTCTGCCTAATTGAGCTACACCAGCACGCCAAGCAGATGGCGAGATTTGAAATGGCCAGAAAGCTTTACAAAAGCCTCATGTTGCCAATTACATCACACCTGCATTTTTGGTGGCGGGGGCAGGAGTTGAACCTGCTATTAAGAGGCTTATGAGACCTCCAAGCCTACCCAGGCTACTTCACCCGCGATGTCACCAAATACCCCTGACTGGCATCGAACCAGCACTAACTAGATCCTAAATCTAGCGCCTCTACCGATTGGGCTACAGGGGCAAAACTGATTTTAGATTTTAAATTTTAGATTTTAGATTGAATAAAACCTCATACCCCTGACAGGCCTCGAACCTGCAAAAAACACTCGTTTTGAGCGAGTGATGTTTTCCAATTACATCACAGGGGTAAAGTCGGGATGGTTGGATTTGAACCAACGACTCCATGCTCCCAAAGCATGGCTTCTGGCCGCTGAATTACATCCCGTTCATGCTCCTAGTGAGACTCGAACTCACACTCAAAATAAAACAGATTTTAAGTCTGCCGCGTCTGCCAATTCCGCCACAGGAGCAAGTAGAAACTTAGTTAAAAATTTGGTACTCCTGGTGAGATTTGAACTCACACAACACAATTTTTGAAATTGCGGCCTCTGCCAATTGGGCTACAGGAGTGTAATTGATCTGCTTTGGTAATAGCAGAACTGGGAAGGCAGGGATCGAACCTGCATTTTTCCGCTTTCAAAGAGCGGTGCCATACCGATTAGACGACTTCCCAATAATTGGGTGCCGGGGTAGGCTTTGAACCTACAGAAACTCCTATTTCAGAGATAGGCGACTTTACCAATTTGTCTACCCGGCAATTTAAAAAATGGCTGCCCCAGTAGGACTCGAACCTACAACCTAGCGGTTAACAACCGCTTGCTCTACCATTGAGCTATAAGGCAACGCAATCCCCCAAGTCAGTATCGAACTGACGACCTCTTGTTCTTCAGACAAGCGCTCTACCAACTGAGCTATCGGGGGAAAACGGAGAAGGAGGGATTTGAACCCTCGACGGCTGTTAAACCGCTCTTTCTTAGCAGGAAAGCGCCTTAAGCCACTCGGCCACCTCTCCACACCGAAAACGGAGGGATTTGAACCCTCAATCTTCAGTTTTATTAACTGAGATGTTATCCGGCTACACCACGTTCTCAAAATTGCAACTGCGGATTAAATGCAGTTACAAATGGGTCGGGCTGGAATTGAACCAGCAACGCTTTAAGCTACTGTTTTACAGACAGCTACCCACGCCAGTAGGAGGGCCGACCCAGTTTGGAAGTGCTGACGGGAGTTGAACCCGCAATCACTTGGGTGAAAACCAAGCGGCTTAAACCATTTGCCTACAGCACTATAAATTGGCACAGGAACTGAGATTTGAACTCAGAATGCTGGTTTTGGAGACCAGAGTGTTGCCAGTTACACCATCCCTGCTTGTGGTCGCAGCGGCCGGAATTGAACCCGCATTGACCAAGGTATGAACTTGGCGCTTTACCATTAAGCTACGCTGCAATGTCACTTTCGCTTCGTTCCTTTTCAAAGTTAAAAAATTCAATTAAAAGACTGTTAGTTTAATCTTTTAATTTCTATTTTTTAATTTCTGATTAGAAACAGAGGTTAGGGCGGGATTTGAACCCGCGCAATTCGGTTTTGCAGACCGACGCCTTCAACCACTCGGCCACCTAACCTGGGAGTCCCGACGAGGTTTGCACTCGCAATCTTCTCCTTGAGGGGGAGACGGCTTGACTTTTGCCTACGGGACTTTGACGGGAGTAACGAGACTTGAACTCGCAACCTTTCGCTCGACAGGCGACTGCTCTGACCGGTTGAGCTATACCCCGCGAAAATGAACAATATTCTGTCCTTGAATCACTCAAGTTGGGACGGGGTGGCGGTTGATTCCGCGTACTACAACCCGATCGGGCTTTTGTTGCCGGAGTCTACACCGCCAATGTCCACAATTATGTGACATGATTAACTTCCTATTCAGTTGTCAAGGTTCATATTGCTCGTGGGGTAAAGCTTTGAAGCTCTTTCCCCTTCGCCATACATTTATACTACATTACGTATTACAAGACTGTCAAGGGGGTAATACAACTTTTTTTTAAAGTTGCTGCGAAGCGGCAAAACTGAGGCGCTGCTTTTTGCTAAACCCCTTATAAATCAAACATTTGGCTGCTGAACTGGTAGTGTCGCCTTAGTTGAATCCGATGCTGAAGTTGTACTACAGTCGGATTTCTCTAAATTCTCGCGGTCGCGCGAGGTGGCACTTCGGGAAAAGCAGATGGCGTTTGAGCCGATCGCACTTAATCTCGACGGCGACCAATTTAAGCCAGATTTTCTGGCAATTAACCCGTTCCACCGCATACCGGTTTTAGTGGATGAAGATTTGACTGTGGTGGAGTCGCTGGCAATTCTTGATGATCGGGAGGCGAAATACCCCACGCCTGCACTGTCAATTTCCGCTGAGACATATCTATAGAAGACTTCGATCGCAACCGCAAGAATTAACACTGACGAAAATGCCGATAGCCCAAACTCGCACAAAAGATTAATCGCCCTGCGATAATCAGCTTTTAGATATCCAATACTACAAATCAAACCTTGTCTGAATTGCCCTTAACTCCCGTGCCCGCATTGCCAGAAGCCGATCGTCCAAACCTCCATCAGTGGCTACACTCCTTGGATACCTGTCCGAGTACCAACAGTTGGGCGATCGCCCGCGCGGCCCAACTCCACCACGGAGATGCAGTATTTACTAGGCGACAAACCAGCGGGCGCGGCCAACACGGGCGCACCTGGCACGCCCCAACTGGTGTCTTGACTGTTAGTTTTGTACTCGACAACCTCAACCCCACTCTGTTGCCCGGGCTCAGTTTAGCAGCCGGTTTAGCCGTGATTTACGCGATCGAAGATTTGGTTCCCGACTGTCGCGATATGCTGCGCCTGAAATGGCCAAACGATGTCTGGATCGATCGCCACAAATTAGCGGGAATTCTCTGCGAAGCTACTTCCGGCAATGTTTTTGGTAAAACTCGTGCCGTTGTGGGAATTGGACTCAACCGCTGCGTAGATTTCGCGGCTGCGGGATTGGATGAAAGGGATCTCGGCAATGCGGTAAGCTTGCATTCTATTGCTAGTACAGTACCAGATGAACTGTGTTTGGTCGATCGACTGCGGCACTATTTACTCGAACTAGCCGATATGTTTTCCATCACAGACAAGCCAGCCTCCAAGTCCGGTTTAGCGCTACTTTTACCCGAATTGCGCCGCCGCGATCCGTTGATTGGCTGCCCGGTGGCGATCGAACTTGCGTCGGAAACCATCTGCGGAGAAGCAGCGGGCATGGACGGAAGCGGCCGCTTGTTAGTATGCTTGGCGGGCGATCGAATACAAGCCTTTACCTCCGGGCGAGTTCGATTAATTTAAGAGGAAGGAGGAAGAAGGAAGAAGGAAGAAGGAAGAAGGAAGAAGAAAGAAGGAAGAAGGAAGAAGGAAGAAGGGAAATGCGGTCAGAGCAATATTTTCACCGATCAAAAATGTCCTAACCTTCTTGCCAGTTACTATAAATTAAGAGAAAGAAGTCATTAGTCATTAGTCATTAGGGAAAATTCCCAATTAACAATGCCCGATGCCCTATTCCCTATTCCCTATTCCGAATTTTAATTTATCACCTCAAATACTACCAATCTGCTCAGCCACAGGGGTTGACTGGCCTCCACACCTTCGGGACGACCCTTAGTAGAAGCAACTTGTATTCTGTTGCCATTTATCCCTTGTCTAACCAAAATACCTTTCACATTTGTCGCCCTTTCCAGTGCCAACTTTTGATTTTCTACCGGAGTGCTTTTAAAATCGCTGTAGCCAACTATCCTTAAATTCTTCGTGCTATTTTTCTCCATATATTCCTTGACTTTACTAAGCTTTTGTGCTACATCTTTCGCCTCCAAACTTGCCGAACCTGCACCGAAATACACGCGAACTGGCATTATTATCTTTGGCGGCGGTGGAGTTCCTATTATCACTGTATTTGTTACCGACTTCACCCCCGGAATTTTCTCAAAAGCTTGAGTTATTTTCTGAGCATCTGGCACTTTGCTTACGCTGCCTGCAACGGCGACTTTTCCCTCTGCATAGCGAGCTGAGATATTAATGCTTTCTACTTTATTCAAAAGAGCTGCCGTCCGCTTGACATCGGCTTCGACTAAAACCGGATCTGGAGGTACTTCAACGGCTATAATTTTATTTTCAATTCTTGATTGTGGAGCCACTTGCTGAGCGATTTTTTCCGCTTTCAATCGCAGATTTTGATTCGGCACTCGTCCCGAAATCTGCAATAATTTATCTTTAACATCTGCCGCGATACGATAAACCGATAACTCGGGAGCAGATTGTAATGCTAAATTCGTATCTGCTTCTAAGCTCGCTTCAACTGCGCTGCGGTATTGATGAATTCCCCAAGGTACCCCAATTAAACCTAACGCTGCCAAACCGATAATTGGTAAAATGGGAAGTTTAGAAGATTTAACTTTTACCTCTGTATCGATTAATTTTTGCAATTTCGAGTTTACTTCTGGTGGTACAGTTGCTGGATCGCCGTTAAATGACCGAATTTGATCTCCGTATTCTTGAACAATATTGTTGAATATCGCTCGCATTTTGTACTTAAACCACTGGCGGGTTTCTCCTTGCATCACTACTGCCAGATAACACGAACCCGCTACTTCCAATACGATCGTAAATGGGCCGTATTCTATAGCATCAATCTCTGCAATATTTCCAGACTGAGATATGCAATCGTTGACAAAAGCCCGAATAGCAGTCAGCATCCCCGCTACCATGTCTGATTCTAGCTGTTCGCGTTCAGACTTCTGCACTGCTGAAATTACTAATCCCGATTCTGTTTGAATTAAAAAAACAGCTTTAACACTCAGCGGTGTTGTTTCTTTCATCAGCAATTCTGCTTCAGAAATGCCCTGTAATTTGGATTTAATTTTGCGACTAATTCTCTCTGGACTTAAAGATGCTTCGAGTTTTTCATTAATTTCCCGCATCATCTCGGCGATGTATTTTAAAATCGTGCTACCGATGATCGGATAAAGTGCATCCGACATTGCTTCTCGCTTGAGATGAATTTGCTGTTTGATAGCGGCGGCCATTTCCGGCGCTATCGCCATTGCAATTTCATCGGGCGATTCACTGATTCTGTGGCTGATTCCTACAGGAAGAGCCGCCGATATGGCTACTCCCATCGATTGCCTGTTTTCTCGGGTTTTGGTATTAATTACTTCATCAATTATCGGAGCTATGGTTTCGGCAAATGAGGTTCTCGACTCCTTAATTGTTTGGAGCATCATTTCGGGAAACATGATTTTAATTCTAGCGATTAATTCTTCCCGATTGCCTCCCCATTCAGCCTCAGTAATTTTGCGATCGAGTTCCCCTACTTTATCGTTGAGTCTGTAATTATAACTTACAACTTCATCTAACAATGGTAAAATAGATTCGATGACCGACTTTTGCAGTTGGGCGTGATGGCTAACCATCAGCTCGTCAATCAAAGGTTTCAGTAAATCGGTAAACAAGTCTGTCGATTCATAAATTCGGTGTTCGATCGCCACAATCTGTTGTTCGATCTTCCCGAGTCTTTGATCGATCCTTTTATTCTGAATGATGGCATCGACAGCCGGGGCGATCGCAGATTCTATCTCTAGCTTTGCTTCCCCGATGTTTCGAGACAGCATTTCTACAATCACTGGCATTATTCTTGCCATCAACCCTTCTATCTCGGCTAAAACTTGCTGCTGAACTTCGACAATCTTACTTTCATTATTTAATATTTGTGCTGCAATACCGCTGTTTTGAAGAGCTGTGTTGACACCCGGTGCGATCGCCTCTCTCACCTCTAACTTTGTCTCCTCGATTTTTCGGTTCAGCGACTCAATCATTAACGGCATTAACCTTGCCATTATATCTTCTGGCTGAGATTTTTGCTGTCGCTGGAGATTATTTAGTCTACTTTCTACGTCGCTCAATTTTCCTTGAACTTCTCTTTGAAGAATTGCTGATTCTATCAAAGGTTCAATGGTCGCTGCTACTTGTAATTTAGATTCATCGATTTTATGATTTAGCAAATCAGTTATTGCGGGCATTAGAATCGCCATTATCTCTTCTGGCTTCTGAATAGGCGACTGTTGTGTAGCCAGTCGGCGTTCGATGATGCTCAATACTTTTTCTTCTATTTCTACCCAAGCTATTCTTACCTGTACTGAGGGGGTAACAGCTTCTACAATCTCTGATTTTAATTCACTAATTTTGCGGTTCAGCAATTCGCTAACTACTGGTACTAGCTGCTTGATTAAATCTTCCGGTTGCTGCTGGTAACGCTGCTGAATATTCGCAACTCTCTCTTCAATTCTTACTACGTGTTCTTCAAGTCCGTTTTGATTGCGAATTACTTTATTGACTGTCGGTGCGATCGCCGAAGCTACCTCTAACTTAGACTCCTCTACCTTACGCTTGAGCAGCTCGCCCACCACCAACATCACCCGTTGCATTAACTGTTCTGAATTCGGCAGTTGCTGCGGGTTAAAGTTAGCAATTTTATTTTCCAAATCCGCTATTTTTGTCTGCAATTCGAGCCGATTAATTTGATCGCCGCTAGCGAGTTCGATCGCCTTTTTTAATTCCGACTTCAACCGCTCTAATTCATCTCTCACTAACTCAGGAATTAACGGTTTCAGTAAAGTCATCAACTCTTGGGGTTCAGACATCAACTTCTCAAAATTTTCTAACCTTTGTTCCACGCTCAAAACATTACTGTAAAATTCCGGTAAATCCCTTTCAAACAGCAATTGTTGCAACCGTTTAAACTCCTCTACTGCTTGTTCTAATTCTTCCTCCGACGGCCGATTTTTTTTTGCTACGTTCCCGGCTATAGATAAATCGGATTGCTCATTATGGTTTTCTCGTCTTTGATATGGGATCTCTTCCTCGTTAGTTAATACTTCCGGTACAATACTTGGTGATTCGATCCGAAAAGACAATTGTTTGCGCCGATTTTCCTCATCCTCCAACCGCTGCACAGACTTTTCAGAAAGCGGTAACTTCAGCTCGCTTGGTTCTTTTTTTGATTTCTTTAATAACTGGAATTCAGTCAGTATGGTTAGCAATTCCTGAAGTTGCTCTCCCGCTTTAGAACTTCCCAGAGTTGCATCAGAAACCTCTTTTTCTGACTGAGGTATTTTGCCTGAATTATCATTAGATGCTGCCATACTGCCCTACCCAAACGTGATTTTAATCGACCGAAGGAAATTACCAGCTTGCTTGCCGCCTCACCCCAGCGAAAATCAATAGGAATGACACAATTTTTCCAAGCGTCAGGCGTACTAAAGCTATCGCCTTATTTTAACTGCTGTTCTGCGACTAGCCAACTGGGCCGCCAACTGCAATGCTGCCTTCATGCTGGAGGCATCTGCAATCCCCTGACCTACAATATCAAAAGCTGTGCCGTGATCCGGAGAGGTGCGGACAAAAGGCAAGCCAATTGTAGTGTTGACTGCTTTATCGAAAGCCATCAATTTTACTGGAATCAACCCCTGGTCGTGGTACATTGCCAAGTAACCGTCGTGAGCTTCCTTGGCTAAACCGTACCAAACTTTAGCCGGTTTTACCCACAGGGTATCTGGGGGGACTGGCCCGTCTAACTGCACTTGAGGAAAGCGATCGCGCTGCGTTTCCAACCAAGGTATCATCCAGTCTTGCTCTTCATTTCCCAGTTTGCCGTTTTCGCCGCTGTGAGGATTTAAGCCAGAAATCGCAATTTTCGGTCTTTCCAGCCCAAAATCTTCCCGCAAACAGTCTATCAGTAATTCTAGTTTTTCACTCAGTAATTCGGGACTCAACGCATCGGGGACTTGACGGAGGGAAATATGTGTGGTAGCCAGTAAAGTTACGAGCGTCCAGCCACTGTGGGGAGATGTGGCGGCAAACAGCATTCCGAATCGCTGCGATTTTGCTCTTTCTGCGAGGAGTTCTGTTTGTCCGGGATAATTGTAACCGGCCGCCTGCCAGCAAGTTTTGGAAATCGGGCCTGTCACGATGGCGGAGAATTCGCCGGCAATGGTACGGGCGATCGCACTTTCCATGTAAGCAAAGCTAGCCGCCCCGCTAGCTGCACTCCCGACACCGGGGACAATTTCGCCCCACTTGCTGTCTGGTTCAATATCAATAATGTTTAATGTTTCGGGATTTGCCGCTTCTGCTGCTGGATTGCTCGATCGCAACTTATCGTAAGTTTCCTGCAAAACTCTCCTAGAGCCTATAACCGTTACTCTCAAGCCAGTAGCGGGCTCTGCCAACGCCTTGAGAATCACTTCCGGGCCAATTCCCGCCGGATCTCCCAGAGTTACAGCTAGTTGTGATTCCCGATCGAGACTCAAGGCAGTTTTCTCCAACAAAATACAGCAATTTCGGCACTGAAATTTTAGCATTCATGTACCTGCTTGCCCCAAATTATATTATCTTTATTTAATGCGATCGCCCAATTAGACATATCAAACCATGAATCCTGAAATTTTCACTGCAGCCTTTTTGTCCTTTTCCCTAATTTTCGTGGGTATAGGTGGAGGCTTCCTCCTGCTCAAATTGCAAGGCCGCGAAGAATAAGTTTTTTTCAACCAATCCTTCAGAAGCCTTCTACCTTCAGCCTTCTAGAGTCTACTTGCTGCCGAAAGTCAGCCTTGTGCCGAATATCTCAAGCCTAAAATGAGAAAATTTCAGGTTTTTGTTAAGTTTGTTATAAAAACTTAACAAAAACCTGATACCATCTTATTGAAAGTTTAAGATTCATAATTAATCCCTAGATGACTTTATTGATTTTAGGTGCCACCGGCACTCTCGGCCGCCAAATAGCCCGCCGCGCCCTAGACGAGGGCTACCAGGTGCGCTGTTTAGTCAGAAGTTACAGAAAAGCTGCATTTTTGAAAGAATGGGGCGCTGAACTCGTACCGGGGAACCTTTGCCAGCCAGACAGTCTGCCTCCGGCCCTAGAAGGCGTCAGTGCTATTATCGATGCAGCAACAGCCAGTGCAGCCGATTCTGTCAGCATCAAAAGAGTAGACTGGGACGGAAAAGTATCGCTGATCCAAGCAGCAGCAGCAGCAGGCATCAAGCGTTACATATTCTTTTCCTTTCTCGACGCGGAGAAATATCCCCAAGTCCCCTTGTTGGAAATCAAGCGCTGTACCGAATTGTTCTTAGCAGAATCCGGTCTAGACTACACAATCTTGAGACCTTGCGGCTTTTTGCAAGGACTGCTGAGCCTGTATGCAATGCCGATTTTGGACAATCAGGCAGTCTGGCTGCCCAACAAGCCATCCGCCCTTGCCTACATGAACACTCAGGACGTTGCTAAATTTGCCGTCCGGGCCCTTTCCGTTCCCGAAACGGAGAAAAAAAGCTTTCCGGTGGTGGGAAGTCGTGCTTGGGATGGTGAAGAAATCGTGCGGTTGTGCGAACGGCTGTCAGGGAAGCAAGCCAAAATTACGCGCACCCCAGACGCCTTGTTGAAGGCTACTCGTCAATTTGCTAAGTTCTTTCAGTGGAGTTGGAACGTAGCTGACAGATTGGCTTTTTCAGAAGTTTTGGCAGCCGGAAAACCCTTGAAAGCTCCGATGGATGATGTTTACAGTGTCTTCGGAATCGACCCTAAAGAAACTACTACTTTGGAGTCTTATCTCGAAGAATACTTTAATCTGATTATGAAGAAGCTCAAGGAAATAGAGTACGAGCAGCTTAAAACTAAAAAACGGAGTAAACAAAAAATGCCCTTTACATTTTAAAGTGCCGAAAGCAGGGATTATATACAACGACGTTAAACCTGTGGCTTGTCGCATCGCCGCAGAGTTGGAAGACAAGCTGACTGCCCGCGGCTGGGAGGTTTGCTCGGTTTCTGGTTCCGGAGGAATTCTGGGCTATTCTAGCCCCGATCGCCCGATGTGCCACAATCCGATCGAACAACTCGTCCCCCCCGGTTTTGACAGCGACATGGAGTTTGCAGTGGTTTTGGGCGGCGACGGTACGGTACTGTCGGCATTTCGCCAAGTTGCTCCGATTGGAGTGCCGCTGCTGACTGTCAATACCGGTCACATGGGCTTTTTAACAGAAACTTACCTTAACTTGCTGCCGCAAGCTTTGGAAAAGGTAATCGCCGGAGAATACGACATCGAAGAAAGGTCAATGCTGGCCGTGCGACTGTTTCGAGAAAACGACTGCCTCTGGGAAGCCCTTTGTCTCAATGAAATGGTGCTGCACCGGGAACCGCTGACTTGTATGTGTCATTTTGAAGTGGCGATAGGTCAGCACGCCTCTATTGACATTGCCGCCGATGGAGTCATCATCGCGACTCCCACAGGATCGACAGCTTACGCCCTTTCTGCCGGCGGCCCTGTCATCATTCCCGGAGTGCCAGTGCTGCAGTTGCTGCCTATTTGCCCGCATTCAATGGCTTCGCGGGCTTTGGTGTTTTCCAACACCGAGCCGGTCAAGATTTTGCCGGCGAGTCCAAACCGCCTGGTAATGGTGGTAGACGGGAACGGCGGATGTTATGTTCTGCCGGAGGATTGGGTGCAAGTCGAGCGAGCTCCGTACCAAGCCCGGTTTATTCGGGTGCAATCTTTTGAGTTTTTCCACATTTTGCGGGAAAAATTAGGCTGGGGCTTGCCTCACATTGCTAAACCGAGTTCCGTTGAGTTGCCTTGATAGTTGTTGTTGACACTCCCCGACTATCAAGGTACGGGGATTGTTGGCTCAACCAGTTGGCTTGCTCGTAGATATCATATCAAGTCCTAGCTGTAGGAGACCGCAATTCCCGTTCCCGTTTTTCACCGATTGAAGGGATTTTGATTTCTTTATCTGTTGATAAATCGTAGAATAAAGCAGCAATTAGTGTGGGTAATGTAGGGCGACATTTATCCACCGGAATCCTTAATTCTCGATCGAGCTTCCGAACCATCTCCAAAGTCAGGCAGTGTTTACGAGATAACGATAAAGTTGAGCTGCTGCCGATCGTCCCGATTACCCACAAACACACTTGATGCAGTCGGATCCAACGCAAGGTTGGACTGTGCTTACTTATTTTGGGTAAGCTTACCAAGCAGTGCTGTATGTTTAGCTCTCAAAAACTCAAAAGTTTCTATCACTTCCCGCTCAAAATCAACAGGCCAATTAATTTTTGAATGCCACGAATATTCGACACCTTCCTCCTTCCATCGCTTGTGTTGGATTGACCATGAGTTTTGATGATCTAGAAAAGCAACATAGCTATCAGGAAAACGAGTTCCTTCAATTAAATGTGTTTTAGATGTTAGCAATTCTTTAATCTGCTCATTTCTAGGTAGAAAAGATTTTTCAGCCCAGAACAGCCAAGTTTTAAGTTCTTGTTCAGGAAGTGGTTTACCTTTTATAAAAACATAATCCCTTTGTAGCGTATCAAGGAGATCCTGATACGTTCGACGAGCTTCATAAAGAAGAAAAGCCATTGGACCATATAATTCCTCAAGCTGTCTTTCTACGTGTTTTAACGAAGCTTCTGTTCTTTGTCGTATACGATCGCGTCGATCGGTAAGTATATGATTGACTATCCATCCGACAGCACTAACAGCACCAGCTATTAAAGCAACAACTACTGAAGTATCCATACAATTCGTCACTTAACCTTACAACCTAATTCAGCATTGGTTGATCGTTAACATAAATTTCCCACCCATAGCTTTGAAACAGGGTCTAGATTCAGAAATAAAGCAGTCCAACTTATAATTCGCCGTTGCGGTAAAATACTGAATATAATCGAATAATACCGCAACTTGATGATGTATGTCAACCCCTTCTTACTCCCCATCGAAATCTCCTTTTCTCGATCGAATTCGCCACACGATTCTACTCAATCACTTAAGCCGTCGCACTGAAAAAAGTTATCTTTATTGTATTTTAGATGAGAGTCGATCGCACACTTTCGGCGATCGGAAAAATCGAGACATTCATCACAACTTCTTGACACACGAATCACTGTAACCGAGCGCCCCATATTGTTGTATGAATTTCTGTATTCAACCGTTCTTCCTAGTCGGGTGCATTCTCGCGCCGATCGCCCTTCTGTTTTCTCCATCTGTAAAAAACGTGGAAATAGGCCCAAAGCCATCGGTGCATTATGATAAAGCAAGCAGCGATAAATTCTCGTCTTCATAAAATAATTTAATTGCGTTAAAATGCCCACGTAGCAAATTTTCAATTTGCAATGTCGAACAGTTTCCAAGGCAAAGCCAAATAACTTTCGGGGGATTTCCAAATACTAAGCTCAGGTCGTGCATATCCGCGTCTTTCGAGACAATCATCAAATTATTGTATGAATGCATAATCCCAAACTATTGGGTCGATCGTTGCTTTCATTCCCAGATCTCGAACGTGAAGCGAATTTGGGAAAATATCGCTCAAATGATTCGGCAACTTGGGCGACAAGTTTTCATCAAAAAGTAATTTCATGCCGATAAGGTCGCGGTCATAAACCGACGCTCGCGGTCAGCAGCATAAGCTATGCAGGCTTTTAAATCTTCTCGCGTCAAATCGGGAAAATCATCAAGAATTTCTGCTTCGGTCATCTCGGAAGCCAGGTACTCAAGCACTTCATAAACCGTAATTCGCAAGCCGCGCACACAAGGCTTACCACCGCGTTTATTTGCTTCGATCGTGATGTGGTTTCGGTAGTTCATAGTTGGAATTATCGTCCTTGTGTTCTCGACCTTTGCAAAATCTTAGCCTATGGCTGCGGATCTGGCAAAGTTGTCAATCTTGTTTTTAATCTGCTGCTGAACACATCAGGATTAAGAGAGGGAAACTGCCAACAGATAAAGTTTTATTCTTCTACCCGATAGCCCAATTCCGCCAAACGAGTGCGCGACTGCCGCCACTTCGGCTGCACCTTGACAAATAATTCCAAATACACTTTGCCTTCAATTAACTTTTGAATCTGTTCCCGGGCCGCACTGCCGATCGACTTGAGCATACTGCCGCTTTTACCGATTAAAATGCCTTTTTGGGAATCCCGTTCGACGTGAATTGTCGCCAGAATCCGAGTAATTTTTGCTTCTTCTTGAACAATGTCGATCGCAATTGCTACGGAATGCGGCACTTCTTCCCGCGTCAGCAGCAAAATCTGTTCCCGAATCAATTCGCCCATAATAAAGCGTTCCGGCTGGTCAGTCACCAAATCGGGCGGATAATAATAAGGCCCAACCTCCAAATGTTCGATTAACAATTGTTGCAGCGGCTCGACACCCTCGCCCGTGAGAGCCGAAAATTTCACTACAGGCCACTCAGGATTGACAATTTGCTCGTAAGTGCGATCGATCAACACGGAATCCTCCGGTTGTTCGTCCAACTTATTCATCCCCAAAATCACCGGAACTTTGCAATTGCTGAGAATTTCGACAATATATCGATCGCCCCCTCCCGATTCCACCGAACCATCCACCACAAACAGCACCACATCCACCGACTGAATCGCTGTGCGGGCATTCTGCACCAAAACCTTGCCCAATTGGTGATGCGGCTTGTGAATTCCGGGAGTATCTACAAAAATAATTTGTGCTTCCGGTGTCGTTAGGATGCCCCGCAGCCTGTTACGCGTCGTCTGAGACACCGGCGAAGTAATCGCAATTTTCTGCCCCACCAACTGATTCATCAGCGTTGATTTTCCGACATTCGGGCGTCCGACAATACCCACAAAGCCGGATTTGTAACCCGCCGGAGCTGCGGGAACCCCCATAATGTCCGATACGTCGATAAATTTACTATCTTCCACTAAAATCACCTATTTTCAAGCCCCTTCTCTGTCTATTGTCGCCTGAAAATACTCAAACGCCCATTGGTGCACTCTAGCATCTTTCTCGCTTTGGTATACCTTGCAACAGTCAAAGCTCGATCGAGCCGCAAACCACTGTTAAAACGTGATAGGCGATCGGCAAAACTTGATATCTGAGACAAAATTTGATAAAGTTCCAATGACATCGCTCAAAAATGAATCATTCTGGTAAAACCGACTACCAAATGCTGTAACAACTTCAGATGTGTAAATGTCTAACTCAACTGAAACTATTCTACAGTTTGTCAGGCCAACCAGTTATAACATTTTTGAGAATGTTTGGTAATAAATTAGGTAGATTAAACTCAAACTCAAAAGCTCAATGTCATGAGGCGCTTTTTTCATAAAAGCTACTGTTTTTAGAGCCTACCTAATTAGTGCTAATCGTCATAAAGTTGAGGAGATGAATCAGATGAAATCGAAATTATTTTGGAGTTTTTGCACCGTTTTGGTAGCCAGCCTGCCTGTTCCTGGGTTGGCTCAAACAAGCCCTCCCACAAGCCCTCAAGTAGATTTTGACTACAAGGGTGGCTCAATGAAATACCAGTTGCTACCAGGCAGAATACAGGACAGAACCTTGCCCAGAGCCTTTGACTTTCCGATTATTACCAATGTTGGTACTGACACTAGCATCACCTCGGATTTCCTAATTACCGATCAGTTTCGCGCCCCAGCGGGTCGTACAGAATACACCGGAGCTCTCACCGCCTGGGCAGCATCAATCAGAGAATGTCTCGCCAAACAGCCTCTCTTGATTCGAGCCAGCACTAAGAATCCGGTTCGGATTAATGGCAGAGTAGGCACGATTGTTAGAAACGTAAATAACCGTGCAGTTTGCAAATAAACCAGCAATATCATGACGGCTAAATTGACCGTAATTGCTGTAACGGCGGGTTCACCAATATCTCCAATGCAAGCATCGGTACAGTAAACCCCTCACCGCGACGATATTGTGGTCAATCGACCCTACTTGATATAACTTCCAGTGTGTGAAGACAAAAACTAGAGAGTGTTTTTAAACAAAAAGAGCAATAGGTTTTCTATTGCTCTTTTTGTTAGCGAAATTTCAATTAATATGTATTAGGACTTATATGATGTCCGCTGGAACGACATCATATAAGAGGTTTGCAGAGAGGAATGCAAGTCCTTATCAAACTTTGAGGACTTGCATTCCTCACTGCAAACGACATAATTACGCAGAAACCAGCTTTTGTCCAAAATATCCGGTGGAACCCGAGGGATATGGATTTTAACACCCGGTTTATGAAAGTTTGTCTGCGTAATTCAGGATTTAGTAGCGCAAAATTCATGTGTACTCAGTAATATTTCGCCATAATCAGGAATCCAAGCTAGCCACTGTTCTTCCGAACATTCACACAACAGCCACGCTTCGTCAAAGCTGAATGCGGTTGGCGGATTGAACAATTTAACCCACATAGAAGGAGCCAATTTTGGTGCAGGTACGGCGCAGCCAAATTTTTCCCAGTCGCGGGTGCTGGCGAAGCTTCCTGGGGTTGGTTGGGATGACCAAGTACGAATATCTGTTTGCAGTTTCATAACAACTCCTTTCGAGCTAAGAGTCTACACCAGGGCCGGGTTGTAACAACCCAGGGCGAAGGCGCAGAAAAAATTTATTATGTAGTCTATGCTACGGAATTTCCCAGGCGAATGTGTAAGGTTGTAGCAAAAATTTACAATCGAGAGGAAAACACAGGCTCAAAGCTGAAAAGGTCGATCGGCTATTGTTGCGCTCGGCAACGATAGCCTACCATAGCAAACAACATCTGATTTATTTCAAAAATTCCCACATGAACCAAACTGCAAAATCCCACTGGAAAACTCTAGACCGCTTTGTAGAAATCAACTCTCATTGGGTAAAATTAATCGCGGAACATCTCGAAACAACCGAAGGAAAAACAGTAGAATATTGGCGAGTAGAAAGAGCAGATTCAGTGGTTATCTTGACAATTCAAGCTGACAAATTGCTGTTTCCCCCACCGATGTATCGCCCCGGCGTGGCAGAAGCAACCCTGGATTTTCCCGGCGGTCGCGTACCAGCCCAAGCCACGCCAGCAGCGGCTGTCCCAGCTATACTCAAGAAAGAATTAGGCGTGACAGAAAGCGCGATCGCCCGCATCGAACCGATTAACACCGTCGGCTGGGCAATAAACAGTTCCTTCTCCAATCAAAAACTCTACGGTTTTGTTGCAGAATTGCGCCCGACAGCAACAGTAAACCCCGAACTGATCGGTGCTGAATATCCTCTCACCCCAGACGGAATTCGCGACTTGCTCAAAAAATTAACTTGCCTCCAATGTCGAGCATTACTGCTAGAATGGCAAAATCAAGTCGATTTTAGATTTTAGAGTTTAGATTTTAGATTAGGAATTGTTTTCCGAGGGTCGCCGATTTTAAGTTGCTCAAAACCAAAATCACCAAAACTAATCATGCCTCTCAATAATGAAGTTGCTGTCGAATGCCTCGACGTTACATATCGCCTCAACCGCAGGCATTTAGTAGACAAACTCAATTTCAAAGTGCTGCAAGGAGAAGTTTTAGTATTGCTGGGACGAAGCGGGAGTGGTAAAACTACCACCATGAAATTGATTAACAATTTACTAACGCCAAGCAGCGGTGAAGTTCTTGTCATGGGAAAACCGACAACTCAGTGGAACCCCATTCAACTGCGTCGAAAAATTGGCTATGTGATTCAAGAAATCGGTTTATTTCCCCATTTTACCGTCGAGCAAAACGTCGGTTTAGTGCCGAAATTGGAAGGTTGGGAGGGCGATCGTATTCAATCTCGCGTCCGGCAACTGTTAGAATTAGTCAACCTCGACCCCCAGCACTTCGCCAAACGCTATCCCCATCAGTTATCCGGCGGACAGCGACAGCGGGTAGGCGTCGCTAGAGCACTGGCGGCTGACCCTCCGATATTGTTAATGGACGAACCGTTTGGTGCTTTAGACCCGATTACTCGTCTGGAATTGCAGCGGGAATTCGGTCAATTGCAGCAGCAACTCGGCAAAACTGTGATTTTTGTGACTCACGGCATTCAAGAAGCTTTTTTGTTAGCTTCTAGAATAGGTTTGATGCAAGATGGACGGTTGGTTGAAGTGGGATCGCCCGATGATTTTCTAAAATCTCAGCATCCAGAAGCTCGCGCATTTCTTGAATGTTTGCAAGTAGCTAAATTTGAATGATTTTAGCAAAAGTTTGGTACTATAGTTTTAGTAACTAAGCTGATAATCAAACGATGCACAGTCTTTACGAGACAGACTTCTATGCTTGGACGCAAGAACAAGCCAAGTTACTTCGCAAGTGTCAGTGGAGTCAACTTGACTTGCCAAATTTAATTGAGGAGATTGAATCTTTGGGCAAACAGGAACGTCAAGAGCTTAGAAATCGTTTGAGCATTTTGCTGGGACATTTGCTGAAGTGGCAATATCAGCCCCAGCAGCGGAGTCGTAGCTGGCTGTCTACAATTCGAGTGCAGCGGCGGGACACTCAGAGACTGATACAAGATAACCCCAGTCTGAAACCTTACTTGCAAGAAGCTTTCCAAGAAGCTTATCAAAACGGTAGAGATTTGGCAGTAGGAGAAACAGATTTACCTCTCAAAACATTTCCTCAAAACTGCCTTTACACCTTAGAAGAAATTCTGGACTCTCGCTTCTATCCTGGTGAACAAAGTCCTGAAATGGAAAATGATTTATAAGATTGACAGCAATCAGGAATAACCAATTACCCGATGATAATTTTTATCAACCGCTATGGCGCTGAGATAATTCAGCGCGCCACCGAGCATTTATATTTAGTAACTGTTGCAATTTTTATCGCTATTAGTGTGGGGATTCCCCTCGGGATTTTAGTCACGAGAAAACCAAAATTGAACAAGCCCATTTTGGGATTTGCTAATATTATGCAAACAATTCCCAGTTTAGCTTTGTTTGGCTTGCTACTCCCGGTAAGTGGAATAGACAAGAGCACGGCTATTATCGCCCTCACTCTGTATTCTTTACTGCCAATTATCCGCAATACTTATACTGGTATTGTCGGCGTCGATCCAGCGATTACGGAAGCAGGAAGAGGCATGGGGATGACTGATATGCAACTGTTATGGCAAGTGGAAATTCCCCTGGCACTGGGCGTGATTCTGGCGGGGGTGCGAGTAGCGACAGTAATTGCGATCGGACTTGCTACAATCGCCGCTGCAATTGGCGCGGGTGGCTTGGGGGTGTTTATTTTTCGCGGCGTTGCTACCGTCAACAATCAGTTACTTTTGGCTGGGGCAATTCCGGCCGCTTTAATGGCCTTAGCTGCGGATTTTGGGCTGGGTTGGGTAGAATGGCACCTCTCTAAAACTACCTTAAAAACTATTAATGAGGACTAAAATCCTGGCTACCTTCCGTCAGCGTTGTCACTCTCTGCGAACCAGAAGCATTCGCAGGATTTGCTATCAGATTGCGGATTTCATTTGAGCGTTCAATGTACTCTCGATCGCTCAAAACAGCTTCGCTTCCCTCCAGCGAAATACCATCTGCCAAATCGAGCCAAGAACGGCAACCGCCGTATTCAGGAGTGTAGGGAATTTCGCGGATTTCTGCAAGGCGATAAGCCCGCAGCAATAAAATATAAATTGGCTGATTTTGTTTCCATTTCAGGCGATCGCTGACAAAATTTTCATTCCAAATATGGTACGGAAATAGCGCAGTAATTGCCGGTTCCCAAGCTACCAAAAAAACATCGGTAATCTCAGCCCAACTGCCAATTCTAATAATTTCTGGATGCCAACCAGATTCTACAGTTTTTACCTGACTCGCAAACTCCGGCTTTAATAAACCCGGCTGTTGGTGTTCAAAAGTTGGATACAGCAAAACCTGTTTGTCATTGACATTGAACTGTCCTGCTTGCTCGCGAATTCCCCCCTTCCGCAACAGCACAATCGTTTGACCTTGTTCCAAAGCATTAACTGCTACATTCCATTCTTTCAGCGCCCTAGTAGTTGATTTCATAGGAATTTAGTTGAGTTTTAACAATAATAACAAAAATCGGTATTTTCAAGCAAGTACAGCCATTTTTTCCTGTTAAAATAAGGTAGTCGTGACTATGTAGGACTACCTTATTTTGATAAAGACAATAATTGGTTGGACTACAGAGGGGGCGAACTGCTGTTTTCTTTGTTACTCTAACCGATAAAATAATCGTCTCTTCTGTGTCCCAGCTATTTTCTACTATCACATCGGTAGATGCAGCAATTTTGTCGTTAATTTTTTCAGGACTTTACTTAAACATTTAATAAAGTTTTAATATTCTCGCATATTAACTACCAAACAACCGTATTGAGATTTGTTAAAATTTAAATATTATTCAAAAAGCTTTGATTATACTTATTTAGAGTGCATTGAAAATTGTTTTTTAATTCGGTTCTGTCATAAATATCAGTAGACCTACTGAAATACCGCCTGCTCTTCAACTTGTCATTAGTGAAATTACGCACATGAGCATTACTATTTTGGGTTACAACCTAAGCGCAGCTATTTACGAAAGTGTCAATACTATTATTTATCGCGGCATCAAAGAGAGTGATAGAACCTCAGCAATTATCAAAACCTTCAAAGCTGAGCATCCGACAATCGAAGAAATTTCCCGATTAAGACACGAACATAAAATACTCCGACATTTAGACAGTCAAGGAATAGTCAAACCCATAGCCTTAGAAAACTATCATAACGGCTTAGCGCTGATAGTAGAAAATTTTAGCGGTCAATCTTTAAAAGATTTTCTTAACAATCAACCCTTGGCTATAAACGCCTTTCTAAAAATCGGAATTCAGTTGGCAAAAACTCTGGGAGAAATTCATCACAGGAATGTAATCCATAAAGACATTAAACCCTCAAATATCCTAATTAACTCAGAGACAAAAGAAGTAAAAATTATTGATTTTAGCATTGCTTCTCTTTTAGAGCGAGAAAATCAAACTGTCACCAATCCAAACTTATTAGAAGGAACTCTTGCTTATATGTCGCCGGAACAAACCGGCAGAATGAACCGCTCAGTGGACTACCGTACCGACTTTTACTCCCTTGGTGTTACATTTTATGAAATGCTGACGGGTAAGCTACCTTTTTCCGCAAAAGACCCCCTAGAACTCGTTCATTGCCATATAGCTAAAGCACCCATACCACCTAAAAAGCTCAATCCAGAAATCCCGGATGCAGTTTCTGAAATTGTAATGAAATTATTATCTAAAACTGCTGAAGATAGATATCAAAGTGCTTGCGGAATAAAAATTGACTTGGAAACCTGCCAGCAGATGCTTTCTGCTGGAGAGATTTTCCCCTTTATGATAGGTCAACTAGATTCCTACAGCCAATTTATGATTCCGCAAAAACTCTATGGGCGGGAAATAGAAGTTGCTAGTTTGCTAGAAGCCTTCGCTCGCGTCAGTGGTGGGACAACGGAAATGATGCTAGTTTCCGGTTATTCAGGTATCGGCAAATCTTCCTTAGTTAACGAAGTTGATAAACCTATAGTCGGAGCACGAGGGTATTTTATTTCCGGTAAATTTGACCAATTTAAGCGGAATATTCCTTATGCTGCTCTAATTCAAGCATTTCAAGGATTGATGCGGCAACTGCTCACTGAAAATTCGGCTCAAATAGCAATTTGGAAAGCTAAAATTCTCGAAGCCCTTGGTGCCAATGGGTCAATTATTATTGAGGTTATTCCCGAAGTAGAAAAGATTATTGATCCACAGCCTGCGGTTCCGACTTTGGGACCCACTGAATCTCAAAACCGATTTAATCGAGTGTTTCAAAAATTTATACAGGTGTTTAGTAAACCCGAACACCCCCTAGTGATATTTTTGGATGACTTGCAGTGGGCAGATTCGGCTTCCCTCAAGCTTATCCAGCTAATTATGACCGATCCAGATAGTAAATATCTGCTATTAATTGGGGCTTATCGAGATAATGAAGTCAGTGCCACTCATCCCTTAATTTATACCTTAGAGCAAATTCAAAATACTAGGGCAACAGTAAATAATATTATCCTCCAATCTTTAGAGCTCTCTCATGTTAACCAATTAGTGAGCGAAACTCTTCGTAGTCACATTTCCGAAGTTTTACCCCTGGCTGAGTTAGTTTTTAAGAAAACCCAGGGAAATCCCTTCTTCTTAACTCAACTGCTCAAATCCCTTTATCAAGACAAACTTCTATCCTTTGATTTTGATCGAGTTTGTTGGCAGTGGGATATCCAACTGCTTCAAGGCATTGATATCAGCGATAATGTCGTCGAATTGATGGTCAGCCAAATTCAAAAGCTATCGTCCCCGACGCAGAATGTCTTAAAATTAGCTGCCTGTATAGGAGATAAGTTTAGTTTAGACGTTTTGGCAATTGCTAATAAAAAATCTCAGTCAGAGACGGCAAGGGATTTATGGGAAGCGCTACAAGCTGGTTTCGTTCTGCCACTAAATAATTTCTACAAAATCCCCCTGCTATTTGACTCGGAAATATCTACAGAAAACTCAACGGAGCAGTTTAATGTCACCTACAAGTTTTTGCATGACCGAGTGCAACAGGCGTCTTATTCTCTGATACCCGACGCTCAGAAAAAAGAAACTCACCGAAAAATTGGTCAACTCCTGCTGAATTCCACAACCCCTGAAGAACGAAAAGAAAATATCTTTGCACTGGTTAACCAACTAAATTATGGAACGGATTTAATCACTTTAGAGTTGGAAAGATATGAGTTGGCAGAACTGAATCTGATCGCCGGACAGAAAGCCAAAGCTGCCACAGCTTATGAGTCGGCTGTCAAATATTTGAATGTGGGTTTAGGACTCTTGGCGGAGGATAGTTGGGAGAGTCAATATGATTTGACATTAAACCTCCATCTGGAAGCAGCAGAAACTGAATATATAAACACTAACTTTGAGCGATCGCAACATTTGTCTGAGACGAGCCTGAAACAAGCAAAAACCCTTCTCGAAAAAGGCAAGGTTTACGAGCTTAGAATTCAATTAGAGATGTCTCAAAATCGAAGAATATCAGCTATAGATAATGGACTCGCCGTTCTGGAAATGTTCGGAATTAGCCTAGAGCAAGAACCCCCTCAAGAACTGATAGTTGATGATTTAGCTAACTTGCCGACAATGACAGCTCCCGATCAACTCGCAGCTATGCGAATATTAAATCTTATTATAACACCAGCTTTTATTGTAGATCCTGCGCTGTTTCCGCGAATTCTTTATACAAAAATAGCCTTGTCTATTAAGTATGGGAATTCGCCTGAATCTGCTTTTGCTTATGTTTGGTATGGAGTGCTACTCTGTGGAGGATTAGGAGACATAGATTGTGGCTATCGATTTGGCAAATTAGCTATTTTTTTACTAGAAAAATTTAACGCAATTACCCTTAAATCAAAAATAATTTGTATATTTAATTGTCTGGCTAGGTTTTGGAAAGATCCGCTTAAGGCAACCCTAGAATCTTTGGTTGATGCAATTCAAAGTGGTATAGAAACTGGAGATATAGAATATGCTTGTCACAGTATTGCAAATTATTGCAATCACTTATTTTTTAGCGGGGGAGAGCTCCAAAAAGTTGAGCAAGAACAGGCAAAATATGTTGCTATGACCATTCAGCTCAAACAAGAATATGATACTTTATTTGTGAAAGTTCACCAGCAAATAGTTGACAATTTACTGGACAAAACCTCAGACAAATACCATTTACTAGGTCCAAGCTTTAATGAAGAAGAACTACTGCCTGGAATTATAGCTTCTAACAATGGGACTTTGCTCTATGCCTATTATGTCGGCAAAATGATGGTATCTTATTTATTTAAAGAGTTTAATCAAACCGTGATACTTGCTCATTTAGCATTAAAATACGCCAGCATGGGGGCAGGATTAATCCACATGAGTATCGACAACTTTTACCATTCTCTTTCCCTCCTAGCACTGTATCCAAAAGCCTCGCCAAAAGAGAAAGAAAAATATCTAAGTGTAGTAGCAGCTAACCAAGAAAAAATGAAGACTTGGGCGTTCCATGCGCCGTGCAATTTTCAGCACAAGTATGAGTTAGTAGAAGCAGAAAAAGCGCGGGTTTTGGGACAACCTTTAGAAGCGAGCGATTATTACGATCGCGCCATAGCAGGAGCCAAAGAACAGGGATATATCCAAGAAGAAGCATTAGCCAACGAATTAGCAGGAGACTTTTATTTTTCCCGTTCTAAAGATAAAATTGCTCGGATTTATTTAACCGATGCTCGCTACGGATATATTCGCTGGGGAGCTAAAGCTATAGTCAAAGATTTGGAAGCCAGATATCCTCAAATATTTTCCCGGATAGCCAAGCCCGAAAGTCAAGGTAGCCCGGTCACGATGCTCACTAGCTCGACGAGTGGAGGAAGTGCAGGATCTCTAGATTTAGCTACTGTGATCAAAGCATCCCAAGCTCTTTCTGGTGAAATTGTACTGAGTAAGCTGTTGGCAAAATTGATGAAAATTGCGATCGAGAATGCGGGCGCTCAAAGTGGCATTTTTATTTTAGAAAAAGCGGGAAGTTTACTAATAGAAGCCTATGGAACCGTAGATAGCGATGTAGAAGTGCTGCAAACAATACCAGTGGAAAATAGTCAGCAACTACCCATATCTTTGATTAACTATGTTGCCCGAACTCAGGAAAATGTTGTATTAAGCGATGCGAGTTGTGAGGGAACCTTCACAGCGGATACTTATATCGTAAACCAAAAGCCAAAGTCAGTATTATGTACTCCAATCGTTCATCAAGGAAAACTTACTGGGATTCTGTATTTAGAAAATAATCTCACAACTGGCGCTTTTACTCCCGAGCGTTTAGAAGTTTTACAACTTTTATCTTCTCAAGCAGCTATTTCGATTGAAAATGCCCGTCTTTATAACGATTTGGAAGCAGCAAACGCTACTTTAGAAGCGAAGGTGGCAGAAAGAACGCAACAGTTACAAGAAAAAAATATCCATTTACAAAAAGCAGAAAAATCAGCGAAAGCCGCCAACTCTGCCAAGAGTGAGTTTCTTGCTAATATGAGCCACGAGCTCCGAACGCCACTTAATGGCATTTTGGGTTACACGCAAATCCTCAAACGACAAAAAAACTTACCTGACCAGCAAAAGGATAGTCTGAACGTCATTAGTCAGTGCGGGGATCACCTCTTAACCCTGATTAACGATATTTTAGATCTCTCTAAAATCGAAGCCAGAAAAATGGAAATCCACCTGAGTAAGTTCCATTTATCAGAATTTTTGGAAGGCCTGGCTGAAATTTGCAATATTCGGGCAGAACAAAAGGGAATCTCCCTGATTTACGAGGCAATTACCCCACTACCTATTGCCGTCCAGGGTGATGAAAAAAGGTTGCGGCAAGTTTTAATCAACTTACTCGGCAATGCGATTAAGTTTACCGAAAAAGGTGGGGTGGCATTCAAAGTAGGATATCAGGATGGCAAAATCCGGTTTCAAGTGGAAGATACCGGAGTTGGTATGGCACCAGAGCAATTACAAGATATATTTTTGCCTTTTCACCAAGTAGGGGATGCCAACCGCAAGGTTGAAGGAACCGGGTTGGGACTGGCAATTAGTCGCCAATTAGTCCAGATGATGGGCGGTGAAATAAAGGTGAAGAGTACATTAGGACAAGGGAGCATTTTCTTCTTCGATTTAGATTTGCCAGAGGTATCGGAATGGGCGACTAATGCAGCCAAAGCCAATGCCCACACAATCGTTGGTTTCAAAGGCGGAAAGCGAAGAATTCTCATAGCTGACGACAAGTGGCAGAATCGCTCGATCATGGCAGGAATGCTTCAGCCGTTAGGATTTGAAATTCTGGAAGCAACGGAGGGTCAGGAGTGTTTAAACAAGGTGGCAGAGTTTAAACCAGACTGTATTTTAATGGACTTGATGATGCCAGTAATGAGTGGCTTAGAAGCAACGCGCCGGCTTCGCAAATCACTAGGTCAGAGTAAGTTAGTGGTGATTGCTACTTCTGCCAGCGTTTTTGATTTCGATCGACAACAAAGTGCCGAGGTAGGTTGCAATGATTTTATTCCCAAACCCATACGAATCGAGGAGCTTTTAGAAAAATTACGTACTCATTTAGGGTTAGAATGGATTTATGAAGAAAACCAGGAAGAGATTAGGAAAGCAGAAGGAGAAAAAAAATCTCTAAGTTCTGAAATTGTAGCTCCTCCCGATGAGGAAATCGCCGTTCTATTCGATCTAGCGATGATGGGTGATCTGCGAGGGATTGCGGAGGGAGCTGCAAAACTAGAACAACTCAATGAGCAATGGGTGCCCTTTGCTACCCATCTGCGCCAGTTAGCGAAAGGATTTGAAGAACAACAAATCCTCGAGTTTATTAAAAAATATAGGACGACAACCAATGAGTAGTAAACTTGCCGAACAAAGCACCATTTTAATCGTAGATGACACTCCGACTAATTTAGGTGTCCTGTTCGATTTTTTGGCTGATTTTGGCTTTAAAGTATTGGTAGCTAGGGATGGCCAAAGTGCTCTCCAGAAGGTCGCATATGCTGCGCCCGATCTGATCCTGTTGGATGTGCTTATGCCGGGAATAGATGGGTTTGAAACTTGTCGCCGTTTGAAAGCGAATGATTTAACGAGAGACATTCCCGTGATTTTTATGACGGCTCTTGCTGATACGGTGGATAAGGTTAAAGGTTTGAGTCTGGGTGCGGTGGATTATATCACTAAGCCTCTTCAGCATGAAGAGGTTTTAGCTCGTGTTAATGTCCACATGAAGCTCCGCAACCTGTCGAAGAAACTCCTAGAGCAAAATGTGTGCTTGCAAGCAGAAATCGAACAGCGTGTCAAAGCGGAATCCTCGCTGTTGAAGCTGGCATCGGAGTTGGAAAGGCGAGTTGACGAAAGGACGGCTGAACTTTTTCTATCCAATCAATTGCTCAAACAAGAGATTCAAGAGCGTCTGCAAGCAGAGGCGGGATTGCAAGAATCGGAAGCTCAATTGCGAACCCAAGCTCAATGTTTAGAAAAAGCTTTTCGCGAATTGCAATTGACCCAAACTAAACTTGTGCAGAGCGAAAAAATGTCTTCTCTCGGTCAGCTTGTTGCAGGTGTAGCCCATGAAATCAATAATCCCGTTAATTTTATTTTTGGGAATCTTTCTTACGCCCATGATTATACCCAAAATCTGATTGATCTAGTTAATCTTTATCACCAAGAATTCCCTGCGACTGGGCAAATAATTGAAGATAAAATAGACGAAATAGAACTAGATTTTTTGGTTGAAGACTTACCTAAATTGCTGACTTCAATGAAGGTAGGTGTAGACCGGATTCGGGAAATTGTTCAGTCGCTGCGAATCTTCTCGCGATTGGATGAATCTGAAATGAAACCGGTGGATATTCACCTGGGTATTGATAGCACTCTGTTAATTTTGCATAACCGCGTTAAAGGAAGGGGCGATAGACCTGCAATTGAGGTGGTTAAAGAATTCGGCAATCTGCCTCTGGTAGAGTGTTATGCCGGTCAGCTTAACCAGGTGTTTATGAATCTTGTTGCTAATGCTATTGATGCCATAGATGATTATAATACGACGCGATCGTTAAGTGAAATGAAAGCTAATCCTTCTAAGATTTTCATTCGCACGGAGGTCACGGAATCTAATCGGGTGTTAATTCATATTAAGGATAACGGCCCTGGGATGACAGAAGAAATTAGCCAACATTTATTTGAGCCATTTTTTACTACTAAGCCTATCGGGAAGGGTACTGGTATTGGGCTGTCCATTTCCCATCAGATTGTAGTGGATAAACACGGGGGTCAGCTCAATTGTATTTCAGCTCCCAATCAGGGGGCAGTCTTTATTATTGATATTCCAATTCACCAGAAAATTTTTGCTAATAATTTAATTACGATGTCTGAAACAGCTTTGGGTATTTCTTAGTTGATTTTAACTTAAGGGGAGTTCAATAAATTTTAAGGGTTGCACAACTATATCAAAATCGATCAGGCAGGGGGATATTCCAATACTTTAGGTAATGAAGTAAGAGACGGATAGAAGCCTTCGGTAGCATCTCACTTTTGCAGCCAAGCTAGAAATTGGAGTTTTGAGGCAGGAGGCAGAAGGAAGGAGAAGAAGTGTTTTTACAAATATGAGATGCTCCCTTGCTATTGCGGATGGGGGCGGATTCACATTTAGGACACATTTAGGACAGTTTGTATTTCCATTATGCAACGCCCGAAAATACACCGGACGCGCGGGACGCCCATCCCACAAAAAAAATCAAAATCATCCCGCTATTATGCAACGCCTAAATTATTGCTCTCGAAGCTAGTTTGCGACTAGCCTAGAAAGGATTAACGGACTGCTATCACACTATTTAATTTGGCAACTAAAACGTCCAGATGTTCCGATGTTTATCGTCTAGTGGGTGGAGTCTCCTGTGCGGTGTAGTAGCACAGGAGAGCTTATGACCAGGGGTTTAGTGCTGACCAACTTTATTGCTAAATTCTCACGGCAAAAGATGCTGCTAATTCCCGTTCTGGTTCCATACCAACTGTGGGTGGCATGGAACGATTTGCTACTTGCTCGATCAGTTGTAAATGTTGTGGCAGCATTTTAGCTAAACTGTAGCGTTCTAGGGCGGTTTGACGGGCTTTGATGCGAATTTCTGCCATACGGGTAGGATGGTCTAAAACTTCATCAATGCGATCGGCTACTTGTTTCGGTGAGAAGTAATCGACTAGCAAACCGTTTTCTCCGTCGCGGATCACTTCTCTGACTGGCCCTGTGTCGGAACCGATTACTAAACATCCTGTCGATAAAGATTCAATCATCGACCAAGATAGTACAAAAGGTCTGGTCAAATAAACGTGTACGTCCGATGCTTGAATTACTTTTAAATACAGTCCGTAAGGTAGCGGCCCCACAAAGTGAACTCGCGACAAATCTAGGGGGACTTTTTTGAGCATATAGTCTTTGTAAGACTCGCCGTTGGGTAAAGAACGCCCGTAACAAACTCTTTCGGAACCAACGATTACGACGTGACAGTTGGGGCGGCGTTCTTGTACATAGGCGATCGACTCAATGAATTCGGGAAAACCCCGGTAAGGTTCCATTCCCCGTGATACGTAGGTGACAATTTCATCAACGCCAGACAAGTCTAAGTTAGGCAAAACCAGTTTAGCACCGGGGTCTGGTTTGAAGTAATCGGTATCTACGCCGTCGTGGAGTGTGGATAATTTTTGTTGTAATTCTGGCGGAAATTGCGATCGCTGCCAATAAGTGGGCGACACACCCCAATCGCAAGAATATAAATCGATCAGAATCGGCGCATTTTTGATTCTAATTCTGGCCATATCGTCAACTGTTAAAGGTTCCGCTGGGTCGAAATCTGCGTCGGAACCAATAGCATGATAAAACCACTCGAAATAACACAAAAGCGGCGTATTTGGAAAAGCTTCTTTGACAAATAATGTTGGCCCCCAACCGGAATGTCCGCAGATAATATCGGGTACGAAACCGTCTGCTTTGAGTTGTTCTGCCATTCTAAATACGGCTTGTCCGTAGATGACGGCACTTTCTAAAGGGCGGACGTATTGGTGAGTCTGCGCGTGGGGTTCCCGGCTGGGGGTAAATGCTGCTTTGCGAACGCCGGGAATGTTCCATTCGGGACGCTCGTTTTTAGTGCCAAAAACAATTTGATTTTTGGGATCTGCGCCTAAAGCCGTGATAATGTGGCGGTATTGGGCGGGGAAGTTGGGATGAAGAAATAATGCTTTCATTGTCTGTTGTCTGTTGTCTGTTGACTGTTGACTGTTGTTAGTTGGATAAAATATTTAGATTCGGCTAAAAAGCTGTGGTTTTATTCATGGGGGGTTGGTGCTTTGCATATCCAGACGCAATCTCGCGGTACTGAAGATGTATTTTTCACGAGGATTTCATAGTTTAAATGAGTGAGAAATTTTTCCATAATTGTATCAGTCATAACTGAAAATGCAGTGCCGTCTCTGCGTCCCAGCAGGTTTTTGTCCCACTCGCTGGCGAATTTTTGCCACCCTAATTCGCTGAGAATATTGCCGTGGTGAAAGACGCAAATTCGATCGCCCCGCAGTAGTTTGGGAATTTGAGTTAGGTAGTTGAATATGTCTACCGGCTCTATGTGTACCATTGTATCGTAACAAAAGCAGGCATCGGCTGAGGACGGGGCGATGCTGTCTAATGTTAAACCGTTGAGTTTGACGTAAGAAACGCGATCGCTCCCCAAGCGCGATCGGGCGGCTTGCAGCATTTGACTGGAAATGTCGGCACAAATTAGTCGATCGCAATATTTTAGCAACAGCGAACCTGTTTTTCCGCCGCCGATACCAATTTCTAAAACCCTATGTTCTTTTTTGATGTACGGTGCAATAAATTGCTGTTCTATCAAGGATTCATATTCTGATAGCGAGTTAGCCGCACCGGCACCTTTCCCTATCCATTCATCCCCCAAATAAGCGAGTTCAGGATTATTATCTTTCCATTCTTGGGCGTAGCTATCCCAAGCTTCTTCGTAGTCTATTTTAGGCGGTATTATTTCCATTGTTTTTGGTTTTTTTGGTCTCAGAATACACAAACAAAAATCGCTTGATAGTCCTCCGGGTACAGCCATTAAGATTTTTTCAATCTCAAGCAATAACTTGACGATCGTTTCACTCTTGGGTTCTCCGTCTGAAAGTTGATAGTGATCTAACAAAGGGTAAAGTTCGTGAAGCAACCCCCCACCGGCTGGATTCAAGACTTCCACATCAAAGTAGAATTCTAAAAACGGAAGTATCAGCTTTGACCGGACTGCTTCTGAAGGGTCTTTTGCCAATACTCTCTCAATACTTGGACTCGTAAATATTTCACTTGTTCCCGATCTTAGCGTGTAGTGAAAACATTTGTAAATGCCATTAATCAAATTCACTTGATTTTGATTGTATATATTGTAGCAATCTCCTACGTATTCATTTACAATAAAATATCCATCGGGTTTTAAACATTTCCGAACACTTGATAAACATCGTTCTAGTTCTCTGACGTGGTGCAGCGAACCCGAGCAAAAAACTAGATCGTATTTTTTATTATCATCAATCGTAAACAAATTAAAGTCATCTTGATAAAAATTAATCTCTACTCCCGCTGCTGCGGCATCTTTTCTAGCCATTTCTAAAGAACTTTCAGAAAAGTCAAAGGCATCAATTTGAGTGACTAATCCTAATTTAGCCATCGCAATCTCGTGATTCCCCACACCGCAACCAATAGACAAAAGACGATCGAACCGTCGATTCTTGAAATAATTTTTGACTAACCACTGTAGCCAGTAATCATTAGTCTGACAACCTGACAACCGATGGTTTATAGCTTTTTCAATAATTGGATTAGACAACCAATAACCTTGCTTCCCAATGGCGGCTGTTGGGTTAGCCTCCCAGTAATTTTTAGCTGTTAATTCATTGGAGCTGTTCTCTTCCCTACGCTCAGAATTTGACTCCATACTTTTACCCATTGAATCTTGAACGATTACTTTTTAGTAAAATAAGCTTCTCGAAAAATTTGACCGTAAGTTTGAGTCATTTCTGCAAAAGTATTCAACGACTCTAACACATATTTAGCATTTTCTGCTAACCGCTGGCGCAAAGATTTATCCTCCAATAAAGTATGCAGTGATGCCGCTAGTTCTTCTGGGCGATCGGGCGTATAAAATAAACCATTAATTCCTGGTCGCACTTGTTCTCTAATTCCAAAAACAGGCGTTGTAATAATTGGCAACTCGCAAGCCATCGCCTCCAAAATCACTCTCGGAAAACTTTCGACGCGAGAAGTGCAAACAAAAATATCAGCCGCTTTGTAATATTTCCCTGTCTCCCCAGTTTCCGGGACTACTGTCACCCTTTGCCGCAACTCTTCTGGCAATTCCCCCACTAACTCGGCTAATTTATTGCTGTAAATACTCGGACGATCGCCCACAATAAAACACCTAATTTTATTGTGCCATTTGTCAGACAAAAGTGAAAGTGCTTTAACTAAATCCTGCTGTCCTTTGCGTTCGCATACCGTTCCCAGCAGCAAAATTACCACATCTTCCGCTGCAACACCTAAACTTTTTCTAGCCGATTCAGAATTATCCGAATTTTCCAGTTTGCTCAAATCTAAACCGTTGTGAATCACGGTAAAATTGTGGTGGCTGTTGAGAGACCAATACCTGTCCCGCGTTGCATCCGCCACAAAAATTACCTTGTAAGGAAAGCGAAAACACTCTAAAGCTCTCGCCGCAATCTCCGAACCAAACCTGTTAAAATAAGTTTGCCAAGGTTCGCTTTCGTGCACGTTCCACACCACAGGAATTCCGATTTGGTGCGCCGCATCAACTACAAAAAAGTTTTCTAAAGTATTGGCATAAATTGCATCTATTTTTAAACTTTCAATCTCTTTGCTAAAACTGCGGATGGCTTCATCATAAGCATCGCGCTGATAGATGTGTTCGAGAGGATTGTCGCGCACCATTACTTCAATTCCCTGCTGTTGGTAAGCTTGACGCAGAGGCCCCTCTGTTGTGCAAAGTACGATCGGCTTAATCACACCCTCAGCCGCCAATTTCACCGCGATTTCGTACTGATGCAGCGGCGCACCAGTGAAATCCAGCGAATTGCTGCACATCAAAACTTTGATAGGATGGATAGAACTGTTTGCTACTGATAACCAACCACTCTCAGCAAATTCTAATTCTTCCTTATTCCTGACATCAGTTACATCAGTTACATCTTGTACAGTGCTCGTTGCCGAACTTCCTTCTTCCTTCATAAAAACCCGTCGAGGTTGAATATGAAAATACTCATCTTCTAAAGACAAGTGAGGGCTGTAAAAACTGTCTTTTTTCCCCGCATACTTGCGTCTAAAAGCCGCCACTTCTTGAGGATTGTCGGTAAAACCCCTAGAAGTTCCCTCTTTGTGCAACAACTCCGCATCGGGACAATATACGCACCGATAACCCCGTTCTAACAGTCGGTATCCGTAATCTGCATCATTGTAAGCAACAGCAAAATTCTCTTCATCAAAACCGCCCAATTCTAAGAACAATTGACGCGGAGTAATCGTGCAAGCGGCTGTTACCGCAGAGTAATTTCGCGTTACCATCGCTTGAGACAGATAGCCTCGATTTTCGCTGTTCATCAGCTTAAAAGCGTGACCCGCCAAACCGTGATGCAGCCCGTGAATTACGCCCGCGTGCTGAATTCTGCCGTCGGGATATAACAGCCTCGCGCCGACTGCACCCACGCCAGGGATTTGAGCGTATCCCACCATTTGACTCAGCCAGCGCGGGTTAATTACTTCAGTATCGTTGTTCAAAAACAACACATATTCGCTATCAACTTGTTCGGCAGCGCGGTTGTTAATTGCTGCAAAACTAAATTTCCCACCAGGATTTTTTATATGCAAAACTTGGCAATTTAATTGCTTTAAATATTCCAGAGTTTTAGGGTCGTCGCTTTCGTTGTCGATGACGGCAACTTGATAATTTTTATATGTGGTAGTTTCTAGAGAATCCAGACAGGCTTTCAGCAATTTAAGCTGATTTTTAGTAGGAATAATTACCGTTACTGAGGGACCATTATCTGGGAAATCCTGGGCAAATATACCCAAATTTTCTTTAGTCGCCCATGCGTGCTGAGCAACATTGCCGTTAATTTGGCGACGGTTTAGTGCATCTTGAATGGCTTTTTGGCCTGCGGCAAAACTGGCGGGTTTCGCGGCCCCAGATATGGCTGTAGAACCGGGTGCGGTTCGCCAGTGATACAGCACTAACGGCAGGTGCGCGACGTGGCGAGAAATTTCGGTTGCTCTCAATGCAAAATCGTAATCTTGCGAGCCTTCAAGACCTATCCGCAAACCGCCTATTTGTTCAAAAATGTGTCTTCTCACGGCGCACAAATGACCGAGATACATATAGGAAAGCAGCAGTTCCGGCGACCATTCCGGTTTGAATTGCGGGGCGAAGCGGCGACCTTTAGTGTCGATTTTGTCGTCGTCGGAATAGAGAAAATCGGTAGCTGGATGCGAGGCAAAATATAGGGCGACTTCGCCTAATGCGTCGGGAGTGAGTTCGTCGTCGTTGTCTAAAAACAGGATGATGTCGCCTGTTGCGAGGGCGGCGGCGCTGTTGGTGGCTGCGCTGATGTTGCCGTTTTCTGTACGAAATGTGATGCGGATACGATCGTCCTTTTGAACCCAGCTTTTCAAATTTTCAGCCACAGTAAATTCGGTGCTGCAATCGTCGGCAATGCAGAGTTCCCAGTTTGGATAAACTTGATTGATTACGCTGTCGATCGCACTTTCGAGAAAATCTATCTGCGGGTTGTAAACTGGCATTACTACCGAAATTTTTGGCAGGGGTTCCCGGCAGGATTTTAACCGAGAAATTAAGTAATCGCGCGCGCGATCGTTCCACTGATTCACACCCAGCCATGCGTCATATCTATCAATGGGTTGAGGCACCACAAAACCCGCAGGCGGCAGCAAATCTCCCGGCGCAGTAAACTGTTTTTGCTGCCGATAAATCTTGCCCAACTGGCGAATCACCTTCACAATTTCCCAAGGCATCGGCACAATCCTGCCCAGACGCTGTTTTCTTTCCCTCGCCCGCTGCTGGATTGCGGCTGTAAACCTTGATAACTCCTCAAATTTATCAGCACTTCGCTGCCAGATATGGTAGCGCCGCACAGTCAATATTTTCGGCGCTTGAAAAGACAAAATTTCCCCGGTTTCTAACTCAGCTTGCAGAGAAACGTGCCATTCGCCCGGAGGCAAATCGACAAGGGCCTCAAAACCGCTTTCCGAACTGTTAACCCAGTCGGGAAACACTTCGCCGACATCTTTTCGCCGCAAACCGTAGGCGCATTCTACAGAAGTATCGCCGCACAACAAGCTTAATTTAGCAATTTTGCGATCGTGGTGGCAGCACCAACCTGCAAACAAAATTTGACCCTGACGCTGTTCCCACACCACCGGTACATCTAACGATGCTTGAATCGTTGAAACTAACAACGGATAAGCTGCCAACAAATGCCATTTACCTCGCTCATCTTGCGCTTCCAGTAGCACTTCGTGCCGTCCGGCAGGGGCTTCCAATTGAATTGTAAAACCTGATTTCTTCGCAGCCGGAATATTAGAGTGTGCTAGCGCTATATCACTTCTGTCTAGGCCGTAAACGCCTGCGAAACTCTGGTCTTTAATTCTAGCCCGGACTGCTGTAGTCTCTCTTTTTTTGTGAAAAACCCAGCCCACAATTAGCAGGTGGGAATCGCAAACTTGCCAAGTAGTGGGTTGGTCTAACGAAAAAACAAATTTAGGGAATAAGTCGCGGATTCTGCGCTGAACTTCCCACCATTTTTCTCTCACTTGCCACCATCTAGAAGACTTGATTGTAGCCAGTTCTGCCCGAAAAAGTTCATTTTCCTGGCGGGCTTGTTCTAAATTTTCCTGAGTATCCTTTAATTTTTCCTGAGTTTGACTTTGTGCTGTTTCTAACTGAAGTAACTCAGCTAACTTTTGCTGCAATACAAATTCAGTCTCTTCAAATTGTACCTGAGTTTGCCCTAATTCTGCTTCTAATTCTAATACTTTCGCTAAAGCGGTTTGAAATTGCGATTCTTTGCCGGCAAGCTGTACCTGAGTTTGTCCTAATTCTGTTTCTAATCCGAGGAGTTTCGCTAAGGCTTCTTGAAATTGCGATTCTTTGCCGGCAAGCTGTACCTGAGTTTGCCCTAATTCTGCTTCTAATTTTAAGACTTTTGTTAAAGCTTCTTGAAATTGCGATTCTTTGCCGGCAAGCTGTACCTGAGTTTGTCCTAATTCTGTTTCTAATCCGAGGAGTTTTGCTAAAGCTTCTTGAAAATTTGATTCTTTGCCTGCAAGCTGTACTTGAGTTGCTCCTAATTCTGTCTCTAATCCCAACACTTTCGCCTGGGCCTGGTGAAATTGTTCTTGCCACTGTTTGAGTTCGGAAGACCTAGTTTTTTGCTGTTTTTCCAGCAAGCGGATTTTTAGCCAATCTTCAAATGGCCAGACTGGAGAACCTGGGAAATGAATAACTTGATCGATCGCACCTTTCGATTCGCTGCTCAGATTGCCAGCTTGGGTTTCCAAAAGTTCATATAGTTCTAATGCTTCGGGAAAATATTTTTCTATTAAACTCGGTCTGTGACTTTTGACAATATCGTTGACTAATAAAGATTCTTCAAAATTGTCGCCCGGTATGGCACCTAAGTTAACATTAAATTTTTCGTTGACTCGATCGAGGAAAAGTTCAGGAGTGTTGCCGATGGGGTAAACGTTGGCTAGGAGACAGCGGTCGGGGAAACGTTCGTAAAGTTCTAAAACTTTTTGATTGTAGTGAACCCACATTTTTACTGCCATTTCGGGGTTTTGCAGCAAGCTGACATCGGTTCCCCGGCGGTAAAGGGAATCGACTACTTCCCAGGGCGATCGATAAACACAGATAAAATTAGCTTCGGGGAGTAAATTCAGCCAAAAATCCCAAAAAAGAGCTGTTCGCGGGTCTTTCCAACCCCAATGTTTGTGAGTTTGTTGATTTTGGTCGATCGCGCGTTTAGCAATTTCCACATATTCCGCTGCTACCGGAATCGTTTTTTCAAACGTACAGCCCAGTTCATCAATACCGTGCGATCGCAAAACACTTTTGTGAAACTCCACAAAATCAACATTCTCGAAATGACCCTTCACATTTCCGTCGGCCGGGCCCACTAACTTTTTGCCAATATCAACCCCGACTTTCTGAAACAAAGAAGCTGTTAAAGACGTACCGGAACGGTGCATTCCGGTAACAATAAAAACCGACGGTTTGCTGTCATTTGTACTCACAATTTATCTCCCTCGCCCTAATTCCACACCAAATTTACTCGCTATTCTCCCGCTAAGCCCAGGGAGCGCCTGACTTGAAACCACGCGCTTCTGATCTTCCAGAACTTGCTGCTTTCCATTGCTACAACTCGACACTGCGCTTGCTCTAGTTCTTGCTTGAGATTAATTAGTTGATTTTCCGTTTTCTCCAACTCCACTTGCACAGATACTAACTGATTTTGAGTTTGCTCCAATTGCGTTTGAGCTAAAACTAATTCAGTTTGAGTTTCTTCCAACTTCGTTTGAGTAATCATTAACTTACTTTGCTTTTGCTCCCCTTCTATCTTAGCCGAGGCTAACTGAGTCTCGAGTAATTTGAGTTTGGTCTGGGTAGACCCCAACAAAGACTGCGATTGCCTTTGGTTAACCAGCGATTTAACAGTGCAAGTTTCCAGAATCCATTCCAAACCATAGTTATTGATTGCTTTGACTATTAACACATCCTGCAGCGCCACCGTATTTTTTGGTAAATAACACCTCCAACCCGACTGCAAAGCCCCATCATTTTCAAAATATCCAGCCACATCAGGGCGATCGTAAAAAGGCTCGCACGTCTGTACAACCTCGCCGTTTACCAGCACTTGCAGCTCCTTAACTCGACCGTCGAAATTCACATCAGCCACCCATCCTTCCAGATACAAATTCTCTTTATTCGTAAAAGCAGCAACATCAATATATCCTTCCGGATGATGATGTAATTTCAACTCCGAAAAATCTCTAACTAACTCATTTGTTACAACATACAAATCTTGAAACCTGCATATGCCTTTTTGGAGGCGGTGAACAAAAGCTTTGCCTCCGCTAACTTTCTCCACACATTCTCTCACAAACTTTTCAGTTACATAAGTTGTGCCGTATTCCTCCTTATCTAAAGACTGACTTTCACTTTTAGGACTAAACAAAATACCCTTGACCGGCATTTCTGTATTAGCTGCACGCAAACACTCATCGTGAACGCTGAACATCAAAATGCCGTTAGGAGTCAACAAATCGTACAAATTTTGTAACCAACTTGTAAAAGTTCTTTCCGGCATATGGCTGAAAAAAGAATTAGCCAGAATGCAGTCAAACTTTCGGTCAATTAAATAATTTTCTGGTTCTCCAGTTGAGACAATACCGTTGACGCCCAGGTATTCCGTTTGAAACTTAACCGCGTTAGCATAAATATCAGAAACCCAAATTTGTTCCTGCGACATTTCCTGAATCAAAAACCGGGTAAATCGACCGTAACCGCAGGCAAAATCTAGAAAAGAGGGGACATTTTCAAAACTGCCAAAATGCCATTCCACAACTTGTTTAACCGTATCCAAGATGCGACGCCCGAGCGAATAATAGCGCACCAAAGCCCGATCGCGATCGTCTTTAACGTTCTTCAAGCTGAACAAATACATTTCATCGTCTTCGCAGATATTCAGTTTAAAATTTTCGGGAAACTTAGCTTGATCTTGAATAAATGCTTTGATTACCGGATTTTCGACTAAATCTAAATTGATATCGCTCATTGTTTTTACAGAATTTTAGATAACCTCTGTTGACTGCTCTTTCACTGTAGAATCAGCATTAACAACAGTTAAACACGGTTCGATCAGCAAGTCAACGATGCCGTTACCGCAGGACTCTGTACAAGACTGAACTCTAAACATCGCCACATCAACGCAGCGATCCAGATAAGTTAAATCTCCATCAACCGTTCCCACAACCCCAGCATTCAGAAAATAAACCCCGGGATTCAGCAAACATTTAAACTGAAACTTAACTACAATTGTCGTTCCTGCTTCCACATACCTAACTGACTGACTAGAAGCCTTCAAAGAAGCACCCGCCAACTCAAAACCGCTAATCGTTTTAATCAACATTCCAAACCTAACCTTGGAAGTTGACCGCGAGAAAGTGACAGAGTAAGTATAAATATAATCTTGACGGCCTAGCAAGTGATTTACCACATTGCCCTTCAGCGTCTCGATGTGAGGGTTGATAATTTCCGCTCCGCGAGACGGGTACCTTACCGTATTCGACGGTATCATCCCCGGATCGTAAAATTCATCGTAATATTCCTTGGGTTTAGAGAGATGTTGCTCCGGTTTAACTTCCCTCTTTGTGCTTTCTAAATTAGCATCCTGAAGGTGGTCTTGACTTTCCTGTTTTGTCAGTTGGTTCAGAGCTCGAATATCTGACTTCAACCCCAAAACCTGATCCGGATCGGCATAAATCAGCTTTTGATACTTAGAAATTACCACCTTCGGCGTGTGAGCGAGCAGCAATTCACCGCTATCCATTAAAATCGCCGACGTACAAAGTTGCACCACAGAAGTAGCAGCGTGAGAAACAAATAAAATTGTTCCGCCACCTTCCTGAATGCTTTGCAAGCGGGCAAAACACTTGCGTTGAAAAGCTTCGTCGCCCACCGAAAGCGCCTCGTCAACCACCAAAATATCTGGCTCGACGCTAGTCGCAACGGCAAAAGCTAGCCTGACAAACATACCGCTAGAATAAGTTTTGACTGGCTGTTCGATGAAATCCCCAATATCAGCAAAAGCAGCTATATCGTCAAACTTTTCTTCAGTTTGTTTTTGATTGAATCCCAGTAACTGAGCGTTAAAAAACACATTTTGCCGCCCGGTAAATTCCGGGTTAAACCCGCTTCCGAGTTCCAACAAAGCGGAGACTCGCCCTTTAACCTCCACGCTTCCTGCCGTAGGCGTTAGCGTCCCCACAATTATTTGCAGGAGAGTGCTTTTCCCCGAACCGTTGCGACCGACGATTCCCAGAGTTTGTCCTTGAGGAATTTCCAGATTGATGTCGTGTAGGGCCCAAAATTCGTCAGCCAGTTTTTTGCTGGGGTAAATAATTTCCTTTAAGCGGTCTCCTGGATGATCGTACCGCTTAAAGCATTTGGAAACATTTTTTAGTGAAATTACATTTTCTGTCATTGGCGGCAGTCAATCGATTTTAGATTTTAGATTTTAGATTTTAGATTGACTTGAAATCTCAAACATATTTACAGCACAATCGATTTTAGATTTTAGAATTTAGATTTTAGATTGACTGTAGATCTCAAACAAATTTACAGTACGTCAGCAAAAGCGGGACGCAAACGCCGGTAAACCGCCAAACCTCCACAAAATATAGCAGCAGAAATTAGCGTGGCGACACCCCATTCGCCCCAATGCTTAACTTCTCCAAGCAGTATGAGGTCTCGATAAACCTCCGCGATGGCGGCCATTGGATTTAGCCAAAATATCCACGCCCGCCACTCTTGGGGGATTATTGATGCTGGGTAGACGATCGGCGTCAAATAAAACCAAAAATTTAGAATAACACCTAATGTCTGAGGAATGTCTCGCAAAAATACAGTCAAGCCCGCTGTCAAATATCCCAAACCAGCAGTTATCAGCAACTGAGGCACCCACACCAGCGGCAGCAAGCATAAAGTAGCGTTGAGCTTTTGCGACGACACTACTACTATCACAATCAAAGCTGCTAAACCCAGAGAACTTTCAATAAAAGCTGTAAAAATCGGCACTAGCGGCAGCAAACCGAGAGGAAATACCACTTTTTTCACTAAATTCGGCTGCCCCACCACCGATACTCCCGACTTGATCAAACCGCTGGTGAAGGCACTCCAAGGCAACAAACCTGCAAACAGCCAGACTCCAAATGTAATGTCGCTGTTTTCCGGGAAGCCTGCAAGGCTGAGCTTTACCTTGAGGACGATCGAAAATACGTATGTGTAAATCACCAATTGCGATAGCTGATTCAGCAGCGGCCACAAATTGCCCAGAATCGAGCCTTTGTATTGAGCTTCCAAGTCCCGGCGCACCAATGTTGCCAGCAGATTCAGCTTGGCCCACCGCCCGGGCGTACTTGCCTGCCGCCGCCGGCCCAGCCTTCGGGCCTTTTGGGCAACTTCTTTCACAGTTCTCTGCAATTTTTTCGCCCTCGTTCACTACCTTCACACCTAAATCAACTCAAGCTACAATTGTGCAGCTTTTGTTAAACCGCAATTATTCCACAGCCCCGCCGCTTTGATCAAGGATCTGCCACCCTAGCTTCGGCTTCTTCTTTCTTTCTTCTTTCCTCTTCCTTGGGAGGTTATTTTAGCCGCTCGCCGATCGAACTGCCGAACCGATCGCTAGTTTTTGCTCGTCGTCGTAGCCCCACCGCTGGAAAAATTTTTCATACTTGCCGTTGGCACTCTGCAAACTTTCTAGCATTTGCGACGCTAAAGTTTGACAGGCTGGCATTTGCAGGATTTGAATTAAATTGCGCGATCGCTCCTGCACTCTAGCAGAATCGGCCGCCATTTCCTCCTTTTGCTGGCGCGAATGATGCACAACCATTGCCGCCGACATCGCCAAATTTTTCACCAGCAGTTCTGCTACGATCTCAGGAGCCGATCGCAGCGCCTCGACTACTCCGGGTGACGGGTGATCTGCCTCCTGTCGATCATCCGTTAGATAGGTGACAAAAAAACCCCTAGCACCGTTCTGTGTTTTCACCAGAGATGTAACAGCTTGCTGGATGTCGGCTTGTAAAAGTCGATTAGCCTCCATGAACGACAGTAAAGATTGAGTCAGCTCGATCGCCCCCTCAAAAGTTATGCTTTCCGATGCTAATAAAGAAGAGGGAATACTCATAACGAACTCAATAATTTTAAAGATTCTGCTAACAACAATTGTAAACACTTCCCGCTGCCCGATCGCAAATAAATATGGCTATTATCTCCTCCAAACAACAGCCCCCCGACCCAAATCTACCTGAAGACATAGCCCCGGCCCGTCGCAAAAAAGTCGCCAAACCCGAGGCGGAATCGCTGCTAGAATCGCAAGAACTACCCGACGAAATCAACAGCAAACAAGACGACAAAATCCGACCCCAGCGCTTAGCTGAATACATCGGGCAAAAAGACTTGAGAGAAGTTTTGGCGATCGCAATTGCAGCCGCCAAATCTCGCGGCGAACCTATGGATCACCTGTTACTCTACGGGCCTCCAGGGTTAGGAAAAACCACAATGTCGCTAATTTTAGCAGCAGAAATGGAAGTTGAATGCAAAATCACCACCGCCCCAGCTTTAGAAAAACCGCGAGATATTGTCGGATTGCTGATCAACCTCAAAGCAGGCGACGTGCTGTTTATCGACGAAATTCACCGCTTATCTAAAGTTACAGAAGAAATCCTCTATCCGGCAATGGAAGACTGCCGCTTAGATATTACGATCGGTCAAGGCAAAAGCGCCAAAATCCGCAGCATTCCCCTGAAACCATTTACCTTAGTAGGAGCAACCACAAAAGTCGGATCGCTGACATCTCCATTGCGCGATCGCTTCGGCTTAATCCAAAGATTGCGCTACTACGAAATAGACGAACTGAGTCTAATTGTCCAAAGAACCGCCCAAGTTCTCGACACTAAAATCACCCCTGAAGGAGCCATAGAGATTGCCCGCAGAGCTCGCGGAACGCCCCGGATCGCTAACCGTTTGCTGCGGCGAGTTAGAGACTACAGCGAAGTCAAAAACTTAAAGCCAATTGATGCCGAAGTGGCCTCACTAGCCCTGGAATTATTCAACGTCGATCCGCTGGGTTTAGATTGGACAGATCGACGGATTTTGACAGCAATGATTGAGAACTTTAACGGTGGTCCGGTGGGTTTAGAAACTCTCGCAGCTTCGACAGGAGAAGATACTCAAACCATTGAGGATGTATACGAACCGTACTTAATGCAAATCGGATTTTTGCAGCGGACAAGTCGGGGCAGAATGGTAACTCTTGCTGCTAGAAAACATTTGGGTTTTATGGAATAAAAGGAGTAAAAAATGGTACAAATACAAACAAGAACACTAACTTTGTCCGAGTTTTTACAACTTCCCGAAACCGAACCAGCTAGCGAATATGTCAACGGTCAAATCGTCCAAAAACCTATGCCACAAGGAAAACACAGCAAATTACAGGGAAAGCTAGTCACTACAATTAACGAGGTAGTCGAACCGAGAAAAATTGCCCTAGCCTTTCCTGAATTGCGGTGTACTTTTGACGGCAGATCGACCGTGCCAGATGTCACAGTATTTACTTGGGAAAGAATACCAGTTGATGAAAATGGGGATGTTGCTAATGTATTTGAAACTTACCCAGATTGGACAATTGAAATTCTGTCTCCAGGCCAGAGTCAAACTAAAGTAACTGGGAATATTTTACACGGTCTGAAAAACGGCACTCAAATGGGTTGGCTGATCGATCCGATGGTGCGCTCGATCTTAATTTATCCCCCTGGAAAGCAACCAGAAATTTTAGCAAAACCCGAAGAAGTGTTGCCCGTTCCAGATTGGGCAGCAGAATTGCGGCTGACGGTAGGAGATTTGTTTGGGTGGTTGAAACTATAGCCGAAGTCAGTTGCCAGTTGACAGTTGTTACCAATTCCCAATTACTAATTACTAATTACTAATTCCAATTTCCAATTCCAAATTCCAAATTCCAAATTCCCCATGTTAATATCCCTTAGAATAGAAAACTTTGCCTTAATTGACTGCCTGGATCTAGATTTTGGCCCGAGTTTGAACGTATTTACAGGGGAAACCGGCGCCGGCAAATCGATTATTCTAGATGCGATCGATGCAGTTTTGGGCGGGAAAGTCGATCGCCGATCAATTCGCACCGGAGCAGCGCGGGCAATATTGGAAGCTACCTTTGAATTGGACAAAGCCGCAGCTTTGTGGCTGGGCGAGCAAGAAATCGAACCCATAGACGGAAATTTAGCCGTTTGCAGCCGGGAAATTAACGCATCAAGCGGTGCTCTACGCACCAGATCGCGCTTGAACGGAATTCTCGTCAACCGCCAGTTAATGGATCAACTGCGCGATCGGCTGGTCGAAATTACCGCCCAAGGCCAAACCGTCCACCTCGGACAAGAAACCCTCCAGCGAGAATGGCTTGATTTATACGGCGGCAAAAAGCTTACTGAAGCGCGATCGATAATCGCCTCCGCGTGGCTGGGAGCCAACAACGCCAAAACAGCCCTCAAACGCAGGCGTCAGTCGGAACAGCAGCGACTGCAAAGACTTGATTTGTTAGAATACCAAGTCCGAGAACTCGGGGAAGCCCACATCGAAGACGCCGACGAACTCGAACAGCTAGAACAAGAATCAATCCGGCTGGGCCACGTCGTCGAATTGCAGCAGCAGAGTTACCAAGTCCACCAAGCCCTGTACCAAAACGACGGCGACAGCGCATCAGCCGCCGACTTGTTGAGCAAAGCCGAAGTAATTTTAAGCGACATGGCGGTTTACGATGTGCAGTTGCAACCAATCCTAGAAATGGTCAGCGATGCTTTAGCTCAAGCCACAGAAGCCAGCAGGCAAATTAGCAGCTACGGCGAACAATTAGAAGCAGATCCCGAAAGACTCGAAGAAGTAGAAGATCGGATTCGCGAACTCAAACAAATTTGCCGCAAATACGGGCCGCTCAAAGAAGCGATCGCCTACTACCAAAGCATCCAAAACGAACTAAACGAACTTTTAGAAGGAGGCGAGTCAATGGAGGCTTTAGAACTCGCATATCAGAACGCTTTAGAGCAATTAAAAGACGCTTGCAGCCACCTCACCACCCTGCGACGCGAAGCAGCCCTCAAACTAGAAACGCACCTCGTAGGAGAACTTAAGCCATTAGCAATGGAAAAAGTGCAATTTCAAGTCGAGATCTCCCCTTGTACCCCAACCGCTACCGGTGCCGACCAAATCGCCTTTTGTTTCAGCCCCAATCCGGGCGAACCTTTGCAACCTCTGGGCGCGATCGCCTCCGGGGGAGAAATGAGCCGCTTTCTACTCGCCATCAAAGCCTGTTTTTCCCAAATAGAAAGTGCTGGTACGCTGATTTTTGACGAAATCGACGCCGGAGTCTCCGGGAGAGTCGCCGGGGCGATCGCCAAAAAACTCTACCAACTTTCCGACAAACACCAAGTTCTCTGCGTCACCCACCAGCCGCTGATCGCCGCGATGGCTGATTTTCATTTTCGCGTCAACAAACAGACGATCGAAGCAGAACCAAGTATCGACGAACCCGCAGCCCACTCCGAACCAATGGAACGCACAGTAGTCAGAGTTGCCGCCCTCAACAGTGAGCAGCGGCGCGAAGAACTGGCCCAACTCGCCAGCGGCCGCTCAGCAACAGAAGCCATCGCCTTCGCCGAATCCCTGCTTGTCGAAGCCGCCGGATTGCGCCAAACTCAGTCTGCCAAACCCTAAGCAGACCCTCAAGCCGATCGTGGGGTCAAAAGGCGGAGTTTTTCCGATCCGGAGGTTACACTAAAAATGGCAACCGCAAGTTTTACAAAAAAAGCTGAAAGCCCCGTGAGTTTAGTTACGGGATGAAAGCTAAGAGCAGCAAAATTGAGAGAAATTCTAGTTAAAAACCACAATTGTGTAGAGAAGGGCACACATCACTAGCAACTGGTGGTGTCACAATTGCCGATAGTCCTACAATGCCATCCCTCTTTCAGCAGTGCTCCCAGCAGTACGCATTCATGTTCATGCAGGCGATCGGCTCAAAGATCGGCAGAACTTACTTAAACCAGGCACACACAATGTCAAAATCAGTTAATAAACCATTTAAACAGGATTTGCATTCTATAACAAGAGTGCAGCAATGCCACAGCAGCGTTACCGTCGCACCAGCAGTTCACCAGCAACCCCAACTGGATTACCCTTTGCCTGTGGCCGGAGTTCTGTAAACTGGGAAATACTTTCACACATAATTGAGTTTTGTGCGACAGGTAACTCACTAATGAACTTGCCCGCTCTCCTAGCTTAGAGACTAACCCTTACGCTTAAGATTCTGTAAAGGTCTATGAAATCTGCATCTCCCAATCTGCCAGCTATGGAAAACAACATGACAGTGACAGTAGAGGCCACTGTTGTCAGTGAAAAGGATGATTTTACTGGTGTCACTGAAAAACATCAGGAACAATATTCTCAGGATGCTTCTAGCAGTAGCGCCCTTGCCAAAAGTCCAGGATTATCCGGTGTTCTCGATCTCCTAAATAAAGAAAGCTTTACAGAAGTAGTTAAGGAAGTAGAAGAGAAACTTAAGGTTGTCAATCAAACCCTGGGAATGCTGGACAATATTCTTGACAGCCAGGGATTTGACGCCATCCTTAACGAAATGTTGCAGTCGATTACCCTGAAAACCGGGGAATTGCTGAATGCCGATCGCAGCACGATATTTTTATTAGACGAAGAAAAGAATGAACTTTGGGCGATCGTCGCTAAAGACGAAAATGGCAAAAATTTAGAGATCCGAGTTCCGGCCCATGTGGGCATTGCCGGAGAAGTAGCCACGGAAAAAAAAGTGGTGAACATTCCTTATGATTTTTATAACGACCCCCGCTCGGCTAACGCCAAAAAAGTTGAGGAAAGAACAGGATATCGCACTTATACAATGCTGGCGATGCCCCTGCTCAACGAAGAAACAGGAGAGTTAGTAGCAGTAGTTCAACTGATTAATAAACTCAAACCCAACCACGAACATTATGGTACTTTAGAATCACAGATTGACAAGGCAGGATTTACTCAAGAAGACGAACAAGTTTTTCGAGAATTTGCCCCGTCGATTCGCCTAATTCTAGAGTCTTCTAAATCTTTCTACGCAGCAACTCAAAGACAACGGGCCGCGACAGCGCTGATGAACGCCGTCAATGCTCTTTCTCAGAGCGGTTTAGACTTAGAAGATACCCTAAAAAGGGTGATGGATCAGGCCCAAGAACTCATGAACGCCGATCGCAGCACCCTGTGGCTGATCGATGAAGAGAAAGACGAACTGTGGACGAAAATCCCGTTCGCCGGCAGCCTGAAAGAACTTCGCATACCCAGAACAGCAGGTTTTGCAGGCATCGTCGCCGAATCCGGCGAACCGCTGTTGATTCCCTTTGACGTGTACGATGATCCTCGCGCTGAAATGGCCAAAGAAGTGGATCCAAAAACTGGCTACCGTACTTGCAGTATGCTCTGTATGCCAGTCTTTAATGCAGATCACAAATTGATCGCAGTTACTCAATTAATGAACAAAAAAAAACAAGGAGAATTTCCCCCCTACAACCCCGAAAACTGGCCACAAGCCCCCGAACAATGGAAAGCGAGTTTCAATCGCAGCGACATGGAATTTATGAAGGCGTTTAATATCCAAGCAGGAGTCGCCCTGCAAAACGCCAAACTATTTGCAGAAGTCAAACAGCAAGAACAAAGACAAAAAGATATGCTACACGCCCTGACTAACGGCGTGATTTCTACAGATAAAAAAGGCCATATAGTAGCGACCAATCCCAGTGCCACAAAATTACTGGGTGTCAGCGATGCCGAATTAGCCGAAGGTCAATCTTTGCGCGAGTTAATTAAGTTAGAAAAAGGCGATTTTGCCAAGTGGTTTGATGCGTCTTTGTCTCCAGAAGACGATAAGGATCGCCAGCAGTATTACCCCGATCAAGTTTTGCTATCCTGTGTAGGGAAACCGCAGAGTATCAATCTCTCGATAAATTCTATGACGGATGCGATCGACCCCAGCAAGGTCAACGGCGCGTTAGTCGTCATGGAAGATATTAGCGAGGCCAAGCAAGTCAAGAACTTGATGTACCGTTACATGACGCCTGAAGTAGCCGAAGCTTTGTTAGCTTCAGGGGATATTGGATTGGGCGGTAAGCGCAAAAACGTTTCGGTGCTGTTCTCAGACATTCGCAGCTATACCACACTTACGGAAAAATTGCAAGCCGAAGAAGTGGTAGTGATGCTCAACAAATATTTTGAAGTGATGGTAGATGTCGTATTCGAGTACGGAGGGACTCTCGACAAATACATCGGCGACGCTCTGATGGCAGTTTTTGGCTCTCCAGCGCCCCTAGACGATCATGCTTGGTGCGCCATGCAAACGGCAGTGAAAATGCGGGAAAAACTGGCAGAGTTCAATCAAGAGCGTATGGCAAATGGCGAACTGCCGATCGGTATCGGTATGGGCGTGCATTCCGATGAAGTTGTCAGCGGCAACATCGGCAGTAGCAAACGCATGGAATTGACTTCGATCGGAGACGGCGTAAACCTCGCCTCTCGCTTAGAAGGCGCTAGCAAGCAGTACGGCACCGACTTGATCATCAGCGACAATACTTACAGAGATTATGCCGATCGGCTCTACGTGCGAGAACTCGACTTTATTACTGTCAAGGGCAAAAGCGAACCCGTAATCGTTTACGAACTCGTCGGCATCCGCGAGGGATACTCGCCAGTGGGCAAGTCACTAACCGAAACACAGCAAAAAATTGTAGAACATTACACCAAGGGGCGCGAACATTACAAAACTCCAGTCAGCCAAAGACTCTCAGAAAGTGAGGTGAAAAACATCTTAAAGGATGTCGCCGAAATGCCGGAGGCAGAGATTAAGAAACTGTCCTACAATCTAGAGCAACAGTTGGAACACGAACTAAGGAAGCTGTTATATCAACTGAAAAAGCTGTCAGAGTACGATCCGAAAAACCTGTCAGAAGCCGACAAACTCATCGTACTGTTGCAGACAGAAATCCAACTGCTGAAATTGGAAGGAATGAAAAACCTCTCGGAAGACGAAGCCAAAATGCTGCTGCAAGCAAAAATCAAGCGGCTATCAGCAGACGATATTAAATACTTGCAAGAAGGCGAAGTCAAAAAACTCTTGGAAGCAGACATCTTAGAACCATCAAATCCCCAAATCAAGAGGCTGAAACCCGCAGAGATCAGGCAGCTATTGCAGGCGAAAATTAAAAGTCGGGCCTGCGAGACAGTTGCAGAAATGTTAGATGAGGAATTTGAAAACCTGGGACTCGATCGGGTGAAAAAACTGCTGAGCGAGTTTAAGAAAGCCTTAGAACCAAAAGCCAAGCAAGCCTTTACAGACGCTGAACGCGAATTTGACGCCGTTCTGAAAGTTGACCCGAAAAACAAGGCAGCTAAATTGCACGTCGATCGCTGTATGTTATTTCAGCATGCGTTTTCAGATGTACTCAACTGGGATGGTGTGTGGAATCTCACAGAAAAATAGCAGTAGCCCACAGCAAATCCTCGCGGTGGCGCCAGGGTTCCGGGTGGGGCAATCGCGATCGGGGGTGCGCCTCCCACCCCACCACCTATTAACCTGAATATCCTATTGAGGTAATTGTAAATAAGCTCCAACAGGTATTATGGTTATATAACCGGATTTGAATTTGCAAGCGAGATGCCGGGGTTTCGCCCTACGTGTTTCCTTCGCACTACCTACGGCAACAAACTTAGCACTTCTATTATTTGAAGCGCTTAAAAATAGTTATGACTGGTGGCAGCGTTACCCGGTTTCTGAGAAAAATCTTGGAGAAAGGCGACGAAACATCCGCTCAAAAACCGGGTTTCTCACCCCGCCCGCGTAAGTCTTAATAGCGTTACCGGCTCCTAAAAAGAGCTTCGTTCGCAGATAGTCAATGTTCTAGTCTTAGATATAGAAAACCACTAGCGTCAATTATGAATAATTGGAATTCGCAATCGGGAGATGTTGAGTGGGTAGATCAGGTTTACCAACTATTGCTGGAGATTGCTCGCAGCTCCCTGTCAGATATCCCCAGAATCCCGGAAAACATCACTGTTAAGGCTATCCCTCTGATCCAGAAGGTACAAAGCATTCAACAAAGACCTGACGGGCAAGTGTTCAAATCCGGTTCCTTTTCAGTAAACGATCACGAATGGGTCGATCGAGTCTGTCAACTATTGGTAGAACTAACCAGCGCCTCTTTGTCCGAACAGCCCAAAATGCCGGAAAACCTTGCAGGCAGATCTTTAGCCCTCGCTGATCGAGCACAAAAAATTAAAGAAGATATCGAAGAAAATGGAGCCGGAACCCCAGCAGATGAAGAGGACAATTCCTTACAGTCTCCAGACGCGCTGCTTTCCCTCTTGCACCACAGTTTGAAAACTCAGCGCGCCAAAAGCTACAACCCCGATGCCCCCGAATGGCAGCAAGTCTTGAGCCTGCTCGACGTAGTGCAGTCAATTTACAAGCAAATCCAAAATTAAATTCAAGCTTAACTCAGGGGCGTCTTTATTGTGCGAGATCGCTGGCTCTTAAAGGCGGTTGCTCTGTAACAGAAATTTTTTTGCTGTAGCCCGAACATTTCCGATTATTGCACTTTTGTCAACTACACTAGGTTTAATCGGTTCTAGGGCAAGAGAACATGAGCGGACAAAACATCGGTGATTTGTCAAAAGAAATATTAGCCGATCGCTATCAGTGCGATCGGCGGCTCGGCAAGCAAGCAGGAAGGCAAACCTTACTCGCCCGCGACTTAAAAACCCAACAGCAAGTAGTAGTCAAACTCCTCTCATTCAGCAGCGACTTTAACTGGGAAGACTTAAAACTGTTTGAGCGAGAAGTCGAAACCTTAAAATCCCTATCCCATGTCGCAATTCCCCGATATCTAGACTCCTTTGAAATCGACACCCCCAACCGCAAAGGATTCGCCCTAGTTCAGAGTTACATCGAAGCCAAATCCCTACAAGAATATCTTTCAGACGGCCGCACCTTCAGCGAAAGCGAAGTCAAACAATTAGCCACAGCATTATTAGACATCCTCGCCTACCTGCACCAGCGACAGCCCCCGGTGATTCACCGCGACATTAAACCCAGCAATATTTTACTCAAGAATCGATCGGGTAACAGCGTCGGCGAAGTCTACCTAGTCGATTTCGGTGCAGTTCAAACTCTAGCAACCCAACAAGGGAAAACAGTCACCGTTGTCGGAACTTATGGCTATATGCCGCCCGAACAATTTGGCGGGAGGGCGGTTCCCGCTTCCGACTTGTACAGCTTGGGAGCAACATTAATCGCTTTAATTACCAAGCAGCATCCTGCAGACTTGCCACAGAAAGATTTGCAGCTCGAATTCGAGCAATTCACCCAACTGACTCCCGGTTTTACCAATTGGCTAAAGTGGATGACGCATCCCAGTTTAGATCGCCGTCCCGCTTCAGTGCAAATAGCAAAAGAAGTTATAGAAAAACCACAGCAAATACATAAATATTCCCTGCCCTTGAGACAGGGAAAAACGGTGGATACCTTCAGCTTGTTCGGGAATGCGATCGGGCGCAGCACTTGGATGGTAACTCTAAGTGTAGGAGCTTGTGCACCAATTTACAGCACCTTTATTATTCCGGTACAGGGGACAATTATCGAAGCATTATTCATCGGTATTTTTCTCGGCTTGCTGCTGGGGTTGGGGAACGGAATAATCGTAGGGATTGTGACGCGCTTGTGGTTTTTTCCCCTAACTAATCCCAAACTTCACCGACAGGTCTTAACTGTAATTAGTATCGTCCTCTGTACCTCGACAAGTATCGTCTTCTTTCGGATAATGGATTTGAATACGCTAAAGGATTTGAGTGGTGAGATTTTCATGGTGCTTGCACACTCGCTAATTGCAGGACTGTCAATGGGGGCAAGTAGCAAGTCCATTGCCCGGTGGTATCAAAAAGAAAGTGGACTGTAATCTAAAATTTAGAGAGCGCTGGACTCACTCCGAGCAAATAAACCGGGTTTTTTGGGGAATGTTGGGGTTGCAACGAAGTATTTTTGTAAAAACCCGGTTTCTGGGTTCCGATGATCACCTCACATTCAAATTAATGTAAAAAAACATGACCAGCAAAATATTAGCAGAACGCTACGAAGTGCAGCGGCAACTAGGAAAACAAACAGGTCGCCAAACGCTGCTGGCTCGTGATTTACAAACTCAAAAATTAGTTGTCATCAAACAGCTATTCCTCGGCAGCGATTTTGAATGGCAAGACCTCAAGCTATTTGAACGAGAAGCGGAAACTTTAAAAGCACTTTCTCACCCAGCAATTCCCCGCTACCTCGATTACCTGGAAATTGACGAAGCAGACACTAAAGGATTTGCCTTGGTACAGACTTATGTAGAGGGGAAAACTTTGGAAGAGCATTTGCACTCGGGACGTACTTTTAGCGAAACCGAGGTGCAAGAATTAGCTAAATCGCTGTTAGAAATTTTGATTTATTTGCACGAGCAAAATCCGTCTGTAATTCACCGCGATATTAAACCCAGCAATATTTTACTGCACAGCAGATCTGCCCACTCCGTCGGACAAGTTTATTTAGTTGATTTCGGTTCGGTGCAGAACCAAGCTGCAAAATTTTGCGGCACAATTACAGTAGTGGGAACGTACGGGTATATGGCACCGGAACAATTTGGCGGGCGCTCGGTTCCGGCTTCTGACCTCTACGGTTTAGGTGCAACTTTAATTTATTTGGTAACAGGTTTGCATCCCACTGAACTGTCGCAACAGGATTTGAAAATTCAATTTGCCGATCGGGTAACGCATCTCAATTCTAATTTAGTCGATTGGCTGGAGTGGATGACAGAACCTAGTTTAAACAAACGGTTATCCTCGGCTTGGGAAGCATGGCTATCGCTAAAGAATCCCTGCTCGACCGACAAAACTACTATGGCAGTCCAGTGGCAAGGCAGCGATATTAAATTGACCAAAAATTCGGAATTTATAGAAGTTATAATTCCGCCGCAGGAAGTCGATTTTGGTTTAAGTGCCATGCTTTCGGGTTTGATTGCGACGCAGGTCACATTATTGATCAGTTTTGATAACGGGGATATACATCCGCACCTTCTTCTGATACTAGGAAGTTTCTTAGCTGTGGCAGGAGTATTAAAGTTTATCGAGGCACTATTTTTGGAAGTACGTCTCAGAATCGATCGCCAGCAAATATCCTATAGCAGCCATCTGCTCGGGTTGAGATGGAATAATTCCAAGGCAGCCCCCAGACCGGACATTTGCCAGTTGGAAATTGAACAAATTGGATACAAAGTTTCTCAGATGATTATTCAAACCAGCAACCAAAAATATCGACTAGGAGTGAAGCAGGGACTAAGTGAATCAGAAATCGAGTGGTTAGCGACAGAACTAAGCCAGTGGTTGGGATTGAAAATTCAAATAACTTTGACAGACGGTAAAAAGAAGATATCGATGTGAAAATATCTCCCTCGCCCAAACAAACCATAGCCCTCTCAAACTGTGGGATGGGCGTCCCGCCCGTCCAGTGTATTTTCCCCGCAGGCGAGACACTCCACAAGCATCCTCCTCAAATAGTGCAGCGCTGATCGCACTCGTCCGCTTTCGGTCAATCTCATGCAGCCGAAAGGCCCGATCGCCCGTAAAATGCTATCAAAGGGATTTGGCAAGTAGCACTCATCCCAATCATCTGTTAACTTGGAGATATTGTTGTGGACTTATCGCTAATTCCGGCACAGCCGAAACCAGGACTGCTCAACGTCCTCATCGAAATTACCGCCGGTAGCAAAAACAAGTACGAATTTGATAAAGACTTGCAAGCCTTTGCTCTCGATCGGGTGCTTTCTTCCTCAGTCCAATATCCGTGCGACTACGGCTTCATACCCAATACCTTAGCCGATGATGGCGACCCCCTCGACGGCATGGTGATGATGGATGAGCCCACATTTCCAGGGTGCATAATCGCAGCCCGTCCGATCGGAATGCTGGAAATGATCGATGGAGGCGACAGGGACGAAAAACTGTTGTGCGTTCCCGACAAAGACCCGCGCTACGCTCACTATAAGTCCCTCAAAGACGTAGCCCCCCACCGCTTGGACGAAATAGCCGAATTTTTTAGAACCTACAAAAATTTGGAGAAAAAAGTCACGGAAATTCTGGGTTGGCAAGATGTGGATCAAGTTATGCCCTTAGTGGAAAAGTGCATCGCAGCCGATCGCAAATAAGCCCCTAGCCCGCACTCCTCGACTGCAACCCGACTAAAAACTCAGGAGGCCGAACTTAAGGCGATCGCTGCCGGTCTAAGGATGCAGTCGAGGAACGGGTAGCTAGAATGTCAAATCACTCGTCAATGCCGAGTCACCGGAACGGCATTCCTCAAAACCCTGCCCCGGCCCCAATCTTGAAAAAAATACTACTCCTAGAGTAAGATGAAGCGCAAATTATACCCCTGGGGAATGCGTTCTACGTTTGAGGAAATTTTACCCTAACACTTAGATAGATCGGCGCTATCTTAATCTCAGAACACAGAACACGCCGGGCAGCCCGCATGATGCAAAAAATAATCTCTCAAGCGTGACATCTCCTACACCAACCCGTAAGGTTGAGAATTCTAACAGCCGAAGTGTTCGGCACATGGTTTCCCGATAAAGCGCTTGATTATAGTACAGATTGCTAAAAACTAAAAACTAAAAAGTAAAAACTAAGATTTCAACTCCCAAGTTCCTGCCGCCAAAACTAAAAAAAATGCCAGATTCCGCACCCTCTCTACCCAATCCACAGCCTTCCGATCGCAAAGCCACAATGGAAAATAGTCCTTTGACCGAGTTTGTCGTTCAGTTTTGGGGTGTGCGCGGCAGCATCGCCACCCCCGGCACCAAAACACTGCGCTACGGAGGGAACACCTCCTGTGTAGAAATGCGATTGGGCAAAAAACGCCTAATCTTTGACGGTGGTACGGGCCTGCGAGTTCTGGGTCTAAACTTGCTGCGGCAAATGCCTGTCGAAGCCCATATGTTTTTTAGTCATACTCACTGGGATCACATTCAAGGGTTTCCGTTTTTTACTCCCGCCTTTATCCCAGGGAACTGCTTTCACATTTACGGTGCGATCGCCCCCAACGGCACTACCATCAAACACCGTCTTGCCGACCAAATGCTACACCCCAATTTTCCCGTCCCCATTCAGGTAATGCAGTCAGACCTCAAATTCAACGATTTGACGCCTGGGGATATTCTCGAACTCGACGATGTGAAAATAGAAACGGCACTGCTCAACCATCCTAATACCGCGATCGGATATCGAGTCACCTGGGAAGGACACACGGCCGTCTACTGCACCGATACAGAACATTTTCCCGATCGCCTCGACGACAACGTGGTACACCTAGCTCGCAACGCCGACGTGCTGATTTACGACGCCAACTACACCAACGAAGAGTATTACAACTTCAAAACCCCGAAAGTCGGCTGGGGACACTCGACTTGGCAAGCAGGAGTAGAAGTAGCGAAAGCTGCTGGAGTCAAAAAAATCGTGATGTTTCACCACGATCCGGGCCACGACGACAATTTTCTCGATCAAGTCGAAGCAGAGGTGCAGGCAACGTTCGCCAATGCCTGCTTAGCCCGCGAAGGCATGAGCATACCAGTGATTTAACCAAAAATAAATTCAGAATTATGAAACAGCAAAAACCCCGCAAACGTCGCAGAGTAGGCTTGCGGGGGCTTTACTCAACGTTGCTAGTGTTGATAATTATCTGCTGTACCTGTGGCGGATGGGTTGCAGCTCAGACTGCCTACTCTCGCACTCCCGCGCGACTTGCTCAGGTGTCTTCGATCGAGGATACTGGTACGGTCGATCGCATTCCCGAACGCTACCAACTCGGACAGCAACTGTACCTAGAAAACTGCGCCACCTGTCACATCGGTTTACCGCCGCAAGTATTACCTACAGAAACTTGGCGCAGATTGCTGCAAGATTCCCAACACTACGGACAAACCATCAAACTGCTAGTAGACCCCCCCCGTCTGCTAGTGTGGAACTACCTGCAAACTTTTTCCCGTCCCCAAGCAAAAGACGAAGAACTCGCCTACCGAGTCGCCAGTTCTCGCTATTTCAAAGCTCTGCACCCCAAAGTAAAACTGCCACAACCCGCAAATATCAGCAGTTGCGTTACTTGTCACCCCGGCGCGTCTCAATACAATTTCCGCAAGCTTACCGCCGAGTGGCAAAACTCTCCCTAACGAAGATTAAGTTCGTAATTATATCCGAGTGCGAGCGAGAAGAGCGCACTAACCAGAAAACGGCGATCGCATTCTCAACTAGAGACTTATCCAAAGTGTGGATGCGATCTTTCAATTCATGCTTAGTGGGCATCGCACCTTAGAAATAACCTCTCGCTTTACCCTGATCAATAACTCTGACGGCTAACGGTGAGGTTGTGCGACTGCCGATAACGTGTGTTGCAAAACCCACCAAACTTGCTCGTGGGTTCCAAGCGAGTGGTTAGCTGCGGCTTGAGTGGCATAGAAGTAAAAAATCTGTGCGTTTAGCTACTTTTTGACAAATTGTTATGATATCTTAACTTTACCGGAGGCTAGTTCAGACAATTTAAGAAGCCTGGTTATCAAGTAACCTGATTTATGATTGACAGTAAAAAAATTCAACTGAAATGGGAAAGTTATTGGTTTAAAACCTTTGGGAGATGGCGATCGTGTCCATTGAGCTGCCCAATAGACAGACCTCATCCTCGGCATATTTTTTGGAGTTTGATTGGCAGTTTTTTGGCAATTACTGCAACGTCCTATCTTGCTCTAAAAACTAATACTCCTTTACTAATGGCTCCGTTTGGCGCTACAAGCGTTCTGATCTTTGGTGTCCCTGACAGCCCTTTGGCTCAACCCCGGAATGTCATTGGGGGCAATTTCTTAGCTGCTCTCACCAGTTTAATGATTGTGCATTTTCTCGGTTCTTCTCCCTGGGCGATGGGAATGGCTGTTTCTAGTGCGATCGGAGTTATGCAGATTACCAGAACTCTACATCCGCCTTCGGGAGCAGTTGCCTTAGTCGTCATGATGACCAAACCAGACTGGAAATTTTTGCTAACACCTGCTTTTGAGGGATCAATAATCTTGGTCTTGTGCGCCGTCATCTTTAATAATTTAGCGGCAGAAAGGACGTATCCCCAGCACTGGTTATAGCATTGTCTCTAATGATTTCAATTTATGGTAGTGGTAAAGAGGAAAGGACAGTTTAACTCGCTGGCGTAGCATTGTAGTGATGGATGAACGTCCAAATTGCACCAATCTGGTTCTCTAACTTCTTGGAAAATGACAAGGTTTTTCTGACGATTCGCCACAGGCGTTGTCGCAAAGTGCAGTTGAACCGTTCAAGGTAGCTGGTTTTTCCAGTTTCTTTGCCCATTCCAGGGTGTCGTTTACTGGGTAAAACCTGCACAAATTGCCGTCCACAGTCTCGACATTTATAGTTCTGCTTCTGATGCCGAGTTCGACCGTTTTTCATCACTAATTCAGACTGGCAAATTGAACAGGCAGGCAAAGCAATAGACATACAAACAAGTAACATCAGAATCACAGCGATCTGATTCTCTCATCCTTCCCTCGGGAGCACTACCCAAAATCGGGATGCTCCCTCGATTGCGACTTCCATCGGACTTCTTTCTTCAATCCGTTACATCCCGTACAGTGCTTCGTTGCCGAACTTCCTTCTGCTAGGTCAATCAAAAAAAACGGACGGATCGGGGGAAGGTCGAGATCCCTTTTGAAAGCGTTCCCAAGACTGTTTTAATTGAGCAGGAGCCGGATTTTCGCGATCGTAAACCACCAGCACATTCGTCAAATTCCGGCCCGGTGGCAATAAAATCTGCCCCTGATGAGCCAAACCCACCGAAGCGCCCCCGTCCAAATTCATCGCTTCAAAACAGCCGATCGCCTGCATAACTTTAGCTTCTGCTTCCAAAGACAAACTATCCAGAAAAGTCACCAAAAATAACTTATCTCTGGAAGCTGGAAAGCCGATCGCCGTTCTCGAACCCACGCCCAAAACATGAGAATCTTTAAAACCTTCCGATAAAGGAGACAGCCAAACTTTCCCCCCTTTAACCAATCTCGGCCCGCAAGTCAGAGAAAACCAATGTTGACTCCAATCCGGCTTACCTTCACTTCTAGCCGTCACCATTTCCAATTGATTTCCCGCTTTAATCCCCAAAGTCGTGCCGTAATTTTCCCATCGGCTGTATTTCAGAAACTTACCCGCCGCCACCATATTTCCCAGCACAGCTTTCTGCTCATCTTTACCAAAAAAAGTCCCGTTAGCAACAACAGCAGCCCGGGAACGCGACACCATATTTTCAAAAGGTTCGTCACCCCGCGTTACTTTAGAAGTATTTGCAAAAGCTGCATCATTAGCTAACCCAATAGTGATATAAATTTCGGGGTCTGCGAGGTCAATAGTTGTCAGATAAAAACTTGCGCCCGCTACATTTTGACTGCTGACTTGTACAGGTTTTGCTTGATTAGCGGAACGTCTAATAACTTGAGTTTGAGACTTCACAAGAGGAGAATTCGCGGCCTTTGGTTGATGAATTTCCGGCGATTTAACGATGGGATTGCTGGGCAGAGTTTGAGGATTTTTCGCGGATTTTAGAATGGAATTACTAGGCAGAGGTTGAGGAGTTTGATTTGATTGTATACTTGATAAAAAAGCGAGTAACTTTTGCCACAGTTGACCAGCGAGAGTCAAGAAACTATCTCGGTTTTGGGCGATCGCAAAATAGTCAGCCAAAACTCGTGCCAAAGCTATGCCCGTTAAAAACAAAAAAGTGCGCCGCAGCATCGGGCGACAACCTTCAGACTGTTTGCGTTTAGACATAAAAAATCTCAGCTAGGATAGCGAACAGTTTTCTATGGCTGTGACTACAATGGGCGATCGCGCGAATTCTGAAACTACCAGTAGCAAGGTGCGCCGAGGCGCACCTTACCACTAATATCAAATCCGGTAGCCTCGGAATTAATATTACCCATAGCTAGGAAACGGCAGTGCCGTTTCCCTACAGTTAATCAGGGTAGGGAAACGGCACTGCCGTTTCCCCTATATCACGTCGCTAATGCTCAAAACTCTTTCCCTAGCCGGTATTCCGCATCCCCGCAGCAATTCCATTAATCGTCAGCAGAGCTCCCCGCAACAATTCACCCTTGCTGTAACGCGAGTGAATCACCCCCGGAACCCCGCCACTACCGTGCTGCCGCAAGCGTTTCAGCAGCGAAACCTGCAACAAACCCAAAGGCACAATCGTCGCATTTCGCAACTGCACCGAACGCTGCAGCGACGGATCTTCGTCCAACAAACGCTGGTGTCCGGTAATCGTTAAAACCAAATCGCGAATCAAGTGAAATTCGGCAGCAATTTGGTCGAATAAAGCCTTAAAACGCTCCTTGTCAGCCGGCAAAGCTAACTCCTGCACGTAGTGTTCTGCAATCTGCAAATCCACCTTAGATAAAGTCATTTCCACCTTAGAAATTACCATTCTAAAAAATGGCCATTTCAAGTAGAAATACTGCAAAAGTTTCATGTGTTCTTCCGGTTCCTCCAGCAAAAACTCTTGCAAAGCTGTGCCGACACCGTACCAAGAAGGCAGCAAAAAGCGGCTTTGAGTCCAGCTAAACACCCACGGAATTGCTCGCAAACCGCTGATGTCTTTTTTGCCACCGCGACGCGCGGGGCGAGAACTAATTTGCAACTGGCTGATTTCTTGAATCGGGGTAACTTGGTGGAAGAAATCGACTAAATCCGGCTGTTCGTAGATTAAATGGCGGTAGTGCGATCGCGATCTCACCGACAACTCCTCCATAATCTCATTCCAAGGGTCGATGCCATCAAAACCAGTGTGTAGCAAACTAGCTTGAATTACCGCCGCCGCTACAGTTTCCAAATTGTAAAGCGCCAACTCCGGCAAAGAATATTTAGAAGCCAAAACCTCGCCTTGTTCGGTAATCTTAATTCGCCCGCTAATACTCTTTCCAGGCTGAGCCAAAATTGCCTTGTAAGCAGGCCCGCCGCCGCGTCCTACAGAACCGCCTCTGCCGTGAAAAATCCGCAACTCTACACCATGTTTTTCCGCAACCACTTGCAAAGCCTTTTGAGCTTTCTGAATTTCCCAATTGCTGCTGAGGAAACCAGAATCTTTATTGCTGTCCGAATAGCCCAGCATCACCTCTTGCAATTTGAGAGTTTCGAGTGGACATTGGATATTTTCTTCGCTTTTTTCCGCTATTTCCTGCGCGTATCCTCCTGTTAGTAAAGCCCTATAAAGCGGTAGATCAAATACCTGCTGCATTACTTCCGGCGCTTTTTTCAAATCTTCCACCGTTTCAAACAGGGGAACTACTTGAATACTGCTAATTCCTGTACCCGGATCGTAAAGCCCTGATTCTTTTGCTAATAGTAAAACCGCCAGTAAATCGCTGACCTCGTGACTCATGCTGATTACGTAAGTTTGGCAGATTTCCGGACCAAACTCCTGCTGCATTTGCCGCAATATTCGGAAGGTATTAATCGTCTCGCAAGTTTTGGGAGAAAACGGCAATTCTGCTGGAATTAAAGGGCGGCGAGTTTGCAGTTCAGTTGCGAGCCAAATAACTCGATCGCATTCCGACATTTGATTGTAAGGCTTTGGCAAAATTTGCAAGTATTCAGCAATTTCGCTCAAAGCGTCGGAGTGTACTGTTGACTCTTGGCGGATATCTAGGTAAGCCAAATTAAACCCGTAAATTTCTACTTGGCAAAGCAGATTTTCCAAGTCTCGACAGCTCAAACCTGTTTCCACTAAATTGTGCTCGATGAGCTGGAGCTCGGTCAAAAACTCAGCTCCCGATCGATAAAGGCCGGTCATTCCGGGATTTTCCGACAAAGCTTCGCGCTCCCGCTGCAACTCGTCTCCTTTGTAGAGCCGCCAATTGCGATCGCGCGTATTTTCCAGTCGCTGCAGCACGTAGGCCAGCTTCAACCGATAAGGTTCTTGGCGGTAGCGGATCGCCCACTGCTCGTAAACATCGGGAAATTCCGATCTGTCGCGATCGAGAGATTCGAGCAATTCGGGCAGCACGTCGCTCCAGTGCAGCGACAAACTCAAAAGTTCGTTCAGCCGCTTCACCGCACCGATGTACTTCTCTAGCACTAAGTGGCGCTGATAGCAAGCCGTTTGCCAAGTAACTTTCGGAGTCACAGAAGGGTTGCCGTCCCTGTCTGAACCCACCCAAGAACCGAACTTGCAAAAATTGTAACTAGGCGGTTTGAGATAAGGGTAAGAAGCGTGCAGAGCTTGCTTTAAGCGGTGGTAAAGTTCGGGAATAGCATCAAACAGAACTTCCTCGAAGTAGTGGAGAGTGTATTCCACCTCGTCAAGCACAGTCGGCTTGAATTGGTGCAGTTCGTCAGTGCGCCACCAGAGGCGAATTTCTTCCATCAGTTGCTCTTGGAGAGCGGCCGCTTCCCAGCAAGACACCGGGTAAGGGCTTTGAGGGTCTGCCCCGAGTACCTGAAATTTCTCGTCAACTTGGTCTAGCTGTTGGAGAATCTTCGCCATCCGCCGCTGCTTAGTGCGGATCGTGTGACGGACAATTTCCGTCGGGTGAGCGGTGAATACCAAGCGGATGTCCAACTGATCGATCAAGCGCTGGATTTGCTGGCTCGGCACGTTCAAGCGTAGCAGCATCGGGAACAGTTGGTGAAAAGTGCCGGCGTCTCGGGCGATCGTCTCGCTGCTGTCTGCCTTGCTCAAAGCTGTTTGGGTGGGGCTTGGGCCTTCCCTATGCCGGGGGCGATCGGGGGCATCCGTTGCTTGTCCTGGCAGCTTAGAAAACATCCGCCCCCCAGCGTCGTTGCTGCTAGCGTAAGCTAGCTGTTGGTCTCGCTGTTCGTAGTGCTGTTCGACAATGTTGATTAACTGGAAATACAGTGCAAAAGCCCGAGCGGCGCGGATGGCGGCGTTAAGGTCGAGCTTTTCGATTAGCTGTACGACATTCGAGTCGCGAAAGTGAGTGGCCTGTCCCTCGGCGGAATTGACCGATCGCATTTGTTGGAGCAAATCCACCAATTCCTGCCCGCACTCCTGTCGCAGCACCGATTCCCACAAGTCCTCTACTACTTTGAGGCGATTGCGCAGAAACAGGTCTGATTTTGAGTAAGCGGGAAAATGGGAAATAGATGTTGCATCAATAGCCTGTTCTGAAGACTGGAGGACTGAACTCATCGGGCTGTTCCTCAATAGCTGCGGGTGTCAAGAAAATTGTATTGTTTAGTTTCGCCTAAAACACTTTTGTTTGCAGTCAAATTTGAGACAACTTATTACAAGGTAGAAAGTAAAAGGCACTTATTTACAAGGTATAAGGAAAGACCGATTCTTCCAGCACGGATTGTACTGATTGTCAAGCTTTCAGGTCAGTTAACTTGCAGTTTGAGATTTTAGACGATCGGCGTGAGACGTTCGGCGAGCGCTCAGCCGAGTCGCGGTCAGTCGAACGATTTTAGATTTACTCCAAAGATGAATCTGGGAAGTTGAACTAGGGTCGAAAATTTTGATCTCTCCACGACAGAAGTCGGGGGCTGGTATCCGTTTTTGGGCGGGGTCAAAAAAATTAACTTCTAGCTGCTGCCTCCTTCCTTGGGCTTTCTAGTCGTGTGATTGAGGAAAGTTGAGCACGGGGAGGCGCGAGCCCCGAAAGACTTCTTCGCTTTCAACGCCGATCGACGCAACAAACTCAGCAGCAGCTTTAGCTACCACCAACCCGCCCAGCATGGGTAAGGCGACCAAGCTCAATAAAATGTCTGAGGGAACTGGCAACTTTGGACTGTTAGGTGTTTTAGTTTTGAGCAAGTCTTGGTTTTCCGACGGCATAAATTTCTCCTGTGTCAATCCGTAATCCTCAGTTTACAGGGCAAATAATCATCTTGACTGCTGCCTTCTGACTAATGACTTCTGAGATCAAATCCGGTGACATCCGAATGATATCTTGCAAGCGATCGTCCCCGCGTAGCCAAGTGTATAAATATCTTGTCGCGAGATATTAAGCTCGCACTTGGAAAAAACGCTTTGTATAAAATCGGGATACTCTCCGAATGCTATCGATCGTGCGACTCTCTCCGCGTAGCCCAACGAAACCACAGCACTACAGTCGGAAAATAATAGACATTTCCAGAAAAGCCGGTCTTGAACAGGCAGGATGCCTGTTCCACAAGAATTATGAGAGAGGTCTAATTATTATTGGGATGCAAACGGAAACGATATGACTAATGACGAATAACTTGTTGGTTGGCTTAATTTGGACCTATCTGTGCCAAAATGTCGAGGTATTATCAAAAAAATATTCCCCAACGGCTCGAAGCCGAGGGGATACAAGGCAAGACACTAAGTCCAGCATGGCTTAAACCAAACAAAACGGTTAGGCTCGGCAAATCAAATAATTGTCTGTAAAATCTGTAACTGTGCTATTTCTAGAAAACAAAACCAGCTTTGGCAAAATTTAGAGTTTCATGTTGAATGCGAACGGGAGCATATTGGCAGACAATCGATCGAGCGCGTCGCAGTGGGCGCAAGAAGCTTTAGGGCTTCCCGAAGTTCAAGTACAAGCGCGTTTGCGGGGAAATCACCTGCACATTTTGTGCGAAGCAGCGCAGTGTCCGTCTCAAGAATTGGTGACGGCGAGATTCACCAACGCCCTCGAACACACTGATTTAACGCGACTGCTGCCCGATCGACCTAAAATTTACCAGTTGTTTCTGTGCGGTCGCAAAATCGGTTCCCGACAAAATGACTGGACAGTCCGGCTCGATTGCAGCAGTCCGCAGCGACAGCAACAGCCACAGCCACAGCAACCGGAACCAAAAGTTGCCGAAGTGCCGCCGCCAGTGAGTTCCCCCGAGGAACCGCCAGGAAGCAGTAAAAGAGGCGGATTTTTCGGCAAATTTAATAATGACAACCACAAACTCAAACACACACCAAAACCGGTAGAAACATCGGCCCACCCGCCGCAAGTACGGGAAGAACTGGATTTTGACGCCGAAAGTCTGCCCATCGCCTCCCGGATTCAATACCCAGAAGTTTTTGAAACTTCCGCCGTGACGATCGACACTTCGGCTGCTGCGACGCGGGAAGCTTTTAGTTCCGCCGTTCCCCCGCAGCAGAAAGCGAGCCGTGGCGCGGTGGCTTTGATTCAATCCCCCGAAGCTGACTCAGGCGAGGGCGATCGCGGTGGAACATTGACGGTTTCGCCGGAAACTTTGGCGCGCCGGGGCTATCCAGATGCGATCGCCAGCTATCTCAGCGAAATCCTCGGGCCGATGGGAGTTTCGGTGAAAGTAAGCATTCGCGAAAAAGAACTCAAAAGCAACCGGGAAAACCTGCCGGCTCAGGCGCCGGAAAATATCAAGCCCAAGGAACGCCGGCTGCTGGTGCTGTGCGAGTCAGCTTACAGCCCCGACCCTTCCTTGCTGGCAGAACCCATCGCCGGCAGGCTGCGGAAACTGCAACTAGAGGATTTCCGGGAAGCATTAATCGGCAGCCAAGTCAGCGGCGAAGCGAAGCCGGACTGGGTGCTGCGGGTGGATTTGACTTCGCCGGACAAAATTCTCAAGGAATGGGCCAGGTGGGGAGACGTACCTGCGATCGCCAAACTGCTAAACCAACACTTGGCAGCATCGAGAGTCGAAGTGCGGGCCACCCTCAAAGAAGCAACCCTCCACCTGTTTTGCAGCAAAACTGCCAAAAAAGGACAAAAGACTAAACGGCAAGAATACCCCGACAAGCAGCAAACCACCGACACGATCGCCCCTTTGTTAGCCTCCTTCGCGCCCCAAGGCCTCCGCGCAGCTACTATCTACGGCGTAGAACCAGCCAAGGACTCTCAGGCAGCGCCCGAGTCGCCGGTCTGGATAGACTGGGTGGACTTGCCTGCTGCCCACCATCCCGACTTGGCTGCGAGCACCAGAACGCTGGCTGCTGAGGGCGACCAATTGGCTTTGACTTTTTTATTGAACAGGTTGCTCAACCCTAGTCTCAGGCGCAAGCTGGAAACAGGAGGGATTCGGGCGGTCGTGCTGCAAAAAGCCGACGTGCTGCACGTCATGACTGAAGCTCTGACTTGTCCTTCTCAGTCGAAGGTCGGGCCGCCGGTGGCTAAATTTTTGCGGCAGTTACAAATTCCGGGAGTGTCAGGGGTGCGAGTCTACGGACGCCGCGCGGGCCAGAAACTGCCCCTGTGGCGCTACGCAATCGACCTCAGAACGGCTGTTGACGAGGAATCAGCGACGGCACCCGCACCGGCTCCCTCTCAAGTGGCTGTGTTGGAAAAGGAACCGGTGCCGGAGTTTGCGTCGGCGGAGGATGGGAGTTTTTCGGGTTTGGGCGACAATTTGGTGTTCGATGCTCCGGCGCCCAACTCCTGGCGACCCCGCTTCAAAATCAGACTCCCCGGATACAATCTGGGCGAGCAGTTAGTTCAAGCTGCAGTGCAACCGCTTGTCGCTTCGGGTTTGTTTGTTCCCAACGATGGTTTATCAACGAATGCTGCGGCGCCGGGAGGCGTGAGAGCCGATCGCGCGGCGGGAATGGCTTTGATTTGGGCGATCGCGGGCTGTCTGCTGACTTTCAATACCGATTGGCTCCTCGGTCTATTTCTGCAATCTGCGACGGTCAGTCAAGCTCCTAGCGCCTCGGAAGTTTGTAAGGGCCCAAATTGTCAAAATTCAGCCCCCAAGGCTTTGGGCGACGTTACAGCCCGACTTCCGAACGAAACCCCGAACCCCGTTCCCACTTCTGGGGAGGTAAATTTGCCTCAAACTCCGTTGCAGCCGTCGCCGGAAGCCAACCAGCAAGAGGCTTTTAATGGCTCTGGGTTTACGAAACCGGGAAATACTAGCGTTCCTGTAGCTGATGTTTCTGCTCCTGCGGTGTTCCCAACTTTGAGGAGCCAGCAGCTTGACGAGCAGATAGCGCGCTATCAAGAGTACATCCACCTGCACAAAAAACCGCCGGATATTTTAATTGTCGGTAGTTCGAGGGCGCTGCGGGGCATCGACCCGGCGGTTTTGGAAACAGCTTTGGCAGCTTCGGGCTACCCGGGGCTGAGGGCTTACAATTTTGGGGTTAATGGAGCTACTCTCCAGGTTGTAGATTCGCTCATCCGCCGGATTTTGCCGCCGCAACAACTGCCGAAATTGCTGGTGTTGGCGGACGGGGCGAGGGCTCTAAACAGCGGGCGGCCGGATTTGACTTTTAGTGCGATCGCTTCTTCGGAAGGTTACAGGCAATTGAGCCGGGGTAGTTTTCTGATCCGCACCAATCAATTAGAATCCGAAACATCGAACGAAAGCGCCAACAATCCGGTGGCGACTGCCACTGAATTGGTGAACAATTTGGGACAAACTCAAGCTAAGGTTCAGCAATTGGTGAGTCAAAAGTTGGTTGAGAGTTCTGCAATTTACAAAAAGCGCGATCGACTCAAAGGGTTTTTGCGATCGCTCGCCAATCCATCAGCCCCTGTTGCAACCGAGATCGCCCAAACGCCAGCCCTGGGTCAACAAACAACTGAAAATTCCCAGCCAACTGCTGCGAGTAAACCCGTCAGCGAGTTTCAACCAAATGGCTTTTTGCCGATCGATATACGCTTCAATCCCGAGACTTACTTTCAGAAGCACCCGAAAGTATCTGGTTATTACGACTCCGACTATCAAAATTTTAAATTGATAGGCGAACAAGCTCTAGCACTCAAAAATTTGATCGAATTTACCAAGGTTCGCAACATCAATCTCGTGTTTGTGAATATGCCTCTGACGGAAGATTATTTAGACCCGGTGCGGACAGGTTACGAACAAGAATTCCGGCAATATATGCAAGAATTAGCAGCCCAAAGCGGACTAATTTTCCTAGATAATAGTTTATTGTGGCCCCAGGCGCGGGAATCTTTTTCCGACCCCAGCCACCTCAACCGTTACGGTGCTATTGCAGTTTCTAAGCGGTTGGCTCAAGATCCCATGATTCCCTGGCCGGCGAAACAGTAGTTTTGACTTTTGAGTTTTGAGTTATTTTAGAAGTTAGATGCTCCCAGCGTTGGGAGTGCGGCGCGACTATCTCAAAACTATTCTTTCCTGCGGCTAAATACTGAAAATGAAAAGATTGATATTTCCTGAAAATAGCAAAAATCAACAGATAAAAATTCCGAGAAAAAATCTGCCTTTGATATTTTTTATATTATCTTTAGCATTTTTCTGTTTCAGTTTGTATAAAGGTTTCTGGTTACCTTTAGCTTTATCCTCTGGACCGCCCAGCAACGAACAAAGTGGCGAACAGCAAACTCTGGCACCCTTTGAACAGGTTGTCCAAGACGCACAAAAGTTAGAGGGACTATTTACTCTTTACCGCAATCAAGCAACTGATAAAGTATATCTGGAAATTAAACCGCAACAACTCGACAAAAAGTTCCTGTGCTTTGTGACATTGGCATCGGGTTTGGGGGAAGCGGGCATTTTGAGCGGAATGCCGATCGGCGATTTCTTATTTCAACTGCGGCGCGTCCAAAATAACGTGCAGTTTGTGATACCAAATATAAACTTTCGCACAAGGCCGGGCGACCCGCAAGCAGGTTCGGTAGAACGGGGATTTAGCGAGTCGATTCTCTATTCTTTGCCGCTCAAAAGCATTCATTCGCAAAGACAAACTCTGCTGATCGATTTAGGCGATTTGCTGATGAGCGAAAAGCGGGATTTACCAGGGGTAAAAGCGATTTTGCCGATGATTTTGGGCGCTTCTTACTCGATCGATGAAGACAAGTCTTATTTTAAAGATGTTAAAGCGTTTCCGCTGAATGTGGAAATTGCTTCTATTTACGGTTTTTCTAGCGATGATGACAGTGCGGTTAACTATTTACCTTCGGTTCCTGACAGTCGGGCTTTTAACCTCCGCATTCACTACAGTTTCTCGGAAGTGCCGCTAAATAACGGCTACCGCCCCAGACTTGCGGATGAGCGAGTGGGCTATTTCCTCACAGCATATAAGGACTTTTCTGACAAGAGCGGCCGCGAGCCTTTTGTGCGCTATATCAATCGCTGGCATTTGCAAAAGCAAATCCCGACGGCGCCGATGTCGCCTCCGGTGCAGCCGATCGTCTTTTGGATTGAAAATAATGTGCCTCGCGAATACCGAAACGCAATTCGCGAGGGCGTTTTGGAGTGGAACAAAGCTTTTGAAAAAGCAGGTTTTACTGAGGCAATTCAGGTCAAACAAATGCCGGACAATGCTAAATGGGACCCGGCTGACGTTCGCTACAATACTATTCGCTGGTCGAGTTCTTTTGATCCTCAGTTTGCCGGCATTGGGCCGTCTCGCACTAACCCGCTGACGGGGCAAATTTTAGATGCTGACATTCTGTTGGATGCTAATATTGTCTGGCAAATCAAACAAGGCTATCGGTCTTTGGTGGAACAAAATCGCTCGGTATCTAAGAGTTTTCAAGGGCGAAACGGTTCTAATACTAATCCCTGTCAGTTCGGGATGTATTCTCGCTATTTGAATCTGTTAGAAAATGGGGATTTAGGAAAAAGCAGCGGGGAAAATGATCGAGGTGGAATTGCTGATGATTTGCCGACTTTGGTAGAAAGATACCAGGAGCAAAAACGCTCGCCTTTATCGCGGTTGATGTCGAGTTCGGATATGTGTTTTGGGTTGGAATCGAGCCGACAGTTTGCGATCGGGGCAATGTCGAGGTCACTGTTGGAAAATGCAGCGCCTAGCAGTGGGACGATTGACAATTATGTGAATGAATTTATCCGATTTTTGACTACCCACGAAGTCGGTCATACTCTCGGTTTGAGGCACAATTTTCACGGGAGTACGATGCTGCAACCGGAGGATTTGAACAATACTCAGGTAACTCGCACGCAAGGTATGGTGGCGTCGGTGATGGATTATGTGCCGATTAATTTGGCACCGCAGGGAACTGTGCAGGGCGACTATTTTCCAACGATTGTAGGGCCTTATGACGATTGGGCGATCGAGTATGGTTACAAGGTGATTGGCGGCCCAAACCCCAACAGCGACTTACCAGCGCTGCAACAAATTGCCAGCCGCGCTGCGGAACAGCAATTAGCTTACGCGCCGGATGAGGATTCTGTTGATATTCTCGATCCCGCTGCAAATAGCTTTGATCTCAGCGCCAATATGCTGAGGTACTCGCAATGGCAATTGGATAATGCTAGGGCGATGTGGAAGCGTTTAGAAAAGCGAACTCCGGTTGGGGAAGACGGTTATAACGAACTGCGGGTGATGTTTGATTCGGTGTTTGGGTATTATGTTCAGCAGGTGATGAATGCGACTTTGTATGTGGGGGGACAGTCGTTTAATCGGATTCGCCCTGGAGATACTAATGCGAAGTTGCCGTTTGTGCCGATCGAACTTTCTCAGCAGCGAGAAGCTTTAGCAACATTAGAGAAGTACGTTTTTGCCCCGGATGCGTTTAGTTTTGCGCCGGAGTTGCTCAACAAATTGGCGCCTTCGCGCTGGGAGCACTGGGGAAGTCCGGCTTTGGTGTTTCCTCTAGATTACCCGATCGGCGATCGAATTACTTTTTTGCAGCGGTTTGTGTTGCGAGTTTTGCTATCTCCGACGCGGCTGGCGAGGCTGCGGGATGCCGAGTTAAAATCGGCGCCGGAAACTGCTTTGAGGTTGCCGGAAGTGTTGGATACTGTGCAAAAGGATATCTGGAAAGAGGTTTTGCAGCCGGAAAAGAAGATGCAAATTTCAACTTTTCGGCGTTCTTTGCAGCGGGAACATTTAGCAATTTTGATCGGAATGGTGCTGCGAAAAACGAATGTCCCAGAGGATGCGCGGAGCTTGGCTTGGTACGAGTTGCGGCAGTTGCGGGAGGGTTTGAGCAAGAGTATTCGGAATTTGGATCGGAATGCGGATGCTTATACGCGGGCTCATTTGGAGGAAACGCGCGATCGAATATCTAAGGTTTTGAATTCGCAGATTCAGTCGAATTAATCTTATAGCAACCGTCTTGGCGATTGCTATAGTGTAAAAAATCTGTTTTACTTTGCATCAAAGGGGTAGCTTGGCAATACGATCGACCCATTCCTCTGCACTAGATGCTGCCCAAATCAAGAGTAGTTCTTCGATGACAACTTCCATCGGTATTTTTCGGGAAACAATAATGACTCCAGCACTCTGATTAGTAGTAATGAACTCAGCAAATTCCGATGGCATTGTTTTGCGATCGTGGCTGACGAGAACACGTCTTTGCTGTGCTGCAATTGCCAGCACTTCTAAATCTTTAACGCCTTCTAACCCAGCAGCAAAGGCAGTTTGAAAGTCGATTGTAGATTCTCGTCGCAGTAATCCTGTGACGATTGCCTGATTCAAGTCAGCATCAGCTTGGTAGCGAATATTCAAGATCGCACCTGCTGTCTTGCTGCTTTAGCTGCAATCAGTTTGTTGTACAAAGCTGGATCGCTGGTTTGTAGAGGTTGAGGCATGGCATCAAATGCAGCTTCTTCGGCGGCTAAGTAAGCGTCGATTTCAGCGCGGTTGGCTAGATAAAAGGCGATTGCCCCATAAACCTGTTCCAGTGTCAGTAGTGGGAAAGACTGAACAATAGTTTCGGGCGATAATCCTTGTTGGAAAGCATAGGCGATCGAGTCAAGAGAAATCCGAGTTCCTTCAACCCAATAGGCATCATTCCGATACTCTATGTAAGTTTTAACTGCTACAACTGGCATACATTTTTTTGATTCTAACTACTTATTATCATAGACGGAAGAACCCGCAGGCAGCCGAGGGTTTGCATGAGCTCCGTCAGAGGTTGGTTGCGGAAGGTTGCGAGTTGAATTAAGGCTTGAATGCGGGCAACATTGAGTTGTTCAAGACGATCGCTCATTTGGATCAGTTGCTTGTGTTCTTCGGGAGTCAGGGTTTCGGCATGACGCTTGGCGATGAGGGCATGGTATTCTTCCCAGGTTTGTGCACTAAAGCCGATGTTAATTTGTTGCAGCAAGTCGGCTTCAGTAGGTTGGGTGGTTGGAAGTCTAGGCTGGAGGCGTTCTTGCAGGGCGTTGAGGATGTAGCGATCGGGTTCAACGCCCTGTCGAGATGCTTCAGTGCGGATCTGCTGTTCGAGTTCGGGAGAGAGGTTGAGGGTGATGGTGGTCATGGTTATCTTGGCAGCAACATCTATTCATCATTTTAGCGATCGCACTTTCACCTTATCAAAAACTTCATCGCCTGCGAGTTCTCGATTTTACTGCCCGCGTCCTGGTTTGCAATCTACGAAACCTAATGCTTCTGTGTCGAGAAAATTGGCGATCGCCATTTCGATCACCGCTGCGATCGGATATTCAATTTCCGCAGCACGCGCAATTAGAGCCGCTTGAATTCGTTCTGGCAAGCGTCTCAAAATGATTTCGGCATCAGCAGGAGAAAGTTGTTCTTGAAGTTTAGCTTGCATGGCATTCACCTTTGGGTTGGAATTGGATAGATACATTCAAGCCACTACCCAACGTTCCGCTTCACCCGCCACAAACAGCCTCTCGAACTCAACGAAAAGACTCTAATTGGTCGGGTGCAAGCGGATTGTTAGACCGTTGTTGACTTTAACTTAAATCTGAGCATAACGCTCTTGAAGACTATCGTATAAGCGGCGGGTCATCTCAATAGGAATCCCGGCAGGTGGACACAAAATTTTCAATCCTTCAATGCCACCCGCGAAAAGAACCTTGACTAGATCAGGTGTAGACTCAAGCAACTCAAAAAACTTTTGAATGAAAGTTTCTTGCTCATTAGTATTACTAATTGGATAACTGAGAGAAAGTTGACTCAACAAATCTTGTATCTTTTGAGTTGCTTCAACTAGATCCTGCTCCGGAATATTAACATTTTGTTTTGCATGTTGAACAAACCTAACATTACTTCCTTCCGTCGCAACACCAACACCGATAGTTGCGCCTTGCTGGTTAATATTAAAAATGGGTTTTTCAGCCATTATAATCACTCCTGGTTGTAAATTACGAGCTGTTTTTGGTTGTTTTTCAATTGGTTCGGCCCTCTCAACTTGCTCCATAGCATTACGAAGTTGGCTAAGTAGTTCTTGTTGGCTAAATCTTGCCCCATTCTCCAATTCGTCCACAGAGCGCTGCATATTCGTAAAGAAGTTACGAAAGAAGTTTGAAAAATCGCTAAAAATAGGCAATGTAACCTTGTCTTGGTAATTATTTTTATGAGATACCACCAAACAAGGAAATGTATTGGGGTAGATACCAAGGCTTCTTGCTATTTTATAGGTTTCAGACTTATTATATGGGCTACTGCGTGTCCAACCAAGAAGAGACCATGCATAATAGGCTTTCTGCTCAAGTCTTGCTTTCCAAAATTCTGCCGCATGGATCTTACCATGCGGAGCTTCAACAACATAAACAGTAGTATCTGAGCCTGACATTTGATGCAGTTCGTCTAGATGTTCACGTATATACTTAGCTAATTCAACATCCTCGTCTGTATACAGCAAAACAACATCAAATTTAGTATCTCTACTGAAGCTAGTATATCTGTCTTTACGTGAATCCTTTCCATTCAGAACCATTTCCTGGAAATCATCAAAGTGCTTAACAAAAGCCATACAATATTGGACACCAAAATTATAAGGCTTATGATTTATTTTCCGTATTACGATCAGATCATCTTCAAGTATGCCTAGCTTTGATATTCTGGTGTCTTCTGATACTATCCCATCGTTTGCAGCGGGATAGTACATGGAATATGAGATCGCGTAGTCAAAATCTGGGTCTTCCTTATAACCATAAAAATTTTGTGATGGCTCCCAACGATCTTTGTCAAAACCAGCAAAATGCTTCCTCGCTTCTCTAATAACTTCCGATACTTTTGCTTGAGGACTGACATAAATCCTCTTACATTTTTCAACATCCAATTTTTGGATTGCTTCGCCAGCCTTCAAAAAGTAAGCCCAATGGCATCCTGGCCACTCCTTCTCATAACAGCAACTGCTTCTCCAAGACTGCCAGTCTTCGTAAGTAATAACTATTAAACTAATGTTGCTATCTGACATGATTTCCACGTTCAACGGAATTTTTTGAATTTTTCACAGAATGCCCTAGTCAGTCTAAAATGCATCACCTGCATTACGCGCATCTCCAGCACTGAATAAATAGGCTTTTGGTAGGTTCCCCAACAGAAAAGTTTATCGCTCTAAATTATAATTGTATCGCTGTTGCGGTACAATACCCAATATAATAGAAAGATACCGCCGATCGCTCGATCGCTGATGTATTTCACCAAAAGTAGCAGTAATCCACACAGCAATTGCTGACGATAGACGAGAATTCAACAAAATTTTCATCCTGCTAAAACGGGACGATCGAGTTTGCGAACTGCATAGAGAAGCGCAGCTTTGAGATCCTCAAGTTCCAAGTCTGGCAATTCTTCAAGAATTTGCTCAAAACTCAAACCCGCAGCCAGCAACTCTAGGATATCGATGACTCGAATCCGCATTCCCCGGATGCAGGGACGATCGCCACATTTTCTTGGGTTCACTGTGATTCTGTCAAACAGATAAGCAACGGATGCTGGCATTGGTTAAAATTGTTTGAAACCTTTGTCTCTAGCTTACCTCATTTATCGCTCGAAATTCACACCGCGATATAATTCTGCGATCGCTATGCTGTAATAGAGATTAGTCCATTCAAACTTCGATAGTTTATGACCGCAGTAGTATCTATTGACATTGGTACGCTCATTACACGCACTCCCGGACTGCATGGTGGATGTCCTCACATCGTCGGTAAAGGCGTTACCGTTCGCCGGATTGTAACCTGGTACAAGCGAGGATTGACTGCTGAAGAGATTGGCGATCGCATCGGACATCTCACCCTCGCCGAAGTCTACGCTGCATTAACTTACTATCATGCCAACACCCCAGAAATTGAAACTGATTTAATTAATCAAGCAGCACAAGCCAAGCGTCTTGAAGCTTTGTACAGCAACTTTGGTAAAGAAGCATGAGTGAGATTAGGCTTTACCTAGATGAAGACTCCCAGGATCAGTCCCTACTACGGGCATTACGGGCACGTCAAGTCGATGTAACCACCGTCAACGAAACTCAAACAGAAGGATTAATCGACGAAGAACAACTTCGGCTAGCTGCCAGTCAAAACAGAGTTTTGTACAGTCACAATATTGGAGACTTCTGTCCGTTACATACTGAGTTCCTTGGCAGAGAGGAATCTCATGCTGGCATTGCGCTGATCTCACAAGACTATTCCGTGGGCGAGCAAGTTAGAGTCATTATGGAACTAACTGCTAACGGGACTTAAACAAAAAAATTGTGCTAAAAATAGTATAATGTAGTCAGGTTAAGCTTTTTACGTCAAAAACGCGCAATGAAAGAAACAACTCCTAGCGCCATGCCACCATGCTTCGATCGATGGTGTCGTCGTTTTGACGATGTTTTTAGCCATCAAGCCCAAAAAACAGGGTTTAAGCACTATTTAGGGGGATTATTGGGAGAAAGTGAGCGAAAAAACCTGACTCAGATGTCAAGAGACTGTATAGGAGTTACATACAACCGATTGCATCATTTTTTGACAGAAGCTCCTTGGAATGCCCAGCAAGTTAACCAACGACGGTTGCAGGTGATGCAGCAGTGTAGGCAGACTCATATCAGCAGAGGGTTTACTCTGATAATAGATGATTCCGGTCACAGAAAAAGTGGCAATTTAACAGCAGGAGTTGGTCGGCAATATATTGGAGAAATCGGAAAAACAGATAATGGTGTAGTAGTGGTAACTACACACTTATATGATGGAGTGAAAAGCCTACCACTTGATGTTGAATTATATCAACACGCTCATTCGTTACCTCAAGGAAAAGAAAATCCAGAATTTATTAAAAAACCCGATATAGCCATCAAACTAATTGACAAATGCTTAGAAAGGAAAGAGCGACCAGCAGTAGTTTTAATCGATGCAGGCTATGGGAATAATAGTAGATTTTTGCAGGAGTTAGAGAAAAGGAAGTTAACCTATGTAGGAGGATTAGCCAAAAATCGAAAAGTAGTCTGTCAAATAGAACCCGAGCGACAACCCGAAGAACTCAAACTCTCAGAATTAGCAAAACGTTTACCAGCAGAGGCTTTAAGTGCTATTACACTAAATCGGGAAAAGCCCAGAACTGTGTGGGTAGCAACTATCACAGTAGAATTCTCAACCATGTCCGGGCCAAAAACAGTCGCTATCGTCATGAATGCTCCGACTTGTTCTACCGCCACAGAAGTTGATTATTTAGTGACTAACGCTGCCAGTGAGCGGGCAACAGCATCATGGATAGTAACAACTTACTCCCAACGTAATTGGGTAGAAGTGTTTTACCGTGAAGCTAAAGGATGGCTAGGGTTAAAAGAATATCAAATCCGAGGAAAGAGAAGCCTTTATCGACATTTAATATTAGTATTTTGTGCTTATACTTTTATCATTTGGCATCAGTTAACAGGAGGATTGCGTCGGCAGTGGGCTAACCAACCTTTAACAACATTTACTGAAGCTTTGTCAGCTTTTAGAACAGCTATATCTTACAGGTTTTTTGGCTGGTTGCAAGAAAACAGGGACCTATTTACTTTATATAAAGCCAGTTTGGGCTTTGTTTGGGCTTAAAACTTGTTTAAGTCCCACTAATAAGACAGCAGAGGAAATGGTGAACCAGTTAGAGTTTTTGGGTAAATACTTGAAAAATAGCTAAATACTCAGAGCCCCGACTTCTTCAAGAAGTCGGGGCTCTAACAGCAGACTACATCACCACCGCACTAATCAAAGTTTGCACATTTTGTACAACAGCAGTAGTAAAATTATGAGTCACAGGCAAACTGTCAACGACTATTCCCGCGCACAATAGCATCAGGTACAGAATAGAGTATTTGAAGAGCGATCGCGCAACTTTCTTATCCTCTGGAGTCTGCAACAGCAACCAAGCTTTTTGGGCAAAAATAGCACCGAGGAAAATAGCTGTTCCCGCATACACCGCGCCCGCTAAATGCAGGGGATAAACTAGCAGCAAAGTTGCAGGAATCATCAATAGCGTGTAAATCCAAATTTGGCGGGCTGTGGCCTCGTCGCCCTCAATTACCGGCAACATCGGGACGCCTACTTCCTTGTATTCATCGCGAATCATCATTGCTAACGCCCAAAAATGCGGCGGTGTCCACAGGAATATAATCCCAAACAGCAGCCACGCACCCCAACTCAAATCTCCCGTCACCGCAGCCCACCCAACTAGCGGGGGAATCGCCCCTGCTGCACCGCCGATGACGATGTTTTGCACGCTGTGACGCTTCAGCCAGTGGGTGTAAATTAGGACATAGAAAACGATGCCTGACATTGCTAGCAATGCGGCTAATAAGTTGGCAACAACTGTGAGCAATGTAAAGGATATTGTAGCTAGGGCGATCGCAAATATCAAAGCATCCCGCTTCTTCACACGCCCGGAAGGAATCGGCCGCCACCGGGTGCGCTCCATAATATAATCGATGTCACTGTCGTAGACACAATTAATCGTATTCGCCGAGGCGGAAGCTAAAGCGCCTCCAGTAATAGTTGATACCAGCAATAGCGGGTCTACTTCTCCTTTTGCCGCCATCCACATTCCTGCTGAGGTGGTGATTAGCAGCAGTAAAATAATTCTGGGTTTTGTTAGTTGATAGTAACTTTTCACGACTTGCGAAAAGTTTTCGTGGAGGCGGGGCCTGTCGTTGGTAAGGATTTCTTGCATCGGTTGTAAGCTGTTAGTAATTATTTGCGAATTCGTCATTAGTCATTAGGTTGTAGGGGCGGGTTTTACGAGAAATATTTGCTGTAGCTACAAGGATTAATAAACCCGCCGCCTCTTACTTTAGTCTTATCTCTCAAGCTGATAAAACTCGATCGCGCCAAGCTAAAACACTAAAAGCTATCAGGGTTCCCAGCAAAGCAGCACCGACTGCTTGGTGGGCGACTGTCAGCGGTTCTACCTGAAGGTGCAGCCGGAAAGTTGCTAATCCCAGAACTAATTGAGCAATTAGGCAAACACTCGCCCAATTAGCCAGTTTTCGCAAATTTGGACTGAGTGCAGGCTGCCGCCAAGCCATGACTGCTACGGCTAAAGTCGCTGCTGTAGCTGGTACGATACCGGCGATGTGGCTGTTCATTACCGAGCACAATTCTGAGGAGTCCAAACATTGGTGCAGTGCCCATCTAGAGCCTACTAATGCTCCTAGCAAACTTTGCAGGTAAACTAACAATACTGCGATCGAACTTACCCAAGCCAATTTGCCGACATTTCCTGTAGCTTCGTAGGGAGTCAGCATGAAACCGATGACTAGCAGGGCGCCAAAAAACAGTAAAGCTGTTCCCAAGTGAGCGGTAACGATGTCAAATCTGAGCAGTTGTGTTACTGTCAAGCCGCCCAATACGCCTTGAAAAACAATTAAAAATACTGCCCCAGCGCTCGCCCAAGGCAGCCATTTTGGCAGGCGGCTGCGGTAAAACAAAGATAGTCCTAAAAGTGCGATCGCGCTTAAGCCGATCGCTGCTGCGTCCAACCGGTGAAACCATTCCAGAAATACCTGCAAATTCATTTGCGCTGCAGGTATTAATTGACCGTAGCACAGCGGCCAGTCGGGGCAAGCGAGCCCCGCATTCATGACTCGCGTGGCGCTGCCTACAGCCATTAACAGCCAGGTTGCGATCGCAATTTTCCACACTAGGCCGCGGATAATATCTTTTGGCTGCCACTGCACTCCTGCTGCTGCGTTTGGCTGATTTAAAACTGAGTTTGCCATGGAATTTACCTTAGCCTTTGTTATCGATCGAACTTAATTAAATATCGAGGTTTTGCTTTGACTGAGCTTAGCCGAGCTTAACACTCTTTTTCTCTGACCAACCGTCATTTTTACTACCTTAGCGACACTTTTATCCAATTAGTTTGTCTTTATATTTTTTTCAACTTTCTTCTTTATATTACAAAAGATGTCCTTTATTTTGTCAAACTTAAAAAAACTTTAATCTTTCCCCGCCCCTGGATCGTTAAGAACTCCCCCACAGTCGAGATTGCACGGAAAAATAAAGATTTAATTAAGAAAAACCATTTATCAAATAATTGTGATATGAAACGCTCAAAAATTTTTACAAAAAACTAAGCAATATAAAAAAACCTATAAAGTAGATTCCCAACAAACTATATTTAGCTGATTGTTCTACCCTAGTAGGAAGTATGACGGCAAATAAAACGGCAGTCAACAAGTTAAGCAAGCTATAAGCCAGCGACTCTTTACTCCAGGCGTCATAGGCGCGAGCAAGCTGTTCAACGATGGAAAAAGAAACAGGAAAAATACCGGCTTCGCTGGTGGTCCTAAGATGACGGCATAGCGATCGCAGCAATCAGGTTGTGCTACGGTCAAAACAACCACCTGATGCCACAGCAAGCCTCAGAATAAGCACCGATGGTAGAGGCTTTTATAACGTCACGATCGCGATCGCCACAGCCCTATTTATGGCGTTGCATAATAGCGGGGGGATTTTGATTGTTTTGTGGGATGGGATCTCGTCGCCCGAAGGCGTGTATTTTCACAGCAGGCGGGACGCTAACCCCTATTCCCCACAAGAATCATCCTCAAATTGTACAACACCCCGATCGCACCCCCGCTGAGCGCAGGCTCAGGAGACGCGGTGCCTGAAACAGCACCAGAAATCACGCCAGAAATGCCTCCCACCCCCAGCAGCGCCAAATACGACGAAGAAGCCAAACCCTCAGAGACGGGACAATCCCCAAGTATCACAGTCAACCTCACTGGCATCTAAGCTGCTACGCAGCTAGATTGTAGAATACCAAGTAGAAATAAATTACCAAGCGCTAAAATATATGTATATGTCAGCCAAAAATCATCTATCTTCCAGTAGAACAATTAGAATAATTGCTACATAAATTATTGAATGAAGGAAAACTTCTTATTAAATGCGCTACATCCCGTACATTACTCGTTGCCGAACTTCCTTCCTTCTTTGAATCTAAAACCTAAAATCTAAAATTCTGCCCCCATGTCCCAAAAAAACGAAACCGCTGTTCTGGTATTATCGCTCCTAATTACGATCGGGCTAGCCGGTGCAGGTATTTGGTGGCTGACAAGCCGAGGCGGCATCAATCTCGGAGGTTTATCACCCCAAAATCAGACATTTCCCAACTCTGCGACGGGGAATTCGCCGCAGTCAGAGGAGGCAATAGGGCAGCGTCTGAGTGCTGGCCAAAAACTGTTACTTCCAGAGCGAGCAACAACAACCAAACAAGCAGCAGTACAGGCGATCGCATCTGGCAACTATAACGCAGCTATTTCCGACTTACAAGCTTCGCTGAAAACCAATCGCAACGATCCAGAAGCACTAATTTACCTCAACAACGCCCGCATCGGGGATCTAAAATCATACACAATTGCCGCAGCAGTTCCCATTGGCGGCGATATCAATGCTGCTCTAGAAATTATGCGGGGCGTAGCTCAAGCTCAAAATGAAATCAACCAAAGCGGCGGCATTAGTGGCACTCCATTAAAAGTCCTAATTGCTAACGATGACAACAACCCAGAAATGGCTGCACAAATTGCCAGTGCTTTAGCAAATAACTCGGAAATTTTAGGAGTAATCGGGCATTTTGGTTCAGATACAACGCTAGCAGCCAGCAAGATTTACCAGCAAAAACAATTAGTAGCAATTTCTCCGACAAGTACCTCTGTGCAGCTTTCAGGAGTTGGCAACAATATATTTCGGACAGTGCCGAGCGATCGGTTTGCGGCTAATGCTCTTTCCCGCTATATGGTGGGAAAATTGCAAAAGCAAAAAGCTGCTGTATTTTTCAATTCTGCCAGCAGTTACAGCAAATCTTTAAAAGATGAATTCACCACTGCTATTTACGGAGATGGAGGACAAATAGTATCGGAATTTGACTTTGCTAATGGCAATTTTAATGCTGCCGATAGCGTTAAAAGTGCGATCGCCCAAGGAGCAGAAGTGATTATGTTAGCATCCAATTCAGCCACGATCGACCAAGCTTTGCAAGTAGTGCAAGTAAACGCCAAGCGGCTGCCGTTACTAGCGGGAGACGGTGCTTATAGTGCTAAAACACTGCAAATCGGTGGCGCAGGAGCAACAGATATGGTGCTGGCTGTTCCTTGGCACATTCTCGCAGATCCGCAGTCAAACTTTCCCCAAACATCCAAACAACTTTGGGATGCTGAAGTAAGTTGGCGCACAGCTTTAGCCTACGATGCGACCCTGGCGTTAATTGCCGGTTTAGGGCGCAATCCGACTCGTACAGGCATTCAACAAGCTTTATCGGCCTCAGATTTTTCGGCAAATGGAGCCTCCGGCCCGATTCGGTTTTTACCTTCGGGCGATCGCAATCGAGCTGTCCAATTAGTAACTGTTAAACCCGGAAATCGCACCAGTTACGGTTACGAGTTTGTGCCGATATCCGGTTTATAAACTATTTGCTAACAGGAAAATTAGGTGATAACATTCAGTAATAAGTTCTCTGAGTTATCCAGCAGAAATCCTAACAAGATGAGTAATTATATCAAATCCGCTTGCATCGGAATTAATATTACCCCCAATCAGGACACGGCAGTGCCATTTGCCTACAATTAATCGGGTGAGAATTACATCTATCATTAAGTGTTCTTGATTATTTGACCGTCGAGACACCGCGAGTGCCCATTGGTGTCAACTTAACGTTAAACAGGTAGTCCGACAGTCCGACAGGGAATGAATTCCCGGCCTCAAAGCTAAAGTCCTCTCCAGAGGACTGAGAAGAAAATTTTTTAAACTCATGAGTCCTCATAGCGAGGACTTTAGCTATTAGACAGGGGTTTCAACCCCTGGCGGACTGCCGGATAGGCGGGAGGACTGATAAACTAAAAGCTTAAGTTGACACGACGAAAGGCAGTGCCGTGTTCTCGGTATCATTCCTCAACTAAATTCTTCCATACTTACTTCTGTTTGATTACTACCAAAGTAATGTCATCAAATACTTTTTGTTCCCCGATGTATCGCCGCAGGTCGTCAATAACAGCTTGCTTGATTTCTGCTGCTGACTGTCCCCTGTTAAGGGCAATAACTTCAATCAATGGCTCGATACCGTACTGAGCTTCCTTCATATTAAAAGCTTCCGTAATTCCATCACTATAGAGTACGACAACATCCCCCGAATTTAAGTGTATTTCACTAGAAGCAATGAAATCGGCAATATCTGCTTCCAAGGCGATCGGGAAGCCTAAGTCCATGGTATCAATCCGCTCTACTTCGCCACTGGAACGCACGACAATCACCTCTTCGTGCTGTCCGCTCAAACGCAGGGTGTTGTCCCGGTATTCCAGCAAAGAAAGGCTCATATTTTTACTGGACTTCATGCGTTCTACGTTGTCAAAAAGCGTTTGGTTGACTGTCTGCAATAATTTAACTGGGTCGGTTTCATTGTGAACCAACAAAGTGCGAATTGCTGTTTGCGCCATAATCATTAACACGCCGCTTTCTAAACCGTGTCCTGTCACATCGCCGATGCCAATTGTGGCTTTACCGCCGTAATTTAGTACGTCGTAGTAGTCGCCGCCAACTTCATCAGCCGGCTCCATAAATGCAGCAATTTCTAGCCCTGCAATTGACTCTAATTCCTGCTGTTGAGGCAAAATCATTTGTTGCAGGCGGCGGGTTACGTCTAGTTCGGCACTCATGCGAAGGTTTTCTACTTTTAGCCGATCGTTCAAAACCAATATTTCTGCATTAGCCTGGGCTAACTGTGCGGTGCGATCTTCTACTTTTTGCTCTAAAGTTCGGTTGTAATCTTCTAATTTTTCGTAGAGAGTTGCATTTTCAATAGAGATCGCAGCTTGAGCCGCAATGATTTTTAAAGTTTCGACTCTTTCCGAGGTAAATGCACCGATCGCCAAATTATTTTCTAAGTATAGAATGCCACCTAGTTTGCCTTGATTGAGTAGGGGGGTGCAGAGGATCGATTTGGGCCCAGTTGCGGTAATGTAAGAATCCCCAGTAAATAGTCCTTCATCGGTGGCGTTATTTAATACTACATTTTCGTGGCTGCGAGCGACGTAGTTAACTATGGCGGTTGACAGTAGGGGAATTCCAGTTGCAGGATCTACAGAATCTACCGGAATGGATTGCATAATGGTAATGATCTCGCATTCTACGGCTGCTTCGGCTTCAATCGCCCAATTGCCGCCTTTATCCAGAATCAGAAAACCTTTTTGAGCGCCTGCGTTTTCAATTACAGTTTTCATCACCTGGTTTAACAATTGTTCGAGAACGATTTCACCGGAAATAGCTTGGGATGCTTTCATTACTGCGGCAAAATCCAGTGCTTCGCCGGAATTGCTACCAGTTGTGGTGATGGGATTGATGATATTATTTTCAGTATCTGTTCGGGTTGAACCAAGCGACTGAATGGCTAAAAACTGCGGGTATCGCCCTTCTAAATCTTTTACCTTAGCTATAGCCCCCCAGCGCTGATAAGCATAGTGGGCATCTTGCAGGTAGTGACGGGCAACATGATTTTGATTTCTGCCTAAATAAAACCTGCCTGCTAGTTCGTAGGCGAGGGCTTCTTCGTTGAGATATTCATTTTCGCGGGCTAAGATGATGGCTTTATCGTAATATTCTCTGGCATCCTTATCGTTGCCTAATACGCGATCGCGTTCCGCTTCTACTAGATAGAATTTGTGCAGGTAATTCATGGGAGCTTGCTTTGCCCATGTTTCCATTTTTTCTTGTTTACCAGCAACCTTTGTCAGGATTTCTTCTCTTTCTGTTTCTGAGGAATTAGGATAGAGCGCTAGTCGGGCTAACATATCATACAAATAGACAACAGGGAGAATAAAAAAGGAGCCTGCATTAGCTGAGTATTCTTCAAAGCGGTCTGCATTCTCCACAGCTTGCTGAAATTCCTCGAAAAGATAACAGAGGATAACTTTATGTGAATAAACGTGCATGAGCCCAGTTCTATCGCCACCTGCTTGATGAACGGGTATCATCTTTTGTTCGTCGTATACTTCACCAATCAAACAGCAGGGATTTTCTACTTGTTCCCCCATGTTCAGGATCGCCTGCATAGAGATTTTACCCCAATGAATGTATGCTTCCTGTTGAGTTTGATAAGTAAATTCAAGGGCTTTCGCCATTTCTTTCTTGGCATCGATCAGCTCCACACCGCTGAGGTACAAAGCGTAAGCATAGCTAAGGGTAATACTAGCAGCATATTCAAGATCTCCTGTTTCTATCGCACATTGATAAGCTTCCATGCACAAAGAAGATGTGTCTTTGAGCGGTTCATTCCAATGCTTGATAAATGTCTTATATATTGCATAAATTCTTGCTTTAAATGTTCTATCTTTGAATCGATCCAGTAGCTTCAAAGCAAGTTGACTAAACTGATAGCCAGTGTCAAGCTCTCCTGACGAGCAGAGGATCATTCCGTAACCTATATACGGTAAAGCAGAGCTAGCAGCATTACCATGCTGAATCGATAAATTCACCTGTCGGCACCAAATTAATAAGCTCAGTTGATTCATTGCTATGAACGCAGGACCCAACAAGTAGTTCATCACCCGCATAGCTGCTAGTTTATACGGGTCGGTCATTTGCGGTAAGTCGATTAGATCCTGGGCTTGCCTGCCCGCTAAAGCAGATTTTATCTGCTCCATCTCTTGTGCCAGATCGGATTGGTTCGGTCGTTGCGGTAATTCTACCCCAAGTAATTTCAGAACTTCTAGCCCAATGTCGATCGCCTCTAGGAATTTAGTTTGGGCGCAATAAGCTTGCATCTTGACTTCATAGACTTTTACTTTTTCTAACAGCGTTTGGGCTTTTTGCAAAACTACCCCAGCTAAGCGCTCCATTTCATCGTAGTTAGCAATTGTATAAGCTGTTTCTGCTGCTTCTAAATGCAAATCTAAGGTAAGGTTGTACTGCTGCGACCAACTCTTTTTATTTAACAAACTTAAGCCAATCTGAAGGTAATTGAAAGCTGGTTGACTAGCCGCTGAAGATTTGGCTTTTTTACCTGCCTGTAAGTTTAATTGAGCTAACTCGTATCGCTCTATTTGTTGATCTATCAGCGCTCGGCCTTTGTTCAACTGATTGACAATATCAAACAGCTTCTGTGCCACTTCTTCAGATGGTGTATTTTGAAGTAACAACCTGCCCACGCGCAGATGTACTGATTGTCTATCAGGTTCGGAGATGAGAGAGTAAACTGCTTGTTGAATGCGATCGTGAGCAAATTTGTATTCTGCAACTAACTGATCGGACAAACCTGCTACATCAAGTTCCGCCAACTGATAGGCATGGCTGAGGGGTATAATTAGACCGGATTGGAGTGCTGACCGTAAATCTGTTGCTGTTTCTTGGAGAGATTTTTCGTATATAATCGCCAGTGTTTTCAAGTCAAACTGATTCCCCACGCAAGCTGCTAATTTTAATACTGCCTGAGTTGCTGTCGGGAGTTTTTTTACATTTTTGCTCGTCAGATCTAAAACGTTATCTGTAATTGGTTGCGCTTTTATTTGTTCTAAGTCCCACTGCCATTTCTGAGATTCGTAGTTAAAATATAACCATGCTTCAGAATGCAGGGATTTTAAGAATTCATTGATAAAAAACGGATTACCACCAGTTTTTTGCTGGAGCAATTTGGCAAGTGGCTTAGCATTTTTTGATTCCGCAAAAAGCGTATCAACTAAAAGTTGCGTAATATCGGTTAAGGCTAAAGGTGTCAAAAATATTTTATTAATGGTTGTTACTTTTGCTTTGGCAATATTTTCCAAAATTTGAGTTAGCGGATGTGCTTCGCTTACTTCATTATCCCGATATGCACCAATTAGAAATAGATATTTATTATCGGCTACTGTCATCAACAGTTGAATTAATTCTAGCGAGGCTCTATCTGCCCACTGTAAGTCGTCTAAGAAAATTACTAAGGGATGTTCGAGTTGTGTGAATATATTAATAAATTTTTGCAAAACCCGATTAAAGCGATTTCTCTGTTCTGCTGGCGGGAGATCTGGTAGGGGTGGTTGCGAACCAATAATTAGTTCTACTTCAGGAATAACTTCAACGATTACCCCTCCAGCTTCCCCTAATTCTGCTTGGAGTTTCTCTCGCCATTTGCTAATTTCTGCATCGCTTTCTGTTAGTAACTGCCGCACTAACGAACGAAATGCCTGAATTAAGGATGCGTAGGGAGTATCTCGTTGAAATTGGTCAAACTTACCAGAAATAAAATAACCGCGTTGGCGAGTCAGCGGCTTATATATTTCTTGTATTAATACAGTTTTTCCAATCCCACAATATCCTGAAACCAGCATCATTTCGCTGGTTCCTTGGCTGACTCGCTCGAAAGCAGCTAATAGGGCAGAAATTTTCCGCTCTCGCCCGTACAGTTTTTGCGGAATTTGAAATCGATCGGAAATCTCGTGCCGATCAATCGGGAAAGGGTCAATTTGCTCTTTGCTCTGCCACTGTCTGAGACATTCTTGTAAATCGGCCTTTAGCTGATATGCTGATAAATAGCGTTCCTCAGCATTTTTTGCCATTAATTTCAATACGATCGCCGAAATAATAGGTGGAACTTCTGGTTTAATTTCGTGCGGTGGGATAGGTTGTTTAGCAATATGACAATGCACTAATTCCAAAACATCATTGGTGGGGAAAGGTAACTGTCCGGTTAGTAATTCATAAAAAGTTATCCCCAACGAGTAAAAATCAGTGCGGTAATCGATTGTTCGATTCATGCGACCTGTTTGTTCTGGCGAGATATAAGCCACCGTTCCTTCTAATACGTTCGGGTTAAGAAAACTTGGGTTTTCTCGCGACAGGGTTGTAGAAATTCCAAAATCAATTAGCTTCAGCTTACCTGTCTGCTGATTTAAAACAATATTTGATGGGTTAATATCTTTATGAATGATGTGCTGCTGGTGAACCTGACCGAGAATGTCAACAATTTCAATTGCAAGATGGAGAAATTCAGCAATTGTAAATTGTTTCTTAACGATTATATAATTGAGGGATTCGCCACCAAAATCTTCTAACGCAATTACCCACTGATTTTCTATGTTTTGGAAGCTGTAAACATCTATTACGCCTGATAAATTAATGTTTTGGGTTATTTCATACTCTCGCTTAAACCAGGCAATTTTTTCAGGTGAAGGATAGGATTCTTTGAGCATTTTGAGGATAACAGGCAGATTGTCTGCTTGCCGATATCCGCGATAGACTAAGGAGTTACTGCTCTCATGCAGTTTTTCAGTAATTTGGTAATTTTGCATACTTATGTTTTGAGGATAAAAAACCGCAACAAGTGCGGTTTGAGATGAGGAAATATCAATCTACTTTCCCAAGTGTAGACAATGATGAGTAATTTAACTTCAATCCCACATCCTATTCAGAGTCAGGTTTGGGGTCTGGCGGTGGAGAAGGAGGAAAAGGGTCTGGATCTGGCAAGGGATCGGGTCCGGGATCGAACACAGTAATAGCAAACGTAACTCGTTCCTCAGCAAAAAGTGCTGTAATTTTAGCGTTTTCACCGCTCATCATTGCAGTCTGTTCTGCTTCAGTTAAACCCATTTCTTCCATTAAGGAACTGGGGTTGTTGAGGAAAGCACTTTGTTTCTTCGTGTCAAGTGCTAAATCTGTTAACAAATCCAATAGGTTACTCATGGGATATTCTCCTAAATCTCTAAGGTCGCGAACAGTGAAGAACTAAACTAATCGTCATTGATTTTTTCAGTTGATTTTCTGGCAATTAAGGGTTTCATTGATTGGGTTCAGAAAATTTTAACACTATTCCATCATCGTGCAACTTTTTAAATATCTTTACTCTGTCTTCATGTGAAAACACTGGAGTTTGATAAAGCCTTTCTGTAACGTAGTAAGGATTGATGAGGAATGCAAGCTCTAGATAAGCCGTTTCTGTACCAATATTACTTTTGTTTCCCAGAAGATGGCTTACTTCGGCAAGAAAGAAAAGAATATAACTCCACATCTCTGTCAGTGCAAAGTTTTCCCATAGCCATAATTGTGCCTCTGTTTTTTTTACACCTAAATCAGGTTGTTTTATCACATCTTCTAAAACAAGCTTCTTTAATTTATGTCCCTCCTCAGCATGACTATTTATCCATTTCAACTGTTCTATACTAACTGAGGGTTCTGGAACATTAATTTGATGTCGTAATACCTTTTTAAATTTGTGACAAAACTCCACTTCTGTATCTTCAAAAAACTGCTCTAATTTTCTTTGAATCTTTTTAATGTCGTTTGGTTTTAATGACCCTCTTTCTTCCTTCTTTTGGTTAGCCTCAATTATGGTGAGAATTAGCTTAGCCATCAAGTCCCCTGGACTAAGTATTAAAGCTTGTTGGAGAAAAGCGATCGCCCTAATGTAGTGTGTTTTTTTATCCTCTGGGTCTGAGTGTTCCTTGGTCAAATAAAAAGACAAGAAAGCGTGTTCGTAAAGATTTACCCTGCCACTTTTCAAGAATGGAACGGGAGAAGAAGACTGTTGCATAATCTCCATACTGGGAGCTATTACAGCTTCAACTCCCAAATCCCAGAATGAATTTTTGTAGTCTTGAGTCAATCTGTAAACTGTCGATCGCATACCCCATGCCCAAGCGTATGTAGGCATGAGTTCAATCGCTCTATTAAGGCATTTCAAAGCGTCTTTTGCGTGTTGTTTTATGTTTTCTTTTCCGCAAGAATTTTCTGGATTAGGTTGCTGAGATATCGGCTCCTTCAGGAAGTGGATGATACCTTTAGTTATATACAGGCGATGGGTTGCCCCCAAGTGAGCTAATGCCCAGGCATAGTTACTGTCTTCTGGTGGTTTAGAGTCAAGCGCTTTTTGGAAATGCTTGATCGCCTTTTCAACATATTCTGGCCTTCTGTTATTTTCCGTAATTGCTCGAAGACGATAGGTTTCACCTAGCTGTGCATGAGCCCAGAAATACCTATCGTTTTTGTCGATCGCTTTCTTTAAATAATGTTTTGCTTTCCCATAATCCATCAAATGGTAATAGGTTGCTCCTAAGTGAGCATTAACCCAAGCATTGTCAGGATACATTTGGAGTTGTTCAAATATCTCGATCGCCTGTTCGTAAGCCCCTGACAAGCGAAGAGTTTCTGCTTGTTGAGCCATCATCATATCGCTGATATCCATCTGCATAAAATTATCCTGAAAAGACACTTGATGTTTAATTACTTGAAATTTGTTTTCTCAAACACTTAACTAGCGAGTAATGCCTGAGTTCTCGGGTCGTCCCGCCAATCCAACCAAGCTGGATCGTGACCGACTAACTCAATGGCTTCATCGTTGATAGGAATAGCTTCTCGCAGATATTCCCATGCTTGTTCGCAGTTACCTGTCAAGATTGCTAAACCGCTGAGTCGGTAGAGAATATCTCCCCGATCGCCCGTTTCCCATTGAGAAAGCAATGCTGTCCGCGATCGCTCGATTTCCCTTGCGGCTTTGTCCACTCCTTGCCAACGCGCCTTTGATACTGCGATACAGTATAAAGCTGTCGTGTCATCAGCAATTTGTTGCAACCTCTGTTCACAACAGGCGATCGCCTCGGAATATTGACCGTCATAGCAAAAGATCAACCCTCTCTCCGTTTGCCAATTTTTCACAAATATGGTTTCGTCAAGGGCGATCGCTCGATCGAAGTCAATCAGGGATTGCTTGTAGCACTTCATCAACTCATAAACGCGGCAGCGATAAGCGATCGCCCAAACGTAATCCGACTGATGCTCAATTGCTCGATCCAAGTCAGCCAGTGCCTTTGTGTAATATGATTCTCCCAGAAAGCGGTAGGTTACGCCTCGGTGTGCGATCGCCCAATTATAATCAGGGTTCAGTTCAATGGCGCGGTTGAAATCTGCGAATGCCTCCTGATAGCGTTTCATCAGATAATAAGTTTCGCCCCGGTGTGCGATCGCCCAAGCATTGTTAGGCTCCAAGTCGAGCGATCGGTTGAAATCGTCTAAAGCTGCTTCAAAATGTCCCGTCAGCCGATGGTTTTCACCATGATGAGCCAGAGCCCTAGCATCGTCGGGGTTTTGTTCTATATAAAGCGACATTACCACATTTTTTCTCCTTTAACACATACACTTTTTGCCTGCTGGAAAAATAATGTATTTTTTACTACATTCTCTTGGCAAAATACCTTAAGTTTCTTTAACAAAAGACATACCCAACCGTGCCATCATTTCACTGTTTACAGGTGCAGGCGCTTGAGGCGGAACATAAAGTGTCGAAACTAGAGTAACACGAATCTCAGCCAATTTAGACAGAGGAATATGCTGGATAACTGGCTCGCAAACCGGGTAATAAACCGCTGCTTCGTAAACAATTACTTCGTGGTCAGAACCATAGTATGTTTCTAAAACTTCAGCTAACACGTTTAGACCGCGCAATTGAATCTCTTCTTGATAAAAACCCAGATTGCCGATCGTCGCAATCTGCCACAAAATTAAAGCACTGGTCGGGTCAAATTTCCGCCGCCGAATCAGAAAATCTGTCGCTTCAAAACTTTGACATCCATTGCGTCCTGGGTCAATACCGAGGTCTGCAAACAAGCAATCTTCGGCTGAAATTCCTGGCAACATTTGCGCCCGAAAGCCTTCGTGACGCGCCTGTTTTATTGCTTCATGGGTAGGGTAAGCAAAGACACCGGGATGACCATAAAAAACAGCACAAACATTCAACCCCTGACGAACTTCAGCCAAAATGCGATCGACCATTTCTCGATAAGTTTCTCTACGCCGCTGATTGTTGGTATTGTAAGGTAAGGCTTCTGCGGTGGGATTGAGTGTCTGTAGCCATTTAGCAGTAACAGGATCGGCTACGGCGAACAGAACTTTGTCAGCTTGCTCGATCCACGCCTTCGCTGCTAAGGTCAGATGACCAACTAATTGAATTCCCGTCCCGACAACAGTTAAAGATCCCGTTTTCAAATGTAACTTCCTCCAAGCGATCGCAAAATGTGTTTCAGTTATGGTAGTAACGCAAATTGCTAGTTATATAATTAAAGCTGCTAAGAGGTAAGTTGTTACGCTCTTTTAGCTGTTATTGCAGCTCGGATAACAGCAAAGCAAGCAAAACAACCTAGCATGATACAAATGACAACTTAGCCTTGCTCGCTCGGTCTTCCTGAAAAATCTGATCGACTCCTACTTCAAACGATCACCAAAATACTCTCTATACAACCCGCAACTTACCGTCGCCAGATTGCCTTGTAAATTTAGCAACCCCATACTTTCCAACTTAAATTCCTCCACTAAATACAACTCCACAGGTGTGCTGCTTTTGACAACTCCCACGAAGGCTGCCAGCAACTCTGGCTGCTGTTGTAAGTTTTACAGTTGTCGTTTTAGGCGATCGCTATAAATTCCGGCAGAGATGGGAGAGTTTTGCAATACTTGCTCTGGAGTGACATCCCCACGCCCGATATGATCAAGACTTACCCCTACTAAATAGGTATTCCTGTTTACAAAACCCGTCAGTTGCTGGGCATCTTCCGCTGACCAATCCAGTCCTTGCCGTTTCGCCCAATTCTACACTTGCTCGCTATTAAAGGGCGGTAATTCCAGATTAAACGGCGATTTATTTGCGCTCAGCGGGATATACAGCTTAGTGGAGTGTACCACGACTAACCGGAGTTTTCGCCCAATTCCCCGATTTTTGGCTTCAGGAGTGCCCAGTTCGCAAAAGTCCGCAAAAGTCGATCGTCAAATTGGGATAGGCAAACAAGCGATCGATCTCGTCTAAAGCTAACACTAAGGGTTTGGTTGTTGAGAGTAGCAAATACTGCTCGAAGTACATCTTGCAGCTAACCGGGCTGCCAAATAGAGCCTCCCCATATTCTGCTATTTGATTGCAGTTGCAAACCCAAACCGACATGGGCGCAGAACCACCGCAAGAATCTATCCAAATCTTGAAAATTTTCTCTATTTGCTAACTGAAAATGTATAAATATTTTTGCACGATTACTTAAAAGATATGAGGTAAGGTAATCTAAAAATTCCTCAGCCTTCATCTGCTGATATAGCAATCCTTGCAGGAGTCGTAAATTTTTACCCCACCCCAACCCTCCCCGAACCCGCTCTGAGTCCGTAAGAATTTCACAAATGATGCGAGGATTGCTAGATCAGCCGTGCAAAATTCCCAACTAGGAAAAATTGACTCTAAAGTTGCGAAACTCCGATCGGCCTCACTGGCCTATTCCTCTCAAAAACAGCCCTCGGTTTCAAAGCAATTCTCAACAATAGCCACAGCGATCGCCATTCTCCGGGAGTTTCCTGCCGCTTCCACTGGCCCGGGCGACAGTACAGCATTTCGATCAAACAGCGGTGCTGGCTAATGTTCAGGCGATCGAACGCAATTCGCACAGTAGGAAATTCCACAAAACTGCACTCTTTCCCATCCCGAAAACTCGACTCCAACTGAGATTTATCGCTCACCAACTCAATCTTAGCCACAGGAATAAAACATTTCTCTTCCATAATTTCCAGAGTCGCAGAATCGCAATCTATTAAACCTTTTGCCAAACGACGCTCAGCGCCCAGCTCAATAACGGACGGCGCTACCGATCTCCTTGCTTTGACTGCCGCACTTCGAGGAACCGCTTTTATTTTACCCTGCGATAAACTTGTCTCAAAGGCATATTTTGGCAAAATTTCTGCTGCTGTAAAACTCTCTTTACTGCCTTTATTTTTCACCGCAAAACTTGGCCACTGGGTCAGAGCAACTTCAGCGCCACTTTCCGAAATTACAGTGGTTACACCCCAAAAACTTTGACCGCCAATATTCAATTGTACAACCCTGCGTAAATTGAACCATTCGTAAATGTCCGGCTTAGGAATATCCACCAAAATCAGTAATGCAATCCCGATCATCAGCAGGTTGTAAGCGCTCCAAATCCATCCCAAACTCATTCCTTTTGACAAATGTGCACTTTCTGATATTGACTGTACGGTGCCAACATTTCTAACTAAATTAATGTGTAAATTGTGCCACAAACTGACTGCTGTAGCTGCGAACAAGACAATCAAAGGCCATCCCAAATTCCAGTTAAAACTAAAGCGATCGCTCGCAATTCCTTTTGGCGTCACCTGAAACCCTTTCCCAAAGGGATTCAGCATGGAACTCACTACCGTCACCCCTAAAGGAATACACTGGACGAACGAATAAATATCGGAAAGCAAAGCCGATCCCGATCTGCAGTTCAGCCAAGAAAACACAGTAAGTTGCACCAAATAGTAAGGCAGGAAAAAGTACAGCAATTCCCGCGCACTTGCCCGCAAAGGAATTATGTCGAAAAACGAATAACCTAAAGGTATCAACAGATATAAAACCTTGGTTAAACTGGTAAACCAGTGCAGCAATCCTTCCAAATGAGACAGCCTTTGTACGAAGGTGAGACCGCGAATTGTTAAAGGATTGGAATCAATAAAAAATGCCTGAAGCGTGCCTCGCGCCCAGCGTAGCCTTTGATTTAGATGAGCCTCTATATTTTCAGCCGCCAAACCAGCACTCAATTTTTCATCTAAATAAACTAAGCGATATCCGGTTGCTGACAGCCGAATTCCGGTAAAATAATCTTCGCAGATTGAATCTGTGACCAAGCCTCCCGCTGCTTCTAAAGCACTCCGCCTAACTACAAAAGATGTACCGCAACAAACCACGCTGTCGGCGCTGTCTTTGATGATTTCAATTTGCCTGTAAAATATTTCTTCTTCCGGCGCGAGTACATTTTCTAAACCTAAATTACGGGAGATGGGGTCGTGGTTGTAAAAGCTTTGCGGTGTTTGAACGAGGGCGATTTCGGGATTTTGAAAAAATCCAACTGTTCGAGTTAAAAAGTTTTTAGTGGGAATAAAATCTGCATCGAAAACTACAATTAGTTCTCCATTAGTTAGGCCTGTGGCATGGTTAATGTTTCCAGCTTTGGCGTGAATATTATCGGGTCTGGTTATATACTCGCATCCCAGTTCTTTTGCCAGCAACTTGATTTCAGGGCGCTTAGTATCGTCGAGCAAATATACTTTTTTGTTGGCATAATCTAAAGCTTGACAGCCGATTACAGTGCGCCGTAAAATAAAAGCCGGTTCGTTGTAAGTTGGGATAAAAATATCTACGGGCGGGGTGAAGTTTCCAGCTTCAACTGCAACTGCCATGCGATCGGCTTCTCGACGCCGGTCTTTCATTCTCAGCATTAAATATAGTTGAATACTGGTGTTGAAAACCAGTAGCATTTCTAGGAAAAACAGCCCTAAACTAAAGATACCGTTGAGGGGATCGGTTAAATTTAGAGTAGCGAGCGATCGCCATAAAACGTAGCGAATGGTTAAAGCCAGAACTATTGCAACTACTACAGCGCGCGACCATTTCTGCGGTTGAGGCGAAATTTTAATTGCAGCTAAAGCAACGGAGACAAGCGCGATAGTCGGCACTAACAAATACATCTTGCTCGTAGCAGGCACTTGCAGCCACACAGGCGGGTTTTGCTGCCAAGTGTTGATTGTGGCAAAAATACCGCTGACTGTACCTTCACGGGCAAACCAGGCTCCGGCGATCGCACCTGCGAAAGCAACCGCCCCCAACACGACTAACGTTGCCACCGGCACCCGCGAAATCCGCCAAAAGCGGCGTTTCAAGTCTTGAAGATCAAATCTTGAAGTTGTCATAAAATAATTTTAAAGTCCCGATCGTGCATGCAACAGTAACGGTTTCCTGCTGTCCACTTTTTAATTCAGTTGAAAATTCCGACACACCCCAATTACTATATTTACATTTTTTAACATTCTGACCATTGTATGATAATTCATCTTGCTTGCTGTTGCCAAACTGTTAAGCGAGTCCCAACCTGGCCCAATATAGCAGAAGGAAGAAGGAAAAAGGCTTTAGTTACCTAGGAGAGAAGTCAGAAGCAATCTTCGGCAAGGATTTCAGCAATTAAGAACGTCCTAACTTACATCTTGCAGCAATGTCACCAACAGGCTTTCGGGCCTGTTCCACAATAAAAAATATTTCTTGTGGGGCGTTTCTCGCACGCCGCCCCTAAAAAGCTTATTGAAAATGCTGCAACATCTCAGTCCTAAACGTCGGGCGCGCTTGCTATAATTCAAAAAAAATTATCTTGTCTACAAATCAAATAGGATTGCTATATCAAACTATAGCAATCCCTATGAGTTAAAAATTAGACGAATTTGACATCTAACTAAAGGTAGATTAATTTTATATTAATTAAAAAAAATTACCGCTATCGCAGCCCAAAAACTCAGCCATCCAATAACTAATCAGCAATTTCTAATTGCGAGATTGCATAGCGGGCGACAGCCAAACTAACTCTCGCTTGCTCTATTTCCGACAATTGGGCCCAAGGTCTTTTAGTCTCCGTGACCAATTCCACCCCTTCCGAATCAATATCTCGCATGGCATAAGCCAAAGGACGCGCCAACACCTGCAAATCTTCCTCAGCCCACTGAGGCAAAATATCTAACACGCACTCTACCATTTGGTCAGCTAAAGATTGATACTTAACAGTTGCGTTTTGCACGCTTTGAGCGATGGTGGCCAGAAAATCTTGAGGAACGCGAGCAAATTTTTCGCGCAAAGACTTTTGCAGAGCAGTCGTCAGCCAAACTTGTTCTAATTGCGAGAATAAAACTTGCGACTTCAGGGCAATATCGCTGTCGCTGAAGGAATCAGATAGGGCAAATTCCTGTTCTAGGGCAGCCAAATAAGATTCTGATTCAAGCTGTGCAGGATTCCAGGGATAAGCAACATCAGTCTGAACTATTGTGGCGAGAAGTTCCATCTGGGCCTGAGTTTGTGAGTCGCGAAAATATTCAGAATCAGGAGATTGGGGAGCCATGATGTAATACCTCAGGGGGAAAAGGAAAATATAGAAGGGGGACTGTGCCAAGAGCTAGTTGGGAGCTATCAGTGGTAAGTAACTCTTTTAAATTCAGATTGGAGACTCAACGCCCAGAACTTTGCTGTGCCACTCGCCGCTTGCCTTCATTAACTACACGCGCACCTTAATTCGTTCCGCAATCAGTCTCACTGTAGCCCGAAGTTTTAGGAACCTCAATAGTGAACTCAAAAATCTGACCTTGAGAACTGCCAAATTTTAGCTGAGTGCCCGATCGCAGCAGCAATTCTTGGTGGTGAACTCTCTGCCATCCCTCATGCCCCAAAACTAGAGTCCCATAACGAGAAAAATCGCGCAGGAAGTAGCTAGGTTCGCCCCGGCTATCTCCGATAGTGTTTCGGCAGAAAATCTCGGCGTGTTTTTGAGAAACCCACTGTTCTCGAATCACTACGTCGTTTTCTTCCCAGCGTCCGACTCGAACCATACCTGCGCGAATCGGCCAAACCTGATTGGTCGATTCGGTGGATTTGGCATTTGGTCGATCGCGCCCCCGCAAATAAGCACAAGACGGCAAGCGTCCCAGCCAAGTAGAAGAATTTAAAGGCAATTCAGTTTTCAGGTCATCTACCGGCTCAGTTAGCTGACCGTCAAACTCAGGGTGCATATACAGCACAGGCAGCGTCCAAGCCGGTTGATTGAACTTGTAGAGCGTTAGTAACTGCTGTCTGGCGACGGCGACTGCCCGATCGATCGACATCCGTCCGGCCAAAGCTTGAGCAAAAGTTTGGATAAAACTCAGGGCCTCGCGATCGGCGATCGAGTCCCGCATCCCCAACACCGCAGGCACCCCGTGATGGATCAGTACCTCAGCCAAACTGCTGCGGGCGATCGCCTGTTGCTGGCCGTTAGTTGAGTGCAGCCTCTCCACCGCCGGCTGAGCTCCCCAGCAGGCATTAAACACCGCCAGAGTCACGCGGCACCGAACTAAAACCTGAGCCAGTTCAGTACCATTAATCGCCGTTTCCGGCCCCAAAAATAGCAAGCCGCCGTCGGGGCCCGGGATTCCGTGGCCGGCGTAAAACAGAATGTTGTAAGCTTGCGTTTCCAGCCGAGAAATTAGTTCCGCCGGAGTAGGTTCGATCAGAGTATCGACCCGAGTCGGAACGCTGATGTCGGAATATTTGCCGCTGTCGTCGGTTTCAAAAGCACTTTCCAGAATGCCAGCTAAGGCGAGTGCTTCTTCTCCCAACTGCAAATGACGGTTATTGCTGCTAGAAAATTGAGAATTAGCACCGCGGCCGGGTTCTGCTTGTCCCAAAACTAGCAAAATGTTGAGCGACTCCGCAGGCTGCAGGGGTGGCAAAGGTTCAACATTGCTGGTAGTGCGGCTGAACAGCAGTTGTTGCGACAGAGAAATTGCCGGTTGACCGGCTTGAGGCTGCATAATTTCCCAAGGCAAAGCAATTAAATACGGTTCGCGCAAGTCTACGCGCACTCGCAGGGGTAGATTTTGCCCGATCGCGATACCTTTACTTTCCTGGAGACTACCCTGAATCGGCCCTTCAAACAGCCACTGCCAAAGATTCATCCCCAAATGCTGCATCAGGCGGCTGCTGTAGCTTGCCGGTGGCCGAGGCGGATGCTGATCCCCTTTGTCGGCCCACCCCCGTTGACCGAGGTGGAGCGGCACAGAGGGCGTCGCTGGAGCGAGGTCTAGCGACTGAGGACTTCGTTGTTCAGTTTCTGCCAGTATATTCTGGTTGTTTTCCGGCGAGACGAAACTGCCATCAGGATTTAGGGGCAATTCGTGAATTGTCCCGGAGGGCGAAAACATTTCCTGCCAAGCTTTCCAAGATTGAGATAGGGTATCGGGCCACATACAGTCGTGGTGAACGTACCCGCTGGGATAGGGAGCTTGTAGAACCCAAGTGGCAAAATGGTTTGCCCCAGCGGTTCTCAGGCGAGCGATCGCTATACTGAGGCAAGGACTTTCAGGGCGCGCCATTCACAACTACCGACTCTGGATATAGGGTTGGATTGAGTTTCTCTATTTGTAGTTTATCGGGTTTGGGGTGCGATCGAGTGCGAGAGATTGCTTTGGGAGTTTTTACTTTTACTTAGTGCCCAAAAATTTATCTATATTCGGTAAATCTACCCAAGTTCCCGTAGCATTCGACTCCTGGGTCAAGTCCATCAACAACTGAGAGTAAACCCCTTCTCTGAGGGACGGTATCAAAGATTTACCGGCATCTATTGCTTCTACCCACCTATCTACTACTCGAATAAACGGTGCAATCCTCCCGTCTGGATAAACTTGAGGAAACTCCAATCTTTGAGGAATTTTGATTTCAGCTAAAGGTTCTCCACCTTGGGAACCCCACAAGCGAAATCCGTGGACGTAATCTTGCTGGTTGTCGCTTCCCAACACCAACGTACCCTTACTCCCGTATATTTCCACCCAGTGTCCCCGCCCTTGATAAGTAACAGAACTCAAACAAACTTGACAAGGAGTTCCCCCGGCTAATTCCAACATCAACGTGCACGAATCATCGGCATCAACTAATTTTAAATTTCCCGAATCATTCGGATCGGGCCGCCGCGAAATTCCTGTAATCAATTGCCCAGAAAGCCTCTGCGGCGGGCCGAACAGCCAGCTAATATAATCAAAAACGTGAGAACCTGTCGCGCCCAAAACTCCGCCGCCTCGCTCTTTTTGCGCGTACCAATTCCAGGGGCGACTCGCATCAGCGCGGCTCGACACCAGCCAATCTATCTTAATTAAACGCTTTTCTCCCACATATTCTGCTGCCAATAATTCTGCTAGCATTTGCCATGCGGGGATGAAGCGAAACTCAAAGTCCATTGTGGCAATTGCTCTCGAACCACCATTTTTAAAATCGGTTTGGGATTCGTTGTTTGCCAATCGGTAAAGTTCTCTGGCTTCATTTGCTGTCAGGGCTGTGGGTTTTTCTAATAATAAATGCTTGCCTGCTTCCAAGACGGTTTTTGCCATTTCAAAATGCAAAAATGGCGGTGTGGAAATGCTGACGCCCGCTACTTCTGGGATGGCTACTATATCGGCGATCGAGTCGCAGGCATAGGGGATATTGTGGGTAGAGGCGAGATCCTTTGCTTTGTCTAAATTCCGGTGGTAAACAGCCACAACCTCTGTCCGGTGATGGGCCTGGAATCCGGGAAGGTGTACTTTTTGACCGAAACCTGTACCGACTACTGCAACGCCAATTTTTGACATAATTTAATAATTGGGAATTGGGAATTGAGAATTGGGAATTGGGAATTGGGAATTGGGAATTGGGAATTGGTAGCAACTAACAAATAAGTTATGACTTCAACATCTGCCTGATGGTCGATAATTAATCCGTGTATCCGTGTCCTAATCTGTGTCGTGCTTTCCTTCTTCCCTCATCCTTCTTCCTTCTTCCTTCTTCCTTCTTCCTTCTCCACCCATTCAATTACTTGTTTGCCCAAACTAACGCCGTCAAACAAGTCAATTTCTCTGATCCCTGTAGGGCTGGTGACATTAACTTCTGTGAGATAACCGCCAATGATATCAATGCCGACAAAGTACAGTCCGTCCCGTTGCAGCACGGGTTCTAACTGAGCACAAATTTGCAGTTCGCGATCGGTAATTTCTGTTTTTGCGACTCGGCCGCCGACGGCCATGTTGCCGCGAAATTCATTGCCAGTGGGAATGCGGTTGATAGCACCAATGGGCTTGCCGTTCAACAATATAATCCGTTTATCTCCCTCTTTTGCTTCCGGCAGATAAGTCTGAACCATCACTGGAATTTGCCCTTGTTGAGTGCTAATTTCGACCAGGGAGTTGAGATTGCGATCGTCGGCTTCCAAGAACAAAATCCCCTCGCCAGCTTTGCCACCCAACGGTTTAAGAACTGCTGCTCCTTTTTTCTCAACAAATTGCCGAATTACCTGCTTGTTTTGAGAAACAATTGTCTCGGGGATCGCTCCCTCAAATTGCAAAGCATACATCTTTTCATTCGCCGCCCGCAATCCTTTGGGACTGTTAACTACCAAAGTTTTAGTGGGATCGATGCCGTCTAGAAGGTAAGTAGCGTAGAGGTAAGGAATGTTGACTGGGGGGTCTGTCCGCATAAATACTGCGTCCATTGCTTCGAGAGGCTGCAAAGTAGGATGTTCTACCTGGTACCAAGCCTCCGCAGCCTCCCAGCGTCCATCTACCAGTTTGACTGGGGTGAGGGCTACCCGACTTAGCATTGCCCAGGTTTTGCCGCCGATGACGCTTAGTTCGTTGGCTTGAGTCGCCCAGACTTCGTGACCCAACTCTTGAGCGGCTTCCATCAGCGCTACGCTGGTATCGTGTCCTGGAATTAGTCGCGCGAGGGGATCGATGATGAATGCAAATTTCATTGTCAATTAAAATTAAGAATTGGTCACCGGAAAATTTGGGCTAACTAAAAATCCCACAGGGAAGGCCTTATTTTGCTGCTAGCAACGGATCTAGCAGGCCTTGAGTATCGAGTCTGTGGATGTCGTCGCAGCCGCCTATGTGTTGGTCGTTAATGAATATCTGGGGCAGGCTGCGCCCTCCGTTGGCTCGATCGCTCATTTGAGCCCGTGCTGCTTCATCTCCGTCGATCGCGTACTCTGTAAAATCAACCCCTTTTCGCTTCAGCAGTGCTTTGGCACGAACGCAAAACGGGCAGGTTCTCCAAGTGTAAATTTCTACTTTAGGGGTCATGGACGCTCAAGCAATAACAATATTTTTTAATTGTAATCTTAACCCTAGTGCGGACTGTTTTTAGTTTCTAGGCTGAAACCCTTGATTTTTCGTTGGTAGCGAACTTGCCTTGGAGCCTTGAAACCCTTATTATACGGTTGACTCTCAAAAACTGTCGGAAGGATTGATCTTAACCAATCTTTATTTTTATTTTTATTTTTATTTTTATTTTTTAATTTTTATTATATATAGCAACCTTATCTGTTGCACCGGAGGTTATTCATGGCTGAAACCCTTACCGGGAAGTGCATTTGCCTTCTTCCTTGTTTTTACCCTGACTGAAGTCGCTATAGCTTTCTTCCTTCAACATCCGGCTCTATTTGCAGCGTACAAGCTAGGTGTGAAGTTATTTTTTATACAATTTTTTATTATTTTATATATTAAGGCAACAAATACCCACGCTTAAATAAACGAAGACATTTGGAAGGCAAACAGGTTGGTCCTCAGCCTGCCTAGCGCTGCGGACCAACCTGCTTGTTTCGCTTTCTGCACGAACAGATCATTCCTGCACCTGTCAGTAGGACTGCGATCGCAGTACCCGGTTCAGGAATAGAAGTGGAGTTTCTCGAAGGTGTGCTTGTGTATATTTGGGACAAACCCGGCTGGGCAGCCAATGGCGGGTCGGGTTCCGTTGCTGTTGATTCCTGGCTGGGGGCACAGGCACTAGAATAATTTCCAGGCCCACACACATCTACTTGTGCTGAAGCCGGAGGGGCGGCAGCTAGATAGTAAAACGCTGTTGCCATGGTGGCAGAGAGTCCAATTGCTAGTTTTGCCAGTGGCGTACACATAACTATTTAGTTAAACAGTGGTAAAATCGAAAAATAGAAATAGTCCTAGAGATTAGCGCTGTACGACGGGCAAGGATTTTAGAGTTCTTACAATAAATGGATGTATTCTCTGCCGGACGTCCGTAAAAGATAGTATAGCGCTTGAGGTGAGTGCCCAAACACTTTAATAATAATATTATTCTCTTTCACCTTGACGTCGCGTACCGTGGTTGGGCCAGAGTGAAGCAACATCTTTTTGCAACCTCTGAACCAATAGCCGTTACAGCCATTAACAAAGAGTGTTTTTACCTTGACCGGGGCCTCCGGAAATTATTTATTTAACCGAGCGCAAAATAGAGATGTTGTATTGTACTTTGCAATGCACAATCTGACTACTCTTTTATAATCTCATAGTTCCACTAGATCTGTCCTCAGTATATGTACGTATATTCCCCCATGTCAACTACTCAAAAGAAATATTTAAGTATTTACCGAGGGTAGAGTGCGTATTCCACGAGTTGAGCTAGTCTGTCGCGGAGAGTTTCCATCCCGAGACCTTTGGCAGCCGAAATAAAGACGGCTTGAGGAAATTCTTCTCGGGCGAGGGCGAGAGTATCTCCATCTACGGCATCGATTTTGTTAAAAACAACAAGGGCTGGCCCGGGAGTTACGGGCATATCGGTCAAAATATTCATGACCGATCGAATTTGGCTCTGCCACGCGGGATGGGAGAGATCGACTAGGTGCAGCAAAGCATCGGCGTCAGTGACTTCTTCGAGGGTAGCTCGAAAAGCGTCGATCAAGGAGGAGGGCAGTTCGCGAATAAAGCCCACTGTATCTGTGAGGACGATCGACAGGGGTTCCCCGGTGACGCCGGGAATGGTCAACCGTCGAGTTGTGGGGTCAAGGGTGGCAAATAACTGGTCGGCGGCATAGACCTCGGAATTGGTGAGCAGGTTGAGCAGAGTGGATTTACCGGCGTTGGTGTAGCCGACGATCGCGACTGAGGGTACTTCGTGATGATGCCGGTTCTGCCGCAGCCGGAAGCGGTGCGCCAGCAGTTGATTTACTTCTTGCTGCAATCGAGAAATGCGTTTGGCGATCGTCCGCCGTTCGGTTTCTAGTTTGGTTTCCCCGGGGCCTCTGGTACCAATGCCAGCACCCTGTCTCGACATTGCCTGACCGCGACCTCGGAGCCGGGGTAGGGCGTACTCTAGCTGAGCGAGTTCGACTTGCAATTTACCCTCGCTCGATCGAGCTCTTTGGGCAAAGATGTCGAGAATTACCTCTGTTCGATCGACGACCCGGATACCTATCTGAGTTTCCAAGTTCCGTATTTGTGCGGGCCCCAGGTCGCGATCGAATACCACGAGGTTAGCGCTAACCGTCTGAGCGGCGAGGGAAATTTCCTGAACTTTGCCTTCCCCGACGACTGTCTGCGGATGGGGGCGCGATCGTTTTTGGCGCACTGTTTGCAGCACCTGACCCCCCGCGCTTTCAACCAGCCGCGTGATTTCTGCGAGCCCGTCCTCAAACTCCAACTGAGTCATGTGCTGAGTCATTACACCCACCAACAGCACTTTATCTTGGTCTGCATCGACCTGCTTAGCGACAAACTCTGCTTCAAACTCTGCTTCGAGTCCTTCCACCAAATCCAGAAAGTCTTGGTTGGCGAGTTCGTCCAAATTCAGCGGTTCTGATATTTTCCAGGGAAAGTGTTGAGTTTTGATTAGTGACTTTTCAATTGAAGGCTCTTCTATTTCATCAGTTGAATCTGGTTCTAACTGAGCGCTCAAAACAGAGAACTCAAAATTTGGCTGGTCTCCTTGGGGTATCAAGTGAGCGAGATAAGTTTCTTGGATGTAACCAGTCGCACCGCCGCCGCGGCGCTGAAATCCTCCGCCGGTCAGTGTCAGCCAAACGAGGGCGTCCAGGCGCTGAATTGCCATTGCGGTGAGAGCTGCTTCGCTTGGGGTTTCTGGCTTCAGGTGGGTGGCGATGCAGCGAATGCCGCTGAGGCGACCTCCCCCGTAGCGGGGTAATTCTAAGGGCGCAATCTGCGTTTGGCGGGGTGAGCCCACGCCGACGCGAATTACTTGTCCGCGACGGTTGATGTAGGCGCAGATTGGTTTGTCTATTTCTGTGCTAATGGCTGCGACGCGCTGGGCGAATTCTGCCGTGGTTATACGATCGCCCGGTAGTCGCTGATGGTAAAGCTTTTCGAGTTGCTTGAGCTGGCTGGACTTTAAACCTTGAAGATGGCCGTAGATGGTTTCGATAACTGTTTCTCCCGATCGATCTGTTTATCTCCTATTTTAGTAAACTCAAGGGCGATCGTGTTCGGGTTTTAAGTTGAAATTTACTAAATTTTCTTGCCTCTAGCATAGCGCGGATTCAGTCTTGTCGAGTCACCAGCGCCGTTGTTTGTCGCTACGGGGCGATCGAGCCTTTCACAGCGACTCTCTCAACTTGCAGTTGGATTTAGTATCTACATATACAGGCGATCACTGAAAAATCTCGCGCAACAAAACTTAACACTTTATTTTTTGTTTCAAAATCCTCCTTTAGACTTGTGTGTATCTTGAGCCTAGAGACAGATAGCAAAGCAGAAATTAGGTCGCTACCATGAGAAGCGAACATTGTTAAGGAATGTAAAAACATGGAAACTCGTCCTACTAACTTGCCTCCTACAGCTAATGCTTACAACGGCAAAGATAGGAATGCCTTTTTGTTTGGCTTCAACCCGCAAGCAGAACTTTGGAACGGTCGCTTAGCGATGATCGGTTTCTTAGCTTATTTGCTTTGGGATGCCGCTGGATATAGCGTTCTACGTGACATACTTCACTTTCTGCCTACCTACATTGCTCACTAATGAGTAGCACTCTTTCCTGTCTGGCAGCGTGACTAAATGCCGCCACTGCCAGACAGGCTAAAAGTTACAAATGGCAGCGAGTATGGTTTTGTCCCTTTGTATCTTTCGTTACTTTTGAATGGCATTAAAAGACTTCTTGCTGTGATTCCATGATTACGGGTGGGGGCGATGTCGCTGGCGCGGTGAATATTCCTATGGATAGATATTTATTACGTAAAGGCGCTCGCTCCTGCTATTATATTGGTGGAAAGAAATCTCATCGAGCATTTCTGATAGTTTATGAAAAAGTAGGAGCATCAACAATGATTAACTCAAATTTACTGGCAGTAGTACAATCGACTGTGACTGACACAGCATCCGGAAATTGGCAAAAGCCTCTGGTGATGTTTATTTGCAACATCTTAGCCTTGCTAGTTCTCAGCCGCCGAATTTGGTATCCCCACGTCGGGCCGAAAATGCCTTTGCCCTTCCCCTCTCTGTTCAACAATGTTAGCGTACCGGCATTTCTGGCTTGCATGAGCGCTGGTCATTTGCTGGGAGTATTCACGATTTTGTCGCTGAGTATCGACAAGGCTATCTAGTAGCAACTGTGTCGTTTAGTGGGCGAGTTGTTACGGCAATAAACCCGTTTAAATGATCCAAAAAAATTGGGCAGGGGTAAGTGAAAAGCACTCACCCCTAATTTTAGTTTTCCCTGCGGACATTACGCAGAAACCGATTTTTTTTTCGGTTGTTTTTTGACCGTGCACCCTACAACAGAGGAAAAGTGCCAGAGTTTGATCGAGTGGTCAAGTGCCTCATTTAGATAAAACCTTTGAAAATCGAGATATTATGCAGGCGGGCGCACCCTACAACTACAGCCAGTGACAGTTAGCCTTAGCCCAGAAAATAAAATTTTTCCATGTTTCAATTTCTGGCTGTCAGTGGGAAAGTGGCGATTTCTGTTGCAGAGTCTGGCAGAGGGGGGCGCAGACAAAGATAAACTAGCGGCCCTAACAGCGGAACTAGAGAGACTGCCCAAAAAATGCGATCGTCGGCGAGTCCACGGCGTGCCATGTCGTCTCCCAGAAGTGAGGGAAATATTACAGCCATCAAGCAACAATCCCAAGTTATTAAATGCACAAAAGGAATTGACTGCCACTGCTGGACATAATCTCCCCAATCTCCATTTAACCAAGCCCAAGCTAACAGCCAGATAGTAGTTAGTAAAAGTACAAGGCCTGTCCAGCGGGAGTCTGATATTTTGATCAACATATCTTTGCGGCCGGAAAATTGTGGCTGGGGCTGGCGGAGGAGTAAGTAGGGAATTAAGCCGATGATACCGGCGCCGTTGGAAGCGATGAAAGCAGGCCCAGCGGATATATTTTGGGTTCTCTCATCAATGAATAGGAGGCAAGCGTAGACCATCGGCCACACTCCCATGAGAGCGAATACCGTTACAAGGTAGGGGTTAATTCCTTCTAGCTGGAATTTGATCATTTTTTCAATAACTGTTAGCGTTCCGGGCTGATCGAGAGGAGCTAGCAGTAAGGTGTAGGCAATAAATGTTGCCCATAGCAACCCCAGAAACATTTTTGTTTTCATCAGATATAACGAGTAGTTGAACCCGACTAAACTAAATTATGGTAAAGTAGCCGCCCAGTTAGCGGCGTCTATCTTAGGTGATAAGCAGTTCGATTGGGACAGCGGCTGCAAACCCCGTTTTAATCCGGGGATGAAAGGCACTACATCAGGCGAGCATTACTTTAGGCAGACGCAGGAGCCCCGCCAGGGAAGATACATTTTAAAGAATCGGTTGTTTCCATTACACAACCCTTTATTAGAAAAGGAGTTTCAGCGATGAACTTAATATCTGTAGAGGAACTCAAAGCGCTGGTACAACAATCTGCTGGATTGTGCGTCTCTATTTATATGCCAGTCGCTCAAGGAACAGAAATTCAACAAAATCCGATTCGGTTCAAAAATTTAATCAGAGAGGCTGAAGACAAAATAGTAGAGTACGGATTTGACAAAAAAGAAGCTGGGGAATTGCTAGAGCCAGTCCGATCAGAAATTGACCAGGAAAACTTTTGGGAAAATCAAAGCAACCTGCTGGCGATTTTTGTCGGTTCAGGATTTTTCCGTTACTATAGCTGTCCGGTGAATTTTGATGAATTAGTGGTTGTAAGCGACAATTTTCACGTCAAGCCCCTGATGCCTCTGCTGACAGGAGATAATTTATTTTATGTTTTAGCTCTCAGTAAAAAGGAAGTGAGGCTGATTGAGTGTACGGCTTACAGTGCTCGGGAAGTTGAAGTTGAAAACTTGCCGAAAAGCCTTGAGGAGGCTCTGCAATATGACCCGACAGCTAAAGATGGTCAGTTTCGGATTGCTACTTCCAAAGGAGGCACTAATAATTCTTTTCAGCAGCCGGGAAGTTTTCACGGCCAGGGAAGTCCGGATCGAGATGAACCCCAGCAGGAAATATTGCAGTATTTCCACATAATCGATGGGGCGCTGCACAAATATTTGCACAATAAAAAAGCTCCTTTAGTATTAGCTGGAGTTGAGTATTTGCTCCCGCTTTACCGAGAAGCCAATACCTACCCGCATTTAGTTGAAGAAGGAATTACAGGGAATCAGAAACTTCTCAAGCCGGAAGAGTTGCGGGCCGAAGCTTTGCCGCTGGTGGAACCTTTGTTTTTGCAGGCTCAGTCGGAGGCGATCGCACAATACCACGATCTGACAGGAAGCGATAAAATTTCTGCTGATTTGAAAGAAGCTGTTTCGGCTGCTTATTTTGGACGGGTCGATCGACTGTTTGTTGCTCTTGGCGTTCAGCAGTGGGGTACTTTTAATCCCGATACGAATTCGGTGCAAATCCACCCAGAAGCAGAATTGGGCGACGAAGATTTGTTGAATGCGGCAGCAATTCAAACTATCCTCAACGGCGGAACTGTTTACGCAGTGCCGCCAGAAAAAGTGCCGGACGAGGCACCTGTAGCTGCTATTTTTCGCTATTAATTTACCAGGTTTAAACCAATGGAATCTACTTCAATGACAAATTCCGACAAACAAAACCAAAGTAGTAGCAGCGGCGATACCGAACGCTGGGCATCTTTAATAGGCGGCGGGGCACTGGTGCTTTTTGGTTTGTCGCAGCGTTCTTTGCGAGGTGCTTTGCTGGCGGTTGCGGGCGGCGGTTTAGCGGCGCGCGGTCTGGGGGTGGTGGAGGGTTTGCAGTCTGCTGCTGATCAGAATCAAAGCATTAAAGTTGAAAAGACGGTGACGATCGACAAACCGGCTGATGAATTGTACCGTTTATGGCGCAATTTTGAAAATTTGCCTCGGTTTATGAAGCATCTCAAACACGTTACTGTCATCGATGAAAAACGTTCTCACTGGATTGCCAGCGCGCCGATGGGCAATAGTGTGGAATGGGATGCAGCGATTGTCCGCGAAGAAGAAAATCGCTTAATTGCTTGGGCGTCTGTTGAAGGATCTGATGTTGACAATTCTGGTTTTGTGCGCTTTCAACCGGCATCTGCAGGACGCGGTACAGAGGTAAAAGTTGTCATCGAATACAACCCTCCGGGGGGCGCAATTGGTGCTGGCGCTGCTAAACTATTTGGCGAAGCTCCAGAACAGCAAATTGCCAATGATTTACGTCGCTTTAAGCAGTTAATGGAAGCTGGGGAAATAGCGAGTACAGAAGGTCAATCTTCGGGCCGCAAGTAATAAGTTAGATGGTGTCTCCGGATCTAACTAACATCTTGCACTATTCTCAAGAACAGGCAAGATGCCTGTTCCACAAAGAGGGAATTTCTTGTGGGGTGGGCATCCTGCCCGCCCATAAAAAGCTTATTGAAAATGGTGCAAGATGTCAGATCTAACCATCTTTGTTTTTTAGCTGATTAACTGATGTCATCTCAAGTGGTTTTTGGAAATGCGGGCGCTGAAGGGGCAAGTCGGGGCGGGTGGTTTGCGGGTCACTTTATTACCCCTGAAAACGACGCGCGATCGACTTCTGTTTTAGAGGTAAAATGGGGCACTCACCCCGCCGGAGATTGTAGGACTCAGTGGGCGGTAAATGCTGCCGCCACCACGCTTTCTATCCTGGTAAAAGGGCGGTTTCGGCTGCAATTTCCCGAGCAAGAAATCTTGCTTTCTCGCGAAGGAGATTATGCTCTGTGGCAGCCGGGAGTGCCTCATTATTGGTCAGCCGAGGAGGATTCGGTGATCGTGACTGTGCGGTGGCCTTCGCTGTCGGGAGATAGTTCGGGAATTAAGAATTAACTTTAACTTCTGGAACCAAAACGCGACCGTTATAACCCGCGCGCTGGTAGCGATCGATCGCCTCTGATGCGATAACACCCGCTTTCCCACTCTCCACCAAGGCTACGCAAGCACCGCCAAAACCTCCGCCCGTCAGCCTTGCGCCGAAGACTCCCGGGATTGACTGCAAGATGGCCGCGAGCGTGTCTACTGCCGCTACCGAAACTTCGTAGTCGTCGCGCTGGCTGGCGTGGGAAGCATTCATTAACTCACCAAAACGCTCTGCCGACACAGATTTTACGGCTTCGAGCACGCGGTTGTTTTCGGTAACGACGTGGCGCGATCGCCTTTTGAGGGGTTCTGGCAATACTTCGACTGCTTGGGGATCGGCGATATCCCTGAGAGCTTTAACTCCCAATATCCGCGCGGATTCCTCGCACTCGGCGCGGCGCTCGTTGTAGCCGCTTCCTGCTGCTAGTTTGTGGCTTTCGCCGCTGTCAATTATTAAAATTTCTGTGCCTGCGGGAAAAGGTACCGGGCGGCATTCCAGGCTGCGGGTGTCGATAAATAGCATGGTGTTGGTATCTGCTAAACTCGACGCCATTTGATCCATGATGCCACAGTTCAAGCCGGCATACTGGATTTCGGCTTGCTGTCCGATTTGAGCTAGCCGCACGTCGTCTAGGGGGAGGTTCAGCAGCGCGCGCAGTCCTCTGAGGGTGGCTATTTCTAAAGCGGCGCTGCTGGACAAACCGGCTCCGATCGGCACATTCGAGGTAATGTAGAGATTTATTGGCGGTACTTTGTATCCTTCTTTTTCTAAAAGTCTGAGGCAGCCACAGATATAACTGACGAAGTTTTGCGGTATTGTATCGTCGTCTGAATAATTTATGAGTTCGTCATATTCTGCTGAATAAAAATGGTGTCGATCGTCACTGCTGAAGCCGATTTGTACTGTTGTGCGCTGGGGAATCGCAGTTGGAAGTACAAATCCATCGTTGTAGTCTGTGTGTTCGCCCAGCAGGTTTACTCTTCCGGGTGCGCTGGCTGTGGTTTTAGGTAATGTACCAAATACTCGTTGGAATTTCATTTTTGGGGAAGTGGTAATTGGTTATTGGTTATTTGTTATTGGTTATTTGTTATTGGTTATTTGGAAAAACAGCTATCCGTGTCTCCGTGACTTACGTGTTGTGCTGTTGGTAATTGGGAAGAAATAAATTTATTTTTTCTCGTTTGTCCTTATTATAGTGCCCAATTTTTTTGGTTAATTCAACCCCTGTTAACAAAAATAAACATCACCGTCGGTTGGGAAAAGATATTGAGCTGTGATAGAATGACAGGCTAAGATTTCTCCAAAAATTCAAAAAATGCGATCGACCAGACCCCGGAAACAGTTTGCTCAACATTGGCTCAAAAGCGAGAAAGCCTTAGATAAGATTGTGAAAGCGGCTTCTTTGGATCGCGATCGCGTCCTGGAAATTGGGCCGGGTACGGGGATTTTGACTCGGCGTTTGCTGCCTGCTGCTGAGTCTGTTGTTGCTGTGGAGATCGATCGAGATTTGTGTCTCAAGCTAGCCAAACAACTCGGCAAAACCGACAATTTTTTACTGCTACAAGGGGACATCTTGGAAATGGACTTAGAGGCGGAACTAACGGCCTTTCCCAAATTCCAAAATCCCAATAAAGTTGTTGCCAACATTCCCTATAATATCACCGGCCCGATTCTGCAAAAACTGCTGGGAACGATATCTGTTCCTGCGGCTAAACCCTTCGATTCGATCGTGCTGTTAGTGCAGAAAGAAGTGGCCCAAAGGCTTTACGCTAAACCGGGTTCGACAGCTTTTGGCGCTTTGTCGGTGCGGGTGCAGTATTTAGCAGAATGCGAGTTAATTTGCGATGTGCCGTCTAAAGACTTTTTTCCGCCACCAAAAGTCGATTCTGCCGTGGTGCGGCTGGTTCCGAGACTGATAGAAACTCCGGCGGTTAATCCGCGCTATTTGGAGAATTTAGTTAAGTTGGGATTTGGTAGCAAGCGCAAAATGCTGCGAAATAATTTGAAAGGGGCTGTGGACTTAGATAAACTTGTTCAATTGCTAGAAGAGTTACAGATAAATCCTCAATCTCGCGCTGAAGATTTAAGCGTGGATCAATGGGTAAGTTTGAGTAATAATATTATGGGCGATGTTTGAAGTTCAGGATTGTGTTAGATACCAGAATTATTAAATAATTCTGATACCTGGGTATTTTTTTAATAAGAACTTTTCGGTGTGACTACTAACAGTTTAATTTAGGTTTGATGGGGATTATTAAAGGTTTCTTGCAGGGTAATCGGAATTTTAATAATAAATTCTGCACCTTTCCCCGGGGCAGAAATACAGTGCAATTCGCCTTTATGTCTTACTGTGATAATTTGATAGCCAATCGATAAACCTAATCCCGTGCCTTTACCTACTGGTTTAGTGGTAAAAAATGGATTAAATAACTGGTTCCTCACCGATTCAGTTATTTCTGGCCCGTTGTTGCTAATTCGGATTTCTACCACTTGACTGTCTGAAAGTTTGGTAGAAATTTTGATGAGGCAGCGATTAGCTTCATTGCCTGCCATCGACTCGCTGTGGCTGTCATCTTCTAAAGCATCAATAGCATTAGCTAGGATATTCATAAACACTTGATTTAGCTGTCCGGGATAGCACTCTATTTTCGGTAAATTGCCATATTCCTTGAGAACTTGAATGCTCCACAAATCTGGCTTAGCATTCAATCTGCTTTGCAAAATCATCAGTGTGCTGTCAATTCCTTCATGAATGTCGGCTACTTTCCTTTCTGCTTCGTCATGGCGAGAAAAAATTCGCAGCGACTTGACAATACCAAAAATCCGCTCGGCGCCGTTTCTCATAGAAATTAATATTTTTGGCAGGTCAGAGATGATAAAGTCTAAATCTATAGACTCGATTTTTTCTTTAAGTGTGGGTAGGGGATTCGGATACTGTTCTTGATAGATATTCACCAGTTTGATTAAAGTATCGGCATACTCACGGGTGTGAGTAAGATTGCCGTAAATAAAGTTAATCGGATTGTTGATTTCATGAGCAAGCCCAGCGACCAATTGCCCCAAAGATGACATTTTTTCGCTGTGAATTAGCTTTGATTGAGCCTGCTTCAATTCAGACAAGGCTTGTTCGAGCTGTTGAGTTTGAGACTTTAACTCTGCGGTGCGTTCCTCAACTCGAATTTCTAATTCTTCTTTAGCTTTTTTTAGCGCAGCTTCTGCTAATTGGCGCTCGACAATTTCCGATGCTAGGAGTCGGTTTGCCAATTCTAAATGTTGAGTTTGAGACTTTAACTCTGCGGTGCGTTCCTCAACTCGAATTTCTAATTCTTCTTTGGCTTTTTGTAGTGCAGCTTCTGCTAATTGGCGATCGACAATTTCAGATTCTAGGAGTCGGTTGGCGGATTCTAACTGTGCGGGACTCGGAAGTGCTAGGGCTTGAGGGATTAAGTCTACCAAAAGTATGGCTGTAGCAAAGGAAATAAGGGCAGTAATTGCTTTCATTGTTCCTGAAAGCCAATAGGTAGGATGCCAAAGCGTCCAGACTTCAAATATGTGAGTGATGCCACAGGCGACGATAAAGCCTCCAAACATGGTAAAGATCCAGTCAAAGGGCAAATCTTCGCGTTTGGAAATAAAATAAATCAGTGTAATCGGGATAGAGAAATATGCTAGTGCAATGATCGAATCTGAGGCGACGTGAAGCCAGACTAACGGGGTCTGCCAGAGATAGCAGTGACCGTGAGGAATAAATGACCCGGAACTAAAAAAAGTTTTCCACATTTCCTGCATAATATTTCCTTTGAGTTGTGAGAAAATGGATGCGGACTGGTGTCAATTAATTGCAACCAGGGGTTTCTTTCACCTGCGGCTTAATCACCTATGCGTTCATATTCTCTGTTAGCTTCAGCAAAAATCAATCTGTATTTGGAAATCATAGGCGATCGCCCGGACGGATATCACGAACTGGCGATGGTACTTCAAAGTATAGATTTAGCCGATCGAATTGACTTGCGCGCGATTGGTACGGACACGATTCGCGTGCGCTGCGATCACCCGCAAGTCCCTCCTGATAAGAATAACCTGGCCTACCGGGCGGCGGATTTGTTGGCGAAGCAATTCCCCGATGCTTTGGCGAAATACGGCGGAGTCGAGATTGCCATTCACAAGCAGATTCCAGTGGCGGCGGGGCTTGCCGGCGGTTCTGCCAATGCGGCTGCGGTTTTAGTCGGGATGGATTTGCTGTGGCAATTGGGACTTACTCAGTCGGAGTTGCAAGAATTGGGGGGAACTTTGGGTTCGGATGTGCCTTTTTGCATTGCGGGAGGTACGGCTTTGGCAACTGGTCGCGGGGATAAACTGTCGCCTCTGCCTGATTTGGCAGGCTTTTCTGTGGTTTTGGCGAAGTACCGCAATCTCAGTATTTCCACGGCATGGGCGTATCAAACTTATCGCCAGCAGTTCAGTAGTTCCTATTGTGCAGTGGAAGATTTGGGGTGCCGCCGGGAACGGCTGCATTCGGGCCCGATGGTGGGGGCGATCGCCCAAAAAGATCGATCAAAAATTGGTCAATTGCTACACAACGATTTAGAAAAAGTTGCTTTGCCCGTGTACCCGCAGGTGTTGCAGTTGCGGCAGGCTTTTGAGTCGGCGGGGGCTTTGGGAACGATGATGTCGGGTTCCGGGCCGACGGTGTTTGCGCTGGCCGAGTCTTCCGAGCAGGCTCAGCAACTTATGGAACGGGTTAAAATTGCGATCGCTTCTCCAGATTTGGATTTTTGGGTAGCACAGTTTAGCAATACTGGAATTCAGATTTTTTCGGAGGGAAACGAGACGAAACCGCCGATTTCGAGGGTGTAACTCGAAGAGGGTGCGATCACCATCGCCCGTTAAACCTGTCTAACAGGCGAGGGTCAAGATGAATCTAACTTTTCGCAGAGTCTATTGAGATCGAAGAACTGATAATATGCCATGCAACACCGATTTTAGTTTTGGTGAATTAACCAGAAATCTAAAATCTAAAATCTAAAATCTAAAATCGCCATGACTGATTTAACTAATCCAAATTCTACTTCTAAACCTCTGAGTTCGGCTGGAGATGCAACCTCTGCATCTTCGACGCCGCCGACGATTTTGCGGTGCGTGATGGGTTCGCTGATCGCGGGCGGGTTTGCGACGGCTTTGTACGCGCTAACTTTGTCGATCGTCCAAACTTTTGCAAATTCGCCCATTCATTCTGACAATGTGACTGCGATTAATATTGGCGCGGCTGTGCGAACTTTAGTCATGGGGATTGTGGCTTTGGGCGCGGGTGTTTTTGCTTTTGCATCTTTGGGTTTGATGCTGCTGGCTGTGCAACTTTTAATTCAAAAGTTGCTAAAGAAACCTACAGCTTGAAGTCTAGCAATTGCAAGAATTGGGCTACACAAACTTTCATGTGCAAGGCAAAGAGTGAAGAGTAAGATCGAAGCAAGGGAATTATTTACGATCGGACACTCCAATCTGAGTATTGAAGCGTTTGTTTTGCTGCTGCAACAACACGGAATTACGGCGGTTGCGGACGTGCGATCGCATCCTTTTAGCCGCTATTTACCTCATTTTAATAAATCTGAAATTAAAGCTTCTCTGTCAAGTGTCGGCATTCAATATGTTTTTTTAGGCAAAGAGTTGGGCGCGAGACCGGAGGATTTAAGCTGTTACGATTCTAGCGGTAAAGCTTTATACGATCGCATAGCAGCCACTCCTCTATTTTCCGCAGGAATTGAGCGCTTGCTAAAAGGCGCATCCAATTATAAAATCAGTTTAATGTGTGCGGAAAAAGACCCACTTACTTGTCACCGGACTATTTTAGTGTGCCACAAACTTAAAGAATTTAATTTCCCGATTAATCATATTCTGTCAGATGGCAATTTAGAATCGCACCAGCATTTAGAAGAAAGACTTTTGAGCAAGTTTAACAAAGGCAAAAAAAATAATCAGCCAATCCAGCTAAGCTTGTTTGAATTAGAGCCTCAAGTTAAAGAAGAAACAGTTGATTTAGCAGCAGCTTTTCACCGTCATGGATTAGAAATCGCTTATGTCAGCAAAGAAAGCAATTAATTTATTTACAAAATCGGTCGATGTTGGCGGGTTTTGCTAAGCGAAAATATTTAAATTCCTGCCCGCAAAAGCTAATTTTTTAGGGACACAATGCGCCCATTACTGCTAGAAGTAGCGCGTCAAACGATTTTTCGCATAAGTCCTGAACAACTCTTGACATCGCATACATTTATAAAATAGGGTACAGCCCTCCGCGCCCACCCTATTTTTATAAATTTTCTTCGAGTTTTAACGTTGTTCATGCTATAATTCTGCGGGACTGTAGCAGAAAGGGGTGCTTTTTGATGAAAGCAGAATTTTATTTTGACTGTCACAAATATATTTGCAGTTTAGTTCAAGTAGATTTTGTCAAAGAATTAAAAATAAAAAATCATCAAGGTTTTGTTTTGGCTGTTAAGCAAGGAGAAAAGATTGGACTTTTGGGGAAAAGCCGCCATAATGCTAAACAAGTTGATGTATCTAAGCCGCATTTTTATAATGTAATTAAAGCGGCTATGAGCGCTTTGGAATTAGAAACTAAAAATGAGGTGATATTAGAGAGAAATCGAACTCTTGCTGATGCCGAAGAAATGATTCAGCAGCAAAACCGAGAAATTCGCGTTCTCAACGAACAGATTAGAATGCTTGCGACTAAGGTTGAGGAATTGTCAAGGGAAAAGCAGCAGTTATCAATGCAGCTAGTAGACAAGGAAATCAGGAAAACTGAAATTAGTCAAGAAAGTGATGATTTTTTTGCTATAGCAAAATATTTAGTGACGGCGGAAAGTGAGCATCGGATTGGAGAAGTTGAAATTAATGAAAAAATCGAAGAATTGTCTGTTCAAGCTTCTGGGTTAGCGGGGCAGTTAATCGCAAATCAACAGAATTGGGAGGAGATTGAGGAAGAGGAAGAAATCAGCGAGGGCGATGTTGAAATTGTTGATTTTGAAATTATAGAAGAAGTAGAAGAAAATATCAAAAAAGTAGAAGTTCAAGGAGGCGAAAGTGAAATTAAGCGACTGCCTAAAAGGGCTTCCAACAAAAGGATGAGAAAGAAATCTTAATGCTTTAGTTATATAGCAATCCTCGGATCATTTGTGAATTTCTTACTCCCGAGCGAGCGGGTTCGGGGAGGGTTGGGGTAGGGTAAAAATTTACGACTCCTGCAAGGATTGCTATATGACTCGTTTAATTGTGGCGATCGCATTTTGGCAAAATTGCTCAACAGTTAACCGGAAAAACCCCTCGCAGCCGATCGCCCGTTTTCCCCCTGCAGCCTCGCCCACAACAAAATTTTGACAATTATTCAGGGCGATCGGTAAAATTACAGGTACGATCGAACTATTGTCAGCAGCATTAAATCCTTCAGTAATTAGTCGTTTGCCAACAGTCACATAATTGTTGACAATATTGCACAATAGATAAAATTGTAAATATATAGCACCGGCGTTTTTTTTGACCGCTTATGAATAGCAGATTCCTCGATCGCCTCCACCACCCCTCACGCCCCGTCATCGTCTTCGACGGCGCGATGGGAACCAACCTGCAAGTCCAAAACCTCACCGCAGAAGACTTTGGCGGCAAAGAATACGAAGGTTGCAACGAATATCTCGTCCACACCAAGCCGGAAGCCGTCGCCAACGTGCACCGGGGATTCCTCGAAGCAGGGGCCGATGTCATCGAAACAGACACCTTTGGCGCCGCTTCCATCGTTCTCGCCGAATACGATTTAGCAGACAAAGCGTATTATCTCAACAAAACTGCCGCCGAACTCGCCAAGGGTATCGCCGCCGAATTTTCCACGCCAGAAAAACCGAGATTTGTCGCAGGATCGATCGGGCCAGGCACCAAATTGCCAACATTAGGACACATTGATTTTGACACTCTCACCGCCGCTTTTGCCGAACAAGCAGAAGGACTTTATGACGGTGGCGTTGACTTATTTATTGTCGAAACTTGTCAAGATGTGCTGCAAATTAAATCAGCATTAAATGCCATTGAAGAAGTATTTAAGAAAAAAGGCGCGCGGATTCCGTTAATGGTATCAGTCACAATGGAAGCCACCGGCACAATGTTAGTCGGTTCCGACATCAGCGCCGCCCTAGCCATTTTGCAGCCTTACCCGATCGACATTTTAGGCCTCAACTGCGCCACCGGGCCCGATCGCATGGCCGAACACGTCAAATACCTTTCCGAACATTCGCCCTTCGTCGTTTCCTGCGTTCCCAACGCCGGTTTACCCGAAAACATCGGCGGCCACGCGCACTACAAACTCACGCCAATAGAATTAAAAATGGCCTTGATGCGCTTTGTCGAAGACTTAGGCGTACAAGTCATCGGCGGCTGCTGCGGAACCCGCTACGATCACATCCGCGAACTAGCAGAAATTGGCAAAACTCTTAAACCCAAAATCCGCGAAATTACTTGGGAACCATCCGCCGCCTCAATTTATAGCGCCCAACCCTACGAACAAGAGAATTCCTTCTTAATTGTCGGCGAAAGACTCAACGCCAGCGGTTCCAAAAAATGCCGCGATTTGCTAAACGCCGAAGACTGGGACGGTTTAGTAGCAATGGCCAGGGAACAAGTGCGAGAAGGCGCGCACATTCTCGATGTTAACGTTGATTATGTCGGCCGCGATGGCGTGCGAGACATGAAAGAATTAGTTTCCCGCGTTGTGACTAATGCCACTCTCCCTTTAATGCTGGATTCCACAGAATGGGAAAAGATGGAAGCAGGCTTAAAAGTTGCCGGCGGCAAATGTTTGCTGAATTCCACTAACTATGAAGACGGAGAACCGCGTTTTTATCAAGTTTTAGAGTTGGCGAAAAAATACGGCGCGGGCATAGTTATCGGTACAATTGACGAAGACGGGATGGCCAGAACTGCTGACCAAAAATTTGCGATCGCCCAGCGCGCATATAACGCCGCTGTCGCCTACGGAATTCCCGCCGAGGAAATCTTTTTTGACACCCTAGCTTTGCCCATTTCCACCGGGATTGAAGAAGACAGAAAAAATGGCAAAGCTACCATCGAATCGATCCGCCGCATTCGCCAAGAATTGCCCGGTTGTCACGTAATCTTAGGAGTTTCTAACATTTCCTTCGGCTTGAATCCGGCGGCGCGGCAAGTCTTGAATTCGATGTTTTTGCACGAAGCGATGCAGGCCGGGATGGACTCGGCAATTGTCAGCGCCAATAAGATTTTGCCCCTCGCCAAAATCGACCCCAAACACCAAGAAATCTGCCGTAAACTGATTTACGACGAACGGGAGTTTGACGGGGATATTTGCGTTTACGACCCCTTGGGCGACCTGACAACGGTGTTTGCGGGCAAAACTACTAAGCGCGATCGTACAGAAGACGCAAGCCTTCCGGTAGAAGAACGCCTGAAGCAGCACATCATCGACGGCGAACGCATTGGACTAGATATCCAACTCGCCAAAGCATTAGAAAGCTATCCGCCTCTCCACATAATCAATACTTTCCTGTTAGACGGGATGAAAGTAGTCGGAGAATTGTTCGGTTCGGGACAAATGCAACTGCCATTTGTATTGCAGTCAGCAGAAACCATGAAAGCGGCAGTTGCCTATTTAGAACCGCACATGGAAAAGTCAGAATCTGGGGACAATGCCAAAGGCACATTCATCATCGCTACTGTCAAAGGCGACGTTCACGATATCGGCAAAAACTTAGTTGATATTATTTTATCAAACAACGGCTACCGAGTGATAAACTTGGGGATTAAACAGTCGGTTGACAATATCATCGAAGCTTACGAAAAGCACAAAGCCGACTGTATTGCCATGAGTGGCTTGCTGGTAAAATCCACCGCGTTCATGAAAGAGAATCTGGAAGTGTTCAACCAGAAAGGAATCACCGTTCCGGTAATTTTGGGCGGCGCAGCTTTGACTCCCAAGTTTGTACATGAAGACTGCCAAAATACCTACAAAGGTAAAGTAGTTTACGGCAAAGATGCGTTTTCTGATTTGCACTTTATGGACAAACTCATGCCAGCCAAATCTGCTGGTAAATGGGAAGACTTGCAAGGATTTTTAGATGAAAGAGAGGATGATAATGGCGCGGTTAAAGAAGCTAAAGCGGCGCCAGAAACTTCTGTAGAAGATGCCAAGAAAGCAGACACTCCTGTGGTGATAGATACCAGGCGATCCGAAGCAGTTGCAGGAGATATCGATCGCCCGACTCCTCCTTTCTGGGGAACGAAACTGTTGCAGGGAGAAGACATCCCCTTTGAGGAGATTTTCTGGCACTTAGATTTGCAAGCTTTAGTTGCCGGTCAGTGGCAGTTCCGCAAGCCAAAAGACCAATCGCGGGAAGAATACGATGCTTTCTTAGCGGAAAAAGTTTATCCGATCTTGGAAGAATGGAAACACAAAGTCATCGCCGAAAAGTTACTGTATCCCCAAGCAATTTACGGGTATTTTCCCTGTCAAGCTGAAGGCAATTCTTTGTATTTGTACGACCCAGAAATCATGGCTGGCGGGCAAGATGTATCGACACCCGCTGCAACATTGACATTTCCCCGCCAAAAATCGGGGCGCAGGCTGTGCATTGCCGACTTTTTCGCGCCCAAAGAATCGGGTAAAATCGATGTATTTCCGATGCAAGTAGCAACAGTGGGAGAAATTGCTACAGAGTACGCGCAAAAGCTATTTGCTAACAATCAATATAGCGACTATCTCTACTTTCACGGATTAGCGGTACAGACAGCGGAAGCCGTAGCAGAATGGACTCACGCGCGAATTCGGCGCGAATTGGGCTTTGGTAGCGAAGAACCGGACAACATTCGCGATATGCTAGCCCAAAGATATCGCGGTTCGCGGTACAGTTTCGGCTATCCCGCTTGTCCGAATATGGCGGATCAGTACAAGCAACTGGAATTGTTAAAGTGCGATCGTATCAACCTCTACATGGATGAAAGCGAACAACTGTATCCCGAACAATCAACAACCGCCATTATCACCTATCACCCAGCCGCCAAATACTTCAGCGCTTAATTTATAAAGTGCGCTATAAGCACCTTTCTCTCGCTTTTATCATTCATTATCCTCGTTCCCAGGCAGAGAGAGCCTGGGAACAAAGATCCCGAGGCTGTGCCTCCCTTTAAAAACCGAGAGGCAGAGCCTTAAAAAATGCGTTTTCAGGTATAACCTGGGAACAAGAAAAAAATAGTTCACCAATTAAACCAACAAAAAAGCACCTTAAAAAAAGTGCTTTCCTGAATATGAACTTTCCGTGTCTGACGAAACTTTTAGGAGTGATGCCGAGGAGTGCGCGCGCCGGCAGATGCTCCTACCATCGCAGCAACTAAACCCAATAGTGAGCCGAACAAGAACGACCAACCAGCTTTTGCAGCATTACCAGCAATATTGCGAGTATCCTGAGCAGATACGTTAGGTGCTCGGTTCGGCAAATCAACCCCGCCCTGCTGCGCTTGATTAATTGCTTCTCCCGCATTCGCAGCTATTACGCCAAAAGTACCGGCCACGCCATTTGCTAACAGCCAAGAGCCAATTGTTAAGGTAGTTGCCCACAAAATTGCTCCGTTCAAAAGTGCTGTGTTGCGGTTCATCGGGCCGCAAGCGCGAGCAGTTACCCAACCGCCAACCCCCAAGCTAATTAACAAACTAATAATTGACCAAATTCCGACGCCGGTACCCACGTCCCCTGAAATACTGCGCGGAGCTCCTGAATTAGCAATGTTGCTCAACCCGATCGCAGCGCCCAATGCACTTAACACCAGTTGTGTGCCGATCGCAATTACCAAACCTGAAAAAATCGGGCCCCAACGTACTCGATCGTGGTATTCCATGATTGAATTCACAACCACGGGTTCGGTACCAACATTATCTACAGGTCTATTTACGTATGACATAGGTTTTTCTTTCCTCTGAGAATTGCTTTAATTTTTAACCATCTTTCACCTAAGCATTGATTATGGCTGAGATTGATAGGAAGTATATCTGCCTGGGGAAAGAACCAGTATCTATGTCTGAAGAAATAAACGAAAAAGTCATCAGCCACCAGCCCGCCGCTATTAGCGAATCATTGATGATTGATGACTGATGAGTGATGAATATTTTATCCCGTTAGAAAAGTTCCCGGACGTATACAGGAAATGCGGACGTATACAGGAAAGACAGCTTAACGCAATCTTACAGCCGTTCCAACGGCTGTAATCAGCAGCAAAGCCCCGTTCGAGTCTACATTAATCGTGCCTGTGTCCACTTCCACCCCGATTACGGCATTGGCGCCCAGGCGCTGGGCCCGTTTTTCCAGTTCCGCGAGGGCATCTCGCTGTCCTTTGAGAAACACTTCCTCGTAACTGCCGGTGCGCCCGCCGATGATGTCGCGAATGCCCGCGAAGAAATCTCGCAGGGCGTTGGTGCCGTAGACAACCTCAGCAGTTACTATTCCCAGGTAAGATTGAATTTCTGCTCCTTGGATGATATCAGTTGTTGTTACAATCATCAGTTGGCCTCAGTCGCGAAAATTTTGAGTGGGTCTTGTTCTGTAGATTTACTACATCTCGCCGCTCAAACATTCCTGGTAAACCATAAGTTGTCAGCTTGCTAAGCTGACAGCAACTCGCCCTTTCATTCCACACACTCTTTGAAACAAATGGCCGTGTACAAACAAAGTCTCTTGGTATTCAGTACGCTGTTAGTAGCAGGATTCGCGGTCGCTGCGCCGCAGATAGCGCTCTCAGCAGAAACATCTGTTCAAGTCAACCCTGAAAATAATTCAAATTTAGATGCTCTGCTGCGACAAGGGCGCGAGTTGGTAGATTTAGGAGACTACAGTAAGGCGATCGCCATTTATCAGGAAGCAGCACGTTTAGATACGGAAAACCCCCGCATTTTTTCTGGTATTGGCTATTTAGAAGCGCGTCAAGGCAACTATCAAGCCTCAGTGGAATTTTACCAACAAGCGATCGGTCTGGAACCGAACAATGCTGACTTCCAATACGCCTTAGGATATGCTATGGCGAATTTGCAAAACTATCCCGCAGCAGCCACAGCTTACCGCCGCGCCGCTGCGCTCGATCGCAAAAATGTCAATGCCCGGATCGGTCTCGGAGTGGTACTCTTTCAGCAAAAAGATTACAGCGGTTCTTTTAAAGCATACCAAGAGGCGATCGCCCTCGATCCGAAAAATTGGCAAGCTTATTCTTCAATGGGTTTAGTATTGATCCAGCAGGAAAATTTTGCCAGTGCAGTTACCGTGCTCCAACAAGCAGCCGAACTCGCTCCCAAACAAGCCGGTGTCCAGTTAAAATTAGGCACTGCTTTGCTGCGTGCCGGCTATACTTCCGAAGGGCTAGCAGCTTTTGAAGAAGCTGCCAAATTGGAGCCCCGGAATCCAGAAGTGCAGTTAGAAATTGGCGAACTTCTCAAGGGTCAAAACGACTTAGACGGAGCGCTGGTAGCTTATCAGCGGGCTATTGCGGTGCGACCAAATTTAGTGGAAGCACACGCAGGAATCGGGCAAATTCAACTGGAAAAACAAGATTTTTTAGCAGCCATTACCACTTTTGGGCGAGTGATAAAGCTCGATCCAAACAGAGCCGAAGCTTATTACAATATGGGTACGGCACTCAAAGCGCGCGATCGCAAATCCGAAGCAATTGAAGCTTTTCAACAAGCCCTCAACACTTACCGCCAGCAAGGCAACAATGAGGGTGTACAAAAAGCTGAGGCGGCGCTCCAGCAACTAAAGTAATATTTCTCAATGTACTAATTGGTAATTGGTAATTGGTAATGAGTTTTGAGTTTTGAGTAAGTAATTTTTGTAAGGCTTAACCCTTCCAATCCCAGGGTTGCCAGGAAGGACAGAATCTCAAAACTTTTTTTATTACCTCTTACCTCTTGCCTCTTGCCTCTTCCTTCGTTTAAAAAACTCCGGTTTATCTGGCAGATATTACTCGTGATTAAGTTTTATTTTGCGCGCAAATAAACGTGATTAAATGCGGTATAATACTGGGGCAAATTTTCAGAGGGGATCGCTCTTAAAATCAGAGAGGAAATCAGGGCGATCGCAGTTAAAAATTTGCGACAGGCTATCTCTTTTGTAAGATGCTCAAACTACTCTCTTAAGACCAATCTATTTCTATTGGTAGAGACTGGCAACTTGTTAACATTTGTAAAATGAGCAAAATATCTTATCCCCAGAGCTTCATCTATGCAAACGTATGACGTGATTATCATAGGAGCCGGTCACAACGGACTGGTCTGCGCCTCTTATCTCCTCAAAGCGGGATATACCGTCCTGTTGTTAGAAAAACGTTCGGTTCCCGGCGGCGCGGCAACTACTGAAGCTGCGATTCCCGAATTGCCGGATTTTAAATTCAATATGTGCGCGATCGACCACGAATTTATCCATTTAGGGCCAGTTGTAGAAGAATTAGAACTGGAAAAACACGGTTTAGAATATCTTTTCTGCGATCCAGTTGCCTTTTGTCCGCATCCCGACGGCAAATATTTCTTAGCGCACAAATCTGTAGAAAAAACTTGTGCTGAAATTGCCCGCTACAACGAGCGCGATGCTAAAAAATATGCCGAATATACAGACTTTTGGCAGCGGGCTTTAGGTGCGATGGTTCCGATGTTTAATGCGCCACCAAAATCCCTCATAGATATTGCAGGCAACTACGATATTGCCAAACTAAAAGATTTATTTTCAGTGATCGGTTCCCCCGACAAAACGCTGGACTTTATTCGCACGATGCTCACCAGCGCTGAAGACCTTCTCAACGAGTGGTTTGACGAGGAATTTATCAAAGCACCTCTAGCAAGATTCGCCGCAGAACTCGGCGCGCCTCCTTCGCAAAAAACTCTGGCTGTAGGCGCAATTATGCTGGCAATGAGGCACAATCCCGGCATGGCAAGACCGCGCGGAGGGACTGGTGCATTAGTGCAAGCGCTGCTTAATGTAGTGAAAAGTTACTCGGGTGTGGTACTTACCGACCAGCACGTCGAGAAAATATTAGTTGATGACGGTCGCGCTGTGGGAGTTCGAGTTGCCAACGGCACGGAATACCGCGCTACAAAAGGTGTCATTTCTAATATTGATGCTAAGCGCTTGTTTCTGCACTTAATGGACTCCAGCGATGTTGACAGTGCCGACCCGGATTTGCGGGAAAGATTGGAGCGCAAAATTGTTAACAACAACGAGACTATTCTCAAAATAGACTTAGCTCTAAATGAAATGCCCAAGTTTGAGCGCTGGAATCATCGGGACGAATATTTAATCGGGTCGGTTTTAATTGCAGACTCGGTGAGACACGTTGAAATTTCTCACAGCGAGCCTTCAATCGGCAGAATTCCCGACTCTGACCCATCGATGTATGTAGTGTTTCCGACGGTACTAGACCCGTCAATGGCTCCCCCCGGACATCATACGGCTTGGATTGAATTTTTTGCTCCTTACATGATCGAAAATGCTGAAGGAACCGGCCAGCACGGTACGGGTTGGACGGATGAGCTGAAAAACAAAGTTGCCGATCGCTGCATCGATAAATTAGCAGAATACGCGCCAAATATCAAAAATTCAATTATAGGGCGCCACGTGGAGAGTCCGGCGGAGTTGGGAGAGCGTTTGGGCGCTTTGAAGGGGAATTATTATCACGTTGACATGACGTTGGATCAGATGATATTTTTCCGTCCTTTACCGGAGTTGGCGAATTACAAAACACCGATCGACGGTTTGTTTCTGACGGGGGCGGGAACGCATCCGGGCGGATCGATTTCCGGTATGCCGGGACGCAATACGGCTCGCGTTTTCATGCACTCGCAGCAGCCTTTCGCGCAGACTTTGGCAGATGCGGCTAATACTCTGAAAGCGAAGGGTAAGTCGGTATTTCGGAGTAATGAGAAGTAAGATTTTTTGAAACACAGATGAACGCAAAGAAACGCAGATGAATCACATCTGCGTTTCTTTGCGTTCATTTATCAGTCTGTGAGTGCGAGAATTTTTTCTGGTTGATTCTCTGTGAAGGGAAAACGATTTGCGATCGCCCTCAATACCTTTTCTAAATCTTGTGCATCTTTCGCGAGCGGTGGCGACGCTTTGCGTTTCATCAAATCTGTTTAAATATTTTTGGATCACAGAGTATATTCCATCGATAAAATTCTCAATATTAGAAGAACAAGTTAACGCTGAAGGCATTTTGGAACTTAGTGTCGCCGCCAAACCTCTAATGAAAGCAGAACAGGCAAGTCGCTGGTAGAAGTCGCTCCCCATCTCCGGATCAGGGCGATCGCCGCCGATTCCCCAGCATTTCGCATTCTCCTCAATTCATACTTTATGCGGATGAAAACGCCGGCCCCAAGTTGAGAAACTGAGAAATGGCGTTACCCTTTTTTTAGCGATGGCAAACCGAGTTTTGATTGTCGGCGGGCGGGGACGAATTGGCAGCAGCGTTGCCCAAGACCTTGTTACCCACACCGACGCGGAAATTACTGTTACCGGACGCAACTCTGAAGCCTCTATTGGGCCGGGATTGCCGCCGGATAGGGTGCAGTACCAAACTTTTGATTTAGCGGACAGTGCAGCCCTGCAAAAAGCAGTTTCAGAGTCTAATCTTGTCGTTCACTGTGCGGGGCCTTTTCACTACCGAGACGCCGGCGTGCTGAAAACTTGCATCGAAGCAGGTGTTAATTATACTGATGTCAGTGACAGCCGCAGTTTTACTCGCAAGGCTTTAGAATTGCGCGAAACCGCTAAAAATGCTGGGATTACTGCTATTATTAATACGGGCATTTTCCCCGGTGTGTCTAACAGCATGGTGCGCCGAGATGTGGAACAATTAGATGAAGCAGAACACATCCATTTAAGTTATGTAGTCGGAGGTTCTGGCGGCGCTGGCGTTACCGTCATGAGAACCACTTTTTTAGGTTTGCAAACTCCTTTTGAGGTTTGGGAAGATCGCAAGTGGCACCAAGTAAAACCCTACAGCAATCGCGAAACAATTGAATTTCCCGCGCCCTACGGCAAAACAGGGGTTTACTGGTTCGATATGCCGGAAGCAATTACTTTGCCCGAAACTTTCCCCGTCAAATCAGTTGTGACTAAATTCGGTACGTCTCCCGACCTTTACAATCACCTTACCTGGTTTGTTGCTAAGTATTGGCCCGCTAGCTGGCTCAAAAATAACTCCGTGATTGAATTTCTCTCCTACGTCAGTTATGGGATGACAAGTGTTACTAATAGTTTTAGTGGGGTTGGTGTGGCAGTGCGATCGCAAGTAACCGGTCTCAAAAACGGTCAACCGGCTAAAGTTTGCTCGACAGCGGTACACCCAAATGCTGCCGTCGCTACTGGCATTGGTACTGGTAGCATCGCTCAATTAATGTTAGAAGGTAAACTGGAAAAACCGGGGGTTTGGTCGGTAGAACAAGCTCTTTCTACTGAGCTATTTGAAGGAGCTATGCAGAACAGAAACCTAGATATAGAGCAGGTTGTTGTGTAGTTCGTTAGGTTATTTATAGCAATTTAAAATGTTGGTTAATGGGATTTTTTCCCGAACTGCGAAGACGCGAAAGACGCGCCGAAAGAGAAGACTCAGGGGCTTCGTAATTGATGGGAAAACCCCTAGATAGGGTTCCTCGCAGGAATGGCGAGCGCCCCTCATAGGAGATGAGTTCCGCTTGTCTAACTAATCTATCTTTTGGTAGAAGGAATTGTAACAAGCAGGCGCTTAAGATATTGGACATCATCGGAAACATCCCTTTTTGCTCGCTCTAGATGCGGTAGCTGCGAAAAAGATTGCGCTTGAACCAAGGTTGTCAATGTGTGATCGCAGTGAAGGGGCGACAAACACCATAATTTTTGCGGAAAAATACGAGGAGAAGTTGATATGAAGCGGGTTTTAAAAGCTCTCGGACAAACATTGATTCAAAGCATTTTGCTGGTCTGTACGCTGGCTTTGATTAGTCTGGTAGGTCTAGCGGTAATACCCAGTCAGGGTGCTTACGCAGGTCAAGACAAGAGTCACGCGCCGCAAGAAGCTACAATTACTGAACCCGCAACAAGTTTCGAGGATCTCAATCCCCAAGCAGGAGCTTATGATGAAATAGTCAAAACTGCTCAAAATCCTGCCAACGTCGAGAAAATTTACGACGAAAGCTTAAAAGAGTACAAGGGAGAACACCCGCAAGAAGGCATAGTTCAAAAAGCTGAAGAGTTGATCGAAAAGGTCACGGGCAACTAATAAATCAACAGATTTCTATCTAACTCAAGTTGCTGGTAAATACAGAGCTTCGGTGAGTAGACAATTGAGCCGCTATCAGGACTCACTTGAAAATAATTCTCTAGGGTGCGCCGGACAGCGCACCTTATCGCTTTAGAGTAGGGGGTTAAACCACTTGTTGCATCCAGAGCGATTTTCTCCTTCCCCTTTTATTTAAGCTAGCAGATTCATCCTTAGGGAAGATGAAGAGAGAGGAATTAAAAAAGTAAATTAAAATAATAGTTACAGTCAGATAAAAGGAAAAAAATATCATGAGCGATGACAAAAAAACGGTACATGAACCTGATGCTAACCTCGACCCGCTTTCCGGGGAAACAGGGGCTCATCCAGTGGGAACGGGTATAGGTGCGGCGAGTGCGGGTGCTGCGGGTGCTGCGATCGGCGGTGCCATCGGCGGGCCTGTAGGAGCAGTTGTAGGCGCTGTTGTTGGTTCGTTTAGTGGCGGTTTGGTGGGCAAAGGTGTGGCCGAGGCGATCGACCCCACGGTAGAAGATGCTTACTGGCAAAGCAACTACAGTTCCCGTCCTTACGTGGACACGAGCGCAACTTACGAAGACTATCAGCCTGCGTACCGCACCGGTTATGAGGGATACACCCGCTATGGCAATAGTGGTAAGAGCTTCAACGAGATTGAACCGGATTTGCAGCGCGACTACGAAACAAATCGCGGTAAATCAAATGTGAGTTGGGACAAAGCGAGACACGCCACGCGCGACGCTTGGGCTCGGGTGGAACGCCCTGTAGCGGGCGACAGTGCCCAAGACGCCCGCTAAGGGCTTACGCCAAGTATTTCTCAGTCTTGGGCGCACACAAACTCCAGCGTTCCGGCTTTTTTACCCGGGTTTCGGAATGCAGCCAAGTGTTGTGATAAAAAAACCCGGTTGCTGCGCCTTGGACTGTTGTTGATACCTGGAACTATTTTTAACACGAGTTTAGCGAAGTTTTTGGGGATTTTCAGTCCCTCTCTACATAGGGGAGGGTATTTTTATGGTCGGTTGAAATCGCATTTTTCAGCACGATTTTTATTTCACAGGAGTGCGAGCCTCTTGCTGGCTAGAGATGTAGAGGCTTTGCTGTGGGGGACGATCGCACTCCTAATAAACGCTTTTTACCAAATCGGGATGCTTCGGTTGGAGATGGGCATTTTTTTTAGACTATTAGCCTTAAAATTAAACTAACTCAGGACTGAGGCATCGATCGCATATTTTTGCCATTGTTCGCGATGCGCTTTCTGCAATCGCAGCCGGATCGTAAAGCGTCGGTTGCTTCAAGCCCGATAATTGTTAAAAATCTAAATCCTCTCATTCAAAATCGGTATAAATTGTGGATGAAATGTTGGAAAGAGCTTGGACACTCAAGCAAAATTTAATTGACTTTGTGCTGGATGCTGAGGGAGAGTTGGCGGTAGCTTTGGAAGCTTATGCTGCTGCTCGAGCGACTGGCGAGCGCTACGATATTGCTCAGCAAAATCAAGTGATTGACAGTTTTACCATCGAAGGTAAAGTGGGAGAGAAAACGCCGATCGACCTATTTGTCGAAAGTCAGCCGGATTTAACCGAGAGCGATCGTAGCTTGCTCGAAAGTTGGGAGCAAAGAAGCTTCACTGGCTTATTTGAAATCACTCAACTTTCCCCCGACAGGTTTGAACTGATGAACTGGCCGACAGCTAAGCACTACGTTGTCAAACCCAACAGTCCTAATTTTCTTGCAGAAATGTCTCGCTTTAAGTTAGGAGAAATCTTGCTGGCTCGGATTGCTCCCCTTACCGATGACTGGTGGATACTTTCGAGCTCTCCCATGTTGAAGGGGAAATTGGGTAAGCCGAAGTTGGCGGTGGCGATCGGCAATTTCAAGCAAAATCACAAAAAGAACCTATACAGCGATGCGCCGGAATTGTTAGAGCAAGCTTGGCAGTCAGTAGAAAAGTACCATGAAGATTTTACGGAATTTTTTGGCAGTGAGGAAGTAACGCTATCGGGATATCACCTGAATAAACAGTTGGCTGAATTTCAGGAATTTATCACTAAAAAACACCTAGCTGATATCGGCATTGATGGAAGTAAATCTCTGGCGGAGATCGTTGAAGATGCCGGAGTCGATCGAGAAGAAGTCAAAGCAGCAGCCATCGCGGCAGCAGGTGCCGATACTAACGCAGTTGAGGTAATGCTCGACAGCAATGCTAGTCCAAAAATGGTAATGCCGAAAGTCGAATTGCCCGATCGCTTCAAGAAAGCCGAACAGGTGACAGCACTTTCTCATCCTCGCTGGGGACAAACCTTTTTGTCTACTTACGCTCAATTTACTGCACTGCTAGCAGCCGAAGACTTTTCAACCGTTCCCGGTTACGAAAAGCTGGTGCGTAACTATCTAGAAGATCCTGCAATTAATGTCTGGATTTGGCAACGGTTAGCTAAAGTTAATCCAGCGAAATTAGAACAAATTTTGCAAACTGTATTGGAACGTAGAGACTTTCAGATCGATCGCGATTTAGATGCCCTGCTGCAAGAGTTTAAAAAACCCTTAGAACCCGAACTCCCGGAAATTGCAAGCGTTCCCGTGCACCTGCACAACTTATTTCAGGAAGCTTTAGGCGAAGTTAATAAGTCCAAGTCCAAACCGCAGGAGAAAAAGAAAAGCTCTAAAGGCTTTAAATCCTAAGCAACCGAGTTCGTGGCATACTCCTACACGCTATGCTATCGCATACAGTGTAGGCTGCTCACCAACTCCACCTCATGCTATGCCCTAATGCGCCGACTTCGCCAACGGATACTCGATGAGATGGTCGCAGCCCAGGGACAGCAGAAACAAAGTGGCAATTTCAAGTATGAGTGCGATCGACCCTAGCCATTTTGGGCGCGTTAGTCTGCATCCCTCAGATAATAAACCTATTAAACAAGCTCACAGCTAGCTGTGAGCTTATTGCCCGGTAATATAACTCAAATAGTTTTGCAGCCAGGACTTTAGTTTTTCTTCACCGCGATCGAAATAACTGAAGTCCTCACTACAAACACCTTTTGTTAATCTTCAACTCGTCGGACAGCCATGCGTTGCAGCGGCAGGCTGAGTATGCTAGAAGCAGTCAACAAGTAAGAAAGAACCGTAGTCAGCTTCAAACTGAGCAATAACCAGCTATCTTCTGGTAGGTGAAGTTTCAGCCCGAAAAAAGAGATGCAGTACACTATCCAGTAAGTAAAGCTCATCTTGATTAGGATTTCTTCGCTCAAAGTGCGATCGTCCGTTGGCGGTGAGTTGCGATTATCACCCAGCAGGACTAGACCCGCAATAGAAGCCACAAAAGAAACCATAACGAGATAGTCATGCCAGTTAAGCTCAACCATTTCTAAACTCCGCTTGTATCCGAATTTTTGGAATCAGACATCAGTCTAAAGGATAAGTTTTCCCGCTCCAAGCAATAGTTACAAATTGAAACAGCCGGAGTTACAAATCGCAATGAAAACTCACCACAACCGCCAGCCACAGGCTCGTTTAGTCAGCCGCCAAGGACAATTCCCCTTAAATATTGTCAAGTTGGGAGTACCTCGCCTGCATTTTGCCGACCTCTACCACAGGCTGCTAACTCTTTCTTGGCCGCGATTTTCCATGCTGATTTGTCTCTCCTATACAGTCACAAATTCTTTATTTGCCTTAGCTTACTTGGCGGGAGGAGATTGCATTGCTAACGCGCGGCCGGGTTCTTTCCAAGATGCCTTTTATTTCAGCGTGCAAACAATGGCGACGATCGGCTACGGCTCTATGTATCCGCGCACGGATTACGCTAATACTATAGTCGCGATTCAAGCGCTTTTTGGTTTGTGGGGAGTGGCTATGGTGACGGGACTGGCTTTTTCGAGATTTTCCAGACCAACAGCTAGAGTTATTTTCAGCCGCGTAGCTGTGATCGCTCCTTTCAACGGTGTTCCGACTCTGATGTACCGCACGGCAAATCAGCGTTTTAACCAAATTTTAGAAGCGCAGCAGCGAGCTACTTTGATCCGCAACGAGGTAACAGCGGAAGGAGAATTTATGCGGCGTTTTTACGATTTGGAATTAATGCGGAGTCACTCTCCGATTTTTGCCTTAACTTGGACTGTTATGCACGCAATTGAGGAGAGCAGTCCTTTGTACCAACTTACTGCCCAAGACTTGATGGAGCAACAAGCAGAAATTGTAATTACGTTAACAGGAATTGACGAAACAGTTTCGCAAACTATTCATGCGCGACATTCTTTTGTGGCGTCTGAAATTATCTGGAATATGCGGTTTGTAGATATTCTTTTGAAATCGGCGACGGGAGGGCGGGTGGTTGATTATACTCGGTTTCACGATGTGAAGCCTGTGGAATGAATGTTTTAATTGAGCCAGTGCTAGAATACCTGTAGGGAAAAGAAGTGAATATTTACGAACTCAATAACTGCGATCATGACACTGAAAGAATTGCAACCGCAACTCTTGGCTTTAACTCCCGAAGAGAAGGCTCAAGCTATACAATTCCTAGCCCAAAGTTTAAGCAACTTTTGGCCGGGGATTCAAAAGACTCCCGGTGTCATGGGCACAGAAGCCTGTATCCGAAAAACTCGGATTCCTGTTTGGCTGTTGGTAAGTTATCGCCGTCAAAGTGCCACCGATGCTCATATTTTAGAAGGTCATCCCGATCTGAGTGCCGCAGATTTGGTGAATGCTTTTAGTTATGCTGAGGCATATCCTGATGAGATTGAAATAGCAATTAGAGAACAGGAAGAGGCATAAACAGTGGCAGATCTTTATACCGCGCTCGCACAAAGCATTAAAACTGAGATATTTTACCATTTTAAATCAGCCTTTTATGAACGGGCAAGATGCCCGTTCCACAAAGAAGGAGTTTCTTGTGGAACGGGCATCTTGCCCGTTCTTGAAAATGGTACAACATCTCAGTTAACATAAACAAAAAACTCCTCGTACTATGCGAATAATTCATACTGCTGACTGGCATTTAGGGCGACGTTTTCGAGGAATCGATCGCACTTTTGAAATTGCGATCGCCCTGGAACAGATTTTGAAGCAAGCAAAAGCCTTGGATGTCGATGCTGTGCTCGTTGCGGGCGACATTTTCGACGTACCCAACCCACCCGCTTACGCCGAACGCATTGCTTATAACTTTTTCTGCGAACTCCAAGCGGCAGGAATTCCCGCAATTGCGATCGCCGGTAATCACGATTCGGCATCCCGCATCGACAGCATCGCGCAATTGCTTTCCCTCGCCGGTGTTCGCGCTTTAGGCAAACCCAGGCGTTCCGCAGACGGCGGCACGATTACTCTCAATACAAAAAGCGGTAAACTTTGTGTGGGAGCGATGCCTTTTGCTTCCGAACAAAGACTGTTAGATGCTAATTCTCTCTGGCAGTCTGGCGATGCCGATCGCCGAAAAGACTACCGCGAAATAGTAGCATATTTACTCGAAGATTTAACCAGGGATTTTAGAGACAATACTGTCAATTTTCTCATGGGACACATGAGCATTGACGGCGCTCGATTGGCAAAATCCGAAGTCGCTTATTACACGCGAGAAAAATACCTGCTCTCATCGCAAACTCTGCCGCCGGAAGCTCAGTATGTCGCCCTCGGACACATCCACATTCACCAGCGGATTTCTGAGACTTCTCCCGCTTATTATTCGGGTTCTTTGATTCAGTTAGATTTTGGAGAAGCGGAACAGGAAAAAGGATTTTGCTTGATAGAAGTTGAGCCTGGAGGTGAGGCAAAGGTGGAATTTAAGCCTGTGGCTTGCCACAAGCCGTTAAAAGTGCTTAAATGTCATAACGACAATCTCGATGAAACTTTAGAAGCTCATCAGTATCATCCGGGTTTCTTGAAAGTAATTGTCGAACTGGACAGTCCGCAAATCGGACTTGCCGATCGAGTGCGCCAAATCTGTTCTCAAGCGCTGTTAATTGAACCGCGCTATCCAGATGCAGCGCTAGAACCAACAGAAATAACTAATATCGATCCCAATAATTTCGATCCGGCAGCAGAGTTTTGCAACTATTATCAAAACCGATTAGGAACGACACCGAGATCGGCCGTATTGGAGGAATTTCAAAATTTGTACAAGAAGTTTAAGGAAACAGTTAACAATTAAATGGGTAAAAAGATACAATCCCAAATTTCCAAGTTCAAAGACTTTTAAGACTGAAACCCACGCTCAATGTCGCTTGTAGTCGAGTCTAGATTCCCCTAAATTCCCCTTAAGAAGGGAGAGTTTGATCGTACTCTTGTCCCCCCCTTGTTAAGGGAGGTTAGGGGGGATCGGGAAGACTGTAGAAGAAAGACAGTAGACCTGAATATAACAATCTAAAATCCAAAATCTAAAATCTAAAATCTAAAATCAGTATGCGTCCACTCGAACTTATTCTCGAAGGATTTACCAGCTTCCGCCAGGAACAGCGTTTAGATTTTTCTCAACTCGATCTGTTTGCAATTACTGGTGCTACAGGTGCGGGCAAATCTTCACTCCTAGATGCCATGACTTACGCTCTTTTTGGCACGACAACTCGCAGCGGCAAACAAGTAAGTGATTTGGCAAGTCAAGGCAGCGAAAATTTAAAAGTGCAGTTGCGTTTTGCTGTGGGTTCGGCACAGTATCGGGTGACGCGAAGGTGGCGTTTTCGTCCGAAATCTCCCGAAAATAAGGTGATTTTGGACAACTGGCAAAATGGTCAATGGGAAACTTTGGGGACGAGTATCGTTGCTGTTCAAAATACCATTGAACAGATTTTAGGAATGGATTTTGATACTTTTACGCGAGCAATTGTTCTGCCTCAAGGCAAGTTTGATGAGTTTATTAAAGGGGATACTTCAAAACGCCGGGAAATTTTGCGCCAGCTAGCGGGATTTGAGATTTTTGAGCAGATGCGGAAGGAAACAAATGAGCTCGCAAAGTTGCTTAAACAGGAACGGGAAATCGTGGAAAGGCAGCTAGCTGAGTTGAGTGCGCCGACGGCGGATGAGGTGGATCAAAGACGATCGCAACTTTTGATTTTAGAGCAGCAGTTGCCTGAGTTCGATCGCGCCGTTATGAAAGCTCAAAAGAATCTAGATGAAGAGGAACAGCTATTTTCGCAAATCGCTCGCTGGCAAGAGCTACAACAAGAACTGACCCAATTAAATGCTAATTCTGCTGAGGTTGCTATTTTAGCACAGCGTTTAGACAGAGCGCAAGCTGCCAATCATTTACAGGGAGATTGGGCTTTAGTGCGATCGGCTCGCAGTCAGTATGAAACTGCCGAAAGTGCTTCGGTGGCAGCGCGAAAGCTGTTAATTAAAGCTCGCTCCGAGCTAGCAGTAGAGCAGCAGCTATTTGACGCGGCAAAAGCCAAAGAAGAGGCCCTAGCGCCACAAATTAAGGCTCGCGAAGATGCTCTAGCTGCTGCTAAAGTATATGAAGAACAGCGCGCTCAATTAGAAAAAGAAGTTGCACTCGCCCAAAAAAGTCAACAGGAAAAACTCCGCTTTTTTCAAGCAGCAGATAAAGAACTGCAAGCTGCTAATACTAAAATTCAAAGTGCGGGTTTTCGAGTTACTCAAGCAGCGGCACAGCTAGAACAGTATTCGCCGGGAGGACAGCGTTTAGAGCAATTGCAGCAAATTGCACCCTTACTGATGGAAGTTCAGCTAATGGCTAAGCAGGAAAAAGCTCAGCAGCAACAGTTGGATAAATCGATCGCAGAAAAGGAAAGCGCTCAACAGAATTATGTGGAGGTTGCCACTAATTTAGAAGCAGCCGAAATCAGGCTAAAAGAGTGCAGCAGCGAGTTAGAAGCGGCCCAAACCGCTAATGCGGAAGCGGCACGTTTGGAGAGTGTTGCTGCTGTCAGAATGTCGCTGAATTCTGGGGATACTTGCCCGGTGTGCGGGGGGGTGCATCCTGAGAGCGAGAGCCTCCCTCCTTTGCCAAATTCTAATATTGTCGATGTCGCTGATTTCCGGCGTAAATTTGCGGCGGCAAATCAGGTTTTTCAAGCTGCTCAAAGCTTGGCGGCTGAGGCAAAAAGTGCAGTTTCAGCCTGCCTGCAAAAAGAGTCTGAAATTGCTCAAATGCTGGAATTAACGGGGAATAGAGTTGCCGAATTGCAGCAGCAAATCACTCAAGTTATGGAAAATCCTCAGTGGGAAAGCTTGGGGTTGCAGCAGGAGTTGGCAATACTTAAAGAGAGCGATCGCCAATACCGCGAAACCGAGCAGCAGTTCCAACTGGCATCATTGGAATATGAGAATTTTCAGCAAAGATTTAATTTTGCTGTGGCGACTCAAGCAGCTAAACAGCAAGAATATCAAGATGCGATCGCCGAATCCGACCGCAGGCAGCAGCAGTTGCAAATTTGTGTAAATGCGCTCTATCAAATTACCGAATATCAACCTTATCCTAATTTAGCAAAAGCCTTAGAAGAAGATAAGCAAGACTTGGCCAATCTGCTGAAAGTTGCCGAACAATCATATCAAACTGCTCAAAATAGGGTGATTCAAGCAGCAGATAGAGAGCAACAAGCTGGGGAGGTTTTTGGACAAGCCCAGGCCCATAAACAGCAGCTAAACCTGGATTGGTCAGCAAAATTAACGGCGGCTGATTTCACAGAAGAGACATTTTTAGCAGCGGTTGCGACAGTTAAGGAACAATCGCAATGGGAAAATGCTATTCGCTCTCACCGCGAATCAAAAATTCAGTTAGAGACGCGGGCGAAAGATTTGAGCGAGGCGATCGCAGGCAGAACTACCGATGAGAATACTTTAGCGCAAGTGCGATCGGCAAAACATACCGCCCAAGAAAACCTCAAACAAGCCAACAACAACCGCGCCGAACTGTTAGCTTGGATTCAAGTAGCAGCTCAAAATCTCGAACAAGCCGAAAGACTGTCACAGCAAATCACAAATTTCACCGAACAAGAGCAAACTTATCACACCTTAGCGCAGAACCTCAAATCCAACGAATTTCAATCATACATTTTAGAACATTTAGAAGCAGAATTAGTCGGCAGCGCCACCTTAATTTTGCAAGAATTAACCGAAAATCGCTACAAACTAATAAACCAAGACGGCGAATACTGGGTAGCAGATAATTGGAACGGCGGCGAAGCTAGACGAGTGCGAACCCTTTCCGGCGGCGAAACCTTTGCCACTTCCTTATCAATGGCTTTAGCTTTGTCAGAAAAGCTGTCTCAAGGAGCTCACTTGGGCAGCTTATTTCTAGATGAAGGATTTGGTACTTTAGATACCGAAACTCTCGAAAGCGTTACTCAAATTTTAGAATCTTTGCGGCAGCGAGACAGGCTGATTGGAGTGATTACCCACGTTCGAGAATTGGGCGAAAGATTGCCCGCACAAGTTAAAGTTTCTAAATCCCCCCAAGGTTCTAAAATAGAAGTACATAGATCCTGAAGTGAGAGGCGCGTGCGTGAAATAGTAAACTTGCTTAAGGACGTACATTATCACTAAACCTGCCCCTACAATTACCTATAATATATGATGAAAAATCACCCGACTCGAATGCAATCGGTACAGTCGCCAATAATTCCAGTAGTTGGCGAACTGATCCGCCAAAATCCGGGAACAATATCTTTAGGACAAGGCGTAGTTTACTACAATCCGCCACAAGAATCATTTGACCGAATTCCCGAATTCTTCGCAAATACCGACAATCACAAATACAAAGCCGTGGAAGGAATTCCCCAATTACAGGATGCCATCGCAGCCAAACTAAAAACAGATAACGACATAGAAATTAACAGCAAAAACTGCATTGTCGTTACCGCCGGCAGCAACATGGGATTTACCCACGCCATTCTCGCCATCACCTCGGCGCGAGACGAAGTTATTATCCAATCACCTTATTACTTCAACCACGAAATGGCGGCAATTATGGCAAGCTGCCGACCTGTGATAGTAGAAACTGACGCTAATTATCAACTTAATATCGATGCTATAAAAAAAGCAATTACCGACAAAACGCGAGCCATAGTTACCATTTCACCAAATAATCCCACTGGTGTTGTTTATCCTTCCGAAGCACTCCGGGAAGTTAACGAAATTTGTCGCCAGCACAACATCTATCACATCAGCGATGAAGCTTACGAATATTTTACTTATAACGGCGTCAAACACTGTTCGCCTGCAGCTTTTCCCCACAGCAGCAAACATACAATTTCTCTATTTAGCCTCTCCAAAGCCTACGGTTTTGCGAGTTGGCGGATCGGGTATATGGTAATCCCAGAACACTTGCTCGTTTCAGTGAGAAAAATTCAAGATACAATCTTAATTTGTCCCCCAGTAATTTCTCAATATGCAGCCCTGGGAGCCTTGCAAGTTGGTAGAGGTTACTGCGATAATTATGTAAGGGCGATCGCATCTGTGCGACAACTCGTATTAGACGAACTCAATACCATCCAAAATTTGTGTACAATTTCCCCTGCCTGCGGAGCATTCTACTTTTTCTTGAAAGTTGATACTGAAATCGATACAATGGAATTAGTAGAAAAATTAATTCGCGAATATCACGTAGCAGTGCTTCCCGGTACAACCTTCGGCATGGATAGCGGCTGCTATTTGCGCGTTGCTTACGGTGCTTTGGAAAAAGCAACTGCCACGGCAGGCATTAGGAGATTAGTTAAAGGTTTGAAGACAATTTTAAACAAGTAAAATAGGAAATTTAAAAATGGTTGCCACTAACTTAAAAGCAAATACAAACCTTCAAGATACATCCGCTGCAAAACTGGCAGACTTGCGCGATTTGATGGCAGATTATGAATTAGATTGCTATTACATCCCAGCTGTTGACGAACACTTAAATTTATCAGTTCCAGCAGCCAAGCAGCGGCGAGCTTGGATGTGCGGTTTTACGGGTTCCGCCGGTGATTTGTTGGTTGGCAAAGATTCCGCTTGGTTGTTTGTAGATTCCCGCTACTACGAACAAGCCGAATTGCAAGTCGATACTGGAATTATTCAAATATCGAAACTCGGCTTAGAAGGAAATTTAACCTTAATTGAAACTTTAGAAAAACTGGCTGTAGAATCGGCAGAAAAATCAACTAAAATTCGCATGGGTCTTGACCCGTTTACTGTAGCGACAGAGCAATATCAAAATTGGGTGAAAAAATTCGCCAATGCAGAGATTGAACTCATACCAATCGGGGATAATTTGACAGACAAAGTGCGATCGCAAACTCCTTGGCAAACAGCAGAGACTTTACCCGCGATTGATGCAGATCCCATATTTAGCTTACCTGTATCCCTGACCGGAGAAACCGCCGCCGAAAAATTAGCCAGAGTCAGGGAAGCGATGCAAAAAGCCAACATCGATGTGCTTCCGATTACCAACCTGAATCAAATAGCGTGGCTGTTCAATCTCCGAGGCTCGGATATTCCCCACATTCCCATTTTCATATCCTATGCCATTATCACCACAGATTCAGCGTTTTTGTTTACAAATCCCGAACGAATTTCACTAGAAATCAAGCAAGAATTGCGGGCGGATGTAACTTTGCTTCCCTACGCAGACTATCCGCATACATTAGAAACTTGCGTAAATTTGCCACATAAAGTTCGGGTACTTTTAGACCCGAAACACAGCACAGCAGGCACGTACCAGTTAATCTTAAACCATCAAGAAGCGCAGTTTTACAACATCGAAATAGTTTTTGAGGCGCATCCGGTAGAAGGGATGAAAGCTCGCAAAAATCCCGTAGAAATCGAGCAGATGAAATCAGCCAATTTCAAAGCAAGTCGAGCGAAAACTTTGACTTTAAAGTGGTTGACAGAACAGCTAGAAAATGGTAATCTGTTGACAGAGTTTGATGTCAAAGAAAGCATCGAAAGATTTTACCAGCAAGAAACTGATTTTCAGACTTTAACTTTTAGAACGATCGCAGGTGCGGGAGCCAATAGCTCGATCGTACATTACGGAACCCCCAGCCCAGAAATCACCTTAAAACCCGGAGAATTGCTGCTGCTCGACTCAGGCGCGCAATATTTAGCAGGTACAACGGACGATACGAGAACAATAAGTATCGGAGAACCGACGGCGCTACAAATAGAACACTACACCACAGTTTTAATCGCGCACATCAACTGTGCAATGCAGCAATTCCCCAAAGGAACAACGGGAGCGCAATTAGATGCGATCGCCCGTGCGGTATTATGGCAAGAACAGCTAGACTACGGACATGGCACCGGGCACGGAGTCGGCGCGTTTTTAGCCGGTCACGAAGGGCCAAACGGCATCAGCAAATCTGTGCAGTATCCCCTGGAAGCCGGAATGGTAACTAGCATCGAACCGGGATATTACGAACCGGGATGGGGCGGAATTCGCATCGAAAATCTCTATGTTGTCAGGGAAATGCCATCAAAAAACGGTACAGTTTGGTACGGATTTGAATCGCTGACGTATATTCCGTTTGAGCGCAAATTGATAAATGTCGATCGACTGTCAAACACTCAACTAGCATGGTTGAATAATTATCACGCTTCGGTAGTCGAGAAACTGGAACCCGTACTTGATGCAGCAACAATTGAATGGTTGAAAACAGCCTGCACTGCGTTAGGTTAAGCCTTGTAATTTGTCGCACATTTAACTTGTGCACCTATTTTTCGGGAAACTCTTGTGGGGTGGGCACGCGAGTCCGCCCCAAAGGTACAAAATAGCACATATCAGATAGGGACACGGCACTGCCGTGCCCCTACTGTTACATAGTTAAATAGTTACACTTATCATAATAAAATTACCTACTGATAAATAGCTAAAACTCTTGCTATAAAATTTTAGGGTTTCAGACAATTAGGTGATTTAAGTCATAGTATATGCAGAGGACTACTGTTAAATTCATAATGATAATTACCAAAAACAAGGGGGTTAAGTTTTATGAAAGCAGAATCAGAAGTATCTATTTATTTTGCAATCTCTATTTTCTCGAATGAAAAATTTACACCTGATGATTATAGACTAAACTATAAATCCTATGAAGAGCTAGGTCTAATTTGTGAAAATTGTAGAGAACTTATCTTTTTTAAGCAAGGTACAAAAAGAATTTCTCACTTCTCTCATTTCAGAGATACAGGCAAAGATTGTCCGTGGAGAACAGAGAGCCATAGTAATACACTACATACTGATGCAGAGGGTAGAGAGCAAAGCTTAGAAAAGTTCCAGACTAAATTTAAATCGATTATTGAAGAAGGGATAATCAAACATCAGCAAATTTCATCTTCTCAGCTTCGCGAGCAAATAAAGGAAGGTAAAAGCTTAGTTTCTACATATAAGATTGATATCGACTCTTGGCTAAGATGGTTTAATCAAAATAGAAAACAACTGGGAAGTATTGCTAAAAGTTTGTATCAAACTAATGAGTTAGTATCTGAGGAAAATCAGATATTTTTTTTAAACTTACTTGATTACTTGTGCGTTTCTGCTAGTCAAGATATTTTGAGAGATATCCTTTACTATGTAGTTGGTTTATTGGATAAAGAGATATCTCTTAAGAAATATTTAGAAGAGGTTCCCTCTAAAGTCATTGAATTAATGAGTTATACCGAAAACTCGTCTATTTCCAATACAGTATCCCTAGAGGAAGTAGCCAATCCTATAGTGTCCGATTCTATAGCTATAGAAGAAGATACTTCTATTCAAATCTTAGGTGTGATAGAGGAAACAACAAATTGTAAAGAAAAAGAGTCTATTTGGGGAGAAGACGGTAAGATTGCCACAGAAAAAGAAGAAGTAAAAATTTTACCTAGAAAGGATGTTCCACTAGCACCTAAGAAAAAGCTAGTAAACGTTTCAGATACTAAGTCACTAGCTATCAATTCATTAGAGTGGAGTGGAATGATTGCCCATATCCCTTGTAAGGTGACTCTTGTTAACTCTAAAGACCATTGGCAACTAGAGGCTTTACCTATAAGAGATATCCCAAGCTATCCTCTGTTTTACACTTTAGCTAATAAAGCTATAGAGGATAAGTGGCAGGAAGAGGAAGTCTTTAACGTTCTTATATCTCCTATCGATAAGGAGTTGAAGAGGTTAAATGAGCTAGCTTCTAAATCTGAAGATCCAGAAATGATCCAAAAGATTGGGTTAAGGGAATCTAAGTTAGAAAAGTTGAAAGTGGCTTTGGTGGGTGAAAGAAAATTAGACCTTAACACATTATCGGAATGTTCGGAAATAGTCAAGCAGTCAATAGAGAAAGCTGATTACAAACCTTCACCTACTGACCCCTATTACTCTCGATACATCCTCGCCCAGGTGTATTTCCTTCAAACTAATGAAGACAAAATCACGTATCTCTTAGATGATTATATGTCTCATAAGAGAACGGCTAGTGAGGTACAAACAGCGATTAACTTCCTTAAACTTGTTCCCAGGAATTTAGACAAAAAGTTTCCTGACAAAAGACCAACTTTAAAGGAATTACAGGAGTTTATTATTCCTCTATTCCGTTCTAAGTTTGGAGGTCAATCGAGGGGTAGTTTGGAGCTAAAAGTGAGAGAAGAGAGAGGAAAAATACTGATTGATGTTATCTACCAAGATAAAATTCAGCTAACCCAGCTACTTACTATCAAAATGCCAGCTACTGAGGGAAAAAACTGCGGAAAAGTTACCACAAAAGTAGCTCCATCACTAGATTTTGAGAGTCGAGCAGTGTTTGAGAAATTTCTCAGGACTAAAGATGGTAGATTTGCCACTCAAGCGATGAATCAATTAAAGTCTTTAGTTCAAGTATTTCTCTCTAAAAATTTCTCTACTCTAGTAGGAGAGAATAAGATAGGAAAGTCAAAAAAACTTACCGAAATCATCGGATTTGAGCGCTCCAAACAAGGTTGGGGACAGATAAAAAGAGGTTTCATTAAGTACATGACTCCTTTCACCTCGGCTTCAGATGTCAATAAAGGTAAGCTAGTCTGGTTGAATTCCAATAAAGTCCTAAATGCTCAGGACTTAGAGAATTTAATCATGAAAATTGCTGAGAATTGGAAAAACTGGCACAGGAAGGATCAAGAATACATCCCTTTAGGTGACACTCAAGCAAGGAATCAAGATCCTCAAAACTTGGTTTTTATGTTAATTAAAATAATGACAGAAAGACCACACATTGAGCAGATTGCTTGGAAACATACTATCGATTGGATCTGTGAAATTGTACAGCTACCAATAGGATTCAGAGCTTCAAACGGGGTTATTCTTACTCCTGATGCTATGTATGGCAGTCACATCGAAAAGTGGGAACACAGGATCAAAATTCAGCTAGTTGACCTATTACTAGAATCTCAAGCAGGGAGCATTGAAGCTTGGTTAAAACAATCGATAAGCCAACTATACAACGCATCAGAGAGATTAGAGCTAACTCTTTCTAAGGACGTTCAAAAGCATTTAGAAGCTATGCACGAAGCCTTGGATATATCACTGAAAGTAGAAGAAAGCAAACTTTAATCTATTTACCCTTAGTATGGCTGGTAATTGTATTAGGGGTTTTACACAAAATCTATTAGTGGGACTTAAACAAGTTTTAAGCCCAAACAAAGCCCAAACTGGCTTTATATAAAGTAAATAGGTCCCTGTTTTCTTGCAACCAGCCAAAAAACCTGTAAGATATAGCTGTTCTAAAAGCTGACAAAGCTTCAGTAAATGTTGTTAAAGGTTGGTTAGCCCACTGCCGACGCAATCCTCCTGTTAACTGATGCCAAATGATAAAAGTATAAGCACAAAATACTAATATTAAATGTCGATAAAGGCTTCTCTTTCCTCGGATTTGATATTCTTTTAACCCTAGCCATCCTTTAGCTTCACGGTAAAACACTTCTACCCAATTACGTTGGGAGTAAGTTGTTACTATCCATGATGCTGTTGCCCGCTCACTGGCAGCGTTAGTCACTAAATAATCAACTTCTGTGGCGGTAGAACAAGTCGGAGCATTCATGACGATAGCGACTGTTTTTGGCCCGGACATGGTTGAGAATTCTACTGTGATAGTTGCTACCCACACAGTTCTGGGCTTTTCCCGATTTAGTGTAATAGCACTTAAAGCCTCTGCTGGTAAACGTTTTGCTAATTCTGAGAGTTTGAGTTCTTCGGGTTGTCGCTCGGGTTCTATTTGACAGACTACTTTTCGATTTTTGGCTAATCCTCCTACATAGGTTAACTTCCTTTTCTCTAACTCCTGCAAAAATCTACTATTATTCCCATAGCCTGCATCGATTAAAACTACTGCTGGTCGCTCTTTCCTTTCTAAGCATTTGTCAATTAGTTTGATGGCTATATCGGGTTTTTTAATAAATTCTGGATTTTCTTTTCCTTGAGGTAACGAATGAGCGTGTTGATATAATTCAACATCAAGTGGTAGGCTTTTCACTCCATCATATAAGTGTGTAGTTACCACTACTACACCATTATCTGTTTTTCCGATTTCTCCAATATATTGCCGACCAACTCCTGCTGTTAAATTGCCACTTTTTCTGTGACCGGAATCATCTATTATCAGAGTAAACCCTCTGCTGATATGAGTCTGCCTACACTGCTGCATCACCTGCAACCGTCGTTGGTTAACTTGCTGGGCATTCCAAGGAGCTTCTGTCAAAAAATGATGCAATCGGTTGTATGTAACTCCTATACAGTCTCTTGACATCTGAGTCAGGTTTTTTCGCTCACTTTCTCCCAATAATCCCCCTAAATAGTGCTTAAACCCTGTTTTTTGGGCTTGATGGCTAAAAACATCGTCAAAACGACGACACCATCGATCGAAGCATGGTGGCATGGCGCTAGGAGTTGTTTCTTTCATTGCGCGTTTTTGACGTAAAAAGCTTAACCTGACTACATTATACTATTTTTAGCACAATTTTTTTGTTTAAGTCCCGTTAGTCACTCCTTTAAATTAAGAGTTTGTGTAAAGTGGACAGTTACTTATTACTTTTGAATTAAAAAGTAATGTCAGCATTATTTCCCCGTCTTAGTTCTGTTCTCAATTCCTACTTATTTCTAGAATTATTTTTCCATATGCTCCTATCTGGAAAGAACAAAGCTGGAGAGAAAATATTCAAACCCGTAAAAAATGCCAGCATAGAGACTCTTATAAAGACATAAAACAGCTATGTACCCTACTAGATAGCCAAGCAGTTTTAAATCCTATCTAGCTTAGTTTTACTTCACACTTTTTATACACTACTAAGATAGGACATTATATCTAAAAAGTGATATAGGAAAGTATATAAGAAATATGAGAATCTATAGGAACAGAGTAGAGGCGATAGCTAAATGGTTGAGGTTAGAGTAACCCGCTTTCCTTATGTGCTTCTATTACATAATTTATTTCAATGCAAACTTAAGGTTCTATAACTAAAACAAATCATATTATATGCCTCTAGATGGAGCTACAGGGAGCGATAAGGCACGTATGGGTATGAATTACATTTATTGTGTAGATGAGCCTTAAAACTCGATTTAAGAGGGGTAGAGTGAGATGTGACAGCTTAGGGTCTAGGCAAGTAGAATTATTAGGCAGTAATTATCTTTCTATCTAAATAATTTTGATTTACTTATAAAGCCGAGCTTTAAGAGCTTAGTTGGGTATGAAACGGGTATTGTTGTTCTAGACCCACTTCATACCTAGAAATGACCAGAAGGCTAGAAGTTTTATCTAACCCTGGTTTGAGCTATAAAGCTGGTGACAGGATTTGAACCTGCGACAGGCTGATTACAAATCAGCTACTCTACCAACTGAGTTACACCAGCAGTGAAACTTAATATAGCAAACTTATAGTCATTAGCGCAACCCCCCCAGCCATTTTTTTTTCAAATTCGCTCAAAACCCCTCCCCGTAAGGGCAAAACCGAAATTGTCTCCCCACTGCCAATTAACTAATCGCACCGCCAAATCTTAATCGTCTGATCCGCACTCCCGCTGGCGAGCAAATTGCCCGAAGGTGCGATCGCCACCGAATACACCGTACCCGAATGTCCCTTAAGAGCGCTCAACAGCTCCCCCGTCCGCAAATTCCAAATATTAATCGTATTATCATCGCAGCCGCTAGCCAAAGTCAAACCGTCCCCACTGATAGCAACCGAATCGCCCCGACTCACATAATTCTGCAAAATATGCAGCGCCTCATTCATTCCTAAATTCGCTACACCCTTTCCTTTGGTCGAATTAGAATTTAAAATCCGCAACAAACTGCCCGTGTGCAAATTCCGCAGCTTAATAGTATAATCATTGCTGACGCTAGCGAGAATCTGACCGTCCGGCGCGATCGCCACAGAATTCACCCCAACATTCAACCCCGAAAGAGTCCGCAGCAACTTGCCGCTTTCCACATCCCAAACCTTGCTCGTCGCATCCGAACTGCCACTCGCCAATATTTTACCGTCCGGGCTAAAAACCACCGCATTCACATTGTCAGAATGACCCCTCAAAGTCCGCAGCAACTCACCACTCCGCAAATTCCACAGCTTAATCGTATTATCAGCCCCGCCGCAGCTAGCAATTACCTGGCGCTTCGGGTTAATCGCCACCGAATTCACCTCCATAGAATGTCCCGGAAAAGTACACAGCAAATCACCGTTGTGCAAATTCCAAAACTTAATTGTTTCGTCCGAACTGCCGCTGACCAACATTTTTCCATCAGAGCTAATAGCAACCGAATTTACGCGATCGGAATGTCCCGTCAGAGTGCCAATTAATTCCGCTGTTTCTAAATTCCAAATCTTAATAGTTTTATCCCAACTGCCGCTAGCCATAATTTTGCCGTCAGGACTAATCGCCAGAGAATTCACAAACGATGAATGTCCAGGCACCGTGTATACGCACCGCCATTTCAGATTTTTAAATTTGTGAGCTAATTCCTTCGCCCGCACAGATGCCGCCTCAGCTTCCTCTCTGCGTTTGATCTCAGCCTCCTCCAAACGCTTGCGTTCGGCCTTAGCTTTCGCCTCTCGCAAAGCCAGCCGCCGCATCTCTCCCTTATAGGTTATTCGCTGCTGTTCTTGAATTTCTTTAAGAGTATCAATATACGGTAGGGCCCAATCTTTAGAAAACCATTCCTGAGCAAATTCCGCCTCTAATTTAAATAGCTGAGGTTCGTGAGTAAAATCGATATTTAAATAATACAAATCAGCTAAAAAAGCCGCCAATAACTTATGAATAGTCACAATTATTTGCCGAATAATCCGCAGGCTCAGCTTTTCATCTTTCCCCTCCGCCTCCAACTGATGATAAACCTCTTCCCAATTCCAAGGCTGCATCGCCACTAGAGAAACGCTCTGATTGATGATTCCCCAAAAACCGACATGAAAATTAACTTCATAATCGCTGATATCGCTGTACAGTATAGCGGTCGGTACGGGAGACAAAACACTCTGCAACCGCTCCACATCAATATCAGAAATCGATTTTTTGAAATAGTCTCCGTAAAACTGAACCGGGCACAAATCTCCGTGCTGGGGGTAGTGCTGGTTCAAAAAAGCTCTCAACTTAGCCGGCAGCTCGATATTCAGATTGTGGCGAAATGAATCCGGGCAATCTTCGCTAATTTTTGCGGGAGCAACTAACAGCAGCAATCGGTGCTGCTGCTGCTGCAAAATCTGTTCAGTTTCCTGCCGGCTCAAATTAGAAAACCAGTTGTCCCGGTCCCAAATAGTTTGAATTTCGCTCAACTTAACTCGAATTGCTTCTGATTGAAACTCCCGCATTAACTCGCGGCAAAGCCGGCTAATTGCCCGCTTATCTCTCACTTCTTCTGCCTTGATTCGATTAGCGCGTTCTTCCTTTACCCATTCTTCTTCTGCGCCGGCGAGCTCGATTAATTCTTGTTCTCTCGCCTGCTGCCGCTGCAAATATTTCACTTGTGCTTTAATCCAGCGGGGGTCTTTTTTGATTTGCTGGTTCAAAGCTGAAGAACCAGACGGCTCAATTTCTGCATAGCGATCGTTGACAGCGCTTGCTCCCAATCTTTCTCCCAATTCAGAGGCTACAGGCTTCAACAGTTCAATTAGGGTGTCTGACACGGGGCGGGGTAAGGACATACCAGTTAAAACTTTTTCTTAGTTAAGGGCGATCGCGCGAGTCAGGCATATCTCGCTGGGGCGGGGACTCTTGGCAGGGCTATTACATTTGAGCGATCGGCCGATGGTAATCGTAGGGCGTATCGTGCAGCCGCGCAAGTTGAGCACCTTAACTCAATAATAATATTTATTTCTACACTTTACATTTTACCCCGAATCTGAATCCAAAGCACCGACGGAAAAGACTTCAGGATATGCGATCGACCCTGAGTTCCCCCAATTTGTTTTTTTTGTTGCCATTTGACTCGCTCTTGTCTATAATCGTACTTCACAACCATAATTACGGTATTCCGACCTAATAACCGTACTTTCACTAGAGGAACAAATATAATGAGTCCGTGGCAACGCCTAAATCAACATTTTCACTGGCCCCAACAGCCACCAGCGAGCACAAACCAATCATTTAAGGCGCTCAAAAGATTTGTGTCGCTATTTTTAGTGGGAATAACTTTAAGTCTTGCCGTTGCATCCTGCAGCCAGGGAACCACCAACAATCCCGCAGCCACTCCAGGCGGTGCTAGCCCAGCAGCGAACAAAGGCAACGTAGAATTAACCCTAGTATCCTTCGCCGTCACCAAAGCCGCCCACGAAGCCATAATTCCCAAATTCATAGAACAATGGCAAAAAGAAAAAGGCCAAACCGTCACCTTCAACCAAAGCTACGGCGGTTCCGGTTCCCAAACTCGGGCCGTAATTGACGGTTTAGAAGCAGACATCGTACACCTAGCCCTCGCCCTCGACACCGCAAAAATCGAAAAAGCCGGACTAATTCAACCTGGGTGGGAAAAAGAAGTCCCCAACGAAGGCATAGTCAGTAAATCCGTAGGAGCAATAGTTACCCGCGAAGGCAATCCCAAAGGCATCAACACCTGGGAAGATTTAAGCAAAGACGGAGTAAAAGTGATTACTGCCGATCCCAAAACATCAGGCGTTGCCCGTTGGAATTTCCTCGCACTTTGGGGCTCCGTTCTTAAAACCGGAGGAGACGAAACCAAAGCATTAGACTTTACTAGCAAAGTCTACAAAAACGTCCCCATTCTGACTAAAGATGCCCGCGAAGCCACTGATGTATTTTTCAAACAAGGGCAAGGCGACGCCTTAATTAACTACGAAAACGAGATTCTTCTGGCAGGTGAGAAAGGCGAAAAACCGACTTATACTATTCCCGAAGTCAATGTTTCGATCGACAATCCCATTGCCATCGTCGATAAAAACGTTGATAAACACGGTACTCGCGAAGTCGCCGAAGCATTTGTCAAGTTTCTCTACACCCCAGAAGCTCAGCGAGAATTTGCCAAAGTAGGCTTCCGCCCAGTAGATGCGACAGTAGCCGCGGAACCAGAATTTGTCAAAAAATATGCCCCCATCAAAACCCTATTTACAGCTCAAGACTTAGGAGGTTGGGGAGATATTCAGCAGAAATTCTTCGATGACGGAGCTGTTTTTGACAAAATCCAAGGTTCAATTAAACAGTAAAAAAACATAAGGCTCAGATCCCCGACTTCCTCGAAGTTGTCGGGGATCTAAAAGATTCACTATTCTTGGCAAATCCAAACTATTCACTTATGGCTGTATCATCTCCAACCAGCAACCCTGAATCTCCCATCGAAAATATCAAAAGGGCGATCGGCAAAATCACATTACCTTGGGGAATCACCCTAGGCTACCTCAGCTTAATGCTATTGCTCCCCGTTGCAGCAATGCTGCTGAAAGCCAGCACAGTAAACCCCGCCGAATTTTGGGCAATTGCCACCAGTCCGATCGCCCTTTCCGCCTACGATGTCACCTTCTTTACGGCCTTAATGGCGGCATTAATTAACGGAGTATTCGGCACATTAATTGCCTGGGTATTAGTCCGCTACGACTTTCCCTTAAAACGGGTTGTCGATGCAGCAGTCGATTTACCTTTTGCACTGCCCACCTCCGTCGCCGGTTTAACCCTCGCCACAGTTTACAGCGATAACGGCTGGATCGGCGGGCTGTTTGCACCCTTGGGAATCAAGATTTCATTTACTCGCTTGGGCGTAGGAATAGCCATGATCTTTATTTCCTTGCCCTTTATCGTGCGGACTGTACAGCCAGTTTTAAACGAAATGGAAAAAGACATCGAAGAAGCAGCTTGGTGCTTGGGTGCTTCTCAATTTCAAACCTTCTGGCGAGTAGTTTTACCGCCACTGTTCCCGTCTATTTTAACCGGAGTTGCCCTCGGGTTTTCGCGAGCGGTTGGCGAGTATGGCTCTACTGTAATTGTAGCTTCTAACATACCCTTCAAAGATTTAATCGCGCCAGTATTAATTTTTCAAAGATTAGAACAGTACGACTATGCAGGAGCAACAGTTATCGGCACTATCCTGTTAGGTATTTCCCTGGCAATGCTGTTCGCAATTAATCTATTACAAGCATGGAGAAGACGCTATGACGGCTAATATCAATTCACCCGCTGATTACAATTTTCCGCCTGCGGGTTCTAGTCGGAGTCAGGAGAAAGCCTGGGTAAAACCCACTTTAATCGGAATTGCAAGCGGCTATCTTGCTCTCGTCTTATTTATCCCGATGGTCAACGTTTTTTACCAAGCTTTCCGAAAAGGATTTGAGCCATTTTTTTCTAACTTAACCTCGCCCGATTTTCTGCATGCAGCCCAACTTACCCTGATAATTTCTCTGATAGTTGTGCCTGTAAATACAGTCTTCGGTTTGTGTGCCGCCTGGGTAATTGGCCGCAATAAATTTCCCGGGCGCACGCTATTAATCAGCATTTTAGATGTGCCATTTGCCATATCTCCCGTAGTTGCAGGTTTAATGATTGTACTGCTTTACGGTCGGGTGGGATGGTTCGGGCCGTGGCTGGAGGCGGCCAATATCAAGGTTATTTTTGCCTTCCCTGGAATGGTGCTGGCTACTGCTTTTGTTACCTTGCCTTTTGTGGCCCGCGAAGTAATTCCTGTTTTGGAAGAAGTGGGTACAGATCAAGAAGAGGCGGCTAAAACTTTGGGAGCAAATGACTGGCAAATTTTCTGGAATGTCACCCTTCCCAGTATTCGCTGGGGATTGCTTTACGGAGTTATTTTGACCAATGCTAGAGCAATGGGAGAATTTGGAGCCGTCTCTGTAGTGTCGGGAAATATTGCTAAGAAAACCCAAACTTTGCCTTTGTTTGTAGAGGATGCTTACAAGCAGTACGCGACACAAGCCGCATTTTCAGCGGCGGTAATTCTAGGTTTTTTAGGAGTTGTTACCCTCGTGCTTAAGGAGATTTTGGAACGAAAAACTAGCATTAAGGAGGTTGAAGAATAATCATCAGTCATTAGGCTGTAGGGTACGCAGTTGTTATTCCTTAGTAGGGTGCGTGGCTATCGACAATCTGCTGGGAAGCTCGAAAATCTCGCATATCCGCACTCTACATACAAGATATTGGTGCAAAATGTAAACTGAAACAAACATTAGGAGGCCCAAATGTTAGCTCACAATACTAGCGAATCTGAATTTGAGGCGAGCGGCAATTTTCACAGAACCCAAGAATCAGATATTCCCCAATCTGATAGTGGTGACAGCAGACCAACTCAAACCCGCATTCGCATTCGTGTTCCTAAACAGTACCATCAGGAACCTGTAATCTCTAACCTGATTTCTGAATACGGTTTGACGGTGAATTTTAATGCCGCTTTGTTGGGTGTCAAAACTTTAGATGACGGTTGGTTTGACTTGGAACTTAACGGTACAAGTAAACAGATTGAAACGGCTCTGATTTACCTCAATGATTTAGATGTGGAAATCTGGAGCAATTCCAATAATCCTGATGAAGAAACTTGGTAATTAGTGAGTCTTGGACGCACCAACCTGGAAGAGGAGTTAATATTCTAGACTGACACGCAGAATTTTATTTATTCTAGTCGGTTTATTGAGTCTAATAGCCCCCAGGAATGTTAGTCATGAGTCCGCATATCTATTCCTGTAAAATTACCGTTATCACGCTTCTACTGAGGAATGCAAGTCCTCATAAAACTCAGAGGACTTGTATTCCTTACTACCAAGCAATTTGATTGCGGTTGTTCGTTAGCGAAGCTTGCAGAAGAGGATCGCACATACATATCATTCAGCAGCCAACAACTACCAAATAATATCAGCTTACAGTTAATAACCGTGATTGATAACTCTTGACTCACAAATATCGATCGCCATCGGTTAATTATAGGATTGACAATTTTTATAAAATTTGGTAATTTATCCATCTCGGGTAGAGCATACAACAGCGCGCAAGTTTCGTCCAACTTTTTGGGAAACAGCCGGAACAATATCCCCCATTAAAACTTCTCAACCATCAAACTAACTCAGTTAGGGCAGGGGTGCATAAAAAAACTTTTTTGTCAATATTCAATTTAGGTGAAAGTTAGGGGCGATCCTCTTCGAGGGCTTCGCCAACGACTCTCATCCGCATTCACCGGAAAAAGCTCGATCGCTGCTGCGGTTGGTTTGTGATATGAATTTGATGTGTGCGTGTACCAGGAGAATTTAAACGTGGAACTCTATAAAGAACCGAAACACCAGATAGTTTTTGCAGATTCACAAGTTAAAGATTGCGAAACTTTAACAGAAACGGTCAATCTCGATACAGAAATTGTTATTCTGAAAGCCGATCGCGACGGCATCGAGCAAATCGCCGAAACACTTAAACAGCGGCAAAACATTGCAGCCGTCCACATTTTGTCTCACGGGGCTGCAGCCAGCTTGCAACTGGGAGCGACAGAACTAAATCTCAGCAACATTGAAAGCTACCGCAATTATTTAGAAAAATGGTTTGCTTTACCAGCAGTCGAAGCAAAGTCGAACTCTTCAATTACAGCTAAACCAGAAATTCTGCTTTACGGTTGCAACGTCGCCGCCACAGAAGCAGGTGTCGCCTTCGTCCAAAGGCTGAGTCAGCTCACGGGGGCAAATATTGCCGCTTCCGACAACTTGACCGGCAGTGCGGCACTGGGTGGAGACTGGGTGCTGGAAGTGACTACGGGAAACATAGAAACACCTTTGGCATTTTCGGCTGAGGCGAGGGAAGCTTACAGCGCAGTTTTAGTCGCTACATTTGACGAACTGCGAGATGCGATAACTCTCGCTAACGCTTTGCCCAATGCAGACACGATTGCCATCACGGGCAACATCACCTTCGGACCCGGACAGGTTCTGCCCAGGATTTCCACCCCCATCACCTTTACCGGCGGCGGTTTTGCCCTAAATCTAGGCAATAACCGGGGCTTCTTCATCGACAGCGCCGCTACGCCAGTCACATTTTCCAACCTGACAATTACCGGCGGCATATCTACAGGCGCTGCAGGCACAGGTGGCGGCGGTGGTGCAGCCGGCATGGGCGGCGCACTATTTATCAACAGCGGCACTGTCACAGTTAACAGCGTGACCTTTACTGGCAACAGCGCTACGGGCGGCGCGGGCAGCGCGCCCCCCGTCGCTCCCGCAGTCGCAGGCCCGGGCGGCAACACCGATTTTGCAGGCCTGTTTCCCTTCGTTTCCGCAGGTGGCGGCGGTCAAACTGGCCTCACCGGGTTGCCAAGCATCGGCGGTGAGGGCGGCCCCGGCGGTACGGGCGGCAACGGCGGCGCGGGCAGTGGCGGATTGCCAGGTACCGGTCTTAACGGCGGCCCCGGCGGCGCTGGCGGTACGGGCGGCGCAGGTACCGGCGGGACTAACGGCGGCCCCGGTGGCGCTGGCGGCGCTGGCGGTACGGGCGGCTTCGGAGGAGGAGGAGGAGGCGGCGGCGCTGGCGGCGCTGGTGGCGTCGCCGGCACTGGCACAGTAGGTGCAGCCGGCCCTGGGGGCATTGGCGGCGCTGGCGGCTTCGGAGGAGGAGGAGGCGGCGGCGGTGGCGGTGTTGGCGGCAACGGCGGTGTCGGGGGCTTCGGAGGCGGCGGCGGCTTCGGTACCGCAGGCGGAGCCAGCACGACTGTCGGAGCTTTTACCCCGGGCGGCGCGGGCAGCCCAACCGGTGGCGGCGGCGGTGCTGGTTTGGGAGGCGCAATTTTTGTTAATAGTGGTAGTTTGACCCTGAACAACAGCACTTTGTTCAGCAACACAGCAACGGGAGGCGCTGCTGGCGGTGCGGGGGCGACACCGGGACAGGGTGCCGGGGCCGCGATTTTTGTCAACAGCGGCGCTACTGCAACTCTTACTAACAACACGATCACTGCTAACACTGCGACTGCAACTGCCCCTGCTCTTGCTGTGGGCGGGGGTATTGCTACTAACGGCGGTACTGTGAATGTCCTAAACTCGATCGTCGCAGGTAATGTTGGCGGCGCAAGTCCTGATGTGTTTGGGACATTCACCGCCACCAGTATCAACAATTTGATCGGGAATGTTGCTGGCAGCAATTTACCTGTCGCCCAGCAACTGACCGTTCCTCTAGCAAATGTCATCGCCCCTACCCCAGGATTGAACCAGGCTACAGGCGTTCCCGTGACTTATGCTTTGGCTGACAGCACTGCGACTCCTAATCCGGCGATCGATGCTGGGGATGCCGCCGCGGCTGCGGCTGCGGGCGCGACTGACCAGCGGGGTGCTGGCTTTCCTCGGACGATCGGCACTGCTGTTGATATCGGCGCCTACGAGTACGGCCCGATCGTCACAGGGATTAAATTCAACGACCTTAACGGGGATAGCCTGCAAGGTGCCGCGGCGACTGAACCAGGTCTTCCGGGCTGGGTGATTTCTGTAGGCACGAAGAGCACTACTACCGCAGCCGACGGCACTTACATCCTCCGCGACGTAAAAACCGATACTCCGATTACAGAAGCGCCCCCCGCTGGAACGCCTGCGACTGCTTGGGTGCAGACCCTCGGCCCGACTCCGGCAAATACGGGTATTGTTAATGTCACGGGTGCCAACTTCGGTAATTTCCAGAAAACATCGATCGCAGGCAAAACCTACACCGATCTCGCGGGCAACGGCTTCACGCCCGACGACACCGTATTAAACGGCGTCACGGTCAACCTCTACAAAGACACCAACGCCAACGGTACGCTAGAAGTCGGCACAGATACTGTTGTCGGCACTGCACAAACCACTGCAGGAGCCGGAGATTACACATTCGCGGATATCGGCCCTGGCAATTACCTGATACAAGCCACGGCCCCAGCCAACTCCAGCATCTCTTTCCCCGCTGCCGCAATTCTCGTTAGCGCCCAAAGCGGTACTCCCGTCACCGCCCAAAACTTCGGCGTTTTCCAAAACATCACCGTCAGCGGCACCAAATTCACCGACCTCACAGGCAACGGCTTCTCTGCTGATGACACGCCGCTCAACGGCACCACCGTTCGCTTGTTCAAAGATACTAACAATAACAGCACTTTAGATACAGGCGACGCGGAAATCGCCTCTCAAGTTACCGGGACAGCGCCAGCGGCTGCTGGGACGTATAGCTTTGCCAACGTCGGCTCCGGTAGGCACTTTGTGAGAGAAGATGTGCCAACTGGTTTCTCACAAACCGCCGGCCCGGCTTTTTATACAATTAACCCGGTCAGCGGCACAAACATTACGGCTCAAGACTTCGGCAACCTCCAGTTGGGCAAAATCAGCGGGATCAAATTTAATGACCTCAACAAAAATGGCACCCAAGATTTGCCAGCAGAACAACCCCTAGGAGGCTGGACAATCTACCTGGATGCCAACAACAACGGCGTCCAAGACCAAGTAGCAGCCGAAACAGGCACCAACGCCGCCGTCACCGATGTCGCCGGTAACTACCAGTTCACCAACCTGCCAGCCGGCACTTATACAGTGCGGGAAGTGCCACAAACAGGCTGGACGCAAACTCTGCCCCCCGTCAACGCAGCCACGCCTACTCTTTCCGGCGCGTTTACGATCGGCGTCACTAGCGGTACCGATTCTCAAAACAACAACTTCGGCAACTTCAGGCCCAATAGCATCAGCGGTCTGAAGTTCAATGACCTCAACAACAACCGGGTACAAGATACCGGGGAACTAGGGCTGGCCAACTGGCAATTCTTCCTCGATACCAACGATAACGGCACTCTCGACACCGGGGAACCCAACACCCTTACCGATGCCGCCGGCAACTACCAATTCCTCGATGTGTCAGCAGGAACCTACAAGGTGCGGGAAGTGTTGCAACCTACTTGGACGCAAACTACCCCCGACCCGGACGACATCACTGTCACCAGCGGTCAAGACATCGCTAATATCAACTTCGGCAACTTCCAGTCGAGCACTATCAGCGGTCAAAAATTCAATGACCTCAACAGCAACGGCGTTAAGGATGCCGGAGAATTGGGGCTAGGTAACTGGCAAATATTCCTCGACAGTATCAATCCGGATGGATTGTTTCAGCAGGGCGAACCGACTACCATCACCGATGCAGCGGGCAACTACACTCTCCGAGATATACCCGCAGGTACTTACCAGGTAAGGGAAGTCCAGCAAAACGGCTGGACGCAGACGACCCCCAACCCCGCCCCCGTTACGGTTAATCCCTCAGATAACATCACGGGCATTGACTTCGGCAACTTCCTGCCCCAACCCGGCGCGATCCGAGGTCTGAAGTTCCAAGACACCAACAACAATGGCACTCAGGATGCTGGAGAAGCGGGTTTACCCAATTTCCAAATTCAGTTAACCAATGTCGTAGCTGGAACTGCTCCTGCTCCTGTTACTACTACCACAGACAACAGCGGCAACTACCTGTTCGCGAACCTAACGCCGGGAACCTACCGCGTCCGGGAAGTCAACCAAACTGGGTTCACCCAAAGCACACCCGAACCCGCGGATATCACCCTAACTTCGGGTGCTATTGTCAGCGGCATCAACTTCGGGAACTTCCCGACGCCGACACCGACACCGACACCGACGCCGACACCTGCACCCACACCGCCGACATCGCCTGCACCCACACCGACTCCTGCACCTGTACCGACTCCGGCGCCTGCACCTGTACCGACTCCGGCGCCTGCACCTGTACCGACTCCGGCGCCTGTACCGACGCCGACTCCTGCGCCTGTACCGACGCCGACACCTGCACCTGTACCGACGCCGACACCTGCACCTGTACCGACAGATTTGGTTTGCCCTGAGAACTTCCCCAGGATCGCTACTCCCAATGAGCCCGGCACTCCTTCAGCGGGTAATGTCATCAACGGCCCTAACGGCGACGATACGATCGTGGGTAGTGTCGGCAATGACTCTATCTTGGGGTTGAGCGGCAACGATTTGATCTTTGGTCGAGGGGGCGGCGACTACATCAATGGCAATATGGCCAACGATACTGTCTACGGAGGCATCGATAGCGATACTCTCTTCGGTGGCAAAGGGTTTGACCTGATTTTTGGCGATCGCGGTAACGATACGATTTATGGCAATCGTGGCAACGACTCTCTCTCTGGTGACGAAGGCAATGACGTATTGTACGGCGGCAAAGCCGATGACGTAATTTTGGGAGGCGCTGGCGATGACGTGCTAATTGGCGATCAAGGCAATGACACTCTCTGTGGCGATGACGGTAACAATACCTTAATTGGCGGCAGCGGTGATGATTTGCTCTTTGGTGGCACCAGCGATAACTTGCTCTTTGGCGGCCTTGGCAGCGATACCCTCGTCGGCGGCATTGGCAGCAATGGCTTTGTCTTGTCAGCGAGCGGAGGAATTGACACCATTATCAACTTCACCGCAGGAGTTGATTCGATCGAGTTGGTGGGAGGCTTGGACTTCAATCAACTGTTATTGACCGAAACTAATGGCTCGACGGCGATCGGGCTTGCTAACAGCGACCAGATTTTGGCTATAGTGACGGGCGTGCAGCCGAGCCAGTTATCGGCTCAGAGTTTTAGCTTGCTGGTTTAGTCAGCAGAGCAAACTCGGCAGTTGCAACCGATCCTACACTTGCCTGTCGTCCCAACAGAGAGGGACTACCCGAAAGCAGAGCCTCTAAACCGATGTTTAGAGGCTCTGCTAAAGAAGGGGAACGAATTCCGTTCCCCTTCTTTGGTCAAATTTGTTCGAGATACTTCAGCAAGTCGGCCATTTCTTGGGGACTCGGTTGAAACTGCGGCATTGGTGGGGTTTGCCCGCTGGTGACTTGCCGGATCAGATCGAATTCGGATTTGCGCTCGGACACTCCGTGCAAGTTGGGCCCGACTTGAGTGTCTGAAACGGAGGTGTGACACCCCGCACAGTTCATTTGAAAGATGGCGGAACCCTGAAACGGGTTGCCCGTCAGGGATAGTACGCTTTTGACGTAAGGATCGGCGACTTGAAACTGACGAATTGTCATACTCGCCAACATGATGGCAACCAACACCGCTAGCGCAAATATGGCAAGTCGCTCGATCGGGTTTTTAATTTCATTCCTGGCAAGTTGGTTATTCAAAGGAGTTCAATTAAAAATAGTATCTACAAGAAAATTTATTTCTCATAACATAGCTTAATCGTTCGCAGCGGGGAGAGCAAGCTCTGAGACCCACGGAAGGCTGCTTTTGGGAAAATTCATCTGTATAAGTGCTGGTAATATTAAAAATAGGTTGTTAAATCTTAACGTTAAGGAGCTCTCATGGTAGAACCGCTACTTTCAGGTATTGTTCTGGGTCTAATCTTTGTTACTCTGGCGGGGCTGTTTTTTGCTGCTTATCAGCAGTACAAGCGCGGCGATCAGTTGGGTATCAATAAGTAAAAGGGGCTACAGTCCCTCACTCAGGCTGTCAGAGGGAGGGGGAATTGGGAATTGGGCATGGGGCATGGGGCATTAATCTACCTACTGACTTCTTCCTTCTTCCCTCTTCCTTCTTCCCTCTTCCTTCTTCCTTCTTCCTTCTTCCCTCTTCCTTCTTCCCTCTTCCTTCTTCCCTCTTCCCTCTTCCTTCTTCCTTCTTCCCTCTTCCTTCTTCCCTCTTCCCTCTTCCTTCTTCCTTCGTTAAAGATATCGATCGAGAATAGCAGCAGTTTGCAGCCCTGTTTTTTCCCAGCTAAATTGTTTTGCTCTGGCTAAACCGAGCTCCCGCAAGTGCGATCGAACTTTGGCATCGACTGCAAGCTGGTGCATAGCAGAGGCAATTTCCTCGACGCTGTAGGGGTTGACTAATAAGGCTGCACCCCCCGCCACTTCCGGCATTGAAGACAGGTTAGAGGTGATGACAGGAGTGCCGCAGCCCATTGCTTCAAGCACGGGGAGGCCGAATCCTTCCCAAAGACTGGGGAAAACCAGCGCGATCGCTTGGTTGATGACTTTGGGCAAGTCAGTCGCGGGAATGTAATCTAAGAATTTTACTCGATCGAACAATCCCAATTCTTGAACCTGCGCCTTCAGCAGCGGCGTATAGCGTTTGTCTTCCGAACCTGCTATCCACAATTCGTATTCGGAATTATCACGCCAAGCAGCAAAGGCTGCTACAACTCGCTGCACGTTTTTATACGGATTGTGGCGGCCGATATAAAGAAAATAATTGCTTGTTGGCAAGTCTAAAAAACGGAATAAATTGGTATCGTATCCGGGAAAAATTGGCGTAATTAAATTAGTAGGAATCTTGCAAAAATTAGCGATATCTTTGGCAGTTGATTCAGAGTCGCAAATGACGTGTTGAGCCTGTCGCAGCACTTGGGGGATGTAGTAGCGGTGGTAAGGTGTCAGAGGATCAAAGCGACGGGGAAATCGCAGCGCTATTAAGTCATGTACTGTAATGATATAGCGGCAACCTGCAAATAAAGGAGCTTCGGGAATTGGGGAAAATAACAGGTTAGATTTTAGCTGTTTATAAATTTTTGGTAGTTGGGTTTGTGTCCACAACAATCGGTTGATGTGTCCTTTAGTTCCTTGTTCTGGTGTTAGATTGGCGGGGATTTGGTAGCAGTTGCTATTGGAAAAGTTTTCTGCTGTTAGTAATGTTGGATTGAGGAATTTTAGGTGGGGAAATAGGTTTTTGGCGTAGATGGCTAAGCCGGTTGGTTTGGAAATTAGGAAGGAGAGGTTGATTAGTAAGTTAGATTGGGGATGGGGCATGGGATAATATATAGATTGCGGTTTTTTGGTGGGATTTTATTTAACCGCAGAGGGCGCAGAGGACGCAGAGAGGAGACAGGAAGAGAGGGAAGATTTAAAGATATTGTTGTAAGATGTTGGCGGTTGCTGTGCCGGTTTTGTCCCAGCTAAATTGAGATGATCTGGCTAAACTAGCAGTTTTTAAATTCGATCGCACTTTTGAATCTGTGGCTACTGTTTGCATGGCTTCGGCTATTTCTCCGACGCTGTAAGGATTGACTAATAATCCGGCATCTCCGGCTACTTCTGGCATCGATGACAAGTTGGATGTGATGACGGGTGTGCCGCAAGCCATTGCTTCTAAAATTGGTAAGCCGAATCCTTCCCAAAGTGTAGGGAAAACTAGGGCGATCGCCTGATTCATCAGTATGGGCAATTGAGAATAGGGAACGTAACCGAGAAATTTTACCAAAGATTGTAAACCTAATTCTTCAACTTGTGCTGTCAACTGTGGCGTGTAGGCATTGGGAGGCCCTGCTAGCCACAATTCGTAATTTGCGCGATCGGGCAAACTCGCAAATGCAGCAATTAATCTTTCTAAGTTTTTGTAAGGATCGTGTCTGCCCGTATAAAGAAAATAATTTTTGGTGGGCAAGTCGAGATATCTAAAATTAATATTATCGCAAGCTAGGGGAATTGCGGTCATTTTATGACCCGGAATCTGGAAAAATTTAGCAACATCGATTGCCGTTGCTTGAGAATCGCAAATAATGTGTTCTGCTTGCCGCAAAACCTGCGGTATGTAGTAGCGGAAATAAGCTGTTAAACGAGAAAACCGTCGAGGAAATCGCAAAGGAATTAAATCGTGAACTGTGACGATGTAGCGGCAGCCGGAATACAAAGGTGCTTCGGGAATTGGGGAAAACATCAGGGTGGACTGCAATTTTTGGTAAATTGTTGGTAACTCAAACTGAGTCCACAGCAGCCTGTTAATTTGTCCTTTCGGGCCGCGATTCGGTGTCAGAGTTTCGGGGATGTGATAGCAAGTATAATTTTCAATTTGCTGGGAAGCGAGTAATGTTGGTTCTAGCTGTTGCAGTTGCGGGAAAAGATTAGCGGCGTAAGTCCCGATTCCGGTTGGTTCGGGTGTTAAGAAGGACAAATTGATTAACAGTGAATTAGACATGATTTTAGATATCCGGCGACTGGCAGTCGCAACTACACATACAAAGTCCGCCTGCGCGGACTGAAGAAAACGGTAATAAAATCGACTTTGATATTAGTCCTATGCAAGAGGACTTTAGCTTTTGGCTAGGGGTTTTAAGCCCTGGTGGACTATTTAATTAGCCTTTAAGTTCGATCGAGCATTTGAGCTATATCGGCAGGATTGGGCAGCCGAATTGTAGCATACTCTTGGTGAAGAATCTCAAAAAAACTATTGACTTTTTTATCGAAACGTGCCCGTCTAAAGTTCTGACTGCGCTGCTGTGCACCAGCTTGAAATTCTGCTAGCAAATCGGGATTAACAATTAGTTGATGTGAATGCTGGCACAGTTCCTCAACGGTATTGAACAAAAAGCCCGATCGCCCATGTTCGACAATTTCCGGTTGGCCGCCGCCGTTGAAAACAATCGGAGCACAACTGTTTTGCATTGCTTCCACAGTCGCCATCCCGAAATGCTCAAATCTTTGAGGATTGACTTCACCCAAACCGCAGCCGTGCCAAAATATGCTCGCTTTAGCATAAAGTGATTTTACCTCATCAAAGTCAGCATTGACTTTTAACTCGATCGCCCTTGAATCTTGCTTCAATAAATTCTGAACCGTCTTTAAATAAGGATTTTTCGGAATGCTACTTCCGGCTAAAATGAGCCGCCATCCTTGAAATTCTTCGGGATAATCTCCTAGCAAACTGCGGAAAGCTTTAATTAGTTCAATTTGCTTTTTTGTTCCCCCAGCTTCAAACTGTCCCACAGCCAAAATTATTTTTTCTTTCGGCACTTTAACTGTTGCTATTTCCACGGGCGGATAAAGCATAAAAGTTGGCTGTAGGTTCCAGCGTTTCTCCAACCACTTAACAGTAAATTGACTGTTGGCAATAATGAAAGTGTAGTCATCGACAGCAAAATGACGGTTGCGGAAGGTATTGGGAAAGTGGCAGAAAAATATTGAGATCGGCGACAGGGGCTTGACTTTTTCAAGTTGGTTTGCGTTGATAAAAATATCGTAGTTTTTGCTTTCTCTGGCAATTTCATCAAAGGGATTTTCCATATCTTCCACGATGATGCTGGAATCGATGCACTGCATTCCGCGTTTCTCGTAAAACGCCAAGGGAAGAATTTTAATTTTGCATCCTGAAAGGTTGAGTCCGTACCACGATTCTAAGTCGGAAACAGCAACTGGTTTGTTGGCGATAAAAGTAATGTCAAATTCATTTTGTAGCAGCGAGGCGATGGTAGCGACGTATTTTTGACCGCCACCAATAAAATGCAGTCCGTGATCGTAAATGGCGATCGACATTTTGCGGTCGCCCCGAACGACCTGTAACCGAGATAAAATGCGATCGATCTTAATCCGACTGTAAATTACCGCCAACTTTTCCGACAACTGTGGCAATACAGTTTCAATGATTTCTGGTTTCTGATAATCTAGAAGTTTTTTAATCGCTACAAATAAACTATCGAACAGCAAATCGTACTGCTTATTAGTAAAAAAATCCGAAGTGTGAATTGCTTTGACTAATTGTAAAGGTTCGTGTTTCGCCAAATACAAAAACCGATTTCGGTTGCAGAAATACTCGGTGAGTTTGCTTCCTTTACTCGAACCCCGATACTCGTGATGCGCGATTGCTGCGGGAGTATAAAGCATTTTCCAACCGCGTTTATGACAGCGTTTGGCAAACTCTACATCTTCAAAATACATCACAAAATCTTCATCTATCGCCCCCACATCTTCGAGACATTTCCTGCGGAAAAGCACCGCCGCCCAACAAAGCCCTTCGACTTCCTCTTCTGTATCGTACTGTCCCGCATCTTTTTCGCCAAAGCCGACATCTTGCCAATAAAAATTAGGTAATTGCTGAATGCCAGCGCTGTTAATCCGCCCGTCTTTAAACAGCAATTTGCCGCTAGTCGCACCTACTTCTTTATTAGTTTCTAGCCGTTTTACAAGAATCTCTAACCAGCGACTGTCAAGGGTAGCATCGTTATTTAGAAAGCCGATATATTGCCCTTTTGCTTCGCTGATGCCGAGATTGAGGGCTTTAGCAAAGTTGTTGGCGGAGTTAACCAAAATCCGAACTTTTGGAAATAGTTCGCGCAGGGAAGTAACGGAATCGTCTTGAGAACAATTATCAATTACAATTAAATCGAGTTGCGATTCGGGATACGCAAGTTTTTGTAGAGATTTTAAGCAATCTTTCGTGTGGCGCAGACCGTTATAGTTGACTATAATTAACGAACATATGGGCAGTGTGGTCATCTTTGATGCTTTATTTTTGTCGATCGAGCAATTCAGCGGTAATCTTCTCTAAAATAGCAGTATGTTGCTGCTGCACTGCTTTAATATGCTCTATTTCAGACTGAAAAGCTGCGATCGCATTTTGTTGAGTCTCAAGCTGTGCTGTAACTTCGGGAAATCCGCTGCTGAATTCCAATTGAATTTTTTTCTCTAGAGTTTGTTGATTTTCTTGCAATTTTTGCAATTGAATGCTCAGTGTTTGAACTACGCGGGTATTAGCAAAATTGTAAATAACTTGACGTTCGAGTACGGGTCTGAGCAATTTTCGGACTATTTTCCTAACGGCAATGACTGCGGAACCCAGGCGCCTTTGGTAAGAGGTAATGGGGATGTTATAAATGTCGAAACCCGCCTTTAAAAGGGCGATGTCTTCGTCATCTTCATTTTGGGCGATCGCACTATTTTCTGTTCCCAACAGGGGCGGCTCAGCAATACCAATTCGCGGCTCCAAAGTTTGTCGCAATTTATGTATTATCTGTTGAGTTGGTATTTCTTCGTACTGCAAACTTTCCTCTCCTTTAGATAACTTACTATCACTTATTATGGAACAGGCATCTTTGCTGCTTCAATCATTGTAAGTAATTGTGAACAGGCATCTTTGCTGTGTGAATAATTGTAAGTAATGGTGAACAGGGAGCTTGCCTCTTCAAGGGCGGGCAGGATGCCCACCCCACAAGAAAATTCATCTCTTGTTAAATCAGGATTATTGCTTCCGATATTGGCAATATCTCAATTTAAGCTAACTCAATTTGACTGTCATCACCAATCAGAAACCGCAGAGCTTTTGGACGAGCCGGCGCATTGGTTAGTTGAGCTCGCTGCCCGATCACGCTGTCAACAATTCGTTGGTGAATGCCAACTATTTTCGCCCCTTGCAATATTACACTGTGTTCGATATCAGCATCAATCATCGTCACGCGATCGGCAATACTGCTGTAAGGCCCGATAAAACAATTTTCAATGCGGCAATTTTCCCCAATGACCACTGGCCCGCGAACTGTAGAATTAATTACCTCCGTTCCTTCCCCTATTTGCACTCGCCCGATAATTTGACTTTTGGGGTCTACTTTTAATTCAGTTGAAGCTACGATACGGCTATCTAAAATGATTTGGTTTGCACTCAGCAAATCGTCTTTTTTCCCCGTATCCAGCCACCAACCCTCTAAATTGCAGGCTTCTACCTGTTTTTCCTGATTCATAAGCTGTTGAATAGCGTCTGTAATTTCCAGTTCGCCACGGGCCGAGGGTTGAATTTGATCTATCGCCTCGTGAATAGTAGGAGCAAAAAAGTAAATCCCCACCAGTGCTAAATTCGATGGGGGGACTTGTGGTTTTTCTACTAACTCCAAAACTCTTCCTTTCTCATCAACTTTTGCCACACCGAAAGCAGAGGGATTGGGAACTGGACGCAGCAAAATCAGAGCGTCTAGTTTTTGCTTGTTAAAAATCTCTAAAAAGGGATCTAGCTGATTTTCAATTAAGTTATCTCCTAAATACATAATAAACGGAGAATCGCCCAAAAATGGTCTGGCCACTTTTACCGCATGAGCGAGTCCCGCCGGCTTTTCTTGCAAAATATAAGTAATTTTTGCCCCGAAGCGAGATCCATCTCCTGTTTTCGTCTTCACCTCTTCTCCGGTTTCAGGACTAATAATAATCCCAATATCCGTAATCCCAGCCGCCACAATTCCTTCAATTCCGTACCACAGTATCGGCTTATTTGCTACAGGAACCAACTGCTTAGCACCCGTATAGGTGAGGGGACGCAAGCGTGTTCCTTTGCCGCCAGAGAGGATGAGTGCTTTCATTGGGTGAACTCTGAGTTATCCTTTAGGGTTTGCGGTGCTGGCTCGATTTGCCTGCACTTGTTCGCTCTCGTTGATTTTAAACCACCGCTACCCCGCTGGCAATAGTTACCGTGTATCCTGACACAATTAATTTATTTTGCTCATACTTTTATACTGCAGGACGCATAGAGTGTCAGAAACCAGGTTTATTGCCACAGGAAGCAGTTAAAAGCTGAGGTTTTTTGTCAAAAAAACCCTTACTTAAGGTTGTGAGTGCGCCAGTCGCGATTTAATGGCGTACCCTTTTAATAGCGGCCATATCGCGCCATCAATTGACCACCACTATTGTTTTGATTTGTCAACCAAGCCCACATCTGATCCCCCAGAGAAAAATGCCACCATTCGTTAGGATGCTGCTGAAAACCCGCATTTATCATCGCATTTTTTAAGATTTGCCTGTGACGGTGATGTTGCTGTTCTTGTGGGTGATTGCTGTTAGCAAAATAATCGGGATAAGAACGTTCTGATATTTCATCAATCGGAGAACCCATATCAATTCGCCGATTATTTTCCTCGACTAAAGTTATATCTAAAGCAGCACCTGTACTGTGAGGAGGAGGCGTCGCGCGATCGAGGCTCGGTACTGCCCAAAATTGATATACGTGTTCTATAATCACTTGGCGTTTGTCTTCGGAAACCGGAAATTCGCAGCCTTGAGCTAGGGCAATTTGATTGAAAGTATAATCCACCATAAATTGCTGGACCTCCACGGGTCGATAAGCGTCAAATATCAGAATTTTCCAATTTTGATAATTTTGCTGTAGCTCAGTTTGAGCGGCGATTAAACTATCTACCACTCCTTGTCGCAAATAGTAAGGTGAATCTGCTTTGCTGTTGTGATAGGGAGCACCCAACTTTTGATAAGGGTGCGGAATTTCAAAGGCAAAATGTTCTGGTGGAATAGGGACTAAAGGTTCGCCGCATTCGTCGATTACTATTTGCTGATATGCTTTCATAATTAGATAGATTGCCTTACTTCATTACACTGCATTCTCGCGAGGGATGTTGGGAGTCTGCTTTAATTTTTTCAATAACTGGTGCAACATAAAATATATGGCGACACCGCTGACGGTTAAGCTTAATTTATACATAACTGAGGAGTGATTGGCGATGTTATTGGCATTAATCAGAAACGTATATCCCGAAACATAACCGTCCCAAAGGCGTACTTTCCCGGTAGAATCGTTGGGATAGGGATTGTAAGTCCCCACAAGAGAAATTGCGATTGACATACAGGCAATAACTACAAAAAACTTTTTCAGCAACCGCGAGCTTCTAACTTGGTTTATAAGGTGACTTAAGGGCAAGCACAATATAAACATAGGAGCGACAAACCACCTGACGCCGTAGGAATAGCCGCCATATCCAACTGTGCGGAAGGTATAGATTAGCATGAAAGCTACAGACGCCAGAATACCGTACAGGTAGGGAGTTTTATACGGCAATCTTCCTTGTCTCAAAACTGCCATAACACCAATAACTGAGAATCCCAAAAGAGGAGTATGCGAGAACAATCCTCGATTGCCTAAAAACAAGGTAAAGGCATATTTCAGCGTCCCTAAAAAGCTCTTCTGTGTCGCCAATCCTGACAGATTTTCCTTGCTAAAAAGAGATCCCGGGTACTCCCACAGCGCGGCATTCATTGCGGGCGGAACAATACTGCCAGAAAGATATATATTTAAGCCCAAATAAGTTACTAATAAAGGAATACATGATAGGAGAAATACAGAAGCAGCCTTGATTGATTTGGTTGTAAAAAAAACTAGATAAAAAGGAATAAATAAAAAGCACGTGATGTCAATATTCCCCGCCATTGATACCAAAATACCGCAAAGGATAACATTTCGGATGTCGTTAATTTCAAATTTTAATAAGTAATATAAACTGACTATCAGACATACGGCAGCGAGGCTATGATTGTTAAAAGTCAGTGAATAAGGCAAAATCAAAGTTCCCGTTGCAGCCAAAAATGTTGTTAAATTCGCCCACCCTTCCTCTATGTCCAATATTTCTATCAAAATTTTGTGAAAATAAACTAAACCTATACAAGATAGGATTCCTACAGTTGTCAAGGTCACGACATAATAAGTTAATCCCAAATTATTCGACAAATCAATACCGCAGAGGTTTCTTAATAAAAAATAAACTGCCGCTCCCATAAGTGCTGGCAGCGGCGGTTTATCCGAATAGAAGTGGTTGTTGTAAAAATACTTGTCGATGGTAAATAATTTGGAGTCTCCCAATTGAGAGTTATCCAGCGTAAAAGTTTGATATTCCACCAAAGATTTAATAGTGGCTATTCTAGAAGCATCAGCAACAGATTGGATATCGGCTTTCGTCAGCAGAACCAGCAAAAGAAAATACATTAAAAAAACTCTGACATTCTTGTCGCGTTGCATCGGCTTTAATCGTTCTAAAAATTGCATCGCTTTTATGAGGTTGAATATATATAAGAGTGACGCGACCCCCTGGCGGCAACCACAAAATGTCAAGATAGTTTACGTTTTGTAGGGCAGGCAAGATGCTTGCCCTATTCACAGTTGGGTTGGGGTCTATCGACAGCGAAACCTCAACCTCCTATTACTAACTTTGGCGATGGGCAACTACCGCATAAAACGGATCGCCACTTGCTATTCGCAGCATTTGCATAAAACTCGGCAAGTTAGGCTTACGAACAATTACTTCCGGCTTGCTAAATCCGGGTATATTCGCTCCTTTGACAGAATCAAAGTAACCCTTGACTAATTCTACCCGATCGCCCTCGGAACCTTCCCGCCAAGCCGCGATCGCCTTTTGATAAAACATCCGGTTGGAAAAACTCATAATTGCTATGCCCCCCGGCTTCAAAATCCGGTGAATCTCGGCAAAAACCGCATCGGGGTGCTGCAAATACTGTACCGAAACGCAGTTGACAACCGCGTCAAATTCTGCATCCGGGAGTGGCAATTTGGGATTTGCGTTCAAATTTTGCACGAAATAATGATTCAGCCTGCGATTTTTTGCCAACTCCTCTTCATTCATGCCGTGCCCTTCGACATGGGCAAATTGCATCTCGTCGGGCAAGTGAGAAACCCAACTGCTCATCATATCAAAAATCCGAGTATTCGGTTTCAGCCGTTCCCGATATAACCCGGTGAGTTGCTCAATGAATCCATCGTCTACGTGAGTCACAAACCGGGGAGCGGAATAGAACAAATTGTCGTCGGTGTCGTCTAACTTGGTGCGTTGGTCGGCTGGAAGCAACATAAATTCTGATCGCAAACTAGATTTACTCTTTCTAGTGTAAGAACAATAAGAATTGTTAACATATCCGGCAGAGGGCGGATTCCCGGTTTTAGCGTAGCAGTCGATCGCCAAAAAACCTACTGGCACCCTTTGGGCTGACCGCTTTTCACTGGCTGGTACTGTGCTGCTTGTGGCCAGAAGACGGTTTGCCGACTTCCAGCATTGGCGACAAACTGCAATAAGTAGGCGGGACGCTGACAGGCGCGATCGATCCCATGCAACAAACAGGCCTATTCCGGGAGACAGACACTCGCGATCGTCGCATTTGGCTGACAAACTCCGGTACACAACTGCAAGACGTATTGCCCCCGCTGGTAGCTGAAATCCGATATCTAGCTGTCGAGGGGATTTCACAAGGCTGATCGAGAACTCTTTTGCCCACTGATCGGGCGATCGTCAATCTTTCCTAAACCGACAAATCAATCTTTTTGGTAAAGCACAGCAGCCTCTACCTCCACTACATTACAAATAACCCCAACATACTACGCACTCTTAAAAAAAACAGTGCAACTTTTCTACACCAATAGCACCGCACCCGCCGGACAAATCGCCCCCAAATCCGTTGAAGTCTGGCAGCGGGTGCAGCCGGAAACTCCGTTAATGGCGATCGTCAGTAATGATTTGTGGATAATTGCTAACTTCAAAGAAACGCAACTGGCAAACATGAAACTAGGTCAAAAAGTATAAATAAAAGTAGATGCTTTTGGTGTTCGTAAAATTGAGGGCAGTTTCGATAGTTTATCCCCTGCTTCTGGCGCTCAATTCTCCTTATTGCCTCCCGATAATCCTACGGGAAACTTCACCAAAGTTGGGCAGCGGATTCCGGTAAAAGTTGTGTTTGATGCCGAAAGCATTAAAGGCTATGAATCGCGGATTGCACCGGGGATGTCTGCTACGGTAAATGTTGAATTGAAATGAGGGAAGGCACGAGGGAGCATCTCAATGAAAGCACCCAAGCTAGAAATGGGAGTTAGGAGCCAGGAGCCAGGAGGAAAGAGGAAGAAGGAAGGAGCCAGAAGAAGTGTTTTTACAAATATGAGATGCTCCCAGGCACGACACGGATGTTGACACGGAGACACGGAGGAATTTAGAAGTCCGGCATTTGATTTGTTTCTGTTAAGGACGACTAGCAGGAGAAATCCCCAACTTCTTGGAGCAGTTTGAGAAGTTTGAGCAGTCTGGGATTGGATTTGTTTCGGTTAAGGGCGAGCGCCCTTACAATATCATTTTAAAAAGTTAGGTATCTGGTAGTGAAAACGAAACCGAAATCTTGTTCACCAGCTCGAAAACGGGTTATTGCTTTGTGATTAGTGACGATCGATTCAAATCGGAAAAATTTTATTGCCAACAAAACAACTCTATGGTATACTAGAAGATTGTGAATATTAATCAAAAGTAAAGTAACAAGCCGGGAGAAATCAAAATGACACAGCAAACCCTGCACGGAACCAGTCGCAAAAGAAAAAGAACATCCGGTTTTCGTGCCAGAATGCGTACCGCAACTGGTCGATTGGTAATCAAAGCTCGCCGCAGCAAAGGTCGCCACCGCCTCGCAGTCTAGGACTGCATCAAGGTTGAGAGGCCTCAACCATCGCCCTACGCCATGTTGCCCGAGACAAACCGACTTAAGCACCGAAAAGACTTCAGCGCCGTATACCGCAAGGGAATGCGCCGTAACTCGGCCCATTTCAGCTTAAGAGCTCTGCGTAAACCAAAAAGCGCCGAATTTGCGAAACCGACAGCCGAAAAATCCTTGCAGCCAACTCGCACAGGCATTTCCATCAGCCTGAAAGTCAGCAAACGCGCTGTAGTCCGCAACCGGATTAAGCGTCAGATTCGGGCAGCTTTGCGACAGCTATTGCCCCGATTAAGATTCGGGTGGGATTTAGTAATTGTCGTGCGTCCGATCGCACAAGAGTGCAATTATGCAGAAATTCTGCAAGAATTAGAGCAGTTGTTGGTAGAAGCCGAGGTACTAGATGGGAATTCGAGAGGAAGTATATTATGAAGGCGGTCCCGCGCCGGGAGACTTGATCCTCAATTTACTCCTGGGGCTGACAGTCGTCGGAATCCCCCTAGCAGTAGGAGGAATTGTCCGGGCTCTGTGGCTGCGGTATCGGATCACGAGCCGTCGAGTGTCCGTAACTAGCGGTTGGATGGGGGGCGATCGCACAGACGTTATCTACTCAGATATAGTCAAAATCGTCACAGTACCTCGCGGTTTCGGGACTTACGGAGACATGGTGCTCACCATGAAAAATGGCAGCCGCTTGGAACTCAGAGCTATGCCGAAATTTCGAGCAATGTATGACTACATTAACGAAAAACTGCCCGCAGCCGCTCAAAAAGCAAACGCGGCCCAAGCTAAATAACCGAACCGCTTCGCCCTCAAATCAGGGTAAAGTGAGTGCGAGTATTGGCAAACTCATTACTACAAACCCGCAGACCGGGCGGTCGATCGACGGGCAATGTCCTAAGATAGAGACAAAACCCTAAAAATTGAGGCGGCTCGCCTTCAGCGGGTAAAAATAGTTCTCAACAGCAAACATAGAGCACCTAAATTAACTCAAAGCGAATGGATTTCGGTATCTCGTTTCTCTCCAACAACCTCATGCTCCCGATCCTAGATTTTTTCTACGGGATCGTGCCAAGCTACGGTTTAGCGATCGTAGCTCTGACGCTCGTGATTCGCTTTGCTCTTTATCCTCTCAATGCAGGCTCTCTTCGCAATATGCGGCGCATGAAAGTAGCGCAGCCATTGATGAAAGAGCGAGTAGATCAAATTCAAAAACTCTATAAAGAAAATCCTGCAAAACAGCAGGAGGAAATGAGCAAAGTATACAAAGAATTTGGTAATCCTCTAGCAGGATGCTTCCCGTTGGTGCTGCAAATGCCAGTGCTGTTTGCACTGTTTGCAACGCTCAGGGGTTCGCCGTTTTCTGACATAAATTACAGCGTCAACGTTCAAGTTTTGCCCAAAGAACAAATCGAAACTGTTCAACCGCAAGCTTTTGCTACACCGCCACAAAATATTTACGTCACAGGTACTTTTCATGCTCCTGTTGTGGGCGTAATTCCAGGCGGCGACAAACTGGGAATCGGCGACACAACCAAGATTAATTTTCAAACCCCAGAGGGCAAACCTCTCACAGCCCTAGCGGCAGAAAATAAGAGCGAAATCGACTTTGAACCACGCTGGAAAGTCATCAAAGGCGAAGAAGTGGTCAAGGTAGATGAACAGGGCAACATCACGGCTTTAGCGCCCGGTGAAGCCACAGTTCAAGGCACAATCCCCGGATTGGCTACTAACAAAGGATTCCTGTTTATTGAAGCTCTAGGCCGCGTTGGCGCGATCGACTCAGACGGTACACTCCACTGGGATATTTTGGTAATGATCCTGGGCTTCGGCATCAGTTTGTACATCAACCAAACCCTTTCAGGACAAGCACAAGGGCCAAACGACAACCCCCAACAGGCTACAGTTAACAAACTGACGCCAGTCATATTTTCAGGGATGTTTTTGTTCTTCCCGCTGCCCGCAGGCGTGTTGATGTATATGCTGATTGCTAACATCTTCCAAACTGTTCAGTCGTTCATTTTGTCCCGAGAACCGCTGCCCGAAAACCTCCAAAAAATAGTGGACGAAGCAGAGGCGAAAACAAAAAAAGATCAGGGATTAGATGCCCTTCCCTTTGAGCCAAAGCGTGCCAAGAAAAAGGCTTGATTTTAACAACAATGAAAGACTCTCAAATGCAGCGCGGACAGCAATGGTTAGAAGAATTGCTACAACTGTCCGCAATTCCTTCAAAAGTGGTATGCGAACAACAAGAAGATTGCTATTGGATGACAATAGATGAAAGCAATCTGACTCGAGAACAAGTTGCAATCTTAGTCGGGCCAAACGGTAATGTAATAGATGCCATTCAGTACCTCTGTAACACGGTTCAGAATATAGGTCAGGAAGTAGAGGAGTCAATTCCTTATACAGTTGAACTAAATGGCTATCGCATCCGCCGCCAAGAGGAATTGCGCTCGATGGCAGAGTACGCAGCAGATCAAGCCCGCTCGACGGGAGTTGAAGTTGAAATAAAATCGCTGTCTTCGGCAGAACGCCGTCAAGTCCACAGCTTTTTGAGCGAATGTGAGGATATAGAAACTTACAGTCAAGGACAAGAACCCGATCGGCGTTTGGTAGTGCGGCTGCGCTGACGCTAAAGAAGGAAGAAGGAAGAAGGAAGAAGGAAGAAGGAAGAAGTTAAAAATTAACTATTCCTTTTGACCTTGGAATTCAAGAAGTAGGAAGGTAAAAGATTATGGAGACAATTTATATCCCTCATCTACTCACAAAAACTGAGCGGAAAGAGGTCATTGATTTTGAAGAATTTATCCCCGATTTAGAAACTCTTACTCCGGTGCGAGGACGACTGCAAGTGGCTCACCAAGGGAATTATCTTGAGGTGAAGGCAAAAGCAGAAACAATAGTTACTCTCACCTGCCACAGATGCTTGAAGCAATACAATCATCGTTTGGTACTCAACTCATCGGAACTCATCTGGCTGGAAGAAACAGCAAATCAAATAGATTCAAGTTCAGCAGAAATAGAAGTTCCTTTAGAAGATTTGGTGGAAAATTTGTCCCCAGGTGGCTATTTCTCTCCGGGCGATTGGGTGTACGAGCAAATGTGTTTGGAACTGCCGCACAAACAGATATGCGATACTGAATGTCCGGGAATTTCTTTAACTGATGATGCAAATACAGAAAGCTCAGAAACAGTCTCCGACAGTCGCTGGGCGTCTCTGGAAGCACTTAAACGGCAATTGCCTTAGTCAGTTGACTAATAACTAATGACTATTTTTAGCGACGAGTTTGAACTACTGCTGCGATCGCGCTACCCCCTAATTTACATTCCCACACGGGAAGAAGAGCGCGTAGAAGCGGCGATCGCCCAAAGTGCCAAAAAACAAGGTTCTCGCGCCGTATACATCTGGGATTTTGTTGATGGCTACCAAGGCAATCCCAACGATACAGGTTTTGGCAAGCGCAACCCGCTGCAAGCTTTGGAATTTCTCGAAAAATTGCCCGCCTCCGCGCCGGCAATTTTTATTCTGCGGGACTTTCAGCGGTTTTTGGAAGATGTCTCGATTTCCCGCAAGCTGCGGAATTTGGCGAGACTCCTCAAATCAGTGCCCAAAAATATTGTCATCGTATCTCCTCTAATTTCGATCCCTGAAGACCTCAGCGAAGTGATGACTGTTTTGGAGTTTCCCCTGCCTGCGGCGACGGAAATCAAAATTGAGGTAGAAAGGCTATTAGGGGCTACCGGACAAGCTATTGAAGGGCGTTTGCTGGACGAAACAGTGCGCTCATGTCAAGGGCTGTCGATCGAACGAATCCGCCGAGTTTTGGCAAAGGCGATCGCCACCAGAGGCGAACTCCATCCCGACGACGCGGAACTGATTTTAGAAGAAAAGCGCCAAACAATTCGCCAAACTCAAATTCTGGATTTTTACCCAGCCCGCGAAAATATTTCCGATATCGGCGGTTTGGACAATCTCAAAGAATGGCTGCTGCGGCGCGGCGGTGCTTTTACCGAACGAGCCCGCCAATATGGTTTGCCGCATCCCAGAGGTTTGTTGTTAGTCGGAATTCAAGGAACCGGAAAATCCTTAACAGCAAAGGCGATTGCCCACCACTGGCATTTGCCTTTACTGCGCTTGGATGTCGGGCGCTTGTTTGCCGGATTAGTCGGGGAATCAGAATCCCGCACCAGGCAAATGATTCAGCTAGCGGAAGCTTTGGCCCCCTGCGTGCTGTGGATTGACGAGATTGACAAAGCTTTTGCGGGATTAGACGGTAAAGGGGATTCCGGGACAACCAGCCGGGTGTTCGGGACTTTTATTACTTGGTTGGCCGAAAAAACTTCCCCGGTGTTTGTGGTAGCAACAGCCAACAACATCCAGTCTTTGCCGCCAGAAATGCTGAGAAAAGGCAGGTTTGACGAAATATTTTTTGTGGGTTTGCCCAGCCAGGAGGAACGGCGGGCGATTTTTGAGGTACATTTGTTGCGGTTGCGATCGCACAGCATCAAAAATTACGATTTAGAGCGCTTGGCTTACGAAACTCCCGATTTTTCAGGGGCCGAAATCGAGCAAACTTTGATTGAAGCAATGCACATTGGGTTTAGCCAAAATCGAGACTTTACCACAGATGATATTTTAGAATCAGCTAGTCAGATGGTGCCTTTAGCCAGAACGGCTCAAGAACAAATCCAGTTTCTCCAAGATTGGGCCGCTGCGGGGAAAGCTCGCCTTGCTTCTAGATACGGCAGTTTGAGCCGCCGGATTCAGGGGTAAGCTTTTGAAGTCAGTAGTCAGTAGTTAGTAGCCAGTTGTCACTTGGCAGTTACCAGATTTTACTCAACATTCAGCAGTCAACAGTCAACCTTCTTCCCTCTTCCCTCTTCCCTCTTCCTTCTTCCTTCTTCCTTCATTTGCGGTTTTATGAACAGTGTATATAGCGTTTTCAAGTTTTTAGTGGGTTTTCTGCTCGCGATCGTCCTGATGGCAGGTGCTAGCGTGGCTGCTGCACTTTACTTCGCCGCTAAGCTAACTACTGTCCCCGAAAAACCTGTTTTTCCCAACGACAAAACAGCAGTTCAGGTTGCAGGCGCTGCGCCGAAGTCAACAGCCCAGGCTAGCCCTGTTTCTACATCTAGCGATGCCCCGTCTCCCAAACCCCTGGAACCGGGAGCTTACCGAGCTGTGGTGACTCAGCCGATCGGCTTAATTCTCCGGGATACTGGTAGCCGAGACTCGAACCGCATTGGCGGTGTTGGTTACAAGGAAAAAGTCGTAGTTTTGGAAGAGTCGCCCGACAAAGAGTGGCAGCGAATTCGGATTGAGGATGGCAATCGCGAAGGTTGGGTCAAAGGTGGCAATACTGAAAGAGTCGAGGGCGAATAGGACTTAGACAAAAAATATACTCCTCTGATGGTGAGGGCAGCGAAGCAATCGTAGTGTGCAGGTTGTTTACCAACCCCGGGGTTTTTCCTGTCTCTGGTTCCAAATATCGAGATCCATATTTATAAGAAAAAGTCAAGTTAAATTTATTTACGATATTTGCGATAGCAGTTTGATGCGCTGACACTGCGGGTGTGATCGCCCCTGGAAAATCCTGGATTTGACATAAAAGCCCAGCAGACAAAGGTTTCAACAGGTAAAACTCAACAGAAAAACTCGAAAATACATAATCCTAACTTATGTTATTCAGGAGAGTATGTTAAGAAAATTAGCAAAATTTTAAGGTTAGTTGCAAAACCCAGGCTGTTGTCCCTGGCGCAGAGGCAAGAGTGGTAGCTTGGATTACAAGATGTAAGTTTTCAGCTTAACAGCTACCAACCATAAAAAATATGTACGACAAACGTCCCGATCGAGATTTGGCGACTGCTGCTGTTACTGCAGCTTTGGGAGCTGGGGTCGTTACCTCTTTTGCGGTGAGCAGAGGGCAAAACCCGCTGGTAGCCATCGCAATTACTGTTTTTGCAGCGGGAGTAGCTGTAATTTGCGATCGGTTCGGCTTAATTTAAGCGATCGTCGATTTTTTAATACAAAGTCAACTTATCAAAAAATCCCCGCCCTATTTGCAACTAGCAAAAGTGGGGATTTTTAGTGGCTAGTTTTTTGGTTAATCAGCGGTACTTTCCTAGACCCACTCACCACATGAAGAAGCCGCGTTTCTTAACAAAAAACCTGCAATTTCAGGCTCTTTACCAGACAACAAATTAAGGTGATGACAGCCTGCTCGCAAGTCTTGTGGTAATTTCAGCGGCAGCCAGATAAAATATTAGCCAGCACTACCCCACAACTTATTCTCTTTTGGCCTTAAAGGCTAAGACTATGCCTGCCAACTTTTTGGCTGAGTCTCGCGCCTCTAGAAGCAGCGATGCTATCTTGGTTGTTACCTGTAATTATTTTTGACGGTAAATTTTTTAGAAAAACGGGTGCTTCGCGCTTTTCATGTAGAACTTAGCGTTGATAGAATCCAAGCCAAGCGTGCCAAAAATCATTTTTGGCAGTTTGCTCACACAACCCACCCACAATTTCACACTAAAAAATTATGGAATCTCTTGCTTACCTCGAACTTGCTCTTGTTTGCGAAGCACCCGCAGAGTCGAAAATTTTTGATGAGCCCAAGTGGCAAAACCTATCGAGTCAGACTTACGTCCGTTTGCTGTCTCTGGCTTTGATGCTGTCGGTTTTGAGTGCAGCCGGTTCGGCTTTTGCTCAAATAGATCCGGGATATCCAAATTTGCGCTCTGTTCAAGACAGGTTGCGGGAACTCGGCTATTTTCCCAGATCTTCGACAGGTCAACTCGGTCCGGTTACTCAACAAGCGCTGACTAACTTTCAGCGAGACTATCAACTGTCGCTGACTGGTAGGCCCGATCGAGCTACTGTGATAGCACTCAACAGTTTTGCCAGGGACGATCGACCTTTTAATACTATTTATACAAATTATCGGGATCTGCGTTTTGGAGACGCAGGTGCAGGTGTTTCTGCTCTCCAGCGCAGGTTGCAGCAGCTAGGCTACTTCAGCGCGCGTCCCACAGGGAGTTTTCGCGAAGTTACTCAAAATGCGGTTAGATACTTCCAGCGAATTAATCGATTGCGGGTGACGGGAGTTGCCGATAGGCAAACTTTAGCTTTGCTGTTTGGTTCCACCCGGCCTGTTCCCCCCGTTACGCTTCCAGGGAATATTTCGGGAAATGGCGGTTGCAAAGGGCTGCGGTTCGGGGACACAGGGGCGACGGTAGACTTGATCCAGCGGCAATTAAAAGCTTTGGGCTATTTTGAAGGCGGCGTTGACGGCAAGTTTCGCGAACGCACTCTCTACGCTGTGACTCGTTTTCAGCAAGATTATAATCTGGTTTCTGACGGTTGCGCTGACACTGCTACTTTGACTGCTATCGATGCCCAGATGAGGGCAGCTCAAATTACCTCATTGACTGAGGAAAATGACCAACAGACTAATTCCGGAGATTTTCTGGAGTTGGGCGACAGAGGCCGACAAGTAGAATTTGTGCAGCGGCGGCTGCAAGAATTGGGTTATTACAAAAGCCAGATTCACGGTTGGTTCGATCGACCAACTCAAGCAGCTTTGATCCGCTTTCAGAGAGATAGCGGGCTGTTCGGGACTGGAAGGGTCGATCGCAGCACTCGAGCTGCTTTGCGGCAAGGCAATAGGCAGGCAGCAGCGCCTGTGCCGCAAATCGCCAGTGGTCTGCGACGGGGCGATACTGGGCCTGCTGTCCGACAACTTCAGTCTTCGCTCAGAAGTCTGGGCAAAAACCCCGGCCCGGTGAACGGAGTATTTGGAGCCGAGACCGAGTTTGCGGTGCTGTCGTTTCAGCAGGAACGCAATTTGTCACCGGCGACGGGTATTGCCACTCCGGCGACTTTGGCTGCGCTCCAAAACGGATTAGCTGGGCGGGTAGCTGTTCCTGCTGTTCCTGCTGTTCCTGCTGTTCCAATTAGCAGCAGTTTGAACTCTCGATCGAGCATTCAGCAATTACAAAGGCGGCTGCAAGACCTCGGCTTTTACACAGGCTTGATCAGCGGAGTTTTTGATACTCCGACGAGAGACGCCCTCGATCGAGCTCAGCGCAGTTACGGGGTCAGCAGCGACGATTTGTTGAGCCAAACTTTTTAGCCCCAGGCTTGCGGACGCTACATCAAAGAAATCGGGTTTCTCGTTTCCGACTCACTCCTGAAATGATGTATTTTTCTTAAGAAACCCGGTTTCTGCGTAACTGTGATCGCACTTGGGCTACCGATTTTTGTTAAAACTTGTAACAAGCCGTACTTGAAATGCGAAAATAGTGTACTGTCACTCGATTGAATCCGGGGCGCTGCTGCCGTTCTGGGCGATAGACCTCGGACAAGACCAATTGCTGGAAACCAAAGACGGCCATCCCATCCGCAAAGCTTCGTGGCACACCGTATGAATGGTTAGCTGGCAGTCTAGCAGGTGTAACCCAGACTTTTCAGCTTGCTTCATGCCAATTTTCAAAATCGAATCGTTGTTAAATTCGATCGTTCTGTTGCACTGAACGCAGACTAGGTGGTGGTGGTGATGCGGGTAAGGCTGGTTTATTTCATAGTGTTTGTGACCTTCTGCTAGTTCGAGTTCGCGGAGGAGGCTCATCCTTGCCATTAACTTTAAAGTTCGGTAAATGGTGGACAAACTAATGTTTTCTCCGCGATTTTTTAACAAAGTGTACAAATCCTCCGCACTCAGGTGATTGCCTTTGGGGAGGTTCTGAAAAACGTGCAAGATGGTTTCCCTTTGGGGAGTCATCCGCCAGCCTTTGTCATTGAGTTCGGATTTGAATGAAGACGCGGTGTAAAGTGCCATAGTGACCCTCTCAAGAAAGTCTGCCTATTGACAATAATACACAACGATCGAGATATTTTGCAAATATCGCAGCTTATTGAAAAAAGATTGAGGAAAAAATTTGGTTTTTGATATTTTTTTGACTTTTAACAAGCTTGATGACTTGCAGCAGAGGACAGAGAAGTTGTTTAGAAGTAAATATTTTTACTTCTGCCGAATTCCTTCTGCCTTCTGCACAAGTGCCGAATGCCTTGCCCCCTGATTAATCGCGCTGACTGACCGGCCAAATCTAAGTCAGAGACTCCAGATAGTCGCGCACGCGGTTGCGACGCTTGGGTTGGCGGAGTTTTTGCAAAGCTTTAGCTTCAATTTGGCGGACTCGCTCGCGGGACAAGTCGAGCGCGCGACCGATTTCTGCCAGCGAATAGGGGTGTCCGTCGCCCAAACCAAAGCGCATCAGAATTACATCTCGCTCGCGGCTGGTCAAATCTGCCAGCAGTTGCTGCAAGTCGCGGTGCAGAGCTTCTCGCATCAGCATTTCTTCTGGGGAGATGCTGTCGGTTTCGAGCAAGTCGCCCAACTCTGTATCTTTTTCGTTGCCCACTTTAGTTTCCAGAGAAACAGAACGGGGAACTCGCAGCAAAACTTCTCGGACTTGGGGCGCCGTCATGTCCAACTCGACAGCGATATCTTCGATCGTAGCTGTCCGACCTTTTTCTTGAGAAATTTTGCGCTGGGCTTTTTTGATTTTGTTAAGTTTTTCGGTGATGTGGACGGGGAGGCGAATGGTGCGGCTTTGAGTGGCGATAGCCCGCGTAATTCCCTGCCGAATCCACCAGTAGGCATAGGTGCTAAATCGATAGCCCCGCGTCGGGTCAAACTTTTCTACAGCTCGCTCCAGTCCGAGAGTACCTTCTTGTATTAAGTCGAGCAATTCTAAACCGCGATTTTGATATTTTTTCGCCACCGAAACCACCAGGCGCAGGTTCGCCTTAATCATGTGGTCTTTCGCTTCGACGCCTTCGGCTTGAACTCTTTCGATCGCCTCGACTGTCATCTCTGCTAACTCTGCCCACTGGCGCTTGCCTTCGGACATAATTCGCTTGAGTTCTGGCACGTCACCGACGCCGGCGGTTAATGCCCAGCGTTCCAGGGATGGTTTATGTCCCAACTGTGCTGCTAACCGATCGCGCACTTCTATTAAATGCACGAAGCGCCCAATTAGCCCTTCTTCCTGGGAGGCGACGGTGTTGCGTAATTCCAGCAATTTGATATAGCGCTGAACTTTTTGAGCTTCCGAGACTTCTTCGTCTCTACCCAAGAGACGAACCCGACCTATTTCTTGGAGGTACAGCCGTACTAAATCTGTAGTGCGGCGGCTGGCATTTTTTTGCAATTTTGCTGCTGGGTCTGCATCTTCTGTCTCTGCTGGGTCTTGGTCGAGCAGTTCGTCTCCAGCTTCTTCAGCATCTTCATCCAACACATCACCTTGCAAGGGATTGACTCGCAGTTGTTCGTCGAATTCAGCTTCAGCGTAAAAAGAGGTGGCTGGCATAGTGATTTTCTCAGTTGCTCCGGGTGAAAAGATGCTACGCTTAGCGGTTATTTATAATTAAGATGCCCACTTGGTTAAGAGGAAGCATCACCGCTTTGTGTTTCTTTACTAACTTTCCTGACTTTTCTGCTGTTGTTTGATCGAACTTTTGCTGCCCCACTTGTTTTACCAAGATTCTGGAAAACGCTAAGAACTTTCTGATGTAACAGGTTGAAGGCCCGAAAAGTGTGTTGTACTTCTTTGTTTATGTAGCTAGTATAGATAGTGACTGGCTAGAAACAAGTGACGTTAGTCAGAAGTTAAGTTAATCTTCATCACCGATAAGCAGGTTCCCGATCACTTCGGAAAATTAGCCATTTTTTTAATAAAACTTTATATAACTCGGCGCTCTTGATTAAATACGCTGCAGTGAGCGCAGAAGTTTAATCCCTTACAGAATATGGGCTTGAGAGTTGCTAGAGTCCGCAGTACCTAGTTATTGGCTGACGCAAAAACCGGGTTTCTTCCTCAAATTTCTGGATTAAAACCTAGAAGTTTGAGGAAGAAACCCGGTTTCTGGATCTCTTTTGGATAAGTCGCGACTTGGATGCGACGATCGACCGATAATTGTTTTGCTGTTGGCTGCTGCTTCCCGCTTAACATCACGCCCCGAACACCAGCATCTGAAACCGGATTTTTTGCCCAGGGCGTGCATATCAAGCGCAAGTTTTTCCTCGCTGTTACCCGGTTGATCGGGTTTTAGTGAGAATGGTGCGATCGGGCGCGAGTCAACTCAAATTAAAATTGCTAGCGTGGGTAAAGTTTCATCAGTTCCCTCACCTGTTCGGCGTGATAGGAACTGCGAGTTAAGGGAGAAGCGACAACTTGCAAGAATCCCAAAGATTCGCCAAACTTTCTCCAAGCATCAAACTGTTCCGGAGGCACAAAGTTTTCTACGTTCAAGTGCTTTTGAGTCGGTTGCAGGTACTGTCCAACTGTTAAAATATCGCAGCCGACAGCCCGTAAGTCCTGCATCGCCTCGCGAATTTCGGTGTCTGTTTCTCCCAGTCCCACCATGATGCCGGATTTGGTGTAAACCCCAGGTGCGAGTTCGCGACTTCGCTGCAATAGTTCCAAGGTGCGATCGTACTTTCCTTGCGGCCGCACCTTGCGGTAAAGTCGCTTTACGGTTTCGGTATTGTGGTTGAGTACCTCTGGCCGGGCTGCGAGAATGATTTCTAAAGCCTGCCAGTTGCCACACAAGTCGGGAATCAAAACTTCTATAGTTGTATCGGGCATCGCCGATCGCACTGCTTGAATGCACTCGACAAACTGAGACGCGCCCCCATCCGGCAAATCGTCCCGGTTGACAGAGGTAATCACGACGTGGTTGAGTTTGAGCCGCTGCACCGCTTGCGCCAATCTTTGGGGTTCCGTGGGATCTAAAGGTTGGGGCTTTTTCTCAAAATCGATGTCGCAGTAAGGACAGGCGCGGGTACAAGCCGGGCCCATAATCAAAAATGTCGCAGTACCTGCGTTGAAGCATTCGCCGATGTTCGGACACGACGCCTCCTCGCAAACCGTATTCAGGGATAAATCCCGCAAAATTTCTTTGACGTTGCCGACGCGCTCCCACTGGGGGGCTTTAACTCGCAACCACTGGGGCTTAACTGTCACGTCTGTCTCCGCCTGAGTAGTATTTTACAAATAATTATATACGAGCTTGCTCAATTTTGACTTGAGTGTGATAAGCTAAAAATCTATTGACTAATTTCGGGATGTAGCGCAGCTTGGTAGCGCACCTCGTTCGGGACGAGGGGGTCGCAGGTTCAAATCCTGTCATCCCGATTATAAAATTAAATTGGATATTCCGCAGCAAGTGAGTTTGTTTTGGGCGATCGTCCGGCTGTGTATATTTGTGGTTGGGATAAATTAATGGATCGGGCGATTCCCTACGGGATAGCTGCGCTTCACGGGCGTGTTAATTCGCCTTTGCTAAAAAATTAACTGTAGCGACTGTTTTGGCAGAGGGAATTAGAGAATAAGGCGTAAAGAATCACAGCAGCAGTAGAGAGTAGCGAACAAGTCTTTGCCTTCTCCCTCTGTGAGGATTTGGGACTGTGTTTAATCACACATACTTGCTCAAGGCTGAGAACTTTGACCAAGGTTTGAAACCGGAGGCAAGTATAAATACTCCAATAATTCTTAAAAACAAATTCATCACGATTTACATCTTGAGATAGATGAATTAATAGGTGAATGAGCTTATAATAAAAGTTAATTGTTAGCGTGTCTTAAATTAACCCAAAACCGGAGGATATTCCAATGCAAATAAGTGGCAACGCCTTCGGCTCATGCTCTCGCTGCGAAACAGTACCCGCCAAAATAGAGGACAGCGGAGGTCTATACCTGTGGTTTCCAGTATATCATACGCTGACCAAGGTTATTTCTGCACTGACTAAGGCTAAACTTGAATTCAAGCTTTTAGAAGAGAGTAAGTGTTTGTACGTTATCCTTGAGGGAATAGCGAGAGAAAATTTTAACGCTCTAGCATCATCGGTACTGACAACTCAAGAGTTGAAAGAGACAAAAGTTTTGTGGATGGCCGAAGTTGAACAGCCCAAACTTAGCGATTTTTATCGCAGCACTTCCTTAGACTCTTTTATTAATTTTAGTAACTCTGATTGGCTGTTAGATTTATTGTCCCAAGAACGCATTACTACACATTTTCAGCCCATTGTTTATACCTCAGATACTTCTAAAATTTTTGCCCATGAAGCCCTGCTCCGAGGAATTGACGAGCAAGGAAACTTAATTTATCCGGGTCGGATTTTTTCCCAAGCAGAATCAGCAGGCCTAATTTTTCAACTAGATGTTTTAGCCCGGACTCGCGCTATCCGCGAAGCCCATGTTTACGATATCAAAGAACTACTTTTTATTAATTTTTCTCCGACTTCAGTTTACGATCCCGCTACGTGCCTGCGAAGAACAGTACAGGCTATTGATGAAGCGGGAATTCCTCACAGCAATATTGTTTTTGAAGTAGCGGAATCTCAGCACCCTCCTGATATGGATCACTTGATTAAGATTCTGAGGTTTTACCGAGAGGCGGGATTTTTAATTGCCCTGGACGATTTTGGCAGCGGTTCTTCTAATTTAAATTTGATGCACCAACTGCGTCCTGATTTTATTAAGTTGGATATGCAATTGATTCGCAACGTCGCTCAAGATTATTATAAGGCACTAATTACGGAAAAGATGTTAGAAATTGCCGCTCAATTAGAAATTAAAACTGTTGCCGAAGGTGTGGAAACTTTGGAGGAGTTTGAGTGGGTGCGGGAACGGGGAGCAACTTTTGTTCAAGGTTATTTGATTGCTAAGCCGACTTCTCCGCCGATCGCAGTTACTAGCTATATTGGTGCTGAACCACTACCTATTTCTGCTTAAAGGGTTTTCAGTTGCCATTGGGCGCTACATTTGCTCGTTCGCAGGCAGAGCCTGGGGACGCATATAGGAAGGCTCTGCCTCCATTAAAATGAGACAAGAGTTTGGAGGCAGAGCCTCCCGATATTCATTACCAGGCACAGCCTGGTAACGAGAATAACTAGCATTTTAAACGCTCAAATTGCGTCGCACAAAGCTTTCTAAGGATTCCATTCTCATGCCGTAGATTGATTCCAAGTTTTGCACTTCTTCGGGAGTGCAGAAATACTCGTTACCCAGCAATACGCGCAAAGTTCCTAAGTCTTTTTGAGCTTGAGGATTCAATAAACCCAAGGCATTTCTCAAACCGTCAAACACAACCAGTGGCGGGTTGATTACTATCGGTTCGCGATTGAATAAGCGTGCAAAAATGCGGGGAATGTCATCCCTTGTCAGCACATCCGGGCCACCGACTCGCAGAATTTGGTTGCGGGCGCCTTCGACTGTTGGCGAGTCTGCGGCAATCTTTGCTAAGTCGTCGGTACTGACAACAGATGTGCGGTTTTTGCCGTCGCCAATCAGCAGGTAAAGTCCGGTTTCTCGAAATCTTTCTGCTAGGGGTAACAAGCTGGAAGCAAAACCGGCAGGCCGCAAGATTGTATAATTCAATCCGCTGTTTTGCAGGTATTTTTCAACTTCTCGCTTGGCTTTGAATACTGCGGAATCTTCGTATCCTCGATCGACTCCCAGTACCGAAACAAAGACAAAGTGCTCCACTCCGGCTTCTTTGGCGCAGTCGATCAATTCTATGTTAGCGCGGTAGTGTACTGCTTGAACATCGCCGCCGGTGCCGTGGGTGCTGATGATGTACTGCACTCCTTGGCAGGCTTTTTTAATATCTTTGTCTTGTTTTAAGTCGCCGATAAAAATCTCGGCGCCTCGGTTTTCTAGTTCTGAGTAGCGAGATGCGAGGCGAACGAATGCGCGGACAGGCTTTTCTTGCTGTCTGATTTCTCGTACAATTCGGCGACCTAGTGCGCCTGTTGCTCCGGTTACTAAGAACATGATTTTTAGTTGTTGGTTGTTATTAACCTTATAACTGATCAATCAAATTTCGACAATTACGGGGGTGTGGTCACTGGGTTTGATTAATTTTCTGGGAGCAACATCTATTGTACAGTTTTTTGCTTGTTCGTACAGGGGACGGCTGAGATAATGGTGGTCGATTCTCCAGCCGTTGTTGCGGGGAAATGCGGCGGCGCGGTAGTCCCACCAGCTATAATGGCCGCCTTCTGAGGTGAATTTGCGAAAGGGGTCGTTTAATCCTAATTCTATGATTTCTGTGAGTGCGAGGCGCTCCGCTACTGATAGGCCGACGGAGTTAGCATTGGCTTTGGGATTGTGGATATCTCGATCGTCCGGGACGATGTTGAAGTCGCCGCAAATGCACAAGTTGGGGGATTTATCTAGTGCTATTTTGAGGTATTCTTGCAGCAGTTTGAGCCACTTTAGCTTGTACTCATATTTCTCGCTGCCAACTTCGGAACCGTTGGGAACGTATACGCAAATAATCTGAATATCGTCGATAATTCCGGCTATGAGGCGTTTTTGTTCGTCAAAAATACCTGCGGTTTCGTCGCCGAGAAGGGGGGCAAATCCGCTGCTGATTTCCGACATGGGCGATCGACTAAAAATGGCGACGCCGTTATAGGATTTTTGACCGGAAATGTAGCAGTTGTAGCCGAGGTTGGTGAAGGGTTCTAGGGGAAAGTCTTTGTCTATAACTTTGGTTTCTTGGAGGCAGAGAACGTCTGGGGAGTTTGTTTGCAACCAGCTAGTAACGTGTTCTAGGCGGGTGCGAATTGAGTTGACGTTCCAGGTGGCGATTTTCATTTTTTGTTTGTTATATACTCTCTGATTACGGGCGCGATCTTAAAGTGCGATCGCCCATTTTTTTGTACTGTTTCAACTAATGACCGTCGTCCTAAAGATTGCATGACATTTAATAGTTCTGCCCTTGATAGTTGCAGGTTTTCTGGTATTTTTGAGATGTCTGCTGGTTCGGGGGTACTTGCTAGCCAACCCATAGCTTGTTGTTCGGATGCGGTTAGGCGATCGCACTGCTGGTGCAGGAGAGATTCTAAGTCACCTAAGAATAGGGTATCATAGGAGAGGAATTCGGAAACGCTACCGCTGAATAAGTCTTGAATCATAGTTGCAACTATATTTAACCATAGGGGATTGCCTCGGTAAAGGTCGATTAGTTCTGACCATTTCTCCGATTCTCCTAAACCTTTTTCTCTGAATATTTCTTGTGCTTCGGGGCCTAAACCGTTGAGTTGCAGAGATTTGCAGGGGCGGTTTTCGCTTTCTAAGGTGGCGATTTCTCTGGGTTTTTCCCCACTCAGGAGGATTAAGCAACTGTTGTGGGATGATTCTGTTAGTTGTTTGAAGAATGCGCCGTAATTTTCATATCCGGGTTGGTAATTTCCTGCGAGTTGTTGGCTGCTGAAGATTGTTTGCACATCATCGAGGATGATCAGACAGCGGTGCGATCGCAAATATTCTAGTAGGGGCAATCCCCCCGTGGTTGCCCTTTCTTCGGGATAGGGGGCGGGCACGGGGGCACCGCCCCTACAGAATTTAATTAAGTCGGTTTGGAGCGATGCCAGCGGTGGAGAGTTGCGGAGACTTCGCCAGATAATGCGATCGAATTCGTGTTGAATTTGTGGGATTAGTTGGAGTGTAAGGGCGGTTTTGCCAATACCGGATAAGCCTAAAATGCTGATGAGGCGGGTGCGGCTTAAAATCCAGTTTTCGAGGGTGGTGAGTTCGGATGTGCGGTTATAGAATAGGTTGGGTTCTGGTGCATCAGCTAAATCTAAATGTACTTTCGGTTTAGAATTGCTTGTTTTTTCGTTAAACTTATCCTTATCTTGCGCTTCAGATTGTAATTTTTTTGAGAATTGCGAACTATCAGCCGAGATGTTACCAATATGGATACAGCCATTGCCAAAAACCGAGATATTACCAACTTGTAAATTTTCCAGCTTGGCTCTAAAATTTGCTTTAGATACTTGTTCCTCGCCTAATGCAACTGATAAAAGTTTCCATAATTTAAAGCCAACCTCTTTAACGTATTTCTCTGAACGGTTGTGATGCTGTGCAATTTCTTTATATTTCTGATTATCCCAAGCGCCGCGCAGTATAGCTTTTTGCAGACTATCTAAATGTTTTCCCGTAGTAGTCAAAGCTAGATGGTCAACAAATTCTAAGGCTTCTTCAACGTCCATCAGTCAGGCAGATGCAAGGGGTTGACCTGATTGTAACCCAACTAAATATGACTTTTTCAGTAGCAACCAACTAAATGTGACTTTTTATGACCTAGTTGGGATGAAAACAACTACTAAATATGACTTTATATGGCTTGACAAGCTTTGGTATTTAGGAAAGAATTTATACTTAAGACAGTAAAAGGTTATGCTAAGCGCTACTGGTATCTAACGGTTATGACACAACCGAATATTTTGGAACTCGCGAAACAGGGAGATGCAAAGGCGATCGCGCTTCTGCTGAACCGCCAGCTACAAGCCAAGGGCATCACCGCCGCAGCTTCCCTTAAGGATGGTTGTTTACAGGTGATGCTGGAAGCGGCAGAAGCGCCTAGTCAGCAAGTCTTGGCCCCGTGGGTGAGTAAGTCGATCGCTGGCTTGGGGGCTGCATCCATTGAGAAAGTCAAGGTTTACGGGCGACCGACGGGCGCGAAGGTGCCGGCGTGGAGTCAAGAGTTTGAAGTGGCGGGGCAAAATTTGCCTGTTGCAAATGTCACAGAGGGGCGGGCAAGTTCTAGTGAGAATACGGAGTCAAATCAGCTTAGTTTGAAGGAACGGGCTAAGCTTGGGGATGTGGAGGCGATCGCATCTTTGTTAAATCTTCCGTTGCAAAATAAGGGAATTACGGCGACTGCGAGTTTGCAAGACGGTTGTTTGCAAGTGATGCTGGAGTCGGATGTGGTTCCTGATGAGGAGGTTTCTATCAGGATTGTCCGCAGGGAGTTGACGAATTTGAAGGCGGGCGCGATCGCTTCTGTGAAGGTTTACGGGCAGCAGGCGGGTGAGGATTTTCCGGCGTGGAATCGAGAGTTTGAGCTAAAGGCAGAAGTTAGTTCAGATTCAAAAAAATTATCAACAGATAAATTTGCAAATTTGACTGATCTATTGACTCCGATTATTGATTTGCTTAGAGAACGAAAATTTAAAGAATTGTTAGACATCGGCCAAAATTATATTAATGAAAATCCAGAGCGTCAAAAACGTTTGATTGTAGTAGGAGTTATTGTCTTAGCAACTATAACCTTTAAAGGAATACCTTTTTTAGGTTTCAATCACAATATTAAAGGATCACTAACACTCAAGGATGATTTCTTCGGTGGAGTGGGTCAGTTTTGTAATGGAAAAGGAGGTTACGGGGATATTAAAAGTGGTAGGCAGGTGCTAGTAAAAGATCATAAAGGAGAAACTATTGCGACTGGAGAGTTAGGCATAGGTAAAATAATATCTGATAACCACTGCCAATTTTCTATCGAAGTGAATGGTATAAGAAAAGCAGAGTTTTACACAATTCAGATCGGTAGGCGAGGCGATCTGACCTACTCATATCAAGAGATGGAGGATAAAAAGTGGGAGCTAAACGTGTCTTTGGGTGATTAATTTTGGAAAAAATAGAAGCCAACTAAATTAGCGCTCACCGCTAACAACGCCACGAGAAAGCAAGCAGCAATCTCAAAGTAGATGGAGAGTAAATTATGTCGGATTTAGAGAACCTGGTAAATGAACTGCCCCAACTTGCTGATAGTATGAAACTTACTATTGGCAACTCGACCGAAATTAGACGGGAAATAGAGCGAATTAGCAATATTCAAAATAAACTAAATATTATTGAAAATAAGCTTCAAGAAGTATTAAACAGTGAAAGATTTAATAAAGGAGTTCTTGGCGCGATTCCTTTCTTCGGAACAATAGCCAGCTTTTTTATTCCTGGTGGATTTTTAGTAGAGGCACTTGTCTCGGCAGGGAGTGGCTTACTTGCTGAAAAATTGGGCGATCCAGATAAGGAAACCTCCCTGTCAGAATTAATAGAAAATGTTGAAAACTTAATTGATTGGGGAGATATTATAAAGGATATAGCAGAGAATATTTTAACTGATTCACAATTACTAATCAAGCTTGAGGAAAGACAATCTAAAAGTTTACCTGAAGAAGTAAGGCAAATTGATGAAGCTTTAAGAATTCACTTAGACTTTGATGAAGAGCAAACTTTAAGGCAACAGGTTCAGCAAATAAAGGTAGCTCAAGAACAGCTAAAACAGGTTCATCCCAAACTGGATAGTATCCTACAAAATTTTGAACGTGATGTCGAGACTCTTGAGCGCATAAAAGCTTTTATATCTTACTTTGGAGAATCAGTTTTTTCCATAGAATGGTTTGATGAAGAGCATGGGCTTATTATATCTTATGAGGGTCAAACTACAACATTAGGAATTATCTTGAATGAATGTGTATCTTTAAAAGAAAAAGCTAATGCTTTAATTGACCGGGCTAATAGGTTAAGAGGCCAGGCTGAACAATCTCTTAAACACCTAGAAAAAGAACGCCGTCACCAGGAACAAAAACAACCTCGTCGTAAGCAAAGCGAAAGATCCACACAGACAGGAGAATCTCTAAATCCTATTGACCGTACCATGTCTTCAGAGCAAAGACGCGGGGGTAGAAGTGGCTGGATACTGATACTATCCACACTGACTCTAGGAGTTTTGGGTTTTATCGGCTGGAAAACTACCTTTCAAATTTCACCGAGTCAGCAGACAATAGCAAATTCGGGAATTCCTCTAAATATTGAGGAGCAAAAAACAAATTCTGAAGCTTCACCCACCTTAACACCGACTCCTCAGCCAGACCCAACAGCAACAAATTTAGCAGCAGCTCAAAAACTAGCAATGGAAGCTGCCGTTATGACTCAAAACCCGCCTCATCCCCTGGAAAATTGGCAGCAAGTACAAGGGAAGTGGCAGGAATCAATCAAATTGTTAGAGGCAATTCCAGACAATTCGCCTGTTGCAACTCAAGCTCAAGAAAAGCTAAGTGTTTATCGAACTAACTATCAGGCGATTACTAATAGAATTGTCACTGAACAGAAAGCAGCCACTAATTTAGAAGCCGCCCAAAAACTAGCAGGGGAAGCTGCCCTCATGGTGAATAATCCACCTCATCCTAAAGAAGTCTGGCAGAATGCTCAATCAAAATTGCAGCAGGCGATCAACCTGTTAACTTCTATTCCTCAAGGTACATTTGTGGAAGCTCAAGCTAAAGAAAAGCTTGCTGATTATCAGAAAAACTACAGGCTAGTAAGCAACAGAATCAAAACTGAAACTCCTTGATTTTATCCATATTACCAATTAAGTTTTAAATTACCAGAGATTAAGCCCACATCCTAGCTGCTGATATCCTAGTTACTAGAAATCGCGATCGCCCTTACGTCCCAACTTGTCAAAAAGCCCGTGAAGCGCAGCTATCCCGTAGGGAATCGCCCTTATATTATTTAGAAAAAAAACGGCCCGAATAATATTTTTTCATCGATTCGTGAGAAATAATCCCATGACAAGATTCGCCTCTGGGTACATTACCTCTCGCTTCTAGCCAAGGCATTTCACTGCAAATCATTCGTTCCAAAGTTTCATCATCATACTCAAAATATGCCTCGGCAACTTCTTCGAGAAATTGCCCAACTTTTTGGGGAAGTTTTGGTTGTTCGATTTTCTCTGTAATTGGTTCCCAACTAAATTGGCGTTGATACTTTTCTAATAAATCAGGAATAACCGGCCCGTGAATCCCTGCTTGAAAATCTGCATCAAATAGTGGCTTTCCGTAAACTCCTAAATGCCACGCTTGAGCGTAATACACGAGTTTTTGTAGCTTGTAGACATTGATTTCTACATTAGTTTGCGAAGCTAACCAAATCAAAGCATTTGCAACATCTCGATGGCTCATTTTTTCTGAATTATTTGGAACCCCGACAACTTTCAGTTTGCCTTCGCCTATCTGTTCAAATAGTTCAGAAACTGACAATTTAAATTCTCCGGCAATTTGCTCAACTCTTTGCCAGACTGAAGAACTCACAGTTATTTGATATTCATTTTTTGTTGAATTATTTTGAGTCATAACAGTTTTTAGAGCTGACTTAAATAATTCTAGCAAACAGTGCGGAATAATGACCTAATAGCGATCGCCCTTACGTCCCAAATTGTCAAAAAGCGCGTGTAACCAGCCGCAGGCAATGGGCGCACCATCGCTATGTCTGTAGCAAATCCCCATCAGTCAAAAGTTGACACTAGGAAATATCGCTCTAAAAAATACTTGACAGTGAAAATCTGGCGGTGTAGTATAGAAGTAGTGCAGACAATGAAAAATATGAGACTAAAAAGTTGGGAGTCTCCTCGCAGCGAGGGTAGAAACTCCAAAGGTAAAGGCGGCTCAGCCAGGGCTCGGCAACTCAAAAAGCAACAGCAAACTCTGCGAAAACAGTTAAAAGCTCAACACGATCGACAAAACTACCAACAAAACCATCAAGGGAAGGAAACCGATAATTCCTTCCCTTTTTTTGTATCTTTCCGCTGCTCAATCCCGCTGAATGTTCGGACAAATCGTGCGAGTAATGCTCGCCTGGGAGGGTTGCTCTTGCCAGCAGTTGAGAATGCCTTGCAACTCCCTCTTCAAAGTTTCTAAGGCGGCAATTTGCACGGAAATTTCCTCTACCTTAGCCGTGAGATGCTGCTTCGCTTCAGAGCAAGGCAACTCCCCCCGATCGCGAACTTGTAAAATATCCTTAATCTCCTGAAGGCTCAAACCCAGAGTCTGAGATCGTTTAATAAACGCCAACCTGTTAAATACCGTTTCGCCAAACAAGCGATAACCAGCGGGCGAGCGCTTTACCGCAGGAGACAGCAAGCCCATCTCCTCATAGTAACGAACAGTTTTGACCGACAAACCACTACAGGCAGCTACAGAGCCAATTTTGTACAGTTTCTCGGCAACAGAAATATTCATAAACCAAGCATCCAAGATCGAAAGACTTTCTTGCCCTATCTTTTAGTGCCTCAGATCCAGAGAGTCGATCGGCACATCGCCCAGTCACCATTGCCCGGTAATCTTAATAAGGAGGATTTTTTTTAGACACATTAAGCACGGGCAACTGAGGTCTAGAAGACTGAGGAGGAAGATAGTATTCAGGAGCAGGTGCGGGTTGTTCGGCTCCAGAGCGGTAAAATTGCCACCAGCGGAGAGCCATCGCCACCCCAGCGGTACCCAGCCCAAAAGCCAACAAAGAGCCACTCGCACCCATGCTGCCGATGGCTGCATCGACAACGCCCACTGTCACAACAAAGCTGGTAATTGGCTCTTTACGGTAAGCTGACCTCAAAAGTCGCGTCCACGAAGCATTCATTTGGTTTTACTCTGTTCTATATTTATTTACAATCTCTAAAACTTAGAGTTGGCGGAACGATCGGGATTTCTAGCTCAAAGACTAGCTTCACCTAAATTAATCTTCTCGCCTGTGGGGAATTGTACGGGAGCGAGGCAAAATTGCCAAGCTTGTCAAATCAAAATTCCACCCCATATACACCTCCAAAAGCCAGCTATTGCATTCGGGAACAGATCTCTCTCGGCAGAGAAGTCGCTGGGCTTGTTTGTAATTAATATTTTAATCAATTCCCGAATTTGTCGCGGTCAGCACCAGTCACACCCGCTGCCGGAAGAGTCAAGACAAAGTGTAAGGCTGACCGCGCCATTGCTAAAATTAGTTGAGACCTAACCAGGACAGCAAGCCCTGGCCTGTGACATACTCGATAATTAAAGTTAGAGAAAAACCGATCATCGCGGCTCGACCGTTAAGGCGTTCCGCGTAGCTGTTGAAGCCAAACTTTGGCTGTTCCAGTTTGGGAGTGACGGTGGGTTGTAGTTGTGTCATTGCTGTGGGTACCTGGCGATCGACGCTATTCAAATGTGAAATCCAATGTTAGTTACAAATCTTAAACATTGCTACTTCTATTATAAAGAGGGTTAACCGCCGTCAACCGTCCCCGAAGAGAAAAAACTGCCGCCAACTAATGCCAATTAATTATACCCGCTCAAAATATGACTAATCAGTTAGATAACGATAAGCTTCCTGTCGCGGTACAGCGAGTAGCCTTTGCCCTTCGTACAACAGGCTGGGTTTGCTTCTGGGTACAGTTAGTGCTAGGGGTGGTAGCGGCGATCATTTTGCTCTTTGCCATCCCCTTCGCCATCCCCCGCGGTACCGCCGCTGCGGGTTCAACCAGTGCCGGCACCGGCGGGGGCGTATTTTTTGCCATTTGCGGGCTGGCCGTACTCGCTTACAGCGTATATCGCTCTTTCCGCTTCACCCGCTTGTCGAGACAACTGCAATCGCCCGCTAACGCTGTCCGTCCCAAAAAAGCAGACACCATCAAAGAAGTGCGGCTGTCACTTTGGAGCAACTTATCGGGAATGGTGCTGACGCTGATCGGCGCAGAAGCCATCAGCGGCACTCTCTTAGCCAAATCTCTAGCTCAGCCGCAAGCCTTGTTCGGTGCCGCAGTTGATGTGGGCCGATTTATTCAGCCCCTAGATATATTTGTGGTACTCGCCAATACTCACGCCACTGTTGCCCATTTTGTCGGGATTTTCGGGGCTCTTTTTTTGCTCGATCGCATCCACAAGCAATAGACAATCAATAAGTGGGAATTGCGCCTCTCCCACTCTCCCACTCTCTCACTCTCTCACTCTCCCTCACTCTCCCACTCTCCCCCAACCGACATCCGGAATCACTGCCAACCTGTCGAAGAACGTACTCAGATACCTTCTACGAAGACAAAATGAATATCATGGCACTGAAACCCGAGGCTTATTTTGGGGTGACAGATCACCCAACTATTGAAATTTCTCAAGAAAGTTTTCGTTCTGTCCTAGGTCAAATAGAAGCTGAACTCCTCTGTAGCGACACCTATAGCCACGCTGTAGCTAGCTTGCAAACAATGTTGGGCGAAGCAGCTTCCGCTGCCGAAATTTTAATTAGAGCAGTTAGCAGAGAAGCCGTCAAGCTCGCATTTGACCGATTTCCCAAACAAAATAAAATTGAACCACAAGTAGCCCCAGAGAGTTTTACTGCTGTAAGTCCCGCCATTGAGACGGTGACAGAAATTAAAGAATTGGAGCCACCAGTAGCTGCTCCTGTCTTCTATTGGCGCAGCGCTAGTGTGGAAGCCCCCCCCCAAACCGAGTCCGACACAGAAAATTCCGATCGAGACACTAACAGTTCTGAAGACAGCAAACAAGCGCCCCAAGACGAAATTAAAGTCGAGTCGGCTCCACCTGCAACTGTCACCGTCCCCGGAAAATCCTTCCCAGGGTTCGGTTTTCCCAAGAAGCCGAAAAAACTCACCAAGGAAGAAGAAGCAGCTTTAGCCGTTCAACAGCGAGAAGAGTGCCTGCGCGAGTTGGGTAGAGAATTGCGTAAGGGACGGCAAATTCGCTCCCTATCGCTGCAGCAACTCCACAGTCAAACTCTCGTGCCGCTGCACCACATCGAATCGATCGAAAATGGGGAAATCGACAAACTGCCCCAAGATATTTACGTTAGAGGTTTTATCCGCAGACTCGGCGACGCCCTGGGACTAGACGGCAGCGCTATGGCGAATGCTTTGCCCAAACCCGCTCCGACTCCCATTCCCAGTATGTATGTGTCTGTTTCTGATTCCGACTCAAGCGAAGGCTTTCAAATGCGTCCGGTGCATTTGTACATCGGCTACACCGCTTTGATGGCTGGGGCTGTAGGGGGTTTGGGTTGGCTGTCGCAGCAACCCGTGGTGCCAGGAGCACAGGCAGTACCTCCAACGCAGGTGACACCGCCAGCCTCAGTTGCACCGGCTCAGAAGACCCCAGAAAAAGCACCTCAACCGGGTTTGAAGAAGGCTAGCAACGGGGGAATGATTATGGGGGCTGACATGGCGCCGCCGGAGGTGATTTTTGGTTAGTGTGTGTCGGGCGAGCGATCGTCCGACAACTCTCTTGGCGCAGGTGAACTCGCAAACCCGGTTTCCGAGTTCACCTACATACGGATACTTGCTTGAAGAAATGAGTCCTGGAGAGCAATCACGGTTGAGATTTTAGTTCAATCCCCGATTTTCATCCATCTGTGGAGTCAATTCTAAAATCTTTAATCTAAAAATCTAAAATCTAAAATCTAAAATCTAAAATCGCCGGGCCGTGTACCCAAAGTGATTTTTCAACTGCATCAGGAAACCCGATATGTGCGATAAACTATCTATTTGACCACTCCTAAAAGAGGTTTCCGATAAGATGAGTTCCCCAGCCACCGCTGCTTTCTCCGATCTCGATCCGCTATCGACTCACTCGCCAACAGTCACGAGTTTGGCGACACCAGACAGTGCTTTGGTAACGGCGGCTCAACTGCCACAAGAATCTTGGACAATAGAAGATAGTGAGAAACTCTACCGAATTCAAGGTTGGGGCGAACCGTATTTTTCGATCAATGCAGCCGGTCACGTTACAGTGTCTCCCAAGGGCGATCGCGGCGGTTCCCTCGACTTGTGCGAACTGGTAGAATCCCTGAAACAGCGAAATTTGGCTTTGCCCCTGCTGATTCGATTTTCTGATATTTTGGAAGACCGGATCGAGCGCTTAAATTCGTGTTTTGCCAGAGCGATCGCTCGGTACAATTACAAAAATGTCTATCGGGGTGTCTTTCCAGTTAAATGCAACCAGCACCGACAATTAATTGAAGATTTGGTGCGTTTCGGTCAACCCCATCACTTCGGGCTCGAAGCCGGCTCCAAACCGGAATTAATGATAGCTTTGGCGACCTTAAAAAACCCAGGCGCTTTGTTAATTTGTAATGGTTACAAAGACCGCGAATACATCGAAACTGCTATTTTGGCGCAGCGGCTAGGGCAAACTTCCGTAATTGTACTGGAGCAAATAGAGGAAGTAGAACTCGCAATTGCCGCGAGCAAAGCATTAGGAATTAAACCGATTTTGGGAGTGCGAGCAAAACTCACTACCAAAGGCGTTGGCCGCTGGGGAGGTTCCACGGGCGATCGGGCAAAATTTGGCTTGACAATTCCTGAAATTATCCGTGCAGTCGGCGAACTAGAAAAAGCTGGAATGCTCGATTGTTTGCAGTTATTGCACTTCCACATCGGCTCTCAAATTTCCTCAATTAGTGTCATCAAAGACGCCATTCGAGAAGCCAGCCACATTTATGTAGAATTAGCTAAATTGGGAGCTAATATGAACTACTTGGACGTAGGCGGTGGACTCGGCGTTGACTACGACGGGTCTAAAACAAACTTCCACGCTTCCAAAAACTACAATATGCAAAACTACGCTAACGACGTAGTAGCGGGAGTGAAAGATGCCTGCGACGAGCGCAAAATCCCGGTTCCAATTATCATTAGCGAAAGCGGGCGGGCGATCGCTTCTCACCAATCAGTGTTAGTTTTTGACGTACTCGGTACTAGCGATGTCCCCAGAGAAGTACCAGAACCAGTAGATGAAAACGCGCACCAAATTCCGCGCAATCTCTACGAAATTTACCAATCTATTAGTCCCGAAAATTACCAAGAAGTTTATCACGATGCTATCCAATTCAAGGAAGAAGCAGTCAGTTTATTTAACTTAGGCTATTTGGGAATTGCGGAACGGGCGAAAACCGAACAGTTGTACTGGGCTTGCTGTGATAAAATACAGGCGCTCGCGCGGCAAAAAGAATATGTATCGGAGGATTTGGAAGACTTAGAAAAGGTGATGGCGTCCATTTATTACATCAACTTATCTGTTTTCCAGTCAGTACCGGACAGTTGGGCAATTAACCAATTGTTCCCTATTATGCCAATTAACCGGCTCGACGAAGAACCAACTCAACGCGGGATTTTAGCCGATCTTACCTGCGACAGCGACGGCAAAATCGACCAATTTATTGATTTGCGAGATGTGAAGTCGGTTTTGGAACTGCATACTCTGAAACCTGGAGAACCTTACTATTTGGCGCTATTTTTGGGAGGTGCTTATCAAGAAATTATGGGCAACCTTCACAACTTATTCGGCGATGCTAATGCAGTTCACATTCAGCTAACACCTTCTGGCTATCATATCGAACACGTTGTGAAAGGAGACACTATGAAAGAAGTCCTCAGCTACGTACAGTATGATTCAGAAAATTTGGTTGAAAGCATCCGCCGTCAGACAGAAGCAGCTTTGCAGCAAAATAAAATTACTCTTTCCGAGGCCCAACTTTTGCTGCAAAATTACGAGCGGAGTCTCAGCCAATATACTTATCTTCAGTCTTAAAATGTAGGGTAGAACCTAAGCACATTACAAGAATTAAAAGCTGAGATCATCAATGTAAAAGTAGGGTGCGCCTAGCGCACCTTACCTTGAGCAATTACCAATTATTCAGTACGGAGAATTTCTGCGATCGCCCGCCGCTCCTCTCCGTCTTGAGTCGGTAAAACTTGGCGAGCGTCAGTAATCAGCCAATCGAGAGCCGCCGCTTGCAAATCGATCGCAGCCCCGGTTTTATCAACGCAGTAGCGCCCGAACACCAGTTTGTCAACCAACCGCACCTCCGGGCCCAAACGGGAATACTCAAAAATCACGCTGTTTTCCACAGTGGCGCCACTGCAAAGCCAACAATTTGGGCCGATCATTGTCGGGCCGATAATTGTTGCTCCATCCTCAATGATCGTCATCCCGCCAATGTAAACAGGCCCAGTAATATCAACCTTATCCCAGTTAACAGCTACATTCAAACCAGCGTAAATGCCGGGGCGTACTTCAATTCCCGGAATCGAAACATTTTTAACTTGTCCCAGGAGCACGCTCTGAATTGCCCGCCAATAGTCAGGAACTTTGCCGATATCCACCCACTCAAAGTCCATGCTAATCCCGTAAAAAGGGGCGCCTTCTGCTACTAGCGCGGGGAATAACTGCGAACCGATATCGTATTCCTCACCCGAGGGGATGTAATCGAATATTTCCGGTTCAAAAATATAAATACCAGTGTTAATGTCGGTACTCAGAGCTTCCTCTACAGAAGGTTTTTCTTGGAAAGCTTTTATTTTGCCAGACTCGTCTGTTACCACCACTCCGTAACTGGGAACCTCCTCGCGGGAAACCGATTTCATAACAATAGTAGCGATCGCCCCTTTTTCGCGGTGCCACTTCACAGCAGCAGTCAAGTCCAAGTCAATCAAAGCGTCGCCGCACAGCACCACAAAAGTATCGTCAAAAAACGGCGAGAAGTCCTGAATTCGTTTCATGCCACCAGCCGAACCGAGAGCCTCTCCAATCATTTCTCCCTCCTCAATTCGCCCTTCAAAAGAATAGGCAATTTGTACCCCAAACTTTTGACCGTCGCGGAAGTAGTTTTCAATCACGTCTGCCAGGTGGGAAACATTGACCATAATTTCGTCAAATCCGTGCTGGCGGAGCAATTCGACCAAAAACTCCATCACTGGCTTTTGCAGGATGGGAATCATCGGTTTGGGTATTGTCTGAGTAATGGGACGGACGCGAGTGCCTTTACCGGCCGCCAGAATCATCGCTTTCATTATTAACTTCCTCAACCCTCTGTTAATTGATATAAACTCAACAATTAGATGCTAGCGGTTGCGATCGTTGAATCGATCGATCACAGCAAAATCCTGACCTGTTTATAGGCGCCATCGTACCAGGCTATCAATCATTTATTCCGAATTTACCTGGATTTAAGAAACCAGGTATCGGGAACCAGCAATAACTTCACACTCCCGCTCTCCGCATTCGGGACTCAGCAACAGAATGCCATAAAGCGAGATTCTACCTGGAATCTTAACCGACGCAGTGGCATAGTTATTAGTTTCCCCCGAGAACCTAATACCCTGCAAGCTCAAAGCGCGCGGATTTTGAGGTCTTGGTAAAACTCCTCTTGAAGCAACTCTACTTTAGACTGAGCCGATAGCAGCAACAACGCCCAAAAAATACCCACGCGGTCATGATTTGGCAAGTGAACTTCCTCAGTCGATACCGGGTGTTCTGGGTTGACAGGAGAGTGCAAATCGTTATGGTGCCAGAGCTCTAGCAATTTGTCCAAGTCCAGCCAACCTTCGTCAATTTCCGGACCCCGCTGAGCCAGAAACCGTTCGAGTTCACTAGCAGTTTCTACGAGATTTTCTTGGTGAGCTAGCTCAAAGATAGCCTGGGCCGCTTGCGATCGCATTTTTGAGGTAGGGCGACGCCGGGGGGTAACAGTCTGCTCCATTGCTGCTTTCATTAGCTGCAACTGCTCAATCAGTTCTGGGAGAGTCACCGGGCGTTTTTGCGGTAGTTGAGCTACACCGCGACGGCGCAATTGCCGCTCCAAATGCTGTGGCAAGTGTCGCCCTCCTGAGTGCTCTGCGTCTTCGAGTGTCGCCTCATCGGCCGAGTCGGGATTCGGGGGGGGTTCTGAGAGGACGATACTTTCTGCTTTGAGCAACACCAGCATTGAAGCGTACAAAAACGCTTGGCCGGAGTGGGACAAATCGGAGAAATCCTTACTCTGATCAGCATCGCAGGCGTTCGTAAGCTTGCTCAGACATTGATCGAACACTTCAATTACCTTAACGTCCCAAGGATCAATTTCTCCCCGTTCCGCTAGGTCAATTAAAATTGCGATCCCCTCGGAAATCGTTTCTAAGCCATTTTGGTCTCGGGAAACGGCCATTCGATTTTAGATTTTAGATTTTAGATTTTAGATTTTGCCTCTGAGAAAACGAGAGGGCATATCAAGTTAATTGGCGGTCATTTCAGCAGTTGTGCCCTCAATGGCTGCTATTTCTAAACTTATCGGTTCTGCACTTTCTAACAAAGGTTGTTTGGCTTCTACTTCTGCTTTATAGCGTTCGAGATCTTGTTCTAATTCCTGAATCCGCTGCTCTTTTTCGCGAACTTGGCGGAGCTGTTGGCGCGAGGCGAGGGTTCGCTGCATTCTCGACCACAGACTGAACAGCCACGCTAGTGTTGCCCCTAATCCGGTCGCTACAATTAGTTCTACGCACAGCGGAGCTTTAACTTGGACGCCTTGGATAACTTGAATCGCGACTGGCTGTGTATTTTCGATACTGAAAAATACTAGAGCCAAGCAAATCAGAAAGATGAAGAAGAAATTTAGCGCTCGCATTTTCTCTGTTCCTAATTCTCAATTCAGGTTAAGTAAATTCTTGACCATTTGTCAACTGTTTTTTGACAGATGTTATCATTTTTTTTGATAACATCAAATCGGGTCAATTAACCATAATATCCGGCGAGGGGCGGGTTTATTGGAGTTCTGAGAGTTGATTGAAGATATTGGTTAAGCTCTTGGGCCTCTAAATTGTATTTTTCGGCCGGGCGGGACGCCCACCCCAGAAGAAAGTTGATGTGTTTTGACATTGAAACTTAGATGCGCCTGAGCTTAAGCCGCCCCTCTAGGATATATCCTCTTTAGGTTTGACCGATGTTTTGCGGTTTCTTGCCGATTAAGAGTGCTGGCAATATTTTATATTTCAAAGCAATGCCCGCGGCTACAAATAAGGCAATAATCAGCGCCCCAATTCCTACGGGACTGGGAATCCAGAATATCGCCTCCAAATAGTTAACTTCTCCGGGTTTGAGCTTCCAAACTAACTGTTTTCCTTGCTGATAGGTTTCGGGAACCAGCGCACCGGCGGCTGTTTCAATACTTTCGGCGCCCCAAGGCGTGTTCAAGCTAAAGTCTAGCTCCAACAGTCCCCCCGGACTCAGCAGCAGACTGCCATTAGAAGAAAGCAGTGAAAGAGAGCGCAAATCCAATTCCAAACTCAACCGATTTCGCAGCACCAATAACAAATTATTCTGCTTGACACTAAGGTGAGATTCAAACTTGGGCAAATCTGTTTCTAGGGGACTTCCGGTTCGATATTTTGTGGTTGGTGCGATCGGATTGTAAAATTGGTTGAACTTGTCTTGCAACTCGGCTCCATTATTGAAAGGAATCTTCACTAGAACTTCTGTGGGGGAAAGCCGTTTAGTTTTTCCGTCCAGCAACCTCACCCGGCGTTCTACGCTTTTCAACCATTCTGCAACAGTTTCGCTGCTGAAGCTCGTCAACCTTTCCCCCAGTTTAATGTGCTGCACGATTTCGCCACGAGTTTGACTCTCAAAGTTAACCCCGACATCGTACTGAACACATCCAGTCACTAGAGTTAAAAGGCAAAAAACCAAAGGTAAAATAAAGAAAAAGTGCTTTTTCTTCTTCCGAGTTCCATCCTTGACATTTTGCTCTTTCATTGTACCTTTTTCCCTGTTTTTCCCTATTTGCATGAATTAGCCAAGCTTTGAATTTGCGGCACTGTTTCTGTGTTTTTATTTCCACGTCTGGACTTGCGAACCGCATACCAAAAACCCGGTTTAGGGGCTACCGAAGGGCGATTTCACAGATTCTTGGTGGCAGAAACCGGGTTTTTTTGATGTGAGTGCTAAGATTTTTCGAGCAACAGTATCAGCGTCACCTGGAATTAACCGCACTGAACTTATTGCCTCGAAGCTACACCCAACTGTTGAAACAGCATACTCGGCAAATAGGCTGCACCGCCTACCCATTCGGCTTCGCTACTCAAATCTGCCAAATTTTTAAATGCTTCAAAAATGCTGCCTGCCACCATTGTATTCTTGACGCGACCCACAATTTTGCCTTTTTCTACTTTATAGCCTAAGTCCAAATTGACAGAAAATTCGCCAGCTAACTGATTGGACTGACCGGCACCTAAAACCTGCTCTACTATTAGACCTTCGTCCATGCTAGCAATCAAGTCTTGAGTGGCGGTATTTCCGGGGGAAATGCAAAAGTTAGTCAAATCAGGGCCTGGGCGAGACAATCCGCCACGAAAACCGTTGCCGGTTGATTGTACACCGGCGCGAGCGGCCCATCTGCGATCCCAATAAAATCCGGTGACAGTACCTTTGTCTATCAAGACTTTGCGGGTGGTGGGTGTACCTTCGTCGTCAAAGGGACAAGCAGAAGGGCCTAAAGTGGGGTCTTCAAAAAAGGTAAAGCGTTCGTCAAATAAGGTTTCGCCGATTTTGTCGGCTAGGGGAGAGGCTTTTTGAACTACTGCTTGACCTGAAAGGATGGTATCAAAGAGGCCCCCGAGGGTGCTAGCGGCGGCTCTGGGGGTAAATAATACTGGGTAGGAACCGCTGGTGATGGTGGCTGAATGTTCGGCGAGGCGGTATTTTTCGAGGAGTGATTCGAGGATGCTGTTGGTGTCCAGGGGACGATCGCGCGCAACGTCGTAACTGTATGCTTGCATAAAGTCTTCTCCCTGTACCAAATTTCCCGCGATCGAGCCGCTGATTATTTGGCTGCTTCTTTCGGCATACAGGTCTTGCGTGGTGGCAATTTTCACGCGGCCACTGCGGACGTGAAAGCCGACATCTACCATAATATCGGGATTGTAGGCGTGAACTTGCTCAATCAGGTTTTTGCCGTTTTCGACTAATTCTTGAGTTGTGGGCGGAGTGTAGGTGGTTTCCGGGCCTTTTAGGTGGAAGTTGGAGGCGAGTTCAAATTCTGCGGGGTCGCCGATTTCGGCTGTTTGAATCGCTGCATCTACTAAATCGTCTATCCGCGTTAAATCTGTGGAACTAGCAAAACCGATTTTGCCTTTGTAAATTAGCCGGAGTGCTACGCCTTGCAGTGCTTTGGTTTGTAGGGATTTGAGACGATTGTTTTCAAATTCGATGGGGGTGTCTTGACTCGACAGGTAGTAGACTTCAGCCGCATCGGCGCGCTGAGAGGCCAATTTCAAAATCTGGTCTACGGTTGAATCGCTCACAATAATAGCCTTTGTGGTTTGGTCTTTTTTTTATTTTAGCAATTATCGCTATTCAACTTCTGACTCCTGCCTCATGCTCGATAATTAATCCGTGTATCCGTGTCAAAATCAGTGTCGTTCCTTACTTCTTCCTTTTCCTATAATTGTAATTCACACTGTTTAAAAACATAGTTAACGGCTGCAAACAGTCGCTCTAAGTCCTGAATTGTATAGAAAAATTTATTTTGAGTAAACATTTCTAATTTCAGCTTGCCAAACTGCCACATTGCGCCATTAGAAACAATACCAAAGATAGTTTGTTCGGGTTCATTGTTAAGTCGCTGCACGGCGATCATTTCTGCTAAGCACTGCCCCCATCCTTCATCAAATGTGCTCTCTTTCTTGGCTTCAACTAATATGAAATAGGGCTTGTCAAAAACTATTGTGCCGAGGGGGGAGCGCTTCGCCAATATATAATCTGGAATTCCTGACAGATTCTCATTATAGACTAAGGTTTGGTGACTCCAGAGGAGAAAATTACTGCGATAATTTTTCCACACTTCTTTTAATACAGGATAAATGATATTTTCACAAATGGCGATTTCCGAGTTGTCAAATACTCCGTCATTGAAAATCAATTCTAATTCATTCCGAAATACTTCGCTGACTGCAAATTCTGTTTCGAGAATGAAATTATCCCGTAGGCAATTAATTTGGAATTCTTTCGCGACCGCGCTGATGCTTTTATAGTTATTAAAAGGCATTGCTTAACTTCTCTCAGTAGGGGTAAGGTGCGCGGAGGCGCACCCTAGAGATAGAGTTTGTGCGAATGAAAAAATGATTAATAACTAATAAATAAGGCGCCTAAAATTAGCCCGATCGCAATTAACGCCACCCAGATAAACCTATTATCTTTCGTATTAACCTGACTCAAATCTACAGGCTCTGGTACGACTGGCTTGGGTTTAGCGTACTTGATATCAGCGTTTGGATTAGCTTGAAAACTGATTGATTGATTTTCATCTAAAGCTGCCAAATCAGGGATTTTCACCATCCATTCAGGAGGGATAGTGAGTTTGGGAGCTTCGAGAATGAACAGCAAGCGCTTTGCTTGTTGGCGGGTTTCTTGGCGGGGATGGCGGGTGAGCTTGCGGCAAAGCTCGATCGCCCTTTCTGTATTGCCAGAGGCTTCGTAGGCTGTCACTAGCCACATCTGTACCTCACCGCCCAACCGGGAATTTCGATCGACTAAACCGGTTGCTGTTTCTAAACTCTGCACAGCTTCAGCATACCGGCCACTCTCAAAAGCTACTTGCCCAGCTTGGTACTCAGTTTGAACAATTTCTAACTTTTCTGAAGTCACGAGCACCCACCCAATTCACAAATATTACTTCCCAAATTCCCCAAACACTAGAATTCGCTGTTTTGTTGCGACATACCCGACTCGTTGTCGCGTTTGGAACCCAGCAAGTCTAAATGGTCTACCTTAATTACCGGCTTCGAGCGATTTGAACCCGTATTGCGGTCTTGCCAGCGATCGAACTTCAAAGAGCCTGTTACGCCAATTAGAGAGCCTTTGCGAACGTAGTCAGCAGCAATCTGCGCTGTTTTGCCCCAGATTTCCAGATTGAACCAGTCTGGTTGATCGCTGTTCTTGGTTCTGCGGTTCACTGCCAGCGTCAAATTACACTTAACTGTACCCGACTCAAAATACTTCACGTCCGGGTCGCCGCCGACGCGGCCTACTAAAGTCACAACATTAAGACTCATAAACTTTTTTGGGAATGTGGTCGATCGGTGATGTAGTTAAACAGTCCACACGCGCATTAGCCTCCAAACTGAACTTGGAACAACGCTTGTGAGGCTTCATCCTGATTGTACACCCAGTTAGCAGAACATATTGATAGTGGATGATTGGCGAGTCTGCGCTCAACCTGAGCTCGACAATGTACATTTCTGACTAGACTCAGGATGAAAAACGTAATAGAATCCACCTCGGTTACACTTTTGTAACAACATTATTGCACACAATAGTATTTTAGTTTTTGGGGGGGGTACAAATCAGTGGGTCTTCTCAATCGATTTTCGTTATCTAGAGATATGGGTATCGACCTCGGTACTGCTAACACGCTCGTTTATGTATCGGGCAAAGGTATTGTTCTGCAGGAACCTTCTGTAGTGGCGATCGACCAAGATTTAAAAATACCGCTGGCTGTTGGAGAAGAAGCCAAAAAAATGCTCGGGCGCACGCCGGGGAATGTCATAGCACTGCGCCCGCTTCGCGACGGGGTAATTGCAGACTTCGATACGGCGGAACTGATGCTCAAGACTTTTATCCGCAGGGTTCACGAAGGCCGAAGCTTAGTTTCGCCGCGGATAATTATTGGCATCCCCAGCGGTGTCACCGGAGTGGAGAGGCGTGCTGTCATTGAGGCGGCGACTCAGGCCGGTGCTAGAGAAGTACGGTTAATTGATGAACCCATCGCTGCGGCGATCGGGGCTGGACTGCCTGTTGCTGAGGCCACTGGCAATATGATTATAGATATCGGCGGAGGTACGACGGAAGTTGCGGTTTTGAGTTTGCAAGGTACGGTGATCAGTGAGTCTGTGCGGGTAGCCGGCGACGAACTCAATGAGGCGATCGTCCAATACATGAAAAAAGTTCACAATTTGGTTATCGGCGAACGCACTGCTGAAGAAATTAAAATTCAGGTTGGTTCTGCATATCCAACTCCAGAGGATGACGATGTAATGATGGAAGTGCGCGGATTGCACTTACTGTCTGGTTTGCCGCGAACTGTTACTATCAAAGGCCCAGAAATTCGTGAAAGTATGTCGGAACCGCTTTCAGTAATTGTGGAAGCTGTCAAGCGTACTTTGGAACGCACTCCCCCGGAATTAGCAGCAGATATTATTGACAGGGGAATTATGCTGGCTGGTGGTGGCGCGCTGATGAAAGGTTTAGATACTCTGATCAGTCACGAAACAGGAATTGTCACTCACGTGGCAGCAGATCCTCTGTGCTGCGTGGTTTTGGGAACTGGTAGGGTATTGGAAAACAAACAGTTGGAACGGGTTTTCAGCGGGCAGTCGTCGCGTAATATGTAGTTAACAAATTTGGGATTGTGGATTTAGAAATACGGCTGCAATCTCAAATCTAAAATCCTGACTTAACAATTTTAGATTAGTGAAATTATGCTAAAAAATACATTCCGAAAGTGGTGGGATCTGCGGCTGCCAATTGCTCTTTTAGGTTTAGCTGTAACTGCCGCTTGGGGAGTTCGACAAACACAAGGTGCGGCAGTATTTGAAGTTTACAATTGGGTGACTCGTCCGTTTCACGCCAACGGCTCTGGGCAAGAGGAACTCATCTCGGCGCGCACTCAAGAACTGCAAGCGCAGCTATTAGAATTAGAAAATCAAAATCAGAAGCTAAAAGAGCTTTTAGGTTACGTTTCGCCTAAGAAACCTCAAGGAATTGTAGCTCCTATTGTCGGTCGCAGCGCGGACCACTGGTGGCAGCAAGTAACCTTGGGGCGTGGCAGTAACGATGGCATTAAAACAGATTTTACTGTGATGGGTCCCGGCGGTTTAGTAGGCAGGGTGGTCAGCGTTACTCCTAATACTAGCTTGGTGCTGTTAGTCAGCGACGCTACGAGTCAATTGGGTGTGGGAATTACCCGCAGTCGCCACATGGGTTTTATGCGCGGCAAAGGCGGAAATCAGGCTGTGATGGAGTTTTTTGAGAATGTTCCCAATGTCAAGCCTGGGGATGTGGTTTCAACTTCTTCTTACAGTCAGTTGTTCCCTCCTGGTTTGCCGGTCGGAAAAGTGGTTTCGGTGGATATGAATAAAACTCCGGCTCCAGAAGCTGTTGTTGAGTTCTCTGCACCGATGAATGCTCTGGAGTGGGCGGTGGTTTACCCCCACTCTAAGCAAGCCGAACCACAGGATTCGCAGAGCCAATCTTCTGCACCATCTGAGGGAGTACAGCAGCAATGAAAGCTTTATCTCGGATGTCTTCGCGATCGCGCCAATTTCTCAACTTCGCAGTTACATTTCTATCTGTGATGCTGTGCATACTGATATTGCCCACTCGGATGCCGGGAATGGAATTGCTGGGAATTGGACCGAACTGGCTGTTAATTTGGTTGGTAGCTTGGAGTATTAAGCGGAAACGTACAGTTTGGGGAGCTGCTAGCATGGGCTTGGTTTTAGGGTTTCTTCAAGATGCGATGACGGCTCCTCATCCCACCCATGCTGTCAGTCTAGTTGTTGTAGGAGTCTTAACAGTGGTTTTGCAAAAAACCTGGTCGATTCCGGTAGATATTGTTGAGAGAGATCCGATCCCGATCGCGCTAATTGTGTTTGGGATGGCGGTGGTAGCGGAAACCGTGATGGGGCTGCAATTTTTTACTATGGGCGATCGGGCTTTACTGGAAATTTGGAGCTATCACCAGCGAGTGGCTTTGTGTTCTGCTATTCTTAGCAGTCTTTGGGCTCCGGTGATTTATTTTCCGCTCAATCGTTTGTGGGAAATGACCAGGAATGTAGAAAAGCCTTAGTCAGCCATTAGTCATCAGCGATTGGTCATTAGTCAACAGTTAAGTATTAACTCATTACAGTTAACTGTAGTCATTCTACTATTACTTGTTGTCGGGAACCTAATAAGTGATGAACGGCAATAATCAAGTTGCTGAGAATGAAATTAGGCTGGTGCTTTTGGAGTTGATAGCGGCTGCGAATCCCGCAGGTAACGGCAATTGTAGGTATTCCCAATGCTTTTCCTGCGAGGATGTCTGCTTCTGTATCTCCGATCATCCAAGCCGAACCCAGCGATGACTCAAATTCTTCTGCAACTTCAGCCAACAATTCAGTTTTTAAGGCTGTATAGTTGTGATAGGCAGCATCGGCCATCTGAGTTCCGCGAATGCTGGTAAACAGTCTGGCTAAACCGTAATTTTGTAACAGTTGAACGGCTTGATTTCTCGGCCGCAGGGTGACTAAAATCAGCCGCACGCCGCGGGAGTGCAGAAGTCCGATCGCCCATTGCACTCCCGGCTGGATGCGATCTAAGTGCAACAAGTCTGGCTGATTGACAATCCGACTCACGCATCCGAGAAAAACGTGAATTTCTTCTCCCGACAAGCCGGAACTTTTGGCTATTTCAGCATCCGGCACTCGGTTTTGTTTCATTTGCCAAAACTGCTGTTTGCTGAGTATTTGAAGGTTGAGGTTGATTCCCCGATCAAGATAAGCTGCTTGAGTATCGGCTAATCCTTGTTTATAGGTGGCATAGTAGCGATCGGACACATCGACTATGGGCCCGTCTAAATCGCAAAATACCGTCATCCGGGGGGATGAGTCAGTCTCTGATGGTAGCTTGTACTGAAGGTTTTCGGAGTTTTGGGCGACAGCAGTTAACATAAAACGTTAAGTAAATCAAGGGAGCTATACATTTCTTGACTTTAGCAAAAATATTATAAGTTAGAATACATAATTTTAAATCATATTATTAAAAAAACCTATTAATTTTTTGAGGATTGGGCTCAATAAGGGCGATCGAGGCTGCGTGTGGATAAATTCAAGGGAAAAAGTGATTTTTGTGGCTGTTAATATGTGCTTTAGCCATTAAAGTTTAGAATTAAGTTTTTAGTCTTTTGTAATTTACCCATGCTCAAACAAAGCGATTTTGTTAGGAATTCGGACACTAATCGAGTAGAGGTGCTGTCCGAAGCACTGCCTTACATTCAACACTTTGCCGGTCGCACCATAGTCGTCAAATATGGCGGTGCGGCGATGAAAGATAGCAATCTCAAAGACAAGGTGGTTCGGGATATTGTGCTGCTAGCTTGCGTGGGGATGCGTCCGGTTGTGGTTCACGGCGGCGGCCCGGAAATTAATATTTGGCTGGAAAAATTAGGAATTGAGCCGCAATTTAAGGATGGTTTGCGGGTGACTGATGCGGCAACAATGGAAGTTGTGGAAATGGTTTTGGTGGGTAAAGTAAATAAGGAAATTGTTTCGTTAATCAACCAAGCTGGTGGCAAAGCCGTGGGACTGTGCGGCAAGGATGCCAATCTCATTCAAGCTCGTCCGGACGGTAGGGAAGGAATTGGGTTTGTAGGTGAAGTCAGCGGCGTGAAAATAAATATTTTGGAGTCCTTGGTAAACAGCGGTTATATTCCGGTGGTGTCGAGCGTGGCGGCGGATGAAAACGGCCAATCTTACAACATTAATGCTGACACGGTAGCTGGAGAAATTGCGGCTGGTTTGGGAGCGGAAAAGTTGATTTTGATGACTGATACGGCGGGAATTTTGGAGGATTATCACAACCCAGAGAGTCTGATTGCTAAGTTAGATATTCAGGAAGCGAGACAGTTGGTTGAGTCGGGAGTTGTGTCTGGGGGGATGATTCCGAAAGTTAATTGTTGTGTGCGGAGTTTGGCCCAGGGTGTGAATGGTGCTCACATTATTGATGGTAGAATTCCTCATGCTTTGCTGCAAGAAATATTTACGGATGCGGGGATTGGATCGATGATTGTGGCTTCTGAGTTTAGCAGCGCGAACTTAAAGCCTAAGTAAGGTGTAAATCCTAGCGTGGGGAGGGCGGGTGCGTGAAAGGGGTAAACTCGCTGCGATCGCGTATATCCTAACTAAACCTGCCCCTAAAAACCTTTAGAGGGTACTTCTGGGAAATTACTTCAACTAATTCTAAGCCTCCTTTGATTTTAGCTTTTTTTAAGCTATCATAAAAACCTTAAACTTGGGGATTTTGTTGCTATTCTCAAGCGTGTTTCCAATAGGCGATTAACGCTATTGGAATCGGAACACGCCTCTATTCCTAGTTTACCAGCCGAACTTGTGGGCACTCTTGTTAAAGTGTATGATAGGGGGAAAAATGTCAGTATTTAGTGGAGTTGGCTGATAGTCAAGGGATTGGATATGCTATGGCTATTTTGAAAGCCGAGGAGATTTTAGTTCTGCAGTAGCACCTCGCAGTTGCTTAGAAATGTGAGGGAAATAGAAGTTCGATAAGGGCGATCGCACTTTGGGAAAAAAGGGCGATCGTACTTTCTCTAAGTTTACTTAACTGGCTTCCAACTATCGAGAGATTGACGAATAGAACTTAATTGACTGAGGTACTCAATAAGCTTGGCTTTTTGATACTCAAGACGAGCTAGAATTTCCGGCGCTTCAGCTTCTTTCGTTTCCCGTTCCTTCAAAACGCGATCGAAGTCATTTTGAAACCTGTTGATGTAATCATTGATTTGCCGTTCTGCACTTCGGAAGTCAGTATCAACTTGTTGCTCAATCACCCGCACTAGGAGCACTTGGCTTCCCGAAACATTGTCATCAATTTTTTGTTTTATTTGCTCTACAGTTTGGCGCAAGTTAACTTGATAAATAGTAAGCTGGTCTTGAACTTCTATTGTTTTTTCAATAGGAACGTCTACCGTGTAAGTGTGATCGCCCTTACATAAACTATTTGATTTCTTTTTTCTGCTTTCCTTTTGAACCTCAGTTATCTTTTGAGTCCTGGTAAATACCTCTACTTGACGTTGAATCCCTGCATCAATGCCGGGAAAATCAAAGCTCGGAAACTGAATGGGGTTAATATTCAGTCTAACCTGTAAAGCATCACCCAAATAATTAGACAACTCATCAGATATTTTTTGAATATCTTCTTGAATCGTCGCGGCTAACTGCTCTCTGATGCTAGTACCCTCTCGAACTAGCTGATCTTGAGTATCTATCCACCAACTTTCAATACTTGGCGCACAAACCTCATTAATAGTTTTTAGGATTTTTTGAGCTTCAGTCTGAGTCTGACAACGGATAATGTATGGATCGAACTTTTCAGGTTTATCATCTTGGTCAGAGAGAAAACCATTGAAAGTGTCAGGAACAGTTTCACTCAGTTTATCCCATAGAGATGTGCTAAATTTGAATGCTTTACCTAATCCCTTACCAAAAACAGGGATAAATCCTAATACCGCTTCTCCAATTTCTCCCACTATTTGTCCCACGAAACGGATTTTTTCATCAATGTTTGGTCTTTGCTGGGGAGTAAGTTGAGTTTTTTTTGGCTTTGGAGAGTTGGCGGAACGAGACTCTGCAATTTTATCTATCTCACTGGCTATCTGAGCTTTAGCCTCATCAGCAAATGTGTTAATGCCTTGACTAAATCCTGAAATTAGTATTTGCTTCTGTTGCTCTACAGCTTTCTTTACAGATTCAATGTTAGCCCTCGCATTCTCAGAACGTCTTCTGTAGTCTTCTACTTTTTCTCTTAGGGCTTCAATACCCATTTCCCAACCCCTAATCTCTGTATTCTGAGTATCCTCAATTGCCTTAGCAGCTTTATCAAGTTCTGCCACAACCTCACTCAATAGATTCCAGCCGGAATTTTGAGTAATTCTTTGAATGACGGTTTCTTGAATGGTCGGGATACCGCTATCTGCTAGTGCTTGCGGCGCAATTTTTCGAGGTGCAGGAATAGTCTGCTCTCCTTCCTCATCTTCAGTAGCATACTGGGCGCTAAAGAATTTTTTGAAGTCTTTAGTTTGGTCTTTTGTAGCCTTTTCTTGCTGAATCAGCTTTGCTAAAAGCCCTTGTCTTGAACTAGCAGGGTAGATAACTGGATTGCGAAAACCAAAGTTAGCTAACTCTAGTTGCAAATCTTTGATGACCTCAGCAATTTCTCTGTCTCTCTCTGTCTTCTGGTCAATTTTATTCAGGATAAAATAAATTTTACCCGTGTTCTCAGCTATGAAGTCCTTGCGATTTTCGACAACATCCTTAAACAAATCGGAAACCGCATTATCTTTGTAGGAAGCGTAGTTTAAAATAAACAGAATGGCATTGCAGGTTCGCAGTGCTTCTAGTGCTGTCTGCTTCAGTGCATTTGTGTTAAAATTTGCCGAATCCCACTCATTAGGGCCGGGAGTATCAACGAGGGTAAAACCTGTTAGAGAAGATAATTTGCTAATTGCTTCAATTGGATGCTCTATCTCAAAGCGTATAGTGTTGTCAGGATTGCTTTTTTCTCGAATTTCACGGGTACGCAGCAGGAATGTTTGCTGAATTTCGCCCGCGTTACCCTCAACAAGAATGACTGGTTTTCTTTGTCCTTCTCGATACTCTAAAAGTCGGGGATTTTCGCCCGGTTTAATGTGTCGAACATCTGTACGGCAGATGGTACAGGCTGCCGTTTCACTCGCCAGAATGTCAGCACCGATGACAGAATTCAAGAAGGTGCTTTTCCCTGCTTTCATTGCTGCTATGACGGCTACTTGATACTTCTGATCTTGCAAACCCTTTAAAGCTTTGTTGATTTCATTTTCAATGCTTTGTAGCCCTTGACTTTCATTTCCCTGAGTGGCGAGTCCCTCTCGGAATTCTTTAAGATATTGTAAGAGCCGATCGCCTGTGTCGTAGATGCTGTTGTAGGCTGCTTGGAATTCTTGAGAAGACATAAATTAATAATGCTGAAGAAAAAAATTACACAAAGATAATTGCCTGACCATTTCAGTCGGTTGTAACCGACTTTAGTTATTAGCCAGGGACTTAAGTCCCTGGTGTGAGTCAAGCTCTAATCAGAAAAAGCCTTGCTGATCCCGTAAAATGCCAAACCTGCCAAGGCACCTACGGCTACACCAACGGGCCCAGCAGCAGCACCAATACCAGCACCTCCGCCAACGGCACCAACTGCCGTCAAACCAGAAGCAGCTACCACACCAGCACCCGCAACACCACCCACAACAGCGGAACCCGCAGCTTTCGCTATTTCATCACCTTTAGCCATTGGAATACCTCAGTGAAACGGACAAAAACTAACTCTTTGACTAACGAAAGTTAACTAAACAGGCAAAATTTGAAAGCTCGCGATCGCACTTTCCCGCTTTTCTAAGTATTTGCACTTAGACAATGAGTCGGTAATTTAATCCTAGACTACCTATTGTTAGCAAACAACTAACAAACGCTATCAACTTCCGTTATGCTATCGTTAGCCACATCTCAACACACCCAAAAATGGCATCGAAAGAAGACTTATTTGCCGAAGCAGCCAAACACTGGGACTTAGAAAGACTGTACCAAGCTTTTGCAGAAGCTAAACGGCAAATCTCTCCCCGATCACGAAGGGGACTAACAGAAACAGAAAAACTTTACCTGCGAGGATTGCTTTCCGGTTGCAGTCCCGCCGAAATCGCCCGCCAACTGTTTCAGAGTTCCAAAAGTGCAGAGGTTTATTTATGTAAAACTTTATACCAATATGTTAAAAAACTCGCAGATGTACCTAACGAACCTGTAGGAAATTGGCGCAATATTTGCGATCGGCTACAGGAAGCCGGATATAAAACTCAGTCTGCTCCTGAATTTAAAATAAATAATTCTGTACCTACAGAAGCATTAGTAAAAATAGTTGGTATAGGTGTGATTGAGAAAAATACAATATCAATTGATATTAACCTTCGACTAGAATTCCCCTCAACTTCAGAAGCTCCGAAAACAGAAGACTTGGATAAAGACGGTTAGAGGGGCGATCGCACTTGGGGACAGAAAGGGATCTCGCCCCTCCACTGAGAGGCAAAAATGTTAATAATCTTATAGCTGATAGTTTGAGAAGGAACTTTTTGATAAAATATCAAAATTAAAACTGCCTCACCCGCTTCGATTTTACCTAAAACAATCAAATTAGTCAAATTTATGTCTCGATTAAGTATCAGATCGCACAACAAAGCTCTGGGCTTTGTGCTGGGTTTATTAATTTTTGTCATTTTCATTCCCGGATGTTGGGCTTTAACAACTAATATTGCTCCCACAGCAGCACGGCAAGTAGATAACAAAGTAGCTGTGCGTGCAGATGTACAAAATACATCCAATTCTCGCTCTTCTTTAGGAGTTGGGCTTAATGGTATTGCTGACTACTCCACACAATTACCCTTTTTAGATGCTTTCAAATCTTCTAGAAGATGGATAACTCAATGCGTCAGCGGACAACCAAACTGTAAAGGTGAATGGGATACAGATGAGTATAATCTTTTAAATCTTGATGAAAATGGGTGGGTGAAGTCTCTCCCCTCGCCCGAAGATGCTCCTAAATATACTAGGGTAAGTACCCTATTACTTAGGGAAATCCCCAATCGCTATCCTTCAGGGCAATATATTGTTAGTTATGAGGGTGAAGGTGCGATCGAATATACCTTTGATGCCAAAAAAGATGAGGCTGCGTCGAAACCCGGGAGGGATATCATTAATGTGGATGCCACACAAGGCGGAGGCATAATGATTATAATTACTGCTACCGATCCCAAGAAAACAGGGAACTATATCCGCAACATTAAAGTTGTTCACTCCCAAGATGAACAGCTTTATCAAAGTGGTGAAATATTTAATCCGCTGTTTATAGACAAGATTAAAAAATTTAGAGTCTTGCGTTTTATGGACTGGATGGGGACAAATGGTTCAGAACAAAAAGACTGGTCAAACCGACCTAAACCAGAGAGTGTATCCTATTCTTACCGAGGAAATGTTCCCATAGAAGTTATGGTGAATTTATCTAACAAAGTCCAAGCAGAGCCCTGGTTTAATATCCCACATCAGGCTACAGATGAATATATGACTAACTTTGCTAAAATTGTCAAAGATACTTTAGATCCCAAGCTGAAAGTTAATGTAGAGTATTCTAATGAGGTTTGGAATTGGTCATTTCCACAGTCGCATTATGCTTTGAAACAAGGTAAAGCGAGGTGGGGAGATAAAGGCGATGCTTTTATGCAATGGCACGGAATGCGTACTGCTCAAATGTGCGATATCTGGAAAGGCGTCTTTGGGGATCAAAAGAATCGAGTTGTCTGCGTGTTAGGAACTCAAAGAGCTTGGAGAGAGTTAGGAAATTATGCTTTAGATTGTCCCTATTGGGTAGCTGAGGGCAATAAACCTTGTTATCAACACGGCATAGATGCCTATGCTATAGCGGGATATTTTAGTGGCAACTTGGGCGGGAAAGAAAGTGTCAGCGCAGTAGAATCTTGGTTGAATGACGCAGATGGCGGGTTTGGCAAAGCTTTTAAGCAATTAAGAGAGGGCGGGTTAATCCCGGGAGCCAATGATAGTTTGCCCGATGTGGAGAAGGACTTTAAGTATTTCTTAGAGGTGGCTCAAAAAAAAGGTCTCAAGTTATTTGTTTACGAGGGGGGTCAACATATTGTAGGTATTGAAGGAGTTCAGGATAACGAAAAACTGACCAAGTTTTTTATGGAATTAAATAGGCGTCCAGAAATGTATGATATGTACACTCAATTACTGAATAGTTGGAAACAAGCTGGAGGCACTCTTTTCCTGCACTTTGTGGATGTGAGTTCATTTACTAAGTGGGGAAGTTGGGGGGCTTTGGAGTATGTGGCACAAAAGGGTTCGCCTAAGTATGATGCTTTGATGGATTTTATTGATAAGAATCCTTGCTGGTGGGATGGGTGTGCTCTTGAGGGATGATGAGGAATTGGGTGCAATCAAGAATCGTTCGATCGCACTTCCTCAAAATCTTCCGCATCCCCCGGCAAACCCGAACCCTCGCTACCCCTCAAACGGGGCGATTCCCCATTACTCCCACCCGCACCGTAAACTCCAGAATACCTATCCTCCAAACCCGAATCCCTTAGCGAAAGCGCACTTCTTTGACTCGGCGACAATCTATCTGTTGACCGGCGATTTGTCCCAGAAATCGGCGGCTTCCGAGTTAAAGTTTTCCAAGCAGCCTTAATCCCACTCACTACGCTGCGAGTAGTTACCTGCACCTTTTGCGCCTGCTTTTTGGCGCTACCAATACTTTGATCGACCTGTTTGACAACCTCGCCCGCACTTTGTACTCCCTCGCTGACATCATCGGTCAACTCGCTAATTTCCAGCCCTGTCAACCGAATCGCCTCCAAAGTGGGCGGAAATTCGCGAGAAAGCGTGTCAGCGAGCTTTTCCACGCTGCGGGCCGCCCTGGCCAGCGCTTGCACCGCAGGTATTAAAGTCACTAAAACAGCAGTCAGGCTAACTGCCACTAGCAAAATCGAAAGTCCTAGCGGGACTTAAACAAAAAAATTGTGCTAAAAATAGTATAATGTAGTCAGGTTAAGCTTTTTACGTCAAAAACGCGCAATGAAAGAAACAACTCCTAGCGCCATGCCACCATGCTTCGATCGATGGTGTCGTCGTTTTGACGATGTTTTTAGCCATCAAGCCCAAAAAACAGGGTTTAAGCACTATTTAGGGGGATTATTGGGAGAAAGTGAGCGAAAAAACCTGACTCAGATGTCAAGAGACTGTATAGGAGTTACATACAACCGATTGCATCATTTTTTGACAGAAGCTCCTTGGAATGCCCAGCAAGTTAACCAACGACGGTTGCAGGTGATGCAGCAGTGTAGGCAGACTCATATCAGCAGAGGGTTTACTCTGATAATAGATGATTCCGGTCACAGAAAAAGTGGCAATTTAACAGCAGGAGTTGGTCGGCAATATATTGGAGAAATCGGAAAAACAGATAATGGTGTAGTAGTGGTAACTACACACTTATATGATGGAGTGAAAAGCCTACCACTTGATGTTGAATTATATCAACACGCTCATTCGTTACCTCAAGGAAAAGAAAATCCAGAATTTATTAAAAAACCCGATATAGCCATCAAACTAATTGACAAATGCTTAGAAAGGAAAGAGCGACCAGCAGTAGTTTTAATCGATGCAGGCTATGGGAATAATAGTAGATTTTTGCAGGAGTTAGAGAAAAGGAAGTTAACCTATGTAGGAGGATTAGCCAAAAATCGAAAAGTAGTCTGTCAAATAGAACCCGAGCGACAACCCGAAGAACTCAAACTCTCAGAATTAGCAAAACGTTTACCAGCAGAGGCTTTAAGTGCTATTACACTAAATCGGGAAAAGCCCAGAACTGTGTGGGTAGCAACTATCACAGTAGAATTCTCAACCATGTCCGGGCCAAAAACAGTCGCTATCGTCATGAATGCTCCGACTTGTTCTACCGCCACAGAAGTTGATTATTTAGTGACTAACGCTGCCAGTGAGCGGGCAACAGCATCATGGATAGTAACAACTTACTCCCAACGTAATTGGGTAGAAGTGTTTTACCGTGAAGCTAAAGGATGGCTAGGGTTAAAAGAATATCAAATCCGAGGAAAGAGAAGCCTTTATCGACATTTAATATTAGTATTTTGTGCTTATACTTTTATCATTTGGCATCAGTTAACAGGAGGATTGCGTCGGCAGTGGGCTAACCAACCTTTAACAACATTTACTGAAGCTTTGTCAGCTTTTAGAACAGCTATATCTTACAGGTTTTTTGGCTGGTTGCAAGAAAACAGGGACCTATTTACTTTATATAAAGCCAGTTTGGGCTTTGTTTGGGCTTAAAACTTGTTTAAGTCCCACTAGCCAAAATATGGGATCGCTCACTTGAATCTGGGATTGGGGGTTTGGGATTTCATGTCATTTAGCGGATGGGAGGGCGCGACGGGGGACTCACTTCGGCTTCAGCTTCCGACAGGGTTTGGCGTTCCCGCTGAGTCGCTTCCAAACCGGCCGCGATCGCCTCCTTGAGTCTAATCAAAGTTTCGTCCCAATTTCGGATTGCGGTTTCAGAAAGTCGATCGGCCTGCAACTGCACGCTAGTCGATAAATCCTCCGCCAACTCCGGCAAAGCATCGGCCGATTTTTTCAATATCTGTCGCGTCTCCTTGCCCGGTCGCGGTGCTATCAGCAACCCTGTCACGGCCCCGATCGCAGAACCCACAAGCAAACCGCCAATAAATAATCCTGAACGTTTAGTTGACATTTTTATAACTTCTCTCCATACAGCAATTTTAGGCAAGTTTGCCCGATCGCGGCCCTTTGCAAAGGTAGAAATATTGTTGACAATCCTACGGAGTCAGCAGGGGCGACAGTTTTAGGATAGCTTACCTCAAAGGTCGAGCGCGCCTGGACCAAAGCATCCGTCCCAAACCCAGCAATCCCAAAAGTTGCTGAACCTGTTGCAGTTGCAATTCCAGTTGTTGATAGCGCCGTCGCAGTTGGCGGGCACCTTGCTGCCTTTTACCAAGGAAACCGGGCGACGTGCTGAGGACATTGCTGCAGCGGCGTTCCATTCCTGCGATCCGCATTTCCAAACGTGCGATCGTCCGCCTGATTTTCCCCACCTTCGCAGCGATATAAAAGCAAACCAGAGATATTAGTAGATTGATAATTACAACAGCAGTCAGCATTTATTACTTGTTTTTAAACTACTAACATATTCCGCTTTTTTTGGCGGGCTAGAAGCCCTCTTGTTTAGGGACACAACATTGTTGTGTCCTGAACTATGTTGTAGGGACAAAACATTGTTGTGTCCCGATCTATGTGTCCCTATCCATAAGCTGGGTCAAGTTTTAAGCCTGAGACATAGCAGGCAAACAAACCTTAGTACCGCCCAAACCGCAATAACCGTTCGGGTTTTTAGCAAGATACTGCTGATGATAGCTTTCTGCGTAATAAAACTCAGGAGCATCAATAATCTCAGTGGTAATCTTGCCGTAACCGGCCGCCGTCAAAGCCTGCTGGTAAGCATCTCGCGAAGCTTCTGCTAGCTGCATTTGGGTAGCTGAATACGTGTAAATTCCCGAGCGGTACTGAGTACCAGAATCATTGCCCTGACGCATTCCTTGAGTAGGATTGTGACTTTCCCAAAAAACTTTGAGCAGCGTTTCGTAACTAATTACTTTGGGATCGAACACAACCAAAACTACTTCATTGTGTCCCGTCATCCCGCTGCAAACTTCGTTGTAAGTAGGATTCGGAGTAATCCCAGCCGCGTAGCCAACAGCCGTCGAAAAAACTCCATTTTGCTGCCAAAATTTCCGTTCTGCTCCCCAAAAACACCCCAGACCAAACAAGGCAGTCTCCATACCGTTTGGAAAGGGAGGTTTGAGCGGATTGCCGTTAACAAAGTGACTTGCCGGTACCGACATCGACTCTGCCCGTCCCGGTAATGCCTCTTGGGGAGAGGGCAGGCTCGACTTTTTGCCAAATCCAAATAGCACCATAAGTTTGTGAGGGGATCTCTGATAAACGTCTTTACCTTACTTAATAATATCAGATGTATACTAAAAATAGTGGCCCTCTTAAAGGTAGAAGGTAAAAACCAGAAGGCAGATTTTTTTTACGGAAAGTTTTTGGTGATACTGCTCACTGCAAACGCAGTTTTAAATCACATTAGGCCGTGTTCTATGTCACCAAAACATACCTAAAATATCACCTATTGTTGAGGTATTAATCACGCGGATTTTAGGCAAAATAGCCGATTATTAAAGGTATGGTGTTGTAGTAGTTATTCAATACCATTTATTGGGAGTGTGTAGAAATGGGCGCTAAACCTTGCAGTCAACCTTTAAAATCTAATCCGTTTATTACTTACCGCGACCCAATTACAGGCAAGTGGATGGTGGTAAATCAGACTGTGCCCAAAGCAGCAGAACAAGCACAGCTAGCAGCCGCTTGACTTTTCCTATTAATTTTTTACCTGAAAAACCAACTATAATTTCAGATGGCCTAGGGGCGGCTTTTACTAACCATCAATTAAATCAACCGGATTTTCCCGCGATGCTTGGTGGAAGATAAAAGCTGATAGTGCATTGCTGCCAATATTCTTATCATATTCCACAATTTTTGCCACTTCACCGCCCACAGAAACATAATTTTGTTCTAGCATTTGATAGTCGCGGTGTTCGTCTTGAGCATGACCGATAAAAGTCGATCGCAGGCGAAAGTCACTCATGTTAGAAGCAGCGCGAGCAATCCAGCGAGCTCCCTCTACAGCTTGCGGCCGGAGATTGCACAGGAAAGCTTGATAATCTTCTATTGTCAACTCTCCTCGGTACAATTTGCGGACAATAAGAACGGAACGAATTTCGCGATCGCACTTCAGCCAAATCCATGTTAACTCCCGCAACAAATAAGCTTGCGGAGAGTGGGAGTTTTCCGGTTTAACGCTGTCGAGAGGCGAAGCTTCGGGAACCTCACGAAAATTAGAAATTTGAGAAATCATAGGCTTATGGGTATTTTCCACAGCCGTTAACATCATGTATGCGGTTGTACAGCGGCCGCTTTCTGGCACGAAACAAAAGATTTTCTGTCCCGGCTGCAACTTGTCCGAATTGAACAATTCCTCTAACATTAAATAAATCGAGGCACAACCTCTATTTCCCCGAGTGTAAAAGTTGGTAAACCATTTTTTTTCAGGAATCATGCAACCTGCTTGTTCCAGAAGTTCTACAATTTGCCCCCGGAAAAAGTGAGACGAATAGTGGCACAGCAGCCAGTCGATTTCCTACGGACAAACTCTCCCGGCTTTAATCAACCGCAACCAACCTTCTACACCTAATTTCATTACATTTTCCAGCAACCGAATATTTTGCCGCAAGTCAAAAGCTCCCGTTGTGGCTGCATCGAGGTAGGAGGAATAATCCAACCAGCTTTTGGTTGATGTTTCGTTTGCTAATCCTGAATACATACAAACAGGATAGGCGTTGGCGTGGGAAATTAGCTCAATCCATTCTATTGTTAAGCTGATTCCTGTCGCGTTAGGATGGTTTGGGAGCAACAATGCTCCGGCACCGTCGGAGAGCATCCAGCGCAGAAATTCTGTATCGAAAGGCAGGGGTTTTCCCGCTTGCACTGAAGTCTTTGCTTCAAATTTGGTGTTTTTGAACAGGCGCGAGGGAAATTCGGAAGCGACGGCAATTGCTGTTTGTTTTTTGCCGAGTTCGATTTGAGAGGCGACGTAATTTAAAGCACTAACTCCGGCACAGCAAACTCCTTGAGTTGACACTATTTCTAGGGGAGATAATTCGGAAAGTTCCCCCTGTACTGTGCTGGCAAATCCCGGTACTAATAAGTCTGGTAAAGTGGTAGCGCAGGCCAATAAGTCGATCGCCCCTGGTTCCAGATTTGACTGAGAAATCGCCTCACGGACGGCAAACGCTGCCATTTGGCTGTTAGAATATAGTGTTTGCTGCTGTTTGTCGATCGCGTAGTAGCGCTGTTGAATGCCGTTGCTGTTGAGAATTCGCTGCCTGACTCTCGAAGGGCGCGAGGCAATTTTGCCAAGATACTCTTCCATGTCATCATTATTAATCGGTTCTCCCGGCAAAAATTTTCCCATCCGATTGATATAAGCACTTTACATGGCGTAAACCTCTAAAGTTGCTAATTTACTCGGCTTCGTTGGTTTGTTAAATCAAGCCAGAAAATATCTAAAATTGATGGTGCTTTGTGAAGGAGTGAACTTGCAATGAGTAAGCAGCTATCTTGTAGAGTCAGCGGAAATCAGGCAAGTTGAGCAACAGCGGCAACAAGTAACCGGAAGCGGGGTGAAGTTTATTGTAATTGAGCCAATATGTAACTAGAGTTCCTTCGCTGCTTCTCGACTAAAATGGATATTGCAAAACTAGATACTTGGTATTCTCCTTCTCAACGCCGCACGGCTGTTTCGCTGTTGATGAAACGAGTAGGCGTAACTCGCACTAGGGCTGAATGCTTTATCAGGCTTTGGGTTTACTTATCGGTGAAACAGCTTCAGGAAAGCCAGCCCCGTCTCAAACCACCGCTGGCGAAACTGGAAGTGCCAGCAACAGAAGTGCAGTGCACTCACCGGGAAGCCGCCGAACTATTTTACTGCGATTCCGATCGCGGGAGCGATCGCGCCGCCGGAATGATGTTAGATAAATTAGCAGCACTCGGATTAATCGCAAAACACTTTGATGGTAACGCTACGGCAATTCAAATCCAACCAGTTTCAGAAATTTTAGAGACCGCCGAACCTCAAAAGCCTGTACAACTGCAATTAGATGATTTCAACCCTCGGTGCGACGCGATTCCCGTTGCCAATTTATTAGCCACCAATTACAACTGGATGAACCGCAACACTAACGCCGTCCCCCACAAAATTGCTAAAATCCTCCGGCTTTTTGCCAATCAATACTCAAAGGGAATGCGAGTTTTGCGCCGCTCAGATAATCTCAATCCAGTCGGATTTTACTTACTTTATCCCACAGCTAGCGAATCTGAAATAAATTTTTTTAATGCTCCTAGTAAAGCGCTTCATTTAAGTTCTATTTCCGATATCGATCCTTTCAATATGGCGCTACCAGGAGATATAAATTGCCAGTCAGTATTTGTCCGCAGTTGGATGATCGATCCGCAGTATTTGTCAGAATACCGAATTGCTTTTCTTGAAGACACACAGAAAACTTTAGGCGAAATGCAAACAGATTTTCCGAATCTTTGCGACTTGTACACGCTGATGATTCACCCCATGTACGAAAAACAGTCCCTAGCTTTGGGATTTCAGAAGACTAGCAGTGATAATCAGCTATCTGTTTATTGGATGTATTTAGCGCTGGATAGATTTTTGGGGCTCGATATCAAGGAAGCATTAGTTAAACTGTAAGATAACTCGGCGGTTTCAATCGCCGAGTGACGACAAACAGCTTACAAAGTCTCGCGACCCAAATAAGATTGCAGCACTTCCGGCACTTTTACAGTTCCGTCTGGCTGCTGGTAATTCTCCAAAATAGCCGCCATTGTGCGGCCTATAGCTAAACCGGAACCGTTCAGCGCGTGAACGAATTGAGTGCCTTTTTTCCCCGCTTCTTTAAAGCGAATATTCGCCCGTCGCGCCTGAAAATCTGCGACGTTGGAACAACTGGAAATCTCGCGGTATTTGCCCGCAGATGGCAGCCACACCTCTAAATCGTAAGTTTTTGTCGCCGCGAAACCTAAGTCGCCCGTACACAGTGCGATCGCCCGATAAGGCAATTTCAGCGCCTGCAAAACTCCCTCGGCATCCTGCACTAACTTTTCGTGCTCTGCCTCGGAGGTACTCGGATGCACGAGTTTTACCAATTCAACTTTATTAAATTGGTGCAGTCGAATTAATCCCCTCGTATCTTTGCCGTAACTGCCAGCTTCGCGGCGAAAACAAGGAGTATAAGAACAGTGATAAATTGGCAACTGTTCTGCTGTCAAAATTTCACCTCTGTACAAATTGACAACCGGAACTTCGGAAGTAGGAATCAGCCACAGATCATCTTGGTCGCACTTGAAACTTTCTTCAGCAAATTTGGGTAATTGACCCGTAGCAGTGAGGGATTCAGTGTTAACTAAAAATGGTGGAATTACTTCTACATAACCTGCTTTTGTGTGGCGATCGAGCATGAATTGAATAATCGCTCTTTCCAGGGCTGCCCCGGCTCCCATTAAGCTGACAAAGCGGGGCTGAGCGATTTTTACTGCCCGTTCAAAGTTGATAATTCCTAATTTTTCGCCGATTTCCCAGTGCGGTAAAATACCAGAATTTTGGGGTATGTATTCGTCTCCCCAGCGCCGGATTTCGACGTTTTCCTCTTCAGTTTTGCCGATCGGCGTTGAGGAACCCGGCAAGTTTGGCAGCGGTAGCAATAAAGCTTCTATTTGAGCTTTTACGTCTTTTTCCTGTGCTTGCAGTTCGTTCGACTCGGTGCCGACTGCGTTGCCTTCTGCCTGCAGTTCCTGAATTTCGGGAGATTCGAGGGGTAAACCCGATTTTCTTTTTTGACCGATGAGTTTGGCAATTTCGTTGCTGCGGGCTTGCAGTTGCGATCGCTTGCCTTCCAACTCCCGCTGCTGTTTGTCTAATTGCAAAATCGGCTCGATTTCATAGTTACCTCCGCGCAGGTTGAGGCTTTCTTGCACGGCTTGCGGGTTTTCTCGGATTAATTTGAGGTCTAGCACAGATTTATTCTAAATCTTAAATTTTATCGGACTTGCGCTCAGAAACCCGGTTTCTGGGAAAATATTGGCTTTGGTAGGGATAAATCTAGGAATCTACGGGGTTTCTGAGGATTCCTGCGTCTGTCCTATCTTAGGTTAACAGGGACAATCCCGTAGAAGCTACAAGCTTTGTTAATCATTTACACCATTGATTATAAGTTATTGTCATTAAATAATCTTCGCTGGTGTCACCCCTCAGGGGTGACACCCCACAAACCATGCTATACTGAGCACATTAGTAGATGCACCCTGATAATTTTCTACCCCAGCCAGCGATGGCAGGGGTTTTTTGTTGTCGCCCCGACAAGAAAGCCCGAGAAGGGGTTTGGTGCCAGGAGGTGCCGCGCGGGGATGGTTTCGATCGAGCCAATGCTGCGCCCGCACCCGAAACTTAGTCGCTCGCCCGCGCACTACTCCGCCAAAAGGCTATATATAGGCTATGGTGCGCGAAGAATTCCCAGCATCATCGAAATCTGGCGGGAGTTTTAATTGGATCGAAAAATGCGATCGGCAAATTATCTGTTCTGTTTCCTAGAAATATTTGCCAGCGAAGGCGGTATTCAATCCTACGTTAAAGACATTCTCAAAGCTTACCTGTCCATAGCCGCAGGGACAAACTCGCCGCCACAAGCTGAAGTTTTGCTGTTGCGAGATTCCGAAGACTGCAACAATCCTTACGAGTCAAAAAATCTGAAATTTTATTACCTCAAAACCGAAAATCCCGGCTTGGGCCGTCTTAAGTTTGCTACAGTATTACTAACTCGCTTGCTGCAAAAACGACCGCAGCGGGTTTTTTGCGGTCACATCAAACTCGCACCGCTAATTCAAATTCTGTGCCAACCCTTGGGAATTCCCTACACAATTTTAACTTACGGCAAGGAAGTGTGGGAACCGCTTCCGCCCAAATATCAAACAGCAATGAGTAAAGCTGACAGTATTTGGACTATTAGCAGGTACACGCGCGATTCCCTACGGGATAGCTTCGCTTCACGCACTTGCGAAATTAACAACTTAAATCCCGAAAAATTCCAAATAGTGCCTTGTACGGTAGATGAAAATATATTTACGACTGGGCCGAAGCCACAGGATTTATTAGAGCAGTACAATCTGGTTGGTGCTAAAATATTGATGACTGTAGCCAGATTGCGATCGACAGATATTTACAAAGGCGTCGATGTCACCATTCAAGCTTTGCCGCAAATAGCCGAAACTTTTCCGAATGTGAAATACTTAGTTATTGGACGCGGAGACGATCGATCTAGATTAGCCACACTCGCTGATGATTTGGGAGTTACCGAAAGAGTAATATTTGCGGGTTTTGTACCGACAGAAAATTTAGCAGCACATTACCAGTTGGCCGATGCTTATGTAATGCCCTCCCAGGAAGGCTTCGGTATAGTTTATTTGGAAGCGCTGGCTTGCGGAGTACCCGTACTCGCGGGAGACGCGGACGGGTCAGCCGATCCGCTGCAAGATGGTAAACTGGGATGGCGAGTTCCCCACCGAGATTCAGCAGCAGTAGCGGTTGCTTGTGTGGAAATGCTGCGAGGGGAGGATAAAAGGTGCGATCGCTGCTGGTTGAGGGAACAAACCCTGGCAAGATTTAGTTTTGAATCCCTTTGTCAATCCTTACAAGGAATTTTTCAACCCTCTGGCTCAGATAAACTTATGCCGTAGAGAGCGGTTTCTGGGTGTACAATGGGAAAATTAACTCGATCGACCGCCGGAATTTCTGAGTAGGATAGAGTTAGGCCTACCTGCAAAGACACCCAAGGAGACCACCGTGAACCAAGGCACCCCCAAAATATCTTTCCAGCTACCCCGTATTAGCAATTGGCTGATACTGCTGGGCATCGCGTGTTTGTTGGTCTCAATTGGTTTGGGTTGGATAGTTAAATCAGTGTTGATTCTAGTAGCTTTTTTATTGCTGACGCCTGTGGTCGCATTTTTCGCGCTTCAGTGGTGGCTGAAACGCAATTTAATTGAGGACAATTGTCCAGTTTGTCAATACGAATTTACAGCTTTAAATCAAACTCAGTTTCAGTGTGCCAACTGTGGCGAACCTCTGAAAATAGAGGAAGGTCATTTTAGCCGTTTGACTCCGCCCGGTACGATCGATGTTACCGCAGTTGAAGTATCCTCCGTTCAACAGTTAGAAGATTAATTAGAAAGAATAGGGCATCGGGTATGAGTTAGTTATTGGTTATGATTTGTTACCTCTGATTTGTTACTTTTTGGTTCTAATAACCAATGCCCTATGCGCGATGCCCTATTTCCAAAATTACTTTTCCAAGCGTACTGCATACCACTGCAAATATTTTCCCTGCCCGACATCTAATTCACAATAAGTATCAATTAAATACTTGGCTTGAGCTTCCACGCCAGATATTTTATGCACGTCCTGCGGCAAATCTTCGTGTTCCTCGGCTAACACTGCTTTCAGCTTTTCTAACAGTTCCGCCGCCGTCAAAAACTGCTCTGGCTGGTTTGTTTCTAAGACCACAAACGTGTCTTCGTCATACAGTGACATAGTTTCAAAGGTTGAGGTTAATTATTTCTAAAGTTTCGTGCAGTTAAGCGATCGAAAGTATAAACTCTTAATTACAATTTTCCAGCCCCGGCTCGATCGTGTTACAATTGAACAACATCAGAATTCCTACCGGATTACCGTTATTAACTTACTTGTTAACTGACTTGTTAACCTAGTTGTCAACATATCCGACACAGCATTTCTGAGGAGATTTGTCAAGTGCAAATTTGTCAAGTGTCAAATTGTCAAGAAATATTCGATCGGCTGTATCTAATTATAACTGGCACTATACATTCCCATGATCACATCTTCCACTTCAACCCCTGTTGCGCGCAAGCCCTCTAAATCAGAAGGTCTCAAAGAACGCAGCAACTATTTACGAGAACCCGTTGCGACTGAACTGTTACAAGAAACTACCCACTTCACCGAAGAAGGGCTTCAGATTCTCAAATTTCATGGCTCGTACCAGCAAGACAACCGCGACAATCGAGTTAAAGGACAAGAAAAAGATTATCAGTTCATGCTCCGCACCCGCAATCCCGGCGGGTTCACTCCGCCGCAATTATACCTAGCCTTAGACAAGGTATCTGAAGAATACGGCAACCACACGCTCCGCGTCACAACGCGCCAAGGTTTCCAACTTCACGGCGTGTTGAAAAAAAATCTTAAAGCAGTGTTTTCCTCAATTATTAAAAATATGGGGTCAACCTTGGGAGCTTGCGGCGACTTGAACCGCAACATCATGGCACCTCCAGCACCGTACAAAAATCGCCCAGAATACCAGTATGCGCTGCAATACGCTAACAATGTCGCCGATTTGCTGACACCGCAAACTGGTGCTTATTATGAAATTTGGTTGGACGGCGAAAAAGCTGTTTCGGCCGAAGAAGACCCCGCAGTGAAGGCCGCGAGACAGAAAAACGGCAACGGCACAATCTTTAGCGACGACAAAGAAGAACCGATTTACGGCAGCCATTATATGCCGCGGAAGTTCAAGTGTTCCGTTACCGTCCCCGGAGACAATTCAATTGACTTGTACTCTCAGGATTTGAGCTTGGTGGTAATTACCAATGAAGCTGGCGAGTTGCAAGGTTTTGACGTGTTTGCTGGCGGCGGTTTGGGCCGTACTCACAACAAAGAAGAGACTTTTGCGCGGGTTGCGGATGAGATTTGCTATGTTGCCAAGGATGATGTTTACGATTTGGTCAAGGCAATTGTAGCAACCCAAAGAGATTACGGCGATCGCACAGACAGACGGCACGCGCGACTAAAGTACCTGATTAACGACAAAGGCGTACAGTGGTTCCGCGAAAAAGTAGCCGAATATTTTGGCAAGCCGCTAGAAGCCTTTAAACCGCTGCCTGAGTGGAAGTATTTTGATTTCTTGGGCTGGCACGAACAAGGAGACGGTAAACTGTTTGTCGGCATTTCCGTGGATAATGGCCGGATCAAGGATGAAGGTTCATTTCAGCTAAAAACGGCTTTGCGGGAAATTGTCCAGAAGCACAACTTGCCGATACTGGCGACGCCACACCAAAACGTGCTGATTTACGATATTTCGCCGGATATTAAAGAAGAAATTCAGGGAATACTCGATCGATGCGGCATTCAGCGGGAAACTGCGATCGATCCATTGGTGCGCTATGGGATGGCGTGTCCGGCAATGCCGACTTGCGGGCTGGCGATTACCGAATCTGAGCGCGTGATGCCGAGCATTTTAGAGCGGATTCGGGCGCTTTTGACGAAAGTCGGCTTGCAAGACGAGCATTTGGTGGTGCGGATGACTGGTTGCCCAAATGGATGCGCCCGCCCTTATATGGCAGAATTGGGGTTTGTCGGGAGTTCGCCGGAATCCTACCAGATTTGGCTGGGCGGTTCTCCAGATCAAACGCGGCTGGCAAAACCAATTGAGGAAAAGCTGCACGTCAATGATTTTGAAGCTTTTCTGGAGCCGATTTTTGTTTATTTCAAGCAAAAACGGCAACTGAGCGAGAGTTTTGGCAATTTTTGCGATCGCGTCGGGTTAGAATCTATCCGTCAATTTGTAACCAACTACCAATCTGCTGACTCGATGACAACTGAGATAAATGAATTAGAAGTTACGTCTAGTAACGATGACGGGAACGACGCTGCCACTGCTAGCGGTGGCAAAGTCCGCCGTCGAATTAGCGTCCGCGATGAAATCTACAACGAGCTCAAGGAAGAAGCAGCCCGTCAGGGCAAGCCGATTACACAACTAGCTACAGAGGCGATTTCAACTTATTTAAAAAAGATTAAGGAGGAAGCATAAGCCGATTTGAAATTTTCGATTTTTGCTAGAATCAAATAAAACTCACGCAAAAATAATATAAAGGCAGAGCATTTGCAGAAAAAAACTTGGATTTTTAACATAAATCTGGTTGTAAATGCTTTGCCTTTATTATTTATGAGCGATTGAAACCCCGCCTGCCTATCTATCTCCTCTCTTTCTCTGCGTTCTCTGCGTTCTCTGCGTTCTCTGCGGTTAAATAAAAAAAATCTAAGAGAAAACGAACAATCCTAAATACAATGCCTCAATTACAAAGATTAGCAGTTACTGCCACTCAAATTTGCGATCGCCAAATCGACCTAACTAGGGAACAACAGCATTATTTAAATCGAGTGCTACGTTTGCAAGCGGGCGATCGATTTATTGCGATGGACGGTCGAGGGCATTGGTGGTTAGCCGTCCTAGAAGCCCAGGAAACAGGGTTAATTGCCTCCATAACCGAGGAGATTGCTGTTAACAGGGAGCTACCCGTTGAGGTGACTTTGATGGCGGCTTTGCCCAAAGGAAACGGCTTTGACGACGTTGTGAGACAGGCGACTGAGTTGGGTGTGGCAAGTATTGTGCCGGTAACGAGCGATCGAACTTTGCTCAAACCAAGTGATCAAAAAGTCGATCGGTGGAGAAGAATTGCTGCGGAGGCGGCGGAACAGTCGGAACGTCAAATTGTGCCGACGATTTTAGAGCCTATTTCGTTTGATCTTGCTGTGAAAGATTGCAATCAAAAATATCGATTTATTTGTGTGGCTCGCGGGGACAATCGGCATTTGTGGGATTGTTTAGCCGCTGTGGCTCCCCCCCAGTCTCCCTTAATAAGGGGGGAGCAAGATGGGGGAGAATTATCGATTGTCATAGCTATTGGCCCGGAGGGTGGATGGACTGAGGGTGAGGTGAAAAGAGCGATCGAATTTGATTTTGAAGCTGTTTCTTTGGGTAGGAGAATTTTAAGAGCGGTGACAGCTCCCATGGTGGCTTTATCTTTAGTTGGCGTGGCATTTGAGAAGTGCTAATATCAACAAATAACAAAGAATTCATCAGATAGGTGGGTTGAGGGGGAATGAAAATAGAGTTGAGGAAAGGTCGATCGCCCTTTTGGTCGATTCCCTACGGGATAGCTTCGCTTCACGCGCTTTTGGCAATTTTTGGTACAACATCAGTTTCTGCACAATCTCCGATTTTTCCCATTGCTCAACAGATTAATTGCGATCGCCCGCAAGGAGATGCACAAGTCAGAACTTGTATTCAATTGAGGTACGAGGCCTCGGACAAACGAATGAACGAGGTTTACAAACAACTAATTTCCTCATTGAGCGACGAAGAGCAATCAATTCTTACGGAAGCACAATTAGGGTGGATTCAGTTAAGAGATAAAACCTGTGAATTTGAAGTTTATACAAGTCGTGGCGGTACGGGTTATCGAGGTTTCCTCAATGAATGTTTGGATCGCGTGACTCAACAGCGCACTGTGGAACTAGAAAAGTATTTAAAACAAAGATAAAATAGGAAGTACACCGTAAAGCACCTGACAATAATAAAGATAAACAAGTATTTATGAAAAGCCGATCGCCATTCACTCTCACCCTCACCCTCATCTCAGCAATTGTAAGCACCACCGTACCAGCAGTTTTCGCCCAGCGACAGCCATCAGCCAACGAAATATACATCGATAAAAATTGCCAGCGCAATCAGCAACTACCGCAACTTGAAAGATTCACTATCTTTAGCAGAAACGAATTTACAACTAACGGTCAAAACTACTGGTTCTACGCCGCCCGCTATCTAGACGGCGCCGTGCTTTTCTGTACCTCAAAACCCAACTTCAACCAACCTAAACCTCTAACTGCAAAACAAATACAATCCCAATTTATTGACAAAATACTCCGAGACCCCAACAACAAAACAGCCTTTATCATCGTAGTCCGAGAAGGAAATGGCCTCGAAGTACCCATGACCAATTACGGCTTAGAATTGAGCAATGTCGATCGCCCCAAACTCACCTCTCTTTCCATCCTACAGCAGCGGGGAACCCTCAAAGACGGCGAGCCCAGTGAACACACATTTCAAGGACGGGCCGGTCAATCTATTACGATCGACCTCAAAAGCAGAGCATTCGACCACAACATAGCACTGTTAGACACCAGTGGCAAAAATATTGCCCAAACAACAGGTAACTCCCAGAATCGCCGAGAGTCTCAAATCACCGTAAAATTGCCTAGTAACGGCACTTATAAAATAGTTGTTAAAGGAGGCGATCGCACAAGCAAAGGTACTTACACATTAAGCGTTAATTCCAATCAGCTTTAACTCAATTTAAACCAAGCGCTAAGCAAACTCAAAAACAGGTGTTTCAATCACTCTAATAGGCTTTCTATCTTCCCAAATCATCTTCTGCAACTGTTCCACAGTTTCAGGTGAAAAAAAACGCTCTCCCGTTTCCACACACACTCTAGCAGGAACATTTTCAATGATAATAAACTTACCATTGATTTCCAGGGTATAACTTACTTTTTCTTCCACCATTGTTTCTTGCCAAAAATCATTGTTCATTTTGATTTATCCTTAACTTAAAATCAATCCAAATTTTCGGAGCTGGTTCGTATAAAGTAATGATTTTTACCAAAGGACGAGATGGATAACTGCACTGAACGTGCAAAGGTCTATTGGCAATGGTCAAACCGAAAATCAAACAGCTTGGGCCATATTTGTCATCGGGATACTCTTCGATAACTTCACCAGCCATTATTGCTTCCCGGAGTTCTTGTACCCTGATACGGCGAACGATGCTTTGGTTTACTGCGTGTTGTGAAAGCTCAAAATCATTTTTTACAATTTTAACACGTATTTTTTCAATGATTGTCATAGTTTCATATCATATCTATAACTCAACACAAGAGCAAAAATTGTTAACCAGTGGCGGAACCAACCAAACATCAGCCAAGATAGAAACAACGCCATTCCCGCAACCGCCATGACAGACATCAACCAAATAACCGCCGCCCTAGAGGGTAAAGACTACAAACAAGCTGCCCAACTCATCAAACAACTACAAAAAGAATCCCCCGAAAATCCGTGGGTACAATACTATATCGCCCGCTACTACGAACTCACCAACAACCTCGAAAAAGCCCAAACAACCTACAAACAAATACTCCGCGACATCACCAACGCCAAAATCGTCTCCCAGACCCGCCAAGCTATTCAACGGATTGAAACCGCACAACAAAACCTCCGCCAACAAGCCATAGAAACCGCCAAAAACGACCCCAGCAACCTCGAACCCGGACTCCTTATCCTCGAACCCGTGAGTCCCGAAAACAAACCCGCAGCCATTCAAAATATCAGCAGAATCTTTAAAATCGACGCCTACACAACCCGGATGCAAATCCAAAGCCGCGGCTGGAGACTTTACAAAACTGGCCCCATCGCCGAACTCCGAATTTACGGTCAAGAACTCCTCAACGCCGGCATTCCCGTATTTTGGGCAACCCTAAGCGATATTCAAAAAATCCAAATCTTCCGAGTGCAACACTTCCAGTCTCTCTCTTCCCCAGCCGTTGTTTGCAAAGATAAACTCGATCGACTCGGTGCGATCGAATTTAACTGGTCAGAAGTTACCCAAAGAGTAGAAGGCTTGTTGCCGATGTTCATCGAAGTCATGGACTACTCCCCCAACCGAAGAAAGGAGCAATTTCGCCACAGAGAAATCAGGCAAGATTACGCTCAAATCTGTGACTTGCACATTCCCAGCAGAAACTGCATTCTGCGAATTTGCGACCAAAGTTACGAATTTCAACAAGGAGTTGACTTCACCAAAGCTTCAGCCGAGCTCCCCACTTTACCGAACCACAAAAACAAAACATCGAGAGTCAAAAACTCTCAACAAATTCCTCAAAGTACCACCCGAATTAACTGGAATCACTTACTGGAAATATTCGATCGCCAGCTTGACGTTACAGTTTGGTCAGAATTTACGCCCTTTGCCGACACAGTGCTCGATTACACTAATATGTTGAGCAAGATCGAATCTCATATAGAAGTCGAGCGCAAATCCGAAACTCCTTGGGACTCAGCTTTTCAGCTATACAGCGGATTAGCCTTCCTCAGAAACCCAGAAAATAGGGAATAGAACAAAGAGTTAAAATTAAAAATGAGGAATCCCATTTTTAATTTGTTAACGCCAGCATTGGGAGTTATCCCATGCCCAATTCCCTATTATAAATTCCCAATTTCCTATTTCGTTTTCACCTGACGAGCCATTTCCCGGAAATTGTTCATGCTGGGGCCAGGGGTTCGACGACTTCCATTTGGTGTCGGCATTAAATTATTAGGAGCAAAAGTGCGATTCGCTTCAGCTTGACTCGGCACTTTCCCGTTAGTTGCAGCAGCAGGTATCTTAGCGGGTTCCGCATTATTAGCAGGAGCGCTAGCGACTGGTTCCTTTTCTTTCTTAGACTTTTTCTCTACCTTAGCCTTTTTAGCTGGTTCAGACTTCTCAGACTTCTCAGACTTCTCAGACTTAACAGGCTCAACTTTTGCCGGTGCGATCGCAACAGGCTCAGCCTTCGCAGGCGCAACTTTTGCTGGTTCCTTAGCTCCAGATTCGCCCAAATCTAGGAAATATTCAGACTTTTTCAAGCCCAACAGTCTGCCGAAAAAGCCGAAAATACCGCCGAAGAAATTTTTGATAAAACCAAACATTAGACTTACTCCTTTTGTTCTTTTAGAGAAATTTGTACAAGCTTGTCAACAAAGTTAGATTACGAGCTAGGGCAACCTTTGTCTACATTTATTCATCAAAATTTACATTTGGCTATATCTAAGCTACCTCATCAAAGCAAATTTTAGGTATGAATACTCACAGTGCTTTGCACTTATTTACAAAGTATCTCAGAATTTGTTAGGGATTCCCACTCATTGCCGATCGTACCTCGATCCGATTCCCTAGCTGTCCTAGTACGGGTCACACTCCCTAGGGGAGTGATTTATGCTTTAATCACCAAGCAATTTTCCGCAAAATGAACAGTTCGCTCGATCGCAATCCCGTCATCCTCATACACGGCATCTGGGACACAAAGATTATTTTCAGCAAAATGTCCGCCCGCCTCACCGAACTCGGATGGTCAGTCCACAGCCTCAACCTCACCCCCAACGACGGCAGCCTCGGCCTTGACTTACTGGCAAAGCAACTCGCAGACTACATCTCTGAAACCTTCGAGCCAGAACAGCCTTTAGACATAGTAGGCTACAGCATGGGTGGCATTGTCAGTCGCTACTACGTCCAGCGACTCGGGGGAATCAACCGCGTACAGCGCTTCATCACCCTATCTTCCCCCCACCACGGCACCCTCACCGCTTATTCCCTACGCCTACCAGGATACCTGGATATGCGCCCCGATAGTGGCTTGCTGCGCGATTTAAATCAAGATGTGACAATGCTCAAACGCATAAACTTTACATCAATGTGGACGCCATTTGACATAATGATTGTACCGGCGAACAGCTCCCAAATGCCAGTAGGTAAAGAAGTTAAAGTCAACGTTTTGCTGCACCGCCAAATGGTGACAGAACCCCTAAGTATTAACGCAATAGTTGAAGAGCTCAAAGCACCTATTGAAAATAAAATTCCCACTTAAAAATGAATAGCAATTTCAGCCGCAACCCAGTCTTGCTAATTCACGGAATCTTCCGAAAATCGGGAATTTTTTACAAAATGTCTGCCTACCTCACCCAACTGGGATGGTCAGTATATACCCTCAATCTCTCGCCCCATTGGGGCAACGCCAGCATAGACGAATTAGCCCAACAAATAGCAGATTATATAGACAAAACCTTTGCGCCCGAACAGCCTCTCGATATAGTAGGATTGAGTATGGGCGGTTTAGTAACTCGCTACTACCTGCAAAGGTTAGGCGGCATTAACCGAGTGCAGCGCTTTATTGCCATATCTTCTCCTCACAGCGGTACTTGGATGGCTTACACTCTCTGGGGAAAAGGCTGCGTTCAAATGCGTCCTGGCAGTGCTTTTCTGGAAGATTTAAATCGAGATGCTGTCTTGTTGGAAAAGCTCAATTTTACTTCGATTTGGACAGCTTGGGATTTCATCATCGTACCTGCTTCTAGTTCCCAAATATCTGCTGCCAAAGAAGTAAAATTGTCTGTTTTCGCCCATGCCATGATGGCGAGGCATTCCAGCAGTTTAAAAGCTGTGGCTGAAGCACTGTCTGAACCATTGAAAATTAATAATTAACTTGTAGTGTACGTCAGCAGATACTTTTTATTAAAATAACCTGTCCCGTATCTAAATTGTATTTTTGGGGCGGGCGGGACGCCCAGCCCCTACTCCCCACAAGAATTTCATCACAGTAGAGCCAATTCTTCAATCTAAAATTTAAAATCTAAAATCTAAAATCGACTGACGCACCGTGAGAGGCTACTACTAAACTGTATCGCCAACTTCAGCGTATTCGCTGCGACCAAAAATTGCTTCAGCTTCACAATAATACTTGAACTCAAGTATATTGTGGAAAGGGTCTTCTAAGAAGAAAGTACGGTGTTCTGTAGGCAAACCGACAAATCGCCGTCTCGGTTCTTGATAGAAATTTAAGTTGTTTTGCTGGGCTTTCTCTAACAACGCTTCCCAGTCAGCTTCAGAAGTAAAAATTAACCCAAAATGCCGGGGATAGATGCCTCGCTGAGGCGTCAAAGGTTCGCGGCTGACGTGGGCGACAATTTGATGGCCGCACAAACCCATAATCGCAGAATTAGGCGATTCGCGACCTAGTTCGCAGCCGAGCCCGTCTACGTAGAACGCTTTGGTTTGGGCAATATCGGTCACCGGGAAGGCAAGATGAAATAAGACTTGGTTCATGGAGGTACTAAATGCAGAATTCAGAATTGTTCTTTAATTATTTATCTTGGTCTAATCCTTGGTGGGTGGCGATCGCCCTAAATACAGTTTTAATCGCGATCGCCACCATTGCTCCTAAAAAATTGCTCACTCCCGCTGGCCAATTTCACGGCTGGGTATTGGGCGTGCTCATCTGGGGCTGTTTGGGATGGCAAGGCTATGCTGTGGTGATGTTTTACTTTCTTGTCGGATCGGGAGTTACCCGCATCGGCAAAGCCCAAAAAGAAGCAGAAGGCATAGCCGAAAAGCGTTCAGGCGCCCGAGGCCCAGAAAATGTCTGGGGTTCGGCTTTAACCGCCACTCTTTGCGCTTTGGGAGTTTTGGCATTATCTATTTTAGGAGATACAGGCAAAATGTCTGTGCCACAAGATGCTATTTCCCTGTTATTGCTGGGTTACGCGGCGAGTTTTTGCACCAAACTTTCCGATACCTGCGCTAGCGAAATCGGCAAAGCTTACGGGAAGCGGACTTTTTTGATTACCAGCTTGCAGCCTGTACCTAGGGGTACGGAAGGGGCCGTAAGTTTGGAAGGAACGATCGCAGGTATTGTCGGCTCAATTCTGATCGCACTTTTGAGTTGGGCCGTCGGTTTAATTGACTTGACAGGAATTGTTTTTTGTCTTATTGCAGCTTTTATTGCCACGAACATCGAGAGCGTCATTGGGGCGACGGTGCAATCAAAGTTTGAGTGGCTGACGAACGAGGTGGTAAATTTTTTTAATACACTCATAGGAGCGATCGCAGCGATCGTTTTAGCGGCGACCTGGAGAGCTTTTTTAGCTTAGTTAATCTTGGACGCATTCGCGACCCAAGAAACCGGGTTTTTTACGATAATTGAAGGCATTAACGCAGTATTTTTAGAAAAAAACCCGGTTTCTGCCTCCCGGGCTATTAGTTATTAACTATTAGTCATTAGTCTCAAGCAATCAACTCATGACTAATGATTAATAGTTAATCAAACTAAGCGTCGTCTTGCGGCCCAAAAACCATTTGTAAAATCATCGTCGGTTCGCCCCGCTTGTGATAGCGATCGGCCCAATTGCGAATAATCTCATCTAATTCCTCAAGGGCTTGGTCGAGGCGTTCCGGCGGAATATCCAAAGTCTCCATAATTCGCATCACCTTCGGTTGTTTGTCCGCCCAATCCTTCATCAGCCGGAAATATCTAGCCGTATCCTCCACCATAGTAAATGTTCGCTCTTCCTGCTCTGCCGGAGAGTAAGTAGCGCGGGTGAGGGCATAAAACGGCATTCCCCAAGGAGAATCAATGCGAGTTACTGTCCCAGAATAGATCAAGCGCCGCTTAATGTGTTCTGCTAGAGCTTCGCTCAAAGGCATTCGCCTTTCTGGAGACATATCTTCTTGCGATCGCCTGTGCAGAAACTCGATCAACTCCATAAACTGAAAAGAATTGATCAGTTGAGCGTCAGGCGGATTAGGAGGAATCTTGCTTTCTAGATATTTTTTTTCATCTACAGTCAAATTGTTTCCCGGAATGCGAGGGCGTCCCGGCATCCAACCATACTGTTCCAACCAGACATAAGGAAACTGAATCAAATATCTAGGTTCCTGGGAACCCAACATTTTCAGCAATTTTCCCTGAGTCAGAGCTTCCCGGACTTCCTCAACAATCACCTTCACCCGTTTAGGCTCAATGTGATGCAAGTGCCCAGTCATCCGCAGGTTGTTGTCCTGCTCCATATAAGTCATATAAATGGCACACTTAGCCGCCGTTGCGGCCGCGTCTAGAAACGCCCCGTGCCTGTGCCCACTGGTTCTCATGGCGCTAAACGCCAGATATAGCATGATCTGATCCATTGCACTAGGGCTGAGGCTTTTGACCAGATCCAAAGAGTCATTTTTCATCACTATCCCCGAAATAGCCAAATTTGGAGGCATTTTGTTGTCCTCCATTAAATTATTGCGAGAGCGCCGAATCAAGCATAGCCGACTGTCGCCGGAAAGCTTGCCAGCTACCCTAATATTCAGGTTAGTTAATTTCCCTGAGGTAACAGGGGCATGGGCTTAAAGGCTATCCACACCGCATAAGTGGTTCTTATTGGTGGCCAATTTAAGTAGATTGCTGCACCCTCTGCGCTGACAGTTTACCTATATATAAGTTAGTTATCGCAAGTTAATTATAGTGCAGCGGTTGAAAATTAAACCCTACTTTGGGCGCGGAGAAGGTAAATAACTGTTGCGCTCCCAGGAATCTGAGGAACTGTTGCGCTCCCAGGAATCTGAGGCGACTCCGAGGTGATAATTTTTGACCAGTCATGGATGCCGAAACCCGGTTCGATCGACTACAATAAGGGGTGGAAGGCGACGGATATCGGTTGAAAAACCCGGATGAGCCCATGCCTGTGGGTAATTCCTGTTTAATTGGAGAGTTTTCAATACAAAACCGCCACATACTAGAATCTATCTCTAGGTAGATGGCGGTTGCAGGTTTATATGCTATCATCGTTTACACAAAAAAGAATCTCCTAAGAACTGTCCACAAAAGAACTGTCCACAAAAAGTGCAGTTGTCGCTTAACGTGAAAAACTAGAATCCCAGAAAATCCGATCGAGCGATCAAATGAACGGCCCGAAGCAACTCAGTTGTGGTCATCACTTGCGTCCAGTGCCATTAGAAATCTTGTAGCGGATGAGTGTAAACATTAGGCTCAGTAAGATTCCTGCGTCCGCTGCCCCTCTCAGGACCGCGCTCGCGCTTTTGTTGAGTTTGGGCTGACAACATATATTGGGCGGTGGCAGTTTCGACCATGGGGAGTGAAGATTCTAAAGCTTGAGCGGCGCTGGCACTCAAGGTAATGCCCAACAGGCTCAGTAAAGCAATTGCAGTGTAGGTTTGCATGGGTAGTATCCGTGTCAGTGTCTATTACGTGATACGGACTTGCCCTGATCTATCAGGATAGATATCTGTGCAATTTTCGGATCTCTACAAAAAACCTTACCTCTTCAATTCTACGGATTCCGCCAGCAGCCAAGCACCTGCCGAATTCAGCCTGCCCCATACTGTCAGAGGCTTTTCGGTTTCACAATTGTGTAAAAATCTGTCGGTTTCCGAGTCCAAAGTCACGAGTTGCCAAGTTTGACCGGCTACAGATGCGGGGCTTGTCAGTGTTAGTGTCCAGTCTTGTTCGCCGAGGCGACGGAAAATGCCAGAAAATTGGCTGTGGGTATTTGCTGTTTGACTGCTTGGTTTCTCTACTGACTGCTGACATTCGCCGCTGGCGGGATATGCTTCAGGCCGATCGAGATAATAGCGTTGCCAATCCAGCCAGTCCGATCGCCCCCGTGTCAAATTAAATAAGGGAATAACAGCCGCACTCGCCTCGGAATCTTGCAGCAAAGCTTCCTGCAAAACTCTCACCGGCAAATCCCGCGGCTGACATCCAGATTCCGCGCACAAAGCCGCCGCCATCCCCGCCGCCTGTCCAATATTCATTACCGTCGGTTGCAAGCGAGTTGCACCGTTGGCGATGTGAGAGACGGAAATATTTTTTTCGCAGACTAGCAAACCGTCTGTACTCGCAGGAATTAGGGCGCTGTAAGGAATGGTAAACGGAGTTCCCGTCCAGCGGCCGCCCCAGCGAATGGATTTGGGCTGCAAGGGAATGTCGCCACTGGGGTAGTGGTGGTCATTGGCATAGTTGCCGATCGCAATTGTTTCACAAATGCCCTCAGAATTTATCGGCAACTTCGCGACTCTTCCGCCGGCAATAGGCAAAATATCTTGTTCTATGACTGTACTTATCCCTCGCAAGCGGCGACTTTCTCGGTAGTAAGGATGTAGGGCGAAAGCACCAAGAAGGGGAGAACTTTGTGGATTTTCGATCGTTGAAATCGGGAAAATATTCTGTGCTAGGCCGTAGCGGTGGCCGAGTTGCGTTTGAATGAAGCGGGCGAAACTTTGAGTATGCCAGAGACTTTCTTGGAGGAATTCTTGTCGAGATGCTTCAGATTTAATGAGTCGATCGACCCCTTCACCATAATCATTACCTCGAATCGGCCAATTAATCATCAATAATCCGCCCGGAAGCCTGCCGTAATTGAGAAATTGTTCGGGGGTGTAACCGTCCCAAGCACCGATAAATCGATCGGGATTTTCAACTGGCGGCGCGGGAATTTCTGGCCCGGCCGCACCTTTACCAAAATCCTGCATGATTGCCACCCAAGTCGGAGCTTGCACCGAATAGCTCTCTGTGAGAGCATTAGACGCAGCCGGCGCGCTGGGTTCTCCCCACTCGGCTTGGAATTCCCAACCCCAGCGGTGCCCAACCTCCGCTAAAGCCAGCAAATCTCCCAATTCCGTTGCATCTAAAGTGATTTTGGCCGAAACCGTAAAATCTGCAAACTGAACGCCAGAAATGCGATCTCCTTCATACAGCACATCGTGAGCTTTTTTTCCAGAAATCCAGTGCAAGTTCGGCAAACATTTAACCCAATCAGCGAAAATTTCAGCACCGGTGCGGGGATCGTAAGTAAAAAAACTGACCCAGCCCCAATCCAAACCTCGTGGCTGTCGCTGCTGGAGTTCCCGGAGAAACGCGCCCCACAAACCGGTTTGAAAAGCTGCTAATTCATTGCCATCGGGGGCCGAAACGCCAGCGGAAGTCAGCATTCCTCCCAGCCAGGGGAATTCGCTTACTAAAATAGTTGTGGCACCTCGGCGGGCTGCTTGCACCGCTGCTGCGGTGCCGCCGGTGCCGCCACCGACTACCAAAACATCTGCTTTTAAGACCGAAGACATGGGCAATACCATTTTAGATTTGAGATTGCGAAAGGATTAGTCAGGTGATGAGTGCGCTACGGATAGATGTTCGGCGTTGGCGATCGCGCATTGAATTTTACCTCGAACGGCGGGAATGCCCCCGCTATAATCTTTGATTTGGCGGCGGGATGAAAGCCCGGTTTATTTTGTCAGATATCTGACCAATGCTGAAAGCCAGGGAAGAGAGACTGACAAAATAAACAATCTCCTACATAACTTCACGACAATTTTATACACACCATCCAAACGTCTGTTACCATGAATCTATAAACACGGTAGAAGTCGCAACAGTGTATCACGCAGTCAAAGTCAGAATCTATCCCACTCCCGAACAAGAGCAATACCTAGCTCAATGTTTTGGTAATTGTCGTTGGTTATACAACCGAATGTTGAACCTAACCACAACGACTTACAAGGAAACTGGGAAAGGTATGAGTAAAGCTGCAATGGATAAATTGCTACCGGGATTGAAAACGGAATTTGACTGGTTGGGAATTGCTTATTCTCAATCATTGCAACGGGTGACATTCAATCTCAGTGCAGCATTCGTGAATTTCTTTGAAGGTCGTACTAAATATCCGACGTTCAAAAAGAAAGGATCGAAACAATCGGTTTCATATCCTCAGAATGTCAAGCTGATGGTTTCAGAGAAATCGATTAAATTTCCTGGTACATTGGGATATGTCAAAACTAAGTTTCATCGGAGCTTACCTGATGGTAAGCAAGGTTGCGTCACCATCTCACAAAACACAGATGGCACGTACTTTGCATCAATACTGTTTGAAGTGTCCAAACAAACATTAGAACCAGTCAACGATGCAATCGGTGTAGATCTGGGATTGAAAGATTTTGCGATCACCTCTAACGGAGTGAAGCATAATCAGCCTAAAAAAGCTCAGAAAAAGCTACAAAAACTAGAACGCAACAAAAAACGCAAACAACGTAAATTAGCCAGAAAAAAGGGCTATACGAACCGTAGAAAAGCGAAATTGCTGGTGGCAAAAGTGTGTAGCAAGATTGCCAGAATCCGCGAAGACTTTCTTCACAAGCTATCCCGCAAGATAGTCAACGAAAACCAAGTAATTGTGACAGAAAATCTCTCAGTCAAGAACATGGTCAAGAATCCCAACTTAGCCAGATCTATTTCAGATCGAGGATGGGGAAAGTTTTGCACCATGCTCAAATACAAAGCTGAACAGTTGGAGCGAAATTATGTCGAAATCAATCGATTTTTTCCATCATCACAGCTTTGTTCAGAAACGCTGCTACCGATTCCTCAACTTCAGAAAGGTTGGGATAGTCTGAAGGTACGTTATGTAGACTGCCCAAACTGCGGAAAACAACACGATCGTGAGATCAACGCCGCGATCAATATCAGAAATGAAGGCTTGCGGATTTTGGCGTTAGGAACTAGCGCTTCTGCTTTCGGAGGGGGTGTAAGCCCAAAACGATCTGGACGTAAAAAATCTACCATCGTCGAGGCAATCCCCCGTGAAGAAAGAAGCCTACACCATACTGCTCCGTGCAGTTGGTGTAGGTAGTTCACTGTGTAAAGACTTGACAAATAATAAATCGGTAATTATACAACGAGCGCACACTTTTTTTACTAGATGACTGCATGAGCGATCGCAAATTTTGATTTCTCACTTTTGGCGCGCAAATATTGCCAATATGACACCGCGAATAACGATAATAGAAAAAAGGGAACAGCATCTATAAAGTTTTACGTCTTAATAATTTCTGAGTTAGTGATTAACGGATGCAAATGGAAAAAGGTTTTATTTTGTGGTTTACCGGGCTGAGCGGTTCCGGCAAGACAACTATCACCAAAGCTCTCCAACCCGAATTGAAGGCAAGAGGTTGCAAAGTTGAAATATTGGATGGAGATGTCGTTCGCACCAACTTGTCAAAAGGTTTGGGATTTAGCCAAGAAGACCGAGATACTAATATTCGGCGGATTGGATTTGTCGCTCACCTGCTGAGCCGCAATGGAGTAGCCGTAATGACCGCAGCTATTAGCCCCTACAGAGCAATTCGCGACGAAATTAGAGCAATGGAGCCCAATTTTGTTGAAGTATATATCACAGCGCCGTTAGAAGTGTGCGAAGGTCGCGATGTCAAGGGCCTATACGCTAAGGCCAGAGCAGGAGAAATTAAGGGTTTTACGGGAATTGACGATCCTTATGAAGAACCGCTCAATCCTGAGATTATTTGTTACACAGAGCGAGAAAGTGTGGAAGAGAGTGTTAAAAAAGTTCTAAGCAAGTTAGAAGAGTTGGGTTACATTTGATGTTGGCGGGCTTGGATGAGGATAGGGGCAAAAAGCGATGGTGGTGAAAAGTGATTCGCGCAAGGTGCAACTTGAGAAAAAATCTCACCCTTGTTTCCCCTTCGCGGAGAGGGAAAGGGAAGAATTTCTCCCCTTTGGTGCAAGGAGAGGGGATCAGGGAGACATTTCCAGCAAAAGCTGCCAGCTTGGTGATTGGGCAAGCAATGCTGTCAAAAGTTTAATTGTCCAAAGTTTAACAGTGTCAGTGCTGGCGGCGGTGGGTTCATCTCCTGCGGCGGCCCAGTTTTTGCCTCCTCCTCCTCCTCCTCCTCCCGCTTCGGGTTCTCCTGTTCCTGTACCGGTTCCGGTAGCACCGGGATTTCAGGGATTTCCGGCAAGTGCACCTTCAAGTGTACGATCGGAAGTTTACACTTTAGGCGCGGGCGATCGTATTCAAATGGACATCTTCAACGTCCCGGAATACAGCGGGCCCAACGGTCAACACCAAGTACAGGCCGACGGTTCCCTGAGTTTGCCGTTAATTGGCAGCGTTTCGGTGTACGGGATGACCTTAGAACAAGCTTCTAATGCTGTTAAGGACAGATACGGCAAATACCTAAAACGTCCTTGGATTACCCTGAAACTGCTGGCACCACGTCCTTTGCAAATTGCGATCGCGGGCGAAATCAACCGCCCCGGAGCCTATACAATATCCTCAGCAGCAGGCCCCGGAGGCACAGCAGAGCAAATGGGAACTCAAATGCCAACGATATCGCGGGCTCTGCGAATGGCCGGTGGAATTACCCAGTCAGCAGACGTGCGGCAAATCAAAATCCGCCGCCCCCAACGTAACGCACCGGAACAAATTATTAGTGTGGATTTGTGGGAATTATTGCAAAACGGCGATTTGCGGGCCGATATGACTTTGCGCGACGGCGATACTATATTTATTCCCACTGTAACTAGCCTCAACCGCCAAGAAGCACCGACTTTAGCAGTAGCTAACATTACCGGACAAAGCACTCAACCAATTAATATTGCTGTGGTGGGCGAAGTAACTCGCCCCGGTACTTATACTTTGGCAAAAGAGACTCAAAGTAGGGTACAAGAGAATGAAATGGGTGAAAATTCTGGTTTGTTTGCTGCCAGGGAAACCAACGGCGGGGAAACTGTTTTGCAGCAAACTGTAACGAGGGCAATTAAAATGGCGGGCGGCATTACGCCAGTAGCTGATATCAGACAAATACAAGTTCGCCGCCTGACACGGGCGGGTACAGAACAAATTATTAATGTGAATTTGTGGCAACTTTTGGAAGGGGCAGATGTATCCCAAGATTTAGCGCTGCAACAGGGAGATACGGTAATCGTTCCCAAAGCCGAAAATCTCGATGCAGTCCAAGACGAACAAGTTGCTAATTCTAATTTTTCACCGGATACGATTAAGGTGAATATTGTGGGAGAAGTCGTGAAACCCGGAGCGATTGCGGTACTGCCAAACACTACTTTAAATCAAGCGCTGGTAGCAGCGGGAGGTTTTAATAAAGCGCGGGCCCAAATGGATTCGGTGAATTTAATTCGCCTCAATCCTAACGGCACAGTTTCCCAGCTAAATGTTAAGGTTGATTTTTCTGCAACAGCCAATGAAGAAACTAATCCCAAACTGCAAAATAATGATGTAATTATGGTAAGGCGATCGGGTCGCGCTACGTTCTCGGATAATGTAGGCGGGACTCTCGCTCCTCTCAGCCCGCTGTTAGGAATATTTCGGTTGTTCGATATTTTTAGGTGATTTGAATAGACTGGCATTAACACCTCAGAAACCCGCTTTCTAGAAAAAATTGCGGTTTGGTAATGAAATATCTAGGCATCAACCGATTTCCTGAAACTCCGCCACCAATACAGACGTTTAAACTAATAAGTTGTAGAAATCAAATGAAACCAGGGAAACAATCTCAAGTAGCACTGTTTAATCATAAAAAAGCCGCTGATGTGCAAAAAATGTATTCTGGGCTTTATGAAGAAGATCAATTTTTAGGCAGAAACACAACCGAGGCAGAAGAGTTAAGTTTTTGGGAAGTTTGCCGCAGTCGCTCCATCTTAGTCATCGGCGTAGCAGCGGCCGTGACTACCGGAGTTTTCGCCTGGACACTGAATCAAAAAAGCGAGTACGAAGGGCGCTTTCAATTATTAGTAGAACCAGCGGTTACGCAAAATACTTTAGCAAAAATCTATTCGGGTGAGCTGAAAGTACAACCAGCGGGCCCAGCGACGACAGAAAATGCCGGTTTTGACTACGAATCCCAAATTCAAGTTTTGCAAAGCCCGCAAGTAATGTCGCCGATTATTAAACAGTTGCAGGCTAAGTATCCCGAAATAAATTACAACTACCTCTTGAACCAAAAAGCAGATAATTTGCCGTTTTCTCAGGAAAGTAGGTTGTCAATTAATCGCTTCAAAAATACCAAGATTATCGAAGTGAGATATCGGGATTATAATCCGAAAAAAATTCAGTTTGTTTTGGAAAAAGTTGCGTTAGGATACCGCAACTACAGCGTGCAAGATACCACCACTCAAATTAGTCAGACTCTGGATTTTGTAAAATCGAAAATTCCCAACCAGCAAAAGCGCCAACAAGCTCTGCAAACAGAAATTCAAAAATTGCGGCAGCAGTACAATTTCATTGACCCGCAAATTCAAACCCAACAGCTTTCGCAGCAAATCAGCCAACTGCAAGCGCAAAGATTAGACGCGCAAACGCAGTTAAACCAGCAGAGATTGCTGTATTCCAATCTGCAAAATCAGCTCGGACTGAACCAGCAGCAAGCGCTGATGGCCTCGGCTCTAAGTCAAGCTCCCCGCTATCAAGCGATGCTGACTCAATTGCAGCAATTAGAAGGACAAATTGCGATTAACTCGGCTACGTTTACAGACCAAACTCCGCAAATGCAATTGTTGCGAGAACAGCGCAAGAACCTGATTCCTTTGTTGCAGAAAGAAGCCCAACAGGTTCTGGGAACTGATTTGGCTAAGGTAAGTTCACAAGTGCTGGCTTTTCAAGATCCGGTGCGGATTAAGTTAATCGAGCAGTTGGTCGGTACTGCTAATTTAATTCAGGTGCTGGGTGTGCGGAATCAAGTTTTGGAACAAGCTGCTAAGCAGTTGAATCAATACTCTCAAAAATTCCCGGTGATTTTGCGACGCTATTCCGATTTGCAGCGCGAGTTGGATTTGACTAACAATACGCTGAATAGTTTGGTGGCAAAACAGCAAGCTTTGCAGCTTGAATCTGTGGGCAAAAAAGAGGTGGCTTGGGAAGTTATTGCTAAGCCGGAAATTCCGCGTTACAAAAATGGCGAGCTGATGGCTGTTGCTCCGATTATGCCTTTGAATTTGGCTTTGGGGGGATTGGCTGGTTTGCTGTTTGGTATGCTGGCGGCGCAGTTGGCGGAACGGTTTAATAATAAAACGGTGTTCCAAACTCCAGAGGATGTCAAACAGTCGATTCGCCTGCCTTTGTTGGGGGTAATTCCTGCTAGCGATAAAATTTTGAGACTTCCTCCTGCTGAGACAAGCCGGGTGGATGTGGCAATTTCGCCGATGCCGACGGATGCTTTTCAAGAAGCTTTTCGATCGCTCAATGCGAATATTCGCTTACTCAACCTTGATACTCCGATCAATTCTTGTGTAATTACTTCTTGTCAAGTAGCTGACGGCAAGTCTACTGTAGCAGTCAATCTGGCGCGGGCGGCTGCTGCAATGGGCCAGCAAGTGCTGTTAGTGGATGCCGATTTGCGGCGCCCGCAGGTACACGAAATGCTGGGTTTACCGAATTGGCAAGGCTTGCACAATGTGATTGCTGAGGATGTGGATGTGGAACAGGTGATTTTGCGATCGCCCCGCGATGAAAATTTGTTTGTCTTAACTTCCGGCCCGGTTCCTCTCGATCCCACAAAGGTGCTTTCTTCCCGAAAAATGCCGCATTTAATGGCAGCTTTGTCAAGTCATTTTGACTTAGTTATTTACGATACTCCACCGCTTTTGGGTTTGGCGGATGCGAATTTGTTGGCGGCTCACACTAACGGATTGATGCTGGTAGTGGGGCTGCACCAAACTGAGCGGGAGGCGCTGTTGTTGGCTTTTGAAGATTTAAAAATGGCGGGAATTCCGCTGTTGGGAATGGTGGCGAATAACGATAAAGGCAGCAGGTATTACTATCAGTCTTACGTGCAGGATTACGTCCAGGAACAGTCTGTTTAAGGGAGAGGAATTGAGAAATGTGTAGTGGAACAGGCCGGAAAGCCTGTTCTTGAGAATGCAAGGCGGGCGGGATACCCGACAAGATATTTCATCCATCTTGCACCATTAATTGTGAATAAAGCTGTCAGGGGCGGGCGGGACGCCCCACAAAAACATTTAACTTTTGTGGAACAGGTCGTCTAGCCTGTTCTTGAGATTTGTGCGTGATTTCAGAAAGACAAATTTTCTTAAGATTTGCGATCGAGACTCTGAACTATAATTAAAAGTAGAGAAATTTAAACAAATCGCGGCACTTGCAACTTGGCAAGACCTGAAAGAAAACGTGGCTGGTAAATTCCTATTTTGTAATACCTTGATACAACTCCCTGCCGAGGCTGAAAACTAGCAGGGAGTTTTGTGTTTTTCACACAGGAGATGAAACCATGGCTATTGCTACTATCAACCCGGCAACGGGAGAAACGCTGAAAACTTTCGAGCAGATCGCGGATGAGGTAATAGAAGCTAAGCTGGAATTAGCACAGCAAGCTTTTAAAAAATACCGCCAACTGCCGTTTGAGCAGAGAGCCCTGTGGATGCAGAAAGCTGCAGACATCTTGGAGCGCGATCGCGAAATTTACGCTGAAATGATGACCCGGGAAATGGGCAAAACGCTCAAATCTGCGATCGGCGAAGTGGAAAAATGCGCCTTAGTTTGCCGCTATTACGCCAAAAATGCCGCTCAATTTATGGCAGACGTACCGGCAACCACTGACGCTAGCAGCAGCTTTGTCCGCTACCAACCGCTGGGCCCTATTTTAGCCGTTATGCCGTGGAATTTCCCATTTTGGCAAGTTTTTCGGTTTGCGGCGCCAGCACTGATGGCGGGCAATGTCGGCTTGCTAAAACACGCTTCCAACGTGCCTCAGTGCGCTTTGAAAATCGAAGAAATTTTCACGCTTGCTGGCTTTCCCGAAGGAGTTTTTCAAACTTTGTTAGTCGGCGCCGACAAAGTAGCCGATCTCATTGCGGACGATCGCATAAAAGCAGCAACTCTCACCGGTAGCGAACCAGCGGGTGAAAGTTTGGCAGCAAATGCGGGCAAAAATTTGAAAAAAGTAGTGCTGGAATTGGGAGGAAGCGACCCCTTTATTGTGATGTCCAGCGCCGATTTACCTGCAGCTTTATCAACTGCTGTGACAGCCCGGATGCTCAATAACGGTCAATCTTGCATCGCCGCCAAACGCTTTATTTTAGCAGAAGAGATTGCCGACGAATTCATCACAGGATTTGTCGAAAAATTCGAGCAATTAAAAGTAGGCGATCCGATGTTGCCCGAAACCGATATCGGCCCTTTAGCGACTCCCACAATCCTCAAAGACTTGGACAATCAAGTGCAAAATTGCGTCCAATCGGGAGCAAAACTTCTGACAGGTGGCCGCCCATTGTCAGAGAAGGCCGGCAATTTCTACTTGCCAACTATTCTGGCAGACATTCCCCCGAATGCCTCTGCCCGTCAAGAAGAATTTTTCGGACCCGTAGCTTTAGTATTCCGAGTTGCAGACATGGATGAGGCGATCGCCCTCGCAAACAGCACATCTTTTGGCTTGGGTGCGTCAGCTTGGACTACAGTAAACTCAGAGAGCGATCGCTTTATTTCCGAACTAGAGGCCGGCGCGGTATTCATCAACGGTTTAGTAAAATCCGACCCGAGATTGCCCTTCGGCGGCATCAAACGTTCCGGTTACGGACGCGAATTGAGCATCCAAGGAATGCACGAATTTGTTAACATAAAAACAGTGTGGGTGAAATAAGCTCCCACTCTATCAACCGATCGCACAAATCTACATAAGTCTGCGTTTATCTGCGTTTACCTGCGGTTAAAAATTCCCATTTAGTATTTTTGCGATCGGTTTAAAAAGACCAAAAACCCCCATTAACCGAGGAGAGAAACGGAAATGAACACAGCTCAACTATTGGTAAAATGTTTAGAAAATGAAGGCGTCGAATACGTCTTCGGACTTCCTGGAGAAGAAAATTTAGAAATTCTAGAAGCCCTGAGAAACTCTTCAATTAAATTTATTACTACTCGCCACGAACAAGGCGCGGCTTTCATGGCCGACGTTTACGGTCGTCTCACCGGCAAAGCCGGCGTTTGCTTGTCCACCTTGGGCCCAGGCGCAACTAACTTAATGACAGGAGTTGCTGACGCCAACTTAGACGGCGCTCCTTTAATAGCAATTACCGGACAAGTGGGCACAGACAGGATGCACATAGAATCGCACCAATATTTAGATTTGGTTGCCATGTTTGAGCCAGTTACTAAGTGGAATGCTCAAATTGTTCGCCCCAGCACGACGGCAGAAATTGTCCGCAAAGCCTTTAAAGTAGCTCAAAGTGAAAAGCCGGGAGCAGTTCACATTGACTTACCTGAAAACATCGCAGCAATGCCTGCTGAAGGAAATCCGCTCACCAAAGACAACCGCGAAAAAACTTTTGGCGCTTACCAAAGCTTGAATAAAGCCGCTGTGGCAATTTCCAAGGCAAAAAGTCCTCTGCTTTTAGTAGGAAACGGCGCAATCCGCGCTAACGCCAGCGATGCTTTGACACAATTTGCTACTCGATTGAATATTCCTGTAGCTAATACTTTCATGGGCAAAGGTGTAATTCCTTACACTCATCCTTTGGCACTGTGGACGACGGGATTGCAAAAACGGGATTATATTAGCTGTGCTTTTGAAGAAACGGATTTAGTGATTGCTGTTGGCTACGATTTGATTGAATATTCCCCGAAGAAGTGGAATCCAGAAGGAAAAATTCCTATTATTCACATTGGATCTTTGCCAGCAGAAATTGACAGCAGTTATATTCCTCTTATAGAAGTTGTGGGAGATATTTCTGATTCCCTCAATGAAATTTTGCAGCGTGCCGATCGCATGGAGAAAGTAGATCCTTTTGCTAAGCAATTGCGGGCGGATATTCGCGCTGGGTACGAACAATATGCAGCCGACGACGGTTTCCCGATCAAGCCACAAAAACTCATTTACGATTTGCGGCAAGTCCTGGGCCCGGAAGATATTCTGATATCTGATGTGGGAGCTCACAAAATGTGGATCGCGCGGCACTATCATTGCGATCGCCCCAATACCTGTTTGATTTCCAACGGATTTGCGGCGATGGGAATTGCGATTCCGGGTGCGGTGGCTGCAAAACTCGTTTATCCCGATCGCAAAGTAATAGCAGCCACCGGCGACGGCGGTTTTATGATGAACTGTCAAGAGTTAGAAACTGCTTTGCGAGTCGGTACTAATTTTGTGACGCTAATCTTTAATGATGGCGGCTACGGCTTAATTGAATGGAAGCAACAAGATTATTTTGGTCATTCAGATTTCGTCAAGTTTGGCAATCCCGATTTTGTGAAATTTGCCGAAAGTATGGGTTTAAAAGGCTATCGTGTGGAAGCTGCAACCGATTTTATTCCGATTCTGAAAGAAGCCCTGGCTCAAGATGTCCCTTGCGTGATTGACTGTCCGGTAGACTACCGGGAAAATGCGCGTTTCAGTCAATTATCTGGGGATATGAGTTGCAATTTGTAAGAGTAGCCCGAAATCAGGAAACGGCACTGCCGTTTCCTCCATCGCCGTACAGACTCTCGACAGATTATTGAGGCTTGGATTACACAAGCTGGAGCGCAACTCATTTATTTATCTCCCTACTCTCCCGATTTTAATCCGATTGAAAACTGTTGGTCTAAGTTCAAAGCCTATTTACGCGCCGTGGCCGCTCGGTGTCGAGATATTGTCGAAACCGCTTTAGTTGATGCGATTGATTCCCTCACACTTAAAGATATTGAAAATTGGTTTACTCATTGCTGTTACTGTACTACACAAAGTTAGAAAAGGCTGTATGCTTGACCTACTCTTAGAGTCAAAGTTAGCTCGCTCTTGGTACTGCGATCGCCTCAACCCGCTCTCAACCGCCGCCAATTCGGTGAAGGTCGGGGATGGAGGCTGGGTAGGAGGATCGCTAAGTTCTCAGCTTCGATCTCATATTGGCGATCGCAGTGATCGTAAAAGCTATTTATTTAGCCTTTTACGTTAACCTCAAGGAGATGTTCTTTTTGTCGTTCGCTGCTCCCAGCGTGCTGCTGGAAAAACTGAATCATAGAATGTCCCGGTTTTAAACCCCGTATCTTGAACACTTCATCTTTGCTAGCGCCAGTAATCATCATCCGTATCTCTCCAGGTTTAGGTTCTTCTAAATCCTCATCATCATCCTCACGATCTACTGGTAAAACATCCACTACCTGGCTGGTTTGAATCACTTCATAAGTCCGAAAAATGCCCGTTGTTCCCCATCCTGGTAGTGTAAGGGTATAGGTTTCGTCAATTCTAAGGTCTATTTTTTTTGGTAGTTTCATAACCTGTCGATGATCATTTTTTGGACTTAAACAGTATATCTCTAAAGGATAAAATCATCTATGGCCATAGCCATATTCATTAAGACGCAGCTTGCTTGAGAACGACTTCGATGGCATCGCGCAAATGCTCTGAGTTGGGTAATAGTTTGCGAATCCGACTTTTCAACCAGGCCCAACACTTTTCAATTTGATTGAGATCCGGCGAATAGGTCGGCAGATAGACCAACTGACACCCTGTGGCTTCAATCAATTGGGTAATCCGACCGCCATGATGAAACGTCGCATTATCCATAATCACCCACTCACCCGGACGCAACACTGGAATTAAGCACGTTTCTAGCCAGGTCCCAAACACAGCGCGGTTGCATCCTCCCTCGACCGTAAATGGTGCAATAAATTGACCATCTCGGTACCCAGCGATCGTATTAATACGTCCCTATCGCCGACCTGATTTGAGGTCGTAGAAACGTTCCCCTACGGGTGAGTACCCGTAGCCATAGTTATCTCGTTCATCCATACCAGACTCATCGACATAGACCAGGTGAGGCGATGAAAGGGTTCGAGAGTTGCTCTAAGAAGGCTGCCGGTTTGGCTTCATCCCGTTGGCAATACCTGTATGTTTTTTTTTACGAGTATTGCCAATCTTCCGTAATGCCGGGGAAATCGTGCGTTGACTAATCTCCCCATCCCATAGCTGTGCCATCTCCGTTTGGGTTTTATCCCCATACACTTTGAGAAAGTCTCGAAACTTCTCCCAATCCCTGATCAAAGCCGTTCTGTTGGGATGCTTGCCTCGGCTTTGGCTTAACATCACCCGTTTCGGCTTTGCGTTGGAACCACAAGTTGATTGTATTGCGACTGATATTGAACAGTTGGCTCGCCTCACTTTTCTTGAGACTGGCCAGCTCAATCGCTGGCATTACTTTTTGCCGGAAGTCATTACTGTAAGGTTGAGCCATTGAAATCGGGTAGAGGCGATCGCAATCATTATAGTCCACCTCCTAACTACGCTGGCTATAGCTATAACTTGTCGGAGTTGTTATTATATCTGAGTTTCGAGGGCTTGGGCAATGGCAATAAACTGATTCATTCTCTCGCCACGAGCTTCATCCAGTTTCTGATATAATTCTCCTTCCTTTTTGCCTGCATGGATATCCATTGCAACTGCAACAACTTCTATAATTTGCCCTAGAGTCATCGCCACGTTAGTTATATTTTTGGCAATGTTGACTGCCTGCCAGGGCTTGCCGTACTTAGTGTGCTAATTTTTCTCAAAAAATTCCCCAAATCCTTGCGGGGCAATGTTTTTTAGCAATAATTACAGCGGTTTCCGCTGTATGTCTCAAATCTAATCACTTCAAACCCAATAATAAGGCGATTCCGCCGATCGCACCAACTACCCCCAAAACAGCCCGAATGCTCACTTTTTCGCCCGCCAGCACCGCTAAAGGCAGTATAAAGAGGGGACTGGTAGAACTGAGTGTTTGAGCGATTGCTGCGGGTGCATATTTCAGTGAAGTCTGTTGCAAGGAAATCCCGAGATAGGTTCCTAAAAAAGCTGCCAGAATTATTGCAGCTAATATTTTTGAGGATTTTAATTGTTTGAAACTGTCAAGGTTTTTTGGCTTCAAAAAGCATAGCATGACTGCCATGCCACCGCTCAAGCGCAAGGCCGCCGTCCACAGAGGATCGATATCTATTTGAGTGAAGGCGGCGCGGGATAAAATTGCTCCAACGGCGTGGGTTGTTTGTCCTAATAAACTAATACCTAATCCCTGCCAAAGATGTTTTGATGATAAGGTTGTTTCGGCTGTTCGTTCTGCAATTACCCACGCTACGCCACAGATTGTTAAAACAATGCCAGTACAAGCAATGGGCGATAACTTTTCTTGCAAAAATATTAAGCCCAATAAAGCTGTTAAAGGGGGAGATAGGGTTTCTAAAAGCAGCGTTCGCCTCGCGCCTAAATATTTTAATACGATAAAGAAAGCGGTGTCTCCGATGCCAATTCCTAGGCCGCCGCTAATCAGCAGCATTGCTAAAATATTAGGGTTGATTGCGGGTAAGGATTTTCCTAAAATTAGTACAGTGGCAAGGAGCATGAAAAGGGCGATCGCGCCTTTGAGCAAGTTGAGCATCACTGCGGGGATTTGCTGTCCTACTCGCTGCCAGATGGTAGAAGATAGAGCCCAGACAAATGCAGCGCCTAAAGCGGCGATTTCACCCATAAAATCTGTTGACTGTTGACTGTTGACTGTTGACTGTTGACTGTTAACGGTTGACTGTTGTCATTAGTTACCAATTCGCAATTCCCGATGCCCGATTCCTCATGCCATATAAATTAGGGTTCCCGGTAGCCTACCTGGAACCCTAGATTTATTAAGCTTTGTTAGCAGTGGGCGGTGAACATAAATCAATACCATCATGTCCGAATAGAGGAACGAAGCAATTCGCTTGCAGTTTGGGATTGCTTCGTTCCTTTCTTCAGACACCCAATATATATGTCTACCTACTGATTAACCTTGGGGTAATTCCGGAGATTGCGTAGGTTGAAATTGTGACCGCATATCTGTTCTTACCCAAGAACCAAAACGATCGGGACGAACGCATTCAGCATTCTCTAATTCGTCTTTGAGTCTCTTGGCGAAAGATTCAAAGATATCCCCTAAAGCCTGACGATCTGTTAAGCAACCTTGGAGAGCAATAAGTTGTTCCAGCGTCCAGTTATACAGTTGAGTGTCCCCTTGTTCAATGCGTAAATAGAACTGATTCTCAAACTGTGCAAGATTAGAGTAGAAGTTCTCAACTTCTGACTTGATCAAGTTGATATCCAGGTAGAATTGTTGCTGTCTCAATTCTGAAAAAATCGTATTTTTCAGGTTCTGCGTGAAGTTTTGGTTCAGCTCAGTTTTGACGATAGTAGAGACATCATTACGGAAGTTGAGAATCTTGTTATCCAAGCTAACATTAATGCGATTGTCAAGATCATTGACAATATTATTAGTCACTAACTGCACGTTGCTAGTGCTAGATTGATTAACAACCGTATTGATGCGAGCATCAATGTTAGATTCAATCTGCTGAATGACCAGATTTTTAATGTTTTGGCTTTGGTCAGCAATTTTGAGATTAACTACCGCATTAATCCGCTGATCGATGTCGTGTTGAATTTGCTGAACAATTTGAGTGTTAATATCGTGAGATAGATTAGACACTTTCAGGTTCACGACATTATCGATGCGTTGATCGATGTAAGTTTGCATTTGCTGAATCACCAGATTCTTCACATTCTGGGTTTGATCAGAAATCTTGATGCTCACCACATTCTCAACACGCTCATCAATAGTTTGTTGGACTTGCTGAATTACCTGATTAGTAATCTCTTGAGATTGATTGGCGATTTGGACATTAACGGAGTTACTAATGCGCTCATCAATATCAGTCGATATTTGATTAATTACCTGGGTATTAATCTCTGTAGACTGATTGGCAATTTTGATGTTAACTACATTCTCAATCCGTTGCTCAAGTTCAGTTTGCATTTGCTGAACTACGAGGTTCTTAACTTCTTGAGTCTGATTAGACACTTTGAGATTAACGACGGACTCAATACGCTCATTGAGTTCGGTTTGCATTTGTTGCAGCACTAAGTTTTTAATCTCTTGGGTTTGTTCAGAGATTCTTAAATTCACCTGCTCACTAACAAGGCGGGGAACTCGGGAAATAAATAAGTCGTTGAGAGTTTTGTTGAAGTACCCCGACCAATTGTGGAAATTCTGATTAAAACTAACTTCCATTTGTTGGGTAAGAGTCTTAAACATAAAGTCCAGCCGTGCTACCCTCATGCCTAAGTCTTTAGCTTGAGTTTGATAGCCTCTAAGCAGCCATTTTTCCAAATTGCCCCAATAAGCTTCTTTTTTCTCGTTCGAGTCCTCTGTTACTGTGATGGAAGTATTGATTTGGGAGGCCATTTGCTGCCACATTTGTTCCATCTGAGCTTGGTCAAAACTGAAGTTAAATCCACTGCCAATATTGATATTTTCAGTCCCCGAGCTAGTTGTACCACCAGTGGTAACTGGTATACCACCAGAGCTAGTTGTACCACCAGAGGTAACTGATACACCACCAGAGCTAGTTGTACCACCAGTGGTAACTGGTATACCACCAGAGCTAGTTGTACCACCACCAGAGGTAACTGCTGTACTACTAGAGCTAGTTGTACCACCAGAGGTAACTGCTGTACCACCAGAGCTAGTTGTGCTACCACCACCCACTACACTAACACTGCTTTCGCTGCTGCCCGTACCAGGTTGTACTGATGACTCTGCCTTTTCTTGGTCTACTTCTTCATCACTGATGTTGTTGATTTCTAAAACAACTTGCCCTTGGTTATCTTCTATGTATGTATCAAAAAAGAAGCCGGAGATGGTTGTTTTTTCTTTGACTTCAAAAATAACGTCATCTTTGAAGCCATTTAAGGAACACCAACTTTCGCTAACTTCATTTCCTGTCAACTTGGAGATAAAATTTCCCCCTTGAATCAAGAGTAACGCCCAAGGTTCTAATTGGAAATTTTTTGCTTCTGCTCCATAAGTGGCATTGCTTTCCCGAATCTTGACGCGATAGTTCCCAGGGGCTAACTCGATTGAATTAGCATTGGCTTTTTTAAGATTTGAGAGAGTATTGCTATCAAGCGGATAGCAGTTTGTCTTGCTATCAACGGTTAAAGTTTGGGGATTCTGTTGATTGCCAGTGATTGAAACAGTTACTTGTCCTTCATTATCAGCACTATAGATATCAAAGAATAAAGCGCAGACTACAGCTTTTTCTTTGATATCTAACTGCAATTTGTCGTTATAGCCGTTTAAAGTTGCCCAAGTTCCACCTGTCTCAACACCTGTCTTTGTGTTGATAAAGGTACTGCCATCAAGTCCATAAATCCAGAGAAAAACAAAAGGCTCACCGGCGGTATTGTCGGCACTATAACTGTAGCTACCACTGGTAATTTGGATGTCAAAAGTTCCTTTGTCTAATGTCAGAGACTTAGCAACATTTTGTTGCAAGTTATTCATCTGATCGGTATTGATAACGTAACAGTTTGCTTTGGCATCAATTGTTAACAGTTTCATAGTTGCCTCCCTAGTTGTAGTAGTTGTTTGTGCCGCTTGTGTAGCTTCAGTGTTAACTTTTGGAGTGATGGTTGCGATCGCTTCTGGTGCTGGTTCATAAACCGCAATTCCTGCCCAACGACCCCTAGGCTTGGTTTGAGCCACTAATGTGCCTTTACCTGTCTTGGTATTAATACGGATTAATTGACCGTCTTTTCCCAAGTTAAAAAATCTGCCCGTAACGCCATACAGGACATTGCCAACAAATTCCATACTGCCAATACCAGGAAATCCGGTATCACCAATCGTTTTAACTTCGCTAGTATCGAGATTGCATCTAGCAAGTAATTTCTTATTGTCGTAGCTAATTAATGTGATATATGCTATGCCATTGCTATCAAAGGCAAGTTCACCACAGTTGTAGTCCTTATTAGCTACGGTAGCTACTGGTGTACCTTTTCCTGTTTTGAGATCAAGGGCAATCAGTTGTTTAGCTGTGCTGGCATAAAGGGTTTGACGTTGGGCATTATAAGCCAAGCCTGCTGTAGCAAAGCCCGTATCCCCAATGACAGTCGTATCGCCCGTTTTGATGTCAATTTTAACGAGCTGGGTTGTGTCGCCTTCTCGATCAATGCCATAGAGCTGTGAATCAACAAAGGCAATATCATACACTTCTGTAATGATCTCACCGATGAATGTTGCTTTACCTGTGGCTAAATCAAGAGTATACAGTTTACTTAACTGATTGGAGACACAATCTTGGATATACACTGTCCCTGGAACCATAGCTAAATCCAAAGAAGATATATTGCTTGCCTGATTACTCATCTTTATCTTTTGAACTTGCCCAGCGATCGATCTCTCTAACCCGCAATACTGGTACAGGATGCGACAACTGATCCCTCTGAGCTTGTTTGAGCATATCTCCGAGTTGAGTGGTGCTGAGATCGTCGTAGGCTCGCGCCTGCGCCAAAAATTCGTCTACATTCAGTTTTTGGTAATCACTTAATGTGATATCTGCTATTAGACTTGTTTTGCCAAACTGTTAAGAAATCATAATCGAGGTTGCTGATGACGGTATTTCCCTTAGTGCTGATAAACTCAGCATCTGCTAGAATTGGTCGCAACTTTGACTGCTCCGGGGATGACTCTTAGTCTATCTAGAAGGGTAGATAATTGTTTTTTTAGTAATAAAGCGTAACATCTTTCTGTATCCGCTCAATAATCCGGGGTAAATCGCTCAACGATGCACCTCAAATGACGCAAAATCGTTCTTGAGTGGGTACTCCGCCCCGAATTATTGAGCGGATACATCTTTCTCATATTTCAGCCCACATTCCGCACCCTCAACTGTCACACGGACTGCTGAGGCTGAACGGAAAAAACTAATGATTTTTCAGGGAGTGCTTGTTTTCTCTCTAGTTATTGTCAATTAACAGGAATTAACGACAAGTTGGGTTCATCCTGAGCCTGACAGCTAATTCAACTTAAGTATTAGTGCTTAGTCTCACCTAGGTTGATCAAGCTTACAACCACCAAGAACACCAAAAGCCCCGTGTGACCGTTGAGAGTGCCGAAGGTGGGTTTTTGCTACCCCGCCCTAACTTGTTACTAAACAAACACTAACCAGTTATATAACTGGTTAGTGTTTGTTTTACTGGTTTGCTTTTCCGTAACCATTAACCAGATAACCCGATCAGCGATCGCCAAATTAAAACCCTGTCTAACCGTTAGACATTAGGTTCCCTGACAACGCGCTCTATCATTTTGTTTCCTCAAGCGTTATATTACTTTCGGACTTTAAGGTTAACCCTTTCCCGTCATTAAATTGAATCCTGACTTCATACTCTTTTTTTCCACCTGGAGAGGGCTGTGTAAGAGACATATGAGAGACGACTTTCCCATTGTATGTAGGCACCTGCATTATACTCATTGCTTTTACTCCTTGTTTTTTTACAACAGAACCCGGAAGAAACGAGTCGAAAACTGCCTAAATATAGATTGGATAGGCATTTCGACAGTTCAAGCAAATAACCCAGAGATCATCCATCAGATTATATCCCCAAGTGGCGTTCGCTACTTACTTTAAGTGGTGAGGCGATAGCTTACCGACCCAACCGCTGGCACTTCCCCAACACGCGATCACTGTCTGACGGTTAGACTGGGCAAAACAACAATTCCGCAACCCCAATTAACGCTTGAGTTGAAGATAATTTTACCCTCTTTCGTACCATTGGAAAGCTGCCACGCTCCTTGCTGTTTGATCGCCCCGACAATTTGTTTGGTCAGGAGCGATCGCCTGGAGTCGCCATTGAACGATCGCATTCTAGCCCACATTCCGCACCCTCAACTGCGTGTGTGCCAGTTGGGGGTGCGGAATGTGGGTTTCAGTGGTGCGAAGTCAGCAGCAACGAGCATATTATCGAGCTCGTACTCGCTCCATGCCATAGAGTTGTGAATCAACCAAGACAATATCATCAACTTCTGTAATGATCTCACCGATGAATGTTGCTTTACCTGTGGCTAAATCCAGAGTATAGAGTTTACTTAACTGATTCCAGACACAATCTTGGATATAAACTGTGCCTGGAACGATAGCTAAATCCAAAGAAGGTACATTGCTTGCCTGATTACTCATCTCTTTCTGTTTTTATTACATAAAAAAGCAGATGAAAGTAATAGTGCGGTTGGTCATGAGTTATTTCAACTGAAGTTCGGAAAATACTCGGCTACCAACCACAGCCACCAGAGAGGGCTAGATCAAGTGATGAGATATGCACTTGGAGCTACTGGGCTACCTAGCACACAGTTCTTTATTAATACATCACTAGCTTTTTTAGCAGTGGGCGGGGAGAGAATCGAACTCTCATACCTTTCGGTGTCAGATTTTGAGTCTGATGCGTCTACCAATTTCGCCACCCGCCCTTTTGGGTTTCACCATCATAACACACAGATCGATTTCCTGCAAGCAAAGATTCATAATCTTTTGAACTTGCCCAACGATCGATCTCTCTGGCGCGCAATACTGGTACAGGATGGGACAACTGAGCCGTCTGAGCTTGTTTGAGCATATCTCCGATCTGAGTGCTGCTGAGGTCGTCGTAGGCCCGGGCCTGCGCCAAAAACGCATCTACATTCAGTTTCGGAGCTAAAGTCGGCGAACCTCCGGCCAGTTTCATCAGCACGGATGCTACCACTTTTGGGTCTTGGGTGGCGAGCAAGGCGGCGCGATCGCACGTAAATTCGGCACACCGCAACCATTCCAACATTTGCGCCTGCAAACCCTGCACCAGCACGGTTCCCACAGGCGAAATTTGACCTGCGGCCAAGACAATTAAATTAGCCAGGGTCAGGTAAACTCCGTGCTCGCACTTCAAATGCCCCAACTCGTGAGCGATTACTGCCTTAACTTCCTCGTCTGTGAGCAAATCAATCAGAGAAGTGTGCATCACCACAAAAGGCTGTTTTCCCCGCATCGCAAAGGTGTAAGCATTTGGCATCGGATGCTGGCGGACATAAAGCTGCGGCACCTCCAAATCCAGAGTTTTGCAGGCATCCAAGAGCAATTGATGCAGGTGGGGCAATTGATTTTCGCCGACTTGGACGCTGGAAGCCAGATTTTCGAGCATAAAAAACTGTTCGCCAAGTTGTCCCAGCAACTGCCGCACCATCAAATCCAGGCCGGGCAGTTGTTTGAGAGTGCTGGTAGCTTCCAAGTCTAGCGGGTGGCGAAACTGGTCTGCTTTCAAACCGATGAGCGGTATGTTCGACATTTTAATCCTGAGTCATTAGTCAATAGTCACTGGTCGTTAGTCATTGGTCATTGGGAAATGGGAATTATGAATTGGCAATTGAAAAAGGTTGAATTATTTTTCTTTCTTCTTCCTTCTTCCTTCTTCCTTCTTCCTTCTTCCTTCTTCCTAATGACTAATGACTGCTGACTAATGACCAATTAACAGTTTAAACCCGATCGCACGGGATTGACAGGAGCCTCAGCAGTCGCCGGGTCTGTACCCTCTTTGACCCGCCGCAACTTCGCTCCCAATTTTTGCAGTTTCACCTCTAACTGCTCATAGCCACGGTCTAAGTGCTGCAAGCTGCTGATGGTTGTGACACCATCGGCTGCAAGTCCCGCTAGCACTAACGCCGCCGAAGCCCGCAAATCTGTTGCCACCACAGGCGCACCCGACAGCCGCGACACTCCCCGCACAATCGCGACATTGCCTTTAAGGCGAATGTCTGCGCCCATGCGGTTGAGCTCTGCTACGTGGCGCAAGCGATTCTCAAACACGGTTTCTTTGATCAAGCTGTCGCCTTCGCTCAGCGTGAGCAAAGCCATAAACTGAGCTTGCATATCTGTGGGGAAACCGGGATAAGGCAGAGTTTCGATGTCTGTGGCCGAGTGAGTTTGGCCGGGAACTATCCGCAAAATGTCGGGGGATTCTGCAATAATTTTCGCACCAATTGTCTTCAATTTAGCAATGACTGCGGTCAGGTGGTCGGGAATTACCGGCGACAAACTGATTTCGGAGTGAGTGATGGCTCCGGCTACTAAAAATGTTCCGGCTTCAATGCGATCGGGAATAATTGAATAGTCTACCGCGTGCAGCTTGGGAACTCCCGAAATGACGATCGTATTCGTGCCAGCGCCTTGAATTTTTGCTCCCATGGCGCGGCAGAAATTCGCCAAATCAGCGACTTCCGGCTCTTGAGCCGCATTTTCAATTATGGTTTCTCCTTCCGCCAGAGTCGCCGCCATCATCAAAGTTTCAGTTGCGCCGACGCTGGGGTAGTCCAAATAAATTTTGGCTCCTTTCAGGCGGCGGTTCGGCCCTTTGACGTAAGCGTGAACGGTGCCGTGGTCAATGTGGACTTCGGCACCGAGGGCTTGCAGACCGCGAACGTGGAGTTCAACGGGTCGCGCGCCGATGGCGCACCCACCCGGCAAGGGCACTTTGGCAAATCCCAAACGCGCTACCAGCGGCCCGATGATGAAGAAGCTCGCCCGCAGTTGGCTGACTAATTCGTAGGGGGCTTGAGCGTCTATGAGGTTGCTGGCGTTGATGTCTAAAACGTCCCCGTTCTGCTGTAAGTTGACTCCTACAGCCGAGAGAATTTGCCCCATGCGGGCGACATCGACTAGACCGGGAACGTTGCGGAGACGGCAATCCTCTGGGCAGAGCAAGGCTCCTGCCATGACGACTAAGGCCGAATTTTTGGCGCCACTGATTTTGACGTGTCCTTTAAGGGGTTCGCGACCCCAAATTTGTAATACTTGTTGTTCGTCGCTTTCAGGTGAAGCTGGCAGGTTAGATGAGTTCTGAGCTGGTGTAATGGGTTTGCCCTCCATAATGCGCTTCATTACTTTATACATTATTAATTTTGGTTCGATTTTACCGGAAAGTTTTTATATGTCTAGGGGTAACATTTGGAATTCCGGGAATTATATTTGCTGGCACTGTCTCTGGACAAGGCTTTCAGGTTTTAGCCCACAAATAATATCGATCGAGTCTCATGAAGTTATCTGTATCAAAATTTACGTTCATTTGTAGCGCTCGCTCGGATCTCAGATGTTGTACCTTTGTCAACGATCTTTTTAAGTAAAAGCGGACTCGGTTGTTAACAAAGGTGTAAGATATCGGTTCGATCGACCATGCCAGAAAGTTTACACATTGTCGATCGCCCCATTGCCTGTGCTACCCTGTGACAACAACCTAGAGCCAAAGCTACTCCTAGCATATGGTTCACATTAAACGGATCGAACTGACTAACTTTAAATCTTTTGGCGGCACGACGGCCATTCCCGTGCTGCCCGGTTTTACTGTGGTTTCCGGGCCCAACGGTTCTGGGAAGTCCAACATCCTCGACGCTTTGCTGTTTTGTCTCGGACTTTCGAGTTCCAAGGGAATGCGGGCTGAACGTTTGCCGGATTTGGTGAACAGCGCCCAAAACAAACGCGGTACGATCGAAGCTAGCGTGACTGCGACTTTTGCGCTGGAAGATGTGGGGGAGGAATGGTTCGCCCGGGATGAAGATGAGGAGGAAAATGCAGCAGATGAGTTATCTGTTGAAGCAGAGGAAGTCGAAGAGATAGATATTGCCGAAACTCAAGACAACAACGGCCAATCATCTGCCAATCGAAAATCCAAAATCGAAAATCGAAAATCGGAAGAGTTATCTGTTGAAGACGTAGAAGAGATTGAAATCGCAGCAACTCAAGACAACAACGGACAACTACTCGCTACCAATCGAAAATCCAAAATCGAAAATCCAAAATCGGATGAGTGGAGTGTGACGCGGAAACTTCGGGTAACTCGCCAAGGTACTTACACTTCAACTTATTACATTAACGGCCAACCTTGCACGCTGACTCAACTTCACGAACAGCTCAACCGCTTGCGAATTTATCCCGAAGGCTATAACGTCGTGCTGCAAGGAGACGTTACGAGCATTATTTCGATGAATTCTAAGGAACGCAGAGAAATCATTGACGAATTAGCTGGTGTGGCTCAGTTCGATCGCAAAATCTCTTTAGCTAGGCAGAAGTTGGATGAAGTTAAGGAGGTGGAAGAACGCAGCCGCATTGTAGAAAAAGAGCTGATTTCTCAGCGCGATAGACTGGCTTCGGATCGCACAAAAGCGGAAAAATATCAAAAATTGCGGGCAGAATTTCAAGAAAAATCGCAATGGGAAATTGTGCTTAAATTCCGTCAATTGCAGCAGCAACAATGGAAGCTGCGAGAACAAATCGAAACGGGCGATCGCACTTCGGCATCTCTCACAGAACAACTGCAAGCAATTAGTACCCAAATTCAAGAAGCAACCGCCGAACTTGACGCACTGAATGCCCGCGTTAAAGCTTTGGGAGAGTCGGAATTGTTGGCTTTGCAAGCGACGATTGCAACTCAGGAAGCGGAACGGCGGCAACTGCAAAACCGCAAACAGGATTTGGAAAAAACTGCTGGGCAAATGGCGGCTAATATAGCACAAACCGAGCAGGAAGTTCGCCAATTCCGGCAAAGTTTGGAGCAAATTGAGATTGAAATATCTTATGTTAAGTCTCAGCAGGGGAGTTTTCAGGAACAGCGGGACGCAGCCCAGCAAAGTTTAGATGAAAGTCGGGAAGTTGCAAATGCGATCGCCTCGACGGCCGAAGTTTGGGTACAGCAGCAAACGGAACTGCACCGCCAAATCGAAACAATTCAACAAACTTTGGAACCGCAGCGTACAGAACAAGCTACTATCGGAGAAAGAGCCGATCGCCTGCAAAGTCAAATTCAAGAACAAAACCAATCGCTGCAAGTATTGGAACAGGAAATTGCAGCGAAAAAAGAGCAGCAATCTCGCCTTGGGGAAACCAAAGGCGTTGCATCTTTGCAAGTAGAATCGCTGACTCAGATTTTAGTCGAAGCCGAACAAGAATTGCAACTGCAACAGGAAACTCAAACTCGTTTGTTGGAAGAACAGCGGGAAAGACAGCGCAAATTAGACAAACTAGAAGTGCAGTTTCAAGCACTGCAAGAAGCGACGGGAACGTTTACTGCAAAAATTGTCGCGCAAAGCGGAATTGGCGGAGTTTGTGGCTTGGTGGCTCAACTCGGCAGGGTGGAACCGCGCTATCAGTTGGCGCTGGAAATTGCTGCAGGCGGGCGCATGGGAAATATGGTGGTGGAAGATGACAGCGTGGCTGCTGCTGCGATCGAATTGCTGAAACAAAAACGGGCGGGAAGGATGACGTTTTTGCCTTTGAATAAGATTAGAGGCGGCAGGTATTCGGTGAATGAAAATTTGCGGCGCGCGGCTGGGTTTGTCGATGCGGCTGTTAATTTGATTGATTGCGATTCCCGGTATCAGGAAATTTTTGCTTACGTTTTTGGCAGTACGGTTGTGTTTAGCAACCTCAGCGATGCCCGCCGCTATTTGGGACAGTACCGGATTGTCACTTTGGACGGGGAAATTTTGGAAACTAGCGGGGCGATGACTGGGGGAAGTTCTACTAATAGATCTACCTTGCATTTTGGCACGGTTGAGGCTAGTGAGGCTGCTAGTGAAGCCCGGACGATCGCATCTCTGCAAGAAAGGTTGGAGGAAATTGAGCGGATTTTGGAACGGTGCAAAATTGCGATCGATCGCGCTTCTGTTGCAGTCAAAACTCGCAGCCAAGAATTGATGGAAGCGAAACAAAATTTGCGCGAACATCAGTTGCGCTTGGAACAGTTGGATTCAGAAATTAAGAATTTGCAAGCGCAACAGGAACAAGTGCGATCGCAAATTGCGAAAAATACACAGGAATTAACTAATTCGCGATCGAGATTGCAGTTGCTGGAGGGAGAATTGCCCGCACAGGAAACTCAATTGCAGCAATACCGGCAAACTTTGGCGCAGTTGGAAGAGTCCAACAGTCACAGCGAATGGCAGCAAATGCAATCGAGTTTGCGCGCTCTAGAAGCGCTGCTCCAAGAGCGAGAATTGGCTCTGAGAAACGTCCAGCAGCGCCTTGTAGACTTGGAAAATCAATTCGGGCGTTTGGAAGACAAAATTAAGGAAGGTAGCGAGAAATTGCAGGAATGGCAAGTGCAGCAAAACGCGGGGGCGGATGCACTCGATCGCATTGTTTCGCAGCAGTTAGAACTCGATCGGCAAATTGCGGAAGCTAAGGCGGCTTTGGGGGAAATTGAGGAAAAATTGGGCGTGCAGAAGGGAGATCGCGATCGGGCGGAATCTCAACTGCGAGAACAGCATTTAGCCAAACAGCAGTTACAATGGCAGTTGCAAAAACTCCACGAAACCCAGCAAGAACGCCGGGAACAATTGAGCGCAATCCGCACTCTATTGGAAGCGCAGCGGGCGGAAATGCCCGACCCCGTGCCCTCGATTCCTGAAAATGTAGAGAAAGCCAATTTGACGGAATTGCAGCAGGAAGTAAAGGCGATCGCCAAACGCATTCAAGCTTTAGAACCGGTCAATATGCTAGCCTTGGAAGAGTACAACCGCACTCAAGAACGCCTTCAAGAATTGAGTCAAAAATTGACGACATTGGAAGGAGAACGCACTGAACTGCTGTTGAGAATCGAAAACTTTACCACGCTCAGGCGGCGCGCTTTTAAGGAAGCTTTCGACGCGGTTAACGAGAACTTCCAGACTATCTTTGCGGAACTTTCCGAAGGCGATGGCTATCTCCAGCTAGATGACCAGGAAGACCCCTTCAGCAGCGGCTTGAATTTGGTTGCTCACCCGAAGGGGAAACCCGTACAGCGACTGGCTTCCATGTCTGGGGGCGAAAAATCATTGACGGCGCTGAGTTTTATTTTTGCGCTGCAACGCTACCGCCCGTCTACGTTCTACGCTTTTGATGAAGTGGATATGTTTCTGGATGGGGCAAATGTGGAGCGATTGGCTAGAATGATAAAACGACAGTCTGAACAAGCCCAGTTTATTGTTGTGAGTTTGCGGCGACCTATGATTCAATCGGCTGAGCGTACAATTGGTGTTACTCAAGCCCGGGGAGCTTATACTCAAGTCATAGGACTGAAGTTGTAGTCCCGGAGTCTCTGTTAACGATCGGGTTGAGTGATATATGTACTTAATAAATCAGGATTAAACTTACAATGACATCCGAACAAATTTGCCAACGCTCCGACATTCTCGGCACTCAGGTCATCACCCGCGACAGAGGTAAACGCTTGGGGGTGGTTAGTCAATTGTGGGTGGACATTGATCGGCGGGAAGTTGTGGCGATCGGTCTGCGAGATAATATATTTGCGGTCGCTGGAATGCCGAGGTTTATGTTCCTCAGCAATGTCAGTGAAATCGGCGACGTGCTGTTGGTGGAAGATGAGAGCGCGATCGAAGATGATGTTGATGTTGAAGCCTACAGCATTTTGATTAACAGCGAAGTTATTACCGAAACCGGCGAACTTTTAGGTAGGGTGCGGGGCTTTAGGTTCGACCCCGAAGACGGTAAGTTAGTTTCTATAATTATCGCTTCCCTGGGAATCCCCCAAATCCCCGACCAAGTTCTCAGCACTTACGAGTTGGGGATTGAAGAAATTGTCAGCAGCGGTCCGAATCGCTTGATTGTGTTTGAAGGTTCCGAGGAAAGGCTCAGGCAGCTTAGTGTGGGTTTGCTGGAGCGCGTCGGTTTGGGCCAAGCACCTTGGGAACGGGAAGAGGACGAGCAAGGTTATTATCCGAAACCCGTGGCTACAGGAAATCAATTGGGCCCGGGCGTGCGGATACCTGCACCGGAGATGCGGAGCCGGGTAGCTGCGCCTGCGGTGGAGGAAGTTCCTTGGGACGAGGATTCGCAGTGGAACCGACCGCAGGTGCGACAACCGCAGCAGCAGATGCGCGCGGTGCAGCCTGAGCCGCTCATCGACGATTACGAGGATTACGAAGAGGATAATTGGGGCGGCGAGGAGGACGATTACGAGGAGGAGTACGAGGCGAAGCCACAGTACACTCGCTCTGAGAGTTCTCGCCCGAAGGCGCCTGTGGTCGAGTATGAGTACGAGGATGATGTGGAAGCTGATGCTTGGGCTGACGATGAGGCACCGAAGCCTTACCAGGCTCCTCGAGTGAATATCCCTGAGAAGACTAAGACTCCTGAGTACGAGGAGGAGCCTGGTTATTAGAAATTAATCAATTAGCTGAAACCAATATTTTCCACTCTTCTTAAGAACGGGCAAGATGCCCGTTCCACAATCAAGTTTATTTTTTGTGGAACGGGCTTCTAGCCCGTTGCTGATATTGGTGCAAGATGTGAGTTTAAACTGAGATGTTGCACCATTCTCAAGAACAGGCAAGATGCCTGTTCCACAAAGAATGAGTTTTCTTGTGGGGTGGGCATTCTGCCCGCCCAAAAAAGGATTATTGATATTGGTGCAAGATGTGAGTTTAAACCAATATTTTGTAGGCACGGGTTTTACGAATAATATTTAATTCTCGCAAACAATCTAGTGGGGTAGGTTGGGGGATGCAGTGAAGGCGCTCAATCTAATTAAATTATATCCATGAACTAGATAATACTGGCATGGCAGTTTACTATACTTTTGCTGACGTTTCATATTATGTTAATGAGCGAAAAAAAAATTGCTAAAAATGTTGCTTTCAGATTAATAACATATCTAATTTTTCCAATTTTTTTATCCACCACCACGGCTGAAATTGTCTTGCGAGTTGCGGGATACAAACCCTGGCAAATAGAAAATGTTGATGTTGCGGTCGAACCAAAAGGTAACTTTTTTACCAAAGACTCGGAACTCGGCTACAAGCATTTGCCGGGTAAATTTAAGGTGACACTTAACGGTAATTACTCATTTAATGCCACTCATCTCAATAATAGTTTAAGAATAACCCATCCCCTCAATACTTACAATTTATCGTCAAAAAAGCCTAATATTTGGATATTCGGCTGTTCTTTTACCTACGGTTGGTCATTGAATGACAGCGAAACTTATGCTTGGTTGCTGCAAGAGAAATTACCCAAATATGAAATAGTTAATTTTGGCGTTAATGGCTACGGCACCCTGCACTCTTTGATTCAATTCAAAGCAGCACTCAAACAAGGAAATAAACCCAAAATTGCGGTAATTGCGTATGCGGGATTTCATGACCGCCGCAATACTTTGTTAAGGGCGAGAAGAAAGCAAATGGCTGCTTGGAATAAACTTGGAATTCTCTTCCAGCCCGATGCTAGGCTGAATGGAGAAAATAATTTTACCTACAAAATGGCAAAACTTGAATATCACGAGTTCCCCCTGATGCGGGTTTCTGCATTAAGCCATTTTTTGGAGGTTAATTACAATCAATTTGAAGAGGGATTGTACAAAAGTCACGAGGTTTCTAAGGCAATTATTGAAGAGTTTAACCGTGTGGCTGAGGCTAATGATGTTAAGTTAGTTGTGGCGGGAATTAATGCCGGTTCTGCTAAGATGTTGGAGGAGTTAAGTCAGGAGGGAATTGCTACAACGGATATTTCGGTTGATTTGAAAATACCTGCCAATAATAATTTACCTCATGACCTTCATCCAAGTGCGATCGCAAATCGGCAATATGCAGAAAAGTTGGCAGGTTTTTTGCAAGGTACTGTTTTAAGGTAAGTTAACGAACCGCGAAGGCGCAAAGGGCGCGAAGGAAGAGAGAAAGAAGAAGCTTATAAGTTATGTAGGGTTGCGAGAGTGATGGGATTATTGGATTTTGTTTCTTTTAAATTGCCTCGCAAGAGTTTGATTGATGGCTTTTTTCTTTTTTTAGTTGTTCTTGTAACCGTGGCCGTTACATCAATCTATGTATCCAGCGAACATACTTTTTATTGGTGGGATTACGCGGGCTACAACACTGCTACAGTCAACACGGCAAATTTATTTCGAGACTCGCCCGATAAAGCATGGCGCGGAGTTATAGAATCGCTATCTAAAGAAAAAAACCTATTAATATCTTTGCCATTAGTGCCGTTTATTCTGTTATTTGGCGAGTCTCGCCTGAGTTACATTCTCAGCGTATCCCTGATTTATGTGCTGCCGTTTCGCCTGTTGCTGGGGGCAATTTCTGCAAAGCTAATTCCACTTTATCCCCGCCGGGTGTTTTGGTCAACTGTGCTGCTGAGTTTCTTAATTCCGATGAGTTGGATACCGACTCTGCGGGGATATCTGGATATTGGCGGCTGTGTGTTTGTAGCCTTGGCAATTTTGGTTTATTTGCAGGATCTTAAGCTGAAATCTTGGTGGAAAATCCCGTTAATTGGGTTTTTTCTGGCGGCGGCGATTCTGTTGCGGCGCCATTTTGCTTATAGTGCGATCGCATTTTTGGGTGCCGCGACTTTACAGGTTTTGATCGAGTTTATTGTACTAATATACCGTAGGGAAACGGCGTTGTCGTCTCCCAAAGACAAGGAGGCGGCAGTGCCGTTTCCCTACAGATTCTTGTTTGAATCCGCTGTAAAATTGGGCTTGATAGCTGCAACTAGCTTGACTATTTTAATGTTGGTAGCGGGAGATTTTACTCGCAGTGCTCTGACGGTTGATTACCGCAATTTGTATGTCGCTTGGAGTTTGCCGATAAATGATATTTTAACTCGTTATGCGGATTTTTACGGTTTGGGAACTTGGCTGCTGGTACTGATTGGTTTTTCTGCGGGAATTCTCACCCGAATCCTGGTTCCGGCGGCGGCTATTTTTGTTTCGTTGTTTGGGGTTTTGTCGCTGATTGAATGGCTGTTAGTGTTGCGTTACGGCTACTTGCACTATACAATTCATATTACACCGATCGCACTTTTAGGACTATCCACATTTTTCTGGACAACTTGGCTGACACTCAAGGGAAAAGTCCGGTATTTCATGCTGGGCGCGGCGGGTTTGTACCTGGTTTTGAATGCCGCAGTCGGGTTAATTCCTCTCAAAATTGATTTGTCAAGACTGTTTATCGCTAATTTTCCGCCGTTAGTGCGATCGGACTACGACGAAGTTGTAAAATTAGTAGAGTTTCTGCGAAAATTAGCACCCAACGAAGAACCGATTTATATTGTCGGTGCTTCTAACAATTTTAATGCTAACATCCTCAGACAAGCCAACCGAAAATTAAACCCGCCGGAGGGCTGGTGGAAATTAAATACAATCGGGAGGCCGCAAATTGACTCGCGCGATACTTACCCGCTACCCGAGTTGTTGCAGTCACAATATGCGGTGGTTGCTGTACCTTTTCAGCAGGTGTTACCGACTGACGAACAAGTTTTGCGATCGCACGAACAAGATGTTGTTAAAGTTGTGTACGATGCCTTCAATCAAAACTGGGAAATTGCCCGCGATTTCCAATTGCTACCGGAACAGTTTAAGCTAGAAAACGGCGTGACTGTCAGCGTTTACCGGAGAATGCGGCCGACTGATACAGCAACGGCAGTTAGGACTCTGGATGCGATGCAGCGGCAAATAGTCGATCGACCGGGCACGCAGTTAGATTGGATTAGTTTGCATCAATCAGTCTACACAAGTGCCAATTATTCAGTCAGTCAAAAATCAAATAACCTATATAATATTGTAACTCATCCCCTTAAAAACAGCCAGAAACTCGATACATCTTTCCTGTATTTAGGTTCCATCTCAGACAAAGCGAAAGTTACAGGCCAACTTAATTTACCTAACAAACAATGTCCGGGAATTGCCCTGCGCTTGACTTTGTGGGACAAGCAAGGTAAATTAGTAGACTCAGCAGATATGGCTTACAGTCCAAAAAGTGATCTCGGCTTAAATCTATTAGTTGAGGGCAAAAATCCCATTTATCTACTGCTTGAGGTATTGAGTAGCAGCAAACAGGATTTAACAAACCAATGCCAACTGGAGATTAACAATTTAGCTGTCAGTAGGTAAATTGAACCGTCAATGCAGAAACATCAAAAATCCCACTGGTATTTTAATCTATCTCTATATACTTTTGCCATCATCGGCTCCCTGATGGCAACTGGCTATATTTTCCCCATTGGAGGCAATTTTCCCGAAGTGCCGCCAATTCAATTTATGCTAAATCCTGAACTGTATAAAAATGATTATTACGTTCAGGAAATGGTGAAATTTAATCCCAGGTACTACTATTATTATATCATCTATTTGCTCGCCAACTTAGGAACCAGCATTCCCCTAGCGCACTTTATTTATCAATTCCTAGCCTTTGGTTCATTTATCCTAGCTTGCTACGCAATTATCAATATCTATACTAATTCCAAACTGCCTGCCGCAGCGATGGCTTTTTTATGTATAGCCGCTTCATTTACAGATGTTGGTAACACCCTGATATTTTCCACCAAATCAGTACCCAGTACCTTCGCAATGGGTTTCGCAATCTGGGGAATTTACTTTAGTTTGCGCCAGAAATGGCTGACCGGATATTTATTTTTTGGACTGGGTTGTTTGCTGCAATTTTTAGTTGGTTTGTTGCCGGGATTGATGATGGTTCCCGTTTTAGTTATTGAATCTGTAAGACAGCGGAATTTCAAAACATTGATTTTGGCGATCGCACTTTTAGCAGCAATGGCCAGTATCGTTTACGTACCGATGTTATTAACAGGTACTACCAGCACTCACACTATCGACAACGCCGAGTTTGTCTACATTCACGCGAAAGTCCGCAACCCCCACCACATCCTCCCGTCAAATTGGGATTGGGGGAATTGGTTCAACTTTATATGTTTCATAATTGGTGGCTTGCTGTGCATCAAAAATTCCGATTTATTGCGAAAAGAAGACAAGGTTAATTTTTATGTAATTGTTGGCACCTCCATTTTTGCACTGTTTCTAAATTACATATTTGTAGAAGTTTACCCGCTGGCTTTTATCGCAAAACTACAGCTAGCTAGAACCGTACCTTTTGCTCAATTAATTATATTTATTGCTGTTGCTTTGACCGTAGAGCGACTTTACAGAGACAAACACATAGCTGTTAGCTTGTTGATGTTAACTGTACTAACTTTGCCTTTTCGGGGCATCATTTTCTTAGGATTCTCAGTTTGGCAAACAAAAAATTACGTATTTCCCAAACGATATAATATATTGTTGTGGATTTTAGCAGGAGGAACGGTAATTTTCAGCTTGATATATCCGTTGACTGATTCATGGGAAATAATTGGCGCTCGAATAATTAGCATCCCAATCTTTTTCTCAATCCTCGCCTTCCCATTTATTTTAGAACAAACATCCCTAGCTACATCTATCAAACAGGCTATAACTCACACATTAGCCTTAATAACTACCGCCACCTTAGTTTTTGGAATAGCAGGAATTCTGCCCAAACCTATATTAAATGTATTTCAAACAAGAGTTAATATCAATGCCGTTCCCAGGGACGACTTAAGCAAATTAGCTGTGCGATTTTTGCAAAGTAGCAGCCGCGATTCACTCGTATTAATTCCACCCTCAGTTACCAGCTTCCAGTTTTTCTCCGACAGAGCGATTGTCGTCAACTTCAAGAACTTTCCCTTTACCGAAAAAGGCATTAAAGAATGGCAAACTCGCATGGAAGCTGTTTTAGGGGTTCCCTTAAACCCGCAAATGATTTGGGGAGGAAATGACTTCTTCATCCGCCGCAGCAGTGCGGATTTAGTCAAAGTAGCCCGAAACTATCATGCCGATTATATCCTGACTCGTACTGACTGGCACCCAAATATTCCAGGGGAAATCGCAGACAAACAAGGCAAATGGATACTGTATAAAATTAGGTAATAGGTAATTGGTAAAACTTGTTAAATCTCCCTTAGACTTTTATCTTAGTCTGCAGAGACCGACTTTGCTTGTCTGTAAGCAATTTCAATATCCGATTTATCAGCGTTAATCAGCCTTAATCTGTGGTTAAATGTCAAAACCCGAATCATCAATAATTTCGCTAATCTGCTTGTCCACATAATCAGCATCCACATTCCGCGCCATCAACTCAGCTAAAATCCCCAAAGAAATCAACTGCACCGACAGAATTGTACACAAAATCCCAAAAAATAACAAAGGTCGATTGCCGATGGGCCCAAAATTCATCCCCGCCAAATTCAGAAACCAAATAACTATCAAATAACTCAGGGAAACAGTTCCAACCAAGCCAAAACACAAGCCCAACCCCCCAAACAAATGACCCGGTTTGTGCAAATACTGCGTCGTGGCTAACACCGTCAACAAATCAATAAAACCCCGCGCATAGCGTTCCCAGCCGTAATTCGATTTTCCGTGCTTTCGCGGATGATGTTCCACCACTACTTCGCCAATTTTAAAACCTAAATTGTTTGCTAAAGCCGGAATGTAGCGGTGCAATTCCCCGTACAATTTAATCGATTGCAAAACTTCCCTACGGTAAGCTTTAAAACCGCAATTCATATCGTGCATTTGCACCCCTGTCAGCAAACACGCAACGGCATTAAACAGCTTGGAAGGTAAAGTTTTAGAAAGCGGGTCGTTCCGCTGTTTTCGCCAACCGGAAACTAAATCAAATCCCGATTCTAAATGATGTAAGAACTTGGGAATTTCAGCGGGGTCATCCTGAAGGTCAGCATCGAGAGTAAAGATAATTATCCCTGCTGCATTGCGAAATCCTGCTGAAAGCGCGGCGGATTTGCCAAAGTTGCGGCGCATTTTAATCGCTTTAATTAGTTTGGGATGTTGGCTGGCTAAATCAGCGATTTCTTGCCACGAATAATCGCGGCTACCGTCATCTATGAAAATGACTTCGTAACTGTCAATTCCTGTTTGGAACATGACAAGTTGGATTTTTTCAAACAGTAATTTTATGGTGGCTTCTTCGTTGTGAACGGGGATTACGAAGCTGAGATGTTTTGGCATAGGGATATTCTATTTCATTTGTGTGCTAAGTGATATTTTTTTATTAACCTTTCTAGTGCTAGGGTGCAGAGGGCGCAGAGGAGTAGCAAGAGAGGTTTTTTAGTTTTTATCGATAACTTGGGAATTTCGCAAAGCTACCCAACCTTCGCGGTTTTTAAAGGAGGCATAAGCTGTCAATAATTTATCTGTTGGCCATGTTTGAATGTATCCTCTCCAAGCTGCGAATTCGTAGGAAGGGCCAAACAATTTAACTAAATCTGGGCGCGGAAATCCGGGCATGGCAAAACCTCGAACGACATTTTCTTGGTTTAGAATGGCAATACATTTTACATTATTTTCGGGATCTCCTACCCAGCCAATTACTCTGGAGGCGGCGGGTGCAAGTTTGGTGACTGTATCAAAATATCCGGGTAATCCGTCTTTGGGTGCTGACAGTAAGTTAGAATCGATTTTTGTGTCTAATGCTGCACAGAAATTGTGCTTTTTGATGTCTCGATTAAATGGCACTAAATTGTTAGTTTTTAAGGCGTCGATTAAGCCGATAAAAGCGGCAGGTTTGTTGCCTACGCGGTCTTTAATTAGCGTTACGTCGGTGATGCCTAATTGCAGTGACAATGCTACTAACGGTTGATAGGTGGCTCTGTGGGCGATCGCAATTGCAGTTTCGCCTCCCACCCCGTACATTAAAATAATCGCGACTGTGGCGACTGCAAACAGCGGTGTCAGCCAACGCCCTTGAATTCTTGGTGTTGGCTGCAACTCGCGCACCCACAATACTGTCAGCACAATTGTGCTCATCCAAAACAAAGCTGGGAGTGTTGCGTAGCGGGAAGCGGTGGCCTGTTCGACGCCAAATCCCGATCGACTAACCGCGGCCATTAACGCCGTTTGCAGCGTGTAAAGTTGGATTGATAGCCAAGGCAGCCAATCCGGGCGATCGACCTTTTTTACAAATAGCCAATAACCCACAAAACCCGTCACTGCAATCAAACCAATTATACCAATAATTGAAGCAACAATAATATTTTCGCTAAAAATACCGCCGAGATAAGTGGGAATATATTCGAGAGTTTTGAGGGGGTTAATTTTAGTTAAAGAAGGGTGATGAGATGGAGTTTTATAAGTTAAAAAATAAATACCAATCACTGCAATCGAAGCAATGAAATACAAATAAGTTATTCGCCGAGGAAACCGCAGCACAACAGCAGCCGCACACAATATCGGCCACAAAGCTAAAGGAGTGCTGTAACTAATACAGCCTAAAACGCCAAAAACAATGCTGCCAATTACCCACTTATTTTGTAACTGCGGGGGCGGGCACGGGGGCACGGCCCATAAAAACTCGTTACCAGGCTCTGCCTGGGAATGAAGAGCCAGAGGCTCCGCCTCCCTCTTTCTTGACAAAAGCGTCACATAGGATTGCAAACAAAATATCGAACAAATTACAAATAAATTAGCAATTATCCAGTGAACGCCGCTGAATCCCCGCATCCAATTGTGAGCCGCCGCCGGAGTAAAATTAAAAATAGAAATGCAAAGGAGTAGGGAAATAAATTGCAGCGGAAAACGCCTCAATTTTAACGGCAGCAGAGCAATTAATACGTGGCACTGAATCCAAGCCAACAACCAGGCAACTAAACATAAACCAATATTTGAACCTTGGGTAACAGCTATATTCAAACCATAAATAATTGCGGGAATTAAGACAAAATGCTCGTTCGCCCGAAAGATCCAATTAAAAGGATTTTTAGAGAAACCGTCTACTGAATAAAAATTCCACGTCATCCACCAATAATCAAAATTAGACAAGTCTCCCGCTTGGGATATCAAGTACAAAATATATGATGCTGGTATTAGAATCCCGAGAACTGATGCGGCAATTAAAATATATTGTTGCTTGATTTTCATGGATTCAGACATGGGGATATTTTTAATGGGTAGGGGCGAGTTTAGGTGAGAAACTTTGCATATAACAGGTAACTCATGAACAAAACCCGCCCTCGCGTTTTGAGTTTTCCTCAATTTTTTATTTCACTTCTCTTGCCAGCATTTGTCTGAGCCCTTGCCGCCAGTGGGGAGGATGGGTGCCTAGAAGTCCTGATATTTTTACGGTAGAGAGGACAGAAAAAGCGGGACGTTTTGCGGGTGTCGGATATTCGGAGGTGGTGATGGGAATTACGCGCTGAATTTTTAGGGGAAAGCCGAGTTGTGCTGCTTCCTCAAAAATGGCGATCGCAAAATCGTACCAACTACAAACGCCGCTGTTAGTATACTGGTAAGTCCCAAAAGTTTCTGACCCCAGGAGAGGAATAATTTGCGAAGTCGCCGCACCTAAATCCCCAGTCCAAGTAGGACTTCCGATCTGATCTGCTACTACGCGAATTTCTTCCCTTTCCTTTCCCAACCTCAGCATGGTTTTGACAAAATTACCTTTGCCGCCGTTGCCGTAAACCCACGCAGTTCTAATAATAATATGTCGGTTTCCTGCTTTCCGAATTGCTTCCTCGCCTGCTAATTTCGATTGGCCGTAAGTTCCCAGCGGGTTCGTAGAATCTGTTTCCTGATAAGCAGAACCGTTGCTGCCGTCAAATACATAATCAGTAGAAAAGTGCATCAAACTTGATCCCAGTTTTTCGCATTCTTCTGCGAGAATTCCGGGTGCAATGCCGTTGATTGCGTTTGCTAATTCCGGTTCGCTTTCTGCTTTGTCTACCGCAGTGTAAGCACCCCCATTGACGACTAAATCCGGTTGAATTTCAGCCATTGCCTGACGGATGCTTTCGGGTTGGGATAAGTCGAGGCGAGTGCGATCGAGCGCAATTACCTCTCCCGAAGATAATAAAATCGGCTGCAATTCTTGAGCTAGCTGTCCGCTGCCACCTGCGAGTAAAATTTTCATAATCAAAACACTTGAGCTGTTTTCAATGTTTGTCCCGCTTGGTCTTTAGCTGATAAGATTGGTTGAGCACCATCTAGCGGCCAGTCGATCGCCAAATCGGGGTCATTCCACAGGAGACACCGCTCCTGTGCAGGTGCATAATAATCTGTAGTTTTGTACAAAACTTCAGCCGTCTCCGAAACCACTAAAAAACCGTGAGCAAATCCCGCCGGCACCCAAAATTGCCGTTTATTTTCTGCACTCAGCAAACACCCCACCCACTTTCCGAAAGTCTGCGAACTTTGTCTAATATCGACCGCTACATCAAATATTTCGCCAGCCACTACCCGCAGCAATTTGCCTTGAGGCTGCTGCAGTTGATAGTGCAAACCGCGCAACACATTTTTAGAGGATTTGGAATGATTGTCTTGAACAAATTCGGCCGTCACGCCTGTTTTTTCGATAAAAGCTTTGTGATTGAAACTTTCAAAAAAGAAACCGCGATCGTCTCCGAAAATTTTTGGCTCAACGATGAGAACTTCCGGTATTTCAGTAGATATAACATTCATAGTTGGCTGTATCGCGTGATAAACTCCTACTCAGTCTAGGCTATTTTACTATGAAAACTGACACATATCTCAAAAAATTGTATGCCAACCGCTTTGATTCCCGACAAATGCAAGCGAAGGTGGCACTCTGGAAAGTTTTAATTGACGATTTTTTACAAAATTATGTTCCTCCCGACTCAGCAATTTTAGATATTGGCGGCGGTTACTGCGAGTTCATAAATCAAATTAGAGCTGAAAAAAAATGTTTGATTGACCTCAATCCAGATTCAAAGTTATTTGCAAATCCTGATGTGAAGGTGCTTAATATTGATGTCTTGAATATTGGCGATCAACCTGCTTTTAGCGAAGAATTTGACAGAATATTTATCTCTAACTTTTTTGAACATCTCCGCAATAAAGAAGAACTAATCCAAATTATCTCATTTTGCTTTGAGGCGCTTAAGCCAGGGGGTTGCCTCTTAGTTGTCCAACCAAATTTTAAATATTCTTTCAAAGAGTATTACGATTTTATCGATCATCAATTACCAATTACCCACTTATCGCTGCAAGAACTGTTACAAACCGTCGGTTTTGAAATCGACCTAATTATACCCAGATTTTTGCCATTTTCGACCAAAGGCAGACCGGCATCGCCCTGGCTTTTAAAAGTTTACTTAAAATTGCCTTTTTTGTGGTTGTTTTTGGGAGGCCAAATGTTTGTTAAAGCATCAAAAAAAAACAATAGAGGCAGAGCCTCATGACAGGCATTCCCAGTCATATTTAGGCAGAGAGATACATCTGCGTTTATCCGCGTTGATCCCCCTGCGTCTGCGGTTAAAAAATCCCTACAAAATGGAACTTAAAACCACCTCATTAGCAGCAATCCAATTATAAATATCCTGCAAAGCTGCTTCCGGCCCAATAACAGGGCGCCATCCTGTTTTCTCCATCACCCTAGAATAATCAGTAATAAAAATCGGAATATCCCCCGCGCGTTCCTCCAAAACAGGATGAATGGGAATCGATTTACCCGTAATCTTTTGGCACAAAGCAGTTGTCTCAACCAAAGAAAGACTGTTGCTCAAACCGCCGCCAACATTAAAAACTTCGCCATCAAATTCAGGAAAATGTTCTAACTGATAATTAACTAACCTCAACAAATCTTCAACGTGCAGTAAATCCCTAACCTGCTTCCCACTGCCGCGAAAACCGATATAATTCAGCGACTTTTGAAAATAGTGAGCCGCCACCCACAAACCGCAAACTCCCTGATCGACTTTACCCATTTGCCAAGCACCAGTAATTAACCCACAGCGGTTAATAATTGCGGGCACATTGTATGCTTCCCTGTACTCCTCGATCAGCAATTCCGAAGCTAATTTAGTTGCTCCGTAAAGCGAACGGTGTCCTTTTAAAGGGAAGTCTTCTGATATGCCAAACTCGGATATACCAGGTAAAGTTTGCTCAGGAGCGATCGCAAATCTATTCGGCAACTCTAACAGTTTAACAGACTTGACACTGGCGATCGGATAAACCCGACTCGTAGACAAAAACAGCAAACTCGCACCCGTTTGTCTCGCCAACTCCAAAACATTCACAGTGCCCAGTAAGTTCGTCTGCAAAACGTACTGTGGCGAACTAAAACCAGCCAACACAGAAGGCTCCGCAGCACAATCTATAATGCAGTCAGCATTCAGTGCAACTGGATCTAAATCCGCCGCTGTACGAATATCCCCGTAAACAAACTGAATCCCGCAACTTTTAAGCCGAGGCAGATTCAATTCCGAGCCCCGGCGACGCAGGTTATCTAAACAAATTATTTGCCATTCCGGGTGCAGTTTCTTCAGGCCAATTGCCAAACAACTGCCGATGAAACCCGCACCACCAACAATTAAAATTCTATCAGGCATTCACTTTTAATTTGGCTATCTTTCTAGTCCGGTGGTAGTCGCCGCGAGAGAGATGTTTTTCCAGCCATACATACAAGACAATAAACAAATACCTACTGCCCATCTCTTTGATTTTCAGCTTAGAAATACCAGCAGTCCGATTGTACCACCTCAGAGGAATTACCGTATAGGAAAAACCCCTAACAATTGCTTTTAAAGGCAGTTCGACTGTCAAATTAAAATGATGGCTCAAAATTGGTTGCACGCCTTCAATTACTTCTCTGCGGTAAATTTTAAAAGCATTGGTGACATCGCTGTATCGCAAGCCGAAAATACTTTTGACAAACCAGTTTGCTAAGCGGTTAATTGCTAACTTGTGAATTGGATAATCAACCACAAATCCGCCTTTGATAAAGCGGGAACCGAAAACGCAATCATATCCTTCTTGCAACTTGCGGTATCCTGCTACCAAATCCATCGGATCGTCGGAAGCATCCGCCATCACAATTGCTGCAGCATCTCCGTCAAATTCCGCCAAACCCCGGCGCACGGCAAATCCGAAACCATTCGGAGGTTGATTGTTGATGTATCTAACTGTGGGAAAAGTCTCTGACAACTCCTGGCAAATATCAATAGTTCGATCGACACTGTTGTCATTGACAATCAAAATTTCGTGCGGAATGCCTTCTAAATCGAGCGTCTGGGCGATCGCCCGCACAGTACCGTACAAACAGCCCTCCTCATTGTGGGCTGGTATAATCACAGAAATTTTCACTCCTCATCCTCCGCGCAACTGGACAAACTGGTTGTCCACAGGATTATACACCCAAGCTTTAATTTCAGTTTGGGCGATCGGCAAATTATTATCCGACCAATCAACAGCCCACCTTGCATTATTGTATAACTCAGATTTTAAACTCTTAGCAATGTCGGGACTGTCCAAATTTACATAAGCGTTAGCAAAAAAAGATTTTTTGTCCCCGACAGATAGCAGTACAATATTCGGCTGTTGCAATTTTTCTGGCAACACCGCCCAACCAGCAGCCTTGACAGCATCATTTTGCTTAACAGTCAAGGATTTATTGCTGGTTTGAGGTTTGTCTAAATAGCCGTACACTTTCTCGGTATTAGAAATAAACTCTATATTTTTCGCTAACTTTATCCAACCTATTTTGTCGATAATTGCAGCGCCTTCTCTTACGAGCCAAGTTTTTTTGCTCAGTACCCTCAAACAGCTTTCCGGCGAATTATTGAAAAAATCCGAGGGTTCCAGATAGTTAATTAACTGCAAACAATCTTGAGCGCCTTGTTTGTAAAGAAGTGCTGAGCGAGATTGGGCGAGCGCCTGTTGAGAGTTAACAATAATTGTAGCAATTAACAGCCCGGCCACTACCCGATAAATAAATTTATAATTAAGCTTTAACGTTGCTTTTTTTTCTTGATAATTATCTCGAACAAACAATTGCCCTAGCTGAACCAAAGCAATTAATAGCAAAATCGAATTAGTCGTATATCTCGACGATTCGAGCGCGTGAATTGCCCCAAATTCTGCCCTCCCAGCGGTAATAAACAGAGCCGATAAAACCGAAAAAAAACCTATAGACAGCCAAGGTAAAGCCTCATAATTTTCAGCAAAATCCTTCCTATCTGTGATTGCGAGGAACGAAGGAATCGCCGGGACTTGAGGCTGCTTTTCTGAGTTAGCATTCACAGATGAAGCTAGCGAACTTGATACAATTTTTTGTCCAAAATAAACTACAAAAAATATAAAATTTGCCAAAATTACCAATCCTACAAATGCCGAAATTCCCGGCGAGCGAACAATTGGCGAGCCCAGCAAGCTTAAAAAGTAATCCATAACGACAAGCGGCTTATTCAACAATGAAATAATACTTGCTTTCCGACTCGGATGATAATCAATTGAGTAAACAGCACAAGTTGCCACAAACAGCAGCACCCATGCGATCGCTCTTTTTCGTTTCTGCGCTGCATTTCCCTCCAAAGCCACCACAGCCGGAATCGCCGCCAACCAAGACAGCAAGCCTTGAGCGAGCGAAAAACTCGCTACAAAGCAGAATACAGCAGCAATAGAGATTCTAATATTAGGCACTAATTTGTGAGGTGAAACCAGCGCATAAACCGCAGTTACAAAACACAAATTTACGAAAAACCAAGCTAATTGAAACCCCCAAAGCCAGTTTTCGTGCTGAACTAGAGAGAAAACCAAAATACAAGTTAAAATATTAGCTAAATGCCACAGATCATCCGCGATATTCTTAACTGGCATCGAGGATAACTTGTACATAGCGATAAAAGTTATCGCAGCCAAACCTATGCTGAGACACAACTGATAATTAATATTCCATCGGGAAGCAAAAGCCAGCACCGCAATAATTATTTTAGGGAAAAGTATGCGGTGGTTGCTGTGCAAAGCCCAAAAATCGTTAAAAGTTACATTTCCCGCAGCTATTTTTTCAAAAAGGCTAGCTAACCTCCACTCGTCATCAACGGGAACGTTAACGCTAAAATTCGCTACAAATCCGATTAACAAGAGGACAGGAATCAGATATAGAGTAAATAAGATTAATTTTTTCATCAATGTGCGATCGCACCGATTGCCATCACCATTTTATCTCAACCTGGCTTAAATACCCTTTATTTTTTAGTCAGGGAAGGACCTTCGGCGAAGCTGAGTCTAGCCGCCGACGAAAGTTTGACTTTTGAGGGGTTTTAACCACCTAACCTAATTTTATCAAGGAGGTGGTATTTACTTTATAGCGGTAAGGTGCGCCTAGCGCACCCTACTTCTTTATAGCGGTTAACCGAATTACTTAATAGTCTTGAACGTATCCATTTTCCCTGTAAATCGGTTGATAAACATCTGCAAAACAGTCCGCTTGCCGATATTGATATTAGAACTCACGGACATTCCAGACTGCAAGTTAACCTCCACTTCATTTGCCTTGCCCTTGTTCAAAAGAAACTTCTGATTTTTGAGCTTAATTTTGGTTTTGAAAGCGTAGTATTTCCGCAGTTCAGTAGGAGGCTCAGCATCGCTGCTAATCTCTATCACTTCACCCTCAGCAGTACCAAACTCCATCGCCGGGAAAGCTTCTACATTCACTTCCACAGGCACGCATTGGTATTTCGTCAAACCCAGTTTCTCTCTGTTAACTTCCTTCTCTGGACAAACGCAACTTTTACCTGTTTCGCAGTCAATCTTTTCTCCATCTAATTGCTTGCCGTGATACTTCTCCAATTTTGCCCGCTTCTGTCTCAAAGCATCCAATACCAGAGCCACATTGCTGTTTTCCAGATAAACAACTGCTTCCAGACCGTTTTCGTCATCCAAAACTTTGAGCAGCTTTTCAGTTTGCTGCGCTTCGTAATAAGCTTCTTCGCAGCGTGCTGGGCGCGGTTCGCCGGGTTTCACCACCGACTTAATAATGGATTGGCAGATCGGATCTTTCGCCATATCCAACTTAGCTTTCTCCTTCGTAGAAGGCTTCAAATCAAAGATAACCCCGGATACCGGAGCTTTCATCACTTGAGTGTCGCGGTTTTGTTGAGCCTTTTCTAGCTGAGCGTTCACCTCAGACAGCTTTTTCAGGTTTTCCACTTTGAAGCGGCTTAGCTGAGAATCGCTGCTGGCAATTTGTTTCTGGTTTTCAGCAATTTTGCTGTAAAGTTCTTTTGCCCAGGAATCCTTGGTGTTTTTTAACTCTTCTTGGGCGCGGTTGATAGACTCCTGAATGCGCGCTTGGTCTCCTTGGTGACGCTGTATTTCAGCAGTAATTTTTTGGATGTCACCTTGACGCGCGTTAATTTCGCCTCGGCGCGTATTGATTTCACCGAGGCGCGTGTTAATTTCGCCTTTGCGAGAGTTGATTTCACCTTCGCGCTGCTTGATTTGATCTTGCTGTTTGAGAACCTCGCTTTGGCCTCTGAAAACATCTTGTTCTTGACGTTCTTTTTGCAGCTCAGCAATGGCTCCTTCCTCCACCAAGGGGGCGAGTCTGCCTAGAATGTTTTGATTCGACTTCAATACTTGTTGGGATTTAGCTAACTGTTCTTGGGCTAAATCTTTCTGGGCCTCGGCCGATTTTACTTGCTCTTTCGATGAAGTTAACTGTTGCTGGGCATAATTTAATTGGTTTTGGGCAAAACCCAGTTGTTGCTGTGCCACTGTCATTTGATCGCCGGCGGCTTTCTCAGCATCCTGAGCTTGCTTCAGTTGTGTTTCCAACTCCTGAACTTGGCCTTGAGCTGCGGCAACGCGAGACAGAAATTCCGATCGATAATTAACATAAAGTCCTTGCTGGGCTGCATCAAAATTTCCGCTAGCTCCCCGATTTAGGTACAGTTCGTCAATCAAAGCTTGCAGCACTTGATTTTGTGCCGTGAGGCTCTGTCTGTCCTTGATTGTTGATTCTAGGTTAGAAGGAACAGCGCCTTGAATTTTGCCGTTTACAACATCTTCGTAAAATTTATTTTCCTTTTCCAGAGCTTCTTTAGTTTTCTGAATCGATGTTAAATCGGCACTGGGTGCAAGGGGGTTGAAAGTGAGCAGAGGCTGGTTTTTTTCCACGCGATCGCCATTTTCAACGTGAAGTCTCACCACAGCGCCCGTAGCAGGTGCTTGGATGTCTCTAGCACCATCTTTGAGCTCTAATTGGCCTACAGCGGGGACAGCTTGCTCTACGCTAGCAAAATAAGCCCAAACTACAGCAGAAGTGGTCATCAGCATGATCATCCACAAAAACAAGTGGGACCAAATCGCTGGTTTTTCGAGAATGACTGGTTGCTCAGAAAGTATTAACGATTTCATAGCCATTTGTTAGTTTTCAGTTGTTAAGGGTTAGCGATCAGTTGTGAGTTGTTAGATATCAGGTATTCGATGATTCTTGTTGTTGGAAGAGGCAGTAGTAACGCCCTTTAAGAGCCATTAATTCTTTATGAGTTCCCCGCTCGACTACAGAACCTTGATCCATCATAATAATTACATCAGCGTTTTGGATTGTAGTCAGGCGGTGAGTAATGAAAAACACCGTGCGCCCGGCGAAAGCTTCTGCTAAGTTATTGCAAACTTGGCGTTCGGAATGGTAGTCGAGGGCGCTTGTAGCTTCGTCCAAAATCAGGAGTTTCGGGTTTTGCAAAATCGTGCGGGCGATCGCCAAACGCTGCCTTTGACCCCCAGAAAGCGACGCACCCCGCTCTCCCACCACCGTATTGTACCCAGCAGGCAAGCCCATAATAAAATCGTGAGCTACCGCTAATTTCGCAGCTCGCACAATCTCATCCGTACTCGCATCGGGATTGCTCAGAGCAATATTTTCCTGAACAGTACAGTTAAAGAGCAAAGTATCTTGCAATACCACCCCAAGTTGGCTGCGGAGCGAGTACAGTTCCACCTTAGAAATGTCATAGCCGTCAACAAAAATCCGGCCCGACAGAGGCGGATAAAGACGCTGCAACAGTTTCATCGCCGTACTTTTACCAGAACCGCTTCCCCCCACAATTCCCACAAAACTGCCAGCGGGAAATTCCAAATTCACATTAGCCAATTGCAGTGGACCGCTCTCTAGGAATCGGAACGAAACCTCCTCATAAGTAACCTGCCCTTGAATTGCCGGCAGCGGGATATTGCTGCGGTCTTCATCGCTGGTTTCCGTCGGCGTATCGACCACATCCTTGAGCATATCGATCGACATCGAGACTTCTTGGAAACTCTGCCACACGCTCACAAAACGCAGCAGCGAACCAGTCACGTTCCCGGAAATAATTCGGAAAGCAATCAACTGACCCAAAGTAATCTCATTTCCCAGTACCAAATAAGCTCCCACCCACAACTGAGCTAAGTTACCCACCTGGTTTAAAAAGCTGCTAATCGTACCGGCTGCAGTCCCCGTGATAATTGTTTTAAAACTGGCTGTAATGTATTTTGCGTAGCGGCTAGACCATTCCCAGCGGGATTTCAATTCAATATTTTGAGCCTTAACAGTTTGAATCCCGCTGACTACTTCCACTAGATAAGATTGAGAGTCAGCAAAACGGTTGTTTCTTTGTTTTATCAGGCGCAGCACCAGCGGATTGATTAGAACAATCATCAGCCCCAGTATCGGTACCACTGCCAAAGATACAAACGTTAGCTGCACACTGTAAGAGAGCATAACGGCGACGTAAACCACCGAAAATACCGCATCGAGAACCACTGTCAGAGCTGTACTCGTCATGAATTCCCGAATCTGGCCCATCATGCTGAATTTGTAAACCAGATCTCCCACGCGCCGATTGTCAAAGTAATTCTGGGGCAGGCGGAGCAAGTGGTCGATTACCTCCGCACTTAATTTGACATCGATGCGGTTTGAGGTGTCTATAAACAAAAAGGTACGCAAACCGTTGAGCAGTCCTTCAAACAGGGCCACACCTAACAGAAATGCCCCCAAAATATCCAAGGTGTCAATGCTGCGCTGACCTAATACTTTATCAATAATTATTTGGCTGATTAATGGGTTGGCAAGACCAAATAACTGGACAAAAAACGAAGCAAGCAACACCTCAAAAAACACTGTCTTGTGTTCCATGAGGGCCGGCACAAACCACCAGAAGCTGAACTGCTCTTTTTGTTCAACTTGCGGAGCTTGCAGCAGCAGGACTTCTCCTGATTCTCCCCAGATTTCTTTAAACTGAGGTATCCGCTTCCGCATCAGCCCCTGTTCGGGCGTGGCTAGCACCAATTCTTGCTCGGTGATGCTGTAAATAATGGCAAAGCTATCTTGCCATTTAATCATTACGGGGGCTTTGATGCGGTTGATGGCTTCTGCTGGCACTTGCGCCAATTGGGGCGTGAGGCCGATGCTTTGGGCGATCGCCCCGCAAGCTTGCATATTGATAGAACCAGCGGTTTTTAACTGATTTTCTAGAACTTTGCGGATGATATCTCGACGAAATTTCAGGCCGAAATACTTGCTCAACATTTGGAAGCAAGCTAGCGGGCTGTCAATCTGCCCTTTGGCGCGGAAAACTGGGTATCTCCCCGCATCCTTTGGTTGGTCGGTTTTGGGTTCTGGGGGGCGCTCTGGGCCGGGTGTAACCACGATGACTTTTCCGCCGGGCGGCTTCTGCCCCCCTGCTGTCTCTGTCGTGTCATCGAATGAGCCTGTTTCTGGTTGGGGTTCTGGGGGCTCCCGGAAGCCGACCAATCGCGCGCCGAGGCGGCCTTCTACTTTTAACGATTTGGCTGCGTTTTCCACAGAGAAGCGGCTGCCGGTGGGAAAGTCGCCCAAGACGCCGCTGCTGACGAGCCAAACTCGATCGGCATCTAGCTCTTTGGCGATGTCTTGAGTTTTTTTGTTGCCGTTTGGCACGTTGACAACTGCCGCATCTTGCCAAGCTTGCAGGGTGAGTTCCTTGAGATTGGAAGTGCCGTCGGCTTGGCGCTGCAACTCCAGGCTCAACAGTTCAAATACTTCGCTCAAGGAACAGTGTTCGCGAAAGGCTTCTCCAAAGGTCGGCTGTTTTTCCAGTACGCTCAGGAAATCTTCGGCAGGTAGGACGATCGCGATCACATCTGTAGAAGCGATTGCCGTCTCGCAGGGAACTCCCCTGAGCAAGCCAGCCCAGCCAAGGATTTCCTTCGACTGCACCAAGCGTAAACTTACGTGGCGCTGCGAGCGCTGGTCAAAGCCCAGCAGCCGGGCCTGGCCTTGATAGATAATTGCCACCTGAGTCGGCATTTTTTCCCGTTCAAACAGGGGTTGCCCCGTCCGGTACCCGAGGAGTTGGCATTTAGCCACCAAGGCTGACAGAGCCGTCTCTGAGAGTCGGTCAAAGGGAGGTGTTTTAGCTAGGAAATCCTGAATCTGGGAGAGGGAAACAGCGGAAGAAGTCATGATATTGAAGACACGGAAGAGAGGGGCTGTAGCGGGCCTATTTGCGAGATCTGTTCGGCGAGCCAGCTTTCAAAGAGTTCGTTAATCAAGTGCAGCCGCATCGATTCATCGAGCTGGGCCGGCATGAACTTTTCTAGTCGAATAATTACCATCCATTCTGCCAGAGGACGTGGCGTCCAGAGTTGATTTGGCTGGCTGACGGACAAAAGTTTGCTGATTGCCGGGTGGGGCTGGCTCAGGGGTACTGGGCCCAACAAGCCGCCTGACTTGGACTCGGGCCCTTCGGAATAGTCGCGGGCCACTTCAGCAAAGGTTTGTTCCCCTTCGAGGATGCGAAAGTAAAGTTCGTTTGCCAGTGCTGGATTTTTGGTGCGTACCAGGGAATAGACTACGTGGTCTAGGCTGGCTTTGCGGGTTAAAAAATAATTATCTACTTTAGGTCTCCAAGTGGCTTGCTTAAATTTTTCGATCAGCAAGGGCCTCACGGCCATCTCTTGAAGTTCTTCTTCCGTCATGTTTTGGCTACGCAGCCAAGCTTCTTTAGCTTCGGGGGCTGTCAGTTGGTGTTGTGCCAGAAAGTTCTCGACGGCGGATTTGCGTTCTTCGTCGCTGCAACTAAAGGATGCGATCGCTTGGTCTACTATTACACCCCGCAAGAATTGCGGCATTAACTGGTACCGCTTCAGGAGCGATGGCATATCCTGAGCTTGCAGTAATTTATCGCCTATTTGAAAAAGTCCTGTCATTTTTTTATCTCCAACTGACTTGCGCTTCCCCTTTTAATTTAGCTGTGGCAGGAAAAGAGCGACAACCACTAACCCCTCGATTCCCCGATGATAGCAGACCGTCAGTGGGCTAGCGCTATTGCTGTCTATTTCTTGACGCTCTGCCTAGCGAGGGGTTCCCCGCAGCTCTCATAATGGTAGCGGGATGCGAGAGTGGGAGAGTGGGAAAATCTTTACTTCTGCCATCTTCCTTCTTGCCTCAACATCCATCCGTTAAATCCCGTACACTGCTTAGTTGCTGAACTTCCTTCTTCCTTCACTCTCGGAATAGTCTTTCAAAGAGTGTTCCGAGTTGGGTCGAGCAAGCGCGACTGTCGAGATATTTCGGGTTTGCCGCCATTTTTTGCTGGATTCGATCGCGGTAGTGCCGGCGCAGTTCTGGGTTGGTTCCCAGTGCTATGCTGAGCTCTAAATAAGACTTCTCGCTGTCTGCTACCAGTTCCGGAATTAGCAGTTCTTCGAGCACTGCGGCTGATTGTCGCGATCGAGTTGTTTGCCCTTTTCTTACCACTATAGGCAATCCGACCAACAGGGGTTCTGCCGCATAGCAGGCACTGCTGTATGGATAGGAGTCTAAATATATATCAGCCAATTCCAGACATTTTATGCAATCGGCGCGAGATGGCAGTGCTTTAATCACAACTAAGCGCTTTTTGTCAACCCCAAATTCGGCAAAGAGCGATCGAATTTGTTTGTAAAAAGGCACCGTCGGATAGTTTTTATTGTGGGAACTAAAGGGATACAAAACTAAAATAGAATTTGGTACCGCCGCAATAATTTTTGCCCAAGTTTCTCTCAATTCTGGGATAATTGTAAAAGCTTGAGCGCCGGACATGAACACTACAGAGTCCTCGGTGGCTCCCCAACTGCTGCGAGTCGGTTCAACTTGGGCAGGTGCTGATTCTACAGTATAGCTTAAACAAACTCCCGAGCCTTTTAAAGTAATTAATTTTTCGCGATACTCTGCTGCTGCACCTGCAGGCAATGTCAAATCTCCGGCAAGGAAATAATCGATATTTCGGCTTCCGGTGGTTGCGGGGGTTGATCCACCGGTAGCTATTTGCACCCGCGCTAGTCGGTGCAGGCACAGGAGGGCGCTTGGTTGAGAAGTGTCGGTGGTATTGGTGCAGATTAGCAGAATATCTAAATCGTGCGATCGCATTTCTCCAACTTGATTGGGCAAATCTTCGGACAGTTGCACCAGTTTGTCGGCGCAATTTTCGCAATATTTCCTCAGTCGCTCGTCTTGTACCTGGAAATGGTACACGATAATTTCAAATTGGCTTCTGTCTAAATATTCAAAAGTCGGAATTGCAGCACGAGTCTCGGATTCATCACTAATTTTATCAAGCAAAAAGCCAACTCGGATTTTAGTTCTTTCAGGTTCTCTCTGAGGAAAATTCCCTTCTATTTGACAGCCGACATTTTTCTTCAAATAAAATTCCAGAATATCAGCTCGCTGACTCAATATATTGAGCAGATTGACCTCGCTCAAATACAAAGCTTGAAAACTAACATTTTTCGCAAGAAAAGGCGCCAAATAACGCCAAACTTCTGAATCTGGAAAACTGGCGATATTAGCAGCGACATACTTGATTAACTGCTGAAAATATTCAGAGTACCTTTCTATTTCCCAGTTTTGTTTAAAATAACCGGGACACTGAAAGATAAATTTCAAAAAGTCGTCAAAAAACCACTGGGGAATTGCTGCATTTTTATACTCAAGTGGCAACTGATAAGCGTCGCGGTACAGCATCGCTGCGAGGAGATATTGCATCTTATCGGCAATTTCCCCTCCTTCAGCAAGTTTCGAGGATAACTGCTGGACAAAACTTTGTTCTTCCTCAGTTAAAGTTTCAGTTTTGAGGGCGCTATCTAGGAGCAACTTATGAGCTTTACCCATGTCTTTCAAGTAAGCACTTTCTAATTTTTTCGCTGGCAAATTCAGCCAATATTCAGCTAGCTGTTGGCGGTATGGGCGCAGGGCGAGAAGAGGCTGTTTTGAGGGGAATTTATTGTATTGATCAAGCAGTGCTGACAATTCCGATAAACCCGGCTGGGTTCTCAATGCCAACTTTTGGCGGATTGTCTGTTTGATTTGTTGATTCAAGAAACTGTAATCAGGACTATTTAGTAGTTTTTTGTAAAATCTGACTACATCCTTATGATTTTCCCCAGCCGCAAAGTTTTTCCAAGTTTGTTGTTCGGGATGAATCCGCAGTGAGGACAGTTTTTCGTCTACAAATCCGATATGATAGTTGCCCATGATTCGCCACCACATATCTAAGTCTACATACTGAGATAATCCCGAATCAAATAATCCTATTTCTTCAAAGACTCGCGCGGCAATTAAGACGGTACTCGGTTCGCCAATTTTGTTTATCGGGTTGTTCAAGCAGTTAGTATCGGCCAGTAATTCTTTTCCGGGCTGAATAGACTTTAAATTTGACCAACTTTTATGCAAATCTTTAATGGATTGGGAAGCTAGGCGCAAAATTGGGTTAGATTCATTGTCAGCTATGGTGATACCACGCGGGGAGAAAACCATACCTATTTCTGGGTTTTGTTGGGCGACGGCGACCATTTTCTCAATACATTCGGGTGCGAGCAAGTCGTCTTGAAACAGAAATTTAATGTATTGGCCTTTTGCTTGGGATATGCAAAAGTTCCAGTTTTGTGATAAGCCGTAGTTGCGGTGCAGGATGATGCGGAAATCGACTGACGTTTGCGATTGGAATGATTGGGCGATCGCAACTGTTTCGTCTGTGGAGCCGTCGTCGGATATAATCAGTTCTATGTTAGGGTAGGTTTGGGCCAAAGCACTGTTGATGGCTTCTCCAATAAATGCTTCTCCGTTGTATGTCGGAATGCAAATGCTAACCTTCGGCTGCCCGTTTTGTAGTTCTGCTTGGGATTGATTTTTTTGCTGTGATGGTGGCAACTCAGCCATAATTTTGGCCGACTTAGCTTTGGCTGTTCCTGACAGAGGTATGCTTTGAAAGTTATCGGTAATCTCGAGAATATATTCGAGACGTTTTCTAATTTTATTACCTGTAACTTGCGGGTGAAGTAAAGTCTGAATTTCCTCAGCAGCTATCGCTCCAACTTGCTGAGCTTCCCGGTAATTGTTAAAGACGTACCGCATTAAATAAGCAGCGTGCTCGACATCCACTTCTGCCCAAACATTGCCTTTTTTGTAGGGCCCGCAATCTTTCTCAATTGGGATTAACTTATACTTGACTAAATAGCTGTTGCCGACATTCATAAATTCTGTATTTGATGAATAGCCGGTGGCAATTACGGGTTTGCCGTAAAACATGGCTTCAGCCATTGTTAAGCCAAATCCTTCGCAGCGGTGCAGGGATACATAACAGTCGCAATTGTAGAGCAAACCGTTAAGTTTATTTTTGGACAAATAGCCGTCTAGATGTTTGATATTTGAATTATTGGCTATGGCTGAGTTTAAGGATGCTGGCGCCGCTGAAAATGTGTGGGAATTAGAAGATTTGATGACCAATAATACGCTGTTATCTTCCCCAAAAGCTTGTTTAAAGGCTTGAATTGTCGCTAAAGTATTTTTGCGCTCGATGCGACTAGAAAAGTCGAAGACAAACAAGAAAATAAATTTATTTTTCGGTAAATTCAGTGCTTCTCTGTTCAGGGAAGGTGCGGGGAGAGCAATACTAGGCATGATTTTGATAACGGGAATTGGCGCAAGTGCAGAAATTGCCTCGGCGCAATAGTTGCTGTAAGTCCATATTTCGTGAAAGTGATTAAATGCTGGCTGCCATTCTGGGGGAAAGGCGGGAAGTTCCCAGGCCCAAAAGCCGATGTTGTATTTGTTTTCAAAATAGGTGGAACCTGTATGTTTGATAAACGTTGCAACTTCATCGGCGTTGACTTGAATTAAGTTTACGGGATAGGGATTATCTTGGCTAAAATTTTGATAGGTGGTGTCTTTCTTGCGGTGGGGACTGCGGGTAAAATTGTTTATGGCGAAGGGAATCCCGGCGGCTTCTGCAGCCCTGATATTTGCTCGGACACCTTCTCCTATGCCAAATTCGCCGTTGATGTAGCCGGCGATATTCATTCCTAGATTAGGGTTCATAGTTTCTAATGTATTTAGCACAGTGTAGTGTGGATTTTTTGAGAAAAAGCAGAATTAATTGATCAGCTCAATTGCGCTAAAAAAGGGTAGGCTAGAGAACAAATTATAATTTTGCTGAATATTTGCTAACATATAGCAATCCTGGAGGATTGGTGAATAAGATTTAAAGGAAACGGTCTTAATGCAGACCAAGAGAAGAGAAAAGAAAAAAAGTTCGCAATAGAGAATTTAGTGCTTGACAAAGATAGCGATCGCCATTGTATACTGGCATCGCAATGCTAACCTTCGGCTGGTTGTCTGTCGGCATGGGTTGCTCTGTTTTATTTTACGATAAACTAATCAGGAATTTTAGAGAAAGTGATCGATCGCGCCAACCACGACTTCTTGAAGCTGCTACCGCCGGATGCTAAAGTCATTGTCGAAATTGGCTGCGGTACGGGCTCGACGGGCGAACAGTACAAACTGATCAATCCCCATTGTCAGTATATTGGCATTGAATGCGATCGAGAAAAAGCTAAAATTGCAGTCGATCGGCTAAACTGGGTGACAGTAGCCGATATTGAAGAAATTACTCTCGAAAGTCTCGACATCGCCCCAGGAACCGTCGATTGCTTAATTTTCGGCGACTTGCTACCGTATCTCAAAAACCCTTGGGAAGTCCTCAAGCAGTACAGTGCTTTGCTGAATCCAGAGGGGCAAATTCTCGCCAGAATCCCTAATGTTCAATACTGGCGGCGAATTGTCAATCTGCTGCGGGGACAGTGGGAGAATCCCGACAGTAAGATGCAGCACTGGTTTACCCTAGAAAGTATTAAATCACTATTTGCTCAAGCCGGATTGCAGGTTTACGAATTTCAAGGGAAGGGACACAAAACCGAAAATTTTGTCCACTTTCAGGAATTACTGCATCCAATGGTAAAGGCTTTAGAGCTCACATCGAGCAGTTTTGCTACGGAAACTGGTGCTGAACATTATATCGTGCGATCGACCAAATCGACCGTACCTGCGCGCAGACTGCTGATTCAGACTATCATTATGGCTCCTACAGGGTGCGATCGCGTGCGAGTTTTGGAACCGGACAAATTTAGCGCCACAATTCCCGGTGTCCGCACCGTATCCGGCGTGAAAACAGCAGGATTAATTCCCCCTCTGCCGGAAGAAGAAAAAGTTTTCATCTGGCAGCGGACAATCATGCAATATCCTGCCTACATTCCCCAACTCAAAGAACTCCTGCAACAAGGCTATTTAATAGTAGCTGAAATTGACGACAATCCCATCCGCCGCCGCGAATATGCAGATAATAATTACCTCAGCTATCGCGGCTGTCACTGCGTTCAAACTTCTACGGAACCGCTAGCAAAAATTTTGCGGTCTTACAATCACAATGTTGCGGTATTTCCCAATCAATTAGCTTATCTACCTCCGCCGCGAATTTATCCGGCAGAAGATACAGTCACAATTTTTTTTGGTGCACTCAACCGCGAAAAAGATTGGCAGCCGATTATGGCGGCACTCAATCGCGTTTTAGTGGCACACAAGCACCGGATTCGAGTTAAAGTAATCCACGACCGAATTTTTTTTGAATCCTTGAAAATACAGCAAAAAGAATTTGAACCATTTTGCAGTTACGAACGGTATCAAGAAATCATGTACAGTTGCGATATAGCTTTGCTGCCGCTTGTTTCCAACCCGGTTAACGAAACAAAATCCGACTTAAAATTTATTGAATGTGCAGCGCGGGGAGTAGCGGTGCTGGCAAGTCCCACCGTGTACGAACATTCGATAGTCGAAGGTGAAACCGGATTAATTTATAGATATGAAAAAGAGTTTGAAATTAAGCTGAATTCCCTGATTTCTGACACTTCTCGGCGCCGGGAAATAGCCGCGAATGCTTACGAATGGGTGCGCGACAACCGCTTGCTGTGCGGGCACTACCGACAGCGGCGAGATTGGTACTTACAGATGCGAGACGAGTTGCCACGTTTAAATGCTGAGTTGCGCGATCGCCTGCCGGAGTTATTTGGTGACTAAATGCGGTAAGATTTATAGGGTTATTGTGCGATCTTACTGTTTTATTGTTTAATTTCTAATTGTTACTCCACACCAATGCGAATTCTATTCACTATTGCTCACTTTTACAATCCCAGCGGCGAGGGGAAACACGCTTCCCAGCGAAATGATCCGCAACCACGACTGAATGCTTTAACCGCTTGCGTGACAGCGCTGCAAGCTTTGTACGGCAAATCCCAGTCCATGATTGACATTAGCGAATGTGCAACTATCCCAGCAAATCAATCTCAACAGCACGAAATTGACATTGTTGTTTGCACTACTCAAGGTTATCATCTGTTGCCCCAACTGCCAGTGCAGCCCAGATGTTTTATGCACCACGCTACCAAATGCGAACCGCTGCTTTTGGGGTTTGAGTGTCAAGCAGTTTTGCGAGCGTGTCTAGACAAATACGATTATTTTTGTTATTTGGAAGATGATTTAATTCTGCATGATCCGTGGTTTTTTAGTAAATTAAAGTGGTTTACGCATCACGGGGGAAATGGGAATTTGCTGCAACCTAATCGCTATGAAATAGCGCCTAAAGGCGCGGTTTTTAAAGCATATGTTGATGGTGATTTAGCAGACTCAGCGACTTCTCCCTTTCAAAATGTAGAGGAGCAGCGGCAGTTAATGGGAAAAATCATGGAACAAACAGTCGCTTTTGAGCGGGCTTTGAATCCTCATTCCGGCTGCTATTTTTTGAATGCGGAACAGATGGCACACTGGGCTAAGCAGTCTCATTTTTTGGACAGAGATACTAGCTTTATCGGCCCGCTGGAAAGTGCCGCGACTTTAGGAATTATGCGGACTTTTAGAGTTTACAAGTCAACTCCTTCCTATGCTAACTTTTTGGAGATTCAACATTTTGGAACGAGTTTTCTGAATTTGATTGGTAATAAGGTGAGGGTGCCACAAGCATAATGAGTGGCTGGGTTGGGGCGGGTTTTGTGTTAATATTGTCTGCTGTTGGTTCGGATTGTGGACTCGGGTACGCCTCTAAAGGCTTCGGATATATAACAACGCATCAACTGATTATTCTAGGGATGCAAAACATCGCCGATTTTAACTGTGCCGCTGTTGATAATTTTGGCTAGAACTCCAGTTTGTGCGTGACCGAATTCCTTTTGCAGTAAACTGAGTAGGGAAATATCCCGATCGCCTGTTTCTGGATTCACTTCTATATTGACACAGCGATTGATTCGTGCTGTAACTTCTATGCGCGCCGTGCCTAATTGAAACTGTTTTCCGATCAACTCAAATTCTGACCAAGCTGCCATACCTTCTAGCACAATGTTCGGGCGAAATCGACCCACGTCAATGTTTTGAAGAGCGATTTCTGTTAATTGGTCTAATGTGGCTTGACTGAGTAAAGAGATGTGTACGGGTTCTCGATCGGGATAACGAGTTTCGCCACTGGTGTCGCCGACTAAATGCAAAGGTGCAAACTGCGGGTGTCTCGCTTCTTTTGTGGATTCAATTGCCGCCAGATATTCTGTGAAAAAAGTGCCGATGCGATCGCGCCCCGCTGCTGTGTTCGTTGCTGCGGATAACACTTCAACTCCTTGACGCTTGACTGTTAAAACGGTCGTTTCCGGTTGATAATCACATTCTAAAGCTGCTAACAGAGGCCAATCATTTTGAACGGCAAAATGTTTTTTGCTCATCCAAGGCACATTATCTGCGGGCATCTTTGCAGCTTCAAGATTATCTGCAAACATTAAGGCAAAAGCTCGATCGCCCTTAATTCCGTGTCCTGCTGTTAAAGCAAACTCCGACATTGCTTGGGGTGTCAGCCCTTTAATTGGATAAATAAATAACTGTTTTATTGTTGCAGATATCATAAATTTTAGGAAGTTACTACAATTTTAAATCTCACTCTTGTCCCCCCTTACTCAGGGGGGCTAGGGGGGTAGAAGCTATTTCACCAACCCTTAATAAAATTGCTATAAAAACCAGATTAAGCTAGCAATTCATAGCGGCGGATATCTGGAGGCCCAACGGCCAAACCGTCTAATTTCTGCACGGCGTCTTGAATGTGAGTTGAACCGAGATGTAGTTCCAGCAAATCTGCACTTTCCCACTCTTCAACGAAGGTAAAATCTGTGGGATCGGCTTGATTTTGCAGGAGTTCGTATTTGATGCAGCCTTTTTCTTTGCGAGTGGGCTCCATAATGCTCAGCAGCAGAGATTTAAGTTCTGCTACTTTGTCAGGAAACGCGACGAGGCGGGCGACTACTCGCAAGGTTGTTTTGGACATAGGAGAAAAAAGTAACAGATAGGACGATCGAATTTACCGATTTTTATTTGGCAAACTCAACAATAGAGGATTTTACTTAAAATAACCTACACAGGTCGATCGGTCAACGGCAGTAAAATCAATGCTGGGTGCGCTTAAGTCTCAGAAACCCGGTTTCTTGCCAAATTCTTCGTTACTAAGCGCACAGCCTCGTAGAAACCGGGTTTCTTGAGATATTTTGGCAAATACCGGCGGATCTCAATCTTTGGGATAAAATCGCTTGTTTTCTGTAGAATATTCCCAGGCCAGATCCTCCGGGTCTTTTTCGCGGCTCCACTGAGCAAACTCCGGCTTAAGTTTCCACTTGCCGATCGTGGTTGCGTGAACTTTGAATCGGCGGGAGAGTTCCGTCTGGGTAAAAGAGATTTTGGGTTTTCCAGGAGTCTTGGTTTGAGTAATGGGGAATAAATTTGGTTTTTTATCTTGTGCTTTTTCCCGATTGGTGGGAGGCTCTTGAACAGCTATTGCCGCATTAGCTGTTTCGCTTGGAGTGACAGTTGGAGCTATTTGAAAATAATACAAAATTCCGCCTTGTTCCGTCACTTCAAAATCTGCGGCAAACTCAGAAGCTCGTTCATCGAGATACTCTTGAACCTTTTCTCCGGGGAGTTTCGCATTCATCGCCAAATCCAAAGCCGTAACTCGTCCTTGATTTTCCTTGATCAACTTATAGAAAACCGAGTCTAAATGAGCGAGTTTATGTTTTTGCTGCTGCTGGTAGAGCCTGCAAGCCCAAGCAATGCCCGCTGTGGTGGCGATCGCCCAAAACATCCTTCCCGACTCGAAACTGGCAACCGCCGTCAAGGAAATAGGCAAAAGCAGGGTAAGATATCCCCAAATGCTTCCCTTCTTTAGGTTATTGCTGTTTTTGACCATAGTTCCTAAACAGGTACGTAGTTTAGCTTAGTAGAGCGTGTCTGAATGCCGCGAAAGTTTTACGACAGTCGAGATCTCGGCTAATCGCTGACGCACTCTACCACAAAATCCCAGAATCTACTTTTTTTGCAACCGAGGGTTCATGTACTTTTTTCGCAAACAGATTGCCATCCTGCTGATAGTTGTTGCTTGCTGTACGCTGACGATTAGTTGCAGCGATAGCCGAGCTGTCCAGTGTACTAAATTTACTGAAATTGTCAACAAGGGCAACGCTCTCCTTGATGTTGATAAAGACAGCAACGATGCTGCAACGACCGACAATTTAGCTAAAAATTTGAACCTGATAGCGAATGAACTTGAGGATCTGCGAATAACAGATCCAACCCTCAAAGAAATTCAGGAGCCATCGGTTAAATCCTTTCACGAAATTAGTCAAGCACTCGGCGACATAAGCAAAAGTCTTCAGGCTGGAAATCTCGCTTCTACAAGTATAGAAGGTCGAGAGCAAATCCAAACAGCTCAAGCCGATATTATTAGAGCAGGCCAACAGGCGAATCAAGCAGCCGCAAATCAAGACGCTTTGACTAGCAAACTGATTAATTATTGTAAGAGCGAGCGCTAAACCCTAAGAGTTTTGAGTTGGGAGATTGCAACGCGAACCTCAACAGCGCACAGGGGGTGAATGAATCTGAGGAATGCCTCGCCTTCAGCTAGTATCTACCCATTTCCAATTACCCCTTTCCAATTACCCAGTTTAGTGATGAATTTCTAGATTCAAAATATAGCGACCGAGTTGCACTTTTTCCGACCACAACTCGTATTCTAACTGCAAGTGTTCCGGTTCCGGCTTTCCTGTCAGCGTCAAGTTGCGGGTGAAGTTGCGGAGTCGCAACTGTTCGGGAGTCGCCAGCGATTCGCCCTGAAGCCAATAACGGCTCAAGCCGTACATTCCTCGTTCCCAGCAGTGTCGGTAACTGTATTTGCCGTTTCCTTGCATAGTCATAATGACTCGATAGGGTGAAACTTCTAGCCAGAGCAACCGGGGTTTTGTAGTTGGGGGTAAGATTGTAACTTGCTCGGCCGATTTGTCGGAGTCGTCGGAAAATTCGCGATCGATTATTGCTGGTTCGTGCAACAACAAGTGAAAGCGATCGCGGTCTTTTTGATAAAGGGTAGCACCGGTTTCAACGAATGACCACAAAGGTAAATCTGTGGATACCAGCGATAAACTTACAGGCTTGCGGTGATGGGTCAGCATAAATAAAAGTTTAGGAGTTGTTGTGAATTGGGCGGTTTGAGATTTGAGATTTTAGGCTTTATATTTTAGATTTTAGATTAGCTGGGTTCCAAATTCCGGAGCTTTTGCTTAAAAAAATGAAAAATCTACAACTTGCCATCGAAAATCTCAAATTGTTTAGTCATAATTCAATCATCAGGTTGATAACTGAGATCACGACATGAAATCTACGCATATACACGGATAATATTTGTGAAATTAATGTGAAATTAATGTGAAATCCGTGGGGTTGCGTCCGTCCTCCCTTGTCGCCGATAACTGACAGCAGAGTCTGCGGGCGAGTTTAATCAGCCTTTAAGTTAACCGGACACATTGGGAAAAAACCCGCAGGCCGTACAAAAGACGACTGACTTAGGACTGGGAAAAAGGTAGGATAGCTAACGCCATCCAATCCTAGTTTATCTCAATGCAAGCTAACATTATAACTACTACGCTTCTTGACAAAAGCCAAACTTTAAGCATTCAAAAACCGGCCTCGGGCTTGTCACTGGTGGGGAGGATTCGAGTTCCGGGCGATAAGTCGATTTCTCACCGAGCTTTGATGTTGGGTGCGATCGCCCAAGGTGAAACTACTATTGAGGGACTACTCCTAGGGGAAGACCCCCGCAGCACGGCTAAATGTTTCTCGCTCCTGGGAGCCAAAGTTTCTGAACTCAACGCGGAACGGGTGACAGTCCGGGGTGTCGGAATTGGCGAGTTAGAGGAGCCTGTGGAAGTCTTGGACGCTGGTAATTCCGGCACGACGATGCGGCTGATGTTGGGAATTTTAGCTTCTCATCCGGGGCGTTTTTATGCAGTAACGGGTGACAGTTCTTTGCGATCGCGCCCCATGTCGCGCGTCATTAAACCGCTGCAACAAATGGGAGCGCAAATTTGGGGTCGAAAAAGCAATTCTTTAGCTCCTTTAGGGATACTCGGACAGCAGTTAAAACCGATTCACTACCATTCTCCGATCGCCTCGGCTCAAGTTAAATCTTGCATTTTGCTCGCCGGTTTGATGGCAAGCGGAGAAACTACAGTCACAGAACCCGCTCTGTCGCGGGATCACAGCGAGCGGATGCTGCGAGCGTTTGGAGCTCAATTGAGCGTCGATCCAGAAACTTGTAGCGTGACAGTTACTGGGCCGACACAACTGCAAGGGCAGAATGTGATTGTACCGGGGGATATTAGTTCGGCGGCATTTTGGCTAGTTGCTGGGGCGATCGTCCCGGGTTCGGAACTCGTAGTCGAAAATGTCGGCGTCAACCCAACCCGTACAGGCATTTTGGAAGCTTTGGAGATGATGGGCGCCGATATTGAACTGCAAAATCAGCGAGAGGCGGCTGGGGAACCGGTAGCGGATATTTTGGTTCGCAGTTCCGGCCAATTGCGGGGATGCACCATTGCTGGCGACTTAATTCCCCGACTGATTGACGAAATCCCAATTTTGGCGGTAGCGGCGGTCTTTGCGTCGGGTACTACAATAATTCGAGATGCGGCCGAGTTGCGAGTCAAAGAGAGCGATCGGCTGGCCGTGACTGCTGCAGAACTCAACCGCATGGGAGCCAAAATTTCCGAGTTACCCGACGGTTTAGAAATTACCGGGGGAACTCCTTTGACCGGCGCGGATGTTGACAGCTACACCGACCACAGAATAGCGATGAGTTTGGCGATCGCAGCCCTCAACGCCACAGGTATTACTAACATTCACCGGGCAGAAGCTGCTGCCATTTCCTACCCCGACTTTACCGCCACTTTGCAACAAGTTTGCCATCCAAATTGAGAGGGGGAGAGCCGGAGAGCGGGAGATTGGGAGAGGGAGGAGTGCGAGATTGGGAGAGGGGAGAGTGGAAAAAATCTTCTTTATTCATTCTTTCTTCTTCATTCTTCCTTCTTCCCTCTTCATTCTTCCTTCTTCCTTCGTTTAAGAATCTTTACCTACAACTTGTTCTTTTAAAGAATCAATTTCCGTTAACAACTCTTGGCGGTTAGAAGCCTTGAGCAGATAGCGGTAAACAAACCAACCCGTATATCCCATCCCAATCAACTCAAAAACTGGAGCTACCAAAGGGACATCATTAAGAGCACCTAAAACTCCCAGCATTACCTTAATACTAATACCGCCTGCCAGAATTAAACCAAGAGTTATGAGGGGCTTTTGGTAGTCAGCAAAAAAATTGGAGACATAGGTTGGAAGTTCCGACAAAATTGTCAGAACTTGGTCTTTAATATCTTGGAACTGGCTCGTCGTTGTTTCTGGGGTTGTCACTGTAGTCATGACCCCCGGTTGGTCAGGCACCAGGTCTACTGTGACGACTTCAGTGACTGTTTGTGCGTCGTCAGAAAAGTTAGCTTGTGTCATTTGATACTTCCTCCGGTGTCAAGTACAATTGCAGGCTTTGAGTGGCTGCCAGTATAATTCTCCGGCAATTAGCACAGCATTCGCGCTGCCGGGACTAATTGATGAGACTAAGGCAGAGCTTCACAAATTGCAAGCAAAAATAAGGATAAGACTTGATTGTAAACAATTTCCCCCGTTGCCAAATCGGTCTTTTGACTCATTTTTTCACTTGCTCAAGGTCGATTTGATTGGGGCAAGGGCGTCCTTGTTCAAAGTCGGTGATATTGGCGATCGTGGTGTCGGCGATATTTTTCAAAGCTTCCTCGGTGAAAAAAGCTTGGTGTCCGGTAATCAGGACGTTTGGAAAGGTCAGCAAACGCTGAAAAACGTCGTCTTGAATGACCTGATTTGACAAATCCTCAAAAAACAGATCCGTCTCTTGTTCGTACACATCTAATCCGAGGTAGCCAATTATACCCGACTTCAGACCTTTGGTAACAGCTTTAGTGTCAATCAACTGCCCGCGGCTGGTATTGATCAGCATCATCCCCGGTTTCATTTGCTCGATCGCCTCTGCACCGATCAAATGGTAAGTTTCCGCCATCAGGGGACAGTGAAGGCTGACAATATCAGAGGTGGCGAACAGTTCCGGGAGTGCGACGTATTCCATGCCTAGGGCGAGGCAATCTGGGTTTTGGGAAACATCGTATCCCAGCAGGCGACAGCCGAATCCGTGCAGAATTTGGGCAGTAATTGCGCCAATCTTGCCAGTCCCGACGATTCCCACCGTTTTGCCGTGGAGGTCAAAACCCAACAAGCCATCTAGGGCGAAATTGCCTTCGCGGACGCGGTTGTAGGCCCGGTGGATTTTGCGGTTGAGGGACAAAATCAGAGCAACTGCGTGTTCGGCGACGGAGTAGGGAGAATAAGCCGGAACTCGGAGGAGAGTTAGATCTAAATCCTTCGCTGCTGCTAAATCGACGTGATTGAATCCGGCCGATCTCAGGGCGAGCAAGCGGACGCCTTTTTCGGCGATCGCCCCGAGCGTTTTCGCGTCCAAGCAGTCGTTCACGAACGCGCAGACGGCCGGAAATCCAGCAGCCAAAACGCTGGTTTCCAGGGTCAGATGCGGTTCAAAAAAAACGAACTCGTGTTGACCGCCGACATTGGCTGCTGTCAGAAAAGTGCGATCGTAGGATTTGGTATTAAATACGGCTACCTTCATGATTTTTGCCTGCAAATCCAGTAATAGTTGGGAATTCTTTCCAGATTAACTCTAAATTTTACTAGAACGCCCTTGCCCCAAAAAACCCAGTTTTTCTGAGAAATATTGAGTTTCGCAACGGTAGCATCTCTGAAGACACTAAATTTTTAGCTTTAGGGCAAGTCCTGCTTAATTTTTTGAATCTAATTGCTTAGACTGTAGTAAAGCGCGATCGTTAATTGCTAACTTTTTAGGAGAAACTCAGATGCCAAAACACCTCAAAAATATAATTCATGAAATTTTAGAAACCTCAGAAAGCCGCAATTTATACAGCTTAGCAGATGATATTGTTATTACAGGTTTGATTTTGATAAACGTCGGAGCTTTTATTGCTTCTACTTCGCCCACTTGGTCGCAAGAACACCAATCGATTTTGGAGAATATCGAAATAGTTTCATCCTTAGTATTTACAATAGAATATCTTTTGAGGGTGTGGGTATGTACAGTAGATTCCAGATACAGCCACCCGCTTTTGGGAAGATTGAGATACGCTCTTACACCGCTAAGTCTGATAGATCTAATTTCAATCTTACCTTTTTACTCCTTGCTGTTATTTCCGAGTTTAAACTTCGTTAATTTAATTCGCCTCCTGCGCTTGTTGCGCTTGCTAAAAATGAGCCGTTATTCAGAGTCCGTCCGAACTCTGGGATTAGTATTGTACGCTAAAAAAGAGGAGTTAATGGCCACTGCATTTGCAGTTTTTATTCTGTTAATATTTGCCTCTAGCATCATGTATTTTGTGGAACACGAGGCGCATCCAAAAGCTTTTGGGAGCATCCCCGATGCAATGTGGTGGGGAGTTGTGACATTAACTACTGTTGGTTACGGCGATATTTATCCAATCACTCCTTTAGGCCGATTTTTAGGAGCAATATTAGCATTTTTGGGAATCGGAATTTTTGCGTTACCTGCGGGGATAATTGCTGCGGGTTTTTCCGAGGAAGTGCAAAGGAGAAAGCAGGAAAAAATGGCAGCAAATTTAGAGCAATCTGCGAATTATCAATCGGTCAAAAGGCTGGCGGAAATCGAGGTCGGGTTTGAACAAAAGCAAAGGGCGATCGCACTTCACATCGAAAGTTCGTCCGAGTTGATGAAAATGTGTGTTCAAACGGCGAAACAGAAGTTAGGAAGTGATTTTCAAAATGAACAAATTCTTCGTGATTTAGCTATTCATCTGTACAAGGAAGCTGTTAGCAAATTTGATCTGTAATTCGAGTTAGATATTATACCTCTGGCAAAACTCGCAAACAATCTTGAAATCATCTGCCTTGCATCTGCGGTTTCCCGAGCAATCAAAGATTTATGTAATAACTCTATTGCCTTTCATATCATGTCCTGTAAAATAACCGTTATCAGGTTTGTAGAGAGGAATAAAATCCTCAATACAAACCAATAAATAATTACCAATCTGGCGGCAAATTGTAATATTCGAGAGTTGATTTATCTGCCAGCAAATCTTGAGTTTTTCTGTCAATTTTAATCTCACCATCCGCCAAAACTAACGCCCTTTGAGTCGTTTTCCCGATCCAATTCAAATTGTGAGAAGCGATCAAAATTACCTCGATCGGCAATTGGGACAAAACCTTAGCCAAGTGACGCCGCCACGAGGGATCGAGCCCGTTAGTCGGCTCATCTAAGATTAAAATTGCCGGCTCTAATGCTAAAATTGCTGCCAAGGCTGCTAACCTTCTTTGACCTCCCGAAAGTTCGTGGGCTGAACGGTTGGCAAATTCTACTAAACCGAATTCGTCTAATAGGGCTAAAGCTCGATCGCGCGCAACTCCTGGCGGCACTCCGTAATTGCGCGGCCCGAACGTTACATCCTCCAAAATAGTGGGCATAAATAGCTGGTCGTTAGCGTCTTGAAAGCAAAATCCAATCTGCCTGCGCGCCTGCGATAAAGTCGCCTCTTCCAGCTTTTTTCCCTGCACTCTAATCTCGCCGGATTGAGGCATTTTTAATCCGATTAAGTTTTCGAGCAAAGTGCTTTTACCAGCACCTGTCAGGCCGAGTAGAGCCACCCTTTCTCCGGGGTGCAAAGTAAAAGAAATTCCCCGCAATACTGGCTTTTGCTCGGGATAGCCAAATACTAAGTCTTGCACTTCGATTGTTGGTGCGGATTTGAGATTAGTCATCCGATTTTAGATGTTAGATTTTAGATTGAATAATTTCAACTCGTTACCAGGCTCTGCCTGGGAACGCAGATCCGGAGGCTCTGCCTCCACTTTTCCTCCGCAAGAAGCGAGGCAGAGCCTCTGAAGCTCGATTCCCAGACAGAGCCGGGGAACCAGTTAAATGCCCAATGCCCAATTACGAATAACCGTAAGAAGCTATTGTTAATCCGGCTGCTATTAAAATTGCTAGTGTCAGCCAGAGTCGCTCTTTAGGTGTCGATTTTGAGTCGGCGGGCAAACTTCCTTTATAGCCGCGAATTAGCATGGCTGCGTGTACTCTTTCTGCGCGATCGAGACTTCGCAAATAAAGCGCTCCGATCATGGAAGCACTGGCGTAACGCAGCCATCCTCCCGTACCGGACAAGCCCCGGAGTTGGGCAGATATTTTCATGCGGTTGACTTCGGCCAGCAGGATTTCTAAGTATTGTCCTGTTAAAAGTACAATCTCTTGCAAACCTGCTGGTAGGGGTAATCCTTTGAGGGCGATTCCGAAACTGTGGGGTGGCAAAGTTAGCAGAAAACTGTTCATAATTAACAGGCAAATTAGGGAACGCAGCAACAGAAAACTGGCACGTTCCCAACCTTGGGGCAGCACTAATAAGGAGAGAAAAAGCAATTCTGCTCCCAACAGTTGCGCTAGGGTTCGCACCGGAGCCCTGAGCCAAAACGACCAAAAAAGTGCGATCGCCCCATAAATTCCCAGCCACAGCCAAGCGCCTGTCTTCAGAAAACCCATGCCAATCACAATTGTGAGAGACACTCGCAATCGAAAAGGTATGGAGAGTTTAGACATCTTTAGGTTTTACCACCAACTGAGCAATTCCAAAAGCCGCGCCGAAGCTGAAGGCAGACCCTAAAAGTCCAGCAATGCTAGTACCAATAGGCTGTTCTTCTAATCCTTTAACTGTGTAATCTGCTAAAGGAGTGGGATTTTCGATCGCCACAGCTTCTTTATCTTTAAAGCCGTATTTTTCGGCTACCGCTTCTAACCCGTCAGGCCAACTTGAAGCGAACAGCGAAAGCACCCCCGAAATTAATAACACTCCGATTACTGGCACTACCCATTTCTGCAATTGTGGCTGTTGTCCCGGCAGTAAATCCGGCCGCACTTTGACGAGATAAGTTAAAACGCCACCTGTAATTACCCCTTCGCCAATCCCAATTAAAATATGTACGCCTACCATTGCGGGCAATGCGATATTGAGCCCTACTGTTCCAGAAATTGCCAACTGGATCGCCACAGAAATCGAAGCAGCCACAACGCTAAGGGCGGCTGCAATCCCTGCTGCTAGCGGCAAACGATTTCTGGAACCTCCCAACAGTCGCTGCAACGGCTGTAACAGCCACCAGCCGACCCAAATGCCCACTAGCCCCATATTAAAAATATTGGCTCCCAGGGCGGTGATGCCCCCATCCGCAAACAAGACGCTCTGGATTATAAAAACTGTGCTCATCGCTAAAGTTGCCGCCCAAGGGTTCCCCAAAACCACGGAAGCTAGCGCCCCTCCCAACAAGTGGCCGCTGGTGCCTCCGGCTACGGGAAAGTTGATCATCTGGGCTGCAAACACGAAAGCAGTAGTTAAGCCCATGATTGGGGCTTGCCGCAGTCCAAGACTGGCGCGGGTTCGATTCAGGGCAACTGCAATTACTGCTGCACTTGCTATGCCGGTGGCAACGGCTACTGGCGGTGAAAGAAAACCATCAGGTATGTGCATCGATCTATCCCAAATGAGAGAAGTTCCAACTCTTTAGTCAACTATTTTTTACAAAAATTTAAAACCCCCTCTGGGGGCATTAATGCGATCGAGCGATCGGGGGATTGGCAGCGGGCGATCGCTTATTTGATATAGATTACCGCCTCAGGGGCAGAATTTTGAGGATGAAAAATTTTACATTAAATAATCCTGAAGAATTATTCGGATATTTTACCGACCACCCTCACATTGAAGCTTTTTGATAAGGATTATCAATATTTGTTTACAGATTTAACTCCAAAATTGTATTCACCGTCAAGCTCAAACAAGAATATTAAAAAAATATAAAGAATACACTGAAAATCTCTCATTGGTTTTATTTTCACCTGTTGAGAATAAATAGTATTAAGTTTTTGACGACCGCAACAGTGAAATTAGCAGATAGCTAGTCACAGCCAAAGTATTGCGTTTATAGAAACTAAAAAGTCCGAATTATTGCTAGTTCATATAGTTAGCAGTATGTTTGCGGTTGTCGATCGCGCTAATGTGCGATCGGCTCTGCCCGCACGAGCTGCATTATCAAGAAACTCAAAATACTAATCCACTTATTCTCAAGTAATTTTCCGGGCATCCTACAGGAGGTTTGCCAGTGGTACAACGCTTAACCCAAGACTCAACTACCGATTTAGTGGCCTCTGAATTTCCCAAACAGTTAGATATCGCTCAAGTTTCCATCTACCGGCTGATCTTTTTATCTGCTGGTTTATTTCTGTTTTTACCTTTAGTTAACTTATTGCATCCGAGCCCTTGGCACCAGTAGATGGGAACTATTCACGGCCTGGGTGCAATGTTGGCATTAGTGCTAATGGTTTATACAGGACATCTAGCATTTCCATTGTTGCGGGGTGTCCCTAAAATCGTGCCGCAAATGCGTACATTAGCCTTTTGCTCAACTCTTTTGAGTTTTTTGGCCCTTGCTACTGGCAATTGGGCTTATATGCGGTATCGAGCAGGCATAGATTTCGGCGGAGCTAGAGCAGCGCTGAAAGAAAACTCTCGTCGGAGCTAGAGCAGCGCTGAAAGAAAACTCTCGTCTAGCGCAGTACGTTTTGATGGAATATCACGAATTTAGCGTACTGTTTACATTGCCTTTAACAGTAGCTTGTGCGTGGATTTTGTGGAACTATGGCGACGCAATTTTAGAGAAAAAAAATCGCTAAAACTAGATGAGCTAGCTCTGAAAGTCTACGATCGCATCGATCAAAGTTGGCAAACTAGCCCTACGTTCAATCAAAATCTAGTTTATCGAGTCACTACAAGTCAAGATGGGGCGATCGGCAATTTCGAGCCTCCCAATCAACCAGCCAAGGATTACAGCCAAGAAACTCCTTTGCCAAATCTGCTGAAATCTTCCGAAACTAGCAGCAGTAACAGTGCAGCACCAGTCGCTAAGTTTACTGTAGTGTTTGCTCCTACGGGAACCTTAGAAGTTAACCCGTAACTCACATACAACATCTGTCCGGTAAAGTGCGCCATCAGCACCTTACTTTTCATTTTTAACTTAAATGTGATATTATAAACAGCTCCCTCTAAGGCATTCTACATCTAAAACAACCAATGAAAGAACTTGACGACAAAAAAACCCAGGAACTGCTATGCACCATCATGGAATGGGAACTAGCAGGTGTCGTGCGCTACACCCACTATTCACTAATGGTGACAGGGCCAAACCGGATTCCCATCGTGCAGTTTTTTAAAGCACAAGCAACGGAATCCTTACTCCACGCCCAACAAGCAGGAGAAATTCTCACCGGTTTAGAGGGGCATCCCAGTCAGAAAATTGCTCCCATCGAAGAAACCTACAAACACTCGGTGAAAGACTTGTTGGAAGAAAGTTTAAATCACGAGAAAAAAGCGCTGAAAAAGTATAAATCTTTACTTGAAGTCGTGGGCGGCTCCAGCGTTTATCTGGAAGAATATGCCCGCAATCTAATTGGGCAAGAAGAATTGCATCAAGTAGAACTGAAAAAAATGCTGCGTGATTATAGTTGATTTAATGATTAGTTAGTTGTTATTGGTTATTGGTTATTGCTTATGAGTTAGTTGTTATTTCCAATGACCAGTGACCAATGCACTCTCCCCCATGCCCCATGATTATAAAAAATGAATTTTAGTGAAGCTGTACCGACTTTTGTAATTACCCTGCGCGAAGGCGTAGAAGCCGCCTTAGTCGTCGGAATTGTACTAGCTTGCCTCAAAAAAGCCGAGCAAAGTCACCTCAATTCTTGGGTTTATGCAGGTGTCGCAGCCGGCATTGCTGCTAGCGGTTGTGTGGGTGTTCTATTCAATGGATTGCTGGCAGCACTATCAACATCAGAGCAGACTTACGCACCAGTAATTAAACAGCTATTAGAGGGCGTGTTGGGCATTGTGGCGATCGCAATGCTAAGCTGGATGCTAATTTGGATGACTCAGCAAGCGCGCTTTCTAAAAGCTGAAGTTGAAGGGGCCGTTACAGCAGCTTTGACAGAAAATACCAATGCCGGCTGGGGCGTATTTGGCTTAATTTTTATCGCGGTACTGCGCGAAGGTTTTGAAACAGTTATATTTGTCAGCGCTCAGTTTCAACAAGGTTTGAGTCCCGCTTTGGGAGCTTTGGGCGGTTTGACTGGGGCGGCAATCATTGGCGCGCTACTGTTCAAGTGGGGTGTCAAAATTGATATCCGCCTGTTTTTCAAGTTTATGGGAATTTTGTTGCTGTTAATCGTGGCAGGTTTGGCAGTATCGGCGCTGAAACATTTCGATCAAGCTGCTGGGATTTTGTCGCAGATGAATAGCAAGTATGCAGCAATTTGTGTTTATTACGATCGCCTCGCACCAGTCCACTCTTGTATTTTAGGGCCTATGGTGTGGAATGCAGCGGCAATTTTGCCCGATCGACAATTTCCAGGAGTGCTTCTCAAAGCACTGTTTGGATACAGAGATCGACTTTATCTCGTCCAAGCAGCGGCTTACACAATATTCTTAGCCACCATCGGCGGTCTTTATTTCCAAAAATTAGGATCTAAGGCGACTCTTCCCACCAAAAATACTCAGCCAGCTCGATCGCAAACTCGCCCTCAGTAGGTATGCAAGCGGTTGTTATCGGTTGTTTTCCTGATTCCAGGGCGAGAAAAAAATTAGTCCCACAGGCAAAAAAGTGACCAAAAATTGTCAGGTTGCGGGAGTTATTATTTGACTTTTATATGATATCATTTAACGATGGCAATATTGTTTATTTATTTTATAAATACTTTTATTAGTATTATTTAATAATACCGTCAATACCCCAACAAAGCAAGCCTTACCCCCTCAAAAAACACAAAAATTTTATAAGCAAAATTAACTAACTTAAAAAATTTACAGTTAAGGGTTAACAGGGTTATGCAAAACGCGGACTACCGTTAGGGCGATCCTGTGAAGCCCCAGGCGCACCCTGCAAAAGTTAAGGCTGTTCTTGCCGACCAAAAATCTCCCCCCAGCAAGATTTTTGGTCAACAGTTTTCTGATAAGCCCTCTTAGGGCTTATAATTAGTACAAGAATATTTACAGAGCCCCGAAGTTCTTAATCAACCTTATAATCCTTAATGAAGCTTAAAATTAAAAAATTGTTCGTTAAAGTTACCTGGAACCCCCAGAAGGCTGTAGGATCTGCCATTCGGTTAGCGGTGAGATAAATAATGATGCCCCGGATACTTGTTATTGATGATGACGCGGCGATCGCCGAACTCGTAGCCGTCAACCTAGAAATGGCTGGCTATGAAGTCACCCAGGCAGAAGACGGCATCAAAGGTCAGGCACTAGCCATACAACTGCTCCCCGACCTGATCATGCTAGACCTCATGCTGCCTAGAGTAGACGGATTCACCGTATGTCAGCGTTTGCGGCGTGACGAGCGTACCTCAGACATTCCCGTCTTGATGTTGACAGCCTTAAGTCAAACTCAAGATAAAGTAGAAGGCTTCAACTCCGGCGCCGACGACTACCTGACCAAACCCTTTGAACTAGAAGAGATGCTAGCCCGAGTGCGAGCTCTACTAAGGCGCACAGACCGCATCCCCCAAGCTGCCAAACACTCCGAAATTCTGAATTACGGCCCGCTGACCCTTGTCCCCGAAAGGTTTGAAGCTGTTTGGTACGCTCAGACAGTCAAACTGACCCACCTAGAGTTTGAGTTGCTGCACTGCTTGCTTCAGCGCCACGGTCAGACAGTTTCTCCCAGCGAAATTCTCAAAGAAGTGTGGGGTTACGACCCCGACGACGACATCGAAACTATTCGTGTACACATCAGACACCTGAGAACCAAGATGGAACCCGATCCCCGCCATCCTCGGTACATCAAAACCGTATACGGGGCCGGCTATTGCCTGGAGTTGCCCAACAACGAGCAAGTAGCTGAAGAAACCAAATCCTCTGCTTGAGCTAGCGCGCCAGATGCAACAAGCAGTTAAAAATCCCGCGAGAAAAGCCTGAGAACAAATGCTCTCAGGCTTTGTTGTTTGGAGTTTGAGATGAATATGTCAACAAATAGGCATTAACTCTCTGGATTCGGAAAAAAACAATGGCGCACCCCCCTCTAACCGTACTTTTAGAGATGCTTGTCCATAGGAAAGTACCGGATTTCTTTTTCCCCCTTGTCTTTTCCGAGAAAATTGGATCGCTACTTAAACAATACTCTAGCCATAATACTCTTTAATAATATTATTTATCAATAAATTTAGAAGTATTCCTTTAGCTGCTATTTTTGCTAACGAGAGACCAAACTCTGCTCAAGCGCCAAAAACAGTCCTAATCGTGATAGAGCGATGTTTTTTCCTACTGATTTACATACCTGAACTCAAATCAGTGAAAATTTTTCTCAAATACCCCTTGACGAAACTACTAAAATTGTTGATTATCTATATCAATAACCTGCAATCGCTTAAAACTCCCCTGACATCTTTCTCAAGAGGTAAATGGCCGTGACCAGCATGGCAAAAAAATCCTTCCCAGCCGAAGGAAAATCATTTTCCTGGTGGGTAGGCAACGCCCGCTTAATCAACCTTTCCGGCCGTTTGCTCGGTACCCACGTCGCCTACGCCGGCCTCATCGTCTTCTGGGCGGGAGCCTATACCCTATTAGAGCTTTCCCGCTTTAACCCAGAATTGCCCATGTACGAACAAGGCTTAATCCTGTTGCCAAACCTAGCCAGACTCGGCTTGGGCGGGGGTGCGGGAGCCAAAATTGTCGATACTGATCCGTACTTCGCCGTTACGGCGATTCACCTAATCAGCTCAGCCTTTCTAGGCTTCGGCGGCATCTTTCACTCTCTCAAAGGGCCAGCAACCCTCGAAGCAAGAACTTCTTTCTTTGGCTACACATGGGAAGACGCATACAAAATGACCACCCTCTTGGACATCCGCCTAGTTTTGCTGGGTGTCGCTACCTTCTTGTTGGGGGCCAAAGCTATGTATTTCGGTGGTTTATGAGTTTAGCTGACGGATATTTCCTAGTAGGAGCAGTTGCTGTGTTGATTCGGTTGCAGGAAAAAGGGTTGACACGGCTGACGGGTTTGCTGACGACGCTGGCATTGATTTGGATTGGGGCGATCGCCCTTTTTGTTGGCGATCGCCCCAATCTGGAAAAAGACAAGTCATTCTATTGGCATAAAACTCCCCAAGATGGGAGTTTATTCCCGAGTGGTTTTGTCATCGGTGACACCTCTGCAGCTTTTCTCGGCTATTTGCTGCTAGAAAATATTTCTCCTATAGATGCCATTGTTCGAGGTTTTGTCAATTAACTACTCTGCTTGCGGTTGACATCGGTCGATCGCAAGCCCGGAGAATTAGGAATTGCGAAACAGACTTTCATCCGCCGACTTGCTGAAAACCTTTCGTCGCTGTTACAGCGCAGTTACACACAGAAAATCGATGGTGCAATTCCTATTTTTTACCTACAAACGCCGTTCTGATTTCGGTCAACCTTGAGACAATAACCGTATGACTGTCTTTTTCTAAAATTTATGTATCGCCACTTTGATTATTTTTGTGGAGTCGGTCCGTAACATTGCCAGAAGGAGCGCATCAAATCAAGCGCTTGTATCCCCTTCATTGTTATTGGGATTTTTTTACGACGGACTACCGCCTCAAATTTACAGTGTGCCCGGGCGTTGCTTGTACTGAAGATGTAATCGGTTGCACTGACTTTGACCCTAAAACTTGTTTTACCAATGCTTATCAGCAACATTGCTAAAAACTTCACAAAAATTACGCATAAATACCGAAAACTACTTTTTTAGTTCCACTTTTAGCAAGGGGGATAGATGCCTAGCAGATTACCCTTAACTAAAGGGGAAGTCTAGAATTAGATGGATTATCACGGAAAATACACTTTAGGAGAATCTACAAAAGAGCGCGAATAAATAACAGATAATCCCCTAGAGGCCTCGTTCAAGTTTTTTATTTTTGGCGACATGAATTTATACAGTGCTAACTCACTCAAAGTCGAACTCAACCAGAGAGGCTGCCGCCTGACTCCCCAGCGAGAAACTATTTTGAGTGTCTTTCAAAATCTGCCACAAGGCAATCATTTAAGTGCGGAAGAGTTATACAGAACTTTGCAGAATAAAGGAGAACGAATAGGCTTGTCTACTGTCTACCGAACCCTGCATTTATTAGCAAGAATTGGAATTTTGCGTGAACTAGAATTAGCAGAAGGGCACAAACATTATGAACTGAATTTTCCGGAATTGCACCACCACCACCACCTGGTTTGCATTCAGTGTCACAAAACCTTTGAATTTAGCGATGAATCCATTTTAAGAATTGGCAAAAAGCAAGTTGAAAAAGCTGGGGTCGAACTGCTTGACTGTCAATTAACTGTGCGAGCTGTTTGTTTGGAAGCGCTGCGGGAGGGATGGCCTTCTTTGGTACCCAGCAATTGGTTGTGTCCCAGATATCATTCAGAAATTGATGAAAAAATTAGTTGAGTGGGATGGAATACACTTCGGTAATTGGTAATTGGTAACTCTTGAACTCAGGTACGGCAATAGCGTTGCCAGGAATGATAGCGAAGTGATTCTTAGGAAAGCAATCTCACGCATTCAAACTCCCTTCTGCTTAATAGCATGGGAAGGAATGTTAAGGAATGTTAGCGAAGCAATTATTAGAAAAGCAATGTCACGCATTCAAAAATTGTCGCCTTTCCCTTCCCCTTCGGTCAAGCAACCTCAGAATCGCAACGTTGGTGTTCCATCCGAAATATGTTAGCGTACAAACTAGCAACAATCTGTTTACCTTCTTGCGTCAACTGCAAGTAACCGAGAGATTCACTGATGTGAGGATAAATGCCGCTCCAGTAAAACTTAGAGTAGCTTTGCAGCAAGTCGCCCGGATGCCGATAGCCCAAAAGTTTAGTAGCACCGCTTTCTTCCAACTCGTAAAACAGCGCGCCAATTTTCTGCAAATATTGCGGGTTGCTGAGCTGACCTATCAAGTCAGCACCGCGCACTAAACTAGAGTAATTAACTGCCTCCTCGTCAGTGTTACCGTCAAGCACCGAGAAACGAGTCTGTTCTATGTTCTGCTTAATTATCTCAGCATTAATTAGCTTGTGGTTGCCGAAGCGCTCGTCAATGAACAATTTAGCTCTGTCAACTCGGTAAGGAGCTAAGCTAGCCGCTGTTGCACCGGGAGCAAGTGCAATTCTCATGCCATCTTTTCCAGTAGCATACAATCCTTCTGATTCTTGGTCTTGCCGGCAAACTCCTTTGACATATCCGATGTCTTGGCACAGCAAAGAAATGATGAAGTGCAGCCAATCTTCGCAGGAAACTCCGCCCTTGCGAATGTGTTTTCCCCGCAAGATTTCTTGACCGACTAAGCTAATGCAAATGGCGTGCTCTACATTGTGATAAAGAGCATCGCTGTTAGCGATGTTTTCTAACGCCATTGCCCCCACCCAGGCAATAATGTCAGCATAGTCTGATTTGTAGCCTCCGTAAGTGCGGCTGTACCCGTTCTGAAGTTGTTCGATGAAAGCCTCGATCAGCAGTTCTGTAGAATTAAACATACCCTATCCTTTTACCTTAATATTGCCTTTCAAGAGCGGTGCATCTATTTGGGAGTCCTCTAATTTTATGGATGAGATTTGAACTCACAACTCATGCACCCCGTGTGTGTTGTGCTCTGTGGGTGGCAATCTCAAAACTATTTGACGCAGCTACGCCCGGGGAGTCACTAAGCAATCTCGCGCCCTGAGTCAAAACTCCCAAGCAACTCAGTCCATCACTGACACCCATCCCCGCCGTACTGCATACAGTAGCCTGCTGACAATTTTTCGCTCCTCTGAACTTTTTAAACTGTGAGAATTAATTGCGTATTGAATTTGCTGGAACACAGTCTGATCGATCTTACCGGATTTCCAAATGTTCAAGTAAAGTTCGGAAATTTTATATTCAGGAATATAAGCTTTGGTTGTCATCTGCAGTCAACTCGATGTATATTTCTTATTGTCCGGCAATTTTAGATAACTTTATGTGATGTCGATCGGCTATAGACTGTGATGCGATCGCAGGCTGGAGTTAATGCGCCTCTCCTAACAATGGTAATTTGATCGAAAAAGCGATAGGGCGATCTTCATAAATTTTGCTGACGGCTGTGACAATCATCATAGTTGCGCCTAAATTATAGGATGTCACATACCATTCTCCCGTTGCGCTCGCCCCCTCCCAACTTGCAGCAAGGAAGGAAGTTTTAGCGCGGGTCGCGCAAATTTCTTGCCAAAGAAACTCGCGTCGTGTACAATATAGAGTCTGGTATCCTCACTTACCCATAATTATTTTCATTCATCCCGTCCCCCCAGAGGGGAAGGGACTTTCAGTGCGGATACAGCCAAATCACTATATTCAGCAAAAAGCTAGAAATGCCGTAACTCATGCCCACTATTCAGCAACTCATCCGTTCAGCACGGGAACAAACGCAGAAAAAAACCAAATCGCCAGCTCTCAAGAGTTGCCCCCAGCGCCGCGGAGTTTGCACCAGAGTGTACACGACCACCCCGAAAAAACCCAACTCGGCGCTGCGGAAGGTGGCTCGGGTACGGCTGACCTCTGGTTTTGAAGTCACCGCCTACATCCCAGGGATCGGTCACAACTTGCAAGAACACTCTGTAGTAATGATCCGGGGCGGTCGGGTAAAAGATTTGCCCGGAGTTAGATACCACATCATTCGGGGTACATTAGACACCGCTGGGGTGAAAGACCGCAAGCAGGGTCGTTCCAAATACGGGGCCAAGCGTCCTAAAGAGAAAAAATAACACGGAACTCGCCGGATCATCGGGGTTGGGAAGCAAAAATAAATCCGATCGCGCCGATCAATTGCACGCTCGATCGTCATAGATCGAGATCTGATCCCAAAACCCCAAACTCAATCATTCAAAATCAAAAATCCCAAATAGAACTATGTCTCGCCGCACAGTTATTCAAAAACGTCCAGTTCCACCTGATCCAACCTACAACAGCCGGTTGGTAAGCATGATGGTGAGACGGATCATGCAGCACGGCAAAAAATCCGTTGCCTCCAGCATCGTCTACGACGCCCTCAAAACCATCCAAGAACGCACAGGGGCTGAACCGTTAGACTTGTTTGAAAAAGCAGTCAAAAACGCTACACCCCTGGTAGAAGTCAAAGCCCGCCGGGTAGGTGGCGCCACCTACCAAGTACCGATGGAAGTGCGTTCCGATCGCGGTACCACCCTCGCCCTTCGCTGGCTGATCAGATTTGCCCGCGCCCGCACCGGCCGTTCGATGGCCGCCAAGCTAGCCAACGAACTGATGGATGCAGCTAACGAAACAGGCAGTGCTATTCGCAAGCGCGAAGAAACACACCGCATGGCCGAAGCTAACAAGGCTTTTGCTCACTACCGGTACTAACTGCAAAATCGGGCATGGAGAAGAGCGCGATCGTGCGGTATAAAAGCATCGGGTGAGAAATTGGAAAGTGTAAGTTTTGAGTGTTGAGATTGCTTCTCTGGGCGCAATTGCGATTCATGAAGCAAACTCAAGACTCCCAAAATCAAAATTCACGCACTCAAAATTCACGCACTCTCGGAATCCTCCATGTCGCATCCTTAATATTTTTGTAAACAAATTTTGCAAAAAATATTAAAATGTAACAATAAGCTCCCGAGACTTTGGTAAGTCGCTGGGGAGTGCAAAATAGGGTTACTGTGTAGTATAATAGTATTATAACAGCAACACAAGATTAAGGAGGTAGCTGTGGCACGTACCGTCCCGCTAGAAAAAACTCGCAACATCGGCATCGCAGCCCACATAGACGCGGGCAAAACAACAACAACTGAAAGAATTCTGTTCTATTCAGGCATGGTTCACAAAATGGGTGAAGTGCACGAGGGAACAGCAGTCACTGACTGGATGGAGCAAGAGCGGGAGCGGGGAATTACGATTACTGCCGCTGCTATCACCACCAGTTGGAAAGATTACAAAATCAACATCATCGACACTCCCGGACACGTAGACTTCACGATCGAAGTCGAACGCTCGATGCGAGTGCTCGACGGAGTGATCGCAGTGTTCTGCTCGGTAGGGGGAGTGCAGCCGCAATCCGAAACAGTTTGGCGACAGGCCGACCGGTACAAAGTACCGAGGATCGTGTTCGTCAACAAAATGGATCGGATGGGCGCAAACTTCTACAAAGTCTACGGCCAAATTCGCGATCGGATGAGAGCGAACGCCGTACCCATCCAAATCCCGATCGGCAGTGAAGAAAACTTCCGGGGAATTGTAGACTTAGTGCAAATGAAAGCCTATATCTACAACAACGACACGGGAACCGACATCGAGGAAGTAGAAATCCCCGATGAAGTAAAGGATCTAGCCGTAGAATACCGCACCAAGCTGATAGAGTCGGTAGCAGAAACCAACGACGCCCTCACGGAGAAATACCTCGAAGGCGAAGAGTTAACGGAAGACGAAATCCGCTTGGCACTGCGTCACGGCACTGTCGAAGGTACGATCGTCCCCATGTTGTGCGGTTCGGCATTCAAAAACAAAGGCGTTCAGTTGTTGTTGGATGCAGTTATCGACTACCTGCCGTCGCCATTGGAAGTTCCCCCAATTCAAGGACTCCTGCCCAACGGCGACACCGCAGAACGATTTGCAGACGACGGCGCGCCCCTGTCAGCCCTGGCATTTAAAATCATGGCTGACCCCTACGGCCGGCTGACCTTTGTTCGCGTCTACTCCGGTATCCTCAAAAAAGGCACCTACGTCCTCAACTCCACCAAGGACAAAAAAGAGCGGGTTTCTCGCTTAATTGTCCTCAAAGCCGACGATCGGATAGAAGTTGAGGAACTGCGGGCCGGAGACTTGGGAGCAGCCTTGGGTTTGAAAGACACCTTCACCGGCGACACCCTCTGCGAAGAAGGAGCGCCCGTGATTCTGGAATCTCTGTTTATTCCAGAGCCAGTCATCTCGGTGGCTGTCGAACCCAAAACCAAACAAGACATGGAGAAGCTTTCCAAAGCCCTCCAGTCGCTCTCGGAAGAAGACCCCACCTTCCGAGTCAACGTTGACCCAGAAACCAACCAGACAGTCATCGCCGGCATGGGCGAACTGCACCTGGAAATCCTGGTAGACAGGATGCTGCGGGAATTCAAAGTAGAAGCCAACGTGGGTCAGCCGCAAGTAGCCTACCGCGAAACCATTCGCAAAGCCGTCCGCGCCGAAGGTAAATTTATCCGCCAAAGCGGCGGTAAAGGTCAGTACGGTCACGTCGTGATCGAACTAGAACCTACCGAAGTCGGAAGTGGCTTTGAATTTGTCTCCAAAATTGTCGGCGGCACTGTACCGAAAGAGTACATCGGCCCGGCAGAACAAGGGATGAAAGAAGCCTGCGAATCGGGTATTGTAGCAGGATATCCCGTGATCGACCTCAAAGCTACTATGGTAGACGGGTCTTTCCACGACGTAGACTCTTCGGAAATGGCATTTAAGATCGCCGGCTCAATGGCGATCAAAGAAGCCGTGATGAAGGCGTCGCCAGTGCTGCTAGAGCCTATGATGAAAGTAGAGGTTGAAGTTCCCGAAGATTACATCGGGAACGTCATCGGAGACCTCAACTCGCGTCGGGGTCAGATCGAAGGCCAAGAGACGGATCAGGGAATTGCCAAAGTTTCTGTAAAAGTTCCACTAGCAGAAATGTTTGGCTACGCCACTGACATCCGCTCGAAAACCCAAGGTCGGGGCATCTTCACAATGGAATTCAGCCATTACGAAGAAGTGCCGCGAAATGTGGCTGAAGCCATCATCGCTAAGAACAAAGGTAACTAACGATTTTGAATTTTAGATTTTGGATTTTGGATGAAATCCAAAGTCTAAAATCTAAAATGTTAAAATCTAAAATCGCTAAAAGAAACAAGGAACAAATCGAGAATGGCACGCGCAAAATTTGAACGGAATAAACCCCACGTAAACATCGGCACGATCGGTCACGTTGACCACGGCAAAACAACTTTGACCGCCGCGATTACGATGACTCTCTCTGCACTAGGTCAAGCAAAGGCTAAGAACTACGCCGACATCGACGCCGCGCCAGAAGAAAAAGCACGGGGTATTACGATTAATACTGCTCACGTCGAATACGAAACCACAGGTCGGCACTATGCCCACGTAGATTGCCCCGGACACGCTGACTATGTGAAAAACATGATCACCGGTGCAGCTCAAATGGACGGCGGCATCTTAGTGGTATCAGCAGCAGACGGCCCCATGCCTCAAACTCGCGAACACATCCTGCTGGCAAAGCAAGTTGGCGTTCCCAGCTTGGTTGTGTTCTTGAACAAAGAAGACATGGTGGATGATGCTGAACTGTTGGAATTGGTAGAACTGGAAGTTCGCGAACTTTTGAGCTCTTACGATTTTCCGGGCGATGACATCCCCATCGTCACAGGTTCGGGATTGAAAGCTCTCGAAGCGATGCTTGCTAATCCCAAGACTGTAAAGGGCGAAAATGAGTGGGTTGACAAAATTTACAAGCTGATGGAAGAAGTAGATGCTTACATCCCCACCCCAGAGCGCGAAGTTGACAAGCCTTTCTTGATGGCAGTTGAAGACGTATTCTCGATTACTGGTCGGGGTACTGTCGCCACAGGCCGGATTGAGCGCGGAACCATCAAAGTCGGCGAAACAGTCGAATTGGTGGGTCTTAAGGACACTCGCAGCACTACGGTGACTGGTGTGGAAATGTTCACCAAGTCTCTGGAGGAAGGTTTGGCCGGCGATAACGTGGGCCTACTGCTGCGGGGGATTTTAAAGGCGGATATTGAACGCGGAATGGTGATTGCTAAGCCGAAAAGCATCCTGCCTCACACTCAGTTTGAATCTGAAGTGTACATCCTCAAGAAGGAAGAAGGCGGCCGGCACACGCCCTTTTTCTCTGGATATCGCCCTCAATTCTACGTCCGTACCACTGACGTGACCGGCACGATCGCACAGTTCACCGCTGATGACGGTAGTGAAGCAGAAATGGTGATGCCTGGTGACCGGATCAAAATGACTGTTGAGCTGATTCACCCGATCGCGATCGAACAAGGAATGCGCTTCGCTATCCGCGAAGGCGGACGCACCGTCGGCGCCGGCGTTGTTTCCAAAATCCTCAAGTAGGACTCCGATAACAGCTTAAATAGCAGAAAAGCCGCAAAATTTAATTAGGCTTTTCTGCTATTTAGTGATTAGTTATTACTCAGAAGTCTGCTGTTAGCAGTTAGCCCAAAAACAACTGCAAAAAGACAACAGACAACAGACAACAAATAACAAACTGAACCTAGAAAATTCAAGAAACAAAAATGGCAACAATTCAACAACAAAAAATTCGCATTCGCCTCAAAGCTTTCGATCGCCGAATTCTAGACGCATCCTGCGAAAAAATTGTAGATACAGCAAATCGCACAGCAGCCACAGCGATCGGCCCGATTCCCCTACCGACAAAACGGCGGATTTACTGCTTGCTGCGATCACCCCACGTAGACAAAGATTCTCGCGAACACTTTGAAACCCGCACGCACCGACGGATTATCGACATTCACCAGCCATCGGCCAAAACAATTGACGCTTTGATGAAACTGGATTTGCCAGCCGGCGTAGATATCGAAGTCAAGCTGTAGATTGACTTATCGAAAACTCGGAAAGAAGGAACAAAGATTAAATAAATTGTTCCTTCTTTTTGTAGAAATTTCCCTAGTCATTACTTATTAGGTATTAGTTATTAGTTAATAATCAGCAATAATTTCTGCTCCAACACGAACTTAAATAATTATTCTTAATTAAGGCGCGATCACTACAAAAACGCTCCTTTAGCAGTCGCTATCATCGCCTTCGGGATCACTTAGTTTAGCAAAAAGGTATATTTAACATTTTGACGAAATAACGCCTGTGTCAAGCTGCCAGCACCGGAGATAGCGAGCCGTCGCTCCCGTTGCCACCGAAAAACCCCGCTCGCTCCTGCCCCGGAATTGCCTTTAATCAGTTAAAGTAAGAAAAATAAGCGCAAGTACCGTCACTTTTGAGCGACAATGGCATCCTCTTCCTCTGTAGCAGTTCGCGAACTCCCCTTATTTCCGTTGCCGGAAGTGGTTCTATTTCCAGGTAGGCCACTCCCACTGCAAATCTTCGAGTTTCGCTATCGAATCATGATGAATACGATTCTGGAGGGCGATCGGCGTTTCGGTGTACTCATGTGGGACCCCAACCAAAACAAAGTCTCTGCCGTTGGCTGTTGCGCCGAAGTGATTCACTGCCAACGCCTGCCCGACGATCGCATGAAAATTATGACTCTCGGGCAGCAGCGGTTCCGAGTGCTCGACGCCGTTCGGGAAAAACCGTATTTAGTCGGTCTAGTAGAATGGATTGAAGACGAACCGCCCCAAAAAGACCTCAGACCTTTGGGAAAAGATGTCGAACAACTGCTGAGAGATGTAGTTCGCCTCTCCAGTAAATTGATGGATCAGCCGATCGACCTGCCGGAAGACATTCCTAGTTTGCCCACCGAATTGTCCTACTGGGTAGCCAGCTACCTTTACGGTGCAGCGACAGAACAGCAAACTCTTTTAGAATTGCAAGATACTGCTGCGAGATTGGAACGCGAAACCGAAATTTTGACTTCTACTCGCAATCACTTGGCAGCGAGGACTGTACTTAAAGATACCCTCAAGTAGCCAATTTGCCTAGGAAAAAGCACGATCGGTTTGACCTGCTTTGAAGAAAGAATTACACACAAATCATACCATTTTCGATTTTCGATTTTCGATAGGGAATGAGTTATGAACTAAGAGTTGGGAGATTGCCTACAGTTCCATTCTTTTTTGGACCTGGTATCTGTTTAATTCTTAACTTCAAACAGGTTCGGATAGGTTCCTTATAGCAGTAGCTTGTGTTAGACAATCACGACCAACCGAAACCATACGATGCAGTTAGAGGCGGTCAACTGCCACCTCCTGTGGGCGGTGTAGTGCTCGGCGGATTAGCAGGAGTTAAACATCGGCTGTCTAGTTCTGTCAGCGAACATCGAATCGCCGCCCTGAGAGAGACATTGAATTACGGCGATGCCGGCTTAAAAATAGTCATCAAGATTTGTCAAAGCGAAACAGGGCCAGTGCAGCGGGCGGCCTGCGATTTGCTTCGACAAAGGCTGAATTCGATCGCCCGCGAAAAATTACAGGCCTTTGTAGCTTCAAGTTCAGATTCAGAAGCTAAGGTAGACAGCAGTGAAAAAATATTAAAGCACTCATCCGGTGCAGTCTCAGAAAAAAATTACGATCGGCAAATGTCCGAAGCACAGTTAATATTTGAGACAGTTACGCAGCAGATGCAACCAAATTTGTTGCTCTTAGAAGCACTGGTAGCCTCTGTAGAACGCGAAGAATTTACCAGCGAACTGATGAATCTTTGGGAACTATTAATCTTAGAAATTCAGGAACCTCTCAAAGAACTGCGTCAGGCTGTTGGCACTGCGATTTCCGCCCAACTGCGGATTCAGTGGCTGTACAATCAAGCTGAATCTCAAGCCAACCAGTGGCAGCAACGAGCTTTGCTAGCTCTTCAGACACAGGATGAAAATTCAGTCCGCCTCGCCGTGGTTGGCAAGCAGGTTCAATTCGATCAGGTGGCAGAACTAAAAATTGACTTAGACTACCAAACTGTGCGAGTAGAAAATCTCAACCGCAACTTGCTGGCTTTGGAAAGTAAGATTGCTCAAGCTACTTCCAAGAAAGAGATCCTCAAGATGCAGCTTCATTTTGCTAAGGTACAGCAGCAAATAGACTTCACTTTCAGCCAAGTCAACAGTATATTTTTTAGTCCTTAGTTGTCGGATTCTCTGCTGATATATTGCCTGATGTCAGACTTGTCTGACGCAAAAATGTATTGTCCCACTGAAAATTGTTTCCTCATCTCGCTTAGCTCCTTCGAGATTAGCGCCGCACAAAAATGCCCCGCTCAAATTAGCACCCCTCAAGTCAGCTCCTCTCAAGTCTGCGGCCTCAAGGTTACTTTCACACAAAAAAGCGCCTTTCAAATTGGCTGTTCTCAGACTCGCTCCCCGCAGTTTAGCCTCGCTTAGATTGGCTTTTTCGAGGTTTGTATGGTCCAAGCAAGCATCTATGAGGTTTGCTTCCATTAGGTTGGCGGCGTACAAGGAAGCTCCGCTCAAATTAACACCTATCATTTTGGTGTCGCTCAAGTTGGCGTTTTCCAAGTTTGCTTCAATCAGGTCAGCTCCTGTTAATCTGGCGAAAGTGAGATCTGCTTGGCTCAGGTTAGCCCCATTGAGCTTTGTCATCACCAGGCAAGCATTCTTGAGGTTGGTACCTATTAAGTTTGCCCCCCCCAGGTTGGCCAAAGCAAAATTTATTTCTTTGAGATTCGCGCAGGCTAGATTAATATGAATTAGGAAAGCTTCTCGCAAAGAAGCGTCTTTCAAGTTGGTTTCATGAAAATTTCTTTCTCCGGCTGCGTATCGCTTGAGAAGTTCATCAGCATTCATCTCACCAGCCTCCTAAGCTTTACTTAAAAAGTATACTACATACAAGAAAATTATACTACTGACAGTAGACTATAGCAACCAAATATTTTTAAAGTTTCTGTGTGATTTTTTAATTCTTCGAGTGCCGATCGAACAAATGCTTGGCAGGCGTTAGCTTCAACGTCCATAAAGAAAATATATTCTCCGAGCGATCTTTTAGTAGGTCTAGATTCAATCCGACTTAAATTAATACCGCGACTGGCAAATACTTGCAAAGGTTTTACCAGTGATCCCGGCATATTGGCAGGTACGCTAAAAGCTAGTGAGGTATGGGTGCAATTAGACGGTGAAGCATCGAGGATCAACTTAGAAGCAGATTGTGTAATGGATTTAAGGGATGAGCGCTCCCCTGCTTCTACGTTGGCGATTTCTCCAAAACTCCTGCTGAGTACCCAAAATCGAGTGTAATTATCGGGATAATCATTAATGGGTTGAGCTAACACTGGCAAATGGTAAAGTTCAGCAGCTCTTGGCGAAGATATCGCTGCTACATTTCTATCTTCCAGATATTGCAATGCTTCCGTGGTAGAATTGGCCGGAATTAATTGAGCTGAGGGAATAAACTGCCCCAACCATACCTGACACTGAGCTAGCGCTTGCGGGTGAGAGTAAACTTTTTGAATCTCGTTAAAATTTTTAGCATTAGACACCAGAGCGTGGGAAATTGGCAAAACTAAGGCGTGTTGAATGCGGAGTTGATCGAGTCGCCACAGTGTATCTAAGGTGACAGTCACACTGCCTTCGATCGAATTTTCAACGGGCACAACTGAATAGTCAACCTGCCCTACGGCCGATGCCTCTAGCGCTTGGGAAATGGTGGAATAAGGACACAGGGTGCATTCCAAGTTAGTTTCCAAGCTCAACCAATTGACATAAGCTAGAGCCGCTGTTTCTGCATTTGTACCAACAGGGCCGAGATGTGCGATCGAAATTTTCATTTAGAGGCAATTTTAGGTTACAAATGTTTGCTTTACTCTCATCAGCTAGGAAGTATGATGAAAAATTAGCAATGTCCCGAAAGCTTTTATCGGTGATTTCTCGGATGACATTGCTGGGTACACGACTTAGTGCGCGACTTATGTCACCTTAGAAAAGGTGATACTTTATTAAGATATGCTTAGGAATCCTATATTTTGATATCTTCTCATGTATATACGCTTTAATGCTTCCCAATCGGTTGAGATCTCGGTACCAGAGGAACGGGTTCCCATTCAACATTATCTGCGCCAGCCGAGGCGACTGGTGAACGCCCTTGTCGATCAAAGTCGCACAGAACAGCTAAGCGATGACTGTTTCCGCCTAAAAATGCGACCGTTACAATTTATGATGCTGAGCCTTCAACCCACAGTAGACATGAGGGTGTGGGCGCAGTCGGACGGTACAATCAATTTGGAGTCCGTCGCGTGCGAAATTCGCGGCGTGGGTTATATCAACGATCGCTTTGCTCTCAATCTCAAAGGACAGCTTTGTGTACACCAAAGCAGCGGGGTAGCATACTTGAAGGGAAAAGCGGATTTGGAAGTGCAAGTAGAGTTACCGCCGCCGTTTTGGCTGACGCCCAAGCCCATTTTAGAAGCAACAGGCAATGCTTTGCTCAAGAGCGTACTGATGAGCGTCAAACAGCGGTTGATGCACCAGTTGCTCTCCGATTACCGTCGGTGGGCAAGCAGCGAAAGTGAGCTAAAATCGCTCGAGATCCCCCCAATCTTATCTTTAGAAGGGTGAAATCCTACTAGAGAACTTGTTAATTAATGTATAGGGATATGTAGGCACAAATCAGGTCTCTTACCCAAATATTAGTTAGACGCTCGAATTGGGTACCTGGAGCTTTGTTTGAACTAGCCCGCACGGATAGATAGCTGCCTGTCAGTCAAGATCGATTTGAGTGAGCCCCCCATGTTCATCGTCTTCGATGATTCCCACGCCCCCAGGCCAAGCAGTAGACCTGTTTTTTGAAACTTCGTCCTTTTGGCGGAGGTCCCGCTGCGGTGGCTTGATTATTTTGCCCGGTTGATTCGTGGCGCCCACCCCAATTCTGATTTTTGGCCCGGAATTGCCCAAGCGAATTGTCATCCCGTCCACAACTGACACCTGAGCGATCGGTCTATCATCTACATAAGTGCCGTTAGCACCAAAATTAATAATTTCCCAGCCATTGGCGTGATTCCACAGCTCTACATGGTGGCGGGAAACTACAGCGCTGTAAATAATTACATCATTGTCGTTCGATCGACCGATCCGAACCACCGGTTCTGATTCAAAACACCAACTTTGAACCGCGACAGACTGGATAGGATGTAAAAGAGTTAAGGTAATCACTGATGTTTAGACACTCCACCGCCAGACAGAAACGGGGATACTTCCAGAGAGATTTTTTGGGAGAAAACTGCAAAAAATTTGATTTTTAAAGGCGTCGTCAGTGGGCCCTGATTCCCTCGCTCTGCCGTAAAAGTTGAACTTTTGGCTGCTTGAGGCATTGGAACAAACTTTTGATGGTTAGCTTTTGGCGCAGGCGCAAATTTTTGCTGTCCTCGGTAACCACCAAACACGATGTTCTTAATCGGGTGAACGTCGCAGTGATTGACAGCGGTCTTAACCGCTTGATTAATGTGGTCTGGGAGGGAGCGATTGTTCGCATGGGTGAGCCGCTCAATTTGAGCGGCCAAATCACCCTTTTCCCGCTGACGAACCAGAGAATTTAACTCAGACCCGCGCTGGTTGCAGCCCTGATTCGAGTTCTCGATCGGGCGACAGTCAACGATCGAGGAATCGCTGTTTGTAAAGAAAGAAGTTAACCAATTATTAATGCTGGGGTCTCTAGATAAAATACTTGTTGGTTGTATCAAACAGCATAGGTCTTTTTGAGTTGCTAACATTTTCCTTATTGATGCGATACCTTTAAAATACAATGCTTTGAGCAGCACTGGAATTTTGAGCGACAACACATCAATCTCTCATAGCGAAAATACAGATCGACCTTCCTCGCGCGCGCCGGCCCAAAATGCGATCGGCAATTAGTCGCAGGGCGAGCGGGAAGGCCAAACTTCAGCTCAAATCTGACTCGGGCGGCTCCGGGTTCGGCTCTGGCGGGACAGATTCTTGTCTTTGCCGCTTCAACTCTGCAACTTTTTCTTGAGCTACATCCCTGACTTCTAGAGCTTTATCTTGGAATTTTTCCGCCAGACTTTGAGCGCCCCGCTTCACACCTGCCACATTTTTGAGAGTTCTGTCGAAATCTTCCTGTAAAAACTCTGCTACCAGACCGACTTTTTTGTGCAGTCCCTCCGCGTACTGCACTGGCTCCGATACAGCAGCTTCAGAGACGATCGCCCGCTTGCTGCCGATGGTCGAAATAGCTGCCACAGGTAACAAGTAAATGTCGTCTAAAACACCGCGCCAGCCGCTCGATTTAAATAGGTAGTGGGTGACTGAACCCGTGCGGACATCGAATAGGTAGTCAACCACTGCACCTGCCTGATTCCCAGCGTCCGTGAGCACCTCAAGCCCGATCGGACAAACAGCTTGTTCCGGCTGATGCAATTCCGGCAGTTCCGGGTTAATGGTGACAAAAACATTTTCCCCCACCGTATCAACTTGCGCCCAAGCGAACCAAGTTTTTTTGCTGCCCAAAAGTCCCGACTTGCAAGTAAAGCCGATCGCCCGCTGGGAGTGAGCATCGAGCCAAACCCGATCTACCCTGCCGACCTCTTCCGCCGTTCTGCGGTCGATCGTGCGGCGGTTGAGCAGTTCGCTGCGCCTAACAATCTGTGGTGATGTACTCATAAATAAACTCCTGAGTGCCGCCTTTGAAAAATGTCTATCGTCCAAAGAAGCCGATTTAATATTCTTCTTCCGAATAATGGCGATTATTATCTGCCTCGGTTAACTCCTCCTCTTCCCTGGAAGTGCCAACTTCTTTTTGGTCGGGAACAGGAATCGTGCTAATTTGCACGCCGCCCGAGGGAGCGTGAATTTCCTTAGCCTCCCTTGGCTTGACGCTAATTTGTCCTAACTGGACTGAGGACTGATTTGGGCCTACGTTGATTTGAATTTTCGGACCTGAGCGAGCCAAGTGAACGATCAGACCGTCCACAATGGGAACCTTAGCGATCGGCTTACCATCGAGGTAAGTGCCATTGGTACCTAAATTGATCAGTTCCCAAGTTATGCCGCTGCGCCGCAATTCGATGTGGCGACGAGAAACCACAGCGCTAAAAAGAACGACGTGGTTTTCGGTCGAGCGCCCGATCCGGACGACCTGCTCGTCTTCAAAGATCCAACTGCGGACGGGTATAGACTGGAGTGGATGTAGCAAGGTCAGCTTAATCACATTGGCAGCATTGAGTTTTGGTAGAGCGCCTCAAGATGCGATTTTAGATTTTAGACTTTCGATCGCCCAATCCAAACTCGCTCTAAGAGATTTGAAATAAAAACGTAACCAGGTCTCCTTTGCCCAGAGAGATGCGGTCTCCCGGTCGCAACCGGTGGCGGTTTCCCTTGGGTAGCGGAGTATTGTTGACGTAAGTGCCGTTAGAACTGCCTACATCTTCTAGGTAGCAAGCATCTCCCTCCACCCGGAGATTTGCGTGTACCCGAGAAACTATCTCAGAATTAGCAAATCCCGAAACATCAATATCCGGCGGTACTAAGTCATTTGGCTTGCCTATGTGAACCACAGAGAGACTGTGAGGCAATTCCATCGGCGTATTTGTCTGAACGTGTAGCAGGCGCGCCGACTGCTGTTGCAGTTGAGTTTTAGCTACACCTGCTGGCTGTGGGCCCGGAACCGGAGGAGAGATATTTACTGGTGTTGCCACCGATTCAGTTGTAACAGGAACCGAGGGCGAAGGCGGGGGATCTGGAATCGTCGGAATGCTGGCGGGACTTTTTTCCAAGTTGAGTCCCTTATTCAGGGTAACTAGAGGTTCGGCCATCAGGGGAGCGGGTGGCACTAAATCCGGCGCCGGTGACGATACCACTGTGGGGCCTACAGGCGAGGGGGACGGTACTGTCACCTCAACTTCTGGAACTATGGAACCCGGACGCAAGTTAAAGCCACACTGGCCGCAAAATGCTGCATCTGTCTGAACTGCTGCACCGCAGTTCGAGCAACTTGCGGTAACAGGTAAAGGCGTGTAGCAAGCCTCACACTGGCTGGCCCCGTCGGGGTTCTGGTGATTGCAATTGGGACAGACAATCATCGATTTCTCCTTGCTATCGGCCAGATTTTCAAATCAGCCTCATAAAAATACTCGTGTATATGGTCAAATTTTAACTTTAACCGCCACAATTCTTATATTGCTTCGCTAATACTAGCAACTGAGCTGACGCCGTGACGTTAGCTGTGATGGGCAAGATTGAGTTAGTGATAATGCTGACTGTGTTGGCACGCTTGCGGCTCTGTCGGCTATTTTACTGCTTGGCCAGCCGCCGCATCGAGCAGCCACCAAAGTTCGCCCTCTGGTTGAACGAGTCTGGCTGGATAGGTCATTTCGTCGGCTGCGGGGGCAAAAATTTGAGCTAGGGCCGGTTGTTTGCTGGCTCCTGCGACCATGAACATGACGCACCGGGCCCGGTTGATTAAGGGGACTGTAAAGGTAATGCGGGGTTGACCGTCTTTGTTGCCGACAGTTACTAGGGCATCCCGGACTTCCAAGGCTGCTGTGCCGGGAAATAGAGAGGCGGTGTGGGCGTCGTCTCCTATGCCCAATAAAATGATGTCGAAGGCAGGAAACTCGCCCTCGGATACTTTGAAGAACTGCTGTAATTCGGTTTGGTGTGCCGCAGCGTCGGCTGCGGGGTCGCCGGCGCCTGTGGGCATGGGGTGGATGTTGCTGGCGGGGATATTCACTCGATCGAGCCACGCGAGGCGCGCCATTTTTTGATTGCTGTCTGGGTGTTCTGGGGGAACGTAGCGTTCGTCGCCCCAGAAAACGTGAATTTTGTCCCAAGGCAGGTCTTGGGCTGCGATCGCTCTGTAGAGCGGTTCCGGTGTGCTTCCGCCCGCTGCGGCGATCGTACAAAGTCCGCGTTCTGCTATGGCTTCTGAGATTTTCGACAGCACAATCTCCAGCGATCGATCTATTAGTTGTTCCCGATTTGCTAATACTTCAACTACTTTTTTCATTCATTTCCTCTCAACTTTCCTTGGGGGTTATTCTCAGCAATTGCCAATTTTACCTTAACATTTTGGTTTGAGGTCGATCTACTGACAGACCCGGCAGGCCTGGCACCGCATCGCATAACATTTTATCATCTTATGCCCCTTGATTTGAGGAAAGCAAGACATATTTCTACCAGTGCTTTATGGATTTTCACCCGTTGCATTGAGCTTTCGCAACTTTCAATCAAAAGTTTGATCGTACTCGGAGCATCTCTGCAGAAAGTAAAAAGCGTTTTTTGGGAATCCGATCCGTCCCGCACAGCAAAGTCTATAAATATAGCGAGCCGGACGATCGCACACCGGCAGTAAAAGCCAAACCGAGATGCTCCCGATCGCACTTACCCCGGCATAGCAAAAATAATCAAGATTGATGTGGTAGAGTAGGAAAAATAGTTTTAAATCCGCACGCTCGGATGGAAGCAAAACTATGTCAAGTTTTAAGCGATTTCCTACATCTGTCCGCTATCTGATAGCGCGGTTGCGCCACTGGACCCAACCGGCGGTTTGGGCTCCCCTAGCCGTACTCTGTGCAGGGGGGTTATTTATCTGGGAGGTCTCTGTAAATCCAGAAAGGTTGAGCATAGATGGCGAAGAAGAACCAGCCTCAAACTCTCCAGCTTCGCTATCGGGGCTATCGGCTGAAGATACCGCCATTGCGGCTGAAATCGACAGCTTACCAGTGCTAGTCAATCAGTTTAATGGCTCTACTGCTTCTGAAGTGAACTTGTTAAATTCATCAGTAGTAAAAAGCAAAGGTTTATTCGAGGAACTTCGATCTCGGGGCTTAGAAACTCCTCAGCCATCTTCAGCCCCCAAGCGGGTAGGAAGCAGCGGATTTTTGCCTGTGCCAAATTTAGCAACTCCTGCTGTCGATGATGCCGGAAACAATAACCCTCAAAATTCCAGCTTGCCAAGTTCAAACGCAACATCAGCATTGAGTTTATCGGGCAGTGGGAGAGTGACTTCCGGGATAAAAACGATCCAGCCTGAGTCTGGGGGTACAGCGACAGCAACTTTATCGCAGGCGTCGAGTGATGCTAATTCAGATAAACAAAACGAAAATTCTCTGCCTTTGAGTCCGCTGCAAGCAGCTATGAAAAAATACGTCGTTGCTAACACTTCGGCAACGGCGGCTTCGGCTGAGAAAACAGCAGACTCGGCTACATTGCTCGATCGACCGGCTTCCGATCCAGCAGCAGTAAATGCGACAAATTTGCTCCCAACGACCGCTAAAGCTCAAGCTGGAGCAAATCCTGTGAATGTTCCCACAGCACTTCCCCCACTTGTGGCTCCAACAACTACTGTGAGCAAGGAATCTCAAGAATTCTTAAAACCGACTGCTACAGTCCCTGAATCATTGGCGGGGTTAACTTCCCGAGTACCGACCCTCCCCGAAATTAATGCAGGGGCTGCAACGGTGGCTTTGCCGAAAAATCCCTACCAAACTAATTTATCTGGCTCAGGCTTCGCACCTGAAGTTCAACCTGTGGCACTTCCAGTAGCCATACCTTCGCCAACACCTCTACTTCCAAATGTCGATCCATCTCCCTTTCCAAGTGGGATTGGGGGAAGCAAGATAATTAGCCCTCAATTCTCTCCCAATGCAGCGAATTCTCAATTTCAAACAGCTCCACCGAGTCAGCTTAATTTGCCGGAGCCACCTAACTTTGGAGTGGTTCCCCAAAATACAAATCAGGGCGTGCAGCCCATTCAACCTCAACCTTTTTCTACACCCCGCTCCCTGCGTCCGGGACGCTACATTGGCGGTGGCGAAATCAATACTTTTTCTAATCCTTAAATGAAGGAAGTTCGGCCACGAAAACTATATTATCAATTCCCAATACTTAGGCTACGCGGTTCCTGCCCTTGGACTTAGGTTCTCCTCAGGCTAGTCGAAGAGCTCGCGTAGTTGAAGGGCAGGGAGCCGAAGGCAGTGGAAGGGCAGTACAAGTTCCGAATTACCCATTGCCAATGTTAGTGGTAAAACTTACCTAGCGGCTGCCCGCACCAACAACAATCCCCCGATTCCCAAGCCAAACATTATCGGCAGCCAAGCCGACAGAATCGGAGTCAAAACAGCTTTCACGCCCATAGAACTCGTGATGAAAGAAAATACGTAGTAAGTAAAAATCACAATTACGCTAATACCAAAACTCGTTCCTCGACCGGAGCGGCGCGGTTGAGTTCCCAAAGCGGCTCCCACTAAACCAAATACCATGCACACGAAAGGAAAAGCATATTTTTCTTGAATTCGCACCTTTAATTTGCGAATTTGCGGTTCGTCGCCGCTGTTTTTAATGATATCTAAACGCTCTAAAGCTTGGGCAATATTCATTTCCTTGAAATCCCGCGCTCTAGCCGCTAAATCTAAGGGCGTGCGGGGGAGTTGCAATTGCTGGTGTTGAAACCTAACTATATTGCGGTAAGAGCCATCAGGAGCTACTATATAAGCGGTTCCGTTGAAAAAATCCCAGGTATTTTCTGAGGGATTCCAAGTAGCTGATTCTGAAGAAACGATTTGATTGAGGCCGGGGGTGGAGCGATCGATAATTGTTAAACCTTTCATTCGCTGGCCGTCAAATTGTTCTGCATAAAAAAAGCGGGCCAGGATTTCGTCGCCGCCTTTTTCTGGTTTGCGAAATTCTGTGTAGATAATATTTCTATCTTGAAATATCGGTTTTTCTCGCTTCAGGGCTCTGTCTAAAGTCAGAGTAGCTCTGTAGCTGGCGGCGGGTACAACTAACTCTTGCAAAGCAAAGGTGAAGCCTGCAACAATTAAACTCATTATCACAGCAGGCAGTATCAATCGGTAAACGCTAACTCCGCAACTGCGGAGGGCGATGAGTTCGCTGTCGCTGGACATTCGGCTGTAGGCCATTAAGGTTGCTAGCAGCATTGACATGGGGAAAGCCAATACTACGAAGTAGGGAATTTGGAGGAGAAAAATTTCTATGGCGGCGCTGTAGGGGAGGCCGGATTCTGTGACTCTGCGGACTAATTCAAATAAGGCTCCAACTGTGACGGCGACGGATGTAAAGAGTCCGACGCCAAAGAGAAATGGCCCGATTAGTTCTTTGGTAATGTACCAGTCCATTACTGAAATTCTCGGCAGCCAGTTGATGGGATTCAAAGAATTGGATATTGCTATTTTCATAGTTGCGCGTTCTCGCCGATTGCTCCTCAATCTAAAATCTAAAATTCTGCTGTTTGCCGAATGCCTTCAAAAGACTAGCGCACGAAGCTGTCGCCCAAGTAATACTGACGCACTAAAGGATTGCTGTAGAGTTCTTCTTCAGCCCCGGAGGCTAAAATTTGGCCGTCTCGCATGATGTAGGCTCGATCGGTAATTTCGAGGGTTTCTCGGACGTTGTGATCTGTGATGAGGATGCCGATTTTGCGATCGCGCAGTTTGGAAATAATGGTTTGAATTTCGTCTACGGCGATCGGATCGACGCCTGCAAACGGTTCGTCTAAAAATAGGAACATCGGCCCGTCTCGTCCCGCGGCTAATGCTCTGGCCAGTTCAGTCCGCCGCCTTTCTCCCCCTGATATTTGAATTCCCAAACTGGATGCTATTTTTTCTAAGCGAAATTCTTGCAATAGGAAATCGACTCGATCGCGCCATTCCCAGCGCGGCACTTGAGTTTGTTCTAGGACTAACAAAATGTTGTCGCGCACGCTCATGTTTCGGAAAATGCTTGCTTCTTGAGCGAGATAGCCAATTCCCAAATGCGCTCGCTGGTGCATCGCCAATTTAGTGATGTCTAAATCATTTAGCCAAACGGTGCCTTGATTTGGTTTTTCTAATCCGGTTGCTATGTAAAATGTGGTGGTTTTGCCCGCACCGTTGGGGCCTAGCAGTCCTACGATTTCTCCTTGGGCTACCGAAAGGTTGACGCGACTGACTACATTGCGTTTTCCGTAGGATTTGTGAATATTTTCGAGTACAATTTTCATGTTCGCCGAGGCAACCTCTACAAGCTAAATTTCAGACTGCGGGTTTGTGCGATCGAGTCTCTAATTTAAATTTTACCTTTTCAAGTTTGTTAGGTTTATAAAGACGAAATTTCGCATCTATCCCAAGTAGTATGTTTTGGCTGAGGCGAAATTTCGCTGCTGCGAGCCACTGTTACCGGGGGGCTGTAGTTGGACGTGGGGAGCCAACTGCTTTTTGGGCTGCTGCATCTTGTTCCGGGGCAACCAGATAGACAGATTCTACCTGTCCTGGGTTGTCTGGCAGGGCAATAAACCGCCCTTCGTCAATGAGGTATGTTATGGTTTCGCCGCGCAGGCTGTTGCCCTGCTGCAATACGTAAACATCTCCGCTGAGAATGATCCGGCGCTCGCGGCTGAAATATTGTGCTTGAGCTGCGGTTGCTTGTATTTGGCGGGCTGGATAGTTGATTTGGACGTTGCCGCGGGCTGTCACGATGCCGGTTTTGGAGTCGGCTTCTTGAATGTCCGATCGCACACTGAGAGTGCGGGGCGGCGCGGCTTGCGGGTAGGTGGGAGAGGCAATCGCGCCTGCCAGGGTGAGGGGCAACAGCAGCGATAATCCTTTGAATATTCTGGAATTGAGTAGTTTAGCGGAGGGCATCATAAGCTTGGAGCCTCAAATTTTGTGAAATTGCTGAAGGGTATTATCTCCAGTTAGGTATTTTATCTTAACGGCCAGAAAGATTCCCGTGAGGTCGATCGATTGACCCGAGAGTCTCAACCAATTATCCTAGCAAGACAACAGCGAATTTAATTGATTATTTTGCTGAGTGGCTGCAACTGTCTTAACCGGGAACGGGCAAGAGGCTCGTTCCACAGCAAATTAATATACTTGGGCAGCCGGCAAGAAAGCCAGCCCTCCTCTGTGTAGAGGCCAAGTATACTGCACACCCTAATACAAACATTTATTTAACTTTTTGGTAGTTTGATAATTCGCGGCAATTGCAAGCCTGCAACTTCTGTACCTGCAAACAACTGTTGAAATTTAGCTACTTCTTCCGGGCCAGCTTGTTGCAAAGCGCTCAAAAGTTTAGCACTTTGTCCGAGCAAGTCTTCAACGGCAATTCCGGCATAACTTGGCTGATAATAACTGAGCCGATTTATTCCTTCTCCCAGCAAGATTACCGCACCGCGCCAGTTTTGATTTCCTAAGTGATAAAGCGCGACCGCAATTTGCAATATTCCCTGATAAAACCTTTTTTCCGGCTCGCCGGCTTCCATCCACAAAGCCTCTAAAGTATCGTGACAAGCGTAAAATTCTTGGCTGTTAAACTGTTCGATACATTGGCAAAACTCCAGCGAGATATCCTCTGTCATTCCATTGAAAATTGGGGATTTTCGATTGCGGATGTGTGTTTGAGTAGGCGGCGATCGATTTCTTTTAAATAGCTAAGTCTTAAAAATAGGAAAAATAACAACCTGTTTTCAAAACTGCTGCCATTTCACGACCGCCTACTTAACCGATTACATAGTGTCTCTGACAGCTTTAATCTGATCCATTCCAATTTCCTGAGTAGTTCCAGCGAAATCGTTATCTGGTGTCAGAAATAACATACAGTGACACTCTTTGCGCTCGCGCATGGGAATGCACGGACAGTTCCAGTAGGCGGCTTTTACTTCGGCTTCTTTATCTTCGTAATGGCGACAAGGGCATAAAGGAGCACCTAGTTCATCCTTGTGTTTTGCTAGTCCTTCTATGACGACAGCAGTGACAGAAGGCTCGGAACAAAAGTAAGTTCCGGTGCGCTTGGCGTAGGTTTCGGAGAAATTCTTCATCGCCTCCAAAGTTTTTTCGTTGGAGAGTTTAGATTTTTCTGTTGTGTTCATAGTTTAGGATCGGAGTTGAGGATGCTACGAGCTTTTGACAATTGTAGCGCAGAATAGGATTTTAAACACTTGTATATTTCTGTTTACTTACAAGGAGGAAAACCTTGACAAAGATTGAGTTTTAGGTTGTCGGTTTTTTACTGGTTTTTCTCTATCCCGGACGGTGCGCGAAACTGGCGGCCGACCGGGTTTTTGGAGTGCCCAAAAGATGGGGGCAGTCGATCGCCCTCAACAATCATCCCCCAAAGGGGATAAAAATCGGACAAGATAGCACAGCCCTGTCCCTGTTAGTGGCATCTGATGGCAACTTCCCCGAACCGCACGCGCACCCGCGATCGAAAATCTCCTCCGTCTGGGCTGATTGGGCCGGCTGACACCGAGTTAGTCGGATTAGTGTTTGAATTGACTCCCGGCGCTGCTAGCTATCTGTACGCGCAGTATGCTATTGGCTTGCACGCTTGGTTTTTAGGTCAAGTGCAGCAAACTGACCCGGATTTATCGCAACTTTTGCACAATGAACAGTCCGAAAAAGCCTTTACTATTTCGGGATTGGAAGGTGATTTGCTCCCTGGCGGCAAAGAATTTCAGCTTTTGGGCGATCGAATTTATCGCTGGTACGTAACAGGACTTTCAAAGCGAGTAGTGCAGTGGCTGAGTCAGTGGCTGCAAAATTTGCCCCAATAGATAGATTTGCGAAATGCTCCGCTGCTAATTCCCTCTTGGGATATTGCTTTTGCTCCCACAACTTACCAGCAATTATTAACAGCAGAACCCGCATTGTCGCCAACCATCAAACTTAGTTTTGTGACTCCTACAAGCTTTCGTAGCAAAGGCTATCACTTCCCTTTGCCAGTTCCCGAAAAGGTTTTTCACAGCTATTTGCGCCGCTGGAATAACTTTTCGGGGCTAAATTTTGACCAAGCAGAATTTTTGAATTGGATTGATGAAAATGCAATTATTAGCCGCCACAAATTGGAGTCGCAAAAGGTAGCGGCGGGCAAAAAAGGCATGGTAACGGGATTCACTGGGGCTGTGGAATTTGGGCTAGGGCGATCGGCTCACAATCGCCCTGATTTTGTACAATTATTTTATGCTTTGGGGCGGTTAGCGCCTTACTGCGGCACGGGTCACAAAACAACTTTTGGATTGGGACAAACGCGAGCACAATGGTTGACAGAAGCGCTACCTGAAGTGTCGATACAAAGCGTATTGGCGACGCGAATAGATGAATTGACACAGAAGTTTATGGCGCACAGAAAGCGTACAGGTGGAAGTCGCGCTGCTGAGATTGCTGAAACTTGGGCGACGATTTTGGCGCGCCGGGAATTGGGGGAATCTTTGTTTGATATTGCTGCTGATTTGGAAATGCCTTACGAAACCGTGAAAACTTACGTGAAGTTGGCAAGAAGGGCTTTGAAAGTGGAGCAGTAAGGTTAAATTGATTTGTAAATGATATTTGTTTTACGAACCGCTTTCGTCGCGAAGGGCGCGCAGGAGGAGAAGATGATTTATTTGTTAGCGTTTTGGGTAAATAGGTATATGTCGTCTCGCTGATATTTTAGTTGAAATTGAGGGGTGTTTTTTAGTTGAGTTACTAGGTTTTTAACAAATTCTCGATCGCTCATCCAGCCAGGATATCTGAGATTCAGCAATACATAATCAAATTCTGCGAGATTGGCAGGCGGCGCGTTAGCCTGAGTTAATTTTACTACAGGGCGGTGCGCTAAATGCGGAGCAATCTGAACATTTGTTAAAACACTGCCTTTGGTTTCAACAAGAGAAATTGCCTCTCGGGTAGCGGGCAAAGTGTCGATCCCATTTAAATAAATAGTCCAAAAATAGCCGTATTTCGCTAAAGCTAAGAAAGCAATCAACGACCAAATTACAATGACTCTAGGCAATGGATAATTAGGAATTGGCAATCTCTCAAATATTGTCTTTCCCTTTTGCTGATTGCTAGCTGCTAAACTGGAAATTACGGCAACCAACAAAAACGGCAATATCGGCACAGAATATTGATGAATTAAATCCCGCTGAGCGGGGCTATCGGAAAGAATATTCATCGCCAACATCGGCACAGCACTAATTAAAGATGACAGATGACGCGGGGACAGCCACCAAATTACTGGTAATAGCAATAAGGCTAAATATTCAAAAGTATCTAAAGAAAACAAACGCTCTAAAACTAGATAGGGTTTCACTATTAAATTAATAGCAATTTCAAAAACCGAGTTCCCCAAATATTGATACCGCCCGATTCCCGCGAGTTCTCTTGGATTAAAATACGGTATAACTGCCTGAGTAGCTACCAGGAACCAACCCGCGCCTAGAAATAGAGCTATGAGTCCACAATTGCGTTTTTTGTCAAAACACAACAGCCACAAACCCATCCCAGCCACAGTTAAAGATAGCATGTCCTTGCAAATCAAAACTAATACAATAGCAGCACAAAACCACAAGGTTTGATTCAGCCTCGCGGCTAAGATTGCTGCTAGCAGTGCTGGTAAAGCAATTACTTCTGGGTGGAAGTCGAAGAGATTGACATTAAATACTGCGGGATAAAGCAGATATAGGGCGGAAATTGCAATTGCTTTTCGTTCGTTTAATCCCGCTTGACGTGCCAAACTCCAAGTCGGCCAAGCGCCTAAAGCTAGGGAAACAGCTTGCACTAAAAAAAGCCAGTGAACATCTGGATATATTTTGTAAAGTAAAGCTAGTGGATAGAAAATAAAAGCGGCGTGATCGCCCCAAATATTTATTGCGATTAAAGAGGAAAATGGCGTTTGATTTTGGGAGATTAAATAAATTGCTTGGTCAAAAATTGCTAAGTCGAATGCAGTTGAATGAAACAAAGCGTGCCGCGCGCTGCTGGCGGTAAATAAGACTATCGTTGTCACGACAATCATTAAAAATACTGGATGAGATTTTAGGGATTTTAAAGTTAGCATTTTATTGGTTTAATCAGCCATTCGTTTAAATAGGAGAACTTGGTTTTTTTGATAAGTTAATTTAAAATCGGGAGATTTTTTAAGTTGATTTGCTAAGGTATCACCAATTTTTTCAGTATCAGGCCAGGGATGGCGCAGGTTTAATAATATGTATTGAAATTCAGCTAAATTGGTTTGCGGCGAAATTTGTGAAAGCAATTTTACTATTGGGCGGTGGGCAAAGTGAGGGGCAAGTCTATTATCTGTTAAAATACTGCTTTGGGGTTGAACTTGTGCGACTGCTTCGCGTGTAGCTTGCCAGGTATCTAGTCGATTTATGTACAGATAAAAATCTTTATATTCGCCCATACATAGGAAAATTAGTAATGACCAAATTATCATGATTCTCGGCAATTGAATTCCCTGCCAAAGTTGAGAAATTCGGAAGTTTTTAAATTGTGGCAGATTGACCCATGTTAAAAACTGTTGCTTATTTGCTTTATCCTCTTCCTGGTTGCCTTTTATTCCTTCCCTGTTCCTTGTTTCTTCCTTCGCGATTACTGCTAAAAATAAAAATGGAATTACAGGCACTGAGTACTGATAGGCTAAGCTGCGTTGAAATGACAAGTCTGAGAGGATATTGATGAGCAGGGTAGGGATGGCAGGAATTAGCGCTGTTAAATATTTTAGGCGTAGTTTGCCCGAGAATGGCAATAGCAGCCAAATCACAGGTAAGGTGAGGAAAAATAAATATTTGAAGGTATCGAAGGAAAGGATTTTTCCTAATACTAACTGTGGTTTTAATATGAGATTGATGATGATTTCTAGTACGGATTTGCCTAAATAGCTGTAGCGCCCGACTCCAGCGACTTCGCTGCCGCTAAAGAAGGGGATGATTTTCTGGGAAGCTATCAAAAACCAAGCTGCACCGAGCAAAAGTGCGATCGCCCAGTACCGTTGCTTTTTTTCGCAAAAAAACAGCCAGACACCCATAGCAACAACGGTTAGGGACAAAACCGCCTTGCAACTGAGAACTAACACAATAGCGCTACAAAACCACACAATTTTATTTAAACGCGCCGCCAAAATTGCTGCCAAAAGTGCGGGTAAAGCGATTACTTCCGGGTGAAAATCAAATAAATTGATGTTAAATACCACCGGATAGAGCAAATAAATCAATGCGATCGCACGGGATTGTTCTTGATTTAAACCTGCCAAACGCGCTAAACTCCACGTAGGCCAAGCCCCCAGGGATAAAGCAACTGCTTGTACCAACAGTAGCCAATGCACATCCGGGGAAATTTTGTACAGCCAAGCTAGCGGATAATAGATTACCGCTGCGTGATCCCCCAAAATATGAATCCCCATTAAAGAAGAAAAAGGCGTTTGGTTTTGGCTGATCAAGTAAATTGCTTGGTCAAAAATTCCCAAATCGAAAGCAGTTGATTGGAATAAAGCGTGCCGTAAACTGCTACACAAAAAGAAAATTGTCGCAGCAGTAGCGATCGCCCAAACCAAACTCGACGGTAGCTGCGATCGACCTTCCTCTATATTTTCGGCGATCGAGACACTGATGTCCTCACTCGAATCAGCAAAATTTTCCCTATTCTGCATGAAATCTGGCACTAGGTGGTCACTCAAAATATGATTCCATCGAATGTGCTTTCCACGCAATAGTTAACCACTAATTTTTATCCCCGCAATCGTAATATTAGAATAATCCACAAAACCTTAAAAAATTGTGAAAGCAATAACTCTTCTCGGCTCGACAGGCTCCATCGGCACTCAGACTCTGGATATTGTAGCTCAATACCCCGACAAATTTCGGATTGTCGGGTTAACCGCCGGACGAAATGTAACGTTGCTGGCCCAGCAAATTCGCCAGTTTCGACCGGAAATTGTCGCGGTTTGCGACGAAGATAAATTACTGGAATTGAAGGAGGCGATCGCAGATCTCGACCCTCTACCTATTTTACTTGCTGGCGAGTCAGGCGTTGTCGAAGTTGCCCAATACGGTGACGCTCAAGCCGTCGTCACCGGCATAGTTGGCTGTGCCGGTTTGCTGCCAACAATTGCGGCTATCAAAGCAGGCAAAGATATCGCCTTAGCCAATAAAGAAACATTAATCGCAGGGGGTCCGGTTGTCAACCCCCTCATCGAAAAATACGGCGTTAAAATATTACCTGCTGACTCGGAACATTCGGCAATTTTTCAGTGCCTCCAAGGTGTTATGGTTGGCGGGTTGCGGCGAATTATTCTCACGGCTTCGGGGGGTTCTTTTCGAGATTTGCCGATCGACAAATTAGCAGGAGTAACAGTAGCCGATGCTTTGAAACATCCGAATTGGTCGATGGGGCAGAAAATCACGATCGATTCTGCTACTTTGATGAATAAAGGATTAGAAGTAATTGAGGCTCATTACTTGTTCGGAATGGATTATGACGACATTGATATTGTCATCCATCCTCAGAGCATAATTCACTCGTTAATTGAGCTGCAAGATACCTCTGTTTTGGCGCAATTGGGCTGGCCGGATATGCGCTTGCCGCTGCTTTACGCTTTGTCTTGGCCGGAGCGAATTCATACAGATTGGGAACGGCTGGATTTGGTAAAAGCTGGCGATTTAACTTTCCGAGAACCAGACCACGAAAAGTATCCTTGTATGCAGTTGGCTTATGCAGCGGGACGTGCGGGCGGTTCGATGCCTGCGGTGCTGAATGCGGCAAACGAACAGGCGGTCGCGCTATTTTTGGAGGAGAAGATTCAGTTTTTGGATATTCCCAAGTTGATTGAAAAGGCGTGCGACAAACATCAAACCGATAACTGTGAAAGTCCTGGTTTAGACGATATTTTGGCCGCGGATAGGTGGGCGCGGCAGGAAGTTTTGGCAGATAGTATGGAATTGGGCGATCGTATTCTTTCGGTTCGCTAATTGTATCAGCCGACTTGCACTTACCCACAAGCCCGCCGGGAATTAATTCCCCGTCTCAGAGCTAAAGTTGGTTGAAAATGAGATATTGCACCATTCTCAAGAACAGGCAAGATGCCTGTTCCACAAAGAGTGAATTTTGTTGTGGGCCGTTGCTCCTAGCCCGCCCATAAAAGGCTTATTGAGAATGGTGCAATATCAGAGTTGAAACAGACTGCCAAACCTTAATAAATATTCACTTTTCTTTGAGAGGACTTTAGCTATGAGACAGGGGTTGAAACCCCGGACGGACTATGCCAAAAAGTGCAAAATATCCCCCCAACCATGTTAAAAGTTGACCAGATGTTAGCCTTTTATTGACTAACTCCCAACTTTCGTCGCCAAATCAGCCGCACTCATCTTTTCGTACATTTCAAAAGGTTGGTGAATCCAAGGATTGTCAGCCAAATAATCTACATAATAATCCGGCTTTGCAACAGAACAAGCCTTGTACCAGAGTACAGCAGTCCGAATTTCCTGAATATCCTCGCCGTAGCGACTCTTCAGCCAAGCGATACTTTGATCTAAACTAATTCCCGAATCCACCAAATCGTCAATCAGGAGAATGTGGCTGCCCAAATTATCCCCCACCATTGTCAAATCGCGGGCAAACTCGATCGCACCCCGGACATTTCCCTCGGCCCCACCATAGGACGAGGCAGCTAAAATCGCCAGAGGTTTGTCGAAAATCCGCGACAGAGTATCCCCAACCCGCAGCCCTCCCCTCGCCAGACAGACAATGCGATCGAATTTCCACTGAGATTCATCAATTTTTACAGCCAAATCCTCAATTTTTAGATGGTACTCAGGCCAAGAAACGTAAAGGTCGCTCATTCCTAATATTATTGAAATATCAAAGGTATTATTAAATATTTTGGGGAAAATGACATGGATGCAGAGGAACTTCTCAGACGCTATGCAGCCGGAGAACGGGTTTTTCACAAAGTAGACCTGACCGGGGTCAATATGTCAAGGACAAACTTGCGCGATATTGACCTGAGTCACGCTAATTTAAAAGGTGCAAATTCGATCGGCCTCACCCTCTACAGAGCTAATCTGTATCAAGCAGATATCAGCCAAGCCAACCTCTCCCAAGCCAACCTCATGTCCGCTAATTTTGGCGAATGCGACGCAGTGGGAGCGAACTTGAGCGGAGCCATTTTGCGGAGTGTCGTGTTCAGCGGGGCCGATTTAACGGGGGCGAGTCTCAGGGGTGCAGACATGAGAGATGCAAACCTTCAGGGGGCAATTTTGATTCAAGTTTATGCAGTTAACGCTAACTTGCAAGGTGCAAACTTGACAGAAGTAAAACTTTGCGGAATCAACCTCAGTAAAGCAAATTTAACCGACGCGAACTTAACACAAGCTGACCTTAGCCGTGCTAACTTAACTCAAGCAAATCTGAGCTGGGCAAATTTGACGGAAGCAAATCTGGAAAAAGCGGATTTGAAGGGAGCCGATTTGAGCGGAGCTAACTTGAGCTGTGCAAATCTCCATCAAGCAGATTTGAGCGGAGTTTCCCTTAAGGGAGCAAATCTCCGGGGAGCAAACTTACATCAAGCTTCTTTGCGCGGGACAAATTTGAATGAAGCGAATCTGAGAGAGGCGATGATGCCTGACGGCAACATCTGTGAGTAAATAAGCTGGCCAAATAGAAGTTAAAACCGCAGGGTGCTGGTGGCGCACCCTACATTTAGGCTAATGCCTGATTTTTTTAAGGGGATTTAATTCTGCGTTAATCTCATGCGCCCAAAAATCGAGAGAAGCCCCGGACTCCTGTTGTGGAGAGGCAAAAATTTTAGAGTCTTGTTCAACCTCCCAGATTCATCTGTGGAGTAAATCTAAAATCTCAAATTGTTAGAGTGAGCGGGACTCCACGGTTCGACTGAGCGCTTGCGGAAGTCTAAAATCCAAAATTGACTGACAGTTCATTTAAAGAGAGTGGCCAAAAAAATTGGCGATAATTTAATCTACAACCTTCAGCCAGCCCCGGCGAACGGCGTGGAGCAAGCGGTTGATGGCTATTTGATCTTCTTCGGTAAGACAGTCATTTAAGAGCGCTGTCTGGAGTTGTTGTCGGTGAGTGGGAGTCAGCAGACCGGAGTGATATACCTGAAAGACTAGCTCTGCAATAGTAAATTGAGGTAAAAGCGTTTGGGTTGTCATCATGTGTTTTTTTTTTGAACTCACTTTTGACAGTATTGACTGATTTTTCCAAAATTTATGTGATTCAACTACGGAAGTAAATGTGATCGATTGGCTCTTGATGAGTGATTTGTGTCAGCCGAACTAGGCGATCGGATATTTCCTCGATAGCCCTGCTACTTGAAACACAAACCCCGTCCCGATTCCTCGCTTCTGGCAACCCCCACATCTCTACTTTTGGTTAAGAAACGGTGACAAATAAATTAATATTTATCTATCAAGAGATTACTAAGGACTGCTAGCCAAATCGCTCGGCTTAATTCAACGTAAAACTTTTAGCGTGTTTATAAGCCCGCTTTTACCTACATTTACCTAGTTTCTTGGTGTGGTCTTTTTTCCGTGTATATACTTAATGACCCGCCCAAAGACAGATACAAGTTTTCGATAGGAGCCCCCAGCAGCCCCAAATTTTAGGCCCTAGTTCAAGCTCCCAGATTCATATGTGAAGTCCATCTAAAATCTAAAATCTAAAATCTAAAATCTAAAATCGACTGACTGCTTCAAATCAAAAATCCCGGCTTCTTCAAGAAACCGGGTCGAGCTTTTCGATCGCAGTACAATTTTTTTTGGAGAGGGTTAATGGAGCGACCTACTCATGAAAATCTTATTGTTGGCAAAGCTTGACAGGAGAGAAAGTAGAAATACTGATCTCAACTTCTTGTGTGAGGGGACTAATCGGAAATCCTGACCCATCCGCGGCGGATGGCGTGCAGCAGGCGGTTGACTGCATCTCGGGCGTCTTCGCTGAGAGCGCTTTGGCAGAGTTCGCGCAGTCCGTGGCTTTCAGTGCGAGTCAGATTGCCTGAATGAGTGACTTGATAGAACAGTTCAGCGATCGCGCGATCAGATTTTAAAGTCAGAGCTTGCATGAAATCTCGTTGAACTCGACTATTATAATATCGAACATTTGAGAAAAGAGTAGGGTGATTGCAGTCGGGTAAGCTGTGTGATCGTTCTTGGCTCGATTTGTGACCGAAATCTCCGAGTATACGTGAGTTAAATCACAGTAAACCAAAGACCTCGATCGCATAAGCTATGATTGGGGTGGTAGCCTCAAGGTTTGACAAAACCTCGAAAAGCACTGAAAGCAAGGCTTTGAGTTCCCAAGACCGCCGCGCAGCGGGAGTAAGTCCGCTCTACATCGCAGGTCTGGACTCGGAGAGCTGTGAAACTTTGGGTTTTAGACACTTGCAGCTTGCAGCTCAGGGCATAAAGTTGCGATCTGCGAGCCACGGCCTGAGATACAATAATTATAAATACTTCTATCTCATCTATAGGCAGGCAGGTAAAAAAATGATAATGATTAGCTACTTTTCGATTGCCTTAATCGTTTTTCTTGTTTGGTTCAAAAGTTTTTGGAATGATACAGCGACATCTAAAAAAGACGTGATATCTTGGATAGCCTTAATAATGGGGCCTCTGTTTTGGCCTGTTGTTGTGCCCCTATCCCTTTTGCAAATTACCAGCAAAAAGTCTGTTGTAAAAACAGCTCAGTGCGATCAAGAATTATAATAAATTGTGGAAGTAACTGGCTTCAACATAGTTGGTTATCTCGTCCTAAATTATTCGGCAGGCATCGCTCCTGGCAGCGAGTAAATGAGCTTGTTTCCTTGTAAAAAAAATGCAGCTAGAAGGTAGAATTCAATAAAAATTCTGAATCCTAAAACAGTATTTTTTTACCGATATCAAATTCTGCCTTCGGCTTTTTGACCCCGCCCACAAACGGATACAAGTTTCCGACAGGAGCCGGCAGCAGCCCAAAATTTTAGGATCTTGTTCAAGCTCTCAGATTCATCTGTGGAATAAATCTCAAATCTCAAATCGTTCAACTGAGCGAGATTGACTGAGCGCTAGCCGAACGTCTCACGCCGAAGTCTCCAATCTACTGATGCCTACTTTTCTTCTGTCACATCGTGATTTAAGGGTGGGGCTCAGTCAAAATTGTCAGATCCAAATTCTCGGACAGCCACAGCAACATTTTTTTATTCAAAAAATATCGACCACCTCAACCAAGCTCAAAATTAATATGTAATGTAACAGGGCTTGTTGCTTGCAAAAATATAACTTCAGACATATTTTCGCCTTCCGCTGACTAACTTAAGAATTTTTATTACTTCCGGCCACGGCGTACCATTAATCGAATGTGGGAAAATCCTGGCTAGGCGTTGAAAAACAGCTACGCTCTTGGGTCTGTAACCTTTTCCAGAGTCTTCTCTTCAAATCGTAGCAGCTCTAAACAGAAAATTGTAGAGTTCGTTTATCCCCCAATTGCCTAACTCTTACCGCAGTTAGATAGACTATTCAAGGCAGAGACTGCAATATGAAATAGGCAACAAAAACTGTTTCAAATCTCAAGTACGACTTATTTTAGGCGATCGGGCATCAGGAGTGTATAACGCGAGCCCGCTAAATTTTTAGAGGTGCGAGATGTTTGGGAACATCTAAAAAAAAACTGCCGTCACGGTATCCAAATTCGTTATTTGCATAAAAAGTAGGAGTCAAAATGAACGAAGTATCTGAGAAACCAATTTATAGAGTTCTTAATCTATTGTCGCTGCTAGCGCTGACCTACTATGCAGCTACTTCCATCAATTATATTTTCGAGAGTGACGCTCAAATCTACAGGTACGATAGCCAGAGCACTTCCAACGGCTCAACAGCGCAACTAGCAGCACACCGCTAGGAATAAATAGTAGCGATTTTCTCTGAATGAATGAGGAACCAAATTTCATGAAAATTGCTAATCGTTAATGATCAGCTCGAATTTAACAACAATTAGTAAACAACTCTTGGCTAAAAACTTAATATTTTAACTCACAGGTATTAGCCATCGAATGTACCACAAAAATTAACTATTTAATTAGTTCTCAAAAGAGACCAGAGTGATGAAAGGATGGCCAAGCATTTTCATGAGTAAAAGCATTAACAGCTTTAGTAATCGCTTCATCAAGAACATTTGAAGGTGGATAGGCTTCAGAACGGAAAATCGCTTTGATTTTGGCCCACTACAACTCTATCGGAAATAAATCCGGCGAGTATGGAGGTAAGAATTTTACCTTGGCTCCGATAGATGCAATCAAAAAACTGCTGGCTTCACCATTATCAACAGGTAAATTATTCATAACTACAATTGCGCCAACCCATAACTGGGGCAGGATTCGCCAGCAGCCCAAAATTTTATATCCTAGTTCCAGTTCCCAAATTTATCTCTGGACTAAATCTAAAATCTCAAATCTAAAAATCTAGTGACAGTATCGTCACAAATCTACCGGCCCACCGTTCATCCCAACTTCACCAAAAGACGAGCGCTGCCTTGTCTGATTGTCCGGATGGATGTGGATCATGGTTGAAATGAGGGATTGTGGTTGAAAAACTGGGTTTTTTAGCCAAAATCCTGCGTTGAGCGTCAGGGATTTGGCTGGAAACATCAAGGTGAGGAGGCTAAAAAGCCCGTCCGGGACTGTGTTGGGAGGCACTTTTGATTGAATGCGACCTCCAGCGTGCACGGGCTTGCTTTGAAAGCCAGCTAAAAAATTTTGATTTCTGGGGAACTATTAGCAAAAATCAAAAGTCAGGTCAACTATAGTGTACTCAAAAGAAATCGCAGCTCAGTTCCAGCCCCATTGCGGGCGATCGAACTATCCGGCGATCGACAGTGCCAAGGGCCCGGTGCAAGTTCTCAATCTTGAGAGCATACTCAGATTAAAAATGGTCTCTGTGTATCTTCCGGCTATTGTTTTAATAATGACTAGCCACGCCGACGGTCATTATGGTAAACTCGCAAACGTTTAACGGGAATATTTTCGTGTTAGAGGAGGCAGTGGTGGAGTCGAGAGTCAAAAGCAGGAAACAACCGATATTTGCTGCTCAACGAATACAGGATTCTACTCGCGCTCCGAGGCTCGCTGCTGACAATTTAAATTACATGACAGCTTATAGCAGCCGGGTCAATTAGGGTCTCAACCGATGTCCGGTTTCATTTATTGAATCCCTTTGGAGGGAAAAGTGTATTGTAGAAAAATGATTGATCTTTTAGGAGGAGTGTAAATGACACAGGTAACTAATCCAACACAACCAGCAAGTTCACTACCTGGAGGTGGCGGTGGTTCAAACATTATCGGCATCCAGACCGCTAACAGGTTGAACGGCAGCTCCGGGGATGACATCATCCTGACTTTTGGGGCCCCAGATGTCATCGCCGGTGGCGCTGGCAACGACGTCATTTTGTCCGGTGGCCAAAATGACAGTGTCGGTGGCGGCGACGGCAACGATATCATCGCTTCTGGTTCGGGCAACGATGTGGTCGCTGGTGGCAGCGGCGACGATCGGATATTTGCCGGTAAAGGCGATGATCTCGTCGACGGTGGTGATGGCAATGACTTGGTTTCTGGCGACAGAGGCAACGACACCGTACTCGGCGGATCGGGCAGCGATACAGTCTACGGTGGCCAAGGCAACGATATTGTCGATGGCGGCGACGGCAACGACACTGTATACGGCGGTAAAGAAAACGATACTGTCAATGGTGGCGGTGGCAATGACTTTATCTCTGGCGACAGAGGCGCTGATGTCCTGACCGGCGGTGCTGGCAGCGATACGTTCTTCTTCTTCTCCAGCGGTGGCGATTATGGGCTAGACACGATCACTGACTTTGCCCCAGGTGAAGATAAGATCCGCTTGAAGCAGGGTGGTGTGTTCTCTGGTTTGGGCAGCAGCTTCGAGGCAAGCGAGTTTGTCGTCGTTTCTAATTTCAACGAAGGTACTCCAGGAACAGCCACGAGCAACAAGTTAGTCTACGACCCAACAAGCGGTAAGTTGTTCTTCAACGGCACCAGCGGCGTGCTAACTATTGCTCAGTTGCAGCCTGGCCTGACAATTACCTCGAACAACTTCGAGTTGTTCTAAAACAACTGGCTGTTGTGGGGCAGCACCGGATAAGATTCGGGGCTGTTCTCACAAAACCGGTAGTTTTAAAGGATTTCAACCTCACTCTGCCACAAGCGGGGTGAGGTTGAAATATTCAATGCAGGAACTGAAGCAGGGGCAGTTAAAAAAAATCGATCGACAGTTATTGATAAAATTAATTGATCGCCCGATCAGGCAAAATATAAATACAAAGTTTTTAAATTAGAATTTCTAGGTTTTACTGAAGCGGTAAAGAAACCGCAACTGCTGGCTAGCAATGAGCACTGAAGAATATATCCGGCAAGCGCAAATTTATTTGAACCGGGGTAAGTTAACTGAGGCGATCGATTGTTGCAAAAGGGCGATCGAACTTCAACCGTTTTCGCCCTCGGCTTACACGACTTTAGGCGAAATTCTCGAAGCTCAAGGCGATCCGACGGCGGCAAGAGACGCTTTTGTGCAAGCTTTGGAGATTTCGCCGCAGTTTTTTCTGGCTCATGCTTATTTGGGTCAACTTTACAGCGACTATTCGTGGCTGGATGAGGCGGTTTTTCACTACCGACAAGCTCTGGATTTGAAACCAGATTGGGCGGAAGTTCATTATAACTTGGGAAATATTTTTCACAAGCAGGGTAATTTGTTGGGGGCGATCGACTGTTACCGAAATGCGATCGCCAAAAAACCGGATTATCTGGATGCTTTCTACAATCTGGCTGTGGTTTTAGATGAAAATAGTCAGCTCGAAGCGGCAATGGATACCTACCGACAGGTGATTGCTCTGAAGCCGGATTACGTGGAAGCTTACAGCAATCTGGGTGTGATTTTGCTCAAGGACGATCGGGCTGCTGAGGCGATCGAGGTTTACCAGCGGGCGATGGAGATTAAGCCGGATTGGGCGACACTGCACAATAATTTGGGTCAAGCCTTGCTGGACAAAAGTCCGGAAAGGGCGATCGCATCTTACCTCACAGCTATTGAGTTGGAGCCGGACATGGTTTTGGCTCACTACAATTTGGGGAAAGCGTGGCAATTACAGGGGGAACATTCGGCGGCGGTTGCTTGTTTCGATCGCGCGATCGAGATCAATTCCGACTATATTTCGGGCTATACAGACGCCGGGTTTTCTTTGATGGTTTTGGGCAAAATTGCTGAAGCCATGCCTTATTTTGAGCGGGCAATAGCTCTGAAGCCTGATTTTGTTGAGGCTTACTGCCGCTTGGGAGACAGTCGCAGAGTTGCGGCGGTAGAAGATGATGAATTGTCAAGGGCGATCGCTGCGTGCGATCGATTTCTCACAGCACTAACTGGAAGGAACAGAGAAGACACCACACCAATTTTGACAGGGATACACGGATTAATTATCGAGCATGAGTCTGATGTTGAAAGAACAGGGAAGAAGTCCGAGGGAAGGCACGACACGGATTTTGACACGGATACACCGATAAATTCTCCACAACAGGGAAGAGGGAAGCAGGAAAAATTATCCATGCCCAATGCCCCATGCCCAATGCCCAATGCCCAATTACCAATTGCTGAAATTTGCGATAATTTAGCCGAAATTTACTTGCATTTGGGAAATGCTTTAACAGAGTACGGCGGACATGAATCTGCCGCCGCTTATTATCAAAAAGCTTTGCAAATTCAGCCACAGAATGCAGAGATTTACTGGCGGCTGGGAAATTCCTTAGCTCAGGAAAAGCGGTTCAGTGCAGCAATTGCAGTTTACCGCATGGCTTTGACGATTCAACCTGCTTTACCCCAGGTTTATTTTGAGTTGGCAAAACTGCTGGAAAAACAGGGGCGCTGGGAACGGGCGATTGATTATTATCAAAAGGTTTTAGATCTGCAAGTACACGGGTATGGGGAGCAGAAACAGTGGAAAAAAGAGAGTTTTATCTCGCCCGCTCACAATTCTCTAAAACCTCCTCACGGAATTTATTTATCGAGTTGGGATTGGCTGGTTAATGCTAATTTGGATGCTGATAATTATGTGGAATTATTTTGGAAATCTCCACAAAAAGCAAGTGCAGAAAATATTCCGAATTCCCAATTTGCGATCGCCAATTCCAAATTGGCAAATTCCGAGTGTGCCGGCTTAACTTGCGGGCTGTGTTTGCAGCGACTTTCTAAGTGGTTCGATCCTGTGCATTTGGGTTGGGGAGTTTGCCGTTTGTCCAACTCGCAACCGATACCTGTGGCGCAGCCAAAGACTTTTGTGGCCGCAATTCCCAACGGGCGAGTTTGGAGTGTTCCGCAGGAAAATTATTGGCTGATTTGCAAGGCGATAGCTGTAATTACTCCTGACAATTATTTGTTGGCTGATGTGTCGAGAGATTATCCGGGGTTTTTACCTGGATGCGAAAAGCATGATGTTAGAAAACACAGCGTGTTTAAGTTAGAATCCTTCCCGTCTCTCAAGCAAATTGACGGCAGGGTGGCCGTGCTTTCGGGTTTGTCGGGAAATGTCTATTTTCACTGGATGGTTGATGTTTTGCCGAGGATAGAATTGCTGCGGCACAGCGGTAGGGATTTGGCGGAAATTGATTGGTTTTTGGTGAATAGTTGTCAGCACCAATTTCAGCGGGAAAGTCTGAGAATTTTGGGCATTCCTGAAGAAAAAGTCTTGGAGAGCGATCGCTTGCCTCACATACAAGCAACCGAGTTGATTGTACCTTCTTTTGCGGGATATTTGGGCTGGCCTTCTGGGTGGGGGATGGATTTTTTGAGGCGGGAGTTTCTCAAGGGAATTCTACCTAGTTCGAGCTATCCAAAACGCATTTATATCAGCCGCAGCAAAGCAAGATATCGACGAGTTTTGAATGAGGAAGATGTGGTTGAGGTTTTGGAGAAGTTTGGCTTTGTTTCTATTTTACCTGAGTCCCTGTCTTTGGCAGAGCAAATTGCTCATTTTTACCACGCTGAGGTGATAGTGGCTGCCCACGGTAGTGGCTTGACAAATACAATTTTTTGTAGCCAGGGAACTAAAGTAATTGAGTTGGTGTCGCCTCACTATATCAGCCATTATTACTGGGGAATCAGTCAATATTTGCAGTTGGAACATTACTTTTTAACGGGCGAGGCTTTTGAATGCTATCCTATTAGACAGTTGATGTATCAGAATTCGCTGACTGAAGATATTTTAGTGAACTTGAGTTCGCTGAAAAAGATGGTTGAGGTGGTGGGTTTGGGTTAGTTGGTGTCTGGAGCAAGTTTAATTATGCCCTCGATTGAGAAGATGGAAAAGGCAGCGGTTGATTTGAGTCGGCAAGCAGAAGTTTATTTAGCCGAAGGAAAGTTGAATGAGGCAGTTGCTGCTTGCGAGTCAGCGTTGAAAATTGAACCGAATTTGGCGGCAGCTTGCCAGACGCTGGGAAAGGTGATGCAGGTTCGAGGTGAAATCGAGCAAGCTAAGCAGTGGTATGAAGCGGCAATTGATCGTAATCCAAATTTGCCGGAAGTTTATGCTAATCTCGGCATTTTGTATTCTCAGGGGAAACAGTGGGGAAAGGCGATCGCTAATTGTGAAAAAGCAATTTCGCTAGCACCGAATTTTGCTGCTGCTTATCGGCAGTTGGCGAGAGTTTGGACGCAGTTGGAGAAGCAAGAAGAGGCGGCAGACTGTTGGTATCAAGCTTTTAATATAGACCCGAATTGGGCAACTGCTGAGGAGCACGTAACTCTGGGAAATAGTTTGGTTGAATTGGGAAAGTTCGATCGCGCTATTGAGTGTTATTCGCGGGCAATTAAGTTAAACCCAACCCTGGCAAAAGCTTATCACAATTTGGGGGAAATGCTGATTGGCCAAAAGCGATGGGATGAGGCGATCGCCAATTACCGACAAGCTATTGCCATCAATCCAAATTCGTTTGAATCTTACCACAGTTTGGGTAAAACTTGGGCGGAGCGAGGAGAATTCGATCGGGCGATCGCCTGTTACAACAAAAGCCTCGAACTCAATCCCAACTACGCTCGTGCTTACGTGGGTTTAGGTAATGTTTTCGCGCAAAAACGCGACTTTGATGCAGCCATTAAATGTTACCGTCAGACTCTGGAAATTAATGATAATTCCTACTGGGCATACAATTGCTTAGGGGACGCTTTTGCTCAAAAACAAATGTGGCAGGAAGCTATTAGTTGCTACCGCAAAGCTATTGAAATAAATCCAAATATTCCTTGGTTTTATGTCAATTTGGGAATTGCCTTCACCTGCGAAAAATCCTGGGATGAAGCTGTGGCTGCTTTCCTGCACGCGGTTCAGATTGAGCCGAATTTGACGGGAATCAATCAGAGGTTGGGATATGTTTTGCGGAAGCGCAGCGAATCGGGTTTAGACAGCACAATCGCAACTTACTGTCAAGCTATTGAGGTACTTGCAAGCGGGAAAATTTACCAGAACTTGCTGGGAATTGAGTTAGATGGAGCGGAGTTTTATATAAATTTAGGAAATAGTTTAGCAAAACAGAAGCAGTTGGAAGGTGCGATCGTATTTTATAGCATGGCACTGCAAATTGAACCCAATGCTGCGGAAGTTGTCGCCCAACTGGATAAGGTGCGGGCGAAACAACAGGAGTTATACGCACAAATTGCCGCTTACCGCCACCAAATAGAAATCGAGCCGACCAATTCTAAGCCTTACAACGATTTAGGAAATATTTTACCGCAATTAGGGGAATTAGAAGAAGCAATTATTTGCCACCAAAAAGCGAGCGAATTGAGGGGTTGGCCTGAGTGTGCAGCGAAAGATTATCAATTTACCCAAGATTGGTTTACCCACAATATTCCTATTTGGCAACGGCATTTGCATGAATTTACCGGAATTCCGGAATTTCAAGTAGTGGAAATCGGCAGTTTTCAAGGAATGTCGGCTTGCTGGCTGCTGGATAATATTTTAACTCATCCGACGGCAAAGATTACTTGTATTGATTTGTATTTCCAAGAACATTTTAAGGGCAATATTGTTAAAACGGGAGCAGCAGAGCGGGTAATTGAATTAGAAGGTTACTCTCAAGAGTTGTTAATTAATTTGGCTTCGGAATATTACGAGGTTGCTTACATTGACGGCTGTCATAAACCCACCAGTGCTCTGCAAGATGCGATTTTATCTTGGAGGTTAGTGAAAGTTGGGGGGTTGATGATTTTTGATGATTACGAGTTTACGTTTCCCGACAGCCCGGAGCACGATACTAAAATTGGGATAGATGTTTTTTTGGAGATGTTTGGAAGCCAGTTAGAAGTTGTACATAAAGGCTATCAACTGATTGTCAAAAAAATTGGCAATCAAAGTTTGGGCGAAGAGCAAACTCTGTTGTCTCTGGGTTGGGAAAAGTTAGGGGATATTGCGGCCAATACGGGTTATTTGGATGAGGCGAGCGCCCGCTATCAAACAGCTATTAAAATTAAGTCGGGCAACTACTTAACTTACCACAAGTTGGGTAAAGCTCTGCAAGAGAAAGAACTGTTTGACGAAGCTCGGGCCGCTTACCAACGGGCGATCGAACTAAACCCTAATTTTAGTTGGGCTTACCACTTTTTGGGGGAAACTTTACAGGCGCTTGAGGAATACGACGAAGCCACTGCTGCTTACCGCAAAGCTATTGAGTTAAATCCCGATTTTTGTTGGACTTACAACAATTTAGGCGATGTGCTGATGGAGCTTTCTGAGTGGGAGGAAGCTGCTGTTGCTTACCGCAAGTTAGTTGAACTAAATCCCGATTTTTGTTGGTCTTACGAGAGATTAGGTAAGGCTTGGGTTGCACTGGAAAATTGGGAGGACGCGACGGAGGCTTACCGCAAAGCTATTGAATTAAATCCTGATGATTGTTGGTTGTACAATAGTTTGGGGGAAGTTCTGGAATTCCAAGAAAATTGGCCCGAAGCAGCAGTTGCTTTTGGTCGTGCTATTGAGCTAGAACATGAGCATAGTTGGCTGTACAAAAAGTTGGGTGATGCACTGCGGAATCAAGGGGAATTGGAAAGGGCGATCGCCATTTACGAAAAAGGTATCAATCTCGATCCAAAATCTTGTTGGTGTTACGAAGGATTGGGTTTGAGTTTAATTGCAAAACAGCAGTGGGAACCTGCAATCACTAATTTAGTTCAAGCCCTGCAAATTAAACCCGATTTGTTTGAAGCTTACGATAATATAGGTTATGCTCTGGAACAACAAGGAGAAGGCGATGAGAGCGATCGGGCAAAATGCAGTAATCAAAATTTACCCTTAAGTATTCTCGAAAAATACTGTGCGTTTACAGAAGATTTGACCGTTGCAGCAGAATCAAATCCTAACCTCACCTGCATTGACATCCATCCTGCGAGTCAAATCAATTTATCTGATTCCAAAACAATCGACAGCAGCCGCAGATTTTGGGAACATCAAAGTCATTCCAGAAAAGCTTTTGTTGCCGTCTTGCCAAACGGACGAGCTTGGGCAGATGTTGTGACTACCGCCGTGATTACTTCAGACAATAAACTTGTTGCTGATATTTCAATGGGTTGTGCGGAATTGGTAATCACTTCCGACAAATTGCCTCCCGCTGAACACGTCGATGGAAATGTAGCTTTTTTATCTGCTCGCTGGGGTGGAGCAGCTTATTTTCATTGGATGTTTGATGTGATTACGCGATTTGACCTTTTACAGCGGAGCGGATTTATAGAAACTATAGATAAGTTTGTTGTCAATGCCTCGGATTCTTCCTATCAAGCAGAAACTTTAGATACTTTAGGAATTTCTCAAGATAAACTTTTAGAAAGTCGCTGTAATTTACACATTACCGCCGATAAATTAATAGTTCCGTCAATATCTTATGACGGATCGGGGGCGGTTTCTAAATGGAAGTGTGAATATCTCAAACAGACATTTTTAAATGAACAACCGCCAATAAATACAGACTATTCAGAGCGCATTTATATCAGCCGACAACAAGCATCCTATCGGCGAATCGTCAATGATGAAGAGGTAATTAAATACTTAGAAAAATTAGGGTTCCGCAGTGTCAAGTTGGAAACGATGTCGATAGCGGAACAAGCATCGTGTTTGGCTGCTGCTAAAGTAGTTGTCGCACCCCACGGAGGGGGGCTGACAAATCTAGTTTTTTGCAGTCCGGGAACTAAGGTAATTGAGATTTTTTCTCCCCTTTACGTGCCGCATTGTTATTGGATGATTAGCAATTTGTGCGGTTTGGAACATTACTATTTAATTGGTGATTTGGTTGATGATGGAGCTCAGACCAAACCTTTACATAAAGATATGCAGTTGGATTTGAACTCGCTGGAAAAATTACTAGCTATGGCAGGAGTTTTGCATGGATAATGACTACCACAATTTGGGTAATTCTCTGCAAGAAATCGGTCGCTTTGATGAGGCTGTTGCTGCTTACAAAAAAGCTATTGAATTAAATCCAAATTTTTCTTGGTCTTATCACAGTTTGGGCGATGTTTTGCTGAAACTTGAAAAATGCGAGGAAGCTGTCGCTGCTTACAAAAAAGCGGTTGAGTTAAATCCCGATTTTTCATGGTCTTATCACAATTTGGGCGATGCTTTGCTGAAACTTCGGCAATGGGAAGAAGCTGCTGCTGCTTACCGCTGCGAGATTGCACTCAATTCGGATTTTGCTTGGTCTTTTTGCAATTTAGGTGACGCTTTAACTAAAATAAAGCAGTGGGATGAAGCTATCCCTATGTATTTAAAAGCTATTGAAATTGACGGAAATTTGCCGGGAATTTACGATAAGTTGGGATATGCTCTCGGACAAACAGAGTCGGATTTAAATTTAGTGTTAGAACAATCTCAATTGCAAATTACACCGGAAAATTGGGAGTTTTATTTGCAGTTAGGAAAGAATTTAGCCAAGTACGATCGCCCAAAAAGCGCAATTATTTTTTACAAATGGCTATTGACAAATAGGTCGAGTTGTGCAGAACGGTCAGCGGAATTAGAGGAGTTGTTGCAGCACCAAGAAAAGTGCGTAAGCGTTGCCCTCGAAGAGGAGCGCGCATTAGCCTCATCTCGCGCAACTGTCGCCCAAAAACCAGATGATTGCTGGTCTTATTACAATTTAGGTGCGGTTTTGAGCCACCAAAAATATTGGGAGGAAGCCGCGGCGGCCTTTTTCCAAGCAATAGAAATAAATCCCGATCTTCCTTGGTGGTTTTATTACAATTTGTGGGAAGTTTTTGTTAGGCAAAACAAGCTAGATGAAGTTGAGAACTTGTGCCGCGAAGTTGTTGCAGCTAAACCGGAGGCTTTTTGGCCTTATCTGAATTTGGGAGAAGCTTTGACGAGGCAAGGTAAAATTCCCGAGGCGATTGAGTTTTATCGAACTGTCAGTTTTAAACAAAGTTTTGCATCTATTATAAGTAATAGAACAGGCAAGATGCCTGTTCTACAAGCAGATACAGGCAAGATGCCTGTTCTACAAAATTGGAACTTAAAACCAGTCCAATTTCCTAACTTTATAATTATTGGTTCTCAGCGGTGCGGCACCACTTCTCTTTATACTTATTTAGCCCAACACCCGCAAATTTTGACTCCGATTAAAAAGGAGATGGATTTTTTCTCGTGGCACTTTGAGAGAGGGATTGATTGGTATTTGGCTCATTTTCCGCCAATGCCTCCGGGAGAGCAATTTTTGACTGGTGAAGCAAGTCCCAGCTATTTTGATTCTCGGGAAGCACCGGAACGTCTCTACAGCCTGTTTCCAGAGGCTAAACTGATTGTACTTTTGCGAAATCCGGTCGATCGGGCGATTTCTCAATTTTACCGCTTGACGGGCTTAAATTGGGAAGCGCGATCGCTCGATCGAGTAATTAGCGATGAAATTGAACGATTGAGTCAAAATCCAGAATACATCATAGGCGAGGAACCAGGAAATTATTTAGCTCGCGGTAGGTACATAGAATTTATAAAAAACTGGCGGGCTTTCTTTCCCCAAGAACAGTTGTTAATTTTGAAAAGCGAAGATTTTTATGCAGATGCGGCGACAACAGTCAAGCAAGTTTTAGAATTCTTAGATTTGCCAGAATATCAATTGTCTGACTACCAAAATGCTAATCCCGGTTCTTACCAGCCGGTCAATCAATCGGTTCGGGATTGGTTGAGGGATTATTTTCGACCTTACAATCAGCAGCTAGAGGAGTATTTGGGGACCAAGTTTGATTGGTAATTGGGCATTGGGCATTGGGCATTGGGCATTGGGCATGGTTAGCTGTTGACTGTTGACTGGAAAGCTGTTGAGTGTTGACTGGAAAGCTCACCACAGTCAACTGAGAACCGTCAACACTCACCAGCTAACTGAGAACCGTCAACTGACAACTGACTAAAAAAAACCCGCCTACCCTTGACAAGTCATACTCGTTATGAGTACGCTAAAGTAAGCAAAGGAATTGAACCCAAGTACCCAAGAATTTAAAATCATGCTGACGAACCAAGAAGGTCAAAGAGTACCCAAAGTCACCTTTCGCACTCGCAAAGACAATGAGTGGGTCGATGTCACCACGGATGATATATTTGCAGGTAAAACCGTAGTAGTCTTCTCGCTGCCGGGAGCTTTTACTCCCACTTGTTCGTCAACACACCTCCCCGGTTACAACGAATTGGCCAAAGTTTTCAAAGAAAACGGCGTAGATGATATCGTTTGTATTTCCGTCAACGACACCTTTGTGATGAACGAATGGGCAAAAAACCAAGAATCAGACAATCTGACGTTAATTCCCGACGGTAACGGCGAATTTACCCAAGGCATGGGAATGCTGGTAGACAAAACAGATTTAGGCTTTGGGAAGCGGTCTTGGCGTTATTCGATGCTGGTAAAAGATGGCGTGGTTGAAAAAATGTTTATTGAGCCACAGGAACCAGGAGACCCTTTCAAAGTGTCCGATGCCGACACCATGCTCAACTACATCAACTCCGCAGCAACCAAGCCGAAGCTAATTTCGCTGTTTACAAAAATGGGCTGTCCCTTCTGCGCTAAGGCTAAGGGAATGCTGAGTCAAAAGGGCTTGGATTATGAAGAAATCGTCTTGGGTCGGGAGATCACAACCAAATCGCTCCGGGCTATGACTGGGGCTACAACTGTGCCGCAAGTATTTATCGACGGCAAGTTGATCGGTGGTTCCGAAGCCCTAGAGTCTTATTTGGCAGTTGCTTAGTTAAACCAAAATACTTAGCCTGCAGGTGCCCAGTGCAAACCTTCGTTGTAGGGTGCGTACTGTGCGCCTTTGCCGTATTTAGCGGTATTTAGCCCGATCGAGCTTTCGCGTCCAAAGTTTGATCGGTCTATTGATCCATTCTCGTGCCACAATTACTGGGGAAGTAATATCAAAAACGCAAGAAATGGGAGTTACCTATCGTGGATTTGAGTTTAGTAGCGTCAAATATCTTAAATCCCCCAATATTAGCTTTTTTCATGGGAATGCTGGCAATTTTTCTCAAATCTGATTTAGAAATTCCAGCGCCCATCCCCAAACTGTTTTCGCTGTACCTGCTGTTTGCGATCGGATTTAAAGGCGGCGTCGAACTGTCCAGAAGCGGAATTGACCAGCAAGTCGCCCTGACAATTTTGGCAGCGATGCTGATGTCAATGCTAGTACCAATTTATACTTTTTTCATACTGAGAATCAAACTCGACTCCTACAATGCCGCCGCGATCGCAGCTACCTATGGTTCCATCAGCGCCGTCACATTTATCACCGCAACCTCCTTCCTCACAGCACAGGGGATCGACTTTGACGGTTACATGGTAGCCGCGCTAGCATTAATGGAATCCCCAGCAATTATAGTCGGTCTCATTCTAGTCAGTGTATTTGGCGGGGAAGAAGGAAAACGCGAAATAGTTTGGCCAGAAGTGCTACAAGAAGCATTCTTAAACAGTTCAGTTTTTCTGCTGATTGGCAGCCTAATTATGGGAATACTGACAGGAGAACATGGTTGGGAAGTTATGAGTCCGTTTACTCAAGACTTATTTTACGGAGTTTTGACTTTTTTCTTGCTAGACATGGGGCTGGTTGCTGCTAGCAGAATTAAAGATTTGCAAGAAGCAGGAATTTTTCTGATCGGCTTTGCAATCCTAATTCCGATAGTCAACGCAGTAATTGCTTTGCTAATAGCGAAATTAATCGGAATGCCACAGGGAGACACTTTGCTGTTTGCCGTATTGTGCGCGAGTGCTTCTTATATAGCAGTACCAGCAGCCATGCGCCTAACTGTTCCCGAAGCGAATCCAAGCCTTTACATTTCAACTGCCTTAGCAGTGACATTTCCCTTTAATATCATTGTAGGCATCCCCATGTATCTATACGGAATCAATATGTTTTGGAGGTGAGATGATGGAGTCAGTCAAAAGAGTAGAAATCATAGCCCACTCAGTGGAACTAGGCAAGATTTTAGACGGTTTAGACAAAGCTGGCGTACCCGGTTATTCGGTGATTCGTGATGTCGCTGGAAAAAGCACCAGGGATCACGTTTCTCGTGGTTCATCAATGACGGCACTGGATAACATTTATGTGCTTGCTTTTTGTTCACCAGCTCAAGTATCAGCAGTTGCAGAAAACATTAGACCAGTGCTCAATAAATTTGGTGGGTCGTGTTTTATTTCCGATGCGGTGGAATTGCTAATTACTAGGTGCGTCGGGTAGTCATTAGTCCTTAGTGATTGGTGATTATACCGCTTCCCAAAAGTAGAGCTGCATATAGATTGTACGCCATATGTGTAAGGACACGGCATTGCCGTGTCTTTGCGCGTATCTGCGACTTGAATCCTAGGCTTCGGGCCCGGACAGCCGCTGGTGAGAATGCCACTGCGTTTTTGCTTTGGCCTAAGTTTTTTCTAATTACTTTAGCGTGATTAAAAAAAGGCGATTTTGAAAATAATTTCTGTCTATTATAGCACTTTTACCAGTTTATAATCATCAGGCATCAGCCATTAGCCAGCGGTCATTTCAGGATTAATTGCGCTTCCCGGCGGCAGAATTCAGAATTATTAAGAGATAGAAAAGAATCAGTTGCCAAAATCCATTAGCGTGGTAAATTCTAAGCCACCACAGGCGATCGCCCGATCGACTAACGATATTTTCAATAGGAGTTTAAACATGGCTGCATTAAAAGTTGGCATCAACGGATTTGGTCGCATCGGACGGCTAGTCATGCGTGCCGGCATCAAAAACCCCAACATCGAATTTGTCGGCATTAACGACTTAGTTTCGCCAGAAAACCTGGCTTATCTTTTCAAATACGACTCCACCCACGGCATTTACGACGGCGAAGTTGAAAGCAAACCAGACGGGATTATCGTTGACGGACATTTTATCCCCTGTACAGCGATTAGAAATCCTGCCGAATTGCCCTGGGGTAAATCCGGCGCCGATTATGTTGTAGAATCTACCGGATTGTTTACAGATTTTGAAGGCGCATCCAAACACTTGACGGCAGGAGCAAAACGAGTAATACTTTCAGCACCGACAAAAGATCCGGAAAAAGTACCAACATATCTAGTAGGCGTCAACCACCACAAATTTGACCAGGCAAAAGATACTGTTGTTTCTAATGCTAGCTGTACGACGAATTGTTTAGCACCAATTGCCAAAGTTATCAACGATAACTTCGGTTTGGAAGAAGGTTTAATGACGACAGTTCACGCAATGACAGCCACTCAACCAACTGTAGACGGCCCAAGCCAAAAAGATTGGCGGGGAGGACGCGGTGCGGCTCAAAATATTATTCCATCTTCGACCGGTGCAGCGAAAGCTGTTACTTTGGTGTTGCCAGAATTGAAAGGAAAATTGACGGGAATGGCTTTGCGGGTGCCAACTCCCGACGTGTCTGTGGTTGACCTTACTTTCAAAACGGCGAAGGAAACTAGCTATAAAGAAATTTGCGAGGCCATGAAAAAAGCTTCGGAGGGGGAACTCAAAAACATTCTTGGATATACTGAGGATGCGGTGGTTTCGACAGATTTTCAGGGCGACGCGCGATCGAGCATTTTCGATGCAGGTGCGGGAATTGAACTGAATTCTAAGTTTTTCAAAGTCGTTTCTTGGTACGACAACGAGTGGGGTTATTCTAGCCGCGTGATTGACTTAATGCTGTCGATGGCCGAGAAAGACGGAATTTTGAATAATTGATTTTTTGTGAGGTGGCATTTTGCGCGGACTCGCTTGCCCACCCCACAAACAAATTCCTATGATTGTTTGTGGAACGGGCTCGCGTACCCGTTCCTGATAATGTTATCTAATGTGAGTTAAACTTTTTTTATTTTCGATTCGATCGCGCTCATGTCTGAATTACCACCGCTGAATAACGAAACTATTTGGGCTATCCTCAACGAAGAGATAGACGATGCTGCTGTCAACCGATTAGTTTGGCAGTATCTGGGCTACCGCTGCGATGCCGAGACTGGCAAGTGGAACAGTGCAGGTGTTGCACCCGAGTGGCGTCAAGAGTACCCGGAACCGCCCGATTTTATCGATTCTAGGCCGGCGACGGTGAAATTGACTCGATCGACTCCTCCAGAAAACAAGCAGTTGCTGAAGGAAAAATTGGGGTTTAAAGGCTATAAAATTGGGGAATTTGGGCCCCGACAGACTCGCAGGGCGACAATGGCTAATTGGCTGATGGGTTTTATGGAAGCTGGGGCGTAAAAGGAATTTTGGATGGCTGTGCGGTTGTGGCCACCGTTACAGTACAGAGATATTAGATTTTTTGGCAGGAAAACCAGCATTTCCCTCGCTACCCTAATGCTAGCAGGCGTTTGAGTCAATGCGATCGCTACACCAGCCACCACCCAACCCGCAACCCAACTCGCCCAAGCAACTGCCAAAAAATGCCTCGTCGTCATGGACTTCGACTACGGCACCACCAACAGTTATTACACTTCCTACAGGGGAGTCGGCGCTGCCAAAGGCATCAGCGAACTGCTAATCAACGAACTCGTCAACAATGGCACTTATACAGTAGTCGATCGTAGCAAACTCGAACAAGTGCTCAAACAGCAAAATCGCAGCGGCGCGATAGATGCCGGCACAGCAGCCGAAATTGGCAAACAATTAGGAGTTGACGCCGTACTCATCGGCACCATTACCAAGTTTAATATCGACAAACAATCCGGCGGCGGCAGTTTCATTGGAATCGGCGCCGGTTCACAAAAAACCAAAGCTACCGTTCAAATAGACGTGCGGTTAATCGGTACAGATTCGGGAGATATGATTGCCACTGCGAAAGCAGTAGGAGAAGCGGCTCAAAGCGCTTCTAATGTTTCCGTTAGGGGTATGGGCGGCAATTCCAGCAATAGCAATGAAGACTCACTTTTGAGCGAGGCCGTTGACAAAGCCGTATCCCAAATGGTGACTAAACTGGCAGAAGTCTCTAAGAAATTAGGTTAAAAATTTTTCAGCTCCTTGACCTGCAATTGTACCCGTTAATATTAGTTTTGTTTAGGAATCTGCATTTTCCTTTAGACTAAACTTTATCAATTTTGCTCAACCTACTCAAGCATTAACAGTTTAATTAGCATTGGGATTTGAGTCAGCATCAACGCATTTTCCCTTTTGAGTGGGGTTTAAGGCTAGGTTAGAGACTACTTTAGAAACGCCAGCTTGTTCTTGAATCCATCCGATTTCCCCCGGTTGCAGCTTGGCGCTTTCTACTTCAACTGTTGGCTTAACTGCCGGCGAAGGCGACGGAGTTGCCACAGCGGCAGATGGAGTCAGTGCGGGTTTTGAAACTGTAGAAAAATCTTTATTTGGCTCGGGTTTGGGAGAGTTCGATCGCACTATTTCAGGAATCGAACAAACTTTCAATTCCAGCCAATTGCCTTGAGGCGTAAGCTGTTTGTTTGTCACCTGTAAAACGCTGCCGGGTGGGACTGTTCCTTTGACAGTCAACTCACCCATTGCGACTCGCAAATCCAAGCGATCGCCCTCTTTTTCCACTTCCCCAGCCCCAGAACTTTTAATCTCTATAAACGAGCCGATTTCTAAAGATTTGACCGGAGAAGGTACAGATTCAACAGCTTTTTCTGGCGTGCTTCCAGGATTAATTAAACCGCGTTTCCCAAAAATCGACTCCCCGGCAGTATCGATCGCCCGACCCACCGGAGGGATGAAAAAATAAGCAAATACACCTCCCAAGCCTAATAAAAATAAAATTTTCAGCAGCAGCGAAAATGGGCTTTTGCTTTTTTCCGGCTGTAACAACTGCGTTTTTCCTTCAGAATTCCCACGGCCAAAGGTTGTGATACCGGTCAAATCCGTTGGCATATCCTCGCTGTCGGAAATTAGTTCGATCGGCGTATCTAAAGGTGGGACAGACAGTTCTGTCAAAGTATTGCCGTCTTCCCTCAAATGTGCTTGACAGTGAATTAAAGCAACAGTGACGTTATCGTGACCGTTTCTAGTATTAGCAATCTCAATCAGCCGATCGCGCGCCTTAGCCAAATTAATGCTACCGTCGAGAATTGGCAAAATCTCCGCTTCCCAACATTCCTCAACCCGGTCTTTATCACTCAAACCGTCGGAACACAGCAGCAAAACGCAGTCTTCATCCACCGGAAAACGCTGCACAGTCGGGTGCAAAGTGTTGGACGAAGTAATCCCCAAAGCTTGAATCAGAGCTCCGGCGGCCACTTGTTCCAAAGCATCCCGGTAGAGAGAGAAGCCCAAACGCACCTCGCGGCAAGCCACATTATCATCGAGAGTAACTTGATAGCAGCCGGTGCGGGTAATCCAGTAAGCGCGACTGTCTCCGACGTGGGCGACGTAGAGTTCGTGAATGTGGGCTAAACCCATAACTAGGGTAGTTCCCATCCGCTGGCGGCCTTGGCGGTGTTCGCTGTCGTTGCGACTGGCTATCTTGTCGTTAGCAGCACAAGCCGCCCGTTCCAGCTTGGAAGTCAGGCTCAACGGGTCCCAATTAGCCTGATGCAGGGGCATTTGCTGCAACTTGTCGCGCAGCACACCAATTGCTTCTTCCGAAGCGACTTCGCCGCCGTCTTGTCCGCCGATACCGTCGCAGACGATCGCGCAAGCTTCCGCACCCGGGTTTCCTGCGAACAGCGTACCGCTGGGCGGATAGCAAGCATCTTCGTTGTGAGCCCGGGATCTGCCTACATCCGTGCCCGTGGCAATTTCAACGTGACGATCGTACAATTTGCCGCACTTTGCCAGAGCTTTATCCAACTGGCTCATCAGTTGTTCGCCGTGGCGCACTTGACCAGCAACCATTTGCTGGCAAAGTTGCCTCAAAAAATTGGCAATAGCCGGGTGAGCATCTTCGAGCCACTGCTGCCACAATTTGCCCAACTGCGACAAATGAGGCGGTTTGCGATCGGGCTGCAATTCCAGAAACCGCACTAATTGCCCTTCCACCCGTAGCAGTTCCGGAGTCAGCAGCGTCGAAGCCACGCCCTGAGCGATACACGGCTGCCACAACTGGGCCATTTGCCACAGCCAATTGAGCTGGCGCATCGCTGCGGCGCCTTTCCAGGAATCCGCCAATTCCGGCATTAAAGATTCCGTCACCTTCAAAATAGGCCCGTTTTCCAGCAGCCAGATATCTCCCGAGAGCTTGCTCATCTTGGACGATACCAGGCCGTATACTTGAGGTACGTGCAACTGATAGGCAAACAGTCTCAGATAAGGAGTGACAACACTCGGAATCTCTTCGGGCAGTTCCGGCAAGTGTTCGGGTTGAGTATCGACAAGAAGTCGATCGCGCTTGACCAAGTAGCGACCAGCGATCAGATCGCCTGGCTTACACCCTTTGATCCCTTCACCTAAAGCCCATAAGTAGTGTTTTGCCACAGAGTTTTGCATAAGGGTTCCTGACGCCTTTGGGCAAGCGTGCTGATCTGAACTATTTTAGCGATTGAACCTCGACGGGTTGATACGTGGCGATTATTTGACACCCCCGCTTTCTCAACAGACGGAGATTCTTAAGACTTCGCAGTCCTAATATCCTGATTTTTCAGGTTCCCGGGCTCACCACGTTTCCACTGTTGTGTGCGTAGTGATATCTCCTGACAATGTTTTAGGCGTGACTTTCCCCCAGTCCAGGGGTAGGTTTTAATGTCTTGTACTGACACAAATAGTCTACCATTTTGTTAACCCACCGATGAATTTTGCTAGGAGCTTTCAGAGTTAGACGATCGCGCTATGCCCAAGTCCTCGGCTTGAAATCACGCTGTTTTCAGCATATTCCTGATAGTGGCCATTTCCGAAGAAATCGCAGCACTCAAGGGAATTGAAATTTTAGACTAACTATAATGGTATGATGCAGCTAGGTAGAAATCACCTGACCCGACAGGTATAAATAAATATCAATTCTCGGTTTTCTCGTCAAGGGTGTTCATTACCTCGTTCCCGAGTTTCGCAAGTAAAGTTAAATTTAACCTGACCCAAAGACGGATAAAAGCCCCCAGATTCATCTGTGGAATCCATCTAAAGTATAAAATCTACAATCTCACATCTCACATCTACTGACCGATGCAAGCCCCCGACAGTAGTCGTGGAGAGCAAAAAAAATTAGATATTAGTTCAAGCCCCCAGATTCATCTGTGGAATCAGTCTAAAATCTAAAATCTAAAATCTAAAATCGACTGACCGGCCTCTGCAAGCTGTTGAGTATTTAACCATGCCCCCACAGGAACCCAGCGCCTTTCCCAAGAAGTTGCCCGATCCGAAGCTACTGCCTGCAGTGGAAATAGACGAAATACTCACTAGCATTCAACATTCTCACAGTTTTTATTACAAAGTGATGAATCTTGAGGTTTGGGCGCTGGTGGAAACCTTGGATGGGCTGTTTCCCGGCGCTTGGGGTCAGTTTATGACCAACCGCCAGGTTGCAGTTAAACAGTTTTTGGAACGCGATCGCGTTCCACATTCTCCGGTTGATGCTGGGGAGGCGGGGGAGAAGTCCGATGACCGTCGGAAGAACGAAGAAGCCGGGAGTCAGGAGTCAGAAAGAAGCAGGAAGAAGCAGGAAGAAGAATAAAAGCAGATTTTCCCAATTCTCCCCATCTCCACCTTTCCTCGGTATCCAAGTCTAAATCCCCCTCAATCCCCAAAGCGAGAGACGAAACAGAACCCTCTTTTCCCCCCGTACTCCCCTGATTAAGAGCAGTAGGAGGGATCAAAACTCAGCTACAAGCGACATTTATTATGGGTTTCAATCTTAAGTTGACATAAATGCCGATCGCCCGATCACCCTTACAGGTGAACTTTGGAATCAACTTGAGGCAATCCCATGCTGTAGTTAACAGCGCGGCCGTTGAGGTTGTAGCTGATTTGGCCTTTTTGTAGGAGCGATCGTACCAAGTGTTCCAAGTCCGAACCGATACGGCGGAGGTTGTACTCGGTCAAATCTTGGCCCTCGTATGCGTCTACGAGTTGGTCGAATTTGGCCTGTACCTGTTTGACTGACTCGTCGTTCCAGTTAAGTTCGTTATCTGGGTCAATATCGAGCGTCAAAAGGTCATTGCTGGGTACGAGTTCGTTATCTTCGAGGATGGCGGTGTATATGCGAATATGGCGGGTTGTTGACTTGAGCTGCATGAGTTCTTATGTGTAAAGATTTTTTGCTGAGTTTATTGTAATGGCTGAGAGATGCGCGGGGAGGGCGGGCGATCGTCAATTTCTCGGAATCCCCAAATATTTTAGTTGTTCGGCAGTCCAATTTTTGTAATATTCAGTTTTCTCTAAAGAATCGGAAGCTGGCTTCAGCTTAGAATTTACTTGAACAGTGAAGCCCGGATAGGGCATCCTCCTAGTATGAAGCCCGTCAATATTAAAATCTTCTTCGGGATGGACGTGAAAAGCCAGCAAGCCCAACTCTGAAATCTGATTATTCAGTTTGTCTATCAATTCTTTAGTTTCTGGCGCAGTAATTGCTGTTTTTTCGGGATTAATTACTACCATTATTTCAAATTCCGAATTGTAAAATTCATCAATCGATTTCATTATGGCACAATCGCGATCGAACTCAGTCAGCGCTGAAAAAGGCTCGATTTTGAATAAAATTTGATTTGCCAAGCGTGCTTTTTTAGTGAAGGGACAAATCGGTAAATCGCTGAAAACTGGATGCGGGAACTCGACAAACTCGGTCATCCATCTGAGGGTCGATTCTATGATTTCTGTGTCTAATTCATTCATCGAAAATCTATGTATTTGACATTTCACACTAATCATACTCTATTTGTAGGCTCGGCCTTGCCAGCGGTTAAAACCACTACTACACAAACAAAGTCCGCCTACGCGGACTAAAGAATAAAGCAGGATTTGGTATGAGTTATTCAGTCCTCTTGAGAGGACTTGAGCTATGAGGCAGGGGTTGAAACCCCTGCCGGACTTCGGGAAACAGCGTTAAATTCACACCAATACATTGCCCACCTTGCTGTTTAATATTTGCGCTCGAATTCATTCGTGAATTGTCCCATCTGGCATAATTGCACCTGCGAGTTTTGCATTGTCCAGATTGGCTCCAACCAGTTTAGCTTCCTTCAGGTTAGTTTTCTCTAAGTTTGCATAGCTCAAATTTGCCCCACACAAGTTTGCAGAATGTAAGTCTGCTTCACTTAAGTTTGCAGAATGTAGGTTAACCCCAGAGAGATTAAACGCACTCAAGTTTTGCGCGCTCAGATTAACGCTCTGTAAGTTTACCCCAATCAAATTTACTCCAGTGAGGTTAGCACCATCCAAGTTAGCACCTACACAGTTTGCCCCACTCAAACTTGCTCCACTTAAGTTAATCCCAATCAACTTGGCATAACTTAGATTTGTGCCAGTCAAATTTACCCCACTCAAATTCATGCCACTAAGGTTAACTCCTTGAAGGTTTACCCCAGTCAAACTTACCCCTGTTAAGTTAACACCACTGAGGTTTGCACCACTAAGGTTGACTTTAGTTACCTTTGATTGGCTTAAATCGGCTCCTGTCAGGTTAGCACTACCTAGACTTGCCTGAGTTAAGTTAGCTCTACTGAGGTTTGCTGTAGTCAAGTTTGCCTTATCTAACTTTGCTTCACTTAAGTTGGCTTGACTCAAATTTGCGTGGATTAGTCTTGCATAATACAAGATTGCCTTAGTTAAGTTAGCCCCACTTAAGTTAGCTTCAATCAAATCAGCACTTTGCAAGTTGGTTGAGTTCAAATTTGCGCCTTGCAAGTTAGATCCAATCAAATTTACTTGAATCAACTTGGCATTTGCTAAATTGGCACTGCTCAGGTTTGCTTGACTTAGACTGACATTAGAGTCGAGAGTTTTGCCACTTAGATCCACTCCTGCTAGGTTAATCCCTGTAAAGTCGCGTTCTCCTTCTTCATACCGTTTCCAAAATTCATCAGCAGTAACAGCGGCTTCTTGACTTTTGTGACTAGAATGATCAGTTATTTTGTCAGCATCAGATTCTACAGTATCCGCATTTACAGGAGTAGCAGCCGGCTGTTCTACCGCTTCGCTAGATACTGGAATCGGTGTCTCCTCGATCGCCTCTTCGCGCAATAGCCTGTCCACCCGATCGCTAAACTGCCTCAAAACCTCAGCATCATCAACCTTCTCACTAACCTTGGAGCCTTTCTCAACCGCATTTTCAACATAATACTTGTCTACAAAACTTTGCAACCCAGCATTATATCCCTGTCCTACGGCCTGAAACCTCCATTCGCCATTCTTCTTATACAACCGTCCAAATTCTAAAGCCGTTTCTTGCGAAAATATCTGATTTAAATTGTACCGAACCAATTCGCTAAGAGTCTCCGAATTGTAAAGCCGGATAAAAGCATTTTCAACTTGACTAAAACTTTGATTTTTTTCCTGTCCGTCGTGCATAGTCACCACAAACACAATTTCCTGAATCGCCGAATTAATTTTACTCAAATCTAGATAAACCGTCTCATCATCTCCCTCAATTTGTCCATTCCGGCTGTCTCCTGAATGTCGCACCGCACCGTCCGGTGATGTCAGATTGTTGTAAAATACAAAATACTTTTCATCGGGAATGCGACCGTCCGCGGCTAACATAAAAACAGATGCGTCAATGTCGCAGTTTTGGGCTGTCTGGCTGACTTGCCACCCCAGGGCGATCGCAATTTTACTGAAATTAGGAGTTTCTTTAGAAAGATTGAATCTTTCACCCTTAGTTAATTCGATGCTCATGTGCGATAATTCCCTTACCTGAGAAATGGTATTAATTATCTTATCTATGTTAACCCGAGCGCAAATTGGATTTTATCTCGAAGACATCGAAACCCCAATTGGCAGAACCGTCAATTTAACTCTTACCGGACTCATTCTTTTATCTTCCGCCAGCTTCATCGCCGAAACTTACCCGCTTTCGGGGCCTGTTAGAATTAATTTCCAAACTCTCGATACTGTTCTTTTAATCGTTTTTGTAGTTGAGTATTTATTGCGGCTGTGGTGTGCAGAAAATCGAGTTAAATTTATTTTTAGTTTTTTTTCAATTATTGATTTGCTGGCAATATTACCATTTTTGCTGGGATTTGTCAACGTTAGTTTTATCCGAATTTTTCGCTGGTTTAGAATTCTCCGACTCATCCGTTTTCTGGAATTAAAAATTTCTATTTTCCGCATCAGCAGCGAAGATGGGGTTATTTTTGCTCGGATTTTGTTTACTTTGCTGGCAATAATTTTTGTTTATTCTGGTTTGATTTATCAAGTCGAACATCCGGCAAATCCCGAAGGTTTTGGGACTTTTTTGGATGCGGTTTATTTCTCGGTTGTCACGATGACGACGGTGGGATTTGGCGATGTTACTCCGATTTCGGAATCCGGTCGTTTTCTGACTATTTTGATGATTTTGACAGGAATTGCTCTGATTCCTTGGCAATTGGGGGATTTGATTAAACAATTAGTTAAAAGTGCTAATCACGGAGAAGCTGTTTGTAAAGGTTGCGGTTGGTCTGTACACGATGCTAATGCTAGATTTTGTAAAATGTGCGGCAGTCAATTAGATAATGGTTGACGGTTGACTGTTGACAGTTACAGCAGTTTTCAGTTGAGTGCAGTACAGATAATCGGTAGGGAGACGGCATTTCCGTGTCCTATACTTCATAAATCAGGAATACACTGTAACTTCTTCCCTCTAGCTGACATCCGTTACATTCGTTACATCCGTTACAGAATCCGTTGCCGAACTTCCTTCTTCCTGAGATCCGTTAAATCCGTTACATCCGTTACAGAATCCGTTGCCGAACTTCCCTCTTCCTTCTTTAAGCTAAGGGTAACAAAATTTCAAATTCAGTGCCTCTGCCTAACTCGGATCGCATTCTGAATGCACCGCCGTGTTTGCCCGTCACTATTTGATAGCTAACTGCTAAACTGGTTTCTTTGAGGGCGCGTTTTTCCGTAGAGAATGATTCTATGATTTTTTTGTACTTGCTAGGGGACATTCCTGGCCCGTTATCTGCTATGCAAATCGAAACCCAGCGAAGATGAAGTTTGTCTAAATCCGGCGCAGGTTCGGGACAGCAGACTTGAGTTGTGATTTCAATTTTAGGCTGGCGATCGGCGTCTCTGAGTCCTCCACCTTTGAACTCTTTCGCCAATTCTTGACCGACTGCTTCATTAATTAATGTATGAATAGCATTGGTCAAGATATTCATAAATACTTGGTTTAGTTGCCCTGCATAGCAGGGCACTGGCGGCAGGTAGCCGTAGTTTTTCACTACTTTAATTTCCCGGGTCAAACGACTTTTGAGCAGCAAAAGTATGCTATCTATGTTGGCGTGCAAGTCGGTCGGTTTGGGATAAATATCGTCGATGTGGCAGAAGTTTTGCAAACTGGTTGCCAACTTGCTCAAACGTTCTGCTCCCGATTTGATACTGGCAACAGTTCGGAGGAAATCGTTTTGCAAAAAGTCATAGTCGATCTCTTCCTTGAGCCTTGCTATTTCCGGCGGGGGCTCAGTACAGTATGCGTCGTAAACTGAGAGCAACTCCATCAAGTTTTTGCTGTAGTCGCTTACGTAGGTTAAATTCCCCCAGATAAAGCCTACCGGATCTAAAATTTCGTGGGCTACTCCGTTGACTAAACGCCCCAAACTAGCCATTTTTTCGCTTTGAATCATTTGAGTTTGGGCTCTTTCGTAGCGGACTTGAGTTTCTATGCCACGAATTTGCCAGTACGCGATGTTTAGTGCGTTAGGGTCTAAGAGTCGGTAAGATTGGGAGTCTATTTGGACGACGATTGGTTCTGACTGCAATTCGGGCGATCGACGCAGAGCTTGTGGAGCGGCTGCCAAAATGGTTGTACTCTCTGGAACCAATAATATTTCGAGGCGAGCGTAACTGTAGAGAACTTTTAGCGGTAGGTGCAAAAATAGCTCGGGGCCTTGGGGTTTGAGCAAATATTCCAGCAGTTGCCTGCGAGATATCATGCCAGCAAACTCTCCTGCTTCCATCAACACGACTCCCGGCACTAGGGGATGCTGTTCAAACATTTCGGCAACTGCCACAGCCAAGCAGCTCGATTTAACCTGAAAGTCATACAGGGGCAAATCCCAGAGCGTAGACTCTAGGGAAAGGTCTTGATGGCTGCCTTCGGAGACTGAAGGGCCAATGAGTTTGGAACTGAATTTATTTGCCACTGGAACTTTTAGTTGCCGAAACGCTGGGAAAGTGAATTTGAGAACCTACTACTAAGCTACCCTATCATTTCACCGCAGGAGGGAACAACCGAGAATATTCTTGAGTTAATCATGTTTTGGGAACTATGGGCAGGAGAATTTCAAATTCAGTGTTCTTACCTGGTTGCGATCGCAATTTCAGTTGGCCGCCGTGCTTTTCTGTGACGATTTGATTGCAGATAGCCAGCCCCATACCGCTGCCTTTGCCTGCTGGTTTAGTGGTAAAAAAGGTGTCAAATATCTGCTGGTGATTTTCTGGAGGAATGCCGGGCCCGTTATCGGCAATGCAAATTGCCACCCGCTTGCCGTGTTCGGTTTCTATCACTTTAGTGGTAATTTCGATTTGGGGCTGCCAGTTTTCCCGGCACGGGGTGTGTATTTCTTGATCGGCTGCGTACTCTGTCAGGGCGTCTAGAGCATTAACTAACAAATTCAAAAACACCTGACTCAACTGACCGGAGTAGCCGCTAACTAGCGGCAGTTCGCCGTAATTTTTAACCACTTCTATGCTGTTTTTAAAGCGGTTTTTCAAAATTAACAGCGTCATCTCCACGCATTCGTGAATGTCTGTCTCCACTGGTTTTGTCTCGTCCATGTGAGAGAAGTGGTGCAGCCCGTTAACTATTTTTAGCAATTGCGAGGCTCCCAACTCCATCCCTTCTAAGGTGATAGGCAAATCTTCTTGTAAAAAATCAAATTCAATTTCTTTTTTAAGGGCTTCAATTCGGGGACACGGCGCCGAATATTCTTCTTCATAAACCGACATGAGCTGAAGCAGGTGTTCAAAATAGGACAGCAGAAAAGTTAAATTTCCCCAAATACAGTTCAGCGGATTTCTGATTTCGTGAGCGACTTCTGCTACAATCCTCCCCAAACTCGCCATTTTTTCTGTTTGGATGAGTTTGGCTTGGGTTTGTTTGTGGAGTAACTTATTTGTTAATTCGTGGATTCTTGATTGAGCGACCATTAATTGGTGTACGTCTAATAGTTTGTAGCTCTGAGGTGCTACTTCCACTACTACAGGTTCGTAAATTAATTCTGCGGATCTGTAAAGCGATTCCTGTGCGGCTTCTACTATTAATTTACTGCCTGGAAGGATCAGCGGATCTGGCTTGGAAAACTTGTATAATACCTCTATTGGTCGCTTAAAAAACATTTCTAATCCGTAGCGGCGGTTAACTTTTTCAAAAAAGAGACGCCTGGATATTATGCCGACAAAATTACCCCGCTCTGTCAAAATGACGCCGGGAAGCATGGAATTGTCTTCAAAAGCCTGGGCTACTTCTTTTGCCTGTTGAGTTAATTCAATTTGGCAGTTGTAGAGCGGCAGGTCTAGGAGAGTTGATTCTAAGGAGATGTTCCAACTACAAATCTCAGCTATATGCAACACTGATAACTCCGAGCTAGTCTCACGCACAGCAAACATCGAGGAAACCCCTGTTAAAAATTGTATTCATGAACAACTTAAGTTGCTATTAATTCGTAACGGGTAATGGGTAGCGGGTAGTTGCTAATTTGTGAAATTACAACAGCACCCGATGGGAAAACCCGATCGCAGTAGCATTGTCTGCTAAAGATTTTGTTTCTAACTCAATATTAAACGATCGAAGCTTTTGTGGAACTTACGGAGTAGGCGCTTTAAACTTTTTACCATCATATACCTGCGATCGGGTGTTTTCCGAAAATTTTTAATATTTATAACTAATTATTGTGATAAATTATACCATTTTTCTAGTGATAGAAGGGAATTGGAGAACCGCGAGCGGGTTATCAGTGAATATACGGGCATCCTTCGAGGGTTGGAGGGCCCGGATTAGCCATCGTCCAAGGGGCTTGAGGCTCCAACTGTACCGTCAAGACAGGGGTCCAGGCAACAATCGGCAGATTGTACAGCAGAAAGAAGTTCGGCCACGGATTCGCTTTCTTCGGATGTAACCGAATGTAACGGATGGGAGGCTTTAGTTATCTAGCAGAGAAGGAAGAAGCAATGTTCCGCAAGGGTTTGTGCAATTAAGAACGTTCTAACCGTATTGGCGGTTGCTATACCACTCAAAAGAAATGCAACTTTAGGCAACTTCCAACCTCGATGGTAGTCGGTTTTTTGCAATCTGCCATCGGCCATCGGCCATCGGCCATCTGCCATCTCAAATCGTCTTAGGGTTCCACCTCCGGCCAGAGGCGTTCTAGCTGATACCGCCAAGCGGCGAGAGTCTTTTCGCTAGACTCTCGCCCTAGTTCCATTTCACCCATCAACCCCTCTGCGTAGAAACGGTCTAAAGTCTGAAGGGTAGTTTCCACAGACTGTCCCTGCGCCTTCGCAGCTTTGATGATTTGACGGATGCGGCTTTCTATCAAACCGCCGAAAAAGTCGGATAAACCTCGCTCTTGCAAAGCCAGCACTCTGGCGACGGCGGCCGAGAAATCTGCGGCCGCGAGTGTGGCACAACTGTGCTGAAATACTCCCCACAAAACGTTTTGATGTAAGGCGTAGCGAGTTTCCAGGGTGGTGTCAAAGTTAGCTTCTAGGAGTTTATCAAAAAATGGTTGAGCTTCCTGGGCATCGGCGATCGGCAGCAAAATCCGCAGCCAAGTCCCGTCTTCTGAAAGGAGGACTAACAGGCGAAAATAGGGGGTTTCTACTTGCCAAGAAGTAGCAGCCGGCATCTCAACACTGTCACCAAATAAGTCTTTAAGGGTATTGCTAATTTCTTCGGGAGTCATGCGAATTTTAGATTTTAGGTTTGAGGTTTTAGATGTGGAATTGCAGGCTGGTGAGTTGGTTTCAAAAGTTTGTAATATTTACCAGTATGGCTTAGTATCCACTCAATTTCAAATCTCAAATCTCAAATCTCCAATCAATTTAGTAAAAGTAGGGTGTGCACCGCGCACATTTCAACGCTTGGTGTTTATGGGCGCACCTTACCCTATTGATATTTACCCATATCGGTCAATCTCAAATCTCAAATCTCAAATCTCAAATCGATTTAGGGGAGCCAGCGGGGGTGATAGCCGGCAAAGGGAAGTTCTTCTGGCTGTAGTTTGGCGGGAGAACCCTCTGCAGGTATTTCTACTAAGGGTAGCAGCCAGAGGCGGCTGGTGGCGATCGACTGTCCACTATCGTTGCGGGGACTGTCTGCTGCTGAGGGAGTTGCTGCTGTGACTGATTGGTCGAAAATTAATGCCAGTCCGTCGGGAGATAAACTGATTTGGGTATCTAATTGGTTGGGCAAAATCAGCAGCGGTTTGATGGTTCCTACCAAACGAGCACCCTCTTTTTTGAGGTCGATGGTGGCGATGAAAGGCTGTTCTTTGTAGCTTTCTGTTTTGAGGCGTTGGGCTAACAAACAGTAGAGACGCTGAACTTGGTTGTCTTCGCTTTTGCGGGGGTCGAAATAAACGGCCATAATGCTGCCGGGAATACGCAATATTTCTTGTTCTACACCTTGGTTATCTAAGATGAAAAGCGATCGAGTAAAGTCGCTGTTGTATTTAACATAGGCGGCGGCAGAGTTGTCGCGGGCCATGCCCAATACTTGTTCGTATTTTGGCAAAAATTCTACTGGGTCTGCTTCCGGTTTGAGGGGGACGATCGCTAATCCTTGTTTTTGAGATATTACCATGGATTTGCTGTCGGGGCGAATCATAAAATCTCCGCCTTGTTCATTTTCCAATGGTCGGGGTGGCACTTTTTCTTCTAAAATCCAAGGACTGAAATCGCCGGGATTGCTGCGGTTGACGCGCTGGACAACTATGATTTTTCCGTCGGCTGAGAGGTCGAATTTGAGGTTTTGGTAATCTTTGGAGTCTAAGATTTTGTCGATTCTACCCGCTGGGTATTTTTGTTGAGTTCCTGAGCCCGATTGGGGGTTGAGGCCGGTGGTGACTGTGAATAGTTCTTGATTTAGAGTGCCGCGAGTACGGGCGATTGATCGATCTGTGGCGGAGAATAAAATGCGATCGCTGTCGGGATACGGTTTAAAATCGGTAACGACTAAATCTTTGGGAGTCAGCGCTATCGGTTTCGATTCGCTGCTGGTGAGATTGACTAGCATTAATCTGCTTTCTGTTTCGCCTTGGACACCGATGTAAGCAAAAGCTCGATCGCGGCTGCGAAAGGAACTGCTAAACGGTTGCATTGGCGTTCCTTTATTTTCGTTGTTGTCTCCGAAATACTTGTCCGTTGCTCCTGCGAGTTTTACTGTGTAGGTAACGCCGTAGGGTGCTGGATCTTGGAGGGTGTAAGCCATGCGTCTTCCCGCCCAACTAAATTTACCGGGGAGGGGGGGTTCTAGCTTTAAGTTTTCCTCAACGGTGGACTGGTTCATCGGCCGAAAGAATGTGAGGATAAAGCCGGTATCTTCGGCGCCGATTTGTTTGTTTTCCCAGGTAAATTCTCGCACTCTGGGTGCTGTGCGATCGCCGCTCAGCAGCAGCAGTCCGATTAAGACGCTCAGCACTAGCATGAGGAAGATGGCCGTGCGGTCGATCGGCTGTTTGAATGGCAGATTAGCGAAGGGTGAAGGATTAATTTTTTTCTTAAAAATACTCACAAATCTTTCTCTCCTACTTTCTGCTGAAAATTAACTGCCAAATTTTCCCTCTTAAATTTTACTGCCTTGGGCGTACTCCCGACCCTCTGAAACGTTTTTTTTACCAGCGAAAAGGAATGCAACGAAGTATCTTGGTAAAAAACTCGGTTTCTGAAAGTGTTGGTGTCTCCAGGACTGAATTAAACTCACAAGCTTAAATCCGTGGAGTATGCGGCACTTCCAACCCTATCAACCGAGTGGAGATTTGAAATTATAGATTTTACCTTTTAGAATGCCTCAGAGCTAAAAATTGCTCGATCGAGAGAGGCTTTGAGGAAAGTAGAGCACCCTACCATTGTGCCAGTTGCGTCCAACACTGTTTGAAATTTTAGATTTTTAATTTAATCTCAAATCTCAAATCGCTAGTTCTTTAATAGGTTGAGGGGTAACCCTGGCGCTGTACCCATCCTACTAAGAATCATGACCACTACTTATCTCCCTTTCACGAATCCTTGACGCTTGGTGGGTGGGAATTATTAACCGCTGATAGTGTATACGGAGATTCCGGTTCGGGATATAGCTTAGAATATTTGCTATCGTAATGCCTGACCTCAAAATAGTTTAAGTTTGACGGGTGAGGCTTATATATGGAGAAACATTCCAAAAGACAAAAAGTTGCTGCACTCTCTAAAGGCCCGACATTCACTACTTGATTTTTGAAGATGCGACCTGATTTTATCCAGTGTTTCATCTGGCTTTTTGACAAGCAGTAAAATGCTGAATGAGTATGGCTAGATTCAGCAAATTTTACACTTTCTATCTCTACACTAGATAGCTGATTCCACCATACTGGCGGCTCAATGGTCAAATCAATGTATCTCTTGGTTCCTTGATACATTTCAAAACGGTTTGGGTAAAGAATAGCATTCTCATACCCGCTTTGTCGGTTAAAGTTTTCTAATTTTTCTAGAATGAAAGCATCGTACAAAACAATGTCATCTTCTATGAATAAAAACCAGTCAAATTTTTCTACTCTTTCGACAAATTCTTCCTGAAGTCTAAACTCTACAAACATGGGGTCGCATTCAGGGCCTTCTTGTATCTGAATGCACTTAAGTTGATATTCAGGTAAGTAGGCTGTAACGTGCCTGTTCGGTAGAGTTTGGATAGTAATAGTCAGGTCGCAATGAGCAAAACTCGTCAACAGTCCATCTATTGTGTGCCTGAGTCTCTCTATTTTTGCTGCGCCTTTTTCTGGATTGTTAGATTCTTCAACTGATGTAATGTGTGCGACAGCGGCAAAGACTTTGGCGCGTTCTTTTTCGGGCTGTTCGTTTTCTTTGAATAAATTTATAATGCGATTTCTTTGATAAAAAAACATCAGTTTAGTATACCTCGTGGCTACTCGCGATATTTCTTGTAAGAGAGCCATTTGTAAAAAGATAAAGTGCATTACTTTTCTTCTTGTATTGTGTTCGGCTGACATAGAGACAATCTCCTTTTTGTTTACTGAAACAGTTGATTGATTGGAACTAAATCCATCGGTGATATTTTATCGATCGGCAGACCCAAACCAAAAGCGACTCTACACCAAAGTAGAGTTGCCAGCACCCCTACAAACAGCCCTGTTAATTGAATATCCTGCCAAAAACAAGTTAGTCCTTCTTTCCACAAACCGTAGTTAGTTACTGCATAGGTAGGAAGGTCGCCGAGAGCTACAGCAATCACGGCACCTAAATTACCTTTTAAGTGGTATCCCAGCGGTATACTTATACATAGATTCACAAAAGTCAGCAGATTGCCCATAGCTGGGTACTGAGACTTTCCTACGGCTAGCAGACAAGAACCCATCATATTGTGCAGCGTGGTGTGCCAGATACCTAACGCCAAGATTGGCATCATCCAAGATGCAGCCTCATACTCTTTCCGATACAGTATTAAAATTAACTGATCTCCAAAGCTCACAAAAATTGCTAAACCTACGGCTAATGGTATTAGAATTAGCTTGCGGTTGTTGAGTATCTTGGCGCGCAACTCCTCCCGCGGCAAATCGGCCAGCATAGAAATTGAGGGAAAAATCACCCGGCCACTAATTGCGATGATGACTTGGCGTGGCATATCCCCCAGGGTAAAAGCGATTCCGTAAATGCCCAACATTGTTAAAGTAAATATTTTCCCGAGGATGAGTCTATCGGCTTGAGAACACAAGAAAAACAAAGCCGTAGACACAAAGATCCATTTGCCATAAGAAAATATTTCTTTAGCTGCTTCTTTATCCCAAGCAAAGCGGTTTGACTTGCCGGGAATCAAAAAATGGCTCCATACTAGCTCCATTAAAGCTGCAGTAAAGCCGGCGACGAGGATCGCCCAGATGCTGCGATCGAACCAGGCCCAGACAATCATCACTGTTGTAGAAACAATCTGTATGCCCAACTCAAAAATTACTACTTTCTTCACTGCCATTTTGCGTTCTAGGCTGGCTGTGGCAGTGGATTTAAACCCTCCTATTACGGAATTTATACCTATTATTGGAATCAACCACCGAAGACGGGGATCTTCATAAAAACTAGCAACGGGCTGGGCAATTATAATCAAACAAATGAAAATGAACAAGCTGCGAATAACTTGCAGTGTCCAAGCGGTGTTGAGAAATTGAGGATCTTCCCCGCGCTTATTCTGGATTATGCTTGGGGCCAGACCTATGTCTGAGAATAAGTTAATCCCTGTGATGAAAACGTAGGCTAGACCTACCAGACCAAATAATTCGGGCAAAAGCAGACGCGTCAGGATTAAGTTACTGCCAAATCGGATAATTTGACTGCTTCCATAGCTGGCGATCGTCCAGGCAGCACCTTTGATAGCTAATTTTTTTTCTGATGACATATACTCAGAATTTATTTCCTAATTACGAGTGTAGTTGCTGAACTTGTTATTTGCAACTCCTACAGGATGCTGCTGCCACTTTTATTGCTGACTTTACCATATCTTCATCTGTATACGGATGTTGGATCTGGACTGTCCATCTCGCAATAAAGGTAAATTTTAATCTGATACTTACTCCACATCTAATAATCATAAGGATTTTTTGGTTCAGGAATTGGTTTGAGGGAGGATGCTTGAATGATTAATTTGCGCTTGCCTTGAAGTTCTTCTACGATCGTTTCTCCTTCTATTTCTAGCCAACTGTCTGGGGCAAAGGTGGTGCGGCTTTGACCGATAAGTAATTTTACTGGCAACCCGATCGGATAGGCGTCTGCCGCGCAGCAGGTAATGATAAAACGCCCGATCCACATATATTGTTCTGCTAGGTTAGGGGGATGAATTACAAACCCTTGAACTTTGACTTTTTGACCTCTGTATGTATCCGGTTCGGGGTTGAAATTTAACAGCCGCACCCATTCGACGAGCGATCGCAGTTCGGGTTTTGTAGTATTGCGAAATTCTTGGGGTTGCAGTCTGGTGATTGGCAGGGATTCGGTGAGGCCTCGTTCTAATGCTGTCTGGCTGGTAAAAGTGCGTGGCGTTGTTAGTAAACCTATTAATGCGACGCTCAACATTAAGGTGCTGCCGATGCTGGGGGGAAACAAAGTCACGTGTTCAACTTCTGTAATTCTGAGAGAGTTATTTGCTGGTGATGTCCGCGATTGCTTTGTGGTGCGATCGAGTTTTAAGAGTTCCCAAGTTTTTAAACCCCCAATAACCATTAAGCCGATTCCTCCAGCTAAAGTCAAGCCAAAGTAATGGGGGTGAATGAGAATGCTTAATTTGCCGGTGATCCAATATTTAAGAAGCAGTATTCCCCACGCTAAGATAGCTAGGGCGTCCAGCCAGGGGCTAATTTTTTTAAGATTCATTTTTTAAGAGTCATTGAGAATTGGAAACTAGAACGTGGCAGTAAGGAAAAAAGAAGAAAAAGACGAAATAAGGAACAAGGAAGAAGGAAAAAATAGCTATCTGTATATCGATTTCCGTGTCGTGGCTCCAAATAATTAAAGATCGAAAATCTACAATGGTATTAGTTCTCTGTTCCCGCTAATTTATTAACCTAAATGCAAGTTTACAGCGAGGGTCATTAAAAAGGTTAACTGAGCTGCCAAGACAATGATGTAAACTACGGCTCGACTTTTAAAAATTGACAGCATTAAACCGATGCCTTTGAGGTCAATCATCGGGCCGAAAACGAGAAATGCTAACAGCGAACCGCTGGTGAATGTGGAAGCAAAAGACAGGGCAAAAAAGGCATCTACTGTAGAACAAATCGATACGACTGCGCCTAAGAGCAGCATGGCTAGAATCGAGGAAACGGGGCCTTGGCCGAGGTTGAGAATTAGTTCGCGGGGGGCGCCAACTTGAATGATGGCTGCGATCGCACTTCCGATTACCAACACTCCTCCCAATTCGCGCAACTCCTGTACCATAGTATCTAAAAGCAGACGCAGACGCTCTTTAGAAACGCGGTGGAACATCGAGGAACGTTTCGAGGTTTTTTCTGTTTGGTCTGTTTGTAATGGCTTCCAGTCGTCTTGTAGCAAGGATTCGATCGGCACCGCCCCCCCTGGCTGACCGAGCATAAATGTTCCCGACTGCAACAGCAGCGGAGTGTTAGCTTGGACGAGTTTTTTTTCGGAAAACTCTGGTTTTGGCAGGGGGATAGCGCGGGCTACAGAGGGTTGCAGCAGCGGCCGCAAGTCTTTTTGGGCGCTGAACACCCAGCCGATAATTGTGGCTGTGACTAGAGAAAATACCACCCGCAAAACTACAATTTCTGGCTGATCGCGAAATGCCGTCCAAGTCGCCCAAATTACCACGGGGTTGATGGTGGGGGCCGCAAGCAAAAAGCCGATCGCGGCTGGTGCGGGCACTCCCTGCATCAGTAGCCTGCGGGCTACGGGCACGTTACCGCACTCGCACACGGGAAACAAAAAGCCGATCGAACTGCCCATCAAAGCCGCCAGCAGCGGGTTTGGCGGGATGCGCGATACGAGTTTGCGTTCGTCTACAAACCCCAGCAGCAAACCTGAGAATAAAACTCCCAGCAGCAGAAAAGGTATTGCCTCTACTAACAAGCTGAGAAAAAGGGTAAAAGCATTGTTTAACTGATTCGTGAGGGCGGGTTGCATCGAGCACCTACTGGTAAATTGCTATTTAGTTACACGTCTTTGGCAGAACCCCCTGTCGATCATACCAAAGCACAGCACTAAGTTAAGATTTAGTTGAAACTTTTTTCCTCCAATCCTCTATCTTATACCCATCATTAAAAGTCGCAGAGCCTGGTAAGGACACGGCCGTACCGTTTCCCTATAGAGATGGCGTACAATATATATGTGTCCCTACTTTTCACCATTGGTATATGATTAAATTTTAAATTTAATAATGCCTTTTCTGGGCTGCAATTGGTACAGTTTATAATTTAATCAATGCTAGGTAGTAAATAATTTGGAATGGTTAAAGTTGTTTGAATTACACTCAAATTTTCTGCCTGATATCTAATTCGGTGGCATGGGAATTGATATTACCCACAGTCATGACACCGCGCCTGGTCGTTTCCCTACAATTAATCGGCGGGCGATGGTTAAATATTTCATCGAAAAAAAGTGATTATGGTGGGGTAGGGAAACGGCAATGCCGTTTCCCCCGGTGTCTTCAGTTTCCAATGCCGTAGCTTGTGGGGCGGGACACCATCGCGGTTATTTTGCGACCTAAAACTCAGGGACGCGCACCCACGGGTACATTCGGCCGCGAGGCGGGCGATCGGGCAATTCCGATTTTCCTCTATTGTGACTTTATTATATTTGGGAAAAATGTAATCTTATTATTAAAAATAGGTTAAGACGAGAACTCCAGGTTAATGAATAATTAAATAGTCGAACCAAGCGTTAATACCCCTCAAGTCAGTATAAAATAAAGTCAGGTATAGCCAGGGCGCATTTATATCGGTAATACTTAAGATTGCCTCATACTTTAAGTGGTAAAATCCCATTTACTACAGTCAGTTTTTTGTGTAATTAAAAAAGCAGTTTGTCAGGATGATCCCGGTCAAAGCACTCAGCAACTTATCTGCTGACCTTTGGTAGCTGAATGTCTGCTAGCAAATAGAACCCCAAAAAAGCGTACTGATGAATTTATGTTGAATACCTCCTGCGTAGAAAGACCAGTCCCACCCATCTCCGAGGCTGACCTAGGAGAACTTTGTTTAGACTCTACTCTCAAAGAATTGTCGCTTTACGATTTTCAGGTAGAAGCTACGGATTGGGGAATGCGAATTTCTCAGATGTTAGAAGCTAATCCGCTGTTACCGGGAGTCATTGTGACCCATCAAGGTGAATTTGCGGGTATGATTTCCCGGCGGAGATTTTTAGAATTTATCAGCCGTCCTTTTGGGCGAGAATTATTTTTAAAGCGACCTGTGAGGGCTTTGTACCGCTTTGCCGAAACTGAGAGTTTAATTTTTCCCAGCAATACTTTAATCGTGGATGCAGCAAGGAAGTCGCTGTTGCGATCGAAAGAACTGCTTTACGAACCTATTGTAGTTCAAGTGTCGCCTCAAACTTATAGTTTGCTAGATGTACACGAACTGTTAGTAGCCCAATCCAACATTCACGAACTAGCGACAAAATTGCTGAGGCAGCAAACTCAATCTCAACTAATTCAAACCGAAAAACTAGCCAGTTTGGGGCAGATGGTAGCTGGAGTCGCCCACGAAATTAGAAATCCCGTCACCTGCATCAGCGGAAATCTAGGCTTTTTGTCCAACTATTCGACAGACATCATGGACTTGCTGTCTGCTTACGAACACATTGTCGGTGAAAACGAAAAAATTAACCAACTCAAAAAACACATAGAATTTGATTTTTTGCAAGAAGATTGGGTGGAAATTCTCAAAAGCATGAAAGTTTCATCACAGAGGCTGACCGAACTCGTTACCAGCCTCCATACCTTTTCTCACATGGACGAAACCCACTTGAAACAAGCTAACATCCATGAATGTATTGACAGTACGCTGCTAATTATGAAAAACCGTCTCAAGTACGGAATTGAAGTAGTTAAAAGCTATGGTGATTTGCCTTTAGTCAAGTGTTACTCGGGTCAGTTGAGCCAGGTATTTATGAATATCGTCAGCAATGCGATCGACGCTTTGGAAGAGGTAAAAGAAGAAAAAGATTTTGTGCCTTCGATTACTATTGAAACCGAGGTAATAGACAGTTCTGACGGAGACTGCGTGAATTCAGAATTAATTCAAAATTATGTTATGGGCGATCGACAAAATTCAAAACAGCTATCCTGCACCACCCAAAACGCCGGTTTCAGCCCAGAAACAGGCGAAAAAAATCCAAATAACGCTTGGATAGCCATCAGAATTGCCGATAACGGGCCGGGAATTCCGCCAGAAATTCAGCGGCGGATTTTTGAGACATTTTTTACTACTAAACCTGCCGGCAAAGGTACCGGTTTGGGATTGGCAATTACCCATCAAATTGTTACGGAAAAGCATAAAGGCAAGTTGAATTTGCATTCAACCCCCGGTACGGGTACGGAATTTGAAATTTTGTTGCCATTGATTTGAAGGGCAGGGGGACTGGTCGATATGGATTTACCGCCCAAGCGGGGGCGGGTTTATTAGACGAGCAATTTTAGGCGGAGATTGTTTGTAAAACCCCCCCCTATTAATCGGTTACGCTCGAAGCTGAACTGGCATCACCAAGAATGTAGCATTGACTCCACCCAAAGGCTGGAAAATTACGGGGGCTAAAGCACCGTTTAATTGCAGTTGAATTTCTGGGGATTGAGCCGTTTTTAAGATATCAATCAGATATTTCACGTTGAAAGCAATATCTATACTGTCTCCAGAAATTTGTGCGGGCATTGACTCTTTGCCACAGCCGACATCTTTAGCATCTACAGACAAAGTAATTTCCTGATTCTCCTCATCGATGCTGCATTTGAGAATATTATTTTTTTGGTCTGCAAACACTGCAATTCTTTCTACTGCTGCTAAGAACGATCGCCTTTCTAAGGTAATTTGCCGCTCAAAGGAGGGCGGAATCAACTGGCGATATGCGGGATACTGCCCTTCCAAGGTGCGGGTTGTCAGCCGCTGGTCTGCCCATTCAAACACTACTTGACCGTGTTCAAAATGCAGGGTGACAGGTTCAGTCCACTGCCGCATCACCAGCATTCTTTCTACTTCCCGCAATGCTTTAGCGGGGACTGTCACCTCAAATTCTTCTTGCGTTTCTTCGCCTTCAGCTTTTTCATTTGCAGTTTGAACTACTGCCAATCTGTGGCCGTCTGTAGCTGCAAATTCCAGGCAATCTTGCAATACCTTTAAATGCACGCCTGCAAGTACCTGTTTTGCCTCGTCGGGGCTAGTAGCAAATAAAGTTCCTTTGAGTCCTTCTATCAAGGCTTCCGGCGGCAATTTGAGGATTGTTCCGGCTTCGATTGCGGGCAATTCTGGGAATTCTTCCGGGCCCATGCCTCTAACTTGATAGCTGCCAGAACTGCAAGTGAGATATGCTACGGTGTCCCCCGCTTCGTCTTCTAAAGTAATCTCTCCATCTGGGAGTCTCGAAACAATATCGTTAAGTAATTTTGCGGGTATGGTAAAACTGCCGCCGCCAGTCACTTCTGCTGCGAAGCTGGTACGGATGCCCAAACTGAGATCGAAAGCTGTCAAGCTAACCCGCTGATTTTCCTCATCCGCTACTAAGAGCACGTTGGCTAGTACCGGATGTGTCGGGCGGGAGGGAACGGCCCGACTTACCAACGAGAGGTTGGCGTTGAGGTCACTTTGGGTGCAAACCAATTTCATGGTAGGAAGGTTAATTAACCGGATTTGAAACAGAAACAAATCGTATCACAGAAAGCCGGCGGGTCAGTTTTTCTGTGTGTAGGGGTTAATCATGGGCCTAGAAACCCGGTTTCTAGGCAAAATTTTGCCTGTAAAAACGAGAAATCTTCGTAGAAACCGGGTTTCTGAGGTCAGCGCGCGTGGCGAACTATGTGTGTAGGGTACGCAGGGATCACCAGTTTTTTTTAATTTATTCAATTATTTTTGTATCGATCGCCCTGTGGAAACTGTGGAAAAAAAAGCTAACTGCTGGCTGGGCATCACCTCTAGGTAATAAATACCTGTGGAAAACTTGTGGAAAAGCTGTTGCGGTCGATCGCCCGCCCATTTTTGTGCAAAAACTGTTTCGGGCGATCAAGTAAAGTTTTCCACAAATGGAGGGCAAATTTTCCACAGGTTTTTCCACAGGCAATATCAAATCTGGTGGCATCGAAATTGATATTACCCACACTCGGGACAGGGCGCGGTGCCGTTTCCCTACAATTAATCGGGCGATGGTTACATCTCTCATGGAGTGCTCATGATTATTTGGGGGTAGGGAAACGGCATTGCCGTGTCCTACGTTGCCTATCTGTTTATCCGTGTCCGAATCACTGGTTTTGCTTTCCTTCTTCCTTAAAACTCACATCTTGCACCATTCTCAAGAACGGGCAAGATGCCCGTTCCACAAAGAGTAGATTTTCTTGTGGGGTGGGCATCCTGCCCGCCCATGAAAAGATTATTGAGAATGGTGCAACATCTCAGTTCAAATTAACTTTTGCGGCTGACAACATTAATTCGATCGCTCAACTGACGCAAAGTTTGAGCCAAATTCGGGTCAGTGTTCCGCAACTGAGCAATTTTTTCGCAACTGTAAAGCACAGTCGTGTGATCTTTGCCACCGAATACTTCGCCAACTTTCGGCAAACTCAAACCAGTATGCTGCCGAATTAAATACATCCCTATTTGACGTGCCAGACTAATTTCTCGTCGGCGGGAAATTCCTTTCAAATCTTCAACAGAAACATCAAACTCCTCAGCCACAACTGCAATTACTGCATCTGGCGTTGCCTCTACGCTTTCAGTTTGCGGATTCAAAACCGGGGCAATATTTTCCACGGTCATCGGCAAACCAGTAATTGAAAGATATGCTACCGCCCGAATCAAAGCACCTTCCAATTCCCGAACGTTGGAAGTGTAACTAGAAGCAATGTATTCAATCACATCTCGCGGCAGCCGCATATTTTCATACTCGGCTTTTTTCTGCAAAATTGCCATCCTAGTTTCCAAGTCGGGCAATTGAATGTCGGCAATTAATCCCATGGAAAATCGGGAACACAAACGCTCTTGCAGACGGGGGATTTGCTGTGGCGGACGGTCAGAAGCTAAAACTACTTGGTTTCCGGATTCGTGCAGCGTATTAAAAGTGTGAAAAAATTCTTCTTGAGTGTATTCTTTGCCTTCAATAAATTGGATGTCATCTATTAATAAAACATCTGCGGCCCGATAATGATCGCGGAAAGTTTGCATACTGTCTTTGCGAATGGCGGCGATTAAATCGTTAGTAAATTTCTCAGTAGAAACGTAAAAAATCTTGGCGTTGGGGTCAATTTCCAAGCGATAATGACCGATCGCCTGCATCAAATGAGTTTTGCCCAAACCGACGCCACCGCACAAAAATAGGGGATTGAATTCTCTGCCCGGCGACTCGGCTACCGCGAGGGAGGCAGCGTGAGCCATGCGGTTGTTAGAACCGACAACAAAGCGGGAAAATAGGTATTTGGGGTTTAAATTGGCGGGTTTGGGGGGGTGAAGCGAGTGGCTTTCCGGGACATCCGCGATGGGGGAGGGCCAAATCATGCCGGAGTCATTGCTGCCGCCTGTTTCGTTTCCCCCGGCAATTGTCAAGTAAATTTCTACGGGATAGCCGAGAATTTCGTAGACTGCATCGGCAATGGTTTTGACGTAATATTTTTGCAACCAATTGCGAGCAAAGGGGTTGGGGGCGCTGACAATCAAACAGTTATTTTCGAGTTGTTCAGCCCTGGCAGTTTTGATCCACGTCTCAAAGCTAGGTCTGCTAAGTTGTACCTGGAGACGTTCAAGTATCTGATTCCACAGACTTTCGAGCGGAATGTCCACTGCTCACCTCTGCCGATCGGCATTCAAGATATTAATTCTACAGTCTAGAGAGTTTAGTCCTCAGATGCTAAAGTTTAAGGGAGTCTGCCGATCGCCCAAAAATTTGGCGGCTCTGCAGCCCAAACCAGGTATCGAGGAGCTGCTCAGCAAATATTTAGATTTGGCAGGAAAGCCTTAAAACATGGCAATGAAGAGTTCTACTGGCAAATTTTGGAAGCAACCGGCAATTTACATATTGCTGCTGGTAACGGGAGCCGGGGCCGCCATGTTGGGCGATCGTCTGACGGTTTCTCAATTTCGTGCAAATTCTGGCGATTCGGGACAAAGGGCGCTGGAACCGAAATTGCAACTGCCTCGTAATACAAAGGATCAAGCTAGCAAAGTCTTGCCGCCTGCTTCCTTGTCGGGGGACGGGACTAATGTGAATTTTATTGTGGCTGCGGTGGCAAAAGTTGGGCCGGCAGTGGTTCGGATCGATGCTTCGCGGCGGGTGAAACCGGGAAATAGAGGCTTGTCGCCGGAAGATTTTTTTGGCATAGAACCGAATTCGGGTGGCAGGGGCGGGATCGAACGGGGCACGGGTTCGGGTTTTGTCATCGGTGCCGACGGCGTGATTCTCACTAACGCTCACGTTGTAGAGGGAGCCGATACGGTAAATGTAACTCTCAAGGACGGCCGCAGCTTTCAGGGGCGGGTGTTGGGGGCGGATAAGGTGACGGATGTGGCTGTAGTGAAGATTGAGGCGAATAATGTGCCTGTGGTGGCGATCGGCAATTCGGATAAGCTGTTGTCTGGGGAATGGGCGATCGCGATCGGTAATCCTTTGGGTTTGGACAATTCCGTAACTGCGGGGATTATTAGCGCTACGGGGCGATCGAGCTCTGATGTGGGCGTACCCGACAAGCGAGTCGGTTTTATTCAAACAGACGCTGCAATTAATCCGGGGAATTCTGGTGGCCCGCTGCTGAATGCTTCGGGCCAAGTTATTGGCATGAATACGGCGATTATTCAAGGTGCTCAAGGATTGGGGTTTGCCATTCCCATTCAGGCGGCCCAACAGGTGGCCAAGGAACTGATTACGACTGGGAAAGTCGAACACGCTTATTTGGGAATTGAAATGGCGACGCTGACTCCGGATGTTAAGGAGCAAATTAACAGCAACGCTAACAGCAGCCTGCGAGTTGCAGTCGATCGGGGTGTGGCTATTGTTAGTGTAGTTCCTGCTTCTCCCGCTGCGGCGGCAGGTTTGCGGGCTGGAGATGTGATTCAAAAAATTAACAATCAGCCAATTATTCAGTCGGAAGCTGTTCAGGAGTTCGTGCAAAATGCTAAGGTTGGCGGGCTGTTGCAAATGGAAATCAACCGCAACGGGCAAATAGTTAATTTGAGTGTTAAACCGGGGAGTTTGCCGGTTCAAAAAGTTAGATAGGAAGGAAGAAGGAAGAAGGAAGAAGGAAGAAGGAAGAAGGAAATAATAATTTGTCAGTAGTTAACGACTAACCAATAACCACTAACCAATAACTATGGCAGAACTCTTACAAATCTCACAATTAGGAAATCCTGTACTGCGCCGCAAGTCGCAACTTGTCGAGAATATTAAGGACGATCGCATTCAAGAGTTGATTGACAGCTTAATCTCCACCGTACAACACGCGAACGGAGTGGGGATTGCCGCCCCTCAAGCGGCTCAGTCCGATCGCCTGTTCATCGTCGCATCCCGTCCCAATTTGCGGTATCCTCAAGCACCCCACATGGAACCCACAGCGATGATTAATCCCCGGATTGTGGCTGCATCAACAGAGACAGTCAAAGACTGGGAAGGCTGTTTGAGCATTCCAGGGATTCGGGGATTGGTGCCCAGAAGTAGGGCGATCGAGATAGAATACACCAGTAGAGACGGCAAACTCCACCAACAAGAATTGACAGACTTTGTGGCTCGAATTTTTCAACACGAACACGACCATTTAGATGGAATCGTGTTTTTAGACAGAGTGGAAAATACCCACGAACTGATGACAGAAGATGAGTACCAAAAGCAAATTGTCAACCTGCTATAGCCGCAAACATTCAGGGTACAAAGCGCCCGGATTTATGCGTGGGGTCAATTCTAAAATCTAAAATCTAAAATCGATTGACAGAAGATAAGTACCAGCAGCAATTTGTCAAGCTCCTCTAATAATTGATATAATTGCGATCAATAACGCCATTGATGTTGTGAATAGGAGGGCGAATGTCTATCAATTTGGAAAAAGGCGGGAGAATCAATCTCTCTAAAGAAGCACCGGGGCTAAAAAATGCCGGGATTGGTTTGGGATGGGATACCAATGCTACAGACACCGGCGCAGCATTTGACTTAGATGCTTCCGTGTTTATGTTGGGGGCTACTGGCAAAATTCCTAGCGAAAAATACTTTGTTTTCTACAACAACAAGGAGTCGCCGGACACTGCTGTAATACATCTGGGAGATAGCAGAACCGGAGAAGGATTTGGCGATGATGAAACCGTTACCGTCGATTTAACCAAAGTCGATCCGGCGGTGCAAGAAATTGTGTTTGTGGTAACTATCCACGAAGCAGAATTGAGAAGGCAAAACTTCGGTCAAGTGCGGAATGCTTTTATCAGGATTTACGACACTACTACCAACACAGAGGTAGCGAAGTACGATTTGGACGAGGATTATGCTAAGGAGACAGCGGTAGAATTTGGCAGACTTTACAAGAAAGACGGCGAGTGGAGGTTCCAAGCTGTAGGAGATGGCTACAATTCCGGCTTGCAAAGCTTTGTAGATAAGTATGCCTGATAAAAGGTCGATCGCTAGTAGCTAAATAAATCGAGGGGAAATTCGGAACCAGGAATGTTTCCCTCGATTTTAAGCAATCAGACTCATGAGGTGATAAACCAGATGGGCATTCAATTAAAGAAAGGTGAAAGATTTAATCTTTCTAAAACATCTCCAACTTTAACAAAAGTTGCGATCGCCCTGGGATGGGAAATAGCAACTGACCTCAATTTATCGGAATCAAACCAGCAAAGCTGCGATATCGATGCCTCTGTTTTTGCATTAGGTTCGGACGGCAAAATTCCCGATGAAAGATACTTTGTATTTTACAATAACTCGCAGTCGCCGGACGGAGCAATCGCCCATTCGGGAGATAATCAAACGGGTCAAACTCAAGGAGATGACGAGACAATTTATGTAGACTTAGAAAAGGTAACGGCTGCTGTTGAGGAAATGGTTTTTGTGGTCACGATTCACGACGCACAAGCTAAACATCAAAATTTTAGCCAAATCAGAAATGCTTTTATCCGATTGTACGATCGCGAAACCGGCAGCGAACTAGCCCGCTATGATTTAACAGAAGGTTTTTCTGAAGAAACAGCAGTCGAGTTCGGACGGTTGTATAAAAAAGATGCAGCTTGGAGATTTCAGGCCGTAGGACAAGGATATAAAGCAGGGTTACAGAGTTTTGTTGACAAGTATCATTCTGAGATTCAACAGCAAGAAAACCCAGCAAAAATTACAGTAGAACTGCCTAAATTACCAGTTATTGAAGATAGCCACAAAAGTCATAAATCTATAGCATTAGACAAAAAGCTTCAGGAAAAAGCGCCGCACATTTTCAATCTGGCGAAGAAAGCCGATATCTCGCTAAAAAAGGCAAATCTCACAAATCACGATGCTCAAGTAGCGCTTTGCCTCGATATTTCTGCTTCTATGTCTTCCCTATACCGTTCAGGAAAAATTCAGCGTTTGGCAGAGAAGATTTTGGCTTTGGGGTGTCGGTTTGATGACAACGGATCGATCGACATATTTCTGTTCGGAGTCAACCCCCACAATCCCGGTGAAATGTCGATAGACAATTTCTCAAACTTCATTCACCATATATTGCAACAGTATCCTTTAGAAGGAGGTACTTACTACGGTAAAGTGATGAAGGAAATTAGAAAGTTCTATTTTCCTGATGGTCGCGGTAGCAGGCGCTACGCAGCTATGAAAGCCGATCGACCTGTCTACGTGATGTTTGTAACGGATGGAGAAACTGCTGACGAATCGGAAAGCAAGCAGCAGCTACAATGGTCGTCCCACGAGCCGATATTTTGGCAGTTTATGGCGATCGGCACGTCGCAGAAAGATGTCAAAAGTAAGGGAGTTCGAGGGTGGTTAGCAAGATCCGTAGCCAGCGATTTTAGCTTTCTAGAACAGCTTGACGAAATGGGCGCTCGCTACCTAGACAACGCCGATTTCTTCAGTTTAGAAGACCCGGAACATATTGCCGATGAGGAATTATACGATTTGTTGACCGCCGAATATCCGCATTGGGTAAAATCAGCACGAATCAAAAATCTCTTACCCTAGAAACAGCTTTTGCCGCCCAACAAAATGCTAGCTTAGGGCAATCATTCAACTTCCCAATAAACCTTACACAATCACAAAACTATGGCTATCAACTTGACAAAAGGACAATCGATCGTTCTCAGCAAAAGCGAATACGACTTATCCCGATTAACAATGGCTTTGGGTTGGGATGTAGCGCAAGCTAAAAAAGGTCTTTTCGGCCGCAGCAGCGGTGCAAATTTTGACTTAGATTCCTACGCTCTGCTGCTGGGAGAAAATGGCAAATTAAAGAACTACAAAGAAGATGTAATTTATTACTCTCATTTGGAGTCAAATGACAAAACAGTGGTTCACTCCGGCGACAATCTCACGGGAGAGGGAGAAGGAGATGACGAACAAATATTGGTGAAACTGAGTTCTTTGCCAGCACAATATCACAAAATAATTTTGGGCGTAAATATTTACGATGGAAAAGAGAGAAAACAGCATTTTGGTCTGGTACAAAATGCTTTCGTGAGAGCTGTAGATGCCGCCGGGAAAGAAATAGCTCGCTATCGCTTGTCAAATGACCCTTCTTATGAAGGAAAATTAAATATGTTGATGGGAGAAGTTTATCGAGAAGGCGGCGAGTGGAAGTTTAAGGCTTTGGGAAATCCTTTGGCTGAAGATTTGAACGGTGTTGTCGGTTCGTTTATGCGGTGATATCAAAAATGTTTTTTTAACCGCCGATCAAGGCAGATAAACGCAGATAAACGCAGATGGAATTTCATCTGCGTTTATCTGTGTTAATCCGCTGATATCTGCGGTTAACAAATCCCCATTTACTTATTAGACATCTCCAAAAAAGCTACTCCCATCAATCTTTAATCGGCCGCATTGTTGGGAACATCACCGCATCGCGGATGCTTTGAGTATTAGTTAAAAGCATCACCAATCTGTCTACACCGATGCCCATCCCCGCACAGTTAGGCATTCCCAAAGATAGCGCTTGAATAAAGTCTTCATCCATTGGATGCGCTTCATCATCGCCCGCATTTTTCTGTGCTAACTGTTCCTCAAACCGCTTTCTTTGCTCTTTCGGATCGTTCAATTCTGAGAAGCCGTTCGAGTATTCTGTACCGTTGATAAATAGCTCGAAACGTTCTACAAATCCCGGCTTGCTGCGATGTCCTTTTGCTAAGGGACTGACTTCAACAGGGTAGTCGATGATGAATGTAGGTTGAATTAGTTTGGGAACAACTAATTTGTCAAAAACCGCGTACAGCACGTAGCCTAGACTCTGTTGTTCTAACTTAGACAGGTGCAATTCTAGTTTGGTTGCAGAAGCGATCGCACTTTCCAAGTCTAAAGTGTCAAAATCCAGCCCAAACTCGTCTCTGACAGCTTCTACCATCGTTTTCACTTGCCAGTGTTTGCCACTAAAACCGGGATATTTTTCGCTGTAGTCGAACTTGCGTTCTAAACTAATCGTTTCCCCCTGATTTTCAATTTCCTTGACATCCCCAAATACCGCCGCCGCTGCGAAACACATCACGTCTTCGACAACTGTTAAAATGTCGAAAACATCAGCATAAGCTTGGTAAACTTCTAAAGAGGTAAACTCTGGATTGTGGGTGCTGTCAATTCCCTCATTTCTAAATGCTTTCCCTAGTTCAAATACTCGCTCGAAACCGCCGCAAATTGCTCTTTTTAAGAATAATTCGGGAGCCACTCGCAAATACAAATCCACATCCAAAGCATTGTGGTGAGTGATGAAGGGCTTAGCAGCAGCACCGCCGTAAATAGCTTGCAGTGTTGGCGTTTCTATTTCGTAAAAATTGGCTTGCCAGAGATAGGAACGGATGCTTTGAACGATGCGGCTGCGAAGCATAAAACGGTTGAGCGCATCTTGGTTGCTTGCCAAATCCATTTCGCGGTGACGGCGGCAAACTTCGGGGTCGTTAATTCCGTAATAAGCATCGGGAAATTGAATGGTAGCTTTTGATAAAAGCTTTAATTCCCTCACTAAAATAGAAAGTTCTCCCCTGGGGGTGCGGCAGCCGATACCTTCGACGCCGACAAAATCCCCAACATCGAGCAATTTTTTAATTTGTTCAAAGCTCAAACCGACTTCGCCGGTGACGATTGCTTTCTCGATTTTGAGTTGAATTTTGTCTGTGGCGTCTTTTAAATCGATAAAACCAATTTTGCCGCTGTCTCGCTTGGAAGTGATGCGGCCAGCTAATCGCAGGGAAATTTCTTCGGGGTCAGTTTCTCCGTTTTCGAGTTCTTTTCCCGGCTGACTAAATATTTCGCGAACTTGCTTGGCTGTGTGCGATCGCGCGTAGGATTCACTGGGATACGGTTCTATGCCTTGCGATCGCAGTTCGTCTACTTTTTGACTGCGGACTTCGGCTTCACTGAGAGTCATTAGTTATTGCCTGATTAAAATTACAAATATCTGACATCTTGCACTATTCTGGCGATCGTGCGATCGGGTGGGCTAGAAGAGCCCAACCCCTACTCCCCACAAGAAAATTCACTCTTTGTGGAACAGGCATCTTGCCGGTTCCTGACAAAGCTGCAAGATGTCAGAAACACCAAACTCTATCATAACAGGGTGGTTTTGAGAGCCAATTTGCCAAATAATAAGTTACACCCTCTCGTAACCCGATCGCACAGAGCCGCACTCGCCCCAGAAATATCTCCGATAACAATTTGTGATCGACTGCACAAAGCGACCGAAACATTAAAAAATTAAGTTGTCTGTCGAGCGCAACTGGTGAGATGATAAGTAGTGCAGCCTCACGGCAGTTCCATAGAAACTGAACAGCAGAAACGCGAGCGATCGAACTCGGCTCATCGCACCTCTGTCAGAATCGACCACACACACTCTCTCTTAACATATAAAAACCAGAATTATGGCTGTTGCAACCCAATCACTCGAAGAACTCTGCATCAACTCTATCCGCTTTTTGGCCATCGATGCGGTAGAAAAAGCAAAATCAGGACACCCGGGACTGCCGATGGGCGCTGCCCCTATGGCCTTTGTGCTGTGGGATCGGTTCATGCGGTTCAACCCCAAAAACCCCAAGTGGTTTAATCGCGATCGCTTCGTCCTCTCCGCCGGCCACGGCTGTATGCTACAGTACGCCCTCCTGTACTTGACCGGCTACGAGAGCGTCACCATCGACGACATCAAGCAATTTCGCCAGTGGGAATCCAGAACCCCCGGACACCCCGAAAACTTCATGACCGAAGGCGTAGAAGTTACCACCGGCCCCCTGGGACAAGGAATTGCTAATGGCGTCGGTTTGGCAATGGCAGAAGCTCACCTCGCTGCTAAGTTTAACAAGCCCGACCACACAATTGTTGACCACTACACCTATGTAATTTTGGGTGACGGCTGCCACATGGAAGGTGTTTCTGCCGAAGCTTGTTCTTTGGCCGGACACCTCGGACTCGGCAAATTAATTGCCTTGTACGATGACAATCACATTTCTATTGAAGGCGACACAAGCTTGGCCTTTACTGAAGATGTGGGCAAGCGTTTTGAAGCTTACAACTGGCACGTTATTACAGTAGACAATACCGCTCTAGACGAAGATACTAACCTAGAAGCAGTTCACAAAGCTATTGAAGAAGCCAAAAAAGTCACGGACAAACCGTCCATGATTAAAGTCCGCACCGTCATTGGTTACGGTTCTCCAAACAAGCGCAATTCCTACAGTGCTCACGGTGCTGCTTTGGGTACCGATGAAGTGCAAGCAACTCGCGATTTCTTGAAGTGGGAACACGCACCGTTTGAGATTCCTGAGGATGCTTTGTCACACTTCCGCAAAGCAGTCGAACGAGGCGCTCAAGCTGAGCAAGAATGGCAGAAAGCTTTTGATGCTTATAAAGCAGCATATCCTGCAGAAGCTGCAGAATATGAGCGCACGGTTGCCGGCAAACTTCCTGAAGGTTGGGATAAAGTTTTGCCGACATACAACCCGGAAGATAAGGCAGATTCGACTCGGAATCATTCTGGAAAATGTTTGAATGCTTTGGCAGGTGTCCTACCTGAATTGATCGGGGGTTCCGCTGACTTGGCATCTTCTAACATGACTTTGCTCAAGGGTGAAAAAGACTTCCAAAAAGGTCAGTACGAAGGACGTAACCTGCGCTTTGGTGTGCGGGAACACGGCATGGGTGCGATCGCGAACGGTATGCTTCTGCACGGTGGTTTAATTCCTTACTGCGCCACTTTCTTGGTATTTGCTGACTATATGCGGGGAGCAATTCGCCTCTCTGCACTATCGGAAGCTGGAGTTATTTACGTAATGACTCACGACTCCGTAGCCTTGGGCGAAGACGGCCCCACTCACCAACCCGTGGAAACCATCGCTTCTCTGCGAGTAATTCCCGATTTGTTGGTAATGCGCCCTGCGGATGGTAATGAAACATCCGGCGCTTACAAAGTGGCAGTTGAAAGCCGCACTCGCCCAACTTTAATGGCTTTGTCGCGCCAAAACTTGCCTAACTTAGCTGGAAGCTCGATCGAAGGAACTGCCAAAGGCGCTTACGTTTTGTCTGACGACGGCGGCACTCCCGACATCATTTTAATCGGCACCGGCGGCGAAACATACCTCTGCGTTGATGCCGCTGAAAAATTGCGCGCCGCAGGCAATAAAGTGCGCGTAGTTTCGATGCCTTGCTGGGAATTGTTTGACTTACAAGATGCCGCTTACCGCGAATCTGTACTGCCGAAAGCTGTTACTAAACGGTTGGCAGTTGAAGCAGCTTGTAGCTTCGGCTGGGGACGTTATTTGGGTTCCGAAGGCGACAGCATCAGCATCGACACATTCGGCGCTTCTGCACCGGGCCCCGTTGCTTTAGAAAAGTTTGGCTACACCGTTGATAATGTGGTAGCTAAGGCTCAGGCGCTGTTGGGTTAATAGCAGCAGCATAATTTTTGGTGGGGCGGGCTTTGAGCTCGCCCCATTTTTTATAGAAGAAGGAAGAAGTTCGACAACGGATTCTGTAACGGATGTAACGGATGTAACAGATGGATGGAAGAAGGCTTTAGTTATCTAGGAGAAAAGGCTTTAGTTATCTAGAAGATAAGGAAGAAGGAAGGAAAAGCTAAAATCTAAAATCTAAAATCGGAATATGGGGTTTCACTTCGTTCTACCCAACCTAGAGCTCGCTACAGCTCGCGAATCATTGAGAATTGCTATATTAAGAGTTACGGAAGAAAAACCAGTTTCTACCACAATATTCGGTTTGGCAACGAGGCATCCAACCAGAAACCGGGTTTTTAGCCCCCGGTGCGTTCAAGACTGTATCTTTCAAAAATTTGAGATAGGTTATAAGTCATTGGGTTAAATTACCAATTACCAATTCCCGCTTACCAATTACCCATTACCCATTACCAATTCTCGATTACCCATTCCATTTATGATGATTTGGAAATTTTTAAATCACCTATTATTCACCGGGAATTATATTCCTCAAGGCTACTGTTACCTTTGGCAGCGAGAGCTAGTCGCGCTCCACATAGTGTCAGACTCTATAATTGCCCTGGCCTACTATTCAATACCGCTATCCCTAATTTATTTTATCGGTCAGCGAAAAGACTTGCCCTTCCGTAACATCTTTTGGCTGCTTGCAGCCTTTATTATCTCTTGCGGCACTACTCATATAATGGAAGTTTGGACGCTTTGGCATCCTGTTTATTGGGTTTCTGGCAGTCTGAAAATTATTACCGCCGCGATTTCTGCTTACACCGCTTTTGCATTAATTCCTTTAGTTCCCCAAGCATTAACTCTCCTCAGTCCAACTCAATTAGGGATGATCGATTCAATACTGCAAAAAGAAATCATTGAGCGCCGAGAAACGGAAGCTCGCTATCAAACTTTAACTGAAGCTTCGCCGGTGGGAATATTTTATGCAGATGCTGTAGGAGACTGCTTGTATGTCAACGAGCGCTGGTGTCAAATTTCGGGAATTACCTGCGATGAAGCTTTGGGCAAAGGGTGGTTGCAAGGCATTCATCCAGACGACCGCGAGCGGGTTTTTACTGAATGGTATAGCCCCACGCAGGACAAATTGCCGTTTAAATCTGAGTACCGCTTTCAAGGTATTAATCACACTCAAATCATTTGGGTATTCGGTCAAGCTGTCGGTCAAATCGGAGAAAAGGGGGAGGTTAAAAGTTATGTTTGTACTATTACTGATATTACAGAACGCAAGCAGGTAGAAGAGGAAAATCGACTGCTCAATGAAACTCTGGAGCATCGAGTTGCTGAGCGCACTGCTCAAATTGAAATTTCTAACCAGACATTGCAAAAAGAAATAGCCTACCGCGAAAAAATTGCACTCACTTTGTTGGAATTGACGCAACTGCAAAATGCAATTCTTAATAGCGCTAACTACACAATTATTTCTACAGATCCCGACGGTACAATTAAAACATTTAATCGGGCGGCAGAGCAACTTTTAGGTTATTCGCTAGAAGAAGTGGTCGGAAAAGTCACGTTAGCAATAATTCACGAGCCTCTGGAGATAGCTAAAAGAGCTGAAGTTCTTTCTCAAGAATTGGGAGTGAAAATAGAGCCGGGAATTCAAGTATTATTTGCCTTGCCGTGCCGGCAAATAGCTGACGAAAATGAATGGACTTACATTCGCAAAGATGGTTCGCGGTTTCCGGTACTGCTGTCGGTGACTGCCTTATTTGACAGCAACGGAAATATTAACGGTTTTTTGGGTATCGGCCAGGATATTAGCGATCGCAAACAAGCTGAAAAAGAGCTGCGCGACCTCACCAGTGCCATGCAAAATGCGGTGGAAGGCATTTCGCGGCTGGATATTGAGGGGCGCTACGTGAATGTTAACCGAGCTTACGCTCATAAATGCGGTTACGAACCGGAACAAATGCTTGGCATGAAATGGCAGCTCACCGTACATCCGGGCGATGTTGAGATGATGCTCTCAGCTTATCAGGAAATGCTAATTTTTGGCAAAGTAGAAGTAGAAGCTAGAGGCGTTCGGAAAAATGGCTCGTCTTTTTACAAGCAATTAACGATGGTAAAAGCTTGCGATGCACAAGGTATCTTTAACGGTCACCACTGTTTTATGAAAGATATCACCGAGCGCAAACTAACTGAAACAGCTTTGCAGGAAAGCGAATTCAAATACAGGCAAATAGTTGAATTAGCAGAAGAAGGTATTTGGGTAATTGACAGCAATGCCCTGACAACTTACGTGAACCACGCAATGGCGCGAATGCTCGGCTATAGTGAATTAGAAATGTTCGGGCGGTCGATTTTTGATTTTATGGACGAACCGGAAAAACCACAAGCTCTTGATAATGTTGATCGGCGCAAGCAAGGTATTGGTGAACAACACGAATTTAAATTCAAAACCAAGGACGGCAAAGATATTTGGACTGATATGTCTACCAGTCCAGTTAGGGACTCCCAGGGGAATTTGCTGTCTTGTTGTGCCTTGGTTTACAACATTACAGACCGCAAAGAAGCAGAGCAGCAAATGCTGCAACTTACAGAAGATTTGAAGCGTTCCAATGAGGAATTAGAACAATTTGCTTATGTGGCTTCCCATGATTTGCAAGAACCGCTCCGAGCCGTTACCAGTTACACTCAATTGCTTGCCCAGCGCTATCAAGGAAATTTGGACGATCGCGCAGATAAGTATATTAATTATATTGTCGATGGCGCCACCAGAATGCAGCAGTTAATTAACGATTTGTTGGCGTATTCGCGCCTGGGAACGAGGGGCCAGGAGTTTGAGCTGGCCGACTGCAAGGCTGTGGTTAAGCAAACTATGTGCAATTTGCAAATTGCGATCGCCGAAACAAAAGCTGTAATCACCTGCGACGCGATGCCAACCGTGATGGCGGATGAATTTCAACTGGTGCAATTATTCCAAAATTTGCTCGCCAACAGCATCAAATTTTGTCGCCAAGATATCCCGTTGATTCATATCGCTGCCTGCAGGCAAGAGAGTGAATGGGTGTTCAGTGTCAGCGATAACGGCATTGGCATCGATCCGCAGTATGCCGATCGCATTTTTATCATTTTTGCGCGCCTGCACTCCCGTCGCCAATATTCCGGTACTGGTATAGGTTTGGCGATGTGCAAGCGCATTGTTGAACGCCACGGCGGTCGGATCTGGGTGGAATCTCAGGAGGGAAAAGGAGCGACTTTTTACTTTACTATTCCTATAATTAGTACCTGAAGCCTCAAAGTTCAATTTTGTTTTTATACTAAGGATACGCCGATTATGAGCGATCGAAGCACTGTTAGACCTATAGAGATTCTGCTGATTGAGGATTCTCCCAGCGATGCCGATTTGGCAATAGAAGTCCTCAATCAGGGTAAAATATTGAATAACTTGCATTTTGTGGAGGATGGAGTCGAAGCAATCAAGTTTTTGCGCCGAAAAGAACCCTATCTTAGGGTACCTCGTCCCGATTTGATTTTGCTCGATTTGCATCTGCCAAAAAAAAGCGGTATTGAAGTGCTAGAAGAAATTAAAACTGACCCAACCTTAAAATTAATTCCTGTAGTGATTCTCAGCACTTCAGCAGCTCCAGAAGATATTTTTAAGTCCTACTCGCTCCACGCCAACTGTTACATAACCAAGCCGGTAGACTTCGTAGAATTTACTAAAGTAGTCAGGTTAATTGAGGACTTCTGGCTGGCCGTCGTCAAACTTCCTCTAAATTAAACGAACAGATGCTTTGCTTATGAGCGCTCTAAAAACTTTTAACCTATGGAAATTTGGGTGGTGGATGATTCGCTCAGCGATGCTGAATGGACTTTATAAAAGCTGCCGACCAGCCAATTTTTAACAATTTGCAAATAGTATAAAATATGGTATAAGCAATAATTTGATTGAATAAAGCAGGCTTTTCTGTTCGCCTTCTCGTCCCAATTTAATTCTGCTTAACTTGATTGTGCATAAAAAAATGGTTGGAAATATTAATAGAAATCAACTCAGCACTCAAGTTAAAAATGATTCCAGTGGTAATTATGACAACCTCAGCAGCCGATGAAGAGATGCTCAAGTTTTATGCCCTGTCAGCCCGGTGCTACATCACTAAGCCTATAGATTTTAGTCAAGTCGCTAAGCTGGTGAGATGGATTAAGGATTGGTGGCTGGTGGTGGTGACAGTTCCCAAATAATAATTTTCAAGTTGAAAATGGCATGGGAAAGCGGAAAAGTTTAACCTAAGATTGGTAGAGTAAAAATTTTACAGTCAAAAACGTCTAAGCTATGTGGATTAAAATTCTGTTAGTAGAAGACAATCCTGCTGATGCTGATTTGCTTGCAGAACTGTTAGAAGTATCTGTGGGTGTCGAGTGGGAACTGGTGTCTGTTGAGTTCCTGCATGAGGCGATCGCACAACTGTGTAAACAACCCTTTGATGTAGTTTTGCTCGACCTTTCTTTGCCCGACAGTCGCGGTTTGGAAACGCTAACTCGCCTGCGAGAAGTTGCTCCGGATGTGCCAATGGTGGTAATGACAGGCTTGGACGATGAGGCGATCGCCCTCGAATCAGTTCGCTTGGGAGCTCAAGACTATATTGTTAAAGGTCAAATTACTACTCAATTATTAGTGCGGACGATCCGCTACGCGATCGAACGCTCTCAAACCTTTCAAATGCTGCGGGAAAGCGAGCGCCGCTTTCGGGCGATTTTTGACTCATCATTTCAGCTAACCAAGCTGCTGACTCCCGAAGGAATTGTGCTGGAAGTGAACGAGACAACCCTCGATTTTGCCGGATTGCGATCGGAGGGTATTGTGGGCCGCCCGATGTGGGAAATGGCGATTTGGGCCCAGTCGCCACAGGTTTCCGAACAATTGCAATGCGCGATCGGCAAAGCAAGTCGTGGCGAGTTTTTCCGCAGCGAAATCGACTTGTTAGGCAAAAGTGGCCAAATTATGACCGTTGATTTCTCACTGAAACCTGTTAAAAATGAAACAGGACAAGTTTTGCTGCTGATTGCGGAAGCCCGTGACATTAGCGATCGTAAACGAGCAGAAGCGGAAATTCTCAAAGCCCTCGCACGAGAAAAGGAACTTTCAGAACTGCGAGCTAAATTTGTCACAATGGTTTCCCACGAGTTCCGCACACCTTTGACAACCATCCAATTTTCCGCTGGATTGCTGCAAGATTACAGTTCTCAGTGGTCCCAAGATAAAAAATCTACTCATTTTGTGCGGATTCAATTAGCAATTAAACGCATGACAGAGTTATTAGAAGATATCCTCGTAATTGGCAAAATCGAAGCCAATACCTTGCAGTTTCAACCGGTTTCCTTAAACCTCGAAAAATTTTGCCGTCAACTGGTAGAAGAGCAGCAGCTCAACGACAGCAACCAACACCCGATCGCCTTTCAATATGAAGGCGGCAACTGCGAGGCTCAAATGGATGAAAAACTGCTGCAGCAAATCTTGGGAAATGTCCTCTCAAATGCCATCAAATATTCCCCCGTCGGCAGTACAGTTTCCTTGCACCTCAACTGTCAAAACCAAGAAGCTGTTTTCCAAGTTCAAGACCAGGGCATCGGCATTCCCCAAGCCGATCGAGAGCGGATATTAGAAACTTTTTACCGAGCTACAAATGTCGGCACTATTTCGGGAACCGGTCTCGGTTTAGCAATTGTGAAGAGGGCTGTGGAACTTCACGCCGGCCAACTCGCGATCGACAGTCAAGAAGGAAAAGGCACAACTTTCACTATTACCTTGCCTCTAATTTGCCCTCCCAATCAATAACAACTGAATTCTCAACTATACATATCTCCTACTTAACCATTAATTAAGCGCCTAACAAACAAACTTATCAAGTGTCTGAACCCAGAATTTTCCAAGAAACTACTAACTAAAAGGAGCTATCACCGTGGCTAAGATTTTGGTAATAGAAGACGAAGAAGCGATTAGAGAGAATATTTTAGAGTTGCTGGAAGCCGAGAATTTTGAAGGAATAGGAGCGATTAACGGCAAAGTCGGCATCAAATTGGCGATCGAAAAAATCCCGGATTTAATTTTGTGCGACATGATGATGCCGGAAGTAGACGGTCACGGCGTCATCAAAGCTTTGCGCTCCGAACCCTTGACTGCCACAATTCCCTTTATTTTCCTCACAGCCAAAGCCGATAAAATTGACGTTCGCACGGGCATGGAACTGGGAGCTGACGATTACATTACTAAGCCGTGTACGCCGCAAGAACTGCTAAAAGCCATTGCTATTAGACTTGAAAAACAAAAAACAATTAGCCGACAATCTCAAAAGACGCTAGACGAATTACGCACTAATATTAGTATGTCGCTGCCCCACGAATTGCGGACTCCTCTGAATGCAATCCTGGGTTTTTCTGAGCTGATTCTGTCAGAATATCAGGTCTTAGAGGAATCAGATATTTTAGAGATGATCGGTCAAATTCAAACTTCCGGTCATCGCTTGTATCGACTGATTCAGAACTTTTTGCTGTATGCAGAACTGGAGATAGCAGCCACAAATCCCGAACTGCTAAAGGAGATGCGAAATAGCGAATTTAGCTGTGTAAAGTCTTTGCTGAGTCAAAAAGCGCGGCAGCAAGCAAAACACGCGAATAGAACCGACGATTTACAATTAAACTTGCAAGATTCGTCAGTAGCTATGGATTCTGTCAGACTCGCAAAAATTGTTGAAGAATTATTGGACAATGCCTTCAAATTTTCTTTAGAAGGAACACCGATTTTATTAAGCACTTTCGTCGAAAATCAGACTTTTATTCTGTCTGTCAAAGACAAAGGCCGCGGCATGACTGCCGATCAGATTGCACAGCTAGAAGCTTACAGGCAGTTCGATCGCAAACTTTACCAACAAGCAGGTTTGGGATTGGGGCTGGCTATTGTTCAACGCCTTGTAGAATTGCACGGAGGAGAATTTAAAATAGAAAGTTTACCGCAGCAAGAAACCATAGTTTGCGTTTCCCTGCCTGTCTAAAAAATGATTATACCAGTTTCAAAAAAAATGTAACTGTAGGCAAACTCCAACCATTATGGAATAAATCCTGCTCAATTCTAAACTCTAAAATTTAAAATTGTATTATGGAGGAGCGATCGCCGGTTTCAGACACCGCTTCATATAAATTTGAGCTACCTTATCCTGAGGGTTGATTTCCAGGCACGCGGAAAACAATCTTTTAGCTTCGACTAACCTGTCACTATTGTAGAGTATCAAAGCTTGCTCAAACATTGTCTTTGTCTCTAACTTTTTCTGTCGTAACTCTGGCGGATCGGCCGCAAATACTTCATAAACTGTTACCATTCGTGATTTGCCTTTAACTGCTAGGCGATCGATCAACCTAAAATCATAAATATCGTTCAACTGTAGAAAAGTATTGTGAGTAATTAACATCGACACTCCATACTCTTTTGTCAAACTTTCCACGCGGGAGGCTAAGTTTACCGCATCACTAATCACCGTGCTGTCCATCCGACTTTGACCGCCAACGGTGCCTAACATCAAAGAACCCGTATTGATTCCAATGCCAATTTGCAGCGGCGGGCGATCGGGCTGAGTACGACTAATATTATACTCGTTAAGCTGTTCTAGCATAGCAATTCCAGCTTTTACAGCATCGTCCGCACTGCCATCAAACAGTGCCATAATCGCATCGCCAATGTATTTATCAATAAAACCAAAATTGTCAGTAATTCCCGGTTCCATCCGCGAAAAATAATCATTAATGAATTGAAAATTTTCTTCGGGATTCATCGTTTCAGAAAGAGAAGTGAAATCGCGAATATCTGAAAATAGCACCGACATTTCTTTCTGTACCTGATCGCCTAATTTGACTTCCAGAATACTTTCATATCCCAGAAAGTGGAGAAATTCGTGCGGCACAAACCGCCCGTAAGCATCTGTTAATTTTTCTTCCGCTGCTAAAGCTTTTTGTAACTCGTCTGTGAATTGGCGGCGCTCGGTTTCTACCTCTTGACGTTCTGTGATGTCTTGAAAAGCTGCGATCGCGTAAACTATGTTTTTCCGTTCGTCGTAGATTGGAGTCGCCCAAACCTCGATCGGCACAATCCGATCCGACCCATGAATTTCTAGATCGTCCATACGCACAAATTCTCCCCGCAACGCCCGAACAATCGGTTGCCTATCCCTCGGATACAATTGATTAGTTCCAGCGTCGTAAAAATGATAAGCTTCAGGAAATTGGTCAGTACCCCCATCAAAAATTAAACCTTGGGCTAGTATCCTTTCGCCCCAAGAATTCATGTAAAAAGGTTGACCCTTACCATCCACAACAAATATTCCCACTGGCATCGCTTCCAGGAATTGAGTCAATCGGCTTTCGTTTTCTGACAGTGCCTCATTTAACTTTTCCTCGGCTGCTAAAGCTTGTTTTAAATCATTAGTAAACCTGATTCGTTCCACTTCCACCTGTCTTTGCAAACTAATATCCTTAGCAAAACCCTGATAGTAAAGCACTTCACCATTAGCATCATAAACTGTGCGCGCATACTCCGAAATCCAGATAATGCTGCCATCTCGACAGTAAACCTGAGAATCAAACTCACACAGAGTACCGTGCTGTTTCATCAGCGCCCGAAACTCTTGACGGCGGTTCGGTTCGACGTACAATTGCTTCTGAATATCATTAATACTTTCTATCAATTCTGACGCGGAATCGTAGCCGTAAATTTCCGCCAGAGCAGGATTCGCACTGATAAAATATCCGTCCGGCGTCATCTGAAAAATACCTTCTAGAGCATTTTCAAATATCCCGCGATACTTTTCTTCAGCTTGAATTAGTGCCGCTTCAGCTTGTTTGCGTTCAGTTATGTCAGTAAAAGCAATAATCGCATAGGAAATGTCGCCTGTAGAATCATAAATTGGAGTCGCCCAACTTTCTACAGGAATAATCTTATTAGCTGTACGAATTTCTACAGCCTCAGTCCGCACATTTTCACCCCTAAGCGCCCGCATAATTGGCAATTCTTCCACGGGGCATCTTTGATTAGTTCCGGCTTTATAGAATTGATAAATAGCTGCTTTTTGCTCTGAATTAATATGCGGCACAGTGCCTTTGCCAAATACATCCCGCGCCTTCTGATTAGCGTAGAAAGATTGCCCATTTGCATCAAGTACACACACACCCAATGGCATAGCTTCTAAATATTGCGTCAAGCGACTTTCGTTTTCGTGGAGTTGGGCAATCAGCATTGCCTGCTTGCGATTTAATTTCACCAGCTCCTGATTCATTTCCTGAAGTTCTATTTGTTTTTTAGCTAACTCCTTATCTTGAAAATATCTATATATTGCCTCCGTAACAGTTAATTTTAAGTCGTCACCTTGCCAAGGTTTAGGTATGTATCGGTACAATTTAGCATAGTTAATAGCATTGGCCACCGCCTCCAAATCGGCCTGCCCCGTCAGCATAATCTTAAGAGTGTTCGGCGAGATAGCATGAACGCTCCTTAATAGTTCGTCTCCTTTCATACTAGGCATGATATGATCCGAAATAACCACAGGAACTTCATACTGTTCTGCTAAAAGTTCGGACAGCAACTCTAAAGCTTCTTCGCCACTTTGAGCCGTTTCAATTAAATATTTATCTTCAAAGGCTTTGAGCAGGTCTATTTCCAGACTATCGAGGATAGTCTGCTCATCATCGACACAAATAATGACTGGTTTTTTCATAAATTTGCTAGACCAGACTTAATCGCTTCAATTAGTTCTTGATTTTGCCAGGGTTTTTCTATGAAAGCATGAAGGTTTGCTTGAATTTTTGTTCGTTCGATGGCTTCTTTGTCTGCTTGTCCCGTCAGCATCACTGTCACAATTTGCGGATATTTTTGATGAATTTTAATTAGCAACTCATCTCCTTTCATTCCGGGCATCAACCAATCCGAGACAATCACTAGGATCTTAACCTCAGCTTCAGATAGGTCTTCAATAATCTCTAGGGCTTCGGCAGCACTTTCAGCAAATTCCCAAAGATATTTACCGTTAAAAGCCTGTTGCAGTTCAATTTCCAGACTTTCCAACACCCCTACTTCATCGTCAACACACAAAATTGCTGGTTTAGACATCGCTAGTTTCCTTCTTTAGTTTGGGAGGGTGAAGCCCGATGGGTAAGCACACCGTTTTCCAAATTCTACATTCCGCGCGGGTAGACTGCAAATTTTCAGCCCCCCGACTTCAGTTTGCGACGCTTTACTTACTCAGTTAAATTAATCGGCAAAGAAACTTTAAATACTGTATTACCGGGTGCCGACTCGACATCAATTTTACCCTGATGTTTTTCAATTATTTTTTTCACAATATCCAATCCCAACCCGCTGCCTTCTCCCGCAGGTTTAGTAGTAAAAAAAGGCTGAAAAATTTTGGGAATAATCTCCGGTTGCATCCCCTTACCGCTGTCAGTAATTTTTACCAAAACGCTGGTATCTTGCTGTACCGCGTCAATTGTTAAAGTTCCTTGATTGTCCATCGCTTGTAAGGCATTATGAATTAAATTTGTCCAAACCTGATTGAGTTCGTCGGGATAACACAGTACCACAGGCAATTGATCTTGATAGTTTCTGACGACTTCCACACCCTGCTTGATTTGGTTTTGATAAAGAGTTAATACAGTTTCAATTCCATGCGTAATATTCACCTGTATTTTTTCCCCATTTACATCGTAACGCGCATAATTTTTCAGGGCAAAGACGACTTTGGCAGCGCGTTCAGTAGCGGTAGCGATGGTTCGGGCGCTTCTGTGAATGCTAGCAAAGTCGTAGGCTGTTTTTATAATATTTTCGCTGTCCGGGTCTTTGAGCAACGGCAAGAATTCTTGCAAATTTCCCTGCAATCCGATATTGACTAAAATGCTAGCAAGGCTGTCAGCATTGTCAATCTCTTCCGACTCTAGTTGCTGCTTCACGGTTTTTTTCAATCCCCGTTTTTCTCGCGTAGATAAAGAGTAAGTTTGTTGGCTGGAACTGTACATCAAACGCAAGAAATCGTGCTCGCGTTCTGCAGACAGTTCTTTAAAAAAAACTGGCAAACTTTCGAGATTGTTATCCAAAAAGCTGGTAATATTTCCAATAGACGACCGAATCGCGCCCAAGGGCGTATTAATTTCGTGAGCAATGCCCGCAATCAGTTGCCCTAATGCCGCCATTTTTTCCGATTGGACTAATTGATTCTGAGTAGCTTGCAGTTGGTCTAAAGTGGCTGTCAGTTCATCGTTTTTCTGTTGGAGCTTTTTTTGCAACAGACACATCGCTAAATGGGTTTCTACCCTCACTAGAACCTCTTCCACCTGAAATGGCTTGGTAATATAATCTACCCCACCCACAGCAAAGGCTTTGACCTTATCTAGTACGTCATTAATCGCGCTAATAAAAATCACCGGAATGTCGCGAGTGCGTTCATCAGCTTTGATTTTTTCGCAAACTTCATACCCATTCATTTCGGGCATCATAATATCCAGCAAAATTAAATCGGGAGGCATACCTTTTGCTGCCGAAAGGGCTAACTCACCGCTAGGTACGGGGCGGACTTTATAGCCCTTGCCATTCAAAATTCCGGCTAGTAGTCGCAAATTAGCTGGCGTGTCGTCAACTACTAAAATATTACCGCGATCGGTGCTAGCAAGGTCGTTCTTCATGTGATATTGCTTGAGATATTAACTTTAAAATTTTGTCGTACTCGAAATTTTCTATACAATTGGCGATCGCACCAGCCGTTACTGCATCCTTTAATCGAATTTGCTCGATCGAGCTATCAATTACATCCATATCTGCATTTAGTATCGCCAGCTTTAAATCTGCTACCAGCGACTCAGGCAATTTCACGAAATCAGTCGCAGTAATTGGGCGAGCGCCATCTTTGATTGCCGATAAATTAGTTTGACCCGGATCTTCATAAATATAGCGCACTCCGATATGTTTGTGCATAGCATCAAAAATATCGGCTTCCCGGAAAGGCTTCCTCATAAAAGCATCGCAACCCGCCGATAAAATAACTGCCCGCTCTTCCTCCAAAACGCTCGCAGTCAGCGCAATAATCGCCGTAGCTTGACCTTTAATAGTACCTTTAATGTATTGCGTAGCTTCGTAGCCGTCCATCACAGGCATTCTCATGTCCATCCAAATTAGATGCGGTTCCCAACTATCCCAAATCTCAATAGCTTCTTGACCGTTAGTAGCTTCTTTTAGTTCAAAACCCAGAGGATAGAGGAGTTTAATTAACAGTTGGCGGTTGAGCAGTTTATCGTCTACTATCAAAATTCGATAGGTGTGTTGGTTGGGAACTAGGGCAATAATATTCCGGCTGGGTTTTGGGCTTTCAATATCAGCCGCATCGACCGCAATAACTTGAATGTCAAACTTAAAATTAGTTCCCTTACCCACAGCAGAAGAGACGCTCATTTGGCCGCCCATTAATTCCACAAATTTGCGGCTGATTGGCAATCCCAAGCCTGTACCTTCTTGCGAATCTTTGCCTGTCTTGGTTTGCACGAAAGGTTCAAAAAGAGCGTCTAATTCATTGGTAGCAATACCGCAACCAGTATCTTCAACTTCAAAATGAAGGAAGAAGGAAGAGGTAGAAGCTGAATCGTCATTTTGCGTGGCAATAACCTGGTTTTTCGAGTGACTTAGTTGAGATATTTTAAGACCATTACTTGCTGAAAATTCTGTATTTGGTGATACTTCGGAGTGAGCAAAATTTTCCCCTTCTGCCTGCTGAATTCTACCTAATGACTGCTTGCTAACTCTGACGGTTACACCCCCCTCATGGGTAAATTTAAGAGAGTTATTGAGCAGATTAATTAAGATTTGCCGCAACTTTACCTCGTCGGCTTCTACATATTGCGGCACCTCTGGACTGCGGTCAAAAACTAACTGCAACTGCTTGTCATCTGCTTTGAGTTCAAACATATCTTCCAAGTCGTTTAGCAGGCGATAGAGGTCAAATTTTTTGAGATTGAGGGTGGTGCGCCCGGATTCAATTTTAGATAAATCGAGCACGTTATTAATTAGGGTGAGCAGGTGTTCTCCGCTGCTGCTAATTATGCTAATGTTTTCTTGATGTTCTGGGCATAGAGTTTGGCTGCGAGTCATCAGTTGGGAAAAGCCCATAATTGCATTGAGAGGCGATCGCAATTCGTGGCTCATGTTAGCAAGAAATGTGCTTTTAGCTTGATTCGCTACTTCCGCTTTGTCTTTAGCTACAGCCAATTCTGCCGTCCGCTCTTGCACTCGCTGTTCTAAAGTTTCAAAAGATTGTTGCAGTTGTTGAGCCATGCTGTTAAATGACTTGGCTAATTCCCCCAATTCGTCGGAGCGTTCACTTTCTACGGTTGTGTCCCATTCACCTTTAGCAATATTTTTTGCTGCTATATTTAAGCTCAAAATAGGATTTGTCACCCACTGAGAAGTCAGAATGCCAATCCCCACAGCTACTCCTAAAGCTGCGAAACAAAGCAAAACCGCTGTGCGGGTATTGGCATCGATTTCTGCGGTGAAATCAGCTTCGGGAACAACTACGACAATCAGCCAGTCTAAACCTTTGCCATCTTGGAACGGCAGGACTTTTAAAAATTGTCGCTTGTGATTTATTTCAAAGCTCAATAACTCCGATTTTTTAATTAGGTGTAATTTTTGATACTGTGCAGTTAAATATTTAGCTGTAGAGCGAGTAAAAGGGTTGCGGCTTTCTTCCACTTTAAACAATTGCCTTTCATTACCTTTAGTGCGAAACGGTTTTTCTGAGGTGGAAGTTGCTAACAAAGTCCCCTGGCGATCTATAATAAATGTTTGACCGGACTTGCCGACTTTGAGACTGTGGAGAAATATTCCAAGATGATCGAGACGCAAAGCAGCAAATAATCCTCCTTCTAGCTTGTTTTTGTCGCTGTATACGGGTTGGATAGCGCTGATAATTAAGGTCGGCTCTAGTAAGGAAATATAAACCGAACTCCAAGTAGGTTGACCGACTCTTACGGCTTTTTTGTAGGCAGTATTTTGCCGATTATCAAAGTTTTTGACAACGGTGGCAACAGTAGTGCGATCGCCTCGCTCGTTCGTGTTGTAAGAATAAAAATTTAACCCAGTAGATTTTTCTATCACATTCATCGTGCGGGAGCCGTTAGAAAGTTGTTCACCGGATCTATAATCTCCCTTCTCGTTGCCAACCGAGGTAAAATTGATATAGGGATATAATTGTACTTGTCGCCAAAGATATTTCTCCCAAGCTGATAAGTTTTCCATTTTTAACAAGCCGAGCTTGACAGCATCCAGCTTGCTTTGATTGATTTGATGGGGAGTTGTCAGGTAAACTTGCAGGTTTTGCTCGACACGCAAACTCACCTCGCTCATTAACTGACTGGCAAGGTTATTAACTGCTTTTTGTCCGTTTCTAAAAGACAGATATCCTACGAGTCCCACGGCTCCCACGATTTGCAGTACAAATGGAACTATGAGAACAGTTCGCAGGGGTAATTTGTCTAAAAGTTTAGAAACCATAAGATTGAGAGGTTTGGTGAACTTAGTCTAGAACCGTATTTGCACAACCGGTCTTAATAGCAGCACCATTTATTTACTGCCGCTTAGCTAGGGGGAATTGATGCGGGCGATTTTAGCTGTGGTAGATGCTCGACCCCGATCGAATCTGAACCTAATGTTTACTCGATTAAAATCTATTATTTTACCCATTGTCGTATTATTGTTACCATTTAGGTAAAAGTTGCAGTCTCTGGCTTCGAGCACAGCCTGATATTCGATCGCGCGGGCGAGTTGAACCCGCATGGCTCAAGCGGTTTGGAGACTGGTCAGGAAATTTGCGATCGGCACTCGCCATTTTCCGCAAGACGTGTTATACTGTAAACAGTCGAGGGCACGTAGCTCAGTGGATAGAGCATCAGGTTCCGGTCCTGAGGGTCGGGGGTTCAAATCCCTCCGTGCTCATTTAAATTTATTGAATGACTTACTTTGAGACACTGGGGACAAATTTTTGTCCTCGGTGTCAATTTTTGTGATTTAAGCGTCAGTATCAAAAATCGAATCGCCACTGTACTCGCATATCGCGGACTGATTGCGCCCCTGTTGCTTGGCACGGTATAGTGAACGATCGGCGATCGCAATCAAGTCAGCCGATGATAGTTCCGAAATCGGAATCAAGTTAGCGATACCCATACTAATAGTAACTACATCGCTCACATCAGAGGTTTTGTGAGGAATATGTAAAGCTTTAATAGCAGCGTGAATCCGTTGGGCCACCGAACTCGCTCCTTCAAGATCAGTATTAGGCAAAATGATGGCAAATTCTTCTCCGCCGTAACGCGCCACCAAATCCGCCGGACGGTACACCACCTCTTGCACAGTCTGAGCAAGTTTGAACAGACAATCATCCCCCATTTGATGACCGTAGCAATCATTATAACGTTTGAAATAATCCACATCAAACAACAAAAGAGAAATAGGTTTTTGTTCCCGGTATAGCCGCTGCCATTCATGCTCTAAGCGGCCATTAAAACAGCGGCGATTAGCAATTTGAGTTAATCCATCAATATTGACCACTTGTTCTAAGAGGTGAGTAGCCCGGGCTAGTTCTTCGTTAGAGAGTGCAAGTTGTTGATTAATTTCTCTCATTCGCGCTTGGGCCTGCTGCCTTTCTGCCAATTCCTTCTGCAACTTCTGAAAAATATCCGCTTGTTTAATGGCGATCGCTAACTGATTAGCAATCTGTTTAACAAGGTCAACTTCAAATTCTTCCCACTGCCGAGGAGCAGAACATTGATGAATACATAACAACCCCCACAAATCTTGTCCATTGAGCAAGGGCGCAACTAAATTAGCAAGAACAGGAAATTGTTTCCAAAGAGCGCGGTAACAGTGTTGAAGGTCAATCTTATTTATATCTTGAACTACCTGGATTCTCCCTTCTTGATATGAATCAGGATATTGTTCACCAGCACACGGGTCGTTAAATTGATTTCTGCTTACCAATTTACATCCTTCGCCTACGGATTCTGAAACAAACTCACCATATCCAAATTTACTGTCAGGAGAGAACTTAAATATGCCGACGCGCTCGGCATCAAGAAACACGCGAATCTCCTGCGAAGCAATCTCAAAAATTGTAGACAAATCAAGAGATTGACGAATGTGTTGAGTAATTTCTTGAAGTAAGATCGCCTTGTCGTACTGTTTCCGCAGAGCTATTTCCGCTTGCTTTTGGGCGAGAATAGCTGCCTCTGCTGCCTTTTTTGCTTTAATAATTTCACCTTCGTACAGGATACGCTGGCGGATACAGAGCAAGATGCAATCGTTGACGAAGCTTCCTCCCTTCTCCCGACGCCTAGCGTTGATCAGCATAGGTATATCACTACCCTGCTTTGACCTTAATGAGAAGTAAATTTCCTCTACTTTACCGTCGAGCTTCAACAGGGGGAAGAAATGGGTTTGAAAAAAAATCCGGCTGGCCATTGGCAGAATAAAGTCCATTTTCCGTTCCCGCAGTTCATCGGTTTCGTATCCGAGTAATTGCAGTAATGTGGCGTTGACCATTAGGATCGTACCATCGTCAGCAAACGAGAGGAATCCACAGGGTGACGTGTTGAGTAGCTCGTCTATCTGGTAGGTCATGTTTGCCATACAAATCAGGTAGTATGAGGTTCACTCAAATACTCCTTAATCAGGTCGATGGTCTCTTCTGGATGACTCAGGTGCGGGCAATGTCCCGTAGCTTTCATCAGCCGTAGCGTACTTTTAGGCAGGTGGCGGTGGAGATAATGCCCTACCTCGGTGGGAGCTACCATGTCCTCACTACATTGCAATATCAGTGCAGGTACTGAGGCATTCGGTAAATCACTGCGATTGTCAGAGTAAAAAGTCACCTCGGCAAAGCGACTTGCAACCACCGGATCGGTGGAGCAAAAACTTGCCTCAAGTTCCTCACTTAACTCAGGACGATCCTGATTCTGCACCACCATTGGCGCCATAAAGCTTGCCCAACCAAGGTAATTTTTATCCATGATATCGAGGAGATCCTCAATATCTTTGCGCTCAAACCCTCCGTAATAATTTGGTAAATCATTGATGTAGCAGGGTGAAGGCCCTACGAAAATCAGGCGATTAAAGTAATTAGGAGCTTGAATTGAGGACACAAGGCCGATCATACTGCTGACAGAATGACCGACAAAAATCACATCCGTCAACGCCAATTCTTCACAGATATCGAGGACATCCTGAACATAGCCATTGAGGTCGCTGTACCGTTCATAACTGTAGGCACTAATATCAGACTGTCCCGAACCTACATAATCAAATAGGAGGATTTTGTAGTCCTTCTCGAAAGCCGGTGTTACGAAACGCCACATATTTTGATCGCACCCAAATCCATGAGCAAACATCATCGTCTGGGTGCCTTGTCCAATCACTTTTATATTATTCCGCCGTAAAATTTTTTGAGTCATTTGATCGACACGAGGATTAAATTGATTATAAGACTTTTGCGCGCTTTTATGAGGATTGCTCATCCCAAAGACTGGTAGACAACAATTCAGGATGTCGGATTAATTGAGTGGCAACCTCAGCACTGACAGGCTGGCTAAACATAATATAACCCTGCCCGATTTCACAGGCGATCGCTTGTAACTATTGCAATTGCGCTGGGGTTTCAATTCCTTCGGCAATTGTGCTCACATTTAAGCCATGTGGGATTACAACTATGGGTTGGGCAATTCCGCGAGCGATCGTAGCGCTGGCTAAATCGCGCACAACTGAGCGATCAATTTTGAGCGACTTCACCGGAAAATTTTTTAGGTTGTTAAAAGCAGCATAGCCAGTCGCAAAATCATCGAAATAAATCCTAATATTATGCTCCGATCATTGGTTCAAAAGATTGTAGGTAATGTCAACATTAAGCATCCTTGCCGTTCCCGTAATCTCCAGCTATAGATATTTTGGCTTCTTATCGGTGCGCTCAACAATGCGATCGCTCTTAGCGATTAAAGTCGGTTGGCTGAGTAGACGTGCAGAGTTGACGTGCCGACAGATTCACCGCGATATTAGGAAGAATTAGTCCTGCTGCTAGCCACTGCTGATATTGCCAGCAAGCTTGCTCTAAAATCCATTTGCTCTTCGGGCAAAATCAATCCAGTTTTTTCGGCGATGGGAATACATCGATGGCGATGAATCCAACCTAGTTCAGGAGAATACCCTCCTACTATAACTCTAACACCAGCAAGGCTACCTGTTTGCCAATGGAGCTGAGGTTGATCATACAGCAAATATTGGCTTTCCAAGCACAATTCAAGAGATTTGCGATCGCCAGGGTATTGGATTTGGCCCCAGGTATTGTCGCTGTGTAAAAACTATAGGTATTGGGGCCGAACCCTTAACGTAATATAGGGAAATATCTGCATTTTTGAGCAAGCTATCAAAATTCATTTCATCTTGTGGATCTAGGGAGACGCCAATACTGGTGATGAGGTGTAAATAAGGATTTTTGATAATAAAATTAGTTTTAATATTTTTGTACAGGAATTCCCCGTGGTTCCGCTCATCTAGGGGTAGTAGAGATAGGCACGACGCGGGACTAAGCTGCTATGCCAGAAAGATTTTCTGTTATGTTCGAGAATCGGATAGAGAGAGGATTTTATAATTTTTGAGATGTCATTGAAATATACAATAGGGACAACAGCTTACCTCTAGATTTTTACCAAAACCTATTTAGTGGGATTGCTATAGCAGAAGGCGCTGATGCAGAAGGCAATAAAAGCTCCTATTTAAGCAATTAAGAACCTCCAAAACATTGTCGCGGTTGCTATAAATCTTCACAAACTCCTCAAATTAAAAAAGTTGGGTTTCCTAGCTCCACCCAACCTACTTTTAATAAAGAATGACTGCTAAATCTCAAATATCCTCCTCGTCTTGGCCTTGCACACCCTGCAGAATCCGCGATAGCTCACTCTTTTCATTAATCGTAATCCGACTCGGAGAACCGCTGATAATCCGTTCGTAACCACGGAACGAATCTTTAATTTGCGGCCCTCTTTCAGTAATCGTGTATTCCCGGATTCCTTTGTCGTGCCACGAACCGCGCATCTTAAACACATTAATTGCCCGCGACATTTCTCCTCGAATCTCTACATACTGCAGCATGATAATCGTGTCAGTAATCGTAGAAATATGCGAGTCCGTAATCGAATGAGCCCCCATAAACTGGTCGCTTGTATTTGTGAAAAACCCGGTTATTTCTTCCTGCTTCGCAAAACCTGTCACTCCGATCACAAATTGCCTGAAAGCATTATTGCTGACACCCCTAGCTAAGGCCGACAGCGAGTCTATAGCAATTCGAGAAGGTTTGAACTCAGCAATTTCTGATTTAATAGTCTGCAAGTGGTCTTCCAAACCTGCAGATTCCGGGTAAGTACACAGCAGCTTTAGCAGTCCTTTCTCTTCCATTTCCTCAAAATCAATGCCCCAAGAATAAGCATTGCGGAACAACTGAGCACGCGACTCTTCATAGGCAAACAGCAGCGCCCGATTTCCGTTCATACAAGCATTCTGCAAGAACTTGCTCACCAACAGCGTTTTGCCGGTTCCCGTTGCACCCGTAGCTAAAATAATCGAGTCTTTGAAGAAACCGCCACCGCACATCTCGTCGAGAGTTTTATCCCCGGAAGAAACCCGCACGTTTGAAGACTTTTGAGTTAATCGCATCGCCCCCAATGGGAAAATATTAATTCCGTCATTAGTCATAGTAAAAGGATATTCGCCCTTCATGTGAGTTGTACCCCGCAACTTCAAAATTTCCATTGTGCGGCGGCGGCGTTCTCCTTCCAATACGTTGCGAACAATCACCACATTATCCGACACAAACTCTTCCACTCCAAACCGCGCCACCGGGCCGTATTCTTCCACCCGTTCCGTCGTCATAACTGTAGTTGCTCCGACTTGTTTGAGGCGCGCAACTAAGCGGAAAATTTCTCGGCGCACCACCGATGCAGCATCGTACTGCTGAAATACGGCGGTCACTGAATCTATAGAAACCCGCTTGGCTTTGTACTTGCGAATGGCGTACTGGATTCGCTCGATTAAAGCAGATAAATCAAAATTCCCTACGATATCTTGACCTTCCGGGTCCGGGGAAGCGTCCAAAATAAATAGCTTGCCTTCCTCGATTAACTGTGCCAGATCCCAACCGAAACTGCAAGCATTTTTAATAATATCTGCCGGAGATTCTTCAAACGTTACGAAAACTCCAGCTTCGTCAAAATGGGTAATTCCATTATAGAGAAATTGTACGGCAAATAAAGTTTTTCCCGTTCCTGACGTGCCACTGACTAGGGTGGTTCTGCCGAGCGGCATTCCGCCGTGACTGATGTCATCGAAACCCTCAATCATCGTGCGAATTTTTTCAACTCCTGCCGTTCCCAATCCTTGTCGTTGAACCGTTTGACTAATTTCATTCATGTCGATTTTTGTCAACTCTCAGTATTCTTTAGTTGTCACTCCTTCACCCCCAATCATGAGTCTTTGTACCCAGCTTTTAGTTTTGGCTCTTGCTCAATAACTAATGACTGCTGACTGCTGACTAATGACCCCCCCAAAAAACCGATACCGTGCCACGTACTCCTGTCGTGGAAAGATAAAAATTTTAGACTTTTGTTCAACCTCCCAGATTCATCTGTTGAGTAATCTAAAATCTAAAATCTAAAATCGTTCGACTGAGCGCGACTCGACGCTTCGACTGAGCGCTCGCCGAACGTTTCACGCCAAATCGAAGTCTTAAATCTAAAATCGATTCACTCTCACCTGATTATCTTATGAATTCAGGTCTTCTTCGCGAAGTTCTTCATAGAGCAAATCTAATCCTATCAGAACTTTCTCGCGATCGGACAAATCGCCAATAATTTTTCGCACCGGCGGCGGCAGGATTTTGGCCAGCGTTGGGGTTGCTAATATTTTGTCCTCTTCTGCTAGCTGAGGATTTTTGAGAACGTCTATGACTTTCAGCGCGTAGACTCCTTGAAATTCTTGTTCTAGGATGTCCTTTAGGGTTTTCAAAGCTCGCACTGAGTTGGGAGTATTGCCCGCAACGTACAGCTTCAGAACGTAGGTTTTCTTCAGAGGACTCATGAACTTTTTTAAATGTTGAGTATTAGTTGCCAGATGTTAGTTGTAGTTGTTATTTGTCTTAAATCCGCTGTTCTTTGTTATTTTATAATAATTTCCGCCTCGCGCTCGCGCGGCCGTTTGTCGGCTCCTTTCTTTTTTGTTAGATTCTACCTTCTACCTTTTCTTTCTTAAATTATGCCGAATCCCTTCTACATTCTACCTTGAGAGGTTTCTTTCGGAATAGATCGCCGATACATCTCGCACATATGAGCGATCGCGTCAATCAGAGTCAACCGGTAATCGAGCAATATTTCCTCGCTACGCCCTTCTATTTTTAGCTGTTTAGCAAACTCGTCCATCAATTCCATGTGAATTTCTACAATTTGAGTCACGGGAACGTCAGCAAAAAAAGCCAAATTCACAAATTCATCTATTTGATTGTTGACCGCAGTATCTTGAGAAAAATAATTCAAAAGGATGTCGCGATAACTCGACTTGAGTTGATCCAAAAACTTTTGTTTCTCAGGTCCCGACAGATTTTTCAAAAAAATCTGGGAATTTCTTTTATAATACACACCTAAGTATCCTAATCGCTCCCGTAATTTTTCCGCCAGCCGCCGCTGCTGTCGGCTGAGCAAACTTTGAGCAGTCAATTGGGCTGTCGCATCGACTGTTACGGATTGGTAATTGACAGGAACCGGAGTTGAAAGTTTCAGAAATTGTGCGATCGCCCGATCGATACCGGCAGCTATTTCGCTCGATCGAGCGAGTGCCAGTTGCACCTCACCAGGGTGATAAAAAAAAGCACAGCTTTCGTCTTGACTCTTGTTTGCGGTACTGGCTACGGCCTCAAAACCATCTGAATATGGTGCTTCGGGCCTGCCATCTACCTGCAGGTGAGGCGAAAAAATCACAGCAGGCAAAAAGAGCGATCGTTCTTGCAGTTTGCCCAGAAGCGATCGCAGATCCCCATCCACCTCCAAAACCAAACAATCAAGGTGATAATTGTGCTTAAGGAACCCCAAAAACTCCACTGCCGACTTAATGTGCGTTAAAGCATAGCGTTCGCCCCTCAAAAGCTCAATCGCAGAGGCTGCGATTTCCTCAGAGCGGACAAAAATACCGATAGAAAGTTTAGGAAGCAAAGCTGTAGGTGCACCACCTAAGTTGCCTGAAAGTGCTGGATCGCTCAGAGTTGATATCTCCTTTACAAAAAACGTAACATTTTAACAATCATCTCAACATTTATTTTAACCAATCTTAACCGCAAAATAAGTGAGGCGCTTCTACCAGAGGAAGAATCAAAGTTTACTCCGTGGTTTTTGTGTCAAGCACCCTGAGCGTGATTTCTGCAATTAAGCTTAAGCCTTAAAATAATTGCTAGTCGCCTCAAATCAGGTGTAGGCATCGAACTCCCAGGTCTCGGTGCAGCTCCCGGGCCTGATAGAGAACTGATATAAAACAAATAAGATACACAAATCCGCAGCTACATTGAGAATCAAAAATATTACTGCTCTCGCGAGCAGACTCTCAGGTTTGTTATGCCACTCACCAGCCCCAGTATCAAAAATTTTATCGAGCCAGTGCCGCTGTGCCTCCAAACAGCAGCGCTAGAATCGCTGCAGTCAATTTTCAGATCCTGCAACTGCGATCGAGTCGCAGTAGTCAACGAACAGCTACAGCCGGTGGGATTAGTTTACCTCCGCAGCCTTTGGGCCCGCGCGACCGATCGCACAAACGACGGGCAGCAACCTTTGTCAGAAAGCCCGATCGCGATCGAACCAGTCAGGGCATTACCCGCCACTATGAGCGTCAGCGAATTCTGGCAGTACCTGCAAACAGAGGAACAGAACACCCCAGCCCGACCAAACCGCCAAACCGCCGGCATTTCATCAAACAACCCGATCGCCCTTACAGATGCCAGTGGTCAATTTTTAGGAATGCTAGACAGCCTGAGCCTGCTGCAATTCGCCGCACTTAACAGCAGCTCGCTCTGCAGCCTCACAGAGTCGGCCACAGCCGTCAAAGAAATCGAATTAAAGCCGGTGTGCGAAGCCATCGCCACGGTCCTAGAAGCTCAAGTGCGCTTTCTAGAAGCAGGATTGAAACCTTCGGAAAACCTAAACTCCCTAGTCCAACTGTTGGAAAAACTGCCCCTGCCCCTGAGATTGCAAACCCCTACCGCACAAATAGTCAGCCAAAACGCAGCTTGGCGGATTTTGCTCGGATCAGGCCCAGAACCAGTTCCAGAACCAGCAGCAAATTTGGGTAAACACTCGCCCCGCAAACCAAGCCATTTAACAAGCGAATACAAGAGCGTGCAGTTAGAGGCCATCACCAAAGAATGCAGGAGCCTAGTAGGAGCAAGTAGATCGGACGATCGCGATTCAACCGCAGCCACCAGTTGCCCGCTGCCCCTGTACGCTGCTGCCTCGCCCTCAACCTTAACCGCTCCAGCTTGGTGCCCCACCGCCGGCAAACCAGACACCTACATTTGCGAGTGCCCCGTACAAAAAGGGCAAGAACGGATCTGGCAATTTGTCAAACAACCGCTCTCAGGCCAGCTAATTTTAGTAATGGGACAAGATGTCACCGAAGAACATTTAGTCGCCAAAGAACTAGCAGCGAAAAACGCAGATTTAATCCACCTCAACCGACTAAAAGACGAATTTTTATCCTGCATCAGCCACGAACTAAAAACCCCGCTCACCGCCGTCCTAGGTTTGTCCAGCCTCCTCAAAGATAAATTGATCGGAGAACTCAACGACCGCCAAACACGCTACGCCAAACTAATCCATAAAAGCGGGCGGCATTTGATGACAATTGTTAACGATATATTAGACTTGACCCGGATGGAAACCGGGCAGCTAGAACTAATTCCCGAAGCAGTCGAAATAGCATCAACCTGCCAAAGAGCTTTTGAACAAGCAAAACAACTGCAACAGCAAGAAGAAAAAAACCCTCCCGCCCCGAGCAAAACGGACGGTACAGCAAACGCAGAACCATCCGCCCAAATAGAATTTACACTCGAAATAGAACCGGGACTGAGCCACTTAATTGCCGACGAACTGCGGCTGCGGCAAATGCTGGTTAACCTCCTTTCCAATGCCCTAAAATTCACCGAACTCGGCGGCAAAATCGGATTGAAAGTAAAGGTTTGGGAAGGCTGGATCGCATTCACTGTTTGGGACACTGGCATCGGCATCCCCGCCGACAAACAGCACCTAATCTTTCAGAAATTCCAACAGCTAGAAAGCCCCCTCACCCGGCGCTTTCAAGGAACCGGACTGGGGCTGGTACTGACTCAACGCCTAGCTCGGCTCCACGGCGGAGACGTTTCGTTTATTTCCTCAGAAAACCAGGGCTCTCAATTTACCCTGTTGCTGCCACCAAATCCTCCCGGAAACAGCAGCGAAGAAGTCCCGGCACCAGGAGCCGCCGAGGAAGAATTATTAAAAACCCCATATCCAACTCTGATCGCCAATTCTCGCTCTCGTTTAGTATTAATAGTCGAAGCAGTTCCCAAATATATCGAAGATTTAACCAACGTCCTCTCGGGTTTGGGCTACCAAGTAATAGTTGCCCGTTCCGGCACAGAAGCGCTGGAAAAAGCTCGCAGGTTCAGTCCCGAAGCGATTTTCCTCAACCCGCTGCTGCCGCTGCTGTCGGGTTGGGACGTGCTGACGCTGCTCAAGAGTGACCCGGATACCCGATCGATTCCGGCCATCGTCACAGCAACCAGAGGCGAAAAAGAACGGGCCAGTGTCAACCGAGCCGAAGGCTTTTTGAGCTTGCCAGTGGAAGAACCCGCTTTGCGGCTGCTGCTGACCGACTTGATCGGCAAAAGTAATGCTAGTAGCGCCAAAGTGAGGAGTTCTTTAACCGTTTTGTGGCTCAGCCCGCAAAACAGTTCCTCTCAAGGTTCCGCTTTACTGCTCAACCCCAACTACTGCCGGGTTTTAGAAGCAGACGACCTCGGCCAAGCAGAACTCGTGGCACGAATTTGGCGGCCCGACGCGATCGTTTTGGACGGTACAAGTCAACTGCAAAACCCCTTAGCTTTTATCGAACAGTTAAGTCGATCTCGAAATTTGGGTTCTCTCCCCTTGGTGACTTTAGACCCCGCAACTACCCAACTGGCAAATCAAGTCAAAGGATTGTCGGTATTTCCCTGTTTAGCCACTAGCAGTCCCGACGACAGTGAAACTTCACCAACCGGGTTAATGCCAAGTGCTTTGTGGCAAGTGATTCAAGTTGCTGCTGGCATGAGTTGGAAGCCCAGCATTTTATTAGCGGACATTTCGACTTTACCCGATTTGCACCGCACTGCTGGGGGGAACCCGACGGGAGAATTGGAACATTGCGATCTATCGACAAATGCCGAGATTCCCCTCCCCAATTCTCAGTTTTCTACTCCTAACTTTCAAGCTTTGATTCAGTACATCCACACCGCAGGATTTCGAGGGTCGATCGCTTCCTGCTGGACAGAAGTTTTGCAGCAGTTGCAATATCAAAGCGTTGACTTAGTTTTGCTGTGTTTGCGAGATGCCCCCTCAGAATCCCCCGCTATGTTGCAGGCGCTATCGAACCTGCGCCAAATGGCAGTAAAACTGCCAATTTTAGTCTGGGATTATCGGTCTGCTGTAAATTCGGAATCCGAGGCGATCGACTTTCTACTGCAAGAAGTATCTGCCAAAATTTTGCCTTCTTCCTTATCGGCAGCACAATTATTAGACAGAATTCAACAGACTTTATTAACTCACTCAAGTTCCTGAAAATGAAGAATTTACCAGGTTTGTAGTGAGGAATTCACTTTTCTCTAAACCTGTAAAGACCAACTCTTATTTCTGAGTGAAAACAGAGTTTTGGAATTCTTTAACGGAAAACCGCGAAGCGTTATTTATTAACTCGTGCAAGTTTGTAATAACTCATAATTTTGCCTATTTGTAGTGAGGTTCTCAGTCGTCTATACAAGAGTGAAGAAAAACGGCTACCCTGAGTGGAAACATAATTTGAGAAATATTTAAATGAAAACCCCAAAGTGTTGCGAGTCAAGAAGCAATATCAAAACTCAAAAATATGAGTTATTATAGGCGATCGAGAAACCCTTATATTTTTTTCTGGGGCTGTACAGTGCCTAATCGCATTCCTTTAATATCTTTGCTACTCGCACTCGGTTTGGGGGCAATGCCCGAGCCTGCTGTCGCACAGGCACTCCTGCCTTACACCCTGCAAATCGACTCGGCCCAACTCGAACAAACAGCCTTGAGCCTTGCAGAAGAAGCCGTCCAGCTAGCCAGACTCCAGCAGTACCAACTAGCCGTACCCAGAGCCGAACTCGCCACACAGTTAGCCCCCAAGAATGCTCAAACTTGGACTTTGTTAGGCAGCTTGTACCTTCAAGTCGAGCAGTTTGACAAAGGTATTGAAGCTTTGGGGCAAGCTCAATCTCTGTCGCCAGAAAATCCCTCAATTAAATTTGTCTTGGGAGAAGCTCACTTTCGGAAAGCGAACTACGAGAAAGCAGTCGAATATTTGCAAGCAGGGTTAAAGTTAAAACCAGACACTCCAGGTGCATTATTTGATTTAGGCAATGCTTTTTATAAGCTGAAGCGGTTTGATCAGGCGATCGCCCAATACGAAAAAGCCTTTGCTTTAGAAAAAAATCTGTGGCCTGCTATTAACAATATCGGATTAGTCAAATACGAAATGGGAGATGTTGATAGCGCCATCAAACGCTGGGAACAGGCGATCGTGATCGACAACAAAGCAGCAGAATCAATGCTAGCTCTAGCAGTAGCACTCTACGGCAAAGGCGACAAAGCAAAAGGCTTAGCGATGGGAGAAGCAGCTCTGAAACTCGACAAACGCTATGCTACCGTAGAATATCTCCAAGAAAACCTCTGGGGCGATCGTTTAATCGCAGATACCCAAAAGTTGCTAGCCACTCCTGAAATGAAGGCAGCACTGGCTAAAATTCAAGAGGCCCCACCCCCTCCCCAAATGTCGCCTTAATTGTAGTTAAGTTTTTAGTGAGGACTTCAGTCCTCAAAGCCTTTTTTAACTGATAACCAACTATCTTATTCAGGACTAAAACCAAAAAATAGTTGAATGCGCTATGGGTAGGGGTAAGGTGCGCGCACAGCGCACCCTACAGATAGAGTTGGTGCGTAAGTTCTATTATTGCCACGAAGCAGTCGCTGTCTTCAATTCTCCAATCTAAAATCTAAAATCTAAAATCTAAAATCGCATGACCCCTCTAAGCTGGACAGAATTAGAAGCCCTCACAGACTTTCAAATCGATCGCACAAACGGCCCCACCAACGCTCAATCCCGCTTGCGCCTCTTCGGTAAAACCGAATCCGATGTGCGAGTCACCCTGTACCGCGATAACCATGCTTGGTGTCCCTACTGTCAAAAAATCTGGCTGTGGCTGGAAGAAAAACAAATCCCCTACCGCATTGAGAAAGTTACTATGTTCTGCTATGGGGAAAAAGAAAGCTGGTACAAGCGCAAAGTGCCATCGGGAATGCTACCGGCGATCGAACTAGACGGCCGCATCATCACCGAAAGCGATGATATATTAATCGCCCTGGAACGAGTCTATGGCCCCTTGGGTTTGGGCATGGAAAACCCCGCAGTAATACCCCTGCGGCGATTAGAGCGACTGCTGTTTAGGGCCTGGTGCTCTTGGCTGTGCTACCCAGCAAGTTCAGCCAAAGTAGAACAGCACAACCGCAACCAATTTATCAGCGTCGTCACCCAGGTAGAAGCAGCCTTGGCTAGCACTCCGGGGCCTTATTTCCTCGATGAATTTGGCACTGCGGATGTCATCTTTACGCCCTACGTCGAACGGATGAATGCCAGTCTTTACTACTACAAAGGCTACTCGATGCGGGAAGAAAACCCGCGCTTTGCTGACTGGTTTGCGGCGATGGAAACCCGCCCTACCTATCGCGGCACTCAGAGCGATTTTCACACCCACGTCCACGATTTACCACCTCAGATGGGCGGGTGTTATGAAAACGGCGAACCTCAGATGCTACTCAATAAAGCCCGCGTGGATAATGGGCCTTGGGCTGGACTCCCGGATGTGATGTATGCAGAACCGGAAACCTCCCGCGCTGAAGCACTTCATCGCGTCATTAAGCACCAGCGCAACATCGTTCGAGTCAATCCTGCTGATGACAAGTTATTCGATGAGGCTTTGCGTTGTGCTTTAACTTTGATGATGACTGGCGAAGTTTGTACGCCGCCGGCTGGTTCTGATGCGGCTTTGCGGTATTTGCGCGATCGGGTGAATGTGCCCCGCGATATGTCGATCTACGCGGCCAAGCGGCTGAGGGAAGCGTTGGAGGAAACGGCGGCTTTGGTGGGTGATGGTCAAGGTTCTCCGATTCTGCTGAAGCATCGGCGAGATCAAGATCCGGCTAATTTTGTGTAGGGGGCGATCGGAATCAGACGGAATCGGCGTTGCTGCTGCTCTACTTCATCAGCTTGCTATCTGCTCGATCGATGAAACTAAAGGTTGATGTGATTTTTAATCCGGTTCTGTTTGAAGAGGAGGATACTGGGCTGGTGGAGTTGGCGATCGCTCTTGAAGATGAGGTTGTCTATATTTTTAATCCTCGTCAACAGAGATGGAATACTCACTTTGTTTGGAATGGTGTGGAAGCGATCGGGTTAAGGGCGATCGGTCGAGCAACGGTACAAGCCCTTGATTTGAATCGGTCAACTATGTTGGTCATTCGGGCACAAGAGGAATTACGGGGTCGTCATCCTCCCGCGGAAGATATCAATCCCGTAGATACTGATTTGTAGGTACTTCTTTTGACTGAGGTTAGAATCAAGATGGCTTCAGAATCGTGGGTATGAATTTGGGGCGATCGCGTGTTAAATTAACTTTTGGGCTCATGGTTAGTGATTACTTTTTGGGTTAGAACGGAGGTAAACACAATCTAACTATTTTGAAAAAATTTTTTAATCATTTATTAATCTGTGCCAGTTTATATTTAGCTGTTGCTGCTGAATCAATCTGATCGGTAATTTCAGCCAAATAATATAGCTTATCGCAAATCTCACTTATAGACATTTGATGTTCTGAATTCAAAGTAAATTTTCCAGCAAAATATTGAAGAAATTTTTCATCTACAAAGCCGTTTCTATGAGAATACAAATGCCTTATTTGAAGTATCTTCTCTATTTCATTTTGTTTTGATTCATTAAGAACACCCAAATCGCTTATTTGTTTATTTTCTTTTATAAAACCTTTTACACTACCTTTTTGCAACTTCACAAGTTTTTCTTTGGCACAATATTTTACAAATTCTTCCATGTCTGAACAATTTAAAACCTCTTCAAGAGTAACTTGCTTTTTAGATTTTAGTGTTGCCGGATTTGCTAGAAAAATCTCATACAACAAGTCCGACAAATATGTTTCAAAGTTATCCACAAAGGAGGAAAACAATATTCTTGTAAGTATTGTCCCTTCTTGATTGATTGTAGGCTTATTTGCATCTATTGGATAAAGCATCAGAGCAAGATCATCTATTATCTTTAAAATACTTTGATAGTGTTCAATCAACTTGCACTTGGCATTTGTTGCCTTTTTTTTATATTCTTCAAGCTGCTTATTTATAATTTTAATTCTTAAATCTCCGTTCACTTTTAATTGAATTTCACTAGGATTTAAAAGTAGAATTTGAGCGCCCAGTCTCTTATAAATCTTATCTTCTACAACAACTAAAATGTCAGATTTTTCAATCTTTATTGCATAAAGCTTTTTGCCATTATATACAACGTATTGATAATATACCTGCGGTTGGGGTGAAAGAATATCTAATGCTTTATGAATAATTGTGTTGGCATGAAATTCTTCACTTAAACCGTTGATTTCGATATTTCCTTGCCCAGCCTCTGACACGCCCAAAATTATGTATCCACCATCAGCATTAGCAAATGAACTGATTAGTTTAGCAATGTTATTGGATGGTGGCAAAACCGCTTTATATTCAAGCGTAGAGCTTTCTGCCTGTCCAATTATTTGGGCTACTTCATTTGTAATATCCATGTTTAAACTCGAATCCTATTAATACCTGTTGTTTTAATAAATTTGCCTAGACTTAAATGTCTTGGTTCATTAACCCCATTATAAATCCATAATTCTGCATTAGGATTATCTAAAGTATCTTTTTCAGAGGTATAGTAAACAATCACCGCTCGATTGTCCGACTGTCTTACAACAACTTCTACGAAAACGCGATCGTCGCTACCCAAGATTTTAGCCAAACTTTTCTGCATACCCTCACACGCTTTGACGCTACAATCTGCCTCATCACCGACTCATCCCATCCCATCATTCCCACTTTCTCACCTCAAGACCCCCACCCGATCGAATCTATACTTACCTGGCTGCAACGCACCTATTAGAAAACTAGCCGATAAAACTTACTCTTCAGATTTGATATTACTCCCAGTAATTTTCCCAATCATCCTTAAAAGCTTGCTGCAATCTCTGCATATACGCATAAGTCTTAATCTTCACCATCCACAGATTATTAGAATTGCGGCCTCCCTTGCACACAACACCTTCATCTACACCGTATTTCCCCTTGCGAAGATCGTCCATAAACTTGCCCGTCAGTTTGCCGCGATAAATCACTCGCGCAATATTTAATTTACCAAAATCCTGAATAAACCGCTCGGGAACAACCATACCGCCCTCAGTTTCCACATCAAAAAGAACCAGTTGTTTGCGATCGTCCTTTTTGTGCCTTCCCGCAAACGAGTTAGCACCAAAAAACTCTGTAAACACAGTAATTTCAGGGCAGTGATAGTGTTCGTTCTCTCGAAATATAGACTCTAAGGGACTAGCAAAGTCTCTTTTAAATATTTCCGGTGCTTCTTCTAAACCTGGATGTGCAGCATTAAATTGTGCAATTCCCATCTCATCCAAATCAAATCTACTGCGGCGCGTACCAAAAGCATACCAACCAAGTTCAACTTCCCAAACCCAATGCAAATTAGTGCCATCGTACTTCTCAAAAGCTACACATTGTTCGTTAGGGCAATTTTTACTATCTGGAATTTTGGGATACGCAAGAAGCATGATATCGATTCCGGTTGCACCGGAATGCTTGTTGACTGTTGACTGTTGACTGTTGACTGTGAGTCAAAAAAATGAAAATTGCGCGAATTATTTCTTGGCAGCTTGATTCGACTTTACGCCCGACGATGAAGCGCGGATTTGATATCATTCCGGCGCAGCCGGAATTGATATGAGTCGTGCGTTAGCGAAGCCCTCGAAGACGATCGCGCAGCAACAAAAGAGACTATTCTCAGTTTACCCCATAACCGACGAAAGCGTTTGCCATAACACGATCGCGGTTTTTCCCGTACCGAACTCCTGGAGTATTGCTATCTATATCTTTGAAGGCGTAAAAAGTTAACTGATATCTTGCACCATTGTCAAGAACGGGCAAGATGCCCGTTCCACAAAGAATGAGTTTTCTTGTGGAACAGGCATCTTGCCTGTTCCTAAACAAGTAATTGAGAAGGGTGCAAGATGTGAGTTAAGCTTAAAAACTTAAGTTTTTACTTGCTGATATTCAAGTAGCCTCGACGAACACACCGCTGCGAGCAAACTCCTCTTCTTCAGGAGTGAAGACAGGAGCTTCATCCACAAGCTCAGGGTCAAAGTAGTATGTCTCTTGTAGGAATTGTCCCGTGACGATCGCCTCGTCCAACTCCTGGATGTAATCTTGGGCAACTAAGCATACCTCTTTGATGCCTTCCTCATCCCTCTTATCCAACAGCTTTTGCAATATTGCTCTCACCCCTGTCAGTCGTGCTGCGGGCTTGAGTATAGTGTAGAGGCGGTACATCCGATCGGTGGCAATGCTGATTTGTTTGAGGGCTTTGGCTCGTGCTAGCTCAGACTCAATGCTGGGCCAATAACGGGTGGTGTAGAATGCTTCCTCATCCTTTTGATACCACTCCTCCGATCGCGCAATTGATGAGGAGACAGTATTGTGCAACTTCCAGAAGAATAAGCGCAGGGAATCGCCATCTACTACGGTGGACAGCTTGGCCTCCATTGATACCTCAAAGCTATTGAGACGCGGGTCGCGCCCAAGCACGAGGTACTCCAGAGGGTACATTTCCACCTCTTTATTCTGCACGACGTAGGCGTTGAGGTGGTGGCGGCAGTAGGGGCAGGGATACATAGTGGCAAACAGGTTGAAGAATTCCTTGAAAATTGCCACCAGAGTTTTTTGCTGTTCGGGGGTCTTGGTAGAGACGATTTCAGCCGTAGTGTGGAAGAAACGCCACACCGCAGGGCCAATATAGTAAGGAAAGCTGACGCGCATTTGTGAATTCTTTACTTCAGTGCGATCGATATAAACATCGATAAACGCCACATATTGCGAGAGTTCGCCAGACTCGCGCCCACACTCTAAGCTTTCGCGCCGTTTCTGTATCCCATTGAGGTAGTGGTGCGTCAAGCGCCATGCCTGTTGAAGCATCAGTTGCTGTTTTGGAGCGCATTTGGCAAAGTTTTCTGCAACATCCGCCCCATAGCGCCCAAATTCCCCTGACGTTTTAGTCGCTTCGTACCACTCGTTTAAAGCTGCTTCATCAGGCACCGTGTTGAAGGGGATGTCTGCTGCGGTAATGACGCTGAAGGCAGCCAGCAACTTCGGCATAAAGTCTTCATACCAATAGGCTACTGGCATCATCGCACCATCTATTTCCTCTAATGCCTCCGAGACGATGACGCGGTTCCACTTCTTCAGGTACTCCTTGGGATCTCCCTCGGATTTGGGTGGTGGCGCCATGTTCTCACTCAGCTCCAGGTTTCGCAGTCGGTTGAGTTCGTTGATTGCAAGCACACCCTCCGCGATGTCACGCAAGTTGAGACTATCCTTTTTGATCGTCATTGCCAACTCGACTGCCGCCCCAAACTTCTCCTTGGCCGTGGCCGACTTACCCCGCGCCTCCAACATGGCTTTTTCTTCTGCCAACATTTCAGGAGTTTTTTCTATGGTTTTCCAATTCTTGATGCGATGCTCTAGTCGGCCATATTCATCTTCGAGCGATTTAACTACTGCATCCAGTAGAGGGTTGCACGCCGACTCTACTACACCCAATCCTTTATAAAGCGCGATCGCACTCCTGACAAATCGCACAAAATCAACGATTCTGTATGGCAAGTTTCTCACGCACAGGTGAGTCTCGTGGTTGGCGGAAAAACTCTCCCGGAAGCTGCGGTAGGCTGCTCCCTGGATCAGACGAAACAAACCAATCTGCATCTCCAAGCGGGATGTACCGCGCTTCTTATCAGCTTGTGGGTGTTGGGCGAGTAGTTCTTTTAGTCGCGCTATTTCTCGATTGCAATCGGTGGGTGCTTCTTGTAGCTCTTGTAGATGAGGTTCAATAGTGGCAGAAGCTGGCTCGTTGACAGCAGTGGCTATACTTTCGATCGCAGCCACTGTACTATCTGAAATCTCGGTTGTCTGTGCACTGACAACGGGAATCGGCGAGTCTTGATCTCCTGTTGTGATATCTGACTCATCGGGTACGAGTGTGCAGAATTCCTCAAAGTCAATTAAGGCATTGCCGTCATGATCTGCCTCTTTGATAATCTCATCGAGCTCTGGCTCTGTCAGCCCAAACGGGCTCATCATATCCTGCATCTCGTTTTTAGTGATTTGACCGCTACCATCCTCATCAAATACACTAAATGACCTTTTGAGACGACTCTGGCGATCGCCTTGTTCGGACATCATCAGCATTTTGAATTCCTCAAAATCGATACTGCCCGACAAGTCTACGTCCACTTCTTTGATCATCTCGCGCAGCTCGGTTTCGTTAGGACTCTGGCCTAGCGATCGCATCACTTGACCGAGTTCTTCTAATGAAATAGCACCGCTCCCGTCCGCGTCAAATACTTGGAACGCTTCCCATAACTTTGCCTCCTCTTCTTCTGTCATGACTTTTTTTTCAATATCCACAGATGTCATACTAAATTTTCCCTGATTTTTTTATTTTATGTCTATTAATTATGGCTAATATAAGTAAATAAGCGCAAAAAAACAATAATATTTTGTAAGGTCTTGCCGGGGCTGGTTTAGCCTAGGATCTATACTAAGAGAGATGTTATTAGTGCAAAAGCTGGTCTACCCTGTAATGTTTATTTAAACCCACTTATTTTAATTGCTGATAACTTACGGAACTGTTACAAACGATACTATAACTCTGCATAGTTGCCAGCGTCATCGCAATGGTTGGGCGTTTTAGTGGGTGAATTAAAGAGTTAGAAAGCCATCCCTATTTAAGTCAATCAAGAGTTTTTCTTGTTAAGCTTTGACAGTTGACTGTGAGTCGATAAACTCAAATTAGCGCTGATATATCGAAAATACATATAGTTGCCACTTGACTCAACTTTGTAATTCCCATGAAGCACGGATTTGAGCTAAAGCGGTTAGAGTGCGATCTAGACTGAAGGGCGAGATCCTTTTACAGGAGCATTTGAGTTAAAAGTAGACGCAATATTCCGTCATAGTTGAGTGAAGTTAAATCATCTATGATAGCAATCCTATTTCATTTGTGAACAATTTTTAGGCCCAGCACGCGATCGAGTCGAGGAGGGGGTTTTAGCGATTTCCCCCCTTCCCCTTCTAGTTAAAAATCTCTCAGTTGAGCAGTTTGAACCGGAACTTCTTTAATCTGGGCACCGCGGCGCACCTTCAGTTGCAGAATTTGACCGATTTTGCTGTTTTCCACCAAATTTTGCAACTGTTCGGGTTCAGTCACTCCCTCGCCGTCAATTTGAACGATGACATCCCCCTTGCGAATCCCTGCTTCCTCAGCAGGCGTATTTGGCACAACTCGCATCACTAACACCCCTTGGACTTCCGGCACAATTAAAGGAGCATTGGGGTCCGAATTATTCTCTCTGGCCATTTCAGGAGTCAAAGCAATCATCTGAATCCCCAAAAACGGATGGCTGACTTGTTCTCCCTTGGCTAACTGCGCGTAGATGGCCTTGGCTTTGTCGATCGGAATCGCAAAGCCTATACCCATTGCATCGGCTCGAATCGCCGTGTTGATGCCAATCACTTCTCCTCTGCTGTTTAACAGCGGGCCGCCGGAATTGCCGGGATTGATGGCGGCGTCGGTTTGAATGAAATCAAGCCGCTTGTCGGGAATGCCGACGGCTGCACTGGAGCGTTTGAGGGTGCTGATAATGCCCAAGGTGACGGTGTTGTCAAATCCCAGGGGGTTGCCCACGGCGATCGCCCAATCTCCCACTTTCACCGCGTCGGAATCTCCCAAGGTGGCCGTCGGCAGGTTTAATTGCTTAGTATTAATTTTGACAACAGCCAAATCTGTTACTTCGTCAGTACCTTGGACTTCTCCTGGAAATGTCCTGCCGTCGTTTAAGGTGACAGTCACTCGATCGGCTTTGTCAACTACGTGAGCGTTGGTTAAAACAATCCCGCTTTTGTCAATGATGAAGCCGGAACCTTGACCGCGTAAGCGTTCTTGTCTGGGGGTCAGGCTGCGTAAATCTTCTCCCAAAAATCTGCGGAAGAATGGGTCTTCCATTAAAGGATCGATGTTGCGGCTGACAGTGCGCTCGGTATCAATGCGGACAACTGCCGGCCCGACTCGATCGACAGCCGCTGTCACAAAACTGGCCGTATCCGCCAGGAGTTCCCCGCCCCGCAGCGCTAACTGTTGCGGATTCGGGGGGGTGGCGGGGGAACTCGGGAACTGTAAGTTGGGCGGATTTGTGCCATCAGCGGCGGCAGCGGGTGCAGCATTGATACCGAGCGCACTCAGGGCGATCGTCATTCCTAAAATTAGGGCGAACCAACGAGCGCCGATTCGAGGTGTGGGGAGAAAAAACTTAAATAGTCGCATAGCGTCAATCTTTGTTAGTCTGGGTTAGTCTGGTAAACGTGTGCGATCGTGCGGACTCAATAATCTGCCGCTATGAAGATCCTAAATATATTTTGACAGTTACAATACATGAGTCAGGAGCCCGCACCAACTCAACATATTCAGAATTCTAACTTTTAAAAATTCCCTCGTAACCCCAATGATTCTATCTGATACTTCTACTGACAAATCCTTGCCCTCAAATTCCCACCACCATCACGACGATAAATCAGTCCACCCTCACCATCACGATGAAGAATCGATGCGACGGCTGGTAAATCGCTTGTCTCGGATTGAGGGACACGTCCGCGGCATTAAAACAATGGTGCAAGAAAACCGTCCCTGTCCCGAAGTTCTCGTGCAAGTTGCAGCAGTTCGAGGCGCCCTCGATCGCGTGGCGAGAATCATTCTTGATGAACATTTAACTGAGTGCATTGCCAGAGCCGCTAAAGAAGGCAATATCGATACGGAAATCGAAGAGTTGAAAGCGGCTTTGGATCGGTTTTTGCCTTAGCCGCTGCCAATTTTTACCGAAAATTTGGGTGGAAAGCCCCGCACTAAAAACGAGAAATATGCCAAGGTGGCCCGAAGCGTGCAGGTAACACCCAAAAAAAAGGGAGGCGTGAGCGTTTCAATGCGATGAGTTATGGTCATTGGTAGAAAACAAAGACAACAAGCAGTGGGTTCCGTTGGCGCTTGATGCAGACAAAGAGTGAGATTGTTGGCGTTTACATTGGCGCACGAGATGAAGCAGCAGCCCGCAAATTGTGGGAATCGTTGCCTCCGGTCTATCGCCAATTTCTGGGCAGCGTATGGAGCCGTTCTACGCCCGCTGTCCGACAGCAAAACCAGCTACCGAAGAGCGATTCAACAATACATTGAGGCAACGGGTGTCTCGGCTAGTCCGAAAAACCTTGTCCTTTTTAAAATCGTTGGAGAATCACATTGGTGCCATCTGGTATTTCATTCATCACTACAAGGCATCATTACTTGTGTAGCACTACCAATACTTGGTGAAGGGTTTTAAGTGTTTAGAAAGCTACGAGTTATAACTGGCATAACGAGCTGTTCCTTTTCCAAAGGACATTAATTAAGTTTTAAGCCTAATGTTGTTGGGAATATTTTATCGACTATCTTCTATCAAAGTGTAACCTGTGTTCAACTTACTTCTTCAAGTATGGGGAGGATTATTTTATCTTCTCAACAAAGTTTTTTTCTCAAGGGCGGAACGCAGTAAAAACAGTCAAGGCAAGCAAAAATCGCGTTTTTGGGCCTGGGCATTCTATCTCATTGGTGTACCAGCATGGGTCATAGTCCTGGTATCGGGACGCAACTGGATAGCCGCAGCTATCGAAACTGGGGGCGCTCCAGCTATGCTGGTTGGGCTGATTAACGCGCGGAGGGGTCAAGGGCACGCACCCCTATGGCTTGACCATTTTGCAAAACTAGCCTTAGCAATCGGTCTGGGATTGAGCTTGTATGACTTCGGAGGCCTGACAAGTCTCAGTCAGGTGCTGGAACTAGGAATGGCTTTTGGATTCCTAATGGGAACTTATCTGCTTTCCAAAGACAAGCCTCATGGATATTTCTGGCTGATGCTAGGGAATATTACTTGCGCCGGTCTTATGGGTATTCAGGGTCATTGGCTGCTTCTAGGCGAACAAACAATCTCCCTTGGATTCGTGTTTGACGCTTATTGGGTACAGCGGAGAAGACTTAAAATCAGGTCAAATAATTGACCTACCTTTAAGCGCTTTTAATAACAGTAAGATTTGCCTCTGCTTGAGTTTCTCTATCTCCCACAAAAAGTTTGCTAAAAAATGATGCAATAGTTGTGCATTTTTTTACTCAACAGATGAGAGCGATCGCAAATAATGATTTGTGCTTGATGTCTAACATCATTTCCAAATATTTTTTTAACGAAGAAACTGCTGAACCGCTTGGAGCAGCAAAACAGTACCTCTGGGCAAGAGGAATGCGCCTCGAAAGAGGGAAAGCATGGGGAGAAGACCCCCTCTACTCGTGACGATGCACCGTGAGATAACAAGTGGACTTCGATGAACCATGAATTAGAATCTCCACGCATCGACGGCTTGAGAGTATTTCAAATCCATATAACAAAACCTGCAAATTAGACAAAACTTGCAAGTTATGATTTCTGGCCCCTTTTTTAAGCATCTTTCACAAACAGGGAAAAAGCGTCAAATCTTCTCGCCCTCACCCCAATCGCCGCAACATCTAATTTACAGCAGATTGCAGGTTTATGAAGTAGACCCGCCTATCAATCAATCCCCGTACAGACACGGGACACGGCCGTGTCTAAAGTTGCTTCATAAACCAGGAATACGCTGTATATGCTTCGCAGTTTATGAGAGCGAGTTTTGTTAAAAAAGAATTAGTCAGGTTTTTCGTGACGAATGAACTCCTCAAAAGCTTCAAAAGCTGACTGCAAACCATTAGATAATCCGTGATTAATCCGACTTGGTATGAAGGGTCTAGACTTTCGTCAGCTTGGCTTTTAGGTGGTATCTGACTGTTGCGTAAACCGCTTTATAGGAAGCTTCAATGCTGTATTCCTGCTGCAACCACTCTTGAATCTCTCCATAGCTTTTAAAGCCTTCCTGGGGGTCGCTGAGGCGCATTGCCAAACTAGCGCGGGCCAGAGGAGGAATGGCCGGCTTGCGGCCGCCACTGTGCTTTGTTTCGAGGAGCCCTTCGAGTCCGTCAGAGCGGTACTTTCTCAGCCACCGCTGCACTGTAATTCGATTGACCCCGATCGTCATTGCCAATTCTTTAACTGTCTTAACGTGACAAATTTTGAACAGGTAAAGTGCTTGAATTTTTTGAAAGCCGCTTGCTGTTTTTTGTTCAGTTAACAGGTTTTTTAGTTCTTCAATTGTCTCTGTGATGCTAAGTTTACATACTCCAGCCATATCAATTACCTCACAATTCGCGTTCTACAATACCTTTGTTTGACAATGGAGCAAAAGCTGCTCCTATCCTAAATGCTGACCTTGTGTTTGCCCTGAAGCAATACAAAAGCGTTCGTTCTCATTAAACTTTTTCCTTCCTGGAGGCACTCAGACGCTCAGAAACCGGATTATTTTAACCTGGAGCAAGGTTGCAACGATTTTTTTGGGTAAAAAACCCACTTTCGGCGCCAGTTTTGTATTTGATGGACAAGCCTCATTGCTAATACTGATAGCCGTTAACCGATCGACTGTAACATTAGCGGCCATAGGTGACTCTTAAGGAATACCATTTATTCTCTTCTTGTTAAACATCTATCATGGTTTTCCTGGTATTTATTGGTATTTTTTGCGAACGTATGGGCGATTTTTAGTCATTAGGTGCTAGCAAACAGGCGAATGTACACCAGCGATCGCATTTTTATACAGACATTCCCCTAGTCCCCGAAGTGCATTTTTGGCTTTCGCTGTGCGAAAAATCCTTAGATATCAGCACTCTCATCGGTCAGAGCGGGTAGCGCTGAGTGACGTTGCAACCGACTTTCTTGCCGCGGGCAAGTATCTGTGAAACTACTGGCTTTATTGCCAATTGAGTAAAACACGGCGAGGGTGGCATTGTCAATTTCCCAGCATTACAGTATAAGTATCGGCTATTTTTGCCCGCCTGCTGTGATCGAAAGGGGGGTTTCTATGTGATCCTACTAACATGGCTTTGTGATCTTGGTCACACCCCTACTCAGTAAGCTCAACTACCCACAAAAAGTTATGGGTTTGATCGGAGTTTCCACGTAGAATCTTTGGGATTTAGTTAGGAAGTGGGCTCAAACTTGTTGTTAAAATTTTTAAAGATTAATTTTTAACCAAAGGGAAAACAGAATGCAGCTTTGTCCTTCACCCTCACCAAACCATCTAATTTATACTCAAACCTTGCAGATTGAGGGAAGTTTCAGGCTGGGTGTGAATATTTCAGAATCTAAAATAGCAGAACATCCGGTGTAACCAGCTTGCTGACAGTATTCTTCATTTAAAAGGTGTAGAGAAGCCACAATGAACGTTGACGAACTGCTCAAGCTATACGCAATAGGAGAAAGAAATTTTAGCGGGGTCTACCTGCACGAGGTCTACCTCTACGAAGCAGAATTGATTGGAGCCAATCTGTATGAAGCCGACCTGATTGGAGCCAATCTCAGCAAAGCGAAACTCAACAGAGTCAACTTTGGCAAAGCCAATTTGTGCAAGATTAATTTGATGAGAGCAGACTTAGGTGGAGCCGACCTCACAGAAGCACTTTTAGTTGAAGCTAACCTGAATCGAGCTGAGTTGATGGGAGCGAACCTCAGCAAAGCAGACTTGAGCGGAGCTTCCCTGATCCAAGCAACTTTAATTGGAGCCAACGTATCTCGGGCCACACTCAGCCGTGCAGACTTGCACGGAGTAAATCTTTACGGAGTAAACTTGCGTAGGGCGGTGCTGACAGAATGCGATTTAATTGGCGCAAACTTGAGCAAAGTAGACCTTAGCGGAGCCGACTTAATGGGGGCGAGTCTAATTAGGGCAGACTTGACTGAAGCGATTTTAAGTGCGTCAGACTTAAGCGGAGCAAACCTGTTGGGAGCAAACCTTACAAAAGTTAACCTGAGCGGAGTATATCTTAAGGGTACAACAATGCCCGACGGCACGATTCACGACTAATTTATTTGTTAATTTTTATGGTTGCCGAGAACAGCGGCTAAAGGGTAATGAGGTTTTCATTACCCTAATTTATTGGCAGCGAAATCTTTATTTGACACTAAGGTAAGGCCGAGAACTTCAATGTAGGGTGCTGATGGCGCACAGAACTCCTACATACGGCGAGTCAAAAGATTTGTTGGGTGAACTTGTGTTATGGTGATTTTCAATTGCTTGGATAAAAGCTATTTTAGATTTAATATTTTGGATTTTGGACGGTCAAAATGAAACTCAGAATCCTCGCTGCGGCAACGCTGCTGAGCGCGATCGCCCCGATCGCTCCTGCACCCGCCGAGAACATCCAACACACGCAACAATTACTAGCCACCCGACAGTGCCCCAACTGCGACCTCAGCAGTGCGGGCTTGGTTTTAGCCAACTTAACCGGAGCCAATCTCAAAGGTGCTGACTTGAGGTTGGCTAACCTCAGCCGAGCCAACCTCACCGGGGCTGACCTCAGCGGTGCCAACCTCAGCGGCACCAGCCTGTTTGGCGTCAACCTGACAGGGGCTAACCTCACCGGTGCGAACCTCACCGGTGCTGACTTGAGAAGTGCCTATCTCACCGACGCCAATTTGCTCAACGCCAATTTAACTAACGCGCAACTGCTCGGAGTTAGAGGAATGCCAACCAATATCGGCACCGCTGAAGACTTCTACCGGTTGGGAGTGCTGGAAGCTCAAGCAGGAAACTACAGAAACGCCATTGATTATTACAATCAAGCCCTGAATCTGAAATCGGATTTAGCAGCCGTTTATTTTGCGCGCAGTATGTCTCGCGCTGACTTGGGAGACTTCGCCGGCGCGACTCTAGACGCCGATCGAGCAAACAAACTCTTTACAGCTCAAGGAAATCCCCAAGGTCAGGATTTGTCAAAGCAGTTAGCCGAAGCCATTGTTGCACGTCAAAAGCCTACGGAACCCCGCACTTCCGGCCGCGGCGACTTTATGAGTCTTCTCGGTTCGATCGGTTCTGTGCTGGTGAAGCTAATGTTGCCTTAAAGAGTTGTGAACGACTTGGGCCTGCTCCAACGAGTTTTCATGCTGCGCCAACCCAAGCGATGCAGACCGTTTCATACACCCATCTGGCTTTACTAAACCTCTAAAGTATCTAAGGCAGATATACTTAGCCTAGTCTGGATATATCTGTCTAGGCTAGTTTAACTATTGATAGTAAGGAGGGGTAGTAGTATGAATAGATTTGAAAATATATCAGTAAGGGGTTTTCGGCGTCTTCAAAATATTGAGCTTGAAATGAGAAATCTCATCGTCATGATTGGTGCAAACGGATCAGGAAAAACTTCTTTTTTAGATGTTCTTTCAATACTAGCCGCTTCAGCAAGTGGAAATTTACAGAATTTATTGCAACTTAAAGGCGGCTTGAATGAAATTTTGACAAGAGGTAAAGTACAAGAACTGGAAATTGAAATTTCAATGCAAGTGCCAGATAAAAAAACTCCTTTGAATTACAGCTTAACATTGTCACCCAAAGGTTTATCCTATGAAGTCAGAGATGAATATTTAACACAGCAGAGAAATCCCAACAGGCCTGAACCCTTCAAGTATATTGAATCACAAGGTTTGGATATTAAATATTTTCAAGATGGCAGTGGATTGGTGAGGCCCAATTGGGAGCATAATCCTCTTGAAACCTCCCTTTCTCAAGTTCCTAAAATGTATCGCGAACCTGAGGATCTGAGAAAGAGCCTTGCTTCTTGCACCTATTATGGAGCACTCGATGTTTCAGAGAAAAGTCCAATCCGTCTACCTCAAGCAATGCGCCCTGCAAAGTTGCCTGGAGCAAGCGGTGAAAACCTCGTTTCCTGTCTTTATGACCTTCGGGAAACCGATCGTGACCGTTTTGAAATGGTTGAAAATATCATTTCTGCAGCCTTTCCAGATTTCGAGCCGTTAAACTTTCCTCCGGTTGCCGCAGGAACTATGTCTATGACTTGGACAGATAGGAATTTTCCTCAGCCTTTCTATGTCCATGAGTTATCAGAGGGAACGCTGCGTTTCCTCTGGTTGGTTGCGCTGCTTCAAAGTCAAACTTTAACAACCGTCACGTTGCTAGATGAACCAGAAGTTAGCCTGCACCCGGAACTCTTAAGACACTTAGTTTATCTAATGAGAGAAGCTTCAAAACACACTCAACTGATAGTTGCAACACACTCAGATCGACTCATCAGATTTCTTAAGCCAAGCGAAGTTTTGGTCTGCGACTTGGAAGAAGGTGAGGCAAAAATGAGGTGGGGTGACACTTTTAATCTGGATAAATGGTTAGAAGATTATAGTCTTGACCAGCTTTGGGCAATGAATATAATGGGTGGCCGTCCATGAAAATTGCTATTTTGGTTGAAGGAGCTACTGAAGCGGCATTTAAAAAGAAGCTTCGTGAGTTTTTGGAAAGTCGTTTAGAGCAAAAAATGCCCAAACTACACTTTATAACACAAGATGGTCGAATTCCCAAGGAAGGGAAACTCAAGAAAATAGTTGAAAATCTCCTCGATAATGATGGCTATGATGCTGTAATTGCACTTACAGACGTTTATACCGGACAGCCGGACTTTAAAGATGCCAATGATGCTAAAAATAAAATGATGATATGGGTAGATAAAAACCCAAAATTTTATCCTCACACGTAAGGATTCAGGTCTAAACTTGAGGGATTAAAGATGGGGTCTGCACAGCCGAGTTAACCATTGCCTTTATAGCCTGGTCAAAAAAATCAATTACAGAACGTCTTTGACGACGACAAGTTTGTATAACTGTCAATAAATTGGCAGTATTTTGGAACCGCTCCATCGAGCGGGAACCTCCACTAACTTTTCTTTTTGTTACTGCTAAACGTAATGTTCGTTCGGCTAAATTATTATCGGGTGGCAGCTCCGGGTGGTCTAAAAAATACCACCACTGATCGAATTTCTTTTGCAAAGAGCGTAAAACTTTACCAGCTTCCCCTCCGGCTTGCTCCATCCATGAATGAATAGAAGTTTCAACTTTTAGTTTAAACCCTGATGCCCAACTCAAGAATTCATCACAATTTTGGTTTTGTTGGAATAAAGCGTAGTTTTTAAAGGCTTCATCGAGCAGACTGATAAAGAAGGTCCCAATCTTTTGGTTATTTAATCCGGGAAGTTTGATCAGCTTCTTGAAATGACGGCGTAAATGCGCCAGGCATTTCTGTTGTGCTTTCACCGGATAACCATTATAGGCGCTATAGTCATCAGAACTAAGTACACCTTCGTAGCAAGAACCCAGGATGGATTCTAATTCGGCGCGAGAACGAGTATCAGCCGCATGAAATAGAGCGAATTCGGTATTGGCAAAAATCCATAACCATTCTTTGATCCCTTTGACTAACCAAGGTGTTTCATCAACATGAATATTTTGCTGGGTTTGCTTGAGCCACTCTTTAAGCCGGTCAATACTTGAATTTACTGCACCGTCTATTCGTTCATTTGTGGCTACTAATGTTCCCACCCCGATTTCTACTTTCCCCAATTCCCACAACAGTTCTTGTTGTTTTTCGTAGGATAAATGTCCGTAATTATTGAGCCATCCCAAACAAGCTTGCAGTCTGATTCCTAGATCTTGTCCTGGTACTATCTCCGCTGACCAGTCTGCTGTTTGTGTTTCCCCACACTCGCTGCAAATACACGTATATCTTTGATATTCTACTATTTCAATTGGCCTGTCCACTAACTGTGCTACTTGCTGTGTTTCTATTTTTATTGGTTTGCTACTGAATTCCTGTTGACCACAGCATCTACATACTTGCGGTCGTAATATCTCAAATCTATCTACTCGACCAAACCCTTTTCTAGTTTTTCCCGGATGCCCTGGTTGTCCTCCTGGTTTCCGTTTTGGGGTTTGGCTCTCGAATGGTTGAGCAACTGGATAGTTCTCGGTTTTTTTGAGGATGTCTGCCGATGGGGGTTTTGATGATGTTGTGCTGTCTAAATCTCGGCTGACTTTTAGTTCCTGTATTTTTTTTTCTAGTTCTACTACTCTGGATTTTAATTGCTCTATAGCCTGTGCCTGCTCAATAATTATCTCTACCAGTTGCGAGGGAGCCAACTGGTTCAATATTTCACTGTCTAGTTTGAGAGGCTGCTCTTTTTTCATAATTATAATAATCTCCCTCCTGTATCATCTTTGTCAATACCCCCTGACCTGAATCCTTACCCTCACACAGCATTACATGATTTTGAAGCATGGCTTCTTCCCTACTGGACAACTATCCAGAAGCTAGCGAAACACAACCGTTCTGCTCCTAGCGGTTTGCCTGAAACAGTGAATCATCAAAAGCCACCTTCCTATTGGATTAAGGAGATTTTTAGCTCTGGAAAACGCGGAAAAGACTATAACAAAGTGATTGATGGAATTGCTATTTTGAAAAAAAACGATCTGATGATTGCGATTCAAGCTTGTCCAGAACTAAAAGCTTTTGTGAATCGAATTATCTCTCTCTGCGATGAAGAGAAAATAATTTCTTGACGTAAAACGCGATCGCTGTTAATTACCCGAATTCTCAAAGAAGTCGGGTATCTGGGTGTGTTGTTTTTTTAGGTTGTTCTAGTTAATTCAGGGGAATCTCGATCCAGAACTCTGTACCATGACCGGGTACAGAAACACACTTAAGTACGCCTTGGTGTTTCTCAACTACAATTTGGTAACTGATAGACAGTCCTAAACCCGTGCCCCGACCTACGGGTTTAGTAGTAAAAAATGGATTAAATATGTGAGAGATTAACTCTTTGGGGATGCCGTGACCATTGTCGGCAATGCAAATTCCTACGGTTTTTTCATCGATTAATTCAGTGCGAATCCGAATGCAAGGGGATGGGAAATCAGGAATCAAACACTCGGTGGTGGCATTTATATCTCCTGACTCGATAGGCCGTATTTGGGAGCTTAAATGTGTCGGCGCTGCACTTGCCGCTTTAAAGGGAAGATTCATAACTCGCTCTTTTTTTCCCATTTCTAGGGCGTCAAGGGCATTACCGATCAGATTCATAAATACTTGATTGAGCGAGCTGGCATAGCATTCTACTAAGGGCAAATTGCCGTATTCTTTAATGATTTCTACGGTGTTGTGATCAGAATTGGCTTTGATCCGGTGCTGCAAAATCAACAGGGTACTGTCAATGCCCTCGTGAATGTCAACGGCTTTTTTCTCGGCTTGATCGCTCCTGGAAAAATTACGCAAAGATACCACTAACTGGCGGATGCGCTCAACTCCGACTGTCATGGAACCCAAAATTTTTGGCAAATCTTCGGCAAGAAATTCGATGTCGATTGCTTCGGAGCACTCGCTAATTTGTGGGTTGGGATTTGGGTAGTGCTGGCGGTAGAGTTCCACCAAGCAGAGCAAATCTTTGGTGTATTCGCTGGCGTGGGACAGATTGCCGTAGATAAAGTTAACGGGGTTATTGATTTCGTGGGCGACTCCGGCGAGGAGTTGTCCGAGACTGGACATTTTTTCGGTTTGAATCAGTTGGGCTTGGGTATTGTGCAGTTCTGTGACTGTTTTAGCTAGCTGTTCGGCTTTTAATCGCTCCGCAGTTGCTGCATTGAGACTTTCTTGATAAAGTTCTGCTTGGTGAATGGCGATCGCAGCTTGAGCCGCTAAATGTTGCACCAATTCCTGTTCTGCTGTTTGCCAAACTCTCGGCCCCGAACACTCATGGGCAATCAGCAACCCCCACAATTGGGAATCTTTGCCTCTCATCGGCACAATTAAACTTCCTCTCACCTGCAACTCTTCCAAAAATTCGCGGTGACAGGGTGTTAAATCCTCAGTATAAATATCATTAATTGCTCGCGCCCGTCCGGCTCGATAAAAGCAGTCTGAGCCTTCGGGAAAGCATTCTTGTGGAGATGTGATACCCAAAATTGACCGCCACTGGCCGCCCACAGCTTCGACAACTACCTCGCCCTGTTTGTCTGCTGCAAATCGGTAGATTACCGTGCGATCTGTATCCAACAAAACTCTGACTTCTCGCACAATAGTTTGCAGTATGATTTTTAAATCTAAGGTGCTGCGAATCTGGTCTCTAACTCGCGTCAATATTTTGGCAAAGTCCAAGGATTTTTGCAATTGGGCGGTACGTTCTTGAACTTGGCGCTCCAAGTTGGCATTCAGGGTCTGCACTTCTTTATAAAGAACGTACTGCCCAATTGCCGAACAAAATTGGCTGCCTATAGCTAAAGCTTGCTCAATTTCTTCGCACTTCCACTCGGGCGACTGACCTTTTTTTATTTCTCGCCAGAGTTCAAAGGATTGTCTGGGAAGGGTTTGTGCAGCGCTGCTGTCAAAGCGCCCCGCCCACATTTTTTCGGTATCTATTGCATTGCGAAAAATGGTCAAACAGCCGACTACTTGTTGTTTGTAGTGGAGAGGAATTACCAGCAAGCCCCTAATTTTAGTAGATTGGAAAGCGGGAACTAAAACTCTAAATAGAGGTTCTTTGTATAAGTCGGTAATTATCAAAACGGGAAATTGAGAATTAGTAAAAATTGAAAATTTGGGGAGTTCTTCGGTATTTTTGAATCCTTTGGTTAGCCATTCCTGCCAGAGGGGATGAGCTTCGATCGCCTTAACTTTTTCCCAGTTGGGAAGTGTCGGTTGTTCTCCTGTGGTGAACAGTTCAAAGGTAGCATCACTGTGGGTCGGGGCAATTGGCAATTCTCCTTCAATCTTGGGAGTGGATAACTTTTCACCGTTGATTTTCGGCGGGTTGAGATAGAGTCTGCCACCGCTGCCGCCCAAAGCGGTGACGGTGGCTTCTAAACCCTGTTGCAGTTGAATGTTGACGTGACCATACAACAGGGCTGCTATGCGGCTCACGGTAGCTTCGCGGGCGGCTTGAGAGCGGGTTTGCTGGAGGAGGAGCGCGTGGGCTATAGCGCTAGACAATTGATCTGATACGAGCTGAACTACTTCTAAATCTGCTGGTGAAATATTGAGGGGCGCAGAGTGGTGAGACACTAAAAGTCCCCACAGTTCGATGTGAATTTTTTGATTATTTCCTGGCTCGTATCGAGTCAGACACGTGGCCGCCTCGCAGATATCTGTTTTGCTGTTTGGCGACGCGATCCTGCGGTGCAAAATCGGCACGACTAAGGAAGATTGCACTCCCATTGCCATCAGGTAAGCGCTGTGGCAAGGATCGAGCGCTCGGTAGTGCATCTCCTCCTTTACTAAAGGTTGACCGGTGTCTGCTGCATCGAGGGGACTCAGGACGATCGTCCCTGAGTTAACATCTATTATTGTCCGCTGGCGCAAAGTGACATACATCTGCCTGGCACTCGCGGGAATGTCGTCTGCTGGAAAGTGCAGTCCTTTCAAGGAAGGGAGATGGTTGTTATTAATTGACTCAGCAACAACTTCTCCACTTCCGTCGGCACTAAACCTGTAAATCATAATGCGATCTGTTTTCAAAAAAGACCGCACTTCTGCTACCGTACTGGTTAAAATATCTTCTAATTCTAAAGATTGGCGGATACGTTCAGTTATCCGCCGTATCAAAAGTTCTCTGTCTAGTTTATAATGTAATTCTTGCGTATTTTCTGTGAGTTGCATAAATCTCCTTTTGTACTTAATACAATAATAAGAAGTTTTCATGTGCTGTTGGAACGTTCAAACTCAAGTACATTACCCGGAATTTTTGACTAAACCGATCTGTACAATTAATCGGTCGCGCACTTGTCAGAGACGACGGTGTATCGCCTCGGGTGGGCTGGGGTAAGTAAAATCTGAGATCGCGCCAGTTTAATCCTTGCCTTCAACAGGCAGAGCGACTTAAGCAAATAATTATTATTTTAATGCTCTTATAAATTTCTCGCAATCTTACACTCTCACTATGAGAATTCTTCATTGTTAGAATAACTTGACATTTGTTGTATAACTTCATATAATGATAATTAACGAAAGAATTTGAGTTTTTATCCGCGCGCAAGGCGCTGACTAATTTCTTGGCGCACGCTCATCAGAATTCTACCCAAATGATTTTGACCGGTTCGATCGCAGCCACACCCCCAGTAGTAATCCGTTGGCGAATCCTCGACAATCACTCGATCTCCTGTGGCGAGGAGAATAGCTTGAATGTCTGTATGAGTGAGAAACTTAGTTAAAACTGCTTCGCGCATAATGGGAATCTTCACCGCTTCCCAATCAGCGCGAATCCGGTGGTTCGGATCGCGACCTAATTTGGCGGCTTCCTGGGGAGTTGCTACAGCTCGAATCGCCGCCACTAATCTTTCATCAGCGCTGACAAATTTCTGGGCTTGATAGTAATGTTCCACAGTCAACCAATATTGACCGTGCAGGCTAATGTCGTGTAGTGAAAAATTAGAAAAGCAGCCGTAAGGCTCCTCTACTTTATAAAAATAAATTATCATTAGATTTGAGATTTTATATTTTACAGGATTTAGGTAGAATGTAATTATTCAGGGTGTCGCTGAAGCGCCTTACCGCGTTAGAGTAACGTGTCAAACCACTTTTTTTTGCCTCCCGGGCTATTTGAGGTTTATTCTATAAGCAGCGCGCGACTTGTATTAAAAAATCCTCGCATCGACTTTATTTAAAATAGCATTTACGCTTTTGAACCCAGTTTCTGGGAAAAAATCGGGTTGGGTAACGCAAAATCTAGGAATCAACAGGCTTTCTGAGGAATAGTGCGTAATTCCTATTTTTAAATTAACGAGTAAGAATTTGAAATCAAGAATGAGCAATGGGGATTTAAGAATATTTATTATTCCCTCTTCCTTCATTCTAAAACGGCATCAGCTTTTGAAAAGCACGGTTAGCGAGATCGGCATAAAGCAGTTCGCCACACAAAATTTTGCTCATCAACTTAGTAGTCCTCGGAAATTGGAGGCCCGCTCTAGAAACATCTGCTGTAAACTGATAGAAGGCCCTGGCTAAGCGACTCCCCCAAACCATATCAGTGTTCCATTCTTGGGCGATCGATTCAGTGTAGTGCTCCTTAACGTCGTCGGCACCTCCAAGAGCTCGATCGCTCGCTTTAGCGGCCTTAAAGCCACTAAAAATGGCAGGACGAATTCCCTCACCGGACAGGGGGTCGGCGAGACTGGCTGCGTCTCCTGCAAGCAGGGAATTTGGCGAGTGCAATTTGCGATCGCCCTCCCACAAACTCATGGGGTGTTCCCGCACGTTGCTGACACTAACATCCGCCCCGCACTTAGGTGCGTACTCTGCCAACATTTTCTTGATATCTTTTGGCTTGTCGCCACGCATCGCAGCAATACTCCAAGAGTAGCCGTCAGCTTGGGGAAAGCTCCAGATAAAACCTTTTTTTATAGTACCAAAATCGAAATTGACGGAATCGCCCTTGATTGAGCGAGTTTCTAAACTTGCGCTCAAACAGAGTTTTGGTTCTTTCAATCCCAGCTTCTTAGTCATCGACCCGCCGGCACTGCCAGCAGCAATCAAATAGCGGCCAGAAACAGGTTCTGAGTTTGTTTTAACTTCCCAAACAGAATTTTTAAACTTAATTCCTTTAACTTCTGTAGAGTGCCTAAGTTCCGCACCAGTTTTTTGAGCTTGTTTAATTAAAAAGTCGTCAAATACATCTGCCTGTACCATCCACATGGGGGAATTTATCTGCTGAACCTGCACCAGATATTCCATTTTCCATGTGTAGGTAATTTTGTTAGCTTTCCTCGAAATAGCTGGCGTCAGGTCAAAATCGAGCCATTGGGCGATCGCCCCAGGAACGCCGCCGGTACAAGGCTTTTTACGGGGCAAAGATGCTTTTTCTACTACCACAACAGAACGTCCCTGCTTGGCCAGGTGATAAGCTGCTGTGCTGCCTGCCGGGCCTGCACCGACAATAATGCAATCAAACATTTTGGGTAATGGGTAACTGGTAATGGGTGATTGGTCATGGGGCAGGAGGAATTGGTAAGTTAATGAGTGTTAAATCTTGAGTTTTTAACTCACAACTCACAAATCATTAAGCGTCTGCTCGTTGTTCGCGGCCGTATCTCGGCAATCTCAAAACTATTCCTATTCCCCCTGCCCAATTTCCCATTCCCTAAACAGTCGTGATATCTTTCTCTTTCGCTGCCAGAACTTCTTCTATTTTGGCAATGTACTTGTCCGTCAGCTTTTGAATTTTATCTTGCAAGTCCCGGGATTCATCTTTAGAGATATCGCTGCTTTTTTCCTGCTTGCGAATCGAGTCAACGGCATCGCGGCGGATATTGCGAATTGCAACTTTACCTTCTTCAGCAAACTTACTGGCCATTTTGACAAATTCTTGGCGTCTGTCGCTCGTCAGCGGCGGAATGTTCAAGCGAATAACTGAACCGTCGTTGTTGGGCACGAGTCCTACATCCGACAGGGAAATTGCTTTTTCGATCGAGTTGAGCGCTGTGCGATCGAACGGTTGAATGGTGATCGTAGTCGCATCCGGGGTGCCGATGTTGGCAAGGGATTTGATCGGAGTTGGAGAGCCGTAGTAGTCTACCATGACTCGATCGAGGAGGGAGGCGTTGGCCCGTCCCGTCCTAATAGTATTAAAAGACCGTTGAGTAGCCTCAACTGCCTTTTGCATATGATCTTCTGCGTCAGCTAACTTCACAAAAACCTCCGACAAGAGTTCCAATAGATTCTCCCATTACAGCTCGGTAGATGTTGCCCGACACCGAGAGGTCAAATACCATAATAGGAATATTATTTTCTTTGCAAAGGGCGATCGCCGTACTGTCCATCACCCGCAAATCTTGATTCAAGACGTGGGCATAGGTGAGGGTTTGATACCTGCGCGCGTTGGGGTTGAGGTGGGGGTCGGAATCGTACACCCCATCTACCTTAGTAGCTTTAAAAATCACCTCTGCATCAATTTCAGCCGCCCGCAAAGCGGCTGTAGTATCAGTAGTAAAAAAAGGGTTGCCAGAACCGGCACCAAAAATCACTACTCGTTTTTTTTCTAGGTGGCGAATCGCCCGCCGCCGGATGTAGGGTTCAGCTACTTCTTGCATGGCGATCGCCGATTGCACCCTCGTTGGCACTCCTACTTGTTCCAGGGCATCCTGCAAAGTGATAGCATTCATCACCGTAGCAATCATGCCCACATAATCAGCCGTTGCCCGATCCATCCCTGCCGAAGCCGCTTTCACCCCGCGAAAAATGTTGCCGCCACCGACAACAATCGCGATTTGAATCCCTTGGGACACGACTTTGGCCACTTCTTGGGCGATCGACTGAACGACTACCGGATCGATGCCGTAGCCCAAGCTGCCCATAAGCGCTTCACCGCTGAGCTTCAGCAAAACTCGCTGATAAACCATCCCCATGCCGCCACTATTTTTTTACTCTTTTTGCCTTCACCATAAGATAGCAGTACGGGTGCATTTTGAACATCAATTACCCAGAACAGACCCAAAAGCCTGTTCCAGAACACTTGACTGAGAACGGTTGACTAAATTTAATCCTTGGGGACGAAATTAAGAGCAGCAGAATTCATGCAGTAACGCTGACCGGTAGGTTTGGGCCCGTCGTTAAATACGTGACCGAGATGAGCGTCGCAAACAGCGCACAGTACCTCTGTTCGGCGCATGAACAAGGTGTTATCCGACTCGCACTTGACATTTTCTTCGCTAACTGGAGCGTAGAAACTCGGCCAACCGGTACCGGAATCGAACTTTGTTTCTGATTTAAATAGCTCCGTACCGCAGCAAATGCAATTATAAATTCCGGGCTTTTTGTTGTCGTGGTACTCGCCGCTAAAAGCTCTTTCTGTTCCCTTTTTTCGGGCGACTTTGAATTGTTCGGGCGTGAGTTGTTGTTGCCATTCTGCGTCGGTTTTTTTAACTTTTTCAGGCATGATTTGATGTTGGGTTAAGATGTATTTAGCTGTTGAGTGTTGACGGTTAACTGTTGAGTGTTGACGGTTAACGGTATATTCCTAGTTAACTCAGGCTTCCATTAATATTAACCTAATTGGCTCGAAATGAACATACCAGGGAAAAGGATTGTCCTTAATAGCCCTCCACTTTTCCTTGAAAACTTCGGCTTGCAAGTGATAATCTTGGGAATCATTGGGAGGCGAGTGCAATTTGAGATATAATGTCACCCGGTGCGGAGTTTCCACAGTCGAGGCGAGCCAACAAGCAAAAGTATTTTCACGATCGCACCCGCTAACAAAAATCAGTTGATGAGCCCGAATTCCGACAGAAACTAGAGATTTGGGAATGGGTTCGACTACAGTCAGAGTACAGCCCCAGTCGATCGCCTCCACGAGAGTTACGGAGATCGGTTTAGCTGCTGAGAAATTCTTGCAGCCAGTCAACTGGGCGACAGTGAAATTGCGAGGGCGATCGAAAATGTTCTCTTTGGTATCAAAGGCGATCGGCCTTCCCTCGGCCAACACCAACAGATCTTTGCACACCCGGTAAACTTCCTCTAAATTGTGGCTGACAAACAAAGTAATTCCCCGATAATTAGCCAGAGTCTGCATTAACTCCCGTTCAAGTTGACTGCGTAAGTGAGTATCCAAAGCAGAAAACGGTTCGTCTAACAGCAGCAATTCTGGAGAAGGGGCGATCGCCCTCGCCAAAGCCACCCGCTGCTGTTGGCCTCCTGAAAGTTCGTGCGGATAGCGGTTTTCCAGTCCCGACATTTGCACCGAAATTAGTTGTTCTTTTACTTGAAGTTTTTGCTCGCTTTCAGATAAATGCTGCAAGCCAAAGGCAATATTTTGGGCAACTGTGAGGTGAGGAAATAAAGCATAGTTTTGAAACAAAAAACCGATTCGGCGGTCTTTAGAAGCTACATTAATACCCTGTGCTGAGTCAAATAAAACCCTGCCATTGATTGAAATTTGACCGCTCCTGGGAGTTTCCAAACCGGCGATGCAGCGCAGAGTCATGCTCTTACCAGAACCCGACGCGCCTAAAATTCCCAGCACTTCCGGGCCAATATCGAAACCGACATCCAAGGCAAAGCTGGAGAGAGGTTTGAATATGTTTAAAAAAAGTCCCCTTTCCGGTTGTTGTTTTTGGAATTTTGTGGTAAAAGTAGACGCGAATTTAGGAAGATTTGATTGCAGTCTTTGGCTCGAATTCGGTTTGAGCGATCTGCTTTGTAAATCAGTCCAAAAATTAACAGCAGTGAGCACGCTCAAAGAAAGACTAAGAATAATCAAAACCCAAATAGCAGCTTGCCTCATATCCCCTGCTTCCACAGCAAAATAAATTGCCATCGGGATAGTTTGAGTTTGTCCGGGAATATTCCCTGCTAACATCAACGTCGCGCCGAATTCACCCAAAGCGCGGGCAAATGCGAGAATAGTTCCTGCTAAAATTCCCGGCCATGCTAGCGGCAACATAATACGCCAAAAGACTTGCCACTCCGATGCTCCCAAAGTGCGGGCTGCATTGAGAAGATTCGCATCAATTTGCTCAAAAGCTCCCAAAGCAGTTTTGTACATGAGGGGAAATGATACAACTGTGGCAGTAATGGCGGCGGCTTGCCAAGTGAAAATTATAGTTAAGTCGAATTGTAGCAAAAATTGCCCGATCGCCCCATTTCTACCAAACAGCAGCAGCAGCAAAAATCCCACTACTGTAGGCGGCAAAACTAAGGGAGAAATTAGAATCCCTTCAATTAAAGCTTTACCTCTGATGCGAGTTGAAAGCATCCACCGGGCGGCGGCTATTCCCAGGAAAAAGGTGATAAATGTCGCAATAGCGGAGGATTTTAGAGATATCCAGAGCGGAGAAATATCAAATTCCATCTATAAATACATCCGCGTTAATCAGCGCTTATCTGCTTTCATCAGCGGTAAAAAATCCATAATTAGTTAGTTATCGAACTATGCCAAATCCGTATTTCTGAAATACTATTTTAGCCCGATCGCCCGCCAAAAAGTCAACAAAGGCTTTCGCAGCAGCCCGATTGCGGCTGTTTCTGATAACTGCCAGCGGATAAACAATGGGCGAGTGTAAATTTTCAGCAGCCGTTAGCCGCACAGTTACTTTGTCGGATGCTTTGGCATCAGTCGTGTAAACTATGCCAGCATCAACGTTACTGCTTTCGACGAATGTAAGCACTTGGCGGACGTTATTTCCTAGCACTAATTTTGGCTGTATTTGCCGCCACAATCCAAGCTTAGTTAACATTTCCTGAGCGTATTGGCCCACAGGTACGCTTTTCGGTTCGCCGATCGCAATTTTCTTGATTCTGGCATCTGTCAACTGTTTGAAATCCCTCAAAGCAACACCGTTTTTGGGAGTAATCAAAACTAGGCGATTTGTCAGCAAATTGCGGCGCGTGTCGTTAATTAGCAGGTTAGATTGCTGCAAAGCATCCATTGGGTTGGTGGCGGCGCTGAAAAATACATCTACCGGGGCGCCTTGCTGAATTTGCTGTTCTAGAGCACCGGAAGCACCAAAATTATAAGTAATAGTAAAATTCGGATTACTGCTTTGATAAACAGTTTTGATTTCCTCTAAAGCTTTCGAGAGACTGATAGCAGCGGATACGTTTAAGGATGTTTGCGGCAGCGTATCGACTGAGGAAAAGTTCTTAAATAAGTTCCAACTAATCAGCAGTGCTAGCATGAAGGCGACTGCGAGAATTAAGTTGGGAATACGTCTACTTTTTAAGTTCACAGAAAATTGTTTTGAATCTTTTTACTCCTTACCAGGCTCTGCCTGGTAAAGCAGATTCGGAGGCTGTACCTCCAATTTGCCTCCACTCTTTGACGAGGCAAAGCCTCTGGAGATAGGTTCCCAGGCACAGCCCGGGAACCAGTTAATAATTACTGCCGGAACGTTAATTTTAAATCTGCCTATGCTCGCCATTTGACGGAACAGCCTATCGCCTCTGTAGTTGAAGGCTCAACGGGTTGACTGTTGAGCAATTGGTCGATCGCACTCCGCAGATAAGAAACCTGCACCGCCGCCGGATCGTCAGCGTTGTCGTCAATTAAACCTTTATAGCGCAGTTTGCCGTCTTGGTCTAACAAAAAAACCTCCGGCGTTTTAGAAGCCCCAAAACTTTCAGCCACATCTTGAGCAACATCTCGGATGTACGGGAAGTTGAGTTGATTGTTGGCTGCAAAAGTTTTCATGTTCTCAAAACTGTCGTCGGGATGCTGGTTTGCATCATTAGCATTAATCCCGATTAAAGTAACATCTCGATCTTGAAAATCTGCTTGAAGTTCTTTCATGCGATTGAGATACAACTGCACGTAAGGGCAATGATTGCACATAAATATCACCGCGATCGCCCGAAATTTTTCTAAATATCGAGCTAAATGGTGAACTTCTTCGTCAACTCCCGGCAATTCAAAATCGGGAGCGTAGCCGTTAATGGGAGTACCAGTTGTATCGATTAGTAAACTCATGTTTTCAGGAGGTGAAGAGCAGTATTTGCCAGCATGAAAGATGAAACTGTCAGCACGAATAAAATTGGCTGTTGTTTAGCTTTAACTTAATTCTAGCCTTGGCAACAGCCTATTGTGATTCGTACTTCGCGATTTATTCCTCGTCTGGCTTTAGCCAACCTTGAGCCAGAGCTTGGTATCCAATAAGTTTGTATGCTAATTTGGCGGCGGTAAATTCTGAGACTACAGAATCTACAATAGGTGCTAATTCCATAATGTCACACCCGATTACTTCGTAGGACTCGAAGATGCGGCGCAAAAATCCGGTGAGCGAATACCAATTTAACCCGCCCGGTTCCGGTGTGCCAACCCCTGGAATTAAAGTCGGATCGATGCCGTCTAAGTCGATCGTCAAAAATACTCGCTTAGTTGTGATGCTGGCAATTGCCCGATCGGCCCAATCCGGTTGAGTAGCGATTTCGCGAGCTCGAATCACGTTTAGCTGTTTTGCTTTAATCAAGTCGGCTTCTTCCTTGCAGATAGCGCGAATCCCGATTTGCAGTGTCGGTAAGCCCATATCGACAATACGTCGCATCACGCAGGCGTGGTTGTGAATCGAGCCTTCGTATTCGTGCCGCAAGTCTCCGTGGGCGTCGATTTGCACGACTGTGAAAGGTTCATCCGGGTATGCTTGGCGATAACCTTCGACAACGCCGGCAGTGATGCTGTGTTCGCCTCCGAGGGAGATGACAAATTTATTTTCGGTAACTAGCTGGTGGACTGCGGCTTGGGTGACTCGCAGCATTTCTGAGGATGAAACTGGTTGCCTATTGCGGGTATCGGCGATCGGCTCTTGTGTATAAATTCCGACATCGTAGCAAACTTCGGAATCCAATTCTTCGTCGTAGCACTCGAGTTGATGAGAAGCTTCTAGAAGTTTAGCCGGCCCGTTTTCGCACCCCCGGCGATAAGTGGTGGTAGCTTCGTAGGGAATTGGTAAGATTACTACTTTGGCGGTGTCGTAGTCTGGTACAATTTCTGACCCCAGAAACGGTACGACGGCAGTGGAAACGATCGTTGGCATAAGGGAAATTTCAATAAGGCAAAGAAGTCAGCATCTTTAATCGTGACATAATATCGGCTCTAACTGCAAAGTCAGAAGGAAGAAGGAAGAAGGAAGAAGGAAGAAGGAAGAGGGAAGAGGGAAGAGGGGAGAGGGAAGGAAGGCTGAGGATTTATGCAGTGGGGGCCATCTCCCCGTGGTTGCCTCGAATTGCGATACGGTTTGTAGTAATGACTTGAGTCCTTTGCAGCCTTGCATTCATCTAAAATCTAAAATCGTATGACATCTTCTACTCCCATTTCGTCAACAGTTGCTGCACCTCAAACTTGGCTGTGGAAAGGCTTTCCGATTTGCTACCAGGCTGCCGGTTCCCAGGGGCCTGCGGTGGTGTTTGTCCACGGTTTTGGTGCGTCTTGGGGCCACTGGCGCAAGAATTTGCCGGCATTGGCTGCTGATTGTCGGTGTTATGCGATCGACCTCATCGGTTTTGGCGGTTCTGCTAAACCAGCGCCCAAGCTTGAAATTGACTATACTTTTGAAACTTGGGGTCAGCTAATTGCTGATTTTTGTCGGGAAGTTGCGGGCGGGCCGGCTTTTTTGGTGGGAAATTCGATCGGCTGCGTGGCAATTATGCAAGCCGCTGTGGATTTTCCCGATATTGCTTCTGGCGTAATTTTACTTAATTGTTCCCTGCGGTTGCTGCACGATCGCAAACGCGCCGAATTGCCTTGGTATCGCAGTTTTGGAGCGCCAATCGCACAAAAAGTTTTAAATGTCAAGTGGATAAGTCAATTATTTTTTAAACAATTAGCAACGCCAAAAACAGTAAAAAAAGTGCTTTTGCAAGCTTATCACCGTCCTGAAGCTGTCAGCGACGAACTGGTAAATATGCTGCTGGAACCTGCAAAAGATAGCGGCGCCGTCGAAGTATTTGTGGCATTTATCAGTTATTCTCAAGGCCCGCTACCGGAGGATTTGTTGCCGCGTTTAAGCTGTCCGGCTTTGATTTTGTGGGGGACAGATGACCCTTGGGAGCCGATCGCATTGGGGCGAGAATTGGCAAAGTTTCCGGCTGTGGAAAAGTTTATTGCCCTGGAAGGTGTAGGTCATTGTCCCCAGGATGAAGCGCCGGAATTGGTCAATCCTATTTTACTCGATTGGATTAAAGAGCGATCGGCATTTGCAGAAAATTAATTGATTTTATTGGTTATTTGTAAAAAAACATAATACCAGAACCCCGACCAATTCTGCGAAGTCGGGGTTCTAAAAGTCGATATTTTACACGAATATGAAACTCTCAGGCGTAAACGGGCCTTGAATTACAGCAATTTGGTCAGACGTACCAGCCAAATTGATGGAGTTACCAACAATATTGTAGTCAGAGAGACTCCCACGTAACTGAATGCGATCGATTCCCTGCTGAAAATATGGAATCGATGCAAATCCTGTTCCACTATAGTATGTCTTGGTGGCATCACCGAGAACAAAAACATCTGTACCTCGACCCCCAATCAGCACATCCGTTTCATTGCTTCCTGGTGTAGCACTCAATGGATTTACTCCAATCAGGGTATCATTGCCGCGCAAACCTGAGAGTATATCGCTACCATCTCCTCCTACTAAATAATTGTCTTGGATGTTTCCGGTAAGGACATCTACATTGGGAGTACCTGTGACATTAACGAAATTCTCTACAGTAAAATTCAAAGTGCCGATACCGGGTAGATTGTTAACCGCCAAACGATTCTGCCACAAATCCACATTAATAGAAGCTGTGCCGCTACCTGTAGAAGCATCGATGGTATTAGTCTGTCCCAAAGGAGCAATTATTTGTTCTATATTTTGCATGGTATCTGTACCGGCTGCGCCTTTATCTACAATACCTTTAGCCTTCATGGTAATGCCGCTGCCGAGGGAAAGATAGCTAATTGTATCTGTGCCTCCTCCTCCAATTATGCTATCAGTGCCACTACTACCGAGGATGAAGTTATCTAAACTATCTCCGGTAATATTGTCGTTTCCTGCTGTGGTGCTAATACTGTTAGCTGGCGGAGGGGGTGGAGTTTGGTTTTGGGGAGGTAAAGCAGAATTCGTAAGTTGTGCGCCCTGATTTTGGGGAGGAGGATTGGCCGGTACTCCTTGATTTTGGGGAGAAGAATTGCCCGGTGCATTGATTGAATTAGGAAATAGTTGTGGCATGGTATAATTACCCCGATTAGTTTTCTAAGTTTGAAGCAGTTGTCAGGCTAAAGAAATGAATTCTCGATCGCCCTTTGAGTTAGTCGCTACAATCATTAAGCTGGTTGAACATGACATTTATCCCTGTGCTGGGATTACAGTTTTGTAATGTGGAAAAATTAGCGTTTTTCGGAATTTTGAGGTAAATTACGATCGCCGGGTGGACGCGGTGGAATGCCCAGAATTTTAATCAAATCTGCTTCGGTAACTCCCAACTTTTTCGCTGCACCGGGAATATCTAAACGAGGACGGGGCGGTGGGCCGGGCGGGCGATTATTTTCACTTGGTGGTTCCGGCGGTTTGGCGGGTAGGCCCAAAGCTTCGATTAGCTCGGCTTCGCTGACTCCTAATTGTTTGGCAGCAGCAGCAAAATCTATACGGTGCCGATGTCTGCGCTCTTGACTGGGTTCGGGTTGGCTCTGGGCTAGTACAGTATTAGAATTAGCTGTAGTCCGATCAGGAAAAGTCAAGCTGGTAAATCCCAGCAGCAAGGCTGTAGCAGGTAACGCGAGTAGTGAAGTAATTTTCATGAGAGTTACGATCGCCGACCTAAAAATGTTTATAACTACATCAAATTCCCCAAACATTACCTGCAACAGTGCGGATGGATTACAGTTTTGTAATTTAAGTAAATCCCTGATAGCCGTATAATCGCAACTGAATAGGTAAATCTATGAATGTTCTATACGTTGAAGATGAAGAAAAAATCGCCAATTTTGTTTGTATGGGCTTGAAAGAACAAGGCTTTGTTGTTGATTATTGCGATAATGGCAATGATGGCTATGGGCGGGCAATGGATAATGAATACGATGCGATCGTCCTGGATATTGTATTGCCGGGAAAAGATGGATTATCTATTCTCAAACATCTGCGAAAGGCCGGACGCAACGTACCCGTAATTTTATTAACTGCTCGCAATGAACTAGACGATCGCATTGAAGGATTACATCTCGGTGCTGATGACTATTTGGCTAAACCGTTTTTTGTTGAGGAGTTAGTTGCTCGGATTTATGCTGTAGTGCGGCGTGCTTCGGGCACTGGGCAAAATATTCTGAGTGTTGGCCCCGTTAAGCTCGATCGCATTCTCCGAGAAGTTACCTGCGATCGCCATAAAGTCGAACTGACAACCCGGGAGTTTAATCTATTGGAATATCTGATGCGATCGCCCGGTAGGGTACTCACCCGCACACAAATCCTCGAACATATCTGGGGTTATGATTTTAATCCGAATACGAATGTGGTAGATGTATGTATTCAACGCATTCGCAAGAAAATTGAACCGATTGGCGGTATGGGATGGGTTGAGAGTGTGCGCGGCGTTGGCTATCGGTTTCGCAAACCAGATTCACCATCATGAAACTCCAATCTTTCCGCTTTCGCATTGCTCTATCATCTTCTGTGCTCGCAAGTATTGCTCTGATTGGCTTTGGTGTTGTTTCCTGGTGGTTGATTTACGATGCTAAAGTCAAGCGTCTTGATGCTGGAATAGAAACTCAGTTAATCCACGCTACCCGCCCGCGATCGCCCGAATGGGATGCTTATACTGATTCTTTGCCATCACTTTTGGGCATGAATGGGGAAACCACCGTGGCTTTGCTAGTGGCTCAAAGAGATGGTAATTTAATCTACAAATCGAGCCAGTGGCAAGATGGACTTGATGCGAATTCCATCTGGCGATCGTTGCCGCTACCCGCTCCCGATCCTGGCATAATAGATTTTGAATTAGAACCTCCCCCTCGACAAAATCCATTAGAGCCACCACGTCCCGATCGCCTCAATTTATTTCCACCGCCCGAAAGCAGACCCCCATTTGATCGACCGCCACACGATCGACCTCGACATGATCTGCCCCCACACAATCTGCCGCCATTCGATCGACCTCCACAGGATCGATCCCCATTCGAGGGGCCGCCATCCGATTCACTTCATCCTCCTCAATTGCCCAAAGCTAAGCTAGCAACCCAGCGTACTAGCACCGCAATTTGGCGTGTCGGCGCGATTAATTCTCCTTATAGTCAAGCAGCCATTGCCGTTAACTTGCAAGCTATCGATGGGGAAATGGCATTGATTCGTAATATCTTTCTAATTTCTATTCCCGTCGTGCTTTTACTGGCGGCGAGTGGAGCGTGGGTCATATCGCGGAGTATTCTGTATCCAATTGGGCGCCTCACGATGGCGATCGGGAATGTTACCGTACAGGGGCTAGATCGGCGCGTCCCTTACGGAGCAACGGATATAGAGTTTATAGAATTAATTTTTGTGTTCAATCAGATGTTAGAACGTCTAGAGCGAAGTTTTAAACAAGCTTCTCGTTTTAGTGGAGATGCTGCCCACGAATTAAAGACTCCGCTGGCAATTTTGCAAGGTCAACTAGAACGGGCTTTGCATCAAGTTGAATCGGGTTCTGAGGTGCAGCAAACGCTGAGTAATTTATTGGATGAAGTGCGCCGTTTGAATGAAATAACCCGTAAACTTCTCTTACTTTCTCTAGCCGATGCCGGACGTATGGGTTTACATTTGGTTGAGGTGAATATGTCGGCTTTGCTATCGGAAATTGCCGAAGATATGGAACTGCTAGCACCGCATTTAGATGTACAAATGGCAATTGCTCCTAATTTATATATCAAGGGCGATCGCGATTTGCTGGTGCAGGTTTTGCAAAATCTGGTTGGTAATGCGATTAAATATAATTTACCGAAGGGTTGGCTCAGGTTACAGGCTAACTGTCAGGGAAAAAGAGTAATTGTCAAAATTGTCAATAGTTCTCAGGATATTTCTTTGAGCGAGCGCGATCGCATTTTCGAGCGATTCCATCGGGGTGACTCCACTCAGATCCAAAAAATAGAAGGCTCGGGATTGGGGCTAAGTTTAGCAAGGGAAATCGCCCGGGCCCACGGCGGCGATATCAAGCTAGATGCTGCAATACTTGGTCAAACAGGGTTTATACTGAGCTTACCTGTGGGCGATCGCGATTAACCTTATAGCAGTGAAGCAGGACGAGTTCTGTTGGCTAAGACTTTGGCTAATTCTAACTTTAAAGTTAACGGTGCGACTGGGGAAGTTAAGTTTTTGCTCAGTGGCGATCGCCACAGCAATGTAATTCTTTTGCAAGTTGTACCAGACACTCAATCCGATACAGGTTAAGATTTTATGCCAGCCATATCAAGTCCGGTTAAATAGATATGGCTTACCCAAGCAATCTTTGATGTTGAACCACAAATCATATATTAGAGTGGTAAAAATGTTTTATCTAACTGCGATCGCCTCATGTCCCTAAAGGCTCATACCAATTTCCTCGCAGCATTCGAGCCCAATCAAGTCTACGAATCGCTCACAGAGGGTCGCATAACCAGTGATGTTTTTCAGGCGGGTGACTTAGTTTTACCTTCAGGGCGTATTATTGCTTGCGACCCCGGTTGGCTGTGGTGCAAAGACGTTGACCCGTTTAGCAGAACCGTTCCACCAGGGCGCTATCCTGTGTTGCTAAGTGTGGTTGACGATGGGCGCACTGCCTGTGCGATGGTTAAGTTTTGCTCTGAATCCCCTGTCCGTTGGGAGATGGCTCTGCGTCCAGGTGAGGATTTAACCGAGTTAAGACGGAATCAGTTTTTTGGCTATGGTGTTGATGCGGGACTGGGGTGTTTTGTCGATGCTCAGGTAGTTGAGCGGCGTTCTGATGAAGAATTGCAGGGTCTAGTCGATCGTGCCATTGAACAAAGGTTTAAATTGAATGACTGGCTAGCAGCTCAGGATCTGGTAACTCAATTGACCTACCCATCTCAGCAAATTGTGGACCGGAGTGGCTTCAATCTCACCCTAGACCCCGATAATCTGCACACTTTCAATCTTACCCTAGACCCTGATAGTGGGGGCAATGCGATCGCATTTGGAAGTGGAGACGGGGATGGTAGCTATGCCAGTTATTGGGGGTTCACAGCCGATGATGAACTGGCTTGTTTGGTCACTGATTTCCGGGTACTGCTTGAGTACATCACGCAAAATATCGAGATTGAAGAAGTTATGAGGTTCCTAGAAAAATCCATAGAGCATCCTGACTTGGAGCAGCTTGAGATGGCTATAAGACTCAGCGTTCATCGCCCAAGTTGGGTTCAGCTTAGTGATGATTCCCTCAACGATCAACCCAGCAACCCAGATTGCATCGTGGTTTTGGAAGGACAGGGGCGCCAGCCCTGGAGCGTCGATTTAGAGCCGGGCGGTCGATATTCCGGCTGTAGTATGATGTCTTCAGAATGGATAGAAGAGGATAGGTGGTACAGAGAATATTGGTTCAATGAGCCGTTGCAAGCCAATGCAGTATTGAAGATGACAGTTAATTCTGAGGTTTATCCACTTCAACCTGTGACAACAAATGCGTGATTGTCCCCGGAATCAATGACTTCCCCAATTTCTCCCGATCGCCGTTTTTTAAAATATCGAATTGCCCTGCTCATCAGTATAATCGTGATTATCCCTTTAGGTTACGTAGTGAGATTTTCTCGCGGCCTTGCACCGGAATGGTTCAACGACTTTTTTGGGAGCATAGCTTATGAGGTATTTTGGATTTTGCTGGTAGTTCTGATCTTGCCGCAATTTTCGCAAATTAGGGCGGCTGTAGCTGTGTGTCTAGCTACCTGCGGAGTAGAGTTTCTTCAACTGTGGACACCTCCGTTTTTACAAGCAATGCGAGCTACTTTACCCGGAAGGCTGATTTTGGGAAATCACTTTAGTTGGTCAGATTTTATCTCTTATTTTGTGGGGAGTTTTTTAGGTTGGTTGTGGGTGCGATGGCTTCATTTCACTTGTTTCCGCTTGTAAGTTGTACTGCATTTAAATTGTATATTTCCCTGAACAGAGCCAAAATCCTCACATCCTCTCTCCATCGGACTCTCTCCCATCTCTCGAACGCCATAGACAATCTAGATGCACAAAAGCTTAATGATATGGTTGCGATTATTTTCACTCAATTCTAAGCGCTCGGGTTAACTTAGAATTGAGAGTTTTTAGGAGTTGAAGTGGGAGCTATATTTCCGCGATCTCGCCATAGCAACAACGGAATGCTTAACGTTCCTAAAATCATTACAACTCCAGTCAGAATCCAAACTAGCACACGATTTGGGCGATAATCACCTCGCTCAATTTGCCAGAATACTCGATTATAACGCCATGCTGCTAAGGCAATCACCGCAATCCCCAAAACGACCAGACTCAGCCCTAAAGTTTCGGAGTTGAAGAAGGGAGGGGAGGAAACTTCTTGCTGAGTCACTGTAGCTTGAAATTGGCGGAGAAATAAACTGAACCGACTGATCGCAAACCCAAAACCAATTAAAGCGAGTGAAGTTCGTAGCCATGCAAGAAACGTGCGTTCATTTGCCTGATGTTCCCGCTGTCGGTCTATTTTAGCACCCTTGTTCATCAACGCTACCTTTATAAAATATCTTAAGCTTTCCCTCGTTGATTATTGTTTCAGTTGAGATTGCGGAGGGAAGTATCGCTATTGCGATCGTGATTCATCATCACCAAAAAATATAGTATCAGTAAATCGACAAAAAAGCGATCGCCTCCATCTCTACCAACACAAAAGAAGAGGACACAGCATTGCTGTGTCCCTACAAATACCCCAGTTAAAATCTAGTTTAAAAAGACTTAGCCGCACTGCCGGACTGAGCCTTTTTCTCCAACCAATCCTTACCCAATCTGATTGTCACGTCGGACTGCAAAGAACCGGTACTCTCAACCAGCACATCTCCAAAACCCAAAAACTGGCGAATCGCTTGAGCACCTTTAATATCGCCCTGTTGAGCTACTAGAGTAGTTACCTCCAGCGGTTCGGGCCAAGCTTTATAAACCTGAACATTCCGATAACCGGCTTGAGTCAAATTATTGACAAAAGCTTCAACAGCCGATGGATCTCCGGTAGCATCTTGAACCGCCACATTCAGAAAAGTCGAATCAGCATTCTCAATTTGCCAAGTATTTTGGCCGAAGTCAAAATGTTCTGCCACCAGAGTTTCGATGCCATATTGGTCTGGCAACCAAAAACTTGACTTGTAGTCCTTAGAATCGCTAAATTTACCGGGAACCATCAACATCTGCACGCCAGCCCGATCGGTTTGAGTAGCAAAACCAGCCAAAGCCACCAATTCTTCTATACTCAAATTCGTGTCAAGGTGAGATTGAATCACCGACAAAATCTTCGGTAGTCGAGACAGCAAACCTACATTAACTTCCTGTTCCACAAAAGCCCGCATCAACAATTGTTGGCGCTGCACCCGCCCGATATCGCCCAAATCGTCGTGCCGGTAAAGCAAATATTGCACGATTTGTTCGCCGTTTAGTTTCTGCTTGCCCGCCTTTAAATCTATATATAAATGCTGGCTTTCATCGGTATACTTCATGTCTTTAGGGACATTAATAGTAATGCCACCAAGGGCATCTACCAAACTTTTTATGCCATGAATATTAACTGTGACATAGCGGTCAATTCCCACACCCCCCAGAAGTCCGCTGACTGACTTCGCTGACGAAGCCGGGCCACCGTAGTAATTAGCTTCGTTGATTTTCACCTCGCCCCTGCCTTCAACATAGGTGCGGGTGTCTCGCGGAATGGAAAGCACGCTTAACTTTTTATTTTGAGGGTCAAACCTCACCAACAGCATGGTATCGGTTAACCCCTTAAAGGAGTTTTCCCAAACCTCATATCCGACTTTTTTGTTGGCACTTCCTTCGATGTCAGAGGTCAGAACTTTAAGTCCTAAAACTAAAATATTAACTGGGCGAGTCAGCTCGGGCATCTTCATGCTGAGCTTTGCCATGTCGCCTTGAGAAAACACCGCCGCTTCTTCAGGGCTCAACTTTTGTTGCTGAAGTGGCGTTGTAGAAAGGGAGACGGCTAGCAATGCTCCGGCTGTGGCTGAGAGCATGGCTACTCCAGCCAAACCAAAACCAAAACCCAGCCAGCGGCCTCGATGGGGCGGGGAAGATTTTTTGGTTGCAGGTTGAGCAGTTGATTGTTGGATAGGGTCTTGATTAGGAATTTTTTGAGCTGGCACTGGCTTCCTCACACACAACAAAAATAAAAAAGATAATGGCAATATGTAGTATCAAGCTGAAGACGCAATCAATCAATAGGGTAGGAGCTTAAAATAACCCTAAATTATGATAAATGTTTGCCTACTACTTGCTCAGCTACGCGACTAATTCCGGGCAACCATAGTGGTTGACGCTTCCAGAGGCGAACCATCAGTCCCAGAGCAACGATGAAATAGCTGGTTGTTAGCAGGCTACTCATTAATAACATGGGAAGTGTCGGAGATTCCGCAGAAATCGCTCCAGCTTCTAAAAGAATATGTCCTAAGAGCCAACTAAAAGCAAGGGCAATTGCCAAGCGGCTGACGGCTTTGCGTTCGGGACTACCCTGACGGCGGTAAAGAGTCCACAGGGCGGGGAAAAAGCCGATGACTGGGATCATTAATACAAACAGACTGGCACGATCGAGTTCAGGATTTTCTAAGGGATCTGTTCTTTTCATAATTCCGTACTCAAAATTTGCAGAAGGTCAGATTTGGCACACAAGTTATTTGTTAGAGGGAAAATTTATATCCTAAACCAAAATTCCGAGAGCTGGGCTGGGGCGATCGCCAAACTTGTCTGTCAGAGGCAAAATTTTTCTGCCCTCGCAATCTCGCAACCGATCGTTGGCAACTTTTCGACCCGGAGACCCGTATTTTGATAAACTGGATACAGCACAGCAGTCAGGAGAACAGACTTAGCCATGACCCAATCCCAAAAACCCATCGTTATTGCTCCATCCATATTATCAGCCGATTTTAGCCGTCTTGGAGAAGAGATTCAGGCTGTCGATCGAGCTGGGGCTGACTGGATTCACGTAGATGTGATGGACGGTCGCTTTGTTCCTAATATTACTATCGGGCCGCTGATTGTTGAGGCAATTCGCCCTGTTACTACCAAGGTGATCGATGTCCACTTGATGATTGTGGAGCCCGAGAAGTACGTCGAGGACTTCGCTAAGGCTGGTGCTGACATTATTTCGGTTCACGCGGAACACAATGCTTCGCCTCACTTGCACCGCACCCTCGGCCAAATTCGGGAATTGGGCAAAATGGCTGGTGTCGTTCTGAATCCTTCGACGCCACTGGAGTTGATCGAGTACGTGCTGGAACTTTGCGATTTGGTGCTGATTATGAGCGTCAATCCGGGCTTTGGTGGTCAAAGTTTTATCCCGGCAGTTTTGCCCAAAATTCGCCAGTTGCGTAAAATGTGCGACGACAAGGGCCTCGATCCTTGGATTGAGGTAGATGGCGGTTTGAAGGGGAACAATACTTGGCAGGTGCTGGAAGCGGGCGCAAATGCGATCGTCGCTGGTTCTGCTGTGTTTAAGGCGAATGATTACGCAGCCGCGATCGAGGGTATCCGCCACAGCAAGCGTCCGACTCCTGAGTTGGCTGCGGTTTAATCAAAGATTTTTCGAGTTTTTCTGGTTTTTCTCGTTCCCAGCCTGCTTTGGCTGGGAACGAATTTTTAGACTCGGTTTCCAAGAGTCATGAATTACTTATTTCGAGACAGAGGCGAGAATGCTTTCCATCTCAGAAAGCTCGATCGCGCCGGAGAAAGTTTGGCCGTTCATAATAAAAAATGGAGTGCCTTCAATGCCCAGTTGTTGGGCAAGTTGCACGTCTTTCTGAATGGCGGCTTCGGCAGCAGGGCTGTTGCGATCGGTGTTAAATTTATCTAATTTTAGATTGAGCTTTTGGGCGATCGATCCGTACAATGGTTCGCCTAACTCTTTCTGCCCTTCAAACAAAGCGCTGTAGTATTCCCAAAATTTGCCCTGTTGTTGGGCAGCCCAAGCTGCTTTAGCTGCTGGCAGCGCTTGAGGGTGAATTGAAGTCAAGGGAAAATGCTTGTAAGCTAAAGTAACTTTGTCCTGGTGTTTTGCCATAAACTGCTTGACAGTATCGTGAGCGCGCGCGCAAAACGGACATTGAAAGTCAGAGAATTCTAAAAGTACAATTTGCTGGGAAGGTGAGCCGGTGCTGGGAGAATCCCCGATCGCAGATTTGGGATTAGTTGTCATCTCCTGCATAAATGACTGCTGCGCTGCTTTGAGAGACTGCTGCTGCTGTTGCTGGTACGCTTGTACCGACTCTAAAATAGCTTGCGGGTTTTCGCGGATAATCTGCAATACTTGCTCTTTCAACTTGGGATCGACTGAATTGCCAGCCGCTGACTGGGCGGGGGAACAACCGATAAATACCAGGCAACCTGCCAGGAGTACAGCCAAGCAGAAAGCTTGCTGGCTGCGGAGTTTTCGCCAAATACTGGATACGTTCATCTTTTTTTCTGATTCACGGCAACACTTAATCCTACATTTAATTTTGCGGAGTGTCAGGTATACCGCAGTTTACTGTTGTGCAGCTATTTTTACCTTTGAGCAATAATTAGTGATTCGTAATCGGTAATTGGCAAGGTTTTTTACTTACCTAAACAGCTACGACCCCCATAATTAATATTTAAACAATCGGGATTTAGTATTATAATATAATGTTCCGTTGAACGACCGCCATCAAAGATGCTGGTAGTGAGGACTAAAGTTTGAGTGAGTTTTAGGATGACTAAACTCCTCCCTAAAAACGCGATCGCAGTTATTTTACTACAACACTAAATATAAAAGATAAAAGGACGAGCGCTCGAGCGCTCGTCCTTTTATCTACTGCACGTATTATCAGCTTTTAAACTGGTCTGAATCCGAGACTATTTGCGGTTGTTGAGCCATTTAGCAGCAACTATTCCCAAAATACCCGCAACAACTGGATTGCCCAAAAACTTCATCAAACTCGGCTGTTCTGCCAGCACTTCTTGGAAAATATCCGGGTGAGTGTGATAGGTAAACGAAGCAAGCTTGGTAACATCGTCAGCATTCATGCGGCTGGCGTGGTGGGTAGAAAGTCCTAGCTGCTTTTCCAATTTGCGATCGTCCAATCCTCTCTTCCCCAAATGCTTGAAGAATTCCCGCGCTACATCGTCGCGTTCGTTGGGCTTAATTTGGGCGATCGCCTTTTGCAATTCCGGTTCCAACTGAGCCGGCGGGAGGGAGTCGTGATTCAGAGAACGCCCGAATAATTGTTTGCGCTGAGCGGGCGAAGTTCTCTGAGCAAAATCGTCAAAGTTTTCGTAATCTTCACCAGTTGTCTCCGGCATCATTTCTCGATCGCCCTGGGCTAAATCGTTCATGATTTGACGCTTGTAATTATCGCTGCTACTCATGGTAACTTTTTTCCAATCTACACAACATTTCAGTCTTAAATTGAGATTGTTTCGCCTTCAAAAAACTGCGGAAAATATTAAACCGCCACGCGGCTATCATTTAAGCTTGCTAACCAGGTCAAGACTTGTATTCAATCTGATTTGATTGCTGATCGTACTTAGCAGTCAAAATCAACTTTTTGTCAGGAGCGTAAACCAAAACACTTACATCCTGATTTGGGAAATTGCGGTGAAAACCTTGTGCTAACGATTTCGCCAAATCTTTCACCTCAGTGGGGCGAACTTGCGGGGTAATTACAACTCCCAATTTGTTATTGTCGCGGACGTAAGCATCCTGAACCAGGCCCTGAGCCGTCAATGTTACCCATTTACCAAAATCTTCACCGGCGGCGGTATTGCCACGTTCTAGCTGCGCGTAATCACCCTGACTGCCACCACTTGCTACAGGTACATCAGTCGGTTTTTGGGTTGAAACGCTGGGCGCGCAGGCAGTCGTAACAGCCAGCATTAAAACCAAGAGTAAGCCCGCAATTATTTTGCGACTCTGCTGCAATAAACTCACCTTTTTTCCTCCGTTCAGAAAACATTTGGCATACTTGAAAGGGTCAGGTTGCTCGACCCTCTCAATTAGTATTAGGCTTAGTCTAGTTTCTTTTTGAGCTCATCTTTTACATCTTCGATCGCGTGACCCGCTTCAGCTTTTGCCTGCTTGGCTTTGCCTTCTGCTTTATCCTTCGGGTCGCCAGTAACATTGCCCAAGGCTTCTTGAGCAGCGCCTGCGATGTTGTTGCCAGTTGCCTTTGCTCTATCTTCAGTGCTCATGGGTTTCTCCCTATGTGTATCTAATCAGACATTTTTTACTTACTAAACTCATCATAGGTAACTAGGAGCTGCGTTGCACTCTACCTCTAGGAAGAAACAATGAAGAGGGAACATGAAAGATGGAAAAATTATTTTTCACTTTTAGACGGACTGCCACTTTCATACTTAACCTTACCGGCTTTTTTTACCGTTTCTGCTGGCTGCAATCAAGTATTTTGTAAAAAACTGCTGGAGGGTCGCCTGTGCGTCCAATACTATTTTTTAAAACCAAAAATAATTTATACTTTTAAAACTTTATTTAATTCTGCCTTAAAAAAGCAGGTGTGGGCAAGACCGCATCTTACCCACACCCGAAAAAATTTCGTATTATTTTTAATCTACCTTGTGATGACATTCTTCATCTATTCTGTGCTGAAGTTCTTCTTTCAACTGTTCGACAGCGCGCATAGTTTGAGCATCTTCTTGTTTTTGCTGACCGAGGGCTTTTTCTGTTGCCTCCCCGAGCAATACTTCCCTGGATTTGGGTAGCGTGACTTGATTTTCGCTGCCAGGGTGGGTCGCGTTTTCTTGACTATTCATTAGTTTTTCCCTTATTGTTTGCAAAATTTATTTTTAACAAGGGTACTTAGAAGTTAACCTTATATTTATCATAAGGGAAATCACGAAGACTTCCCTCTGTCTGAAGGGAGATAGGGGCTGGTGAAGAGTTTTGAGTTTTGAGTTTTATAGTTAAGATAAATTACGGAAACTTCCATTAGCCCCAAAGGAGATAGGGGAAGGGGAATGGTGCGTGAGATTGCTTGGTGAGTCGCAAGGCGCGGGCAGTGAATGAGTTGGGGAAAGAGGAGGAGGGGGGAGAATTTTTCTGCGGCGCGATCGCCATAAGCACCTTTTGTGGTTTGTTTGATGAGGCTGTTTCGAGATCCGTAAAAGATCAAGAGAGAAATAGGCGACAGATTTAGTGCAGACTTAAGTCAGATGTAGAGCAGTTTGACCGTTAAAATCAACAGCGTGCCGCAATTGGCAAGTTGTGTGACGCTCGGGTTAAATAATCTGCTAAACAAGACTTAGCCTCAAGGCTAACTTCCTGCCGGAGCCAACTAAAATTTCTGTTATTAGTAAAAAGTATCTAAAACCCTATGGGAGCAAGGAGCAGTAACCCCCTCGAAGCAGCCGGCCCGACTCGTAAGCCGATCAAAATAGGCGTGTTGCATTCGCTGACGGGCACGATGTCCATCAGCGAAATTTCTGTTAAAGATGCGACGCTGTTGGCTGTTGAGGAAATTAATGCGGCGGGAGGGGTGCTCGGACGCCCCTTGGAAGCGGTTATAGAAGATGGAGCTAGCGATTTGCAGACTTTTGCTCAAAAAGCTAAGCAATTGCTCTTAGAAGCGCAGGTGGCGGTGGTATTTGGCTGTTGGACTTCGGCGAGCCGCAAAGCTGTACTGCCTGCTTTCGAGCAGGGCCAAGGGTTGCTGTTCTATCCGGTGCAGTATGAAGGGCTAGAACAGTGTCCGAATATTTTCTACACTGGTGCTGCCCCAAACCAACAGATTGTGCCTGGGGTGAATTACTTGCTGGCACAGGGGAAGCGGAAAATTTTCCTGTTGGGTTCGGACTATCTCTTTCCCCGGACGGCAAATCGGATTGTGAAAGCTCAACTGGCGGCACTAGGGGGAGAGTTGGCGGGGGAAGTGTATCTGCCGCTGGGATCGAGGGAAGTGGGCGAGGCGATCGCACATATCTTAGCAGTGAAACCGGATGCTATTGTCAACACTCTCAACGGGGACAGCAATGTGGCTTTTTTCCTTCATCTGCGGGAAGCTGGCGTGAAACCCGAGGATTTGCCCGTGATGTCAGTCAGCGTAGCAGAAGAAGAAGTGCGGGCGATCGGGCCGTCCAATATTGCTGGACATTTGGTGGTTTGGAACTATTTTGAAACGGTGGATACACCGGAAAATCGTAAATTTGTCAAGGCTTATAAAGCCCGATACGGGGAAAATCGAGTTACCGATGACCCGATCGAAGCGGCTTATTTGGGCGTTTACCTGTGGAAGCAAGCAGTAGAAAAAGCTGGTTCGACAGATGTGGTTAAAGTCAGGGCGGCTGCTAAAAATATTGAGTTTGCCGCGCCCTCGGGCAAGGTAAAAATAGATGCCCAAACTCAGCATATCTGGAAAACAGTGCGGATTGGCAAGGTGAGGGTGGACGGTCAAATTGAGGAGATTTGGAATTCCGGCGCACCGGTGCAGCCAGATCCTTTTCTCAAGGGCTATCCTTGGGCGGCGGCACTTGCTACGAGGGGGATTTCTCTGGGAACTCGGGCGTCATTGAGCGGGCTGTTTGTCATCTTGGTACTGATAACTTGGATGGCGGTGGGAGTCGGGTGGATGGGTTCTGTGGATATGAAGAACTATTTGCTGGCAATAGAGGCTGCCTCAGCTCCGGCGACGGGGGTTTCTGAGGCAGCACAGGCGGTGCTGGTGCAGCAAACTCTCTTTGTGGCGAGTCGAACTCAGCACTGGCTGATGGGGGCTTTGGTTTTGAGTTTGATCGCGGGGATAGTGGGTTTTGTGTCGGTGTCGGCAATTATTCGGAATCTCGGCTTGCTGCGGGAAACTGCCGAACAGATGGCGAGCGGTGATTTGACGGCTCGATCGCCTGTTGTTTCTAATGACGCGATCGGGGTGCTATCTTCTACTCTCAATACCATGGCTCAGCAAATTAGCAGTTTGCTCAACGGTTTGGAAGTGCGGCAGCGGCAGCTAGAGGAACGATCGGAGGAATTGGAAGTTGCTAAGAATGCTGCCGAAGCTGCCAACCGGGCGAAAAGCACTTTTTTGGCAAATATGACTCACGAGTTGCGGACGCCCTTGAATGCGATTATTGGGTACAGCGAGCTGCTGCAAGAAGAGGCTCTGGAACTCGGCGAAGAAGAGTTTGTGATGGATTTGGCAAGCATTAATATGGCAGGCAAGCAGTTGCTCTACATTATTAGTGACATCCTGGATATTTCTAAAATTGAAGCAGGAAAGATGACTCTTTTCTTGGAGACTTTTGATGTGTTGAATTTGCTCGAGCAGGTTGTCACTACTGTTCAACCCCAGCTAGGGAAAAATGGCAATACTTTGATTGTCAATTGCGATCGGAATATTGGCACGATATACTCCGATTTGTCAAAGCTGCGGCAAGCGCTGTTGAATTTGGTGACCAATGCTGCTAAGTTTACCGATCGAGGCAAAATTACGATTAATGTTTGGAAAGAAGAAGGGGAGGTTTTGCCGATCGACAATTCCGAAGAACTATCGGCAGATCCTTCTCGGTGTCAACAGCCTTGGATCGTCTTTCAAGTAACCGATACCGGCATCGGCATGACTGAGGATCAGGTGTCGAGGCTGTTCGGAGCTTTCGCTCAAGCGGACGATTCTACTACCCGCAAATACGGCGGCACCGGTTTGGGGCTGACAATTAGCCGGAAATTTTGCCAGATGATGGGCGGAGACATTACCGTTGAGAGCGAATTTAATTGCGGTTCTAGTTTTACGATCCGGTTGCCGATTGCGGTTACAAGCCCGAAAGAAGCGCAGGACGATCGAGAAATCCCAGAAATTGAGACCGAGCCTTCCCAGGATTTAGACACGAGTGCAGAAGCGACAGAAGCGAAGCAAAAAGCAGTGCGATCACAACCGCTGGATCTGCCGGATGCTGCTACTGTGCTCGTGATTGACGACGATCCGGACGCGCGGGATTTGATGACTCGCTGCTTGTCGAAACAGGGATTTCGGGTGCGATCGTCGGCTAGCGGTCAAGGGGGGCTTCTGTTGGCTAAGGAGTTGCTGCCGGACGCGATTATTCTGGACGTGATGATGCCAAGTATGGACGGCTGGGCGGTGCTGTCGGCGTTGAAAGCCGATCAAGATTTGGTTGATATTCCAGTGATTATGATAACTTTTTTGGACGACCAAAATCAGGGGTTGGAATTGGGAGCGGCGGAGTATGTGAGGAAGCCTGTGGATTACAAGCGCTTTGCTGCTTTATTGAGCAAATATCAGGGTATCGACAAGTAGTTAGTTGACTGTTGGCAGTGGTTATTAGTTATTAGTTATTAGTTATTGGTAGCAGATGACAACTAACAACTAACAACTAACAACTGACTAATTAATCTAAAAAGCCCATTAATGTCGAGCTATCGTCAATTTCGTTTGAGGCAATAGGGCGGTTTCCTCCCATTGTGGAGTAAACTTCATCAATGTGCAGAGTGCTCATGCCAATAGGGCGGGCACCGGACATACTGAACATTTCGCTGACTTGCATGGCGCTAGAGCCGATCGGGCGATTGCCGAGTGTAGCAACCACTTCAAAGTCGCTGGATTCGACCGGGCGATTGCCTACAGTGCCGTAGGTTTCGCTGAGGTGCAGGGTGCTAGTGCCGATCGGGCGGTTCCCCGAAATCGAGACGGTCTCGCTGATGGTAAAATCGTCTGGGCCGACGGGGCGGTTGTCATGCAGGAGTTGCGGGCGATAAAGTTGAATTCCTGTTGCTTTGGCATCCGTGGGTTCTGTCGGTTGGCTTTTGGAACCTGCTTTGCCACGGCGGGCGAGTGCTTTGCCTTTGCCTGTACCTGTGCTCCTCGTATCCATAATTCTTTTCCTCGCTTATTGCTGTTGATTGCTGGGTTCGGACAACTGCTTTTGTGAGCTTTCTGCTTTCTATTTGGGCCGATGATTAAAATAATATTACAAAGTCTAACTATTTTCTTAGAGAAATTGCAGAATCTCTGCATTTTTGTTAAGATTTATGGGTAATAGCTACATTTTCCTATGGTAACTGCGGCAGCATCTTTTCAATTGCAAGCGCCCTTCCAGCCCACAGGCGACCAACCGCTAGCGATCGAGCAACTTGTCAAAGGCATCGAAGCGGGCGATCGATTTCAAACCTTACTCGGTGCCACAGGTACGGGCAAAACCTTCTCCATTGCCTCGGTGATTGAAAAAGTCGGCAGACCCACCTTAGTCCTAGCACACAACAAAACTCTAGCCGCTCAACTGTGCAACGAACTGCGTAATTTTTTCCCCAACAATGCAGTCGAATACTTTGTCAGTTATTACGACTACTACCAACCTGAAGCATACATCGCCGTCACCGATACTTTCATTGAGAAAACGGCAGCAATTAACGACGAGATCGATATGTTGCGGCACTCAGCCACGCGATCGCTCTTTGAACGCCGCGACGTAATTGTAGTTGCTTCAATTAGCTGCATCTACGGTTTGGGAATGCCCGCAGAATACCTGAAAGCTGCTATTCCTTTGCGAGTAGGAATGGAAGTAAACCAGCGGCAAGTTTTGCGCGATTTAGTTAACGTCCAATACAGCCGCAACGATATAGATTTAGGTCGAGGCAAATTTCGCGTCAAAGGCGATGTTTTGGAAATCGGCCCCGCTTACGAAGATAGAATTATTCGCGTTGAATTCTTCGGAGATGAAATCGATGCCATTCGCTACGTTGACCCGGTAACCGGTAAAATCCTGCAAAGTTCAACGGCTTTAAATATCTATCCAGCGCGCCACTTTGTCACCGCAGAAGATAAATTAGAGGCAGCTTGTCAAGGAATAGAACTCGAATTAGAAGACCGACTGGCAGAATTTGAAAAACAGGGTAAACTATTAGAAGCTCAGCGGTTGGAACAGCGCACTCGCTACGATTTGGAAATGCTGCGCGAGGTAGGTTACTGCAACGGAGTCGAGAATTATTCGCGGCATTTAGCAGGGAGAAATGCGGGGGAACCGCCAGAATGTTTGATTGATTATTTTCCGAAAGATTGGATGTTGGTGATAGATGAATCTCACGTCACAGTGCCGCAAATTCGGGGAATGTACAACGGCGACCAAGCGCGCAAAAAAGTATTAATCGAACACGGTTTTCGCTTGCCCAGCGCGGCAGATAACCGCCCTTTAAAAGCAGAGGAATTCTGGGCAAAAGAAAATCAGTGCATCTTTGTTTCTGCTACGCCTGGGGATTGGGAAATGGAAATATCGGAAGGCAGAGTTGCAGAGCAAGTAATTCGCCCTACCGGAGTAATAGATCCGACTATTTTTGTGCGCCCGACGGAAGGACAAATTGATGATTTGTTGGGGGAAATTAAGGAGAGAGTAAGTCGGGACGAGCGAGTTTTGGTGACGACTTTAACGAAGCGGATGGCGGAAGATTTAACGGAATATTTGCAGGAGAGGGCTATTAAAGTCCGGTATTTGCACTCGGAAATTCAGTCGATTCAACGCATCGAAATTATCCAAGATTTGCAGGATGGTAAGTTTGATGTATTGATTGGCGTTAACTTGCTGCGGGAAGGTTTGGATTTGCCAGAAGTTTCGCTGGTGGTAATTTTGGATGCGGATAAAGAGGGGTTTTTGCGATCGGGACGTTCGTTGATTCAAACGATTGGAAGGGCGGCGCGGCACGTTCAGGGACAGGCTATTTTGTACGCGGATAATTTGACGGATAGTATGGTTAAGGCGATCGACGAAACGGATCGACGCCGGGGGATTCAGCTAGCGTACAATAAGATGCACGGGATTACGCCGCAGCCGATCGCGAAAAAGCGATCGAGTAATGCGATTTTGGCATTTTTGGATGTGTCGCGCAAGCTGAATTCTCAGCAGTTGGAGGAGGTTTACGAACAGGTAAACGAGTTATCTTTGGATGAGATTCCTCAGTTAATCGGGCGGTTGGAAGCGCAGATGAAGGCGGCGGCTAAGAAGTTGGAGTTTGAGGAGGCGGGTAAATTGCGCGATCGGATTAAGCATTTGCGGGATAAGCTATTGGGACATTAGACTTCTGATGAAAAGCAGAGTCTTGAGCAGGCAAGATGCCTGCTCCACAAGAATTATGCGAGACATAAATGAGCAAATTTCAATTATTGGATGCCGTGACTTTAACCGAAGCAGTCGCCCTCGCAGATGGCGGAGTTGCACCCCCAGAAACAGCCGGGGCGATTGTTGAGGTATTCAAAAAGGGTGAAGCCTATTTAGTCGAGTTATTTGGCGGATGGGTGAAAGCAGAAGTTGGCGGGGATTTTGTGCCTGCAACTCAGGATGAACCGGGCGCATTTATGGAAACGATTGGTGTTGAAACAGTTTATCCGCATCAGTTGCAATTAGTAAAATCTGCCAGCGAAATGATGGGAGATCGAGAGCGTTTACAGTCAGTTTTGGATAATTTATCTGAAGATTTAGTGGCTGAAGTCTGCGATTTTGCCGAGTTTTTGCAGGAAAAACAGCAAAAAGTGCGATCGGATTAAGGATTTGTGAGAAAAACTACTCTGTCATTAACCTTAAACTTAAAAACTATTATAATTGTGTCTCTCAAGACTTCTGTCCAGCACGGCGTGCTAAAGCTAGAATTCTTGGACGCCCACCAGCCGTCATTGAAAAGTCTAACCCCCAACGGAAAATTTCCGGCATATAATATTCATCATTTTCACGGATGACTACACCATTATCTTCCAAGATTTTCATTTCTTCTACTGAGAGTTCAATCATATCCCTCGTGAAGGGTATTTTCCGCTTTTCTTTTGGTAAGTTACGCAACTTAGTGAATACATCTTTCAATGCTGTGTTTTCTATCTCAATTTCATCAATTTTGTTCCGGCTGCATTCGGGCAATGCCCCCTTGATGGCTGTAGGGATAAGTATCCGATCTTGCCAGCGACTATCATCATTGACAGACTCTTTGGCTGCTAAGTGTAGAAGCCGTACCAAATCCCGTGCTTGAATTTGTCCCCTGAGATCCGAGATTGCTGCGAGCGCAAATCTGGCAGAACCAGCTTCTTTAGAGCGTTCGCTTCCCAGTCTTTTACCCCATAAAGGAACTAAAGCTTCCGTCAGTTCTTCTTCATTCATATTTTGAAGTTTTTCATAATTAATTTGGGGAAGCATATTTACTCGTTTTGTTACCCAAGCAACCAGCCGCAGTGCTTCTTCCCGATTCCACTTCAAAGCGTAAGGTTCATATCGAGCCATCATTTGAGCTGCATTTTGGTGTACAGCAGCAAGCACTATATCGCGTCGCACAAATATAATAATACCTAACGGAAGACCCGGCTGTTGCCCTAGCCATTCAGGGACATCCTGAAGCAGAGATCGGATAGCAGTTTGTTGAGCTGGATTGCTGGCAAAGTTTTGGAAAAGGTCTTCTAAGCCATCAATAACAACAACCAGTTGCTTTTTAGTAGCGGCTAGATACTCAGTTAATCTTCGGCCAGCATTTTCTAGCGTAGTATCTTCTGCTTGGGATTTTGTTTTTTTATGGTCGAAGCCAACACCCCAGGCTATAACATTTAACCAGCGATCGCGCCACTCTCCTTCGTGAAGATTATTGAGCCGATAACTATCTCTGATATAGTCACGAATAGGACTGGCATCTGGCGCCTCGAAACCCAACACCTGTGCTGCCTTTGTTCGCACGTTTCGGACTATATTTTGAGCAGATTCTTGCAGGTTGCTTGACTCTATAATGGGGCAAATAACAGCATTACTTTGGACTTCTATTGCACCAGCATCTATGGCAAACTTTTGCCATGTTTCTCTGCAAACAATCTGGAGAAAAGTGTAAGTTTTACCTGAACCTTTCGCGCCAACTATTACTGTAATAGGGAGGCGGCGACGGTGATCAGAAGCCAAGTGCCGCAAGGGAGTGGTAGCTAAAAAGTCATTTACTTCTGCATTTTCTGCAAACACTAATTGTTTAGCTATCTTGCTCAGTTCTTCTCTTTGGGACTTCAAGCTAGAAAGGGGGTCTTCAATAAGTTTGCTGCACTGAATTGGTAACCATTCTACTAAAGGACGTACAGCATCAACAATTCCCGATCGCAACAGACGAGTGACTACCTCTTCCCAAGTAGGAGGCAAAACCAGTAGACTGTCAGTAAATGATGTCAAGACTCTCACAGGTTCGCCACCTTCTCCTAAAAACGGACTAGCAGCTTCAAGCAGTTTAGTTTCCGCTTCTAATACTATATCGCTGGGTCGCTCCTGGTCTGGAATCTGGTTAATAATCAATGCAGGCAATGGTTCAGTATCTCTCCTAGAAAGCGATCTTTCTCCAAGAAGCTCTAGAAGTCTTACTGTTCCTGAAATAGACTGTGCGCTTAAAGTGGTAACAAAGATACGGTAGACTCGCGGATCTAAGATTAGACCTGTAGAAAGTTCAGAAACTCCAGCCCGCAGGTCTACTATCACAAAATCAGCGCCTAAAGCTTGACCGAGACTAGCTAAAATATTCGTTAATATAAAAGGGTTTTTAGCACCTTGAAAAAGATGTTCTGGTCGGATCTCTAAAGCAGTAAATTTTTCTGTGAAACGGAACGAAGGTAACACATAAATCCCATCAATTAGAGCATTTTGAATTCGGTCTGCTACTAATTGAACAGCATCTACAGCGTCAGGAGAAGGATCGCCGTGAACGAGGGCGATCAGGTCAGCAAAGGAGACACTAGGATTAGGCAATCGGCGAGCAAAAACCCAACTAATCCCAGGTGCTTCTAAGTCTCCATCTACAAGGAGAACTTTATGTTTATCTTCCGTTAGAGCCTGTGCTAAAGCCAGAGCATGGGTTGTGCGTCCAACGCCACCTTTAAAGGAATGAAAAGCTACTACTGGCGGTAAATCAGGTGGTAAAATGTCTGGATATTCAATATCTTCGCTAGGGTGCCAAATCACTGCTGGTCTGGACAAACTGGGGGTTAGTCTAGGAGTAGATGGTTCTTCTTCTGTCTCCTCAAAAAAAACTGGGAGAGTACGTTCATGGTTGGGGAGACTTTCTAAAACAATCAAACCCTCTACCATCTCTTGCTCTGGATTAATTCGGAACCGAGGATCATAGACCTCGTACAACCAATTCTTTGCTTGTACTTGAGTGCCGGGGCGAATTCCCATAGTTAGCTCGTCCCAGTAAGCTCTTGCCCATACCAGCCATTCTGGCCACTGTTGCATTCGCAGTAAAACTTCTTCTGCGTCAACCCAAGTGTAAAGACGAATATCTGACGGAATCATCGCTATATTTCCTCTTTAATCCAGTTGTAAATTTTTTCCAGCCACTCAACTAGCTGCTTTTCCTTCTCAACGTTCATCCCAATTCCATATCGCCATACTTGATGAGCTTTGGCTACTTCTAAGTCAGAGCCACCAACAGCCAAGCTGAAAGCAGGCGCATAACCAATGGTAGCAGAAATTTTGAGTTCTTTTTTCCATCTATTTAAGTTATGACCATCTGGAGATAACATAGTTGAGTCGGCAATATCATTTGTCGTTCTCAGATTATTGCGTTTTAACCACACACTCTTCATGCCGCATTCAGCAGCATAAAAGAGTAACAAGTAAGAAGAAAGACCTTGTGTTTTTTTAGCGGCGGCATTATGAGCATTAAAGGCTTGCTTCAATCCTCTCACATGAGCAGCAACCATTTTAGAGCCTAGCTTTGTTTTTTGACCTTTGATTTGGACTAGAGCCTTTTTTAGATTATCTAAATAAGTGAGCTCCTCAGACTTTTGTGCTGGGTCAACTAGCAATTCGATGTAATTTAATAACTCCTCGATCGCCTTCAGTGTTTGCCGATCCAGATTCAGTTTAGAAAAGTCTAGGTTTCGTAAAGAGTCGGGCATAGTAACTTTGAATGTATTCTTCTTATATTATAGCTGAGCTATCAACACCTAACTACCTAAAAATTAGTGGATGCTTGGCAAGATAAACTGTTGCCGCTCTTTGGCTTTATGAGGGCAGGCAAGCTTGCTGCCACGCTTAGCCTGCCACATAATATCAAACTTAAAACCAGTTGTCAACTATGGCGTCGGATTCGGATACTTAGCGTGCACCGCATCGATTTCCGCTACAATCTCCCGATCCAAATTCACCTCCAAACTACCGATATTTTCCTCCAACTGTTCGAGACTTGTTGCACCGATAATTGTGCTAGTTACAAACCAGCGCGATCGCACATACGCCAAAGCCATCTGCGCCGGACTTATCCCATGTTTCCCCGCAATCTCAACATACGCTTTCACCGCATCGTTCAGATTAGTTTTATCGTAACGCTGGCCGAATCCCGCGAATAAAGCCAACCTAGAATTTTCGGGAATTCCATTCAAGTATTTACCCGTTAACAGCCCAAATCCCAAAGGACTGTAAGCCATCAATCCCACATTCTTAAAACGGCAAGTTTCTGCTAAATTTAGGTGAAATGTCCGATTGCTCAAACTGAAAGCATTCTGAATCGAAACAACTTTCGGCAATCCGTGTTTTTCCGCCAAGGTGCAGAACTCGCAAACTCCCCAAGGTGTCTCGTTGCTCAAACCCAAATAGCGGATTTTCCCAGCTTTAATCAAGTCAGCAAATACCTCTAACTGTTCCAAAATCGGGACTGTTTCGTGTTCTTGGGCGAGGTCGTAATCCGGCGCGCCAAATAGCGGGACGTAGCGATCGGGCCAGTGGATTTGATACAGGTCAATGTAGTCAGTTTGCAAGCGCTTCAGGCTGTCATTCAGGGCTTTTTCGACATTTGGGCGATCGATCTGATTTTTCCCTTCCCGAATCCACTTTAATCGAGTGCTTCTGCCCGCCACTTTAGTAGCTATAATGACTTTATCCCGCTGCTGTTTCGCCAACCATTCGCCGATATATTCCTCTGTTTTTCCCTGAGTTTCCGCCTTTCCAGGGACGGGATACATTTCTGCCGTATCGATAAAGTTGATGCCTCTATCGATCGCAAAATCGAGCTGTTGGGCCGCTTCCTCAACGGTGTTCTGCTGACCGTAAGTCATCGTACCCAAACAGATTTCAGATACTGATAAGTCGCTGTCGCCGAGTTTTTTGTATTCCATGATTGCGATTGCTGCAAAATTCTCTGCTTCTATATTACCGAAAAACTTTCCTTTAGTTGAACGCTCAAAAAAAAGTACGTGAAGCGCAGCTATTCCGTAAAAAATCTCCCTTTCCCCTCTTTTACTCTGCGTCCTCTGCGGTAAAAAAAAATTAAATGCTATCCGCACTAAAATGTTAATATAAAGAATTATGTCTCGATAGTTTATGAGTAACCGCCCGCCAAAAGTTCCGTTTGTAAACTTTTCACTGCAACACCAACCAATTGAATCGCAAATAGCAGAAGCAATTAGAAAAATAATCCAGGAAGGAGACTTTATTTTAGGCCATGCACTCGCAGAATTTGAAACAGCATTTGCAGCAGCTTCTGGAGTAAAATACGGCGTAGGAGTGGCTTGTGGAACAGATGCGATCGCTCTGGGACTCCAAGCTTGCGGCATTAATCCGGGCGACGAAATTATCATACCCGCTAACACTTTTATCGCCACCGCGATCGCCGTCCTCGAAGCCAAAGCTATACCTATTCTTGTAGATTGCGACCCAGAAACCGCCCTGATTGACCTCACAGCAGCCGAAACAGCAGTTACCTCGAAAACTAAAGCAATTATCCCCGTACACCTCTACGGTCAAATGGTATCGCCCCGGCAGCTTTTAGATTTTGCGAAGCGCCACGATTTAATCATATTTGAAGATGCCGCCCAAGCGCACTTAGCCCACAGAGAAGGATACCGCGCCGGTTCCATTGGTAAAGCAGCAGCATTCAGCTTTTATCCCAGCAAAAACCTTGGTTCTTTTGGCGACGGCGGGATGTTAATTACTAACGATGCACAACTCGCACAAAAAATGCGAACTCTCCGCAATTACGGAGCACCCAGCAAATATTTGCACACAGAAATTGGTACAAACAGCCGTCTCGACAATTTGCAAGCGGCCGTGCTCAATGTTAAATTGCCTTACTTAGAAAAATGGAATCGCGATCGCACCGCCGCCGCCCAACATTACGATACTCTACTAGAACCCCTGAAACACAAAGGCATTGTACCGATCGCCAACCACAGCAGCAGCGGTCACATTTATCACCTCTATGTGATCAAAATTACTGAGGAAAGCTCGATCGACCGCAACACCCTTCAGGAAAAACTTGCCCAAGACGGCATTCAAACAGGCATACACTATCCCCTACCTTGCCACCTGCAACCCGCCTACCAAAACTTAGGCACTCGGGGCGACTTCCCCCGCGCAGAAACCCTGTGCCAACAAATTTTATCATTGCCAATGTATCCCGGATTGAGCAATACTCAGATCGAGCAAGTTGTTCGGGCGATCGTACTATCATTGAATTGCTAATTGTTCATAAAATTTATGCGGCAGGTGTTTCAAGCACTAAGGTGCGGTTATCAAAGCGTTTTTGTGGGGAATTAATAAATCTTTAACTGACAGTTCAAAACCGCACAGCGTTGCGAATCCAGCGCGGCAATCTTAAAACTTCTGACACCATGCAAATCCAGCGCAAAATTCGCATTGTTTTCAAGCGATACCTACTGGCGGAAGGTATCACGGTGCTCCTAGTGCTGCTGTACGCCCCCCTGCTAGTACACTGGTACGACGGCTGGCTCAACAAAAGCATCAGCCTCGAACACGAATATTTCAGCCACGGACTAATTGGTTTGCCCTACGCAGCTTATATTGCTTGGATGAACCGAAAGTGCTGGCGCAGCTTACCCAACTCACCGCATTTTTTGGGAGGCTTTTTGCTGGTACTAGCCACGCTTTTTTATCTGAGTCGCTTGAGCGATTTAGTAAATTTATCCCTGCCCGTAATGCTGGTCAGCATTTGCTTATCTTTAAAAGGAATTCCCGGCTTGCAATTGCAGGCGATGCCGCTTTTGTTCGTATTTCTAGCCTCGCCGAACCACATTCCTTACCTCATAGAACCCTACGCCTTGCCCTTACAGCAATTCATTGCTGAAACATCAGGCTGGATATTAATTAAGGTTGGTCTCAATGTGAGAGTCGAAGAAATTTATCTGTACGTAAACGAGCGCATTGTAGAAGTTGCTCCACACTGTGCAGGCTTAAAAATGCTGTTTACCAGTCTTTATGTCAGCTTAATTCTGCTGGATTGGACGGGAGTTTGGAGGTCTCGCAAAAAAAGTCTTTTGTTTTTAGTGATTACATCCATTATTAGCATCACTTCCAACATTTTTCGCAATACCTTGCTAACTTACTTTCACGGAACCGACAGAGAGGCGCTTTTTAATTGGCTACACGCCGGATGGGGCGGAGATTTATATTCTGCTAGTATACTAGGGTTATTGGTACTTCTCCTCAACGGGATGGACAAGTATTTCCCAACTCAGTCTGGCAATGAATGAAACAGATGATTTCAGCACAGAAACTACTGCGGCGGTATCAATTATCTAAAATTATGGTACTGGTGTTTTTGCTGGTATTAGTTGGGGCAGTAGCAATTCCCGGCTACGCGACGGGAAGGTGGCCTTGGACAAACCCGCCAATCCTTGCCAACCTCAAGCAATTAAGAAGTTTGCGCCAAAACGGGATAAAAATTCCTGGGTGGCAGGTTATAGCCGTTCAGAATAACGTCCAAATTGGCGCTCACAGATGGTTAGTTGAAGAAATTAAAAATGATCAAACAATTGCCATTTTATTGCTGTTGCCTCAAAATTACCCCAAAAACCAGCCCCAAGTGGAATGGCTAGATATCGATGGATTTCACCGGTGGCAAACCGATTCTCATCGCACTTTGAGGTTTACAGTTAAATTAGCACCAATACCCGACCAGCCACCGCCTACTGTCGAGGCCCGGTTGTTCCGAAGCTGGACTGCCCAACAAACTTTTGCTGTCGTGCAGTGGTACGCTTGGCCTAACGGGGGTTCTCCAACAACCATTCGCTGGTTTTGGGAAGACAGCATTGCTAGACTCTCGAACCGCCGCGCCTCTTGGGTTGCTGTCAGTATCATCCTCCCCATTCAACCGCAGGGCGACATTAAGATAGCTCAACCATTGCTCAAATCTCTTGCCGAAAGTGTCCAGGCTAAATTAATTACAGAAACTTTTCGGTTTGAGTAAGCAGGGATGTGCCAATAAATCAGCCTAGGGCGTGGGCAGGTTTTGCCAAAATCAACTGCTTCCTAGTAAATATCCGGATTCAACTCGCCCCTAAAATATCTTATTGTTTTTTCTCGTCGCTATATTTAGATGAAACTTACAAGTCAGGCTATTATTCACAATATTACTTTTTTAAATACTCTCAAAATGCGGGAAAAATCCACAATTAAAAATCGCCTCGCTTTTTCCTTTGCCAGCCTGTATTCAACTGCTTGGACTCTATCTTTTGCTGCTGTATTCTGAGGTTTTAATAGCAAAAATTTTTCGGAAACGGCTTTAGCTCAATCTGTTGTTCCAAGAGACGAGCGACTTGTGGCGCCACCGCCATTGCGTGTACCGCCACTGCCGCCTGCCAATTTCAACCGGGATATTAACCCAGCTTTTCGGAATCGGCCCTACCGCCTGGGCCCGGGAGACCAGATTACTGTTCAAGTTCAGCGCTTCCCAGAGCTAGGTTTTACAGGTCCAATCAGCCCTGAAGGGGTAATTGTACTGCCGCTAATCGGAACAGTAAATGTGCGTGGTCTTACTGTCGAAGAATCACAGCAGCGCCTCCGCGAGCGCTTTGGCCAATTTATCAAAAATCCTCAAATCTCGGCTGCTTTGGTCGTTCAGCGCCCTGTAGTGGTGACGGTGACGGGGGAAGTGGCGAGACCAGGGTTTTATCCGCTCCAAACCCCCCAGCTTCCGGCGGCTCTGGCGGCTGCTGCTGGGACTACTCCTACGGCCGAACTGCGGGCGGTGCGGGTGCGGCGGACTCTGCCGGGAGGTGCTGTCGCGGAGCAAGTTGTTGATATTTTGACACCGTTGCAAACTGGTATTGCTCCGCCGGATTTGCGTTTGGAAGATGGAGATGCGATCGTCGTACCGTATAAACAGGTTACGCCCGATCGCAAATCCGATCAAGATTTAGCATCCAGGTACAGCCTCGCTGCTGCTCCTGTCCCCGTCCAAATCACTGTCACCGGAGAAGTCAGCAAACCGGGTTTTTACACGCTTCCGGCGGGTTCTGGTCGAATTTCGGCTGCTTTGGTGATTGCGGGGGGAGTCACGGGAAAAGCCGATTTGCGGGAGGTGCGAGTGCGGCGGACGCTGATGGACGGCTCGTCCGTGGAGGAGCCAATCGACCTCTACACTCCCCTAGCAAACGCTAACGATTTGTTCGATTTTCCTTTGGCATCGGGAGATGTGATTGTCATCCCGGAATTGGACGCTAGTACCAAAAACCTAGACTACGACAAAGCTCTGGTTTCGCGGTCTACTCTGATTAAACCCAGGATCTACGTTCGAGTTTTGAGTTACGCTAGTGGTGGTTTGACCTCGTTCTACGTAGAAAATGGCAGCAGGTTTTTGGATGCTCTCAATAACTTGCCTGTTAATCTTGCTGACTTGCGGAAAATAGCCCTGATTCGGTTCGACGAAAAGCAAGGTAGAGCAGTCAACCGTTCGATAGATGCTAAAGCTGCTTTGGAGGGCAATGTTTCTCAGAACCCGATGCTCGAAGATAATGATGTGATTGTGATTGGTAGGAATTTGGTCGAGCGCATTGGTTATGTAATCAATACTTTTACTCGACCATTCCGCGATACTTTGGGATTTATTCTGTTCTTTGAGCAGTTGAGAAATGGGGTAACAGATTTGTTCGGCCCGTCACGTAATGATAGGTAGTCATATCATTTTCGATTTTCGATTTTCGATGGGGAATGACTTATGCGATATGCGTTTACAACTTACCTACAGTTGCAGCTTTTTGGGAAATGGGTATCATTTGTCAGCAATCATTAGTTATCGTTAACAATTAGCAATCTAAAATCTAAAATCTAAAATCGTCATGACTTTATCCGTTGTCAAACGTTATTTAATTGCTTTCGACCAATACAAGTGGGTGGGACTGGCTACTCTCGCGGTGACTGTGGGCGTATCGGGAGTAGTGGCTGTGCAGCCAAAGGCGGCGCCAGTTTACGCTGCTACAGGTACGCTGGCTTACCGCAGACCGAGCGTGATTTTTTCATCGACTACTACTAAAATTCAACAGGAAGGACAAGAAATAACTAAAGATATGCTGCTGGATACAACGGTGGTTGAAGCAGCAGCAAAAAAACTCATCAAACCCGCAAAAAAATTAAACCAAAAAGAAGAGCAAGAAGAAGTAAAAGCTTTGGCTAAAAAGCTGGTAAAAGATGTGCAAGTAAAGATGCCCAGTAAGAATAATGACCCCAGCGCTTTGATTCAAGTATTGTACAAAAATGCCGATCGCAAAAAAGCAGAAGCGGTAGTAAAGACGCTGATGAACGAAATGGTGAAGTACAGCACAACATTTAATACTTCTAGACTGCGAGACACGATCACGCAAATTAACCAGCGTTTGCCGAAAGTAACTCAGGAACTCAGAGAGACGGAAGCAAAACTTGAAGCCTACGCAAAACGAGAAGGAACTTCAATTTTAGCTGCTCAGAGCGGTGCTTTGCCGCAAGCGATTACCAGCATCCAACAGCAGCAGCGGCAACTCCGCGTGCAGTTGGGAGGAATTGAAGCTCAAATTAATAGTTTGCAGGATCGCTTGGGATTGAATGTGGAGCAAGCTTACGTCGCTCAAGCACTCTCTGCCGATCCAATTATTGCCCAACTGCGAGTGCAATTGTTTTCGATCGAATCTCAGCTCAAAATTCTCCGCAGCGACTTGCAGGAGGAGCACCCGAAAATTGTAGAATTGCTCAAACAAAAACTTGCTTTTGAGCAGCAGTTGCAGCAGCGGCAATCTGAGGTACTCGGCGGTAACGGGGTGGCGGCTCCGCTCAGAAGTGCCGATCGAATTCGGGTAGACTCTTCTTTAGATCCGGCCAGACAGCAGTTAGCTCAAACTTTGATTGCTTTGCAAACGCAGCGCGATACGGTGCAACAGCAACTTCAAGGAATCGAGAAAACTGAAAAAGAATTGCGTCGGGAACACGCGACAATCCCGAACAAGCAGTTAGAACAAGCGCGGTTGGCCCAACAAGTGGCGTTCAAACAAGCTCTCTACGACAAGATGCAGTCGGCTTTGGTAGATGCTGAGGCGGCGGTAGCTGAGACAACGGGGAGTTTGACAATCGCCCAATTGCCGCAAACTGATGACGTTGAGTCAAATAAGAGAGGTTTGCCCGTGATGCTGGCGGTGGGCGGATTTGTGGGATTGCTGCTGGGCGGGGGGTTGATATTTTTGTTGGGGATGCTCAACGGCAAGTTTTACAGTTGGGAAGAAGTGCGGGCGGCTTTGGTGGAAAAAGAGGTGCCGATACTGGCAGTTTTGCCTGAAGTGACGGTGTTTGATTCCTACGGCGATGAAATGCCTCTGGCCCTAGAGGCAAATTCTCCCTATTTGGAATTTTACGAGCGGTTGCGTACTAATTTGCGCCGGATCGGGAACAAACCCGTGAAGGTGGTGTTGCTGACTTCGGCGGCGCCTTTGGAGGGGAAAAGTTTTAGTGCTTACAATTTGGCAATTGCATCGGCTCGATCGGGTAAACGGACTTTGCTAATTGAAGCAGATTTGCGATCGCCTTCTAACGTTGAATCTTTGAAAATTGCTGCTGATCCTTTGGCGACGGTGGAACCTTTGCACTATTACGGCAATATTAGCGAGTGCGTCCTTTTGGTTCCAGAGGTAGAGAATCTATACGTTGTGCCGAGTCCCGGCTTTTTGCGACAAGCCTCGGCCGTACTAGAATCAAGCGAAATGCGGAGATTGTTTGAGGATGTTCGCAACCGCTTTGATTTTGTGGTGGTGGATTCTCCGGCTTTGAGCGAGTGCAACGACGCGCTGACGCTGGAACCGTACACGGACGGTATGATTTTGGTGGCGCGGCCTGGTTACACTTTGTCTAGTATGTTGTCTGAGGCGGCAGATCAGTTGCTGGAATCTGAGGATGAGGAGTCGAATAAATCCGGGCCGCGGCTATTGGGAGCGATTATTAACGGTGCTGACATTCCGGTCAAGTTCCGCAATGATATTGATGAATTGGAGCTGCCTTTGAGTGCGATCGGCGATCGCGCGATCGAAGTGAAATCGAGGCAATTACCGCAGCAGTCAAAGCCTAAAAACAAGGCTATTAATAGTAAATTGAGCTAATTTATCGGGCTTGATTCTTGGAAAGCAATCCTCAACGAAATATGAATATATTGTAGGTTGCAACCTAAACAGCTTAAGCTTAAAGCACCGTTAACAGCCAGTCGATTTTAGATTTGAGATTTGAGATTTTAGATTCGACTCCACAGATGAATCTGGGAGGCTAAACTTTACTCTAAAATTTTGCGATCCGGGCGACTCCTGTCTTCAAGCAAGTATCAGTTTTTGGGCGAGTTCAACATTCAACAGTCTGTCGATTTTAGATTTTAGATTTGAGATTTGAGATTTAAAAATTGACTCCACAGATGAATCTGGGAGCTGGAACTTCGGTCTAAAATTTTTAGCTTGTCAACAGTCAACAGTCATTACTTGAAAATGTGTCATCGCACTATTGATTGGATTCAGGGCGTTTCTGGTGTTTGCTCTGGATAAACTGTTCCAAATCGGCAATCGCATCTTCAAAATCCGACAAATTAATTTTCGCAGGTCTAGTCTTCTTCGGCAAACTCGAAGACTGACTCGAAGACTTAGCCTGAGGCGGTGGAGATTTAGGTTGTGCCGCTTGAGTGCTGTTCGATTCTATAGAATCGAACAATTCATCCAGGGACTCAAAAAATGATTGAGCCGAGGCCCGGCGTAAATCTTTCTGGTCGTCGTCATCCGTCATAAGCCACTCCATAGACTCTAAAAGTTGCCAACAAACTCTGCCAGCCCCCGGCGCGTGCAGACATGAAAAGCCGACTAAAACAAGCAGGCGCACACAATTTAACCGGGCGGTGGAATGCTTGCGGCTGAACTTGCTGCCCCCATATAAAACCCACAGCGGGCAGTGTCAGCCCTCAAACTATATTTAACTTTACACCCGCCTACTGAGTGATTTGAGACTTGGTGCAGACTCTGCTCAAAATCATTGACCCTGAAAAAATCTCAGTTACGGCTCTTTCGTTGTCTAATTAACCCTAGTCTAGTCGAGAATAAGGAAATAGGACTTGGGCAACTATTACCGCTGTTCAAGGGTTGCGATCGCAACGCGCCAGCTCGAAAGGACGGACATACGGTGTTTTTTGCTTGAGTTCTAAGATTTCAAAGGCATTAGGAGATTTTAAGGTGACTCAGGGATTTGATTACGATTTAGCAATTATCGGCGCTGGCGTGGGCGGACACGGGGCGGCCATACACGCGGTTAGCTGCGGGCTGAAAGTGGCAATTATCGAAGCGGGGGACATGGGGGGGACTTGCGTCAACCGCGGCTGCATTCCCTCTAAGGCGCTGTTGGCGGCTTCCGGGCGAGTGCGAGATTTGCGGAATGCCCACCACCTGAAGACTTTGGGAATTCAATTGGGCAGTGTGGATTTCGATCGCGGGGCGATCGCCAATCACGCTAACACTATTGTTAGCAAACTTCGCGGCGACTTGACCAACAGCCTCAAACGTTTGAACGTCGATGTCATCCAAGGTTGGGGCAAAATTGCCAGTGCTCAAAAAATTACCGTCGAAACCGATAAAGGCGAGAAAACTATTACCGCCAAGGATATTATTCTCGCTCCCGGTTCAATTCCTTTCGTCCCCCCCGGGATAGAAATTGACGGCAAAACTGTATTTACCAGCGACGATGCTGTCAGGTTGGAATCGCTACCGAAATGGATTGCAATTATTGGTAGCGGTTACATCGGTTTGGAGTTTTCCGATATTTACACCGCACTGGGCTGTGAAATCACGATGATTGAGGCTCTAGATCAGTTGATGCCGACTTTCGATCCAGATATTGCTAAGTTAGCAGAACGAGTGTTAATTGCACCTCGCGATATTGAAACAAAAGTGGGTGTTTTGGCTAAGAAGATTACTCCTGGTTCGCCGGTGATTATTGAATTAGCTGATTTCAAGACTAAGGAAATTGTCGAAGTTTTGGAAGTAGATGCTTGTTTGGTAGCAACTGGCCGAGTTCCTGTCAGTAAGAATTTGGGGTTAGAAACTGTTGGCGTGGAAACGATGCGCGGTTATATCCCAGTTAACGATAAGATGCAGGTTTTGGCGGCGGGAGAACCGGTGCAAAATTTGTGGGCGATCGGCGATGTTAATGGCAAGATGATGTTAGCGCATTCTGCGTCTGCTCAGGGAATTGCTGCGGTGGAAAATATTTGCGGGCGTGCCCGCGAAGTTGACTATTTGAGTATCCCGGCGGCGGCGTTTACTCACCCGGAAATTAGCTATGTGGGGATGACGGAACCTGCGGCCAAAGAGTTAGGAAAAACAGAAGGGTTTGAGGTAGCTTCTGTCAAGACTTATTTTAAGGGAAATTCTAAGGCTATTGCTGAAGGGGAAACCGACGGTACGGCTAAGGTGATTTACCGGAAAGATACTGGGGAGTTGTTGGGAGTTCACATTTTCGGTTTGCACGCTTCGGATTTGATTCAGGAAGCGGCAAATGCGATCGCCCAGCGCGATTCTGTGAACAATTTAGCATTCCGAGTGCACACGCACCCAACGCTTTCGGAAGTGTTGGATGAGGCGTTTAAACGGGCGGCTGGAGCGGGTAGTCATTAATTTGTAGGGGCGGTTTTCTTGTTTTATATCCCCGGCTTCTTGAAGAAGTCGGGGATTTCGGTATACTGTTTTAGGGCGGTGGTAGAGTGCCGATCGCATTTTGGGCTAATTCGAGAAATTCTTCAGCTTGGGCGATCGAATCTGCGGCTTGATCGCTCGTAACGGCATCAAGTTCGCCGTAATCTCCAGCATTTCGCAATTCCTGAGCTCTGATGAGGTATTGGTGAAACTTAACAGGAACTCTTCCGGTACGAGCAAATTCTCGGCCAAAGGCACTAATGACTGCGGAATGTTTAGAAAAAGATAACCCTTCCCCTTCTAAAAATGCTTCGGCAATATAAAACATACTGTAGTAGGCGCGAGAGGCTGCATAATCTGGGTATTCGCCATCTAACATTAACTTAGCCGCTGAAAGGCTTTGACGAGCTTTTGCGAGTAAGTTTAATTGAGCCGATGTCATATTAAAATTCCCTCTTTACGGATATTTCTGAGCAAAGGGCCTTGATAATTAGTAAATTTTTCTTCATTCATAAACTGGCAGCTAATCACTTCATCATTTTCGAGCGACAAATCTGCTACAATCTGAAGAGTTCTATCAATTTCTTCGCCTGCTTGAACTGGCGCTTTCAGAACTACTAAAACATCTATATCTGAGTCGGGATGTGCATCGCCTCGCGCTTGGGAACCGTAGAGCACCATTTGCGTGAGCCGATCGCCGTAAAGTTGCTCGAAGTGCGATCGTAACTGAGTTAGGATGGTCTTGAGTTTATCGTTAATAGTCATATTAGTGATAAATTATTTAAGGTCGATATATCCTCTGTGCTAAAATTGCTGTATAGGAACAGGATTAAGCATAAACCAGGTGCGAGGTGATTTCAAGTCAAGATTGGACATGTCCAGAAGCAGCCAGCCAGAAAATACCCGAATCCTGGGGCGATGCACAGCCAAACAAAAAGAAACCAGGTTGGCGGTGGCAAGAGCCAACAAATCAGGGAAATGGTGTAAGAATTGACAAAGGGGATGCAGATAGCAGTTTTCCTTGTCAGCAGGTAGACCACGTTATTATTAGAAAAGACGGTCAAGTTATCGGTAAAAATGGTCAACCCATCCCAGGTAGCATCAAAAATAGTCCCACAGAAGCTCACATCCCTTTAGATGAATGGTTGCAGTGGCCAACCTGGTACGCACCTTAGTAAAGGAGAAAGTTGTATGGTAAAGTATCCGAAAATGAGAGAGGAGTTATTAGAAACTCTCCGAAGTTTGGCAGATAGAGAATATCAACATAAAGCTTGGCTAGAGAGCGATTATCCGCCCGGTATTGAGTGCGACAGTTTTGATGAGGCGGTTCATTTTCTTTACGACGATACAGTGCTGGCAGAAAACCCAAAGGCGGCAATCGGAGTAATTATTGAAGATGAAAAAGAAGCCCGTTTGATCTCAGCAGTTTGTCAGGCTATAGACTTAGTGTTTGAGGCGTTGGGGACAGGAGTTTCTGATGAGGAGTATATTAAATCTTCTGAGTGGACAAGCGTAGTTGAGGCGGCATCGAGAGCGTTGCAGGCGATGAAATTCAATCGCAGGAAGCGGTTAAGGTTTAAGTTAAAGTGCGATCCCCGACGGGATAGCTACCCTCCACGCACTTTAGGCAGAATCCTGCAATGTGGCTGAATTTTGGCAACAACAAAAGGGGATTCGATATCGAGCGACCACTTTTCATCAATAATTTTGAGATGGGTATCTAAAATCAGAGTCAGTTCGCCAATTTCATCATCGCCATCATCGCTAACCAGGTTGTTTTCGCCAGCAGATAAATCGGCTTTGAGTAAAAATTTAAGTTTAATCCAGTGAGAAGTGGAATGGTTGTTGATGATATTCGTGCCCATTGATCGACTGATTAACTCAGCATAGATTGGATGAATGAAAGCTATTTATTCATAAAATTTATTGCTATCCCAGTAACCGCGTATTTTGTAATTGCAGCACTCTAGATGTTTCTCTATGACGTGATTCAGGGCGATCGGTGCTAATAGTTGAGCAAGTTCATCCCAAATTTGGTGATTGGTCACAGTTACTGCATTCCTCAGATTCCATTGGGTTGTCTGCGCTCGGGATTATTTCATTATACCAAATATCCCACTCCGAATTTCTCCTACTGGCTATAGCTTGCCTTATGAATGGTTGTCAAAGCGGTAAAAATTCCCTATGCTGTTGGAGAAACAGAATTAGTGATAGTCAAAAAAAGAGCGATCGCACCTCAATAATAGAAGGGCGATCGCTCTTTCAGCAGCTAAATCAATTTTCACTCGCATTGGAGTAGGTGATAAGCACCTAAACCAATTGCTATACCTAATACTGCGGGAGCCGCAACAGCAGCAGCAATGGCAACGCTACCACCAACCGTAGCAGCAGCAATACCTCCGCCAACACCTCCAATTGTTGATGCAACTTGTCCTGCTATTCTTCCATTTTTTCGTGCTTCACGTTCGCGTTCAGTCAAAGCTTCATCATCTTCAAGTATCTTGCCAACTATGAAATCAGCAGCTAATCCACTGGCTATGCCACCCACACCTACAATACCAGCAGCCGCTTTACCCGCTACAGCAGGCGCTTGTTTAAGCCCTACATTGATGAGAACTTTAGATATAGGGTCAGCAGATTTAATAGCAGCTTCAGTGGCGATTTTAGTTGCAAACTTGGTTCCTGCGCCAATAGCGCTTCCTTGAACTAAACCAGCAACTCCAGCTTGAGCTTGTGCTACTTGTTCACTCTTATATTTTCCTGTTTTGCACCAATAAGCAAAATGCTCACAATTATTGCTAAAAAGGTCATATCCTTTTTCGCCTAACCTGGCCTCTGCTCGTCTGACTACTGAATCATCTGAATAACATTTCCCATACTCCTTTACATTAATTTTGTTTCCTGATGCAAAATCATTTTTAGAAATACGACAAATTTTTTCACCCCCACGCCTTCCGAAATGAATAACACTATCATCGCCACAGTCGATACCGTGATGAGTGTATCCAACGTGTTGAATGTAGATATGATCGCCTTTTGCCATACCTTGTAACTAGGTGAGGTTCAATAAGTATTGAATATCACAGATAACCAGGCTCAGTCAATACGGGAAAACACTTAGACCCTCTGCAAGAAGTTAAAAATAGTGGCAACAATGATTCAAGATTTATTTAGTGGCATCCTAGCGAAATTTTTGAGAGAAAATGCAATTATTTCGCTCGCACTTTTTGAAAGTGATGCAATCCTTGGGACGGCGTTCATTAATTGAAAAAATCCCGAAGGGCGATCGCACATTTTTCACTCTTGCACCGATACTAAAAGAGTATGTGAAAACTAACTATTCCCGCCCAAACATAGAAAAAGAAGCCCGATCGCCCTTTTAGTTAAATTGGGGTTTTAGCCGTTCGCACTTAAATTTGATAGAATTAGGTATCTGCCAAACATCTGAACGATCGCTCAATGCACGTTATCAGCCGCAAAAAATTAAGAGACTACTGCCAAAATCATGCTGATTCCTGCGAAGCCCTCGATGATTCGTACAAGATTGCTAGTCAAGCCAACTAAACTAAACTTATTGAAGTTCCAACTATTTATCCTCAAGCTGAAGCAGTTGGAAATTTTACAATTTTCAACATCAAAGGAAATAAATATCGCTTAACCGTAAGTCTTAACTATCAAAAGTAGATTGTTTATATCAAGTACATTTAGACTCAGGCAGAATATGACAAAGACAACTGGAAAAATGACGCTTACTTTTGACTCCGACAGGTACAGCAGCCTGCTATCTCAATATCAACCTCGACTTATTAAAAATGAAGATGAAAACGAGACTTTTTTAGAAATAGTTGAAAAGTTGCTCTCTCGGAAAAATCTAACTCCCGAAGAAGATACTCTGTTAGAACTTTTAGTCAAACTAATTGAGGATTATGAAGAAACTCACTATCAACTGAATGCTTCAAATCGCCACTCAAGACTTCTTCATTTGATGGAGGCTAGAAGTTTAGAACCAGCAGATTTAGTAGAAATTATTGGCACAGTTGAGACGGTAACTGAAATCGTTAACGGTCAGCTAGAAATTAGCAAAAAACAAGCTGAGGCTTTGGGAAATTTTTTTCGTGTAAATCCGGGTTTGTTTCTGTTTGATTAATCGTAAACCATTATATAATACGTTGAAACTTGTTACGATCGCCCTTTATCCCCCTATCATGCTTCAAATCCGCCGCCGTCCCCCCAGCACATCAGTCTCCGTCCTCTACCTCAGCTACCAAATCGCCGTACCCGACGCCGAACCCCAGCACATCCTCGAAGAAATCGTCTGGCAAAAAGAAGCGGAAGTGGCCCAAAAGCGCGATCGCACCCCGTTAGCCGATCTTCACAAAAAACTCCCCTTTGCACCGCCAACTCGCGACTTTCTTGCCGCCCTCAAAAACGGTAAAACCACACCCGCTATCATCGCCGAAGTTAAAAAAGCTTCCCCCAGCAAAGGCGTAATTCGCGAAGATTTCGACCCGGTGGCGATCGCCCTAGCTTACGAACAAAACGGCGCCAGTTGCATCTCTGTACTTACCGATGAAAAGTTCTTTCAAGGCAGCTTCGACAACCTAGCTAAAATCCGTGCCGCCGTCGATTTACCCTTACTTTGCAAAGAGTTTATTATCTATCCCTACCAAATCTATCTCGCCCGGATTCACGGCGCCGATGCTGTATTGTTAATCGCAGCTATTCTATCTGACAAAGACTTACAATACTTTGTAAAAATTGTCAAGACTTTGGGCATGACAGCTTTAATAGAAGTTCACACTCTCGAAGAACTCGATCGAGTATTAACCCTACAAGGCGTCAACCTAATCGGCATCAACAACCGCAACCTAGAAGACTTTTCCGTCAGCTTAGAAACCACCAGCCAACTATTAGCCGATCGACAAACCGAAATCCAAGCAAAAGGCATCCTCATCGTCAGCGAGTCAGGAATCCACACTCCCGACGACCTAGCTAAAGTGGCCAGCGCCGGCGCCCAAGCCGTCCTCATAGGCGAATCTCTAGTCAAACAGCCCGATCCGGGTGCTGCTTTAGCCTCGCTTGCCGATCGCCCTCCCAGCCTGTGAAAGGCGAGACCGCTTGACAAACCACCCTTAATTCTGATAAAAAATGATTAAGTAGGTAAATAATGAGAATTTCTAGCCTGCATCGACTCAAGCGCTTGACTGTAAAAAAAATAGCACTCAAAGCTATATTGCATAGAAATATTTTGCCAGAAAGCAATTAAATCTATTCTGTAAGCCTGTCGATCGCAAAATTTAGCGTTTCCAACGCACCCAGCCCCGAATATTCGATCGGCAAAGCAGGGGTTGCTGTACGGTTAGAAAACAAATAAAAAATCGGGCATCTAATGTTCACCTGTGATGCCTCATGCAATTGCCATGGGGTGTCGGTTCGCTGAGGTATATTAGCTTTCATGGAGCCAATTCCCCTTCCTTCGTACATTCATTATGAATTGCTACTTCAATTGTTAGAACGCAAAACGATGTTTGCTGTCAGTCCACAATCGCCGCAGCAGCAACAAGTTCACCAACTTATTATTACACTGCGTAAAGCCCTGGCCATTCAAAAGCAATTAGAACAAAGCTGCGAGCGATCGAACTTAGCGGTAGAACATCGCTGGTCTCTCAATGAAATTAACCAGAAGGGAGTTAAAAGTTAAAAAAGTTAGAGTAGCGACGTGACGTATCGTATTTGATTTATTCTATATAACTCCCACAGAAAAACTTAGGACAATATCATGGACAACAAATTAATGCTGATGATTCCCGGCCCGACGCCGGTACCTGAAGCGGCCTTGTTAGCGATGGCAAAACACCCGATGGGCCACCGCAGCAAGGAATTTGACGGGATTTTTGCAGAATGTACCGAAAATTTGAAATGGCTGCACCAAACTAAAAGTGACGTGCTGAGTTTAACCGTTTCCGGTACCGGGGCGATGGAAGCTGGGATAATTAATTTCCTGAGTGCGGGCGATCGAGTTTTAATCGGTACCAACGGCAAATTTGGCGAACGCTGGGCTGAAGTGGCCGAAGCTTACGGTTTAAATGTCGAAATCATCAAAGCCGAGTGGGGCCAACCTTTAGACCCCGAAAACTTCCGCGAAAAACTCGAAGCAGATACAGAGAAGCAAATCAAAGCTGTCATCATCACCCACTCGGAAACCTCTACCGGCGTCCTCAACGACCTCGAAACCATCAACCGCCACGTTAAAGCCCACGGTGAAGCTTTAATTATGGTCGATGCTGTCACTAGCTTAGGCGCAGTCAATATTCCGATGGACGCTTGGGGAATCGATGTCATTGCTTCGGGTTCTCAGAAAGCTTACATGATTCCTCCAGGTTTGGGTTTTGTGGCCGTCAGTCCCAAAGCTTGGGAAGCTTACAAAACTGCGAAACTGCCCCGCTATTATTTGGATTTGGGTAAATATAGCAAAGACGCTGCCAAAAATACCACTCCTTTTACTCCACCGGTAAATATGTTTTTTGCCCTGCAAGCATCGCTGCAGATGATGAAAACAGAAGGGTTGGAAAATGTTTTCGCAAGGCACAAACGCTTAATGACAACTACTCGCGCTGCAGTAAAAGCTTTAGGTTTGCCGTTGTTTGCCGCTGACGAAGCCGCGAGTCCTGCGATTACTTCGGTTATGCCACCAGAATCCGTAGATGCTCAAAAAGTGCGGACTTTGATGCGAAAGAGATTTGACATTGCTCTCGCCGACGGACAAGACCATTTGAAAGGTAAAATCTTCCGAATCGGCCATTTGGGCTTTGTGTCCGATCGCGATATTCTAGCAGCAATTTCCTCTTTAGAAGTGGTGTTGCGAGAATTGGGTCATGAAGGCTACACTCCTGGTGCCGGCGTTGCCGCTGCTGCGAAGCATTTGGCTGAATCTTAATCCCAGTTATGAAAGGATTTTGGATTTTTGATTATTTATATCTAAAATCTAAAATCCTTTTAATATGCTTGGGATAACCAATCAAAGATTTTATCCAATTGGTCGAGAGTGACTAAACCGTACTGCCACAGAACCATCGGCAAGGAATTCGGGTCTTGATAGCGCTGCCGCTGTTTGTCACCACCGACACGTTCGGCGACAGCAATTGACGCGGGAGAAATTGCCAAATCTTCTTGTAAAAATCGAATTAATCGAGTGTATGTAGCGGGTGCCATGTGATTTCACCTGTAAGTATAGGACACCATTTTCTGATGTGAACCTGATGTTTTTGATGAGTAATAAGCCAGTTTTAAATTTGTCTTGTAACCGTCGATAGCTGTGAAAACAGTATTAGCGGTTAAACTGCCAAACAGAATGCTGAGTGCGACTGTAAAGCGAACCTTTCCCAAAAAGTGAAAGGTTTTGCAATTTTGGTGATTTCTGCCCGAGCGACTTGCGATCGCGATCGAACCTAAACTGAATACCTCGGCATCTTTGCAGTGCGAATCAGAATTTATTCTGCTACCTAAAACTACTAAACCAGGTTCAGAGTTTAACTTCATCTGCCGAAATGCAGAATCCGCAAATCTACTTCGGCAAAATTAGTTAGATATTTCGATCAAACCCGAAACTGCTACCAGAAGTTAAGTTTGCCAAGTACCGCCAATTAACTTGGCTCGTAGCATATTACTTTAGATAGGGTTAGTAGATTTAGCTCGATCGCCAGAATTTCCAGAGAATTTCTTTTCGTGTTGCTACCTCTTGAGGCTGAGTATCGTCTCTCAGGATTGGTAACGAGTCGCTGACTCGTCTCATACCTGCGACCAACAATCAACAGCTTCCGGAAACAAGCTCAAGTCCAGACTGGCTGAGATCGACATCGTAGCAAATCTTTCGGTGTTTGTACTGAATGTTACATTAATATTTTAACGGATTTTATCAATTTTTGTAAAGTTTCTAAATTTTCTCCGGTCTTCCGAAGGCAGGGGGCAGTTCGCCAACCGATTCCGTAACGGATGTAAGGGATGGTAAAAAGAAGGAACAAGGAAACCGGGGGATTGTTTATTGATGCAGGTTTTCGTTCAAAAACTCTATTTCAACACGATCGCCCACTTTGAGACCGAGTTCAGCAGCCCGCCCGCCCCGGAGTTCAATAACTCGATCGACAGCAGTATTGGGCCCGTAGGTAGGACAAGGATCGGCAGTACAAGGAGGTGCAGAAACTTCGATCGCCTCAACCACCCCATCCCGCAGAAAAATCATATCCAGAGAAATCTTGCAATTTTTCATCCAAAAATTGACCTGCCGCGCCGCTTTAAACTCAAACAGCATTCCTCTGTCATCCGGCAAAGAAGTTCTGTACATTAAACCCATAGCCTGCTGTTCCACTGTTTTCGCCACTTCGAGTTCGATTGGGCGATCGCCTATCCGAGCTCTAGCAGAAACAGGCAGCACCTGACCCGAGGTTGTCGCCGTCGGAGACTGAGCCGCCACAATACCAGTAGCACCAGCATTCGCGACAGGTAAAGTCGGCGAACATCCCAGCAAAAATATACTTACTCCAATACCGAGCAAAGTAGCTAAATAATTCATATTGATTTTAGATTTTAGATTTTAGATTTTAGATTGGTAATTGACCATTGGACATTGGACATTGGAACTAGCCAACAGTCAACAGTCAACAGTCAACTGACTGCTTCAAGCTTCCCGCATCACATAGCCAACACCACGCACCGTTTGAATCAAACGCTTTTCGCCCTCATCTTCAATCTTGAGGCGCAGATAGCGGATGTAAACCTCAATTACATTCGACTCGCCCAAAAAGTCGTAACCCCAAACATTTTCGAGAATTTGTTCCCGAGTCAAAACCTCGCGGGGATGTTCCATCAAATACTTTAGCAGCTCAAATTCCTTCATCGTCAGGTCGATCGCCCGTCCGTTCCGCAGGGCCCGCCTAGAGGCCAAATCCAAAACTAAATCGCCAAACCTCAATTGTTCGTTGCTGCTGTTATCCGGCTGCAAATACAAGCGCACCAACTGCAAAAACTCCTCAGTGCGGTAAGGTTTAAGAAAATAATCATCCGCCCCAGCTTCCAGACAAGCTACGCGATCGTCAACTGTATCACGGCCGACGAGTAGCAGCACCGGCACCCGATTGCCAATACTTCTGAGGTAAGAACACAGTGACAGCCCCGACTCAGCGCCAAGTATCCGGTCAATTACAATCAAAGCAGGCTGCAATTCATGAGCTAAATTTTGGCCGGTGGCGGTGTTAGAAGCTACTACGGGTTCATAGCCGGAGGATTTTAAGTCTAGACTCAAGTGTCCGGCGAGAACTTCGTCTGTTTCAACTAGCAGGACACAGGGATTGCGATCGAGAGTAATTGCTGCCATTGAATTGACCTGTGAAGACCATAACTGTTCTAGCACGTCTTAAGGAAGAGAGGGAGAGGGGGAGAGAGGGAGAGGGGGAAAGTGGGAGAATGGGAGAATTACCAATTACCAATTAAGCTATTTGGCATTTAAATTGAAGCTTGCTCGCGCCGGGCTATCCTGCCCGCCCCACAAGAGTTTAAGTAAAAAGTAGTTTACAAATTAAATGCGCTACAGCTTACCAATTACCAAATTGAATAATTTATGAGCATCATTGTATTCGGCAGTATCAACATCGACCTAGCAGCAAAAACTCCCCGGTTGCCGCAGCCAGGGGAAACAATCATCGGTAGCAATTTTTTCACAGCAGGCGGCGGCAAAGGAGCAAATCAAGCCGTCGCCGCCGCCCGTCTCGGCACTTCTACCCACATCATCGGCCGCGTCGGCAACGATAAATTTGCTGAAGAATTATTGACAAATTTACAATCTTATGGTTTAAGTACAGACAATGTATTAATAGACCAAAACACTCATTCAGGAGTGGCAATTATCGCCGTAGACGAGACAGGTCAAAATAATATTATTGTGATTCCGGGCGCGAATAACAATGTCGGTGAAGCAGATCTAGAACGTCTCCAAAAACTGTTAACACCAGCTACATCCTTGCTGTTACAGTTAGAAATTCCCCTGGAAATTGTCCAAAAAGCTGCGAAAGCTGCTCGTCAAGCGGGGGTGCGAGTTATTCTCGATCCAGCACCGGCTAGGGCGGATTTGCCGATCGAACTTTATCCGCTAATTGACATTATCACGCCGAATGAAGTGGAAGCGGGTCAGTTAGTCGGTTTTCGGGTGAATGACACGGAAACAGCGATTGTAGCTGCCAAACAGTTGCAGGAGCGCGGTGTCAAGAATGTTATTGTCAAATTGGGCGATCGCGGGGCTGTTGCTGTTACGGCGGATGAAACCTTTTTTGTACCGGCTTTTGCTGTGGAGGCGATCGACACTGTGGCTGCTGGCGATGCTTTTAACGGCGGGTTAGCCTCTGCATTAGATGCCGGTCTGTCCTTGTCAGAGGCGGTGCGGTGGGGCGCAGCAGCGGGCGCTTTGTGCACAACTAAAGTGGGTGCTCAAGTTGCTATGCCCGATCGGGCAACTTTTGATAAATTTTTGCAGAATTTAATTTGAATTTGTAAGGTGCGCCGCAGAGCACCCTACTTTAACTATGTTTATTTAATCGTCGTCTTTGAATTCTTTGGCTAAGCGATCGAGTCTGTCGTTCGTTTCTTTAGTAAACTTGAGTAACCCAACGCTGACAATATTTGATGTTAATCCGCCAGCGGTGGCAACTGAGCCTTCTGTGACTTTTCCAGAAAACAACAGTCCGATGCCTAAAATACTGATGGAGGCACTTACTATTGTTAACCCAAGAATCACGTTAACAGTGAATTTAGCTTGACGCAAACGTTCTTGCATGACATCCCGCTTCATTTCTGGGTAATCATCCGAAGGGAATGGTTGGTTGGTATTGGACTTATTAAGAAGCATTTCATTTCTTTAAACTCTACAATGTCTATCTTCCACCTACTGAAACAGCTTTGGAACGATTCTGAAGACGATAGGCAGGAACTTTGTAGATTTTGAGTAATTAACTTTGCCATCTCAGTTCCAGCTAGCTTTTCAGCTTGGAAGGCTGAGATCCGAGCAAACTTGGTTTACTGGCTTAAGTTCATATAAACTATTACTATCTTCCTTAAGTTCGGGAATATCGTCACCCGAACGTTAAACTTCGCCAACTTATGAATTCACGGACGCTGCCGCGCGCTCGCGGTGTGATACTGACACCCACAGGACAGCAGAAACTTCAGGCTGAGATACATCGGTTAGGTATCCGCAGTCAAAAAAATGCCGTCAGTAAGATAGTTGAAAAAATTCAACTTGAGCTCAAGGATGAAACGTTAGGTTCTGATACAGTCAGGAAAATAGTGCACGGTGAAGGAGTCCAAAAAAGCTCTCTTGAACTTGTTTTTAGGGCGCTTCGGCTAAAACTGGAGGAGGGCGACTGTGATTTTGCTCCTAAAAATCAACTGCAAAATGCAGAAGATAGCGAAACTTCCTCGTTTGTAACTGGCACTCCCATCACCCATCCGCACCACTTTTTCGGGCGGCAGAAAGAACTCAAACGCCTATTCGACTTACTGAAACGTCGTCCCCTGCAAAATGCTGCGATTATCGGCAAGAGGCGCAGTGGCAAGACTTCTTTGCTGCAATACTTGAAAAATATTACCACCACCCCAACAGAACAGTTGCGTCCCGGTCAAAAATCTGACTGGTTGCCCCATCCAGAAAACTATCGCTGGATTTTCGTAGATTTTCAAGATCCGCGACTGCAGAGTCGGGAAGGGCTGCTGCGCTACATTTTAGAATGCCTAAAAATGTCAGTACCTAACCCTTGCGACTTAGAGAGATTTATGGATGTGGTTAGCAGTAATTTACGTCAGCGTACAGTCATCCTATTAGATGAAATTGGTGTAGGTTTACAGGGCTGTCCCGAATTAGATGATCGGTTTTGGGAGAGTTTGCGCTCTTTGGCGACTAACCAAACCAATGGGAATTTAGGCTTTATCTTGGCAACTCCAGAATCGCCGATCGAATTAGCGCGTAGCACCGGACATAGTTCGCCTTTTTTCAATATCTTTGGATATACCGCAACTCTGGCTGCTTTGACTGAAGCTGAAGCGCGCGAGTTGATAGCCAGTTCGCCCACTCCTTTTCCGGCTGAGGATATCGAGTGGATTTTGACTCAAAGTAAATGCTGGCCTCTGCTGCTGCAAATCCTTTGTCGAGAACGATTATTTAGTCTGGAACATGGGGAAATGGGGGATGATTGGCAGGAAGAAGGGTTACAACAGATGCAGCCCTTCACTCATTTATTGGAGAAACTTGTCTAGCGCTCGTTATATTTATGAAACAACTCAAAATTAAGTACCTAAAGCAATTTGATCGCAAGCCCTGGCATTTATCTGTGGGCTCAATCTAAAATCTAAAATCTAAAATCTAAAATCGGATGACCTCACCCAACGTGCCGCCCAACGCCTACACCGATTCACCGGAACAGCATCCCAACCTAATTCTTGGTAGCCTGCAACTGCTGTTTTGGATTTTCTTTCGTCCCTCAGCATTGCTTAATCATGCAGAGCGGATTGACCTCGATTTAAACTCTAACTCAGCTAGACGGAGGCCTTTACAGTGGGAGAGTCCAAAATTGTGGCGGTTCAGGCTCCAGACCTACTTGGTTCTGCCTTTATTAATTACTTTGTCGCTAGCTTTGGTGGTGTGGATATTGGGCCCGTTTATTCAAAAGACTATATTTCGCGTGGCGATCGGCTTTGCATATGGCTTGGCGCTATTCATACCATTTCAGTTAGTTAACAAAACACTCTATGTTGTCTTTTCTGTATTGCAAATCGGTGCGATTACCATCGAGCTAGTAACAATTTTCGGCTGGAAAGTTCTGTTCGGAGTCGGGGTGGCGCTAGCCCTAATGTGTTGTATTTTGTGTTGGATTTATGCAGGTTTTCTGTTCATGAATGATCAAGGAGAAGGGGTGAAGGCCAACCAGGGCAAACAATTAATAATGAACTCCGTTATCGCTATCATCTTTCTGCTATTCTGTACCGCCATCATCTCTCTCCTATTATACGCACGAATAATGTACGCAGTGACACCCAGAACAGAGGTTGCGGTACATTACATGAAAGTTCTGTTCGGAGCCGGGGTGGTGCTAGCCCTAATGTGTTTGATTTATGGAGGCTTTCTCTACCTAACAGATGGAGATAAGGGCCCAGAGCGCGGCAAAAACATAATAATCAACTCCGTTATCGCTATCATCTTTCTCCTATTCTGTACCGCCATCATCTCTCTCCTCTTATACCTAATAGTGTACGTAGTGACACCCATAACAGAGGTTGCGGTACATTACATGAAAGTTCTGTTCGCAGTCGGGGTGGCGCTACCCCTAATGTTTTTGATTTATGGAGGCTTTCTCTACCTAACAGGTGGAGATAAGGGCCCAGAGCGCGGCAAAAAAATAATAATCAACTCCGTTATCGCTATCATCTTTCTCCTAGCCTGTACCGCGATCATCTGTGTCGTATTATACCCAATAATGTACGCACTGACACCCATAATAGAGGTTGCGGTACATTACATGGCTGAAATCGTTGGGTTTAGCGTAGCCTTAATCTTGAATTTGTGGCTACCTGTGGTACTTTATCCCTTTCTGATAATATGGAATACCCTGCTTTATCAACTAGACAAAGGACGCACAGCTACTAAACCCAGTTTCTTACGTTGGCATTCTGCTTTTTGGGATGAGCGGCAGCGCCTTCCCCTACAAGGTTTAGACCAGCACGTTCTCTTAGTAATGGAGCGTAACCCAGAAGAGGGCAAAGCCGCACTCAACTATTTAAGTACCAGTCGTCAGCGTTGGGCTGCACAAGCTGTACAAATTGAACTTGATGTACAGGAATTAGAAGGTTGTACGGATGTAGCTGCTATCGGTAACGCCTACCGCAATCTAGCCCTTGGAGGACTGAATAGTCCAGTTAGTTTCCTCCTAACTAGCTTTAGTCGCATCAGCGAGGATGTAGCAGCAGCCCTCAACCAAAATAGTGCTTACAACCAGCGTTTAGCCCTCAGTGCTGTAGCAGAAAGATTAAATGGTTTAATTCGAGAATTGACCCGCAGTGGTGACAAATATGCAGTACGTTTTCGCCCTATTGCATATAGTTGGTATGAAATTGTCACTGACTATGTGCGGGAACTAGCAGAAGTTGTCGAACTGCGACAAGAAATCGACAACCCTTATATAATCGGCGTACCCCTGACAGAACAACAGGAAATCTTTGTCAAACCCGTTGACTTAAGTGGAACTTACATCAGTACGCGCATCGAGCAATTACTGCTAGACCGCCGCCGCCTTCCCTTGCTACTCTACGGACAGCGGCGCATGGGCAAAACATCCCTCCTCAACAATTTGGGACGCTTGCTACCCAGCACTATCATTCCCATGTTTGTAGACTTACAAGGGCCAGTTTCATCAGCCAGTGATTATGCTGGTTTTCTCTACAATATCGCCAGGAGTATGGCAAACTCATCCCAGCGCCAAAGCGCCTTCACTCTCCCATCTCTTAACCGCGAAACACTACAAGATGACCCTTTTACCCGCTTTGATGAATGGCTGGACGAAGTAGAACAAGCGCTACAACAAAATATTGCCCTGCTTGCCTTGGATGAATTCGAGGCGCTAGATAATGCCATCACAAAAGGACGCTTTGATCAGGAGGATGTTCTGGGAATGTTGCGTCACCTGATTCAACATCGTCCCCGCTTCAAAGTGCTGCTAGCCGGTTCCCATACAATAGAAGAATTTCAGCGTTGGGCTAGCTATTTAATCAATGTCCAAGTCGTTCATATCAGCTACCTGAAACAAGCCGAAGCGCGTCAACTAATTGAGCAACCAGTCCAAGATTTTACCCTCCGTTACGAACTCAATGCGGTCGATCGAGTTTTGCAACTCACCCGCTGTCACCCTTTCCTAATACAACTCCTCTGCGCTGAAATTATCGCCCTAAAAAACGAGCAAGATCCATCTATCCGCCGACTGGCAACTTTAGCCGATGTAGAAGCAGCAATACCAGAGGCTTTAAGTGTTGGCAGTTTCTTTTTTGCCGATATTCAAAGCAATCAAGCAGATGCAGCAGGATTAGCTCTTTTGCAGTTTTTGGCAGCACAAGGAGAAGGGGCAATAGTCAGCAGATTAGCTATTTTGCAACACTTTCCCGATAAATCCGATGCTCTCAATTTACTTCTGCAACGCGAATTGATTGAGGAAGTTAGTGAAGGCTACCGTTTCCAAGTAGAATTAATTCGCCGCTGGTTTGCATCATCTCTGTCTGTCATTTAGTCTAGGGCGAGATAAAGAAGATATTGCCTGTAGGGACACAACAGTGTTGTGTCCTTCATAACTTTAACTACTTTAGCTTTAACCCTGCGGCCGCTGAATAATTGTTTCAGCTACCCGCCGCTTGACTTTTGGATCGATACCAATCAGCCGCACGTATTGGCCGCCGTGTTCGGCCAAACAAGTTTCTAAAGATGCAACCACATCTTTTTCCTGTGCATTGTTAATCGTCGCGCAACTTTGCCAAGAACCAGTCTTAAATCGGCGATTATCTGCATATTCCATGCCAATTTTGCAGCCTCTTGCTAATAACTGTTTTACTTGTTCCAATACCTCGGAACTCAGCCGCGCCGCATGACCGTTACCACCTTCAGAACTTGGCTCAACGTAAGCCTTATAATATTTGGAGGACGGGTCGTTTAATTCACTTTGCGTGGGCGCAGCAGCAGGGGCCTTGGGAGTTCCTTGAACGTTAAACAGGCGCGATTGGTTGTATTCATCTACTAAGCGCATTTCCTGAATCCGCTTTTGTTGACCCACCATCAAACTGCCCATTTCTAATAAATGAGCGAGGCTGAAATTCGGGTTCTGGAAATCTGGCGCTGCTTCCAAAGTGTTTACCAAACGCTTGGAAACTCGCTCAATTCCTATTTTGTGAATGAATTCGCGGATTTGTTCGTCGTAAATGCGCGATCGCAAAGCACTAAAAAAGTCGATCGCCTGATCGGGAAAATTATCAACCAACCCCACAATCTCGGTTTTTGACAATTTGTCCGACTCAAAAATTCCTCCAACAATCCCAATTTTATCATCCCGGCTGGGTTCCCAATAAAACTTTTCCATCCGCCCGTCGCGAATCAGCGGCGCGTACAGGGTAGAAAAATCATTTCCGGTGACAATAATCGGCACTCGATCCAGAGGCGTACTGTCATAACTTCCCGGTAACTGCACATTAGTTGGATTATCAGCAATATTCATCAGAGTGGCATTGACCATCTGAGTATTGACAGTATATTGAGTAGTCGAATCGAACCTGCCAGCACCAGCATCCAAATCGTTAATAAAGATGGCGCACATCTCGCCGCGCACGCGAATTTGCTCCGCAGCTTCCCGGTAGCGCAAGCGAATTAAACGCGCCGGATCTCCAGCATCCGGGCTTTCTAATTCCCCGCCAGATATCATCACCGGTTCAAAGCCCATCCGCCGAAAAACCAGTTCGGTTTGAAAAGTTTTGCCTTCTCCTTTGCGGCCATGAATTCCCAAAATTAGGGGGACTCTTACTCCGGGCAAATTTAAAAAGTTTTTAGTGATGTGCACCGCAACTTTATCGAGAAAGTTAGGAGAAATGTAATAACTCATCAGTAGATTTGTGAGGGATTAATTGAGTTTACTGTTATGATTTTATGACAAAACTAACAGCCTGCACCGCTAACCTGGATTTTTACCGTACAATCGAGGTCTGCATATTATGTGTTAAGGAGCGATTCGTGAGTCCAGAAACCTTACTAAAAGAACCAAACGTGCAAGCCGAAGCCAGTCCCTTCAGTTCTGAGAGCTTCGACAGCTATGTAATGACAACTTACGGGCGTTTTGCGATCGCCCTAGAACGGGGCCTTGGCTGCCGCGTTTGGGATACCGAGGGCCGCGAATATCTCGATTTTGTGGCTGGTATTGCTACCTGCACTCTGGGACACGCCCACCCGGCAATGATTGCAGCGGTAACTCAGCAAATTCAGACCCTACACCACGTTTCTAATCTTTATTACATCCCCGTACAGGGCGAGCTGGCGAAGTGGCTTGTAGACCATTCTTGCGCGGACAGAGCCTTCTTTTGCAACTCCGGCGCGGAAGCGAATGAAGCGGCAATTAAACTCGCCCGCAAGTACGCCCACGAAAAATTAAATATCTCGAATCCGACAATCATTACCGCCGTTGCGAGTTTCCACGGGCGGACTTTAGCGACAATTACGGCAACCGGACAGCCTAAATACCAAAAGGGTTTTAGCCCTTTGGTGCCGGGATTTCACTATGTGCCCTACAACGATATTAGTGCGATCGAAAGTGCGATCGAGCAACTCGACAAAGACGAACGCCAAGTAGCAGCAATTATGCTCGAAGCGCTGCAAGGCGAAGGCGGAGTTCGCCCCGGAGAGCTCGCCTACTTCCAGCGCATTCGGGAAATCTGCGACGAAAAAGGCATTTTGCTCATTCTCGACGAAGTGCAAGTCGGGATGGGACGCAGCGGCAAATACTGGGGCTACGAAAACCTTGGCATTGAACCCGATATCTTTACGTCTGCCAAAGGATTGGGCGGCGGTATCCCGATCGGCGCTATGCTGTGCAAATCTTTCTGCGATGTATTTGAACCGGGAAGTCACGCCAGCACTTTCGGCGGCAATCCTTTTGCTTGCGCTGTAGCTTTGTGCGTTTGCCAAACTTTAGAACGGGAAAACCTTCTAGAAAACGTGCAGCAGCGCGGGGAACAGTTGAAAGCAGGCCTCAACAAGTTGGCGGCCGCATATCCGCATTTAATTGCTGAGGTGCGCGGCTGGGGTTTGATTGTCGGGATGGAATTGCAAGCTGACATCGAACTGACATCGGGCGATATCGTCAAATCTGCCATCGCCGCAGGAGTGCTCTTGGTTCCCGCAGGGCCGAAAGTGCTGAGATTTGTCCCGCCGCTGATTGTCACCGCCGCAGAAGTCGATCGAGCTCTGCTGGCAGTGGAGTCAGCGTTGGGCTCTCAAGCGGTACAGTAAAATCTACTGAAAAATCTACTGAGTTGATTTTTGTTAGCTGTAGCGCTGAAGCTCGCCCAATATCCTAAACTCACTTAGTCTAGGACACACTCTTCCTCAGAAACCGGGTTTATTTCGAGATTTCTCGTTACTAAACCCCATAGTTTCCCAGAAACCGGGTTTCTTAGCCTAAGTCCGATCGGGGTAAAATTAAACCCGTCCCGCTGCAAATCTGTCGGGGCGGGTTTGTCAAGTTTAGAACTGTCTGTGAAACCCGCTCCGACAGACACACGGCGCCTTTAAGCGATTGTAGGTGCTACTTTCGCTATCTGCGTGTCTGTTGGGACTTGTGAATCCTGGTTTAACTATTTCGCGCCCTTCCCACTAAACGAAGTACCGTTATAGTGGGAAGGGCGGGTGACGACGAGCGCATCTTTGAGCAGTTTTTGGGACAGCTTTCAAGACATACAAGATGCAATCGTCATCACCCAATTTTTCCCTAATGCTGTGCTCGTCAACTGTATATTGTGAGAGAATAGAAGAACCAAGGAGGTGATGTTGAGTGCTACACAGGGCTATCCAAGTTCGTTTGTATCCTACCCAAAAGCAACAAATACAATTAGCTCCCGCTTTGGGTTGTGCGCGTTGGTGCTCTAATTATGGTCTAAATAAATCAATTGAATTTTATAAAAAAACTGGTAAGAAACTTGGCTGCTCCGAACTCAACACACTTTTACCCGATCTCAAAAAATCATATAGAAGTGCATGGCTAGGTGAGTGTTACAGCCAAGTTTTGCAAGCTACTACGCTCAAGTTAACCACTGCCTACAAAATTATTTTTCATAAACTTGTTGGGTTTCCTAAGTTCAAAATGCAGCCTAAAAAACAGTCTGTTCAGTATCGTCAAAACGTCAAAATTCTTGAGGATAGTGTCACAGTTGGTCGCAATAGTGGAATAGCTAAACCCAAAATATCTAGATTAATTGAGGGTAAAAATAAGAGTGTAATTATTAGGAAAAATTATTCCAAAAAATCTCTGGCATCTATTATCCTGAATGAAATTGAGTGTGAGAACCAGACAACAAAAGAAGGTAGGATTTATGGCATTGATTTAGGAGTGAAACACTTTGCTATTGTCACCGAGGGGGAAAAAAAATCTAAATATGACAAGGCTAAGCATTTTGGCCAGCACGAGAAGAACTTGAAGCGCCAGCCGCAAAAGTTAAGGCGCCAGCAGACAATAAATAATTCTTGGTACAAATATAGAAAAGTTGTTGCCAAGCTATACGAACAGTTTAGGAATTCGCGGCAATATTTTCTACATAAACTTAGTTATAAGTGGGTCAGCGATCGCCTCGCGGTCATAGTAGAAAACTTTCATTTCTGGAACAGGAGTCGCAATCAAAATGTGGCGAAAGCAAGATCGGATGAGGTTTGGGAAAGTTTTACCAACTTCTTAGCCTACAAGTTGGAACGCAAAGGCGGGAACTTAGTCGAGATTGATAGAGGGGTTTCCAGTTCCAAACTTTGTTCTAATTGTTTCCATCAAATGACCGAGATGCAATTAGATATGAGGGAAGGGACTTGTCCTCACTGTGCTACCGATCGCGATCGGGAGCGCGAGAAGAAAGCAGGGATAAAGATAAAAGCAGAAGGTATCAAAATACTAAAGGCGGAAGGTTCAGCCGTTTCTGCTTTAGGATGCGAGGTAATACCCAAGCAGGGACGAAAGTCTAAGCTAAGGCACTCGCCTATGAGTACAGAAGCCCCTACTATATTCGGTACTACGATTTAGCGGTGGGTAGTTCACTTGGTTGCACGGAAGCAGCGCTCCTATGGTTAATAGTTTGGCGGAATGCACGATGGACGAACAGCGTCGCAAAACTGATGTTAATATGCTCCAAGCGCTGCTGGAAAATCCTGGCGACTCAGGAATAGATTTGATTTTGAGGACGAACCCAAAGTCGATCGACTTTGGGTTCGTGCAAACGCTTTATTTGGAAGAAGTGGCACTGACGCGAGAAAGCTTGCTGAAAGCTGCAAAATTTTTCCAAAGGGCGATCGCACCCTTAGAATCTGCAAAGGGCACTTCTAAACTGCCCGCAACCGGGGCAGCCTATCTGGCTTTTTTAGCAGAAGTATTGCAGGCAGTGGCGCGCGGCGCTGATTCGCAGCACCTGTACTCGCTGCTGAGAAACAATTTAGACAAACTCGACCAGAATTTCGCACAACTGCTGCGCGGATGGGCAACTTTGGTGTTTTCTGCAGCCAAAGAATCGGAAACTAGGCGCATTGCAGCCCTGATCGGCAATCTGAGCAACAAAATTGGGCGGTTTCCCCTCGGCAGCAAGGCTAATAACTTGGAAATCGAAATTGCCGGTTACGAAACAGTGGCTAAGGTGTTTACCCGCAAAGACTTTCCCCAAGAATGGGCGGTGATGCAAAACAATCTGGGCAACGCTTATAGCGATCGCCCCAAAGGTGATAAGGCTCAAAATATCGAACAGGCGATCGCTTGCTTTGAAAATGCCCTACAAGTACGCACGCCCGAACAGTACCCGGAACAGTGGGCGACGCTGCAAAACAATCTAGGCAACGCTTATAGCGAGCGTCTCAGGGGAGATCCGGCAGACAATTTAGAACAGGCGATCGCCTGCTATCAAAACGCACTGCGAGTTCGCAGCCGCGAGGCTTTCGGGCAAGAGTGGGCGAGCACTCAAAACAATCTAGGCCGCGCTTACAGTCGCCGACTGCGGGGCAACCGAGCTGAAAATCTGGAACTGGCAGTCGCTTGCTACCAAAATGCTTTGCAAGTCTACAACCGCAAGGTGTTTCCCCGGCGTTGGGCTACAACTCAAAATAATTTGGCAAATGCTTACTGCGAGTTGCTGCGGGGCAACCGAGCTGAAAATCTCGAATACGCGGTTACGTGCTATCAGAGAGCTTTGCAGGTGCGGACTCGGGAAGCTTTTCCGCAGCAGTGGGCGACTACTCAAAGGAATTTGGGTCGGGTGTTTGTCGATCGCATCAAAGGCGATCCGGTGGAAAATTTGGAAATGGCGATCGCCTGCTATCAAAATGCTTTACAAGTCTACACCCGCATCAAATTTCCCGAAGCCTGGGCTTCGATCCAAACTTACCTCGGTAGGATCTACAGTCGGCGGGTGAAAGGGGAAAAAGCCGAAAATATGGAAATGGCGATCGCCTGCTATCAAAATGCTTTGCTGTTTTGCAACCGCCAAAAAACTCCCGAACGCTGGGCGATGCTGTGTGCCTACCTCGGCCGCGCTTTCTGCGAACACCTGAAAGGGGAAAAAAACCGCAACCTCAAAAGCGCGATCGCCTGCTATCAAAATGCGGGCGAAGTCTACACCAGGCAGGCCTATCCCAACCGCTGGGCAATGCTGCAAATTTATCTCGGCAGGGCTTATTCGCAACTGACGGAGGCGGAAAACTTGTCCCACATGGAAAGTGCGATCGGCTGCTATCACAGCGCCTGTCAAGTCTACACTCGCGAAACCTATCCCCACCGCTGGGCTGAAATTTTATTTTATTTGGGTCAAGCTTACCGAGTTCGAGGCGACTTGCTTCGCGCCTACGGAGTTTTTACTGCTGCGGTCGATACTGTTGAATTCTTGCGTTGCGAAGTTGGGGTTGATACAGTCGATTTTGGCGATCAGACGAGTACCGCAAAAGTCAAATTAACCCGCACTTGGGCTGGACTCTATAAATGCCTGGTGCAAGTTTGCCTGGAGCTCGGCGCTAGCCAACCTGAATATTACGCTAAGGCTCTGGAATACGCCGAACGCCACAAAAATCGGAATTTGGTAGAACTGCTGGTTAAATGCCACTTGACTCCGAAAGCCGAAATTCCTGCAGCGGTGCGAAGCGAGTTGGAGTCGCTGCGACTGGAAATAGCGGGGGAACAGCGGCACCAAGAACAGGGAGAACCTGAGCCGAACACGACCTTGATTTCTGAGGGCGATAGCCAAGGTTGGAACAGCGGTTCTCTGCTGCCGAACTCGGACTTCATGCACTTAAATCGATTGTGGAAGCAGTTTGATAGGTTGATTGCGCGGGAGGTGCAGGCAAACGATCCTTTCTTCAGCCTAGCTCACAAAGTTGAACCGATCGCTTTCGAGCAAATCCGCCAATTGTTACCTGATGACAATTGCGCTGCTGTGGTGTGGGCGAGTTTGGGGGAGTTGCTGGTTGCTTTTGTGGTGGTAAAGAGTGCACAATATCCCGCCGTTCACCTGTGTTCCCCGCAAAATGCTTTGGCTGCCGAAACTTGGGCCCAGGAGTACCTCAGCGCTTATTCTGAACAAAAAGGTCGCTGGATCAATCATCTCCCGGCTCGCCTCAAACGCTTGGCTACGATGCTGGAAATCGATCGAGTGGTGGCGCTGATTCCCGATAATTGCGATCGGCTGATTTTTGTGCCGCACCGATTTTTGCACGCTTTGCCACTCCACGCTTTGCCTGTGGGGGGGAGAGACGGGTTTGAGGACGGTGGGGGAATTTTTAGGTCTGGGTGGAGCGATCGCAGCGGTTTTGATGTGGAAACCTACAGCCTTTCCGATTTTTCTCAAAGTTCGTCTTTTGGCGACGTTGCAGCGCCTGCTGCTTATTTGAGCGATCGATTTGCCGGAGGAATTCGCTATGCTCCTAGCTGTCAGCTATTGCTATTGAGACAAAGTGCGCGCGGAGCAGCTATTGGTCGGTACAGACCCCGTTTGGATCACCTTTTGGCAATTCCAACTTTCACCAGAGATGCGTTCTACAGCAACATTGAAATCGGCAATATTTCCCAGTATTTTTCCAGTGCAGAAGTGGTGCGCCATAAGCCGGCAATTAAAGAGGCTTTTTCCCAAGAAATGTCTGCTAATAATGGGAATTTGCCCCAGCAAATAGGGCAGTTGCAGCAGAAAAAATGCGCTCACTTTGCTTGTTTGAGTTTGCTTAATTTGGCTTGGCCTCTGAAATCCGCCGTGTTTTTGAGGAATGATTCTCTGAGTTTGGAGGAAATTTTTAATCTGGATTTTAGACAATATTTTTTAGTTACTTTATCGGGTTGCGAAATTGCCGCTGGCGGAGTTAGTGGTGCTGGAGGAGATTTTGTGGGTTTGTCGGCGGGTTTGTTGTATGCTGGCACCTCTAGTGTGGTTAGCAGTCTTTGGAAGGTGAACGATGTTTCTACGCTGCTGCTGACGAGCAAGTTTTATGAAAATCTGGGACGGTTTTCTCGGTTGCAGGTGGGAGATGTGGCGATCGCGCTGGGGGACGCTCAAAGGTGGCTGCGGGATTTGACTAGCGAGGAATTGGAGGTGTTGCTGGCGGATTTTCAACCTCAAATTTCGCAAATGTTCGATCGGCTTTCTCAAAGTTCTCGCCTGATTGCTGAGGCATCTTTGCAGCAAATTCGCAACCGCAAACCCTATCCTTTTGCCAATCCTTATTATTGGGCCGCTTTTACGGCTGCTGGGGTTTAGTGATTAGTTATTAGTTATTATTCATTAGTCATTTAAAAACCCGACACTGACAACTTATTTAAAATTGTCAGTGTCGGGTACAAATTCAACAAATTACAGCAAAAGTTTAGGATTTTTTGCCGAAAACTTGTTCTTTCAAGGCTTGAATTTCTTGACCTAATTGTTGCCGGTTGGACGATCGCAGCAAATAGCGGTAGACAAACCACCCGGTGTATCCGATACCAATTAGCTCGAATGTGGGTGCTAGCAGGGGGATGTCGTTGAGTTCATCTATTATCCCCAAAAGCACTTTCAAAGAGATAATCGACGCTACAATTACACCGATAACAGTCAGGGGACTTTTGTACTGCTCGTAAAAGCTGCCGATGTAAGCCGGAAACTCGGACAAAATTGAGAGAATTTGTTCTTTGATCTGCTGGGTCTGACTTGGCGGTTCGTCGGTAATTATGACTTGTGTTGTACCCATCGAACTTTCTGCTTCATTTCCGGCAGGAATTTCGGTGATGATAACGGTTGTTTCTGGTTCGTTTGATGAAGTCATTTCTCCACTCGCAATAGTTTTTTGCTGGTTGGCGGCAGGTATTTCAACTGCTGCTGCGGCTGTTTCAGGAGTCGATATATCGACTGCTGAAACCTCGGTTCCGACTGTTTCCACAGGCGATATTTCGACTGCTGCGGCCTCCGTTGGGAATATTTCGGCAGTCGGTATTTCGACTGCTGAAACCGATGCGGAGATTGCTTCGGTCGTCGGTATTTCGACTGCTGAAACCGAAGCTGCGACTGTTTCTGGAGTCGGTATTTCGACTGTTTCTGGAACCGGTATTTCGACTGCTGTCACCTCGGGCGCTGCTGTTTCAACAGTCGGTGTTTCGACTGCTGGCTGTTCTGTAGCAGGAGTTTCGGCAACTGTTTCTGCGTTTGGTTGTTCTGGGGTAGGAGTTTCGGCTGCGACACCAACAGCCGGCAAATTCAAGTTGCTAATGGCATCAAGCAAGCGGGTTTTAGCCGTCCCCCGCTGATGAAGGATTACCCACGATTCTATCAGGTCGGGGCCGTGCATTGCACCTGTCAGAGCGGCTCTGAGCGATCGCATAATTAGCCCTTTGTTAAGAGTTTTCTCTTTACTGAGCTTTTTAGTGATTTTCTGAGCTTCCGCTGATGTCAGGGACGAATGACTTTCCATCGCTTCTACAACTGCTTGTAAAGCCTGTGCAGCCCCTTTTTGCTGCAACTGTGCGAGTGCTTCTTCTTCGTATTCCACCGTGGTGGAGAAGAATACCTTACACATATCCACAGCATCGGTTAAGCGAACGAGACTCGGGCCGATTAAAGCAGCTATTTGTTCGAGCCAGGGGCGGTCTGCCTCCAAGTCAAACTCATAACCGCCTTTCTGCCACCAATAAGGTATCAGCAAATCTGTCAATTGCGGCACTGGCATTTTGTGCAGGTATTGACTGTTTAGCCAATTGAGTTTATCCCAATCAAATTTTGCACCAGCTTTGTTGACTCGATAGAATGTAAATAATTCTGCTGCTTCCGACAGTGTAAATATTTCCTGCGTTGAATCCGGCGGAGTCCAGCCCAGCAAAGTCATGTAATTAACTAGAGCTTCGGGGACGTAACCCATATCTTTGAAGTCAGAAATCGAGGTTACGCCGTCGCGTTTAGAAAGCTTTTGCCCTTGCGTGTTTAAAATCAGTGGCGTGTGGGCAAATTCTGGGATTGTCGCGCCCAAAGCTTCGTAGAGCAATATTTGTTTCGGAGTATTGCCGATGTGATCTTCGCCGCGGATGACGTGGGTGATGCCCATGTCGATGTCATCGACAACTACGGCGAGGTTGTAGAGTGGTTGGCCGATGACGCCGCCGCTGGATGCCCTGGCAATTACCATGTCGCCGCCGAGGTCGCTACCTTTCCAGGTTACGGTGTCGCGCACCATGTCGTTCCAAGAAATTGTGCGATCGTCGTCAATGATAAACCGAATCACAGCTTGTCGCCCTTCGCCTTCAAAAGCTGCGCGCTGTTTGCTTGTCAAGTTGCGGTGCCGGTTGTCGTAGCGGGGGGCTTGTTTGTTGGCTTTTTGTGCTTCCCGCATTTCGTCGAGTTCTTCCGACGTGGTGTAGCAGCGGTAGGCGAGTCCATTGTCTAGAAGGGTTTGGACTGCTTGGCGGTATATTTCCAGACGTTGGGACTGAAAACTCGGGCCTTCGTCCCAGTTCATCCCCAGCCATGTGAGTCCTTCGAGGATGTTATCGGTGTATTCGCTTTTAGAACGTTCTACGTCTGTGTCTTCTACCCGCAGGATGAATTGGCCGCCTTGGTTGCGGGCAAACAGCCAGTTGAATACGGCGGTTCTGGCGGTACCGATGTGTAGGTTTCCGGTGGGACTGGGGGCTAGACGGACTCTGACATTCATGTAGATTTTTGCTTTTAGATTGGGCGATTTACGGGTTGGGGGAATAGCTGATGTTTAAGACTTCAAATTTTATTATATTTTGTTGTCGACTTAAAATTTGTGCTTGGCAGGTGCTTTGCCTCGAATTGCTTGATAATACGCGATCCTCTTCGAGGGCTGTCCTTCGGATCGCGGAGTTAACGAGCTATCGGGCGAAAGTCTCCGGCAAGGCACTAGAAGGCATCTTGATGATATTAGCATTGCGGGCGGCCAAGACTGGATTCACCTTTGGGACTATTTTTCACACCACAAATAACTGCTTTAGGAGTACCCAAGGCGCACCTGATAACTATGGATGCTTGTAAAATGTTTGTGTGCGATCGACGACATTAAAATATATTTCCCTATGTCTGCTGCTAAAACTGAGTTTTCCGAATCTGTTGCGCCCTCACCCGAGTCTGTTGCGCCTGCTTGGCAGATTGAGTTGCTGTACGACGGTGAATGTCCTCTGTGCGTGCGGGAGGTTAATTTATTGAAAAAACGCGACGCGGGGCGAGGTTTAGTGTCGTTTGTGGATATTGCGGATGATGGCTACAACCCGAAGACTCACGGCGGAATTGACTACGAAACGGCGATGGGCCGGATTCACGCGGTGTTACCCGACGGTACGACGGTTAAAAATGTAGAGGTTTTTCGCCGCACCTACGAGATTTTAGGTATGGGCTGGGTTTATGCTGTGACTAAGTTACCAGCGATCGGGGCGATCGCCAATTGGCTGTACGGAATTTGGGCTGACTGGCGGCTGAAGCTGACGGGAAGGCCGGATTTAGCAACAATTATGAGCTCACGAACTCAGCGGATCGAGTGCGAAAGTCAAGGCCGCTGCCGACCCAACTCGAAATGAGTCATATTTAATAAGTGCGATCGACCTATTAGAAGATGTCACCAGAAACAGACTGCAACTAACATTCAAGATGGACTACTATTAAAGGTCAAAAAAAATGCAAGATGCAGGCTATACAGTCTTCATGGGCTTCGGTGGTCTCTGGATACTTATGGGAATTGCTGCTGTGATTTTCCTGTTCAAATCCGACGGTCAAAAACTTAGGTTTGGCAAATGGGGACTGCTAGTTGCTATTCCGATTCTCGTGCCTATAGTCCTGGTTCTGACATATCAGATCGCCAGACCCTTTATTTCCTCGCACCTTTGAGCGCTGCTGGGAGTCGCTCGTAACTGTAAGCAGGAGTTTTTTGGCCCGCCTTTTCGGGTAAACTTTACCGCGTAGTAGTTAGTTTACCTAAAACACTTTCTCCATCGAATTCCTAAGCCAAGTAAGCCGACAACTAAAGCTCCGACTGTACTCGATCTCTTCTGCGGTGCAGGTGGGATGAGTTTAGGTTTTCAAAATGCCGGCTGTGAGATTCTAGGGGGTATTGATAAAAATCCCCATGCCATCAGAACTCATCATAGAAACTTCCCTAACTGCCAGCTCAAGCTTGATGCCCAACCGATAGAATCTCTGATTAACTTGAGTCAACTAGATATTCAGCCGGGAGAAGTTAATATTTTAATTGGTGGGCCGCCTTGTCACGTATTTTCATTAGTTGGTAAAGCCAAAATGAGGTCTTTAGGCAAACAGATAGAAAGCGATATTAGAAATTTTTTATACGAACAGTTCATCCGCTTTGTAGAATATTACAAAGCGCTATTTTTTGTAATTGAAAATGTTAATCATCCCCGCAACCACTGGATATTCCATACTTTGATAGGAGATTTGGAAAAAAGATTGCATAACACAACAAATTGCAATTATCCACGCTATAATATTAGCAAACTTTCCCAGAGCGCTTTGTATTTGACGCACCTATGACTAGGAGGTGGGAGTTAGTTGGGAATTCTGTGCCGCCTCTTTTAGCACAGGCGATCGCCGTCAAGTAGCTGAAGTAGTAATAAATGACTTTAGGAAAGCGTTGGACACGAGATGAACTCATTATCGCAATGAATTTATACTGCAAGCTACCATTTGGACAGCTAGATCGTCGCACGCCAATTATTATTGAAGTAGCTCAAAAGCTGGGAAGAACACCAAGCAGCCTATCAATGAAGCTTTGTAATTTAGCTTCATTCGATCCTGTACTGCAAGCCCGTGACATTAAAGGCCTTCGCGGTGCAAGTAACGCGGATCGCGGCATTTGGCAAGAGTTTTATACAAATTGGGAAGAACTAGGAGTTAAAAGCGAAGAACTATTACAAGAACTATTTGATAATGTAATACCTGAAGAGTATCAGCTACCCCGACAACCAAAATCTCAAAATGTCAGGGAAATCAAAATACCTAAAAGTCAGCCAACTGGCGATACCGAAGTAGAAGCTAGTGTAAAAGCACGAATCGGACAAAGTTTTTTTCGCCAAACTATTCTAGCTAACTACAATAGCCGTTGCTGTATTACTGGTAATCCAATTCCACAACTTTTGATCGCGAGCCATATACTACCTTGGGGCGATTACCCAGAACATCGACTCGATCCTCATAATGGTTTGTGCCTTGCTCGTACTCAGGATGCAGCTTTTGATGGGGGAATGATTACATTTGATGAAGATTATCGACTGGTTCTTAGTTCATATCTTGAAAGTTTCTTGCCGGAAGATGTATTAGAGCATGACTTTGTTGCCTATCACGGGAAGCAAATGCGTTTACCTGAAAAATTTCAACCTAATCCTAACTTTCTCCGCCGTCATAGAGAAGAAATTTTCCTTGACAATTAAATTAACAGGTAGACTTGCACATTTTTTGCATACCCTTGACAAACAAGATTATTATTTTTTTCTGCGACTGCTTGCCCGCGATCGAATGCGCCTTGTACCTCGCTCTCAACTTGGTCTTCTGGGGGACTGCGGGTTGGCAGTTCAATTTGTGATCGCCTGTCAGCCCAGGCACCAGAACAAACCGAATCCAAGTCGGTTTATTAATTTTACTCAAATATGTTGCGAGAATTAGTGTTGGTTCGATATCGAGGCTGATGACATTCCGATACGTTGCAGGAGCCAAAGATTTAATATCGAGTAGAAAGAGCTAGGTAAATTCTAAAACGGGTTTAGCTGCCTGCAAGTCGCAGTATCCAGAGCTATCTAATCCCGTGTGAATTCCTAATGTTAGACAACGCTTAAAAATTTAGGTGACGAAGTGAGCTTGAAACAATGCCTCACCTCCACTAATGGTAACTCGACCTCCCGAATAATTCATGTAAGACCTGTATTTCTGAATTTCTTCGATTAGTTCATCAACACTGACCTTTTTAAGGTTTTCTAGATATCGGCAATGTGGATTAGAACAGTAAAGGCCACGTAGCAGACAGCCTGCTGTTTACCTTCTGAGGTTGATCTAGGCTTTGTAAAACAAACGCTTGTACTGTGCTAACTCAGTACAAGCGGTTATTTTTCAGCATATCGCCTTTTTCAGCAATCTGAACATTTTCTATTTTGAACGGGACAGACGGGGCTCGAACCCGCAACTTCCGCCGTGACAGGGCGGTGCTCTAACCAATTGAACTACTGTCCCTCGTTTTGCCGTTTTTTCAGGCACAATTTCTATTATGCCTATAACTTCACCTTTTGTCAAGAGGTTTTTTGAACTTTTATTTGGAAGCCCAAAATTTGAGTCTCTTGCAGGGGACTGAAGTTGTTGTCGCTCACCAAAATCAGACCTCTGCTAGCATCCGCCAGGGCGGGGCCAAATGTCAACCCCTCAATGTTGTCTAGGGGAATTTTCAGCGTTTCCAAATCCAGCAGCAGGCGTTTTTGAGCGGGAGAAACCTCGCTGAGACGGCTTTGGAGGCTTTCGAGTGCTTCAATACGATCGCCCTTTTCCAGAGAAATCTCAAAAATTCTGATAGTTATGCCGGTTTCCAGGGAGAAAGCACGCTCTAAACTCAGCAAGCGGTTATCGTCGATCGCCAACAAATCCACTAAACCGTTGCTAGTTAATTTTCCCACAGGATTCGCACCAGCCGGTAGCGGTTCGGTGATGTAGAGAAACGATGCTTGTGGATTGCCGCTGACGGCATCGTAGCGCAAAATCCGGCACGGGCTCCCGGTTTCCAGGGAAGCTACGGCGCCATCTTGAACCAAGGCGTTTTCGGTAGCGGTGAATAGGTATTTGCGATCGGGCGTTAAAGTTAAACTTTCAAAAGCGAGATTGTTGCGGATGCCTTTAGTGCCTTTGTCATCCGGCAAAAATAGTTCAGGAATTGGCAGCGTTTTCAGCAGTTTACCATCGAGGGAGAACTCTTTGATAAAAGGATTTATTTGGCGCTCGACATCTCCCTCAGAAGAAACAAACACGCTATTGCCAGTAAAAGCTATCCCTTCCGGATCTAAACTTAATTCAGGAAAACCTTTGCCGTTTTCATCTAATAAAGTAGTGACACCAGTAAAAGTAATTTGCTCTTTTTGCAGTTTACCAGATTGCAAGTTGATTTTGAGAGTATAGAAGCGCGCCGGAGCCTTGCTGCTGCGGTCATCAGAAATGGCATAATAAACTTGTTTTTCGGCATCATAAGTAATGCTCGATAGTCCGCCAATTTCCGTCCCCTGAAACGGAGAACCTGTAGGAAATATTGCTCTGCCGATAAAATCTATTTTCGTAACGGCGAAAGATTTGGCTGACTGGTTTACCCAAATAGCAACAGTTGCTGCCATCAAAAAACAGACAATAAATATAGTTGCTTTTCCTAGCTTTCGCATTTTACCAATAAATACATTATTACCTATCTTCCTCTTCCCTTTCTTCCTTCGCGCCCTACCCTTCGGGAACGGCTTCGCCGAACGCGTCTTCGCGGTTCATTACATCTAAAAATCACGGCTCATGATTCAGCAAAAAATTGGTCAACCAATCTTTAACTATGTATGTAGCGCGACAGTCGTCCTCATTGTAGCGGACGATCGCCTCTAAGAGCGATCGATCGCCGGTTTTAAGCCAATCCTCGTACCAGCAGACGCACTGAGCACCATTAGCCTTAGCATCTCGCCAGTCAAAACCCAGCCAGCGGGCAATTGGTTTGAGTGCGTAACTTTCCACCGGCATAATCGCCTTTTGCGTCACTTGTTTGTGAATATCTACAAACCGTTTCAGCACGGGTTTCCACAAATAAGCTGGAGTATTGTAAAGTTTAGCCAGTCGCTTAAAAGTCTTGACTTCGTAGTCGCAAAAATGGAAAATCGGAGCAATGGGATAAGCCCACATTAATTCTAAGAATTGCTCCCAGATTGCACCTTCCTCTGCTGCTGATTCTGCTAAAAAACCGTGGAATTTTTCCGTATTGTTGGATCGGTCAACAACTAAGACTCCGTGGAGGTAATCCAAGTTTAACTCGGGTTCGGCTTCAATATCAAAGTAGAGTTCGATTGGGGCGATAGGCAAAAAGACTGATTGGGAATAGGGAATTGGTTTCTTGCGGAGAATTGGCGCCGGTATAGAAGATGTGGCAGGTTTATTTTCTCTAATTTTTACTTCCTCAACTGCGATGTCATTCAAGATATGGTCTACAATATCTGGTACTATTTCAGATGAGTTAACTTCTTCTGAATTATCACTTCTACGTTCTTCTCGATCGTTACTCCCTGTATCCGTGTCGTGCCTTCCTTCTTCCCTTCTTCCTTCTTCCTTCTTCCTTCTTCCTTCTTCCCGCAACAGCGGTTGATTTAGCAAGTGCGATTGAGCTTGCTGCACTACATCAAAAGCAACTCTGTCGGGGAATTCTGGATACTCAGCTAGCAGTTCGGGACTAGCATTAGCGAGAGCTTCTACATCAGTAATTTCGAGAGTTTTTAGCCTAGCATAGCGGCTGGCAGTAACTCCCGGCAATAACGAAAGATGTTTAATAGATTCGGCTTCGGCGTGACAGATAGTATACCAACCGCAAAGATTGCACTTTTGCCGGGAAATAAACACCTCTGGTTTATCCCGATTTTCTATCATCTGAATGCAGTTGTCTAAAATCTCGAACATCTCAGGAGTTCGCTGGTCTAGATTCACCGACCACAGCCCTTTTTTTCGCAGCATCAGCCACGCAGTCTCGGGGATTGTTTCCTGCAGGGAAGCTAAAACTTGGGCGTGAAAAGCTGCGATAATTTGATACTCTAGTTTTGGTCGCTTGCTAAGCCAAATATCCGCAGTAATATAACTCCAATCGCCAAATTTTGATTTTCCCGGCTGTTTGATTAATAAATGGGGGCGGCCGATCAGGGTAATGTTTGAAGAGGGAAGATTGGAGGATGAAAGATGAACGGGAGTTTCGGGGATTTCGCCAAATTCTGGGAAATATTGACCGTCAATTCCTACCAGAGAAGTTGTTGCGCCGTTGGCTTGGCCGAATTCGCCCTGGATGAGAACTCCTCGGTAAATGCGATCGACCCCTTGCTGCATTAAACTCAATGTAGCGGCCGCGCCAGCTTCCCAATCCCCTCTAGGATAATATGGTTGTTGGTAAGTCTCGTGTTCCAAAGCTTGCTGCTGGTATGCGGCGCTGTCGCGCATCAGTTTCAGCAGAAAGTCGCTGGGGGGGTCTTGTTGTTTCCAGTCTCCGCAGGTATCTAAAAATGCTCGGAGATGGCATCGTTGATAGGAAAGTAGCAGTTTGTCAGTTATTAACATTTAGTATTCGCAAGGCATAGAATAATTAGAAGGAAAGCACCACACGGATTTTGACACGGATACACGGATTGATTATTTAGCTTGAGGCACAAGTCAAAGGATAGAAAGTTCACACCATCAGTTATTCAATATTAACGCTATCAATAATTCGCCAGAAAAAATGACAAAGGACAATCACCGGCAACAATTCCCAGCTTTGGCCAATAAAGCTTATTTTAACTACGGCGGACAAGGGCCGCTGCCTGAGCCTGCTTTAGAGGCGATTTATGAGGCTTACAAACGGGTACAGCTTGGAGGGCCGTTTTCGGCGGAGGTGGGGGCTTGGGTGGTTCAGGAGGCGATGCTGACGCGACGTGCGATCGCATCTGAGTTGACCGTACCTCCTGAAACCATTGCCCTGACTGAAGATGTCACCGTCGGCTGCAATATTGCGCTGTGGGGCATTGACTGGAAAGCTGGCGACCATTTGCTGCTTTCTGATTGCGAACATCCGGGCATTGTAGCTAGTGTAATGGAACTTCAGCGCCGTTTCAACATTGAGGTTTCGGTTTGTCCGTTGGCGGCTACTTTGAATGAGGGCGATCCGGTGGCGGTGATTGCTGATAGTTTGCAGCCAAATACTCGCTTGTTGGTTATCAGTCACATTTTGTGGAATACTGGCCAAGTTTTGCCTCTGGCTGAGATTGTGAAAGTGTGTCATGAACGCCCCCTAGCCCCCCCTTGCCAAGGGGGGGGACAAGAGGATTTTTCGCTGATTCAATCCGCCGAGGAGGAAACAGATATAAAACCCCCCCTAACCCCCCCTTGCCAAGGGGGGGGACAAGAGGATTTTTCTCTGGTTCAAGGGGAGGGAAAAGAGGATTTGTCCCTGATTCAAGGGGGGGAACAAGAGGAATTGCCTGCCAAGGATTACAAAGTTAGAGTGTTAGTTGATGCGGCTCAATCTGTGGGGGTTTTGCCTTTAAATTTGATTGAATCGGGGGTTGATTTTTATGCTTTTACTGGTCACAAATGGTGGTGCGGCCCGGAAGGTTTGGGGGGGCTTTATGTGAGTGCTGAAGCTTTGGCAGATTTGCATCCGGTGTTTATCGGTTGGCGGGGAATTGTGACGGATGCTAATGCTAAAGTCCTTGGGTGGAAGTCGGGATCGCAGCGCTATGAAATTGCGACTTCGGCTTATCCTTTGTATGCGGGTTTGCGGAGTGCGATCGCCCTGCAACATGAATGGGGTACGATCGAGGAAAGGTATGCAGAAATTTGCCGTTTGAGTAAGTATCTCTGGGAGCGTTTATCGGAACTTCCCGATGTCGAATGTTTGCGAAAATCTGCGCCGGAAGCGGGTTTGGTTTCGTTTCGATTAACTAATGGGATGCCGCACAAAAAGCTAGTTGATGTCTTGGAGAAACAGGGGATTATGGTGCGGACAATTCTTAATCCTGATTGTGTGCGGGCTTGTGTTCACTATTTTACAACTGAGGCGGAGATGGATAAGTTGGTTGGGGCGATCGCAATTCAATTCGTATAGCCGGGGCAGGTTTATCTATAGTCCTGGACGCAGGGGTAGTCAGAAACCGGGTTTTTGCGAGAATACTTGGTTACAGCCTTTGAACCGGGCAAAAAACCCGGTTCCTTTTTTTGGCATCAATATAATAAGATGGATTCGGTGTTATTGGCTACAGGCTTGCCATGTATGAGTGGAATTGACCGTGAAGTTACTCTAGAAACCCGAAGCAGTCTCATTGACAAACATCTCCCCGGAACCCAAAAAGCAGAAAGCGAACTTGAAAGCGAAGGAATTGTCCATCTCTTTAATGATAGAGAAACAATGGAAAGAGTCGCCGCAGAAATCAAGACAAGAGGCGAACGCACAGGAGCGGACGATCCAGAGGATAATTATGAACGCTATGGATTGTACTTTTCAGAACAAATTGGTTATATACTGAAAGCAGACGGTACTCGGATACCACTAAACTACGGTGAAATAAAGATTAAGAAAACCACAGGTAAATATCATGTCATACCTCGCACAAGACCCCGTACAAGCTACTAAAATCAGTCAAGAATCAGAGCAAGAGAGTGAGTGGGAGTTTGCGGAAATCTGGGCTGATACTCTGATATCTCCTCCTTATATCCTGATGTTAGTTAAGGAAAAATCAGGTAAGTTTTGCATCCATAACCCGGCACAAAATTATAAAATTATTTTTTCTAGTGACAATTACGAAGCTGCTAAAATGTGGCTCCTAGAGGATGAATATGAGCGTTTGAATAGTCGCATTTTACAAGAAGTATAAAGTAATGTCGCGAAGAGGGATTTGATTATTTATGTCACCAAACTTCGTTCCCCATAGCAACTCCACTGTCAATCTCATTATGAAGATTCTCAGGCGCGATCGCCTCAACCAACTCCTCAAGGGAATACCGCCGACGAGTTACGGATTCGATAATTTTCTCAGCGTCAATAGAGGCATCTATTTCCTGAGAGTGGGCGGCATAAAAAGCGAGAACATCGTTCACTTGAGCTTCACTTAAGTCATACTCAGCCGCAATTTGGTTTGGCGAAAAACCCCATTTCTGGGCTGCGATGACTATTGTTTGCACCCGCAAGCGAGTGCCGCGCAAAACTGGAACGAGTTGGCCACTAGCGCCGCGCACATAGGTAATTTCAGGAAAAGTGCGATCGTCATTCTGTTTCATGGAAAATTGGTATTAATTAACGGTTAAAAAATCGGATACCAGGGGAATTTTTGCTTTGCCGATTCCACATTTTAAAGTAGTCAAAAAGTTTAGGCTTGTAGGCTTCTTTGTCTTCCTGTATTCCATGATAGCCTTGGCAGCGTTTAAGGCATCAACCTTGCCAAAACTAGGCTGTTGAGCTTTGATGCGCTCTAGTGCTTCCTGTATTTCTTGCTCGGAAGCGACAAGGATGTTAGTTGCTACTGTAGGCGGAGTAATAACCAGCCCAGCTTCTATTTGTATCTGTTCCAGCATTGGCTCATCAACAATGATACACCAGACGAAATCCTTTTTAGCTAAACGGGCTGCATCTAATATCTGAGTATTGAAAACTGATTGGTAGTTGTCTTCATCTAAGGGCTTAACTACAATAGGCAAAATGTTTTTTTCCGTTTTACTCAACTGCTCTGCTATGGCTTCGATTTGTTTGGCAGCTACATTTGACTTACCCTGAATAAACTTACATGGTAATTGCAAAACTTGTCCTAGTGGAATGTCAGCCGAGAATTCTTCTTCTTGAAAAGGTGCCATAATTGCCTGCTAATTATCGATAAAGTTGTGCTGGAGAAATACTTCTTGGGCGAGGTTTTTGTAGAGTTTGGTGATGGGGGATTTGTGCCAGCAAATTACTGGTCGTTGTTGAAATTCTGCAACCTTAGTCTGAGCGTAACTTTTTAACTCAGTTTTGTAGGGCTTTCCAGTGAAGTTTAGTTGTGTGATTGTATCGTTGATGTGATTCTGGAGGATGCTGCCCTTTTCAGCAGGACAATTGCTGAACACTAAACCAAGGTTCCAGGGAGCAACAGGCAATTCCCCCTTCTGAACCCTAGCATTTCTCCATCTAGGAATGGCCTTGTCAACTCCTGCTGCATGATGCAGTGATTTTTTGTCAAAATCCACAGGGATTAAAACAGTGTCGCAAGAAGCTAGCATCGCCAATGTCAAGATATCTGCTGTAGGGGAAGCGTCAATGAATATGTAGTCGTAGTCATCACTCAGCAGGTTAATAATTGTCTTGACGAATGACCTTTTGAGCGAGTCTGGAAAGTTGGTGCTATCTCGAAAAGCTTTTAACTCCTCCGTCTCTCCCGGCAAAACTGACAAGGAAAAAGGCTTGCTGTCAGTGGTCGGGAAATTGCGGAGTTGGACTGCATTGCTCAAAATCTTCTTGGTAGTTTTGTCGTTTTTAACTTGAATTTGATCGCTGCAATCCTTCAAGTAGTTCTTAACTTGAATCTTGGCTTTCAGCCCTCTGGTTAAATCAGTTTGCGGGTCTAAGTCAATCAGCAAAACCTTCTTGCCTTCTGTCGCGAGTGCTGCGCCTAGATTGATGGTGTTAGTTGTCTTTGCTACGCCTCCTTTCTGATTCCAAATGGCTGTTACCAAAGCCCGCTGAGGAGTCAAGCAATACTCTAATTGACGCAAAAGCTTATGAAAATTTGCTGCTGTCACTTTTAGCACGGGAGTTAAAGGGAAAACCAGCCCTTCAACTCGCCGCCAAACTTGAAAGAAGTCACCATTAAATACCCATCCGTAAGCAGCTAGATAGTCAAGCGGTACTTTTGTATTGTCGAGGTACTGCTTAATTCCATTGTTACCTGTACTATTATAGCCTACCGCATCTTTATACAACTTTTGCTGCTGGCAAAAATCGGAGAACCCTTGCTCTGGAGCGTCATAAAATAAGCTACTACGCTTTTTAATCTCAACAACTATTCTAGGTGGCTTGTCTAATTCGTCATATATTAAGTAATCGGGTTTTAAGCCTGTTCCAGAACCTAAACTTCCAGTCGTTATCTGCTCGAACTTAAGACCTATAACCTCCCATATCAGGGGAATTAAGTGTGCTTTCAGATCGGCTTCTGAGTAGTTACTTGGTAGAGATTTCCAGCGCTCTATTAACTTACTGATACTGGTTCCCATTTTTACCCCAACAAGATTGTGGCTATCATTGTTAAGTTTTACAGTACCATAAATAAGCAAAAAAATCGCCCTTTCTCTAAAACAAGCAAAGGGCGATCGACTTTTTAACTCAACTAATTAATGACTGTGCCCGTGCCCGTGAGAATGGCCATGCCCGCCATGAGAATGACCGTGTTCACCATGAGAATGCCCGTGCCCGCCATGAGAATGCCCGTGATCACCATGAGAATGCCCGTGATTACCATGAGAATCCCCGTGTCCGCCATGAGAATGCCCGTGCCCTTCATGAGAATGCGCGTGCTCGCGGTGCGCTGAAGCCAAACTCGGATTAACAGCAACCGCAGTTTCACTCAACAACGCTTCAATCTGCGGATTTGCCCACTCAGCGGCCATTTTCAGAAACTCTGGATGGTCATTCACGCAAGGCAATTTGCGGTAAGTAACTCCTTGACGCTGTTTCTGCAAAGACTCAATAATGTGGTCTACATCTAACAATGTTTCGTGATTTTCTGTCGCAAATCCGATCGGCATAAAGACGATCGCAGTTGCACCCAAATCAATCAAATTCTTCGCAGCCAACGTCGCATCCGGCTGTGTCCATTCAATCAGCGGTGTGTCGTGATTCAGCCAACCCACCGAAATCAAAGGATAGCGATACATCAAACGTTCCCGCACGCGATCGTACAAAGCTTGACTTTCCACAATTCCCGAAGTAAAGCCCTTCGCCTTGTGCGGACAACCGTGATTCATCAGCACAATCCCAATCTGAGAAGGCAAATGCGCTACAGCTAAATCGTTCTTAATTTCCTCTTCAACCAAATCCGCCATTAGCTGGATGTAAGCAGGTTCATCGTAAAAAGAAGGAATGTAGCGTTGTCCTTTTACCCAATGTTCCTTACCATCAAAGGTTTGTGCTAAAGCTTTATTCACCTGTTCGACTGCAATGCCGCTGGTGAAAACAGAATCAACTACCAACAGGGGATAAATCAGAATTTTGTCAAATCCTTCTGCTTGAATTTGAGGGATTACTTGTTCCGGCAAAAACGGGGCGCAAAAGTTAAAAGCTTTGAACACTTTTACTTTATCGCCCCATTTCTCCTGTAAATTCTTTTCAATCCCAGCGCGCTGCTGTTCAAAAATTGCATTGTGCGGCGAAACGAATTGACCGTGTTGGTGACTCCACTCGTGCAAGTCAAAGATTGCCAAAATCTTCGCCAGCGGCGGATAAATCCAAAGCGGTACTGGCGCAAACTTTGCCGTAAGCAAATTTAAAGCTTGTTCGTTGTAGTTGGCAAAATCGTCGTAGCTTTCGACTTCGCCGTAACCCATCAGTAATACAGCAACCCGATCATTACTTGCGGGTGCTGCAGATGTTTTGGACTCGATTTTTTCTGGAGAAGCAACCACTTTGTATTCCTCAATTTTATTTATTCTAAGAGATCCAGGCAGGATGAAGGGTGAATCGGAGATTTTTCATTCTTTGCGATCGCACGACTGGCCCGCGCGGGGCTGATTCCCGGTTTCTGCGCCCATACTTCCCGGTCAAACCTCTTATTTATCCTAGAAACCGGATTGATGAGCATCAGTCCTAAGTCGGTTTTTTGACCCTGACCCGAAATTCGTAGGGCAGCTAAGCTGGCAGGCCTCTAATTTTCACAATCCTGTTTCTTTAAGCTTTTGTGGGGTCGGCTTCGACGCCGCCAGAAAAGTTAAATCTAAATACAGAACAGCTTAAAACTAGAATCAGGCTTTGCTAAGCTTGACAGGGAATGGGGCCGGGGGGGATAAGTTTTATGTTTTCTTAAGACTCCCTGACCTTGCCTCAGATTAAAGCTGTTTGGAGCGTTCCCAGCATTTAACTTGGGGGGATACTCTTCAAACTTGACTCTATTATCAGTTTAACACCCTATCCCCAGGGGTAGTATATGATATAGTAGGCATATGATAAAGTTATGTTGCGAACTATATTAACTTTCTTGACGAACTATGAGACTGGTAATTTGCCCCGGAGTGCACGAACCAAAGCTAACCGACTGTTTCCTGGCGGGACTTTCGGGGCTTTGGGGGCTGGCAGCCGATCGCCAAAACCAGCAAATAGTCGAGCCTGTCAAGATTTTTCCCGCTCATAAATATCCGCCTTTTTCTGCTCTTGACATATTGCACTTTTTGTACAGCGAAGAGTTAGCAGGAGAAAGTCTAGTATTTGTCAGCTTTTCGGCAGGAGTAGCCGGGGCGATCGGGGCGGCTTGGATGTGGCAGCAACTCGGCGGCAAAGTCGGGGCTTTTTTTGCCTTAGACGGTTGGGGAGTACCTCTGGTGGGCAATTTTCCCATCCACCGAATCAGCCACGATAGCTTTACGCACTGGAGTTCGGCAATTCTCGGTGGCGGTGGAGAAAGCTTTTATGCAGATCCGGCGATCGAACATTTGGATTTATGGCGAACTCCCGAAACGGCAAAAGGCTGGCACGTCAGCCAAAGCGCCGCCGGCATTGAGACTGTCGCACCCACAACCGCAGCAAAATTTTTAGTCCACCTATTGAAACAATACGGAGTCCAATCAGTTGTTTAATCTTAATTTAGTATCCTCAGCGATCGCACCTATTGCCACCATCGCCCGCCTCGACAATTCTGTCACTTCAGGCACAACAAACACCATCAAACAGTGGTTAATATTTAGCGCCTCAGCATTTTTAGTCTCAATTCCAGTATTCGTGCAAGCACCGTTAGTGCGTTTATATCCAACCATCAGTTTGCTATCAACTATCCCCTGGTTCGTACTTAGTTTAATCCTAATTTTTCGCCCTAAAACCCAACTTTGGGGAGATTTATTATTAGGATTTGCCGGATGTTGGCTGGCAGGTTCTATCTATTGGGGCTGGTTTAGATGGGAACCAATTTTACATCTACCTATAGAATCAATTGGCTTGCCTTTTGCTATTTGGTGCTTGGGCAAATCTTGGGGAAAAGTTGGCGGATATTTTTACTTGGGTTCGCTATTCGGTACTGCCATTACTGATTTATATTTTTATTTAACAGGGTTGATGCCCTACTGGCGGCAAGTGATGCACGCAGAACCGGAATTAGCTATGCCGATTTTTCAAAGTGCGATCGGTCAAATCGAAACTCCTTGGGGCATAGGTTGTGCTTTAGTGTTGATCGCTGTGTTGCTAACAGTCGGTTTGCTGAGTTTGCGCGATCGAGAACTGCACTGGCGCGCTTTCAGCGGAGCTGTGTTAAGCACGCTTTTGGTAGATGGTTTATTTTGGCTGGCTGCTTCTGCGGCTTAAGATTTATGATTCGTTCCTATGTTGGTAATTTTTTACCGCAGATGTGGGCGGATTGACGCAGATTAACGCAGATTTTTTTGATAGATGCAATATTAAATTGCTTTGTGATTTCTGGTGGTTTCTATGGGTAGGATTTTTTACCGCAGATGTGGGAGGATTGACGCAGGTTAACGCTGAGTTTTTTGATGGGTGTAGTCTTAAGATTCCTGACTTTTTAAAGAAGTCGGGAATTTGGGTATTTAGTGAACAATTATGAGTTAAAATCTAAAATCTAAAATCTAAGAATCCCAAATCAATATCATGTCTTTCATTTCAATTCGCGGTGTAGAACATTATTACGAGTGGATAACGGCAGATAACACGGTTCAACCTAGCGGGAAACCAGTGATGGTATTTCTGCACGGCTGGGCGGGATCAGCGCGCTACTGGGAAAGCACGGCACGGGCTATGGCTGATGATTTTGATTGTTTGCTTTACGATATGAGAGGTTTTGGTCGATCGCCTTTGCCAAAAGAGCCTCCTGAGTCCAGCTACGAACTCGAAACCTATGCCCGCGACTTAGCGGAATTATTAGAATCTCTGAATTTAAGCCGCGTCTTTCTCAATGCTCACTCCACAGGTGCATCAATTGCTACTTTATTTCTGAACCTTTACCCCGAAAAAGTAGAAAAAGCAATTCTCACTTGCAGCGGGATTTTTGAATACGACGAAAAATCTTTTACAACTTTTCACAAATTCGGTGGCTATGTGGTAAAATTTAGACCCTCTTGGCTGGCATCCATCCCGTTTGCCGATCGGCTATTTATGGCCCGGTTTTTGCGCCGTTCCCTGCCCAGAGAGGTCAGTCTGGCGTTTCTCAAGGATTTTTTAATGGCAGACGAGCAAGCTGCTATAGGTACAATGGTGACGGCCGTCAGCAAAAGAGCAGCCGAGGAAATGCCCCAAGAATTTGCGCGGCTGAGTGTTCCCACACTGCTTGTTGCCGGAGAATTCGACCAAATTATCCCCGCCGTCATGGGAGAGCAAGCAGCCTCCCTCAGCAAAAAAGTAGAATTTGTTATAATTCCGAATACGGCTCACTTTCCGATGCTGGAGGATGCCGCAACATATTTGCAGCGAATTCGAGAATTTTTGCCAGCAGCGGCTTAGCTGAGTTATTGTTCATCTAATGTACGATCGGACAAGCAAGCTTTGAGAACGGCTTTTGCTCCGATCTTAATTTTTAATTCCTAATTTCTTAAAGCGAAAGGTGGTACAATGAACGACCTCGACCAATACTATAAAGTGCTGGGACTGTTGCCGGGAGCTTCCAGAGAAGAAATTAGCCAAGCCTACAAGGATTTAGCGTTCATTTGGCACCCCGATCGCATCCCCAAAGACAATCCCAGACTACTACAGAAAGCTGAAGAAAAGATTAAGGAAATTAATCAAGCTCGCGAACAATTGCGATCGATTCAACCAAGAGGTCAGAATCAGAACGTTCAGCACAAACATACTCAGCACAAACACACCCAGCAACAAAACGCTCAGTACAGAAACACTCAGCAACAAAATACCCAGCAACAAAACGCTCAGTACAGAAACACTCAGCAACAAAATACCCAGCAACAAAACGCTCAGTACAGAAACACTCAGCAACAAAATACCCAGCAACAAAACGCTCAGTACAGAAACGCTCAGCAACAAAATACCCAGCAACAAAATACCCAGTACAGAAATACCCAGCAACAAAATACCCAACAACAAAATACCCAGCAACAAAATACCCAGCAACCCAATACTCAGCAACCCAATACTCATTACCAAAACACTCAGCAACCCAATACTCAGTACCAAAACACTCAGTACCAAAACACTCAGTACAGAAATAGTCAGTATCCAAACACCCAGCACCAAAACACCCAGCCACCATCGGCCACCCCAAAAGAACCCCGCTACTCTTCTGAACCCTCTTCAGGAAAATATGCTGGAAATTATGCGGGAAACTATGGGGGAAACCCTGCAGGGCCCTATTCAGAGGCGTCCCGCTACCAATCACAGCCACCGCCATCTCAGTCTTACCGCCAAGCTGGGCCGCAAGCTCCCGATTTGAGCGGTTCTAACTTCAAAGGAGCTTCCTTAAAAGAAAAGGATTTTTCAGGAAGAAACTTGAGCAATGCAAACCTGAGTGAAGCCGACTTAAGTGATGCTTTTCTACACAATGTCAATCTCACAGGCGCGAATTTGCACCAAGCAAACTTGTTCAGGGCCAATTTGTTAGGAGCTTGTTTGATCAATGCCAACTTGAGAGAAAGCAACTTAATCGGAGCCGATTTGAGCGGTGCTGACTTGAGCGGTGCTGACTTAACAGGAGCGAAAATCGGTTACGGCGATCGAGTTATGGTCAAGCTCACCCGGACTACATTAACAGGTACAATCTTACCCGACGGTACCGTTCATAGCTAAAAGATTTAGTTTTTAGTCAGTTGTTGTAGAGGCGGGTTTTACCCAAAATATTTGCTGCAACTCCAAATACAAAAAAATCCGCCCTTCGCGAATTTTGGATCAAAACTTATATTCTGTCCGCTAGAACAACCGCAATAAAATTGGTTCGTAGTGAGGGCGTTCGTCGTCAGAATTGTATGAGGACTTGCATTCCTCGCTGCGTACCCATAATGGTTAAATTACTTGACATGATATTACGCGATCGCGATCGCACAAACCGAGTTTTTTACCCCCTTCAAAAACTGCAACGAGGTCTTTTCGTTCATCAAACCCCGTTTCTGTCTCCAACACGGCTAATCGAGATTCATATTACAGCAACCGCCAAAATGGTTCCTGTTCTGTTTCTTCCTTCTTCCTTCTTCCTTCTTCCTTCTTCCTTCTTCCTTCTTCCTTCCGTTATTAATTACTTCCGCCACGGCGATTGCGTAACTTTCGTCCAGCAGCCAGCATAGCGCCTCCCGCCATCAAACCCCCCACAGTCATCGGTTCGGGAACCGGCTCAGGTTGAACCGTCCCCACAGAACCGCCTTTAATAAATACAGCAGAATCTAAATTGCCATCACCCACATCTTTAATGCGAATGCTGAGAACATTCGTCTGATTTTGCTTGAGCAAACCCTCAAAACCTAAAACTTTAGTAAAACCGTCCAGCTTAATGATGTTAGCAGCAATACCTGTAAAACTTGGGTTGTCAATATAGTCTGGGTGATCTGTAGAGCGATTATTTGAATTGGGAACAAGATTATTAATCGTAACTGTTTTTCCGTCGCTCAATTTGGCCAAATTAGTGCCATTCAGCAGCAGTTCAAAATCATCATTAAACTTAGGATAATCGCCGAACTCAGGAAACTCCTCCGAAGCAAATACATATTCAAAGAACAACTTTTCCACCGTGCTATTAGCAAAAAAGCTGAGGTTTAGCTGAGTCAAATCCCCCTTTTCACCCTTAGCGCCAAAGTCCGTGTTTAAATCGCTGTCCTTTGTCGTGAAGTTATCTTTCCGATTCTGACCAGGTATATCGGCAACTTTACCAGTGCTGAGAACAACGCCTGATGTCAAACCGAAGGGGTCATTAGTGAAAGTACCAAAAGCAGCGGAGTTACCCGTAATTGAAACAGAGAAATTACTCAACCCGGCTGTATTAGCCCCCAATAAATTATTTTTTAAAGTCTCAGTTTTATTAGTTGCCCCTACCGAAAATGCCATTGCTGGCGCTGCCAACCAACTCAGAGCAGTAGTTAATGTAGCTGTTAAAGCAGCAAATTTGTGAGTAATTATCATAAATTTTTCCTGGAAGATACAGACCTGATTTTATGCCCAACTTCATTTTTACATTAAATAAGTATCAATGTCTAGTGCCTTTACAATAACTTTACACATAAGTGAATTTACGCTTTTTGTGATTATTTGTTTTGGTAATTGTTGGCAGTTAGTCAGCCAATAAACATCAGCGCAAAAATACGGATGCAAAAATAAACGTACACAGACTAATAATTTCAGGACTTACGCACTGGAGACAAAAGAAACCAGGTTTTAATACCGTTTGCGAGATCCAAAATGACTAATGACTAATGACTAATGACTCATGACCTCGCCCAAAAAACGGATACCAGCCCCCCAATCCTGTCGTAGAGATATCAAAATTTTTGACCCTAGTTCAACCTCGCAGATTCATCTCTGGAGTAAATCTAAAATCGTTGAGTCGCCGAAGTCTCACCCCCGTCTGAAATCTAAAATCTCTAATCGACTGACTGTTGACTAAAACCCCCTTGCTTCTCCTTCGCCGCGCCGATCGGCAGCCCCCTCCAACCAACCATCCGTAGTCAGCACGATCGCATTGGCATTGCCCCAGCCGTCACCTTCGACAATCTGGTGTCCCCGCCGCCGCAACTCCGAAAGCGTCGCAGCCTCAACACCTCCCCGTTCCACCATCAGGCGATCCGGTTTCCACTGGTGGTGTATCCGAGGTGCAGACACAGCCTCGCCGACATTCATGTCGTAAACCAACACATTCAGCACTATTTGCAACACCGTAGTAATAATCGTGCTGCCTCCGGGAGCCCCCGCTGCGAGGCGAAATTTGCCATTTTCTGTGACGATGACCGGCGTCATGCTGGATAAAGGAGTTTTCCCCGGGGCGATCGAATTTGCCTCCCCGCCCACCAAACCAAACAAATTCGGCACTCCCGGCGCCGCTGCAAAATCATCCATCTCGTTGTTGAGCAAAATTCCTGTACCCGCGGCCACCACTCCAGCCCCAAAACCGCCATTCACCGTAAACGTTAAGCTTACTACATTGCGCTCTTTGTCAACTACCGTCAGGTGGGTAGTTTCGGGAGACTCCCACACAAAGCGGTTCAAAGTTTCAGCGTCAATAGCCTTTACCTCGCTAGAGGGTGTGGCTTTTGACATTTGGATTTGCGATCGTCTCCATTTGCCATAATTGCTGCTAGTCAGAGCTTTGACCGGTACCCTCACAAAATCCGGGTCGCCCAAATACTGTGCCCGGTCAGCATAAGCAATCCTCATGCTCTCCGCCAGTAAATGTAGCGTATCTGGACTTTGCCTCCCCAACCTCTTGAGATCCGTATCTCCCAGAATATTTAAGATTTGCAACAAATGAACGCCGCCGGAAGAAGGAGGCGACATGGCGCAAATTTCGTAAGTGCGAAAGTTCCCGCAAACCGGATTCCGCCAAATCGGCGTATAGTTTTTCAAATCTTCCAGAGTGATAATGCCGCCGTTTTTAGCCATGTCGGCGGCGATCGCCCGCGCAATGTCCCCGGTATAAAAACTCTGCGGATTTTGTGCAATCTGCCGCAAAGTCCGCGCCAAATCCCGCTGCACCAAAAGCTCACCCGGCTGGTATAAAATGCCACCACGAGTAAAAACCTCCCGCGCCGCCCCGTTTTTTTTGATCACATCCTGTCGTCGCCCGGTAGCCGTGGTAAACCGCGAACTTACCGGAAAGCCTTTTTCAGCCAGGGCGATCGCCGGCGCCACCACCGCAGCCCAAGGCAACTTACCATACTCGCGGTGCACCGTGTAAAGTCCAGCAACAGTTCCCGGAATACCCGCCGCCAAATGCCCGTCCAGACTTGCCCTTTGGCGCACCTTGCCTTGCTTGTCGAGGTACATATCCCGCGCCGCCCGTTTCGGAGCTCGTTCCCGGAAATCCAGCGCTTGCACAGTCCCCGTTTCCGCCCGCCGCAGGAGCAAAAAACCCCCGCCACCGATACCCGCCGAAAAAGGCTCCACCACCGAAATCGCCAAAGCCGTAGCAGCCGCCGCATCCACTGCATTGCCTCCCTGTTGCAGCAGGGCCAGCCCCGCAGCGCTCCCCAGATGGTGAGCCGAAACTGCCATGCCCTGTTTGCTGCGCTGCTGTTGCAAGTTTGGCTGTAGCTGCTGCTGGCAGCCGCCCAACACCAAGACTGTTAGGCAACAAGTATAAATTTCCACTTTGCTCAAGAAATTTGGCAACATTTTTTACGGGTGATTCCAGGATTTTTTACAGTATAGTTTTACGATCGTCTTCCCTAAGACCTAGCGGCACAAAGTTCAATCGCAGATAAATTACCTGTTATGACAGACGGGAAAACAATTTGACCCTGGGAGGCTCTCGCGGTACAAGAGGAAGAGAGAAAGGAGGGACAGCTTAGGGTAACTTAATAATTAAACAAGTTAGAAAAAGCATCTTTTTTGAGAAAATACTGATTTCACAAAATCTGATGAACGCAGAAAAACGGCGTTTGTGATTTACTGTAGGAAAAATTAAAGAGGCAAATCATATAAACAGTATTCATAAAGCTTCGGACTTTTCAATTTATTTTTTTTCATATCCTGATTAAGCAGCAGCAAAACAATCAGTATTTTAGGTGATTGCTATGGTCATGCAACACATAGCAGACTTAGCATAGCAGTTTTTGGGCAGTGGTTCGACTGGTAAGTGAATCAATAAAAAAGGATTTACCCAATCTTGCCCTCAAGTGGGATTAAATAATTATAATTAGGTTTGTAGTGAGGAATCAAAGTCCTTACTCGCCCCCCCCTGGCACATGACAAACAATTTTATGCTCAGCGATTAACCGGAATCAATGTGAGTCAGAAACCCGGTTTTTTAGTAGTTCTAGAGTTCTCAAACCAATAATTTTGGGTGAGGCTGGCTTTTTCTGGGTAAGCCGTATTAAAGCAAAAATATCCGCTCAAATTTATGACAACTCCAGTCCCCGGAAAAAACCCTCAATCCCTCGCACCCGTCGCCTTTGTGTCAGACAAATTGCCCGCCAAATAATAGTCTGCACTCCGGCTGCTAAGGGCTGTCCCATCCTTATGGTAGATAACACTGACATCGGTAAATCTGTTATATTGGCAGTATGTAGGCAAGTTTCCTGACTACAGGTACTTGCACGTAAAGGAGTTAGAGTGTCTGCTGAGAGACTATACTTCGGCGAACAACTACCAAACCACACCTTAATGCAAGTTATGAACAGCCAAAAAGTCAGCGTAATCATTCCTGCATTCAATGCTGCCGACACTCTGGCCGAGACAGTTGCCTCCGTACTCAATGGTACCCACAAGAATCTAGAAATTTTAATTGTTGATGACTGCTCTACTGATGCTACTGACAAAGTGGCTGCTAAGCTGGTAGAGCAAGATTCGAGAATTCAATACTTCAGGAATTCCCAAAATTACGGGGTTTCTAAGTCGAGAAATTTAATGATATATCGCGCCACGGGCGAGTATGTAGCGTTTATCGACAGCGACGATACCTGGGAACCCAATAAGTTAGAAGTTTGTTTGAAGATGCTCGCAGACAATCCCGAAGTCAAAGCTGTGGCTCACGCTTTGCGATATTTAGACAAGCACGGTAAGAAGTTGAGTTATATTCCCACCTATCCTACCACTAAAGCAGAAATGCAGGCGATTAAGGAGACAGGGGAAAGTCCTTGGGTTTTCCCGTCTTCTGTTGTAGTTGATCGCTCCATTCTTCTCAAAGAAGGCGGGTTTGCAGAAGATTGGCAGGTAGGAGAAGATACAGAGTTATTTACCAAACTTGCTCAAAAGTATGGCTTGCTAGCGGCGACAGAACCTTTGGGGAATTATCGAATTAGAGGGAAATCTCTCACAGATAAGCACTGGCTGAAAAAGCGCATAGCTTCTGAGTGTGTCAAGGAAAACCAACTGCGCCGGCTGCGGGGAGAAAAAGAGTTATCACTCCACGAGTACGAACAGTTATGTTTTAAGAATTTGCCGCTTTTGCAAAGGCTTAACAAATTTCGAGAAGTTTTGGCCCTGCACTACATGAGAAAGCTGGGACAAAGTTGGCTAAATCGGGAGGTTTTGCCTACTATTGTTTACGGCATCACTACCACAGTGCTCAATCCTAAAGCTACTGTGGACAAGTGGAAATGGATGAAGAATCACGAAAAGTTGAGTCATCACACCGCAGAAGGTATTGCTCATTCGCCAGAATTAAACCCCCAGCGATCGTCTGAAATCGGGGGGCTGTCCTAAAGGATGCTATAGTTGTATGCGGGTTTAGTCAAGAAATTAGGTGCTGCCAATACAGCCGAATCGAAGCCGATCGCCAAGGGCTGGTTAATACGCCATATTCGGGTTTTTAGCCGTATTTGACTGTTAATATTCTGTCTGAGCAATTACCGGCAATACTAATTACAAGCGCTTGCAGCCGTGCGATGGGAGACAATATAAAAATTTTATGAAAGTCGCCAGCCGATGTCAGCCTTGATTTATTGAACCGCCAGCTTCAACCCTATACAGCGTGCAAATAGCAGCGTGCGCCCGCCGTGCTATTTGTGGCCAAAACAGTTACACTAAATATCATACATAAGTAAAGAGCAAAGTTTATTGAATGAAAAAATGGGTAGCCCACCCTTTTTTCCCACATAAAATAAAAACAAAACTTTAGCAAAAATTCTGCTTTCTCCCTTCAGAGGAAGAGCGCCTTTTTATTTGGAATTAGATTGAATTTATGGACTGGCAAGAAATTTCTGGCAATTGGGTATTAATTCCCTCAAGACCGATCGGGATCGTACATTTTCTCGGCGGTGCATTTGTGGCGACAGCACCGCAACTCACCTATCGCTGGCTGTTAGAGGCTTTGGGGAATCAAGGATATCTTGTAGTCGCAACGCCGTTTGTCAATACTTTGGATCATATTGCGATCGCCCGCGATGTGCTCAACAAATTTGAAAATGCCCTCGATCGCCTGCGGGGCAGTAAATTGCTCAAATCTTCCTATCTCCCCATTTACGGTATGGGACACAGCATGGGATGCAAACTGCACTTGCTGATCGGTTCTGTATTTGACATAGAAAGGGCAGGCAATATTCTGATTTCTTTCAACAATTATGCGGCATCCGAAGCAATCCCCATTGTCGAGCAAATTTCCCCCGTCTTTAACGTCGAGTTTACCCCTTCCCCGCAAGAGACTAATCGCCTCGTCCAAGATAGCTATCAAATTCGGCGCAATCTTTTAGTCAAATTTAACGGCGACAACATCGACCAAACCCTGCTGTTGACAAAACTGCTAAAAGCACGATTTCCCGAGATGATTACAGTTCAGACTCTGACTGGCAACCATCAAACGCCCTTGGGGCAAGATGTTAGCTGGCCTGTGGGTCAAATTTTTACACCCTTCGACGCGATCGGGCAATGGGTCAAACAAGAAGTGTATCGAGAATTAAATGAATTAAAACGGACAATTCTGCTGTGGCTTAATCCTCTGTCCCGCGTTTAAAACCCGATGAACCCATTAATCAGAAATTTCCTCTACCACTTCCAAAATATCATCTTCATTGTTCGGCGTTGAGACAGGAGTATAATTTTTGACCATCGACAAACAGTTCCGTCCATCAGCCGTTCTCACATAACTAATACTGTCTGCGATGTCTTTAATCAATTTTAGACCCCGCCCGCCCGGAGAGTTAATATCGACTTTTTCCGAAATATCTTTGATTTTTTGCTCTAAATCAAACGGATCGCCCGAGTCCCAAATTTTAATCTCTAAAGATTCAGCGAACACCGCCACCTGAATCTCAACACGCAAATCCGGTGGTTTGCCCTTGTGGGCGTGACGCACCGCATTCGTAAAGCCCTCAGCCAAAGCTAACTGACACCGTATCCACACACTTGTAGGAATTCGCGAGTCGTACAATTGTCCAAACCACGACAAAACCCAGCTTAATCCACTCAGACCTGTATTGACTTGAAGATCCGCTTTTTTTAGCATCGGCAACTTTTCGGAACCCTTTAATTCAATCACGCTCACCACAGAAGTTCTTCATCGGCCCGTGGGCAAAATACAACCAGAAAAAATACGATGAGACAAAATACAACGGCGGCAAAATTGAATGGTAGTTTGAGGATACTAGCTTTGGTGGGCCGTCGAGCGATGTCTAATCCACTAATCGGTTAGTCACTATACCATAAATAGCACTTTCATGTCAACCAGCGACTGTGGCAAATAAAAGTCTATAAAAATTTATATTCTGAGTATAAACTGAGTGAAGTTCGATCACGCCAAATTTTCCTCAAATTTTAACGTAAATTGAACTCAACAACCCGCTGTCAAAAGCAATTACCTCGAAAGCGATGTCAATAAACTATACTCAATCTCAGACAAGGGCGCTGACAGGATATATTTTAAATGACCCCCAGACCTTGAAAAACTTGTAGTACCTAAGTGCCCATGTTTCAAATTCTGGTTATTGACGATGATACGGCTGTTCAAGAACTGCTGAGAAGAACCCTGAAAAAACAGGGTTACGAAGTAACAGTAGCAAGCAATGGCGAAGACGGTGTAGCCCAGGCGCAAAAATTGCGTCCGGCCCTGATAATTTGCGATTGGATCATGCCGCGCTTGACCGGCATCGATGTCTGCCGTCGAGTCAAGGCAGATCCGGATCTGTCAACTACACAATTCTTTTTGTTGACTTCTTTGGGTTCGATCGCCGATCGAGTCAAAGGCCTCGACGCCGGTGCCGACGATTTTATCTCCAAGCCGATCGAACTCAACGAGTTACAGGCGAGAGTACGCGCGGGATTGAGGCTGCACCAACTCAGCCGAGATTTGAAAATAGCCAAGCAAAGTCTGGAAGCAGAGTTAGCCGAGGCCGCCGAGTACGTGCAATCGCTGCTGCCAGATCCGATGACGGAACCTTTTAGCATCGAGGCAAAATTCATTCCCTCCCGGCAGTTGGGGGGAGATTGCTTCGACTACAACTGGCTAGATGCCGATTATTTGGCGATTTACTTGCTCGACGTAGCCGGTCACGGTTTGCGGGCGGCGCTGCCTTCGGTGGCCGTGCTGAATTTGCTGCGATCGCGCACGCTCCCCAACATAGACTACTACAAACCCAGCGACGTTTTGCGCGCCCTGAACACCACCTTCCAGATGAGCTACCAAAATGACAAGTATTTCACCATCTGGTATGGCGTTTACAACCGCATTTCTCGCCAGCTAGTTTATGCCAGCGCCGGCCATCCACCGGCCGTGTTGATTTCCCAGTCCCCTGCGAGCACCGCTAAAATCCAGCGATTAAAAACCCCCGGAATGCCGGTCGGGATGTTCCCCGACGCCCCCTATGTCGATAATTGCTGCGATGTCGAGGATTTGAGCACTCTCTACATCTTTAGCGACGGGGTATACGAGATCCACCAACCTGACGGCAATATCTGGGGGCTTGACCCTTTCGTAGATTTGTTAGCAGCTTACAACGGTGCAAGTGCCGACCAGTTAGAGCTGGTTTTGAACTACATTCAAAAGTTGAACGCTAAAGCAGTTTTTGATGATGATTGGTCTTTACTCAAGGTAAACTTTGGCTAGCTGACTTCTTGCATTGCATCTGCGACCAAATAGCAAGAAGGCAGCAGCCCAAAGATTTAGTTAGTTGAGGGAATTTTGCTATTAAAAGCATCGCGGGTCGGAAATATCTCGAAAACTCGATCCATGCTGGTGAGTTCAAATAAGATGCGGATTTGCTCGTTGATAGAACAGACAACTAATTGACTCCCAGCGGCCCGGACTGTTTTGAGCGCTAAGACTAAAGCGCCCAAACCAGAACTATCCATAAATGTCACATCAGTGAAGTCTATCAATACCACATCGGCTCCCGCTTCCACTAGGTCGCTAATCTCTTGGCGGAATTGACTTGCCTTGGTGCCGTCTAAAATGCCAGAGGGCTGAATAATTTTAACTACAGGACTCATATTTTGCGGTGGGAATGTCAGAATTTCTAGCCAGACTAGGCTAGTATAGCTGCGAGATGGACTCCGATCCAAATAAGAGAGTGGGATTTCTAAGACATTTTCACTCTTAAAGGCAGCGCCCAGCAGCCTCTAAACAGTCCAAGAAACTGATTCAGCTTACTTGTATGCTTCCTCAATATCTTCAGAGCGCCCTTAGCATCGGCGTTGACTGCCCACCCAATAGCTGTGCGGTAAAGTCCACAATGGATACGTTTGCGACTGAATTTATAGGTATTGGGCCTGTCTGCATTCCATAGGGGGAGATTGACATCTTCGACTTTTCATCGACTTAGGATAATTTTCGATTTCAACACCCACCACAGCGACAGAGCAGATACCATAACAATCAAAGCGGAAACAGCCGGTATGCCAGCGATCTGGCTCAAACCACCCATCACTGGAATACCGCCCACAATAATCGCGAGTCCGAGTGCAAAACCTGTGGCTGTGGCTGGCTGTTGTGGCATAATTTTGGCTGTGGCGGCGAGGGTGACAGGAATACTCGACTGGAGTAGTGCTAAACCAAGAATTAAAGTGAGGTAATTTGGTGGATAAAATAATAATAAAACTGCGGCAATTGTGAGGGAAACAATTGTGTAGCGCCTCCAGCCCCAGCGCTGTGCGAAAATACCGCCAAAGACTTTGGCAATACCGGCGACAAAGGCGATCGCAACGAGCTGATTGAGATGCCTTTGTAAGAGGAACTGGAAGCTAGTCCAGACGGTGGAAGTGAGCGCGATCGCGCTCAGTAGTACCAATAACACCCAGTCATCTAATTGGATATATTCGATTGTTTCCTTCCCAGACAGAGCCTGGTCATGGGAGAACATATCATATTTTGACAAGTCAATTATGGCAACGATCGCCATCATGAAACCGAGTAGTATTACTATTGGCAAGCTAACTTTGTAACCCGTCCATCCCCACGCACCACCTAATGTTAAACCGATCACTCCTGGTGCGGCAAAAATTCCCGGGCCAGTAGTACGATTAGGAGTAGCAGTTAATGCTAAAGCGCCGCCACCTACATGAAAAGCCGCCGAACCAATTCCTGCTAAAATTACAGCTAGTTGAGAATGCCATTGAGCGATCGCTAATCCCAATAAAAGCGAAAACAATCCCCCCAAAACAGCTAGACGAGGACGTTGGAATTTATCTGTCAGCATTCCCGCCAATGGCTGATAGCCAAAACCCAGAATGTTGTAGAGAATAATCAGCCAACTTGCTTGCTCTAAAGACATCGTGCGGGGCAAACTTCCTAACAGAAACCCCGCGGCTGCATCAGCTAAACCGTGAGCAATACCAAGAATTAAGGAGAGGGAAATAGCAGAAAGGTAAATAGTTGGTTGGTGCAACCGGAATTTATGTTGATAGTTTGGCATTGGATTAGATATAGCACTTGACAGTTTTGGTCATAAACCTCGTTTCTTTGCGCCGTCGATATCTTATCGTTCACGCAATCAAAATCGAGCGCTTTTATCTGAGCAACCAGGAGGACATTGAAAAGCACCATCAACCAATTGCGGTATTTCAGGAGCTTTCATAGATGGCTTGTCAGTTTCACAAATGCCTTGCATGAATTTGTCATGCTCCTTGTCTTTAACAATAAATATTGTAACTTGGTAACTTTTGAGATCGTTTATTTTGCTCGTGGCTGTGAAATTAGCTTTCGTTGCATCTCCCTGAAAATCATATCGATAAAATCCATATCTAGTTTTTTTTTCGGGATTTTAATTATTCCCAATTATTAGCCAAGCGCTTTTTCTCATAGTAGAAGTTTCTCTGCCAGCTAATATAACTTCGTATGTCACTTCTCACTTCCCAGGATATCATTGGAGGATTAGATGTTACAAAGGGACTTCCACCATTGTTATAGCCTCAAGTAGAAATAAGAGCCAAGCAAAGAATTATGTAACTCGCCAAATTGCTGAAGCCTGAAAATAGGACGATTTGGCATCTCGGAATATTGTTAGTTTTGAAAAAAATGCCATAAATTAAAGATTCAATATAAGAAGAAAGCAGGAAGCTGCTAATTAGTAAAATTAGTGTTTCACTCCCATCTCTAGAAAACGGATCGTTAAATAATAAAAGAGGAAGTCCTACAATAGAGGTAGCAATATTTGCCACTAAAACTGGGACGAACAACCTGGAAAAACCAATAGCAATTTCCGACGATTTCAAACAGAGAAAAATAACTAGCACCTCAACGGGAATAATGCTGGCAAAAACCAAGATATTACCAGTTTGTGACAGAAAAAAAGGGGCCGCTACATCGGCTACAATTACTTGAGCCATAGGGTTATCCTTGTTATTCAGAATGACAACTAATGGACAAATTACAATAGCTCAAACCAAGCTAACTTTGGCGCGGTAGAGGAGTTTGTCCCCTTGTCTGTAGCCTGTGTAGCGGACTTTGACGGGTTCTCCGGGCTCGGCTGTTCCTTCCATGAGCTGGTGCTGTTGGGGGTTGTAGGGAATCTGGGCTCCGACTGGGGCGATCGACTCCACTCCCCAATGCTCCAATAACTGCTCGACGGGCCGCAGCAAGGGCAGTAGTTTCTGAGCCCGCAAGTTGTGATTTTCCTGAGCTTTGCTCGCAGCAGTCGGCCACTGCAACATCCAAGATTCTAAAATTTGCACGCTAGATAGCTGGAATTCCTGCAGCAAAGATTCTCGCTGCTGTTCGAGCGAAGCTTGCAGGCGCTGATATTCTTGTTCTACGGCTGTCGGTGGTGCCTGTTCTAACTCTACATAGTCTGGCGCCAAGGTTGCGAGCAGTTCGGTTAAGGAAATTTGTAAAGCTTGACTGATTTTGAGCAGGATGTCGGCTCGGGTTTGCAAAGCTAAGCCGCGACGCAGACGACTTAGCTGGATATCGGAAACTCCTGCTTTTTGGCTGAGTTCTCGATCGCTCGAAAGCCCCGCCTGTTGCATCAGGCGTTGCAGTTGAGGAGAATAATCTGGAATATTGGCAGTCACGAAAAACTCATCCAAATTAATAAATGGACATATTCTCGATCCTAAGCTGTCAGGAGCATTAACGAAATACATTTTTGGGGCGGGCTGTTGGGCCCGCCCCACAAGAGTTTCGCAATTTATTCCGATGCAAGTTCAATTATTGAAAGCTTGCTATTAGACGGCTACTTTTTCCCGGGCGGTGGCTGTTGCAGTTGTCGCAGAACCTTGCAAATGCGCTTCTAGGAACCACAAACGCTTGTCAATTGTCCGCGAAATTTCGGTGTACAGATCCGCTGTATCGGCGTCGCCGAGTTCGTCTGTTTTGTCGATGGCGACTCGCAGGTGTTTGGCGTAGGGTGCGTAGCGATCGGCCAAAGCCGTCACATATTCTTTCCCATCTAAAATGTCGAACGGAAACTCTGGCAGGATCGAATCTGCGGCGGCTGTGCGGGCTGTTCCTACAGCCAAACCGCCCAAAGCAGTTACCCGTTCGGCAACCAAATCGATGTATTCTTCGAGTTCTGTTGCCATTTCGTCAAATAGCAAGTGCAACTGGTAGAAGTCCATGCCTTTAACGTTCCAGTGAGCTTGCTTGACTTGAGTTTTTAAGTCCAGAGTCGTTGCCAGCGTGGCGTTTAGCAGCCCCACTACTTGAGAGCGGGTGGCGGCTGACATATCGATGCGGGTGGGGTAAAGATGTTGTTTGTGATTGTTGGTAGTCATAGGTTTTTAGCTTGTTATTAGTGATTGTCGATCGAATATCTTAGAAAGCTTTGGGCGATCGAATATTTGACTGTTGTGAATTTCTGTTGAGAGGCTCAGGCTAGGTGCATCTGCAACACGGCACGGGGAGCTCGGCGTACTTTACAGCGGATAGTTTCTAAACCGAGACGCTGGCAAGCTTCGTATCGGTGGCAGCCGGAAAATCCGTAATACTGGCCATCTACTTCTAGCACATCGATGGGTTCGCTTAAACCTACCTCGCGGATGGATTCCATGAGGGCGGCGACTTTGGTTTGGTCGTTGACTCGCGGCAGGGGGCGGCGAATCTGGTTGAGGGGTATTTCTTCGATCCTCATGGCGGCTGTCTGTTTTGCTTCTTGTTAAATCATACTCGTAATGACTTCGACTTGGCAAGAGAAATCAGGACTTACGCAAAAACCTGCTTTCGAGATGATTACTCAGTAAGATGGAGACGAACAAAGCAACTTACAGGCAACCCCTGATGAACTCAACGACTGGCTTGTTAACTCGCATTACCCAAACCCCCGGTCAGTGTGGTGGTCGTCCCTGCATTCGAGGAATGCGAATTCGAGTCACCGACATCTTAGAAATGCTGGCTGAGAACGTCAGCGTTACTGAGATTTTAGAAGATTTCCCGGACTTGGAGCTTGCAGATATTCAAGCTTGCTTGCTGTTTGCTGCACGACGTACCGATTTCCCAAGACTGACGGCATGAAGATATGGATCGATGCTCAACTGCCACCAACTCTGGCAAATTGACTGACAGATAACTTTAATTTAGAAGCGGTTGCGTTGCGAGATATTCAACTGCGAGATGCCCAAGATACCGAAATTTTTGAATCAGCACAAGCCGAAAAAGCTGTGATTATGACCAAAGACAGCGACTTCATCGATTTGGTATGTCGATTAGGAGCGCCCCCTCAAATTTTGTGGTTGACCTGTGGCAATGTAACAAACCGTAACCTGCGACAATTGTTAAGTGCCACTTTACCTGATGCAATAGAACGATCGCGTCAACGAGAAGCGATCGTAGAAATCAGCAACAACCCTTGAAGCCGATCGCTCCCCAAAAAGCCCAAAGCACTGTCTTACAGATCAGATTACGGTAGCTTGATCTCGAAGGCTGATAAATAGTATTTAAATGCTGCTCTCACCGAGAGATTAAGCTACTTAACGACTAAGATAAGCGGCGGCAGGCAGCATTTGCAATATCACCAATACCTTTGGCCCGTCCGCCGAGCGGGTTGTTAGACCGCGTATTTACAGTTGCTTCTGCCATTACTAAAAGGCTGATCGTGGCTTCGTAGAGAGGAAAATTCAATCATGATTATTGCTTGATGATATAGTGGTACGTAAACATTTACCGAGAGTAAGGCTTAAATATGGAGTATCAATCCTATTCTATCAGGCAGTTGCTGGATGCTGTAAGTAGTGGCAGTGTTCGGATTCCTGCTTTCCAGCGAGGTTTTGTCTGGGATATGGATAGAGTTGCATATCTAATGGACAGTATCTACAAAAATTATCCTTTTGGCTCATTACTTTTTTGGCGAACTAAATACAAGCTTTCTGTAGAGAGAAAGCTGGGTCAATTTGAACTTCCACAACCCAAAGAAGATTACCCAATTGATTATGTCTTAGACGGTCAGCAAAGGCTCACATCAATATTTTCTGTTTTTCAGACCGAACTAAAGCCAACTTTCGATAGTGCATGGCTTGGAATATATTTCGATTTGGGAGCACAAGAGGATGTACAAGAAAGTCAGTTTTTGGCTCTTTCGGAGATCGATGTTGATTCATCTAAACACTTTCCTCTGAGCGTTTTATTTGACTCTGTTAGATATAGAGATGCAACTACCAAATTTACTATTGAGCCAATTATACGTTTAGATAGAATTCAAGAGAAATTTAAAGAAGTATCTATTCCTGCTCAAATTTTAAAGACGGATGATAGAGCAATTGTTGCAATTGTATTTGAGCGCGTTAATAGACTAGGGATGGAACTTGATACTCTTCAACTCCTTGCAGCCTGGACTTGGAATGACGATTTCGATTTATTAGAGAGTTTCAAAGAATTGAAAGAAGAACTTGAAGAGTTCGGATTTTCTCAAGTCGGTGAGGATGCTGATTTGATATTGAGATGTGCGGCGGCTATATTAATGAAAGATCCTACTCCAGATAATCTCTTAGAATTGAATGGTCAACAAATCAGAGCAGCATTTCCCAAGGTCAGGAATGGGATTTTGGGTGCTATCGACTTTCTAAGAATACAGTTGAAGGTTATGTCCCTTAAGAACTTACCATCCTCTGCGTTGATCATTCCTCTATGTACCTTCTTCGCAGAACCTGATGGCAAGCAAGTGTCCTATGACTCAAACGTTAATGCCAGATTAAAAAAGTGGTTTTGGCGATCTTGCTTTACCAACCGATATGGTAGTAGGCCTAAAAGAACTGCCATAACTGATATAGAAGAAATACAAAAGCTTAAAAATGGTGAGGTGAATACTTTTGGAGATATTTCTCACGATCTAAGTAAGGATTTCTTCAAAACTAATTATTTTAGGTTAGCTAGTGCAAATACTAAGACATTTATATTGATGTTAGCAAACAATAATCCAAAGACTTTTTTGTCCGGTTCATTAATTGATTTAGATAAAGTTTTGCAAAAGTACAACCGAGCAGAGTTTCATCATATTTATCCCAAAGCTTACTTGAGAGATTTAAACACTTCTGACGAAAAGATTAATTGTCTTGCCAACTTCTGTTTTTTGAACAGTTCAGAAAACAAGAAAATAGGGCGAAAGAAACCGTCTGAGTATATCACTATCATGCCCAATGATGATGTGTTGAAAGAAATTTTAACAAATGCTTTTTGCCCACAGGAATTTTGCAATGATGATTTTGCTGATTTTGTGAATAAGCGTGCAGAACTGTTAGCGACTTTTGCAAAACAGTTGATGCAAGATGTGTAGAACCAAGCTCGAGATTTAACCAGCGCCCAAAATTAAGATCCGATCGCCAATCAACAAAAAAATGCAGCATCTGCTACTGAATCCTATCCATTCAATCCAGCAATAATATTCACGCTCATAGCCAAAATAACGGTGTTAAAAAAGAACGATAGCACGCTGTGAAAAAGCACGAGATACCTCGTCGAACGAGAAGTGGTCTGCACATCTGCAACGTCGGCAAGTCATGCCAACGCCAAAGGAGAAATATAAAAAATCTTTGTAGTGAGGTTCCTCGTCACTCGGAAAATCCCAACCCCCCGGCTGGAAGTAGCTGCCGTGCAGTTTGCTCCGCTTTCCGTAGTAGCTGCGGCCATACTGCATGGTGAAGATAGTAGACTTATTGCATAAATCTTTGATTGATAGGGAAACCGCAGATGCAACGCGGATAATTTGAAGATAGGAGAGCGAATGCTTGCAATTCAAGTCTACTGTGTACCTGCATCCAAGACCCAATATAGGTTAGGCACAGTAAGGGTTAGAAAATCCCAACTACGGCCATCTTCGCAGCAACTCCCAAAAAATAGCTATGAATTGGCAACACTCAGCACAGGCAGGATTTTTCATGCCTTTCGATAGATCGATCGACCTCAACCTTCTAGCTACAGTGGGAGAAAAGATAAATTGTGGCTTGAAATTATGGCATCCTCCCAACCCCTCAAAGGCATTGAATTGATCGACTGCGCTAAAGCTAACGCCCAACAAGGAATCGCCACAGCCGCGGATCTTTGCGGCTACGGGAGCGACCTCAACACCTTCGAGCGGGAACTGAAAAAGGCTTGCCAAGACATCGGCGTCGAAGTCAAGGAGTTAAGCGACTTGATTACGGCTCAGCAGATGATGCAACAAGGAATGGGTATTGAAGTCGCTCCAGATACTCCCTCAGAACTCTAGGCTCAATCTCCACCGCACCAGTTTTAGAGCTAAAATTGCCCCAACACCAGTATTTTGAGTCTGCTAGCTGAGGCAGGCTAGAATGTTTTGCATGGGAGCTTCCGACTTTAGCCAGGAGTCGCGTTCTCTCCCGCGAAGAGGGTGCTTTCTGGAGGGTGCTGAGATTGTTAGGAGGACTGTCGTGTCAGATCAGCAAGACCGAATTATGCGTTTGTTTATAGAGGAGGCTAAGGAGCACCTCGATACTCTAGAAAATGGTTTAGTGGATTTGAAGTCCACGATGAAAGACCCCGAAAGCGTCCAAGAGATGTTTCGAGCCGCCCATTCCGTTAAAGGAGGGGCGGCTATGCTCGGCTTAGATAGTATTAAAACAACCGCTCACCGCTTGGAAGATTGTTTTAAGGTGCTCAAGGACGGGCCCGTCAAGCAGGTTGACCAAACGGCAGAATCGCTATTTTTAAAGGGAGTTGATACGCTTAAGGACTTGCTGGGGCGACTGGAGGGGCCTTTCGGCTTGAGGAATGAAGAGGGAGAAAAACTCGTGCAGCAGGTGATGCCTGTTTTTGCTCAACTGGAAACTCACCTCAATAAATTGGCGTCGGGCAAAGTGCAGGCGGTTGCTGCTAGGTCTGGAGCGCCCGCCGCTCCAACAGCGGGCGCCGTGCCGGCGAATTTTGCTGTTGAAGTGATGACTTTATTGAAAGAAATGTTGCAGGTGTTCAAGCAGAAAGAATCGGTTGCTAGTCGCGCCGAGTTGACGGCTGTTTGCGTTCGCCTCTATAAGTTGGGAGGTAAAATTGAGACTTGGCAAAATTTAGTTAAAACAGCTAGAGCCGCCATCGTTAATCCCAAAAACTCGTATAAAGTCTTAGCTCCGCTGATTATCAAAGAACTCAAGGAAGCTGGGGATTTGGTGCAAGGGGGGAAAGTCAAGGCGATCGTTCCGAGTAAAAATTTGCTACTTTTGGCAGCAAGCCCAAAACCAGCAGAGGTAAGCGCCCCAGCAGCAGCCCCAGCAGCAGCCCCAGCAGCAGCCCCAGCAGCAGCCCCAGCAGCAGCAGCGTCGAAGCAAGTTGCACTTCCGGGCGAACCGAAGGCGGTAGTCAAGCTTTTGCTCAAAACTTTCAACAAAAAGCAACTCTCCGAAATCGCCAAGTTACTGGTTCAAGCCATCAAATCCTCGAACTAGGACTTGTTGCAGTAGAAGATAGAGTCAAAGCAATATTTTTGAAGCGGATAATTTTCTGGGGGTGCTGGCAGCCTGAGTTGAGCAGCAACTCGAAAAAATTCACTCATTCGAGATTTTTGCGCTCTACCTTCTACTGTTGGGCAACCCTGCGTTAGAATGAGTGGATATGTAGGCGTGCAATATTGTACCAGAATTAAAAATCGAGCAGGCTTTATAAGGCGGTAGCTGTGAAACCAATTCGTTCATTAGAAGATGCTTTAAACCGCTGTCAGGCGATGGGAATGCGCTTGAGCCGCCAGCGTCGATTTATTCTAGAACTTTTGTGGGAGGCAAAAGAACACCTCTCGGCTCGCGAAATTTACGATCGCCTCAACAAACAAGCGCATTCGATCGGTCATACTTCTGTCTATCAAAATCTAGAAGCTTTGTCGAGAGAAGGGATTATTGAGTGCATAGAACGCTCAGAGGGACGCTTGTACGGCAATGTCAGCGACTCTCACTCTCACGTCAATTGTCTTGATACGGCTCAGATTCTGGACGTTCATGTGGAATTGCCGATCGACTTGATCGAGCAAATCCAACAGCAAACTGGTGTCCGAATTGTAGACTACCGGATAGATTTCTACGGATATCGCTCGGCCGAGTCCGCTACGCAAGCATCGAGTGTCACCGATACGCCAAAGGCTTCGTAACCGATAAAGCCGCCGCTGTTGGAAGCAAAACAGATGTTTGTGCTGGGCCGGTCGGTCGTATAAAATGATTCAAGTATTTAGCTGCGCTTGATCGTTTTTTTTGCGTCGCCCGCCGGAATTCGGCACAGTAGAAAAAAAGGAAAACAGAAAAATGAAACTCGATCGGCAAGTTTGGCGATCGGGAATAAAATTTATGACTAAACCAAAAAAATCAATCCTATCCCCTACAGGTAAAAGTGTAGACCAAATCCGGCTTTAATACCCCCTTTATTTTTTAATCGGCTTGGAGTGGAGCAAAGTTTGTGTAGTTGGGGTTTCAACCGCTGAGTCCGATCAGGGAATTTCTGACCCGGATTTAATATGAGAGCTTAGTTGAATCCCTCCCACAATTCATGTGCACAGTCAATTCTAAAATCTAAAATCTAAAATCTAAAATCTAAAATTGATGGACTGACGGGGCTTTCTACTGTTTTTTCTGCTAAACGGCCCCGGAATCTGTTAATAACTGTTTGATAACTGGTATGATTTACGTGCTTCGAGAGCCTAAAATACTCGGAAGCAACCAGTGGGGCCAGACACGAACCTCACTATAAAACGCCGTAGAGGGAAAGATTGCCAGTACCTTGAAGGAAGTTCTCGATCTCCTTAACAGGAGTCAGAAGCCGACATCACAATCTATAGATTTGATGTGGGAGTGTCACATTCTAGTGCGCATTACAGGACAGGCTGAAGTAATGGCGAGACGACAATCTGACCAATTCCACACACCACCGCAATACAACCCATCCCCTAAACCGACGGCACAGTTCAGTGCAGAGGCGACAGGCGATGCGAGTTCCTCAGTAACGGCGCTGCCGACCGAGGGAAAAAGAACTTTTTGGCAGTGGCAGCTTATCTGGCTGAGTCTCCTGGTGGGATTTGGAGTAACCGGTGCCGCTGCATTTCTGTGGTTGCTGACGATGCCGCCACCGCCCAATTGCCAGCAACTGTCGCCGCTGGCGGCGGACGGAGAGCGACTTTACTGCGCTCAACAAGCTGCTAAGTCGGGCAAGCTAGAACAGCTAGAATCGGCAATGGCATTGGTGCAGGCTTGGCCGAAAGAACATCCGCTATACTCGCAGGGTCAACATTTGATAGGGGAATGGTCGAAAGCCATTCTGGGATTTGCCAGGGCAAAAATTGAGAGAGGCGATTTGAAAGGTGCTCTGGAGATTGTGGCGAAAATTCCGAAAACCAGTCGGTCTTACCCAGAGGTACAGGAGGCTGTTACTGCTTGGGAAAAAAATTGGCAGGAGGGCCAAAAACTCTACGATACAGCCCTAGCAGCTTTGAAAAGTGAGGATTTAAGGAAGGCTTGGGATTATGCTCAAGCTCTGTTCAAGCTGGAAAATGTTTTCTGGAGTCAGAAACGGTACAACGAGCTGATCCAGCAGATTTCTTTGGAAAGAAACGGCTGGCAGCGCTTGCAAGAGGCTAGAGATTTGGCGACGGAGGGAACTCCGCAAAAATTCGCTGAGGCGATCGTCCTGGCTCGTAAAATAGACTCGCAGCTTTTTGCCCGCGCTAAAGCTGAGAAGGAAATTGAGGGCTGGAGTCGGACTTTGCTGGCAATGGCTACTAAGCGGTTGGGGGCAAAAGACCTGCCGGGGGCGATCGAGGCTGCTTCTGTTGTGCCGCAGGATTCGCCGCTGTTTGCGGAAGCTCAAGATTTGATGCAGTTGGGTAGGGCTCAGGCAGTGACGTGGAACCAGTCGATATCAACACCGCTGCCACAACACATTTTTAGCTTGCTGGAAGGGCAGGGGGCTGCTAGCCAAATTGCTCCGGGTCGCCCTCTGTACAAGCAAGCTCAAGTTCAAATTGAAAATTTGCAGGTGCAGTTTCAAGATTTGCTGCGTCTGCAAGTGGCGAGCACGATCGCTAGTTTCGGTCAGATAGGGACGTTTGGACTCGCGATCGAGCAAGCGCAAACCATCGGACTTAAGCAGCCACGGCGGGTTCACGCTCAAACTTTGGTGGCTGCTTGGCGTCGGGAAATTCAGCGGATTGAAGACCAATCTTTTGTGACTCTGGCGAAGCAGTTGGCAGAACCGCAAACGGTTGAAGGACTCAAGGGCGGCATGGCTCAGCTACTCCTGATCGCTCAAAACCGCCCCCGCAGGATAGAGGCGCAAACTCTCTTGGCTCAGTGGACGAAACGCATAGAAGTTATTCAAGATCAGCCTTTTTTGGATGAAGCTATCGCCTTGGCGAAGCAAGGAAAACTTAGCGCTGCTATTGAAAAAGCTTCGGCAATTAAGAGCGGTAGGACTTTGTACGCCAAAGCTCAGGATAATGTCTATCAGTGGGTGAGCGAACTGCAAGTTGCTCAAGACAGACCGATTCTGGATCGAGCTTCGGAATTGGCATCTCAAGGCAGTCTAGGAGCGGCGATCGATACGGCTTCCCAAATCGGTTACGGTAGAGCGCTGTATTCAGAGGCTGCCAGTGCGATTGGGCGCTGGAGTGCTGAACTTAGAGCCAACAGTGCACCGCCGCCGGCTCCGCAACAGGAGTACGCCCCGGCTCCGCAACAGGAGTACGCCCCGGCTCCGCAACAGGAGGAGTACGCGCCAGCTCCAGCAGAGGAGTACGCGCCAGCTCCGCGACAGGAGGAGTACGCGCCAGAGCCAGAGCCTTACTATCCGCCTGCGAGACAAGAGGCCCCGGCTCCCGAACCTTACTATCCGCCTGCTAGAGAGCCGGCTCCCGAACCTTACTATCCGCCCGCTCCAGAGCCGGAACCTTACTATCCGCCCGCTCCAGAGCCGGAACCTTACTATCCGCCCGCGAGACAAGAGGCCCCGGCTCCGGAACCGGAACCAGCTCCTCCTCCGGCTCCGGAACCAGCGCCGCCCTCGATTCCTGAATCTGCTGGGCCTCCTGATGCTAATTTGCTCCCCGAGTAATTGGGTTTTCGCGCGATCGAGCTCTAAAATCTCCAATCTAAAATCAAGTGAGTAATTTCCAACTGCTGACGATCGATGGCGACCCGATTTTCCGGCTGGGGCTGCGAGTCGCTTGCGAGCAGTATCCAGACTTGCAAGTTGTCGCAGAGGTTTCAAGGGGAACCGAGGCTTTGCGAGTTCTAGAAGCTCGCTCGCTCGAATCGGTAGCAGCCAAGAAACCCGCAGATTTGGTAATTTTGGCTGTTGAGGCTTTAAATTTGCGATCGGGTCAAACAGAGGCGCTGGGATTTTGTCGCGAACTCAAAAGTTTGTACCCCAACCTGCCCCTGTTGCTGCTAGGCGGGCCGCTGACACCGGAGCTGTTGGCGACGGTACAGGCTACGGGCGCGAATGGCTATTGTCCTAAAGGTAGAGATATTTCCTTGACCATCGAAGCTATTCGCGCGGTGGCATCTGGTCGCACTTATTGGGGGACGGATACGGCAGCTAACTCCGGAATAGAAATAAATGCAGCGGGGGTTCAAATAGTAGAAAACTCCGCAGCAATTGCAGATAAAAATGCAGGTAATTCGACAGTTGATACGCCAGTACACAAAAAAATGCTGGCTTATTTTTGTCTTTCTGGACTACGGGAAATAGATGCAACTTTGGCGGTTGTCCAAGCTGATTTGCAAGAGATCAGAGCCGCAGAGCCGACAGATTTGCCCTCTATTTTAGATGGGGTTGTCCTCAGCGGGCGCCGCAGAGAATTGCTGGCAGCTCGTTGGATTGTCAATCAGTTATTATTTGAAGGAAAAGGAGAGAAGGCAGAAGGCAGAAGGCACAGGAGAGAAGGCAGAGGGGAGAAAGAAGAAATTAGAGGCGAGAATTTGTTAAATAATTCTCAATCGCAATTAGCGAATTCCCAAGTTTCGGCTGAATCTTTGGTGGTTGCAACTAATTGGCAAGGTAGCTTGTTTGACTCGGTGGCGGCTAAATTGCAGTTTGAGTTGGTGAATTTGACTGGCTTGCCTTTGGAAATCGATATTTTGCGATCGCCCAAAAAGCATGAATTGATGAGTTCCATCCTGCGGAAGTTAAAGGATTTGCTGGAGGAATTGCGTTTTTCGCAAGTGCAGCCAACTCAATTGTCGCAAAAAATGCCTGCTATTTTACGGAATTTGTGGGAGGCGACAATCATAGATTTTTTTGGCAGATACTATACACTGCAAACAGGAGAAAATCGGGTTTTTGATGGCAGTCAAGCAAGCTTAAAACTGGGAGAAAGTCAAGGGGGAAGCGCTGCTTATCTCTTGGCAGGCAGCGGCGTAGAAGTTGTGCCGATGCTGCTGGCAGATGCTGATGTAGTTGCAGCAGAAATTCTTGACAAAATACCGATGACCGTTGATTTTTTTGCACATTTGCTATTTGAAATTCCTCTAACAGTTGACAATATTTCTTGTGTTTCTGGCAGCCCAGAAGCAATGCAGCGAGCTGAAGCTTTGTTAGAAAATTTGGCAATACAAGTTGCTAGCGGAGTGGTACAGCCTCTATTAAATAATTTGGCAAATATTGAAGAAATTAAGCAAATTTTTTACGATGGTAAGTTGATTTCCACGCGAGAAATTGAGAGATTTCGGAATGATTTGTCGTGGAGATATAGCTGGGATAGATATTTTGTGGAACCGAAAGCTATTTTTGAAAGCAGGCTTTGGCTGTTTGTTTTGGGCGATTCTGGAATTAAGAAAATTTCTATTTATGCTCCGAGAAATGTGGAGTTAGCACAGCTTTCGGGGTGGCAGTTAGCCTTGACCTTGCTGCTGGAAACCAGGGATGCGATCGCACCTAGAGTTCGCGCGGTTATTTCGCTGTTGGGTGCTGGGGTTGTTTACGTTTTGACTCAGGTTATAGGGCGGGGAATTGGTTTGATCGGGCGGGGAATTATCCAGGGGATTGGTAATTCTTTGCAAGATAGCAAGTTTGGGAAAAATGGGTGATGGTTGGACAACGAGTAGTAGAAAATCTTGCATAAATCTTTGAGGCAAGGCGGAAACCGCAGATTAATCGGGATTAACACCGATGCTTTTCAAAATATTTTGCGAATGTCTGCAAGAGTTGTGGTGTAGGGAAGTTAACCGATTTGATATAATTGGTAATTGGTGATTGGTGGTATTATAGATAAAACTTAATGCTATAAGAAGGTTGAAATTTTATGAGTATTATGATAGCGATAGATGCCGATCGCATAAACAGTTTAGATTTGTCTCCGGTGCGGACTGTGATTGAAAAGTGGCTGGCCGAAGGAGCGATCGCCCAAAACGAACAACAGCTACAATTTGAAATTGAGTATCCGCGCGAAGAGTTAGATCCGCGAGAAATTTCAGAAATTCCCGAAGTGCGGCTGTGGTTTATTCGCTTGGATGCTTGTTACCCTTGGCTGCCATTTTTGCTGGATTGGAAAGCGGGAGAATTGGCACGCTATGCCGCAATGTTGGTGCCGCACCAGTTCCACCGAACCCAAGGTATTCAGTACAATCCTGAAGCTTTGGAAATGTTTTTGATGAACAAAATTTTTGTGTTGACTGATTGGTTGAATCAGCAGGGAATCCCCAGTAAATCGAAGTTGATGGCGATGTCGCAGATGTTTGGTTATGATTTGGAGGATGCTTTTTTTGATGTGATTGTGCCGAACAAATAAGCGAGCGCGCCTCTAATTAAGATACTCCTAATTAGGTAGGCTACTCTATACCTTAAGACTAAGAACAAAGGTATAAACCCGGTTTCTTCCCTTGTGGGGCGGGCTTTCCAGTCCGCCTCGGAAGCTATAAGTTCTATCCACAACAGGTTAATTAAGCTTAACAGCAACCGTACTCAGGGTTTAATACAATCCTTAAACCAGCGCGCCTCAAAAAATTGTTGCTGGACTTCAGAATTTTCTCAGAATTGATAGTTAGTTTAAATAGACAACGATCGCCCCATTCAATCGATCGAGGAAATTTACCATGAAAACAGATTACCTCATCGTCGGCAGTGGTTTATCAGCACTGGTTTTCGGAGCTTTGATGGCAAACTCTGGCAAAACCGTACACATCCTCGAAGCTCACGAGCACCCCGGAGGCTTTGGTCACACCTTTACGATGGCCAAAAAGTACACCTTTAATGCCCAATTCCACTACGTTTGGGACTGCGGCGAAGGACATACAGTAAATCGAGTTCTCAAAAAACTCGGTCTCGATCGAGATGTCACCTTTGAACGGTACGATCCGAATGGCTACGACCACATGAGAATGCCTGGGTATGCGCTGGATATTCCCTCGGAACCAGAGGAACTGATCCGCAGATTGTCGGCGCTGTTTCCCGAAGCGGGCGAGAGAATTCGCCAATTCGTCAACGAAGTCGAGAAAACCGGCAACGGACTCAGAAAACTCGCTCCTCCCGTCAAACCAATTGAATTGCTCAAAAATTTCGGTGACGTATTCTGTGCCGTCCAACACCTCAACAGTACACTTCAGGACGTTTTCGACAAGTTCCAACTCCCGCAAGCCGCCCAAACCCTATTAGCCCTGCAATGGCCGGACTTTTTGCTGCCTCCAAATCAGCTTTCTTTCTATGCTTGGATTGCCTTGTTTAGAGGGTATCAAGAAGGCGCATTTTACCCGACCCAGCATTTTGAAGCTGTCATCAATTCTTTAGTTAATGTCATTGAATCCAACGGGGGGAAAGTTCTATTAAACCATGAAGTCACGAATTTTAGGGTGACAAACAGAACAGTAACAGGAGTTGAAGCGATGGATTTGACCACGCATCAAACCCATGAATTCACGGGGGACACGGTGATTTGCAACCTTGACCCGAAAAGAGCGGCCAAGATGATTGGAGAGGAACTGTTCTCTAAAAAAGTGCGGCGGAAACTCAACTATGAGTATTCTGCATCTAACTACATGGTGTACTGCGTTGTCAAAGATATCGATCTCCGAGACTATGGATTTGGCAAGTGGAATACGTTTCATTCGGAACACCTGGATCTAAATGAAGCTTTTGCTCAAATGTATGAGCAAAATGATTTTTCTCGTCCGAGCTTTGCAATTACAACGCCAACTTTACTGACCCAAGCGCGGGGGGATTGTCCAGAAGATTGTCAAATTGTCGAATTTCTGACTGTTGCTAATTACAGCTATTTTAAACAACTTTGGGATAGCGATCGCAAAGCTTACAGACAGAAGAAACAAGAGATTCTGGACTCGATTTTAGATGTAGTTGAAAAACACTATGTTCCGAATTTCCGCAAACACATGGTCTTTCATGTTACCGGAAGTCCGACGACTAACGAGCGCTTCTGTTGGTGTCCTAACGGTAATTCCTACGGTTCCAGCCTGACGCCGCGCAACATGGGGGTCGATCGACTAAATCATGAAACATCCCTCAACAATTTCTATTTCTGCAACGCCTCCTCGGGCTATCCAGGCTTTGCGCCGACATTTTGGACGGGGGCGCTGCTTTATCAACGTTTATCCGGCGATGCGATTTTAGGCTAAGGAAAATTGGCAATTGGTTATTTTCCTGTTTCTCTCGTTCCTTGGCAAAGCCAAGGAATGAATTTCACTCTTGCTCTGCCTGTTCTTAAAAATCTCTCATTTCTGCTCTCATTATCTCGTTCCTTGGCTCTGCCAAGGAATGAATTTCTGGAGGCTCTGCCTCCTCTTAAAAATGACCAGGCATAGCAAGAGTGAAATGCGTTCCCAGGTTCTACCTGGAAACAAGAATTTCTTCCTTCTTCCTTCTTCCTTCTTCCTTCTTCCTTCTTCCTTCTTCCTTCTTCCTTCTATCAATCTAGGAGTGAACTATGAGAATTGCAATTGTTGGGGGCGGAGCGAGCGGTATGGCAGCAGCCTACTGGCTCGATAAACAGGGGCATCACGTCACTGTGTTGGAAAAGCAGCCGATTTTAGGCGGACACATTCGGACGCTCAACAAAAATGTTGCGCCCAATCAATCCGAGTGCAATGAAATATTAGAAAATGGGGTGCTGGAATTTCCCACTGTGTTTTACAATTTCGTGGCTTTTATGCAGGAGCTAGGCGTTGAATTAGAACCCGTGCAGATTGGTTCCGCGCTGTTTCTTAAAGATGGCGATCACTTTTTGTCTAAGGTCTCTATCAGGAAAAATTTTACAGGAATCCAACGCCTGCTCGAGTATTTGCGGCTCGATAGTATCTACGCTCGTTCGGCTGCATTTATTTTAAAAATGCGGTTTGCTAAACAGCACGATTTCTACGATGTGCCGCTTTCTCAGAGTTTGAAAAGCTCCAACATCCGCAATTATTGGCTGAAGTTGCTGACGATGTACAGCTACTCGATACCGTTTGAATCCCTCGACAATTTTCCGGCCGAATTGGCGCTGCCTGTTCTGCGCGACTATGCCTTGGTCAACTGGGTGAGGATTAAAGGCGGGGTGTATTCTTACATTGAAAAGATTCTGGAGCGGTTTAAGGGCGATATACGGCTGAATGTGGAGATTGCCCAGACTTTCAGAAGTGCTGATGCTGTAAAAATTGTGCTTTCTAATGGGGAGAGTCAGGAATTTGATAAGGTGGTTTTTGCGATGCCACCAGACCAAGTGATGAGGCTGTTGTCTGACCCGACGGATGCGGAAACGAAGCGGTTTTCGGCGTGGAAAGCCAATTATGCAACGACTGTGCTGCATTCGGATACATCAATGTACGATCGCTACGGTATCCGCAAGTTATCAGAATTTGATTTTTTCGAGACGGACAAGGGATGGGGATATAATGCGAGCTTGAATCAGCTTTGCGGCATTTCATCCCCACGAGAGTACAGTTTAGCTTTTCAACTGCAGGAGTCGATCGCCAAAAAAGACATTATTCACATTCAGAAACATCACACGCCGCTATATAATGTCGAGTCTTTTCGCTATCGAAATGAAGTTATCGAGACTAATGGCGAAAACAACACTTATCATGCAGGAGCTTATTTGGGGGATGGTTTGCACGAAGGAGCCATTACCTCTGCTTTGCGAGTCGCAAAATTAATTGGGTGAGCTCAATGGTCATGCTACAAACTCTCGCAAATATCAGTAAATTTCTTGCCGGTGCAACACTCTCACAAAAGTAATGATGTCTGCATCAAACAGTTAAACCAATGCGAGAGTCGTCCACTCGGATGCGAAATTAATTTTTGGCGTTGCCTAAGCTGCGACACCACGTGCTGTAGTTAAGTAGACATCATTGCTCAAAGATGGGGGCATTGTTGATCCGGCTAACTGAGTACCCTCAAAGTTGGTTCCCGTGAATGTTGCCCCGCTCAAGTCGGCTTCGCTCAAGTCTGCATAGCACAGCCTAGCCCAATCAAGGTTTGCCTGCACCAAAGAAACTCCCACCAGATTTGCCCTGGTTAAATCTGCTCCCATCAACTTGACGCCCCGCAACTGAGCCCCGCTGAGATTGGCAGCTAACAAGTTCGAGCCTTCCAAGTTTACCCCGTTCAGTTTGGCTCCGCTCAGGTTGACCCCATTGAGATCCGTCCTGCTCAGGTCGATGCCATTGATGTAAGCTTTGCTGAGATAGATGCCTGTTAGTTGAGCGCCAAAAAGCTTTGCACCGCTGAGTTTTGCCCCTCCGCAGTTGGCCCAGTTAAGGTTTGCTCCCGTGAGGTTTGCGCCCCGCAGGTTGATGAATTGCAGGTCGGCTGTACACAAATTGGCGTTCCAGAGGATGGCCATCGCCAGGTTGCTACCTATGAGTTGGGCGCCACTCAACTTTGCCCTGGGCAGTTTTGCTTTGACGAGGAAAGCTCCGCTGAGATTGGCTTTCGTGAGATCTGCGTCCGCTAGTCTGGCTTGACCCATTTTGGCAAAACTCAGATTTGCCCTGTAAAGGTTTGCGTCGTTGAGTTCTGCTTTAGTGAGATGCGCCCGACTCAGGTTAGCTCCCGATAGGTTAGCCCTCGAAAAATTTACCCCGACCAAGATGGCTCCGCTGAGGTTTGCTCCGCTAAGGTTAGCGCCAGCAAAGTCTCTGTTTCCATTTTCGTACTCTTTGAGCAGCTCGGTTACTTCCATAGCGGTCAGATTCCTAATAGCAGAAATTTATCTAGAAATAAACACTCTTTATAGATATTTTATCTCAAAGGGAGTGGAGGCGCTCGCACTTTCAAGAAAGCTGACAATTAACTTTATATTTATACATATATAGCAATCCTTGCAGGAGTCGTAAATTTTTACCCCACCCCAACCCTCCCCGAACCCGCTCGCTCGGAAGTAAGAAATTCACAAATGATGCGAGGATTACTATACTTTGTGCTTTTTCCCGAGTCCCGACCTTTTTGAGGTCATAGTCTGAAACCTTTGATTTATCGTGGGCCTCTAGTGTGCTTCGGCAAGCGTTGCGATCGTACTGAGATCAGTGAAACCGTTATTCTCAGTAGGTAAGCCATCAAACACTGTCCGAAGTGTTAATCAATAGTTAGAATCAATATTCTTGTTGTCCACTGTGGCTAACAGCTTTTTTAAACGGAGACTGCAAATTTGTTAGTTGTGTTTGCGTCAGGTGTCGCGAAGCCTGGCAGGGTCATTGATTTATATTTTATCTACTGTCATTTTTCATGAAAATTAGAAATGGAACAACAGCTTACTCAGGGAGAATTTTTCTCGGTTGTCTCGCAGCAGTTATACGATCGTGCTTTTCAATATTTCCTTGAGTCGATCAGGGTTAAAAGTAATTTCAGACATTCTACTTCTGAGGAATTTATCGATATGCCTAACGGTAGAGGGTATTCGTTCAAAACCTAGCAGATAATATACTGCAGATGGTACAAAACTAACAGCGAGTAGTATCTGTATAGGATCACCCCCTCTACTGACAGTTAGACAAATGTGTCCATCTATGTTATGCTGAGTCAAAATTGAGGAAGGATCATGTCAAAAGAAAGAAAAAGCAACAAAGAAGTCAAAAAGCCAAAGAAACAACCTGATGGTGTTGCTAAGCCGAAGGATGACAAAAAAAATTATGGTAGCAGCGAGGGCCGCAAGTAGAGATAGCTGCCACTCTCTGAACGGTGATTAATTGTGTTCAATTGTCATTACTATCGATTTTTAACAGATTTAAATATCCTTTTTTGGGAGTATCCGAAAACAGGTTTATTATATCTAGGGAATATGCAGTGCTAAACCCAAAGAATAATGAAGTCTGTTTTTAGCGATCAATATGAAACCTTCCGTTGCTGTATGATTGCGGCTCGTAAAGAAGCGCAACTAACTCAGGAGTCTGTTGCTAAATCTCTTAAAAAGCCCCAGTCTTTCGTAGCCAAATATGAAAACGGTGAACGACGGTTAGATGTAATTGAGTTTCTGTTAGTTGCTCATGTAATTGGTGTAGATCCTTGCGATATTATTAGGAAAATTTCACAAAAAATATCTGAAGGATATTGTGAGAGCGAGATATGAATACCCAAGATGTAATCAGACTGGCCTCCCAATATTTAGATCGCTTATCGGGTAACACTTTCGATGTTTTAGATGTATCTAAACCTGTTACCGTAGATGCAGCGGTGAACCTGTCTAAAGTTATCTCAAAGCTTTCGCCCTTAGTCGGAAATTTAATCGAATTTAACACCATTGAATTCTTGAATCAACAAAATGAGTTCGCTGAATTGGGAAAGTGGCATAGGCAAGATCCTGGCTTTCCAGATACTATTTTCCTCGGCATAGTTCAACCAACGCCAGGATTAGAAATTAAAGCGTGGTTCCCACTAGCAACAGAGATAACAGCACGTTTCAAAGATAGTCAAAATCACTTTAGGTTTGATCAGACCTACGTGGCTATCCTGGCATGGCTACCCGATAAAATCATCTATGGCAAGCCTCGCATTCTTGATGTGTGCGTTGTCTCTGGTTTATCGGTAGCTGTAGCGAGAGATACCCACTATCACAATCCGCCGGATTATCTTGTTTTAGAGCCGGAAGATACAACTCAAAGAACAGCAAATTTGCAACAAACAAACACCAGTGGATATAAATTCCAAGGCTCTGCTGAGGAGTTTATAGAAGCTGCGAAAATAGTTGATTCATGGGGTACTCAAGGAAAAGTCTACAAACCAACTAGAGAGTATCAGCGCCTTCTGCGGGAGCTACGGATACGCTATGAATATAGACTAGATACAAATTTTGCAAAGATGGACAGAATTGTACATCCAGGCATTGAGGAATTTAAGCGACGTGTATACAATACTGAAGTTTCCGGTATGACCGTTGGTCGGTGGAATAAGCTTTTATCAAGTCGCCTAGAAGACAGCATCAAGAAATCCCTACAAGATTATCTACAGATTAGAGAAGAGAGTATTGATGAAATTATTGATTAAATCTCTGTACACCATAGTAGAAATAGTCGGGGTCTATCTCGCAAGAAAAGGCTTTTCTTTTGAGTTTACGTGCTGACAAAGCTGCACTGAAAAGCCCGCCAAAAGGTTCCCATATAACATCGTTTTCATCGCTCGATGCCTCAACAATAAGGTTCATCAGCTCCAGAGGTTTTTGGTTGAGATGTAATGCTTTTCCAGAAATAGTTTTAACTCTCTCATCGCCCCGTAAAGCTTGACGCTCCCAAACGTTTGTAAAACCGTGAGGGCATCTAAACTTTGATCGCATCTTGCTCCATTCTTGTCCCGTTAAAGGCTGATTTCCATCCAGCGAAAAGTATGGTTTTCCTTGAGGACTACCATACTCATTTGCATAGTTCACTAGCCTTTCAAACATCTCGGTCGGAGGGAAATACCACAAATGCCCTTGATCGAAGTATTTCCTGGTTGCTGCATCCACCACCCCGCAAGCATTGTTGGCTCGTCGTAACGGCAACCCAGAGCGTTTCCACTCTCGCAGTAACCACGCCTTTAAGGTAAGTTCATTAACTGTTACTTCTCTAACGTATTGAACGCAGACTTCTGTAACGACGGGGAACCTGCGAATTTTCTGTGTGTTAACATTCCCTGCGATATGACCTTTTCCCTTGTTCCAAATATTGGAATTGACATAGCGCCAACCATATTTTTCTAGAAGTGGATGCACAATAGCCCAACCAATCTCTGAATTCCAAAACCAGAGTGTTGTACAGGGTATGGCTGCTTTTGACCAAGCCTCGATATGAGGTTTATACCAATTAGGTAAATCAATGTGATCTGAGGTATCTCCTTCAAACCCAAGAATACCGTAAGCTCCATCTGAAACTATGACAGTAGGTTGCTCCCACTTGTCGTAGTGCTGGAGAGTATCGCCGAGATATAAAGTAACGTATTCGTCACTCCATGCAGAAAAATTAAAGTTGGTATTGAGATTAGCTACTTTGCCACGACCAACAGTGCTGCTCGCTTTGCGTTTTAAGATGCTCGGAGAATTCGCTTCTGCGTTAGGACTCATTTGTTGACTTACGTGACTCTAAAAATTAAGTACAAACATTTTATCCTGTTTTGGGATATTGAGGGGAAGTGATACCAAAGTTAACCTACCTACTTCCGCTTTGTTGACAAAAAAAATAGTTTGATCGCCCAATCCTATCAAATCCCATCAAATGTATCACAGCGATATCTCAGTCACCGCAATATTACCCTCAAAACACACGTCAACATCAGTCCCCGCCGCCCGAGCGCGCGAGCCATATTCTCCGGCATAATAAAAGTATTCTCCCTCCATCCGGTAAACCACTGGCAGTGGCTGCGTCGAAGGCTGGCAAAACACAATTTCCGGTTCCGCACTTCCCGGCGCTAAATGCGGCAAATTCACATTCCAGAAACACCCAGACTTTAGTTCCCGGTTCAGCAAATCCGCCAACACCCGCGATGTCCAGCGAGTAGCGACATCCCAGTCGATTTCGAGCGGCCTTTTAATCCGGTGGGAAATTGCGATGCCCCGAATACCGTGCATGGCTGCTTCGCGCACAGCCGCAACCGTACCCGAAATATACACGTCAACCCCCAAATTGCCACCCGCGTTAATACCCGAAAGCACCAAATCCGGCTTTGCACAAACGTGATGAAGAGCAATACGCACGCAATCGGCCGGTGTTCCCCCTACAGCATACTCAAATTCCGATCGCCGATCGACATGAATCGGACTGTGAGCCGTCACTTGATGCCCGCAGCCCGACAATTGCCCCTGCGGAGCCACCATAATTGTTTTGCCTTCTACAGCCTGCAAAAGTGCCTGAATCCCTGGAGCGTCGATGCCGTCGTCGTTGGTTAAAATTATCGTCATTGAAAATTTATCTGTTTGTAGAACCGTTTCGCTTCATCTGGCTGAGTCAGTTTGATAATCAGACGCGCCATTTATTTTCACGGCTAATTGCCGCCCCTCTTCGGGCGTTTCGGTTAACAGAGAATTATTTGGAATCAGCATAATTTCAGGCGGTAGTGCGGGTGAATCGTTGGAAACTGTTGTGCAATTCATCTCAATATCTCTTGTGGTGTGTTGATAGAGATTCGGCTGTTCATCTACTTCGATCGTACAACAGCTTTGTAATTGCTTCAATGAGCTAGCTCATATTTTAAACGATTTCTCCAGGATTTACTCACGGGTGGCCAGAAACCTGGTTTTTTACGAAAATTCTGCTCCGCAGTTTGCAGATTAGGTAAAAAACCAGGTTTCTTGGATAGAAATGCGTCAGTCTTGTTGTCGATCGCGATCGGCTGTGAACCTCCTGTGACACTCGGTGAACTATAAATAGATAAGACGAAACAGCATGGTTATTTGTGACAATAAAACTGAAGTCAAACTTAAAATGGCGATCGCCAACTTACCAATCAGCGCGATCGCCACATTTTAGGTCAGCCGCATCTTGAGGTGTCAGTTAAAGCGACTTGTTAGGCTTGCCCCAGTGCAGCATTCATGACATCAGTGTCGATGTAAACATCTAATCACATAATTTTTTCCTCGGCTCTACCGGATGCTTGGTGTAAAAAGTAGCAAATAATACTAAGTATCTAAAAGCTGAATGTTGAAACCCTTGATACTGCTAAATTATTAGCTTACGTTATCACCATAAGTACGAGAGAGCCGATAATAAGTTAATGTCGATTCAAATTGAGCTTTGACGCAGGGGATGGGAGAATAGGAAATCCTTACCAAGCAGAGTATCTAAGTTCCAGTGCTCAGCCCCCATTCATAAATCCAATACTCATCTACACTGTTACAATTATTACATCTCACCCAGGAGAGCCACATGAGCGAACCCCCTCAAAGCAATGCCAAAACAGGCTGTCCCCCAGTTCCTCAGTCGATTATGACCGCAAGCAGGGACGAACTAGATAACATCCAACTGGAAATTGAAGGGAACTTACCAGAAGAGGTACAGGGTTATATCTTCATTGTTGCGCCAGTAGGAACCGTTGAATCAGGAGGTCTTCCTTTTCCCGACGGAGACTCATTTTTGAATGGCGATGGCATGATTTACCGACTTGATTTTAATCAAAAGGGTAAAGTAATTTTGAAAACGCGGATTGCCAAGCCTCTAGATTACCATTTTGACGAGGCAACTAAGGGTACTAAGTTGGGATTTTCCAATCGTGGTATCTTAAGGTTCTCCTTACTTCTTGGCGCACGCAACGAGTTAAATACAGCTTTTCTGCCCGTGAAATTCTCAAAAGACGAACAGGAGCGTTTGTTAGTAACTTATGACGCGGGTCGTCCTTATGAAATTGATACCGATACCCTCGATCTGGTGACCCCAGTTGGGTCAAATAAAGAGTGGCGTCCTGAAGCTCCTCTGCCCTATCTTTTTCCACCCATTTTTAGTACCGCCCATCCTACTTTTGATACCTACACGGGCGAGATGTTCGCAGTTAATTACGGTAGATCGTTAGAGAATTTTCTTGATACTATACCTTTCATTGAGAAGATAGACGAACGCTTTCCAGGAGTTCGTCAATTTTGGGAAAAATTTAAGGGTTTAGAAGATTTTGTTTATCTGATTCGCTGGGATGGAGTGACTCACTTGGAGCGGTGGACGCTGGTAAATCCTGATGGTTCGCCAGTCAGCATCAAGCAAACTATCCATCAGATTGGAGTAACCAAAGATTATGTAATTTTGATGGACACAGCCTTTAGCACTGGACTGGATCAGTTGCTCACCAATCCTTTTCCAGACAACAAAGAGCTAGAAAGAATTTTAAGGGACTTATTAGAAAGTCCACCGTCACCCGATTCTATTATTTATATCGTTAGCCGCAGCGAGCTGCAAAAGGGACAACGGCCAGCCTTGAACGAACCTGAAGTTAAAGTTGTCGCGCGAAAAGTGGTAATTCCCCTCGAAGCAGCTCACTTTTTAGTGGACTATGAAAATCCTGACGATAAAATTACGCTCCACGTAGCCCATATTTGTGCTTGGGACGTTGCTGAATGGCTGCGTCAATACGATATTTCCGCTTATCCACCCCACAATCCCGCGCCCGAGTACCTGCCTGGAATGGAACTGAATGAGATGGACATCAGCCGTTTGGGACGCTATGTAATTGACGGAAAAAACCAAGTCGAGCCAAAAGTGATCTGGGATATCGAGTGTACGTGGGGGCTTGGATTATACGCCTACCTTGACCGATTACCGTCAGGTAAAACTCCCAGAAAACTAGATAATATCTACTGGATTTCTTTCGGACTGTGGAAGGATTTAACGACCGATTACTTGTGCCAATTATACCGGCATTATAAGTACCAGAAAGTACCACAGTCAGAAGTTTTGGCTCTTGCTGAAAAGGGCATACCAGCTTGCTTGCTGCGGCTGGAAACGCAGTCGATGGAAATTGCCGATCGCTATCAGTTTGATCCTGGCTACATCGTGAGTTCGCCGCAGTTTATGCCGCGTCGCGGTAATCAAGGTAGTTCAACCGACGGTTATATGGTATGTACGGTTTTCACTCCCCAGAGAAATGAAATCTGGATTTTCGAGGCTGACAATTTGTCCCAGGGGCCGAAATGCAAACTTAGTCATGAATCCCTTAACTTTACATTCACATTGCATACAGCTTGGTTGGAACAGATAGGTTCTCGCTCAGCTCGGTACAAAATCTCGCTGAAGGCAGATTACGAGGACTTAGCAAAGAAATTCCAATACCCTCCGGAGTTCAAGAAAGAGATCGAGGAGTTGTTTGCTAAAGAGTTGTACCCGCGCTTTGAAAGCGAGTAAAAATTTACTAACAGGCAGATTATCCATGAATCGGCCTGTGATTTTGAATAGTTAATGAAAAGGAGAAGGTGAAAATAATGATAGTTCTTTCAGGATACAAAATTATAGAAAATATTTACGAAGGAGTCAGAACCGTTGTTTATCGAGGGATAAGAAATCGGGATCGACAGAGTGTTATCGTTAAAATAATAAAAAATGAACATCCTACGCTTGAAGAAATTACAAATTTAAGGCAAGAATTTATAATTGCTCAAAATTTAGATTTTGAAGGTATTGTCAAACCCTACAGTTTTGACAATTATTATAATAGCTTTGCTCTAGTCTTAGAAGATTTTGGCGGTCAATCACTTTATGATTTTATAGTGACTAATAAACTGTCAATAACCGAGTTTCTCAGAGGCGCCATTGCTATAGCCGAATGTTTGATTTATCTCCATCAAATACCGATTATTCACAAAGACATTAAACCCTCAAATATAATTATCAATCCAGCTACGGGAAAAGTGAAACTAACAGACTTTAGTATTGCTTCGCGGTTGGAATTAAAGAGCCAAACAATTAGCAATCCCAACTTGCTGGAAGGGACATTAGCCTACATTTCCCCCGAACAAACAGGGAGAATGAATCGAGCAATTGACTACCGCACCGATTTCTATTCTTTAGGAGTGACTTTCTATGAAATGCTGACCAACCAGTTGCCATTTACTACCACCGATCCGATGGAGTTGGTTTACTGTCATATTGCCAAACAACCCGTCCCACCTAAAGAGGTAGCAGAAATTCCTCAAGCGGTTTCAGATATTGTGATGAAACTGTTAGCGGGACTTAAACAAAAAAATTGTGCTAAAAATAGTATAATGTAGTCAGGTTAAGCTTTTTACGTCAAAAACGCGCAATGAAAGAAACAACTCCTAGCGCCATGCCACCATGCTTCGATCGATGGTGTCGTCGTTTTGACGATGTTTTTAGCCATCAAGCCCAAAAAACAGGGTTTAAGCACTATTTAGGGGGATTATTGGGAGAAAGTGAGCGAAAAAACCTGACTCAGATGTCAAGAGACTGTATAGGAGTTACATACAACCGATTGCATCATTTTTTGACAGAAGCTCCTTGGAATGCCCAGCAAGTTAACCAACGACGGTTGCAGGTGATGCAGCAGTGTAGGCAGACTCATATCAGCAGAGGGTTTACTCTGATAATAGATGATTCCGGTCACAGAAAAAGTGGCAATTTAACAGCAGGAGTTGGTCGGCAATATATTGGAGAAATCGGAAAAACAGATAATGGTGTAGTAGTGGTAACTACACACTTATATGATGGAGTGAAAAGCCTACCACTTGATGTTGAATTATATCAACACGCTCATTCGTTACCTCAAGGAAAAGAAAATCCAGAATTTATTAAAAAACCCGATATAGCCATCAAACTAATTGACAAATGCTTAGAAAGGAAAGAGCGACCAGCAGTAGTTTTAATCGATGCAGGCTATGGGAATAATAGTAGATTTTTGCAGGAGTTAGAGAAAAGGAAGTTAACCTATGTAGGAGGATTAGCCAAAAATCGAAAAGTAGTCTGTCAAATAGAACCCGAGCGACAACCCGAAGAACTCAAACTCTCAGAATTAGCAAAACGTTTACCAGCAGAGGCTTTAAGTGCTATTACACTAAATCGGGAAAAGCCCAGAACTGTGTGGGTAGCAACTATCACAGTAGAATTCTCAACCATGTCCGGGCCAAAAACAGTCGCTATCGTCATGAATGCTCCGACTTGTTCTACCGCCACAGAAGTTGATTATTTAGTGACTAACGCTGCCAGTGAGCGGGCAACAGCATCATGGATAGTAACAACTTACTCCCAACGTAATTGGGTAGAAGTGTTTTACCGTGAAGCTAAAGGATGGCTAGGGTTAAAAGAATATCAAATCCGAGGAAAGAGAAGCCTTTATCGACATTTAATATTAGTATTTTGTGCTTATACTTTTATCATTTGGCATCAGTTAACAGGAGGATTGCGTCGGCAGTGGGCTAACCAACCTTTAACAACATTTACTGAAGCTTTGTCAGCTTTTAGAACAGCTATATCTTACAGGTTTTTTGGCTGGTTGCAAGAAAACAGGGACCTATTTACTTTATATAAAGCCAGTTTGGGCTTTGTTTGGGCTTAAAACTTGTTTAAGTCCCATTAGCAAAAAATGCGGAAGACCGATATCAAAGTGCGGCGGGATTAAAATTTGACCTGGAAACTTGTTTGCAGCAATTGCAGACAACTGGCAAGATAGAAAACTTTCCCGTCGGTCAACGCGATCGCCGCAACCAATTACTCATTCCCCAGAAGCTTTATGGCAGAGAAACCGAAGTCCAAATTCTTCTAGATGCCTTTGCGCGAGTCAGCCTCGGTGCCACCGAGATGATGTTAGTTTCCGGTTATTCCGGGATTGGTAAAACTTCAATCGTCAATGAAGTTCATAAACCAATTGTAGCAGCTAGGGGATATTTTATTGCGGGTAAGTTTGACCAGTTTAAGCGCAATATTCCCTATGCAGCTTTAATCCAAGCATTTCAAGAATTAGTCGGTCAGCTATTAACCGAAAGTTCCGAACTGATTGGGGTTTGGAAAGAAAACTTATTAAAAGCGCTAGATAATAACGGTCAAGTTATTATTGATGTTATCCCCGAAGTAGAACTAATTATCGGTAAACAGCCTGAAGTTCCTCAACTGGGATCTTCGGAATCGCAAAACAGATTTAATCGGGTATTTCAACAATTTATTCAAGTTTTTGGTCAACCAGAACACCCGCTAGTCATCTTCCTTGACGATTTACAGTGGGCAGATTCGGCATCTCTGAAGTTAATCCAACTCTTAGTCACTGACCCAGATAACAAATATTTGTTAACGATTGGAGCTTATCGAGATAACGAAGTTAGTCCCGTTCATCCTTTAATTCAGACAATAGAAAAAATTCAAGAAAATGAAACGGTGGTGAATAATATCACCATTCAGGCGCTGGCTTTGGATAGCGTCAACCAATTAATCGCCGACACTCTCGATGCCAGCGTAAACTCAGAGCAAATCAAACTTTTTTCTGAATTACTTTTTAATAAAACCCAAGGCAATCCGTTTTTCTTAACCCAGCTACTCAAAACCCTGTACTCGGAAAATCTGCTGCTTTATCAGGTAGACACAGACCGCTGGGAGTGGGATCTTCAACAAATCCAAGCAATTGGTATCGCAGATTTCAATATCGTTGAACTGGTTGCCAGAAATATTCGCAAACTCCCAGAAACAACGCAGAAAGTATTAAAATTAGCGGCTTGTATCGGCAACCAATTTAACTTAGAAGTTTTATCAATTGTCAATGAAGAATCAAACTTAGTGACGGCTGCTCATTTGTGGGAGGGAATGCAAGCTGGTTTGATTCTGCCGCTGTCTGAAAGTTACAAAATTCCTTTACTATTTGCCCAGGAAGAGTTGGCATCTGTACGGGATATCAAAGTTGAATACAAATTTTTGCACGACCGCGTGCAGCAAGCTGCTTATTCTTTGATTCCAGAGTCAGAGAAAAAAGCGACTCACTTGAATATTGGTCAACTGTTGCTGAATAATACAACAGAGCAAGAGCGAAAAGATAATATTTTTGCTCTGGTCAACCAACTGAATTTTGGCACAGATTTGCTAACTAATGAGTCAGAAAAAGATGAGTTGGCTGAATTAAACCTGATCGCCGGACAGAAAGCGAAGGCAGCGACTGCATATGAAGCCGCTGTTAATTATTTGAATGTAGGTATAGAACTCCTGAGTCAAGATAGCTGGGAAAGTCGATACGATCTGACATTTACCTTCTATCTGGAAGCAGCGGAAGCCGAATATCTTAATGCTAATTTAGAACGAGCGGAAATTTTGTGCGATAGCACTCTCAAAAAAGCCAAAACAATCCTCGAACAAGTCAACTTATATGTGCTAAAAATTAGGCTTGAACTCGCTAAAAACCAGATAAAATCTGCTTTAGATACGGGGCTACAAATCCTAGAAATGCTGGGAGTGACAATATCTCAATTACCCCCGCAAGAACTTAATATTGAGGAGTTAGCTACGCTGCCAAAAATGACCGATCCCTACAAGCTGGCGGCTATGGAGCTTTTAGTTCTGATTTTCCCACCAGCTTGCTTCGCCGAAAGCCCGCTATCGCTACCAATTCTATATACTATGATCGAACTTTCTCGTCAGTATGGGAATTCGCCACAGTGTACTTTTGCCTATTCTATTTACGGAGCACTGGTGTCTTGGCTCATACCAGATATAGATTTTGCCTATCAACTTGGTAAACTTTCTTTACAAGTATTAGAGCAGTTAGATGCCAAAGAGTTTCGTTCTAAAATATTGGTTAATGTTTCCATCTGTATTTCGCACTTCAAAAAGCATACTAGGGAAACTATAGAACCCCTTCGTCAAGCAATTAATAGCGGCTTAGAATTTGGAGATATAGAATATGCTTGTCATGCTGCTGATTACTACTGCGCTCATCTGTTTTTTAATGGCGAGCATCTAGACTACGTGCAAGAACAACAAAAACACTATATTGATTTTGCCGATAATTTTTCCCAAGAATATCAGTTTTATCTGCTCAAAATAATTGGTCAATTAGTCGCAAATTTACGAGGCATAACAGATAATAGCCTGATTTTAACTGGTGAATTTTTGAATGAGGGAGAAGCTATTGCTTATTTGACAAAAATTAATAATTTAATGTCTTTATTTAGAGTGCTTTTTGCAAAAACCCTACTTTGCTATTTATTTAAAGATTATAAAAATGCTATAATTTATGCTAAAACAGCGTTAAATAATTCAATGCTTGTTCAAGCTAACATTAGCTTTAATAATCACCTTTATTACTATTCTCTGGCTCTTTTAGCTCAGTATTTTCAGGAAAATGAGGAAAAGCAGCAACAATACCTGAAACAAGTAGAAGAAAATCAGGAAAAGATGAAATATTGGGCGCAACATTGCCCAATGAATTACCAGCATGAGTATGACTTAGTAGAAGCAGAAAAAGCCCGCGTCTTAGGGCAATCTTTCTCAGCAATGGAATATTACGACCTGGCGATAGATGGAGCCAAGGAAAATGGATACGTCCAGCACGAAGCCCTCGCCAATGAACTAGCAGCAGAATTTTATTTAGCATTAGGTCGTCAGAAAGTAGCGCGTACCTACATGATAGACGCTTACTATGCTTATATTCGCTGGGGAGCAAAGGCAAAAGTTAAAGATTTAGAAGAGCGCCATGCTGAATTACTCGCACCAGTCGTCGGTAGGAAAAAGAGCCTGACGAGTGGAAGAGACGAAATGATTGTTCAGACCAGAACCACTGTCACTTCTACCAGTTCAGGTGCTGGACAAGCTCTGGATTTATCAACAATTATCAAAGCCTCCCAAGCCCTCTCAGGGGAAGTTCATTTAGATAAGTTACTCTCGAATTTGATGCAATTCTTGCTGGAAAACGCGGGAGCAGAAAAATTTTATTTCCTCATACCTGACCCAGCAGGTAAGTGGAAAATTGAAGCTCAATGTACGGGTGAACGATGTCAATTAATCTCCAAGTCAGCGACTGAAAGTCAAGAGATTCCTATCTCGCTGATTAATTATGTAGAACGCACGCAAGAAACTCTTGCGATCGATGATGCAACCACTGAAACCAGGTTTGCCTCTGACGCGTATATTATTCAGCAGCGACCTAAATCTATCTTGTGTAGCCCCCTGATTAATCAAGGTAAATTGGTGGGCATCTTATATCTAGAAAATAATTTAACAGCGGGGGCTTTTACGCGCGATCGCCTAGAAGTCCTCAACATCATTTCCGCCCAAGCTGCGATCTCCATCGAAAATGCCCGCCTCTATCAAACTTTAGAAGAAAAGGTGCAACAACGCACCGCCCAACTCGCCGAAGCAAACCAGGAAATTAGCGCCCTCAACAACAAACTTAAAGCCGAAAACATCCGCCTCAGTGCTGAGTTGGAAGTCACCAAACGACTGCAACAAATGATCTTGCCCAAACAATCAGAACTAGCTAAAATTAAAGGATTAGAAATAGCTGGATATATGCAACCTGCCGATGAAGTTGGTGGCGACTACTACGACGTGCTAACCCAAAATGATAAGGTAAAAATTAGCATCGGCGATGTTACGGGACATGGTTTAGAAAGTGGCGTATTAATGATTATGGCGCAAACCGCCGTCCGCACTCTCCAACAAATGAACGAAACCGATCCGGTGAAGTTTCTTGATGTGTTAAACCGCACCCTTTATGCCAATATCGAGCGCATCGACTCGTCTAAAAACATGACCTTGGCTTTGTTAGATTATCAAGATAGTAACTTCAGCCTCAGCGGTCAACATGAAGAAGTTATCGTAGTCCGTACTGATGGTAACATCGAACTGATCGATACAATGGAACTCGGTTTTCCCCTGGGATTAGAGGAAGATATTTCTGGTTTTGTTTCCCAAATTCAAGTGCATCTTAATCCAGGGGATGTAGTAGTGCTTTACACAGATGGAATTACCGAAGCTGTAAATATAAATCGAGTGTATTACGGCATAGAAAGATTGTGCAAAGTGGTGAAAGAAAATCGCCACAAAACGGTTGAAAAAATTCGACAAGCAGTAATTGATGATGTGCGGCAACATATTGACAAGCAGAAAGTTTTTGACGACATTACGTTGGTAGTCCTAAAACAGAAATAACGCAAGTTGGGAATTGGGAATTGGGAATTGGGAATTGGGAATTGGTAATTGGTAATTGGTAATTGGTCATATCAAGTCCGGTTGCACCGGACTTGTATAGTGGGGGTGTAGTCGATCGAGACGAAGAGGCTCGCTCCATTGCCTTCCTTGGACGCGACTTCTCCAAAGTCATAAATTGGGCGATCGCCCGAATTTCCGCAAAAATTGACCTAAAATCCCCAAATCCCCAGAAAATATCAACCAACTTGTGGTAATGTTTTGTGTCGGTTGCTATGTGGCAATCTCTCCAAGTTCAGTTAAACGCGCTCTCAGCAATGTTTTTGCCAATTTTCCCCCTAGCTCAAACAATCCCCGCACCTCCCGCCCAACAACAACTGATCATCGACCCAGAAGTCCCCGTACCCACAAATGAACAGGATTTGCCGCCACAGCCAAGCAGCAGCCTGCTGAAAACCCTGACGGTGCCCCAGCAAGTGCGCGTTTTGCCGGGACAACTCGACAGCATCCCGGTTTTCAACAGCAACAGCCCGGAAGTGGTGCAAACCGAAGGCATTTTGCTCTCCACATTTGGGCCCGAAGGAAAACAAGTACCTTCTGCACACTTAAACTTTCCCTTCAAAGGTCGATTTGACATTTTTGCCCACCACATCGCTAAAGCTAAAAATCGCGAAGAAACTCGCACCTTATTTCAAGGAATAATTGTCCACAATCCTAACTCCGAACCTGTTACTTTAAATGTCTTGCAAGGAGCGACTTATTTAACTCGCCCGGATGCTTTGTTTATCGATTTGCCGTCGTATTTAGAGAATCGATTTGGCACTGTGTTTGCGGGGCCTGGAAGCCGCATCACGAGCGATGTGCTGCGGGGATACAGACAAGCCATTTTGCCGGCTGCGATCGAGATTCCGGCGAATCAGAGCCGAATGTTGATGAATTTGCCGATACCTGTGGGGAATGTCACGCCTTCTTCCAATGGTCGATCGACTTTGATGCGAATGTCGAGCAGCAATTCGGTTTATGTAGCATCATTAGCAATGTTTGCTCCCACAACTCCAGAAGGAATCGAGCAATATCCCACATTAGAACAGTGGGAAAATATTTTAAATACCAAAGGTTTAGCCGGGCCGAGAGATTTAGCACCAACTCCGAGAGGCGAAAATCCGGTGCAAAAAATTTACGGGCGCGTGGCGGGAGTAGCTGAAGGTTCCCAGTGGGAAGCTAAAATTACGGACAATTCGAGAACCGATTATTTAACTATTCCCAAGCGCGGCGAGTCATTTTCCTATGCTTTGAGCACTACTGATACGGGTACTTTTGGAACTGGTCAAGTTCAAAGTGCTAAAATGTTAGCTCGCTATCCCGATACTGCTTATTCTGCTCACGGCAATTACGGGATTCAATACAACTTAACTTTTCCGCTTTACAACAAATCTGGTGAGTCCCAATCTGTTAGCATTAAAATGCAAACACCGATTAAAGCAAATACAGAATCGGGGGGATTGATGTTTTACGATCCTCCCGAAAATCGGATATTTTTCCGAGGTACGGTGCGGGTGATGTTTAATGATGATACGGGCAAGACTTTGACGCGCTACATTCACATTGTGCAGCGCAGGGGACAGCAGGGGGAACCTTTGGTGAATGTAAATATGAAGCCGGGGGAACGCCGTTTAGTGCAGGTGGATTTCTTGTATCCGCCGGATGCGACGCCGCCGCAAGTTTTGACTGTGCGATCGAGTAATTAGTTGGTGGTTGACGGTTGACGGTTGACGGTTGACTGTTGACGGTTGACTGTTAACCTTTGGGTTTTTGTTTTAATGAGTTAAGATAGGCATTAAGTTTGGGTGAAAGTTCATTTAATAACGGATGCAGTCGCTCGCTCTGTTTTTGAGTCAAAAGATTGCGAGATCCTTCAAGTCTCAACCAATGTCTTGGTTCGTTTAATGAACCTCGATCAATTTTCACACAACGCTGATTATCTTGATAGCTATAGCGTCCATGTCCTTCTGCAAGATGAGCACCAACACTATCAGCGATCGCACTATTTGTTTGCCCCTCGTATCCTTCGCAAAGTCGTCCCACTTTTTAACAATAAACCATATTTCGTTTGATATTTTTTCAGCTAAGTGATAAACTCTTAGCTGGTGGAAGCTTTCCCTATGAGATCCTTGGAATAGTTGATTGCCCAACATTGACAGTCAACTGTCAACAGTCAACTGTCAACAGTCAACTGTCAACAGTTAACTAATTAAAGTGTCAAAGACTGAGGATTTGTCTCAATCAATTTCGCTAAATCTTGCAAGAAAGACGCCGCATCAGCACCGTAAATAATCCGGTGATCGCAAGTAATATTCACCTGCATTTGGCGCTTCACTCCCATCAAGCCTTCCTCGTTGGCTACTACTTGCGGCCGCGAAGAGCCGATCGCCAAAATCGATCCTTGATTCGGCGGCAAAATCGCGTCAAACTTGTCTACTCCAAACATTCCCAAATTGGAAAGAGTAAAAGTTCCCGTGCTATATTCATCAGGCTTCAACTGCTTGGTGCGGGCGCGATCGACTAAATCCTTCCAGGTGCGCGAGAGCGAATAAATATCGAGGCGATCGGCATTTTGCAGCACCGGCGTAATCAAACCGCCGCCGTCCATCGCCACAGCTACCGCCACATTAATATCAGCACGGTATTGAATCGCCGACTCCACATAAGAAGCATTCAGCAGAGGATGTTTTTGTAATGTTACTGCTACAGCCTTCGCCAGCATAGCCGTCATCGTAACGCCCTTCGACTTAATTTGTTTGTAGAGTTTGTCCAGATTATCAGTAGTAATTGTGTAACCGACGCGGAAAGACGGCACGCTCAAACTTGCTTCCATATTCCGCACCACCGCATTTTGCAGCGCGTTCATCGGTACTGTTTGACCAGAAAGTGCCACCGCCGGGACTGGTGTGGGTGCGGGTTTGGCTGCTGCGGGGGCGGGCGCTGCGGGTGCTGCGGGTGCCGGTGCGGGTGCTGCGGGGACTGTTACGGGTTGCTGAACCGGAGCGGGTTGGGCTTTGCCGGCTGCTGCTTCCACATCCTCTGCGACAATTCGGCCGTTGGGCCCGCTGCCTTTGATAGAATTCAAATCTACTTTAAACTCTTTGGCTAACTTGCGAGCGCGGGGAGAAACGACGCTGCGGCCGTTTTGGCGGCTGACATTTTGCTGCAAACCTACTGATGTTGTAGGTGCGCTGGCAGGAGCGGGGCTGGGAGCGGGGGCTGCTGCTGCGCTTGGGGCGCCGGCTCCTTGCTGCTGAGCTGTGGCGATTTCGGCTTCCGTTTCTGCTACTAGGGCGATTGCTGCTCCCACCGGAGCAACTTCGCCTGCAGGTACGATAATTATTGCTAAATAGCCTTCGTAGAAAGACTCCACGTCCATGTCGGCTTTGTCGGATTCAACGACTACCACCGTTTCGCCTTTTTCTACTTTGTCTCCGGCAGATTTGACCCAGGAAACAATTTTGCCCTCTGTCATTGTCGAACTCAGGGCTGGCATGAAAACTTCGCGAATCATCTGTAAAAAGTCCTTGTGTGTTGGTAATAGGTAATCGGTATTTGGCAATTGATCATTGGCGATCGGCCACGGGCAATACTTATTATTATTATGCCAGTCTCTCGCATTCTTGATGTGTGACTGTTGACTCACAATCAATTGCCAATTACCGATCGCCAATTACCACTTACCAATTTCTAAATATCACCTCGAATTTCTTCGACTATGCCGTCTCGGAGGAGAATTTCTACTTGCATTTTTTGAATCAAGTTTTCTCCCAGCCCGACAGTGAATGTGCCGTCAATTTGACCTTGACTCACTTCTTGTTCCAGGTCTAGCACCTGCACTTGCTGAAGCTGTTGCAGGTTTTGGTTTTTCTGTTCTAGCAGTTCGCTTTTTCTTTGATTCACCTGCACTTGAATGTTTTCTATTTGCTGCATTACTTGCGGGCCTGGGGGCTGCAGATTTTGCTTTTGGATTTCTGAAACCATCCGCTGCCCTTGCATTTCGAGCTGTTGTAGCTGAGAGTCTATTTGGTTGATTTGGGCTTGGAGTTGCTGTTGAGCTTCTTCTTTCCAGCGGGGAGTAACGACGACTTTAACGTTAATCGATCGCTTCAAGAGTAATTGTGGTTCCATAAAGTTGTTGCTTGTCAATTAGGAATTAGGCATTAGTCATTAGTTGGTAAACATGAACTAATGGCCCAGGACTGAGGACTCGGACTCGGGACTCGGGTATTGGGATAATTTTTTCTTTTCCATTCCCCAAGTCCTGCGAATATTTCAAAACATCCCGTCAATCATATCGCGGTAGTGTTCCGTCACAACCGGGCGCTTAATTTTAAGGGTCTGGGTCAACATTCCATTTTCCATCGAAAATGGCTCCTGAATCAACCGGAACGGGCCGATGCGATCGTCCGCGCGGTATCCAGGGCGATTTTGCACCTCTCGGTTCAATTCTTTGCGGAATAAATCTTGAATGGTCTTGCTATTCCAGTCAATTTCGTGTAAGGGGGGATTCTGAGTTTCTGCCCATTTCTGCACAGCTTCTGCATTGGGGACAATTAAGGCGCCGACGGATCTCTGGTCTTGACCTACTAGCATAATTTGGTCGATGTAGGGGCTGCGGAGGCAGGCGTCTTCTATGGGTTGGGGTTCGATGTTTTCGCCGTTGCTGAGGACGATCGTATCTTTGGCCCGCCCGGTCAAGATTAAGTCGTTTCCCGGTGTCAGCCAGCCCAAATCGCCGGTGTCGAACCAGCCTTCGGGGTCGATCGCCTTGGCAGTCGCTTGGGGATTAAGATAGTAGCCCTGCATAATTTGCGGCCCCCGCGCCAATACTAAACCGCGCTGGCCTGTTGGCAGTTGCTGTCTGGTTTCTGGGTCTACTATTTTAATTTCCGTATGGGCTAGAGGCTGTCCTGCGGAACCTTTAAGATTGTGCCAAGGGCGGCGGACGGTTAAAACCGGGGACGTTTCGGTTAAACCATATCCCACTAATAAACCGATATTCGCTATTTCAAAGAAATTGTCTATATGGGCGGCCAAAGAACCGCCGCCGCTAATCGCCCATTTTAAGCGTCCCCCTGTAGCTTCCCTGACTTTTTGGTAAACCAGTTTTTCGGCGAGGGCGTGTACGGGCGACAACAGAATGCTTTTGGTGCGGGCGATTAGTTTTTCGGAACCAGAAGCCGGTTTCAAACTGAGAGTTAATCCTTGGCAAATGCGGCGGGTCTCGATGTATTGCTGGCTGGCAGATAACAGGAAATCCACCAATTTTTGTTTGTTAGGTGGCTGTTCCCGAAATTGCTTTTGTACGGCCTCATAAATCGATTCCCAGATGCGCGGAACGCTGACCATGTACTGGGGTTTGTAAGTTTTAAAGTCTTGCTTGAAATAGCGAATATTGGTGTAAATTTGCGTGCATCCTTGGGAAAGCAGGAAGTATTCGACGCTGCGTTCGTAGGCGTGCCAACTGGGCAGAATGCTGAGGGCAGATTCGCCGGCTTCGGGCTGGAGAATTGTGCCCAAGGTGGTGAGTTGGTGCAGCAGGTTCCCGTGAGTCAGCATGACGCCTTTGGGTTTGCCAGTGGTGCCGCTGGTGTAGAGGAGGGTGGCGAGGGTTTGAGGCTTGTGGTTGGTGGGTTTGAGGGGGCGGTTTGCCCCTGTGGTCATGACTTGGGAAAATTTGACTGTGCTTAGGGTTTGGCTGGTTTCCGGTTCTTCGTCGGAGAGGAGGACGATGAGTTGGATGGGCAAATCCGGGAGGCGGTGTTGCAGTTTTTTGAGTAATGCCCGGTTTTCGACTACCAAGGCGGTGCTGCCGCTGTCTTGGATGATGTACAAAAGTTCTTCCGGGTCGGCGGTGGCGCCTCGAACGGCGTTGGCTGCCCCTGCCATCATGATACCTTGGTCGGCTATCAGCCAGCGGGGGCTGTTGTCGGCGAAGAGGGCGACGCGGGGAGGGACGGCTTCTCCTGGATTTGGTTCGATGCCGAGGGCTTGGAGGCCGGCGGCGAATTGCTGGATTTGTTGGTAGAGGTCGGTGTAGGTGAGTTTGATTTCGGGCTGGCTGTGGGGGTCGTGGAGGGCGACGGTTTGACCGAATTGTTTTTTGACGATCGCCCAAATTTCGGGTATCGATTGAATGGAACTGTAATCGATTAGCTTGCTGAGATTAGCGCGATCGCGATCGGTCATTTGAGATGATGCGTAAGATGCTGTGCTGTTCATAGGGTATTTTCCTGAGTTTTCGGAGATAAAATTATTGGCTATTAGTTTAATATCACAGTTATTTTATAACTTTGTGGCAGTGTCGTGACAGTTTGTAAACTTACTATTGTCTATTCGGACAATTAGAGATACAAAATGATGACAGTTATAGTTGCACAGAAACAGATGAATTTACCAAGGTTGATAGTAGTTATTTGGAGCGCCATCGTCCTAGCATTATTTGGAAATGAACTATCTGCGCAGGCAGCAGATCCGCAACTGAGAAACAGCAAGCGAACATTTGCGGATTGGTGCCGCCAAAAAGCAGATTTGAGTCCTGAAACCAAACATACTGTTGACGTGTTGTTGGAGCAAGCAGGGACTAATGATTGCGATGCGGCCGATCGGAAACTTTCTAGTCTCACGGAACTCTTCCTCAGCGGCAATGTGATCGGCGACATCACACCGCTAGCATCCTTGACTAACCTGACTGTGCTCGACCTCGGATTCAATGCGCTCGGCGATATCAAACCGCTAGCATCCTTGACTAACCTGACTAGGCTCAACCTCTTCGGCAATCAGATCGGCGATATCAAACCGCTAGCATCCTTGACTAAACTGACGGAGCTTACCCTCAACAATAATAAGATCGGCGACATCAAACCGCTAGCATCCTTGACTAACCTGACGGATCTCGTCCTCAGCAGCAATCAGGTCGGCGACATCAAACCGCTAGCATCCTTGACTAATCTGACTAGGCTCGACCTCGACGGCAATGTGATCGGCGATATCAAACCGCTAGCATCCTTGACTAATCTGACTAGGCTCGACCTCGACGGCAATGTGATCGGCGATATCAAACCGCTAGCATCCTTGACTAACCTAAGTTCGCTCGACCTCGACGACAATCAGATCGGCGACATCAAACCGCTAGCATCCTTGACTAACTTGATGGGACTCGACCTCAGGCGCATTGTGATAGGCGATATCAAACCGCTAGCATCCTTGACTAACCTGACTGATCTCTCCCTCGACGACAATCAGATCGGCGATATCAAACCGCTAGCATCCTTGACTAACCTGACTAGGCTCGTCCTCAGCAGCAATCAGATCCGCGACATCAAACCGCTAGCATCCTTGACTAACCTAAGTTCGCTCGACCTCAGCGGCAATGTGATCGGCGATATCAAACCGCTAGCATCCTTGACTAACCTAAGTTCGCTCGACCTCAACAATAATAAGATAGGCGATATCAAACCGCTAGCATCCTTGACTAAACTGACGGAGCTCACCCTCAGTGGCAATGTGATCGGCGACATCAAACCGCTAGCATCCTTGACTAACCTAAGTTCGCTCGTCCTCTTCGGCAATGTGATCGGCGATATCAAACCGCTAGCATCCTTGACCAACCTAAGTTCGCTCGTCCTCGACGGCAATGTGATCGGCGATATCAAAGCGCTAGCATCCTTGACCAACCTGGCGGGGCTCTTCCTCAGCAGCAATGTGATCGGCGACATCAAACCGCTAGCATCCTTGACTAACCTAAGTTCGCTCGACCTCAGCGACAATCACATAGGGGATATCAAACCGCTAGCATCCTTGACTAACCTGATAGAACTCCATCTCAGCGGAAATCCGATCGCACCCAAGACTTGTCCTCTCAAGCCAGAGTCTATCTGTAAGTGGGAACCACAAGCTAAACCATAAAACTTGAAAATGACGCCCGATCGCACTTCAATATTTCAGTCGCGATAGCTGTGCTGCTGATAAAGTTCGCTCGCCAATTCTATCCGCACATCGGCTTCAGTCAGGGGGAGATTGTCGGGAAGGTCGATCGTAATTTGCATAATTTATAGTATCCTTAATTTCACGTAAAATATGTGACGCTTATCGTTGGAAAAAGATATGATTTTATCAATATTAAGAGTAGTTATTTGGAGCGCGATCGTCCTAGCATTATCTGGAAATGAACTATCTGCGCGGGCAGCAGAGCCGCAACTGGGAAACAGCAAGCGAACATTTGCGGATTGGTGCCGCCAAAAAGCTGATTTGAGTCCTGAAACCAAACATACTGTTGACGTGTTGTTGAAGGAAGCAGGGACTAATGATTGCGATGCCGCCGATCGGAAACTTTCTAGTCTCACGAAGCTCGACCTCTTCGACAATCAGATCGGCGATATCAAACCGCTAGCATCCTTGACTAACCTGACTTGGCTCTTCCTCGGCAGCAATCAGATCGGCGACATCAAACCGCTAGCATCCTTGACTAACCTGACTCGGCTCTCCCTCAGCGAAAATCCAATCGGCGACATCAAACCGCTAGCATCCTTGACTAACCTGACTTTCCTCGACCTCAGCGACAATCAGATAGGCGATATCAAACCGCTAGCATCCTTGACTAACCTGACTATCCTCTTCCTCAGCGACAATCAGATAGGCGATATCAAACCGCTAGCATCCTTGACTAACCTGACTTTTCTCTTCCTCAGCGACAATAAAATCGGCGACATCAAACCGCTAGCATCCTTGACTAACCTGACTTTCCTCGACCTCAGCGACAATCAGATAGGCGATATCAAACCGCTAGCATCCTTGACTAACCTAAGTTCGCTCGATCTCAGCGACAATCGGATCGGCGACATCAAACCGCTAGCATCCTTGACTAACCTGACTAGGCTCAACCTCTTGGACAATCAGATCGGCGACATCAAACCGCTAGCATCCTTGACTAACCTGACTAGGCTCAACCTCGACGGCAATGTGATCGGCGACATCAAACCGCTAGCATCCTTGACTAACCTACGTTCGCTCGACCTCAGCCGCAATGTGATCGGCGATATCAAACCGCTAGCATCCTTGACTAAACTGACTGTGCTCCACCTCAGCGGCAATGAGATCGCTCCCAAAACTTGCCCTCTTTCGCGAGAGTCTATCTGTGAGTGGGAACCATAAATTCAACTATAAAGCTTTACAATGCCCTGCCACAGTTCAGAAATAGGATGCAATTTGCCTTGTTTAACTTGTGGCATAGAGTTGCGGAGGCTCGCTAGTATGAGTTCGGCCAGTTCGTCATCGGGATCAGCAGGCGGGGTGACGATATCGCGGTTTATTAATATTTGGTAGAAATCGTCCGCTGAAATTTTAGCGAGTTGAGCGACTTTATCTAAACTGAGGCTGTGTTGTTGATAAAGTACGATCGCCAATTCTATTCGCACATCGGCTTCAGTCAGGGGGAGATTGTCGGGAAGGGCGATCGTAATTTGCATGATTTATCTATAATTTAACTCTTGTGGAACAGGCATCTTGCCTGTTCATGAAACTCGTGCAATATCTCAGATTTAAGCGACCTTGCGCGGTGCATCAACCATCGGCGCAGTGCCAAACAAATGTCTGAGATAACTGCGACTGAGCTCGCGGTTCCAGCGCCGCAGCCGCACCATCACTCGCGTGAATGTAAAAGTCAATTCCAACACCAAAGAAATCTGTTTGAGACTGAGTGAAGTATTAAACACATCGTTACCGTGCGTGCGTTCAATCTGATGATGTTTCAGCAAAGCAATCAGATTTTTAGTAGAGCCTTTCAGTTGATTGAAATAACTCTGGGAGAATGCCCAACGGCTGAAACCCCAAAACTTAGCCAAATGATTGATCTCATCCTGTAAAGGCTGGGAAATTGCCTGTTGCAACGCTCCTGTTGAGTGTACCATCAACCATAAATAAACAGAAGTAGCTCCCCACTCGGTACTCAGGCGACTAATCACGTGTTTATAGGTATCTTGCCAAGCGTCACCTGTGGATTGACAGCCATTCACAGAATTGGGTTTAACTTGCAGTTTTTCCGCTGTAAGTTGCTGGTAAATTTTCCTAAATGTCGGGCAATGTTGGCGTTCTTCTTTTTCCCAGACACCTATCTCTAAAATGTTGCCATTGTCATCAAAAATTCCTCCCATAAACCGCGCCATTTGCGGGTAAATATGCTGTAAATAGCACCAACTTTCTCTACCGTAGCTGCGGATGGGAGCTTCAATTTCTGCCGCACTTGCCAAAATTTGTAAAAATATTTCTGGCTTGACACCAATAATTTGGTCGCGATTGATTCCTTGCCAATCTATGGGTTCCCAATGGCGGGGATGCGGGGTGGAAAATTGCTGGGGCAGATCGGAAAGTCGATCGCTCAAAACTTCCAATGACATATAATGGTCGATGAGCGAGTTAATCCTGGCGCGACTTTGCAAATAGCGAGGGCTTTGATACTGATTTCCAGCCAAATCAATTGTATACACCTTACCAGTAGCTTTCATTGTTTCTGCCTGTTCGTAACTTTTACAGCTATGGTGCAAAAGGCATTTGGGAAGTCGCAATGAGTAACGTGCAGCCTGCTCAATTACTAGCAGTTGCCTTGATTGAGCAGAACTCAGGTGAAACGGCATGAAGTAGGGTGAATCCCCAATGTTAAAATAGCTGTGGCTTCCAATAAGCGCTGCACCGTGTCGCGGGCTGGAAGCCGCCCAAACTTTAATACTTCACAGTTAGCGGTAAACTCTTTACGCCCAAATCGGCAATCGACGCGAGGCGATTGCACAAACGCCGCCAGCCTTCCCAATTTTTCAGCACCACGCACCCAGCGCTACCTGGGTAATTAGCATCAAAGTGCAAACCTAGCTCGGCTCGAATTCCTTTGTCAGAAACCACTGGGTCGGGCGTGATGTGGAAAAAATCGCCTTCGACGCCCCTTGTTTCCAAATAGTAAGGCTCGGTTGGGATTTGGTATTCACCCGCCGGAATCGGGCCCTTCCCCCTCACCCATTCATCACCAGGGCGCTGCCAGTCTGCACAGCCTGAAGTTGCCACATAGTCGATCGCCCGATCGTCTGGGTAAATTAACTGCAAATTTCCATAAATTAGCTCTGACGAGTGGCGCAAATTCATTGTAAAAATTAGTTGGTGCATTATATTTTCTGCTTAATTTGGTCAATTAATGATTGAATCTCTACAAGCGTTTTGCGCCCTGACACTAAATCGCGCCTGCCAGCAATCGTCATACCCTGCACATATCCATACTCTTTACTTAAATCCTCTAAACCATTTATCAACTGAGACTGACTAGGATTAGGAATTTCTAAAAGTTGTTTAGCTTTGTCGATTGTCATGCTGCGACTTCGGGGGGGAAACGAGCAAACCGCCCAACAGTGTTAGAATCGGCGCTAAAAAAGGGATAAGCGACGTGGCGTTTTCCTTTTGAAATACCAGTATTATCCCCGCGCCAACTAGCATAATTACGGCAACGTTTAAGCTGGCAACTGTAAAGCGATACGAGTATTTGTCCACTTGCTAAAAATCTGTGTGTTGTGGCTTATTTTCTTCTGGTAAAGAGGGTTTTCGTCGCATATCCAAAACCCTGAAGATATCATTTACAGCATTTTTTAAGAGTCCGAGTTCTACCATAGTGTGATTGTCATTCTGAATAGATTTTTGTGCAAATCTATTCCATTCCTTAACCTCGTTTCTAACATCTTTCATGTTAGATTCAGCTCGCAGCGTCGCAACGGTAAAGGCTCCCGTTGCGACAGCACCAGCACAACCAATAGATATACCGATGATTTCTATCAAATCTTTAACATTCATTACTTGCAATCTTTGACAATTTTAATTTATCTGCTACTTACAACCCGTCTATTTTTGATTCGATAGAGTTTAGTTGTTGACCAATAGCTGCTATAGCTGTCAATTCAGTTGTTGAAATATTTCCCTGATATTCCCAGACAACTAATTTTATTTGCCTGTGCCAGCGATGGCATAAAAATGCAATCGCAAAATCGGCAACCCCAATATCAAGGAAAGGTACTATCTGGGTTTTACCTAAAACTATTCGACGACTCGACCCGTAACTTGTAGGATTACCGCCCACTGTTAAGGGCAAAGAGATGCTTTGGCTCAAATAGCCCGCGCTAAACCATCCAGGCTTTGCCAAAGGATTACTTGCATAAACCGCCAGAAGCGATTTATGCAAAATAATCGGGCATTTTTGCTCGGGAATGCGAACGTAACTGTCAGTCTCGACATTTGAACCTAGTGTTTGAGCGGCAACGTCAAGCTCCCAAACAGGAACCCACAAATTAGGGTCGTTGAGGTTGACGATTAAACTCACAGAAAAAGCCCTATTTTTTCTAAATTTTCCTCGACTTCATCAGCGTATCGGTCAATGTCAATTTCGGTTGTTTCTGCTAAATCGAGAAAGTCACCGCCCGATATTCGCCCCTCTAAGAATAGTTTTGAATGTTGGCTAATTTTTTTTGCCAAATTCCAGCGATATTCAATTTCCTCTACTGAGGCGTCGAAGTCGATGACTATTTGCAGCGCCGATTTAATTTGATTGATAGCTTCAGAAATCATTTTTAGTTTTAGAATGCTGGGGCAACAGCATCTCCAGTAAAACCTGGTTGGCTTCTTTCTGATCGGTAAAGCTCCGGCTCGAAAGAAAGGCGCTTCTTGCCCGCGTAAGTGGGGGTACCGACCGCCAATTTAATAGCATTTTCAGCATCTTTGTAATCAATATCGGCGATCGTTGTTTGTGTAGATGCGGGATCTTTAGCATCTGTTTGCACCGTTGAAGATCCTCTACCAAAAGGAATTGAGCCGCTGCGACCTCCTTTGTAGTTTCTTGGTCTGCCCGTAAAAGCAGACGTCCCCGCTGTATTGACCGCGGCGTTAGTTGGAATCAGCGTAACTCTCGCGATTGCCGGATAAAAACCCGCAGGTGCATCAGTTACGGTTGGTGTATTAGTCAAATTAAGCCCAAAAATACCATCTAAGTTGGTGATACCTAACGTACCGAGTATACCTAGGGCACCGCGCGTCATTGAGGTTCGGACAAAATTAGCTGTTGCAGCCGGACTTAGACCAAACGGTACAATCCCTACTGCCCGTCGCTCTTTGTATACCGCAGGAGCTTTACGCGGTTGGGAGTGTATTCTTTCTCCCTTGAGGTAACTTGCATAGATATCGACTTCAGCCGCCGTTAAAGTTTTTTTGGTAAACCGTCGAGAATTTCGTGGCATTGTTCACTTCCTTTTTTTTTAGTCTAGTGAACCTCGAAAGCTTTGCACAGTCTCGTTTTTAAGCGTTTTTTACTGGAGGAACCTAATAGGTTTTGGTAAAGTTAACAAAGGTATTGTCAAGAATTGTTAAGCCTCATAAATGACTTTATTGCCTTTTACTAGCGGAATCGGCGATTGTAATTTGGGCAAGTACAGGAGAGCGTTATCAAACATAACGGTAGAGTTTGGCCTTTTAGTTTCGGATTCCCATTCTTTCCCTAAAAGCTGGAAGTTTGGGGGGTCTTGGGGAAAAGCAATTTCCGGGGCCTCGTTCGCCGAGTAGTGGAAACCGGCAGGATCAGGGGTAAAATCAAAAATTTTCAGCAATTTTTCAAATAACTCCTTTCCTTGTCGGGACGATCGCACAAAAGCGTACCCCTCCAAGCCTTGAAGTCTTGCGATTTGTCCAGAGTAGGAAAGGCACTCGCGCCCCTTTTGCCAGCGATACAACTCTGGGGAGGCAAATTCATCTCTAATTTTCGTCGCCCACCGCCGAATACTACTATTACTAATAAGCTCAGCTAATCCACGCTGCACGATTTCTAAATCGTCCGAATATCCAGTGCAGCGAATTGTTTTTTCGCCCTTGACTCGACTGCGAGCTTCTCCTGTAGGTTTCCGTCTCAAACTGTCGTTAGGTTCAATAAAATTTAAGACTATAGCGGGCCATCCTTTTAGTGGAGGCTTGCTATTCTTTCCCGAAATATTGATATTTGACTCACTAGAGTTTTGCCACTCATACTGAATAATTTGATTTATTATCTGTAAATGAGTGCCGCTAAACACTACAGAATCCGACTCATTGTTACGGTTTTTCCAGTATTCTATGGTTGTATATTTAGGCTTTTTGTCACCTAGTCGGGGTAGCCACTCTCGATATCGCGGGCGCGATTCCATTCTCCGCCAGGGCGAAATTCCCGACAGTTGATAATTTGATTCTATTCTTTCCGATAGCAGCGGAAACCCGTTTTCCCACCCCTCCCACCATTCCTGGAAATCGATTTTCTCGCGTTCCAACAAGTCATAAAGCGCCAGAAATAACGCGCCGTTTGCTGCGAGGTCTTCTTCGCGCCCCGATAGCGTGTATATTTCCTGGTCTTTTTTCTTGTTAGGCTTGACTTGAATCACCCTGTACGGCCAATTGTTCACCGTAGGAGTAATCGTTTCTCTTAACCTCTCTTCCCACGTCATGATTTCTATTTATCCAAAAGCGGTTGATAAAACGAAAACTCCCTCTTGACAGCTTTCTAGAAACTCTTCCCACAATTCCTCGAAGAACTCTTGTATATTTTTGTCGGAAATCGTTTGGATGACAGCTTTCACGCCGATGTTGATACTCCAAGGCTTAGCATCAGGAGCACCCCACTTTTCGAGCCAGCTTGCTATGGTTTCCCCTACAAAAGGAACTCTCTTAATTGCTGGTGACAAACTTTTCAAGAATTTTCTCGCGTTCTTAAAAATCTGCACAAATGCAGCCGTCGTGCCTACTCGAATTGTTGCGTTAATCAAATTTCTGACTTGGGGGATAGCTTCTTCATAAAGCTCTTGGTTAACTTCTTTGATAGCTGCTAATTTGGATGGATTTACCCGGACAATGCTTGCTCCTGGAGCGATGCCGCAAAGAGCCGTCCCCAATAGCGAACCTAAAGACCCGCCCGCAACGCTCCACAATTGAGCCTGTGCTGACGCGATTCTTTTTTCTAAAGCTTCATCGGTTTGGTTCCAATTGAAATTAATTAGCTGCATCGCTTTGCCCGCGCACCAGCGCATAACAGCGCCGACAGTTACGCCCGTCAGCAGGCTGGAAACCAACGCGCCCGGATGGCCCAACAAGTAAAGCGCCCGCCCCCCGATCGCTCGCCCTGCAGCTAGCACTCCCTGACCTGCTGCCATTCCTGCGGCTCGCAAACTTCCCAACACTCCTAGTGATCGGCAAGCTGTCACAAGTGAGCTTAGTGATTGATAGCCCCCGACAACCACCTGCCCGCCCAAGTAAACAATAACCCCGCCTAGAGTTACGCCCGCAGCAGCTCCCACCGGGTCTGCCGCGTACCAGTCGCCGAGCTTGACATCTCCGATTTGGATGTTGCCAATAACATCTCCGATAAAAGCTGTAACAGAGTTGAACAAATCGCCTAATTTATCTATCCATGATTTGTCCGCAGTCCCGTTAAAATAAGCCGAGCTTGTTTGATTGTCTAGTATTTGCATAATTAGTCCGCCTTTGGGTCTTTAGTATCGATTTCTCGCATAGTGGGGTTTTGTGTTGCTGGCCGCCCGTAGGGTTCCAGCGTGTTAGATTCTGGAAATCTTAAAGATTCGCTCTCTAAGTTGTCGGTGTAACCCTTTTCGGCGCTAGATATCCAGTTATCCAAGTCGCCGATTCCCAAACTTTCCCTAATGTCTCGCCTCATCAAAAATGAAGCTAATTTTTGCGCGATACCCGCCGCATCTACTACCCGATCGAGCGCGCTTTCGGTTGCTACTTCTGTTACGGCTGCCGCGCTTGCAGAACTGTGTTTTAGAATTTCGATTAGCGCTTCTTTTAAAGTTTTAGGGTCTTTTTTTGCATCTATTGAACCAAATTTGATGGTACTAACTTCCAGCTCAGAATTTTGCAAAAGACCTGCTGACAACTGTTCGATTTCTGATTCTGTATTTTTAGTAGGAAAATTCGTTTTTGCTTCCCCAAAACCGTACTTGATCCACCATTGCTCAATCACAGAACGGTCTTGTCCTGCAAAAGGATCGAACGGTATAGGAATTTTGCTAACCTCCTCTGTTATGTCGAACCCTAAATACTCGGTTATTGCTTGAACGTATTTCGTATTTTTGGCTAGCATTTGAAATGCCATAATGTCCAAATATGTTCGTCGCAAGTCGTAATTAGACCCCATGTCTCCGTCGCCCTCAACATCTAGAAGCTGTTGAAGTATGATTCGCAGCATATCGGCTTGAGAATGTACTTCAGTTACTATTGGTTTGTCATCTTTTATTGCGGGATTTGCAGCTTTAATTGTTATCTTTTGAGGCCAAAAACCGCGAGCGCGGTCATCGGCGCGAAACATATATTCAACCAAGTGAATTAAATTGCCTACCCGTAACTGACCTTTTTTCCCGGGGTAAACCCAGCGAGCCGGAATAGTTGAATTCTTGATTTCTGCAACTGGCAGAATTCTTTCTAACCTATTTTGCGATTCAATCAAATAGCGGAAGCCATCAGCAAATGATTTCACCTCTACTTTTTTCTCGTTGATAATTCCGTCGTCGGTATTGAACCAAAAATCGTTAGGGTCTGGGTAGGTGAAGTCGTCGCCAGCAAGCCCTGTCACTCGCTGAGTAAGCCACCTTAAAGTTCCAGTCTCGCTTTGCCTCAATTGTTCTTGACTGTCTTTTAAAAATTCCCCTGTACCGAGAACTCTTTCTAACCTCTCATTCTGCGCGCCTATTACAAGCAGTAATTCGCTTAAATTTCTTACCGTTATCCGCTCGTTACGCTTAGCAAATACAGGGTCGATCCATCGTTTCGGAACTTCAAAAGGAAAAGCCATCTTGTCACCTTGGAAAGCTTCCCCCTTAGTTTTGACGCCTGCAAATTCTTCTAGGGGTTCCATTCCCGGTATCGGGCTAACCCCTAAATGTTTATGTATCCGGCGCAGCATTCGCACACTATCTCTACAGCATTCGTCCACGTTTTGCCTCCTTGGTGGTGGGTTTGGAAAAGGAATCGGGGAAGGAGAAAGAGGTACAATACGCTTTGGTAATGTTGGATCAGTGTTGTTACGGCTGCAAGGGATTTCATAAGCTGAAATATCCCATATTTGATTGGCGGGCCGAGTATTAGCAATATGATTTTTTAGGTAAGCGCCAGTACCCGTTAACATGAAAGGTGCTAATAATCTATCGAAATATTGGAAACTTTGAGAAGAAAGTATTATTTGTGGGCCCCCATCCAGTACGCCCCATGCTTTAAAATTAGCGCTAAATTTATTGTAATTTGCAGAAAAAGGATCTCTAGAGCCATTAGGATCAGGCGGCTCATGATAGTCAATAAAAGCGGGAGTTCTACTATAAGGAATCTCTTGATAAGACGCGTAAAACAAAGGAGTTTGTTGAGTCCAATTACCACCACCATAAGGGCTGCTAGGTGAAGATTGACTTATGAATTTAAGGGCGTTTTTATGTACTATATCCCACGTATAAATAGCAAGTGAGGCTGTATGCCACAAAATCACTAAGTGATAACATTTGTTATCTTCGAGCAAGGGTACTATCTGATCGTGCGAAAAAGCAATGCCCGGTATTGAGGGAGTTGGAGATATTGGGGTTGTCGGCTCTTCTTTTTTAGGAAATCCAAATCCGAGGCTTATTTCTACGGGGGTAAATGGAATTTGCAACGTAAACTCAACGCCTACATCTCCCTCTGATGAGGAAACATTAATTCCTAATCCTCCAATCTCTCCCCCAATACTTCCCCCTATAACTTCGCCTGTATTTGTATTAATCTTTACGCCCCCACCGACTCCTAAAAAGCCGCCGGGAACCTCTGCACTGCCGCTGATAGAAATACTATTTTTATTGGGGTCTTCAGCGTTCGTTTCGCCGCTGACATTGACAGCAAGCGGCGACACATCGACGCTCACGCCGCCAGTTACGGAAACGCCCCCAATATTTGCAACTTCTTGAGTGACGCCAATTCCTCCACTCGTTGCTGACGGTCGCGCCTTTCGCCCCATATCAACGCCGCTGTCCTTGCCGAGGTCGATTCCACTCGCCCCCCTGGTAGCGCTTGGTGATAGCCCTGACTTGCGACTGACTCTGCTAGACATAACTAGCTTCAACTCCTGAGAGGCGAGAGGGGCCGCCATCTGCGATCGCCCAAAGTTCCCCCGTCAACGTTTGCTCGGTCAGGTTGCCGCCGCCGTTGCGAGCAAGAAAAATGCCGCTGCCGACAGCGACGCTCGAATTGCCAGCAATCCAGATATCGGTGTTGCCAGTATTGGTGGCATAGAGGATGGCGCGGTTTTGGTTTGCTGTTCGGAATCGTGTAGGTGCTGCTGAAGGGATTTCGATGCCGTAGGGCAAGCCAGCGCCGATCGTCCTAATTTGTGGTTTGGCAATTAGGTCGAGATTAAATCTAAAATCTCCCTCTAAATTGATATAGTCGCCATTTCCGAGAACTCCATGCCCGTAATTAATAATAGAAATTCCAAGCCGATCGTCGGGGCTTAGTAACTTTAGTTGATTAATCGTTAGGTAGGGAATCGTGAAAGGAATTGTTGTTTCCCTTCCCTTGTTCTGAAGCCGTGCGGTTGCTAGAGTTGACCACGCGCCCGTTCCCTTGCGAGCATGAAAACTCAGACCTACAAACGGATAACCCTTTTCAATAGCAAGCATTGCAGCGATTTTTTCAGCCGCCGACATTTCGGGATAGATATCGGGGTAAGGTGCCTCTTGATAGGATGGCAAGTAAATTGCGCCGCTCAAGGCTTCTAGATAAAAACTTTTGCCTAAGTAATAGGAAGCAGACAAAGGATCATATTCAGCAAAAGCATTAGCGCAATTGAGTATTTCAATAATCCCCGTTCCGTCGGCGCTGGTGATACTTCGCCGAAAAGTCCTTGTGTTCTCAAGTTGATTCTCAGCCATCAGGTTAAATACACCTTGCCTTCGATTACACTGCCGCCACCGGGTAGGCTAATTACTTCTATGGGGAATTCCAGCAGCGCGCTAAATGTTGCGTTAGTACCTCCACTCGCAGCAAGGGTATGGGTGCAGCGGGTGATTGCATTTTTGTTTTCAGGGTTGCGCGATTTATCGAGTTCAATGAGCTTGAGAGCGATGACAGCCTCCATTGCCGCTTGAGCGAGGTTCGGGGCGCTGCTGCCACCAGTGCCACTGGTAAAAGTTGAACCTGTCAGATAATGAGTTGCGTTGTAACTTGTGCTGCCGCCTACTGCGTTGCTGGCGGTTACGTTTAGCAGCAAGTCAATTGCCGCCGTTTTAGTGGATAAATTGGCGGTGATGGTTATGCGATCGGTTCTTTCAGCGACTCGCGTTAAATTATTTTCCTCCTGCTCCAAGAGTGCCAAAATTCCGTATACATACCGCTCCTTGCTTGCTGGGCCGGTAGGGTTGGCGTGAGAGGTTCCTGAAACCGAAGCGCCGGAACCCGAAGTGTGATCCGCCATAAATGATTTAATATAATTCTTACTTCTCAAGTTTAAGTAAGATTAGAAGGCGGCTTGGTAGGCTTTTAAATTCTTAAGAAGTTGCTGAAATAGATAAAAGAGCAAATGTTTAAGAAAACCAAACAACCAGGAATCAATAGTTTCAACTGCTACACTAGATGAAGCGCCTAAAAGGTTGCTAATCGCCAAGTAATTGCACGGAAAGAGCAACTGTGAAGATTGCGGGAATTGGACAGGCTACACCCTTAAACCTGCTGACTTATCAGAACATCAGCAACCATTTTGTAACAGATGTTCATAAATTATTTTTAGCTTTGGCTTGGTACACTGGGGAAAGACCAGAGGCAATTCTAAGTATTGATGTTAAGCACGTCTACTCAGATGTTGCAAAATGTCAACCGCGTGACACAGTGCTTTACCCAGCTAGCAACAGGAAAGATAAAACTACTCGCGAGGTTCCGAATCACTGGGCGCTGAAATTAATGTTAAGCGCTTACAAGCCCCCCGATAAGGGGTTCTTGTTTCCTTCCCTCTACAAGTCCGATCAGCACTTAAGCAGGCAAGCTATGGACAAGGCTTTCCGACGAGCGGTACAAAAAGCAGGGCTGGGAAATCAAGGGTATTCTTTATACTCGGCGAGACGCGGATTCATCACGCGCCTGAACGAACAAGGTTATGACATGAAAGTAATTCAAAAGCTGACAGGTCATAGGAGTTTAACTTCCCTTATTCGCTATATAGATGTCACCGACGACCAACTAAGAAATGCAATTGCTAATTTTTAAATTATGGGACTTGTTAATCTAAATCCTTCTAATGTCGCTGTAAATGTTGCTGAAGATATCCGCAACCCCGACACAGCAACTAGCGTAAGTGCTACCGCCACCCTCGCCGTAGCACTTCCAGCTAATCCAAATCGAATCCATTATTCGATTTATAATGCAGGCAGTCAAACCGTATTTATGCGGGAAAATAGCACCGTCACGGCTACTTTATACAAGCAGCCTATTCCGCCGGGGTTTGTTTGTACGCCGGACGATGCAGGCTCTCGTTACACGGGAGCCATCGCCGTAATTACAGCCTCCGGCACTTCTAACTTGATGGTTACTGAATCTACCGCCGCTTAAAATGGGGCTAAAAAATTTAAATCCAGCCAAGCCGATCGCAGAGTCAGACCTTCCACCCGAGGTTACTCGCGATTCAGAGTTTATCGCCGCCGACGCAGCGCATGTCAACGCCACAGACCCGCACTTGCAATACGCAACGCAGGCGCGTGGCGACGCTCGATATCATCGGAAGTACGCTCAGACTTTTAAGGCCGCGCCCAATACTTCGCAAACATTAACGGTAAACACAGCGGTTAAAATCCTTTTTCCATTTATCTCGTCAAACGTTGGCTCGCAATTTGCGAATAGTCGTCTGACGGCTTTAGAGGCTGAAAGCTGGCAAATAAGCACTTTTCTAACTTTAGAGATGACAGGTAGGATTGTTCTATCCCTTTTTAAAAACGGAATTTTTTTTAGAAAATTGTCAGATCAGATAGCAAATAACGGATTCTCGGGGCAGTTAATAACACCTTTACCCGTGGCGCTTGTAGCTGGCGATTTTCTTGAACTTTACGCGCTAGCTTTTGGGACAAACAGCAAAGTTTACGGCGATGTTAATCTAGACTCTACTTTGTGGGAAGGTTATCGCGTGGGGTAGTTTTGAGCGTAGCGGCAATTTCGGCGGGGGGAATTCCTGCTGCTAGTTGCGATCGCACTTCGGCAACGTTCGCCTGGGCGATCGGGGAATCGGTGTTGCCACCGCGAATATGCACTTGCCTTACCTTCCCCCCGTCCTTGTAAGACAGTCGATAATACTTTGCCTCACCCGCCCGCGCCGTACCGCGCGCTTTGTAAGTTGATACGGCAGTGTCGGATTCCCAACACTCCTCATCAACCGGGGGATTTGATTCTCCAATTGCGACCTCTGCAAGGGTTGGAGAATCAACGGCGGGGGTTGGCAGAATTGATTCTCCAACCGCGTTAAAGTCAATCTGGACATCGGTTTCACAGGTTGGCAAAATTGATTCTCCAACTGCGACCTCTGCCGGGGTTGGAGAATCAACGGCGGGGGGTGGGGGCGCGTCCTCAACCGCTGGTGGTGCGGGTGCTAGTTTAACCTCGTCGGGATAGAGAAAATCCCAATCGCTTGTATGCGGGTTCCAGAATTGCAGCGAGCCGTCGATCGGGTGTACTCGATTAACCTTGTAAACTTCCCCTCGCTTCACCCATGCGGCGATGGCTGGTTTCCTTCGCAACATCACCCAGTCGCCGGCCTTGTAAAGGCTACCTACTTCCGCAGCAGCCGTATCAAAAAGTGAAAGTTGAGCGCTAACCATCTCTGTTGTAAGCTCCATCTGTTCCGCCGCCTAAAGTTTTTTCTATTTCCACAAGTTGCAAATCGGGAAATATGCAGTGCAGTTTGTCGTTGATGTAATCCAATTCCCAGCCCTCTATTTGGAGTTTGGGTTCACCGGGACAGTGAGCGCTGGTTTTAGTAAAATCGACCCCCCGCTGCTTGAGGTTTCTCTCGCAGATTTTAATGTACTCGTTCATCAGGCCGCTGAATTCAATAAATGTGTGGCAGTTGGTGGCGATCGCTTCACGGTAGTAGTTGTTGGCTGCTGCCTCCATCGCCTCCAATATTTCCTCTGGGGTTTGGGGAGAGTCTGGGAGTTCTTTTCTAGCTCCTCCCAGCAGAGATATCGCTTCCTCTTTCGTCAACATTGAATTCCCTCTAAGTGGTTGTCTACAGCTTGTCTACGACCTGTCTACAGTTTGTCTAGCAGCCGATCGCCCTGTTATGATTCAAAACCCTCTAGGGGGGATGTCTCTGGGGGGAAGTTTTTACCGCTGATCAAGTGCCAGCCGTGCTCGATAGCCGAAAAGGTAGCGGGACAATGAACAAATAATCTTTGCAATTTGAGGGCTGCAATTTTAGCGGCATACAACAGCGGGGCTAATTCCTCGCAATTTAGGCTAGAGCCGTGCAACGCTTGCACCGCTAGGATAAGAGCGTTGGCTTCGTGGCCATCAAAAGAAACTTGCAGGTTTTTAAGGCTTTCTAGCTCGCGTGAGACTTCATCTTCGTCGAAATTTTTCATGTCTATTTACTGTCTAGTGTTGGTCTAGTAGCCGATCGCCCTTCACGACCGATCGGCACATTGTCTTACTGTCTTACTGGTGACTTACAGCATCCCTGAACTGCTTGCCTGCCGAAAATGCAGGAATTGTAGTTGCTGGAATTTCCATCTTCTCCCCGGTCTTGGGGTTGCGGCCTTCCCTAGCTTTCCGCTCTCTCGCTTCCCAAGAGCCGAAACCTACCAGGGTTACTTTCTCGCCGTCGGCAACAGCTTGGGTGACGCAATCAAGGAAAGCGTCCAGCAGTGCGTTAGCTGCCTTTTGGGTGGTTTCGGCTTTGGCCGCCATCAGTTCCACCAGTTGTCCTTTGTTCATAAGTGCGATCGCCTCGAATGACTATATCTAATGACTAATTACTAACGCAAAAGCCAGCACCCGACGGCGACATTTTGAGCAGATGCGGGCGACTCTTGCTAGTTCAGCAAAATACCAAGACCCAAATCGCTGCACAGGAGGCTAACTAAGCGCTGTTGTTTAACACCATTGGGATATACCTTAAATCCACCGTCCTCTGCTTCAATTTCAATGTCACAAGAGCGAAAAGCATTGATCACATAATTGATAATTTCTGGATCACGCTCTTCTGGGCCCATGAAACATATGTTCGTTAGGCGATCGCCTCTAGTGAATAGTTTTTCTAGTGCAGTTAATGCTTCCAAGGCTTCATCGCAGCAATTGAATGTTCTCATGTGTCTTCGCAAGCTACTAGCAGTTGTGCCGGTCCAGTTTGACAATATAGAGAAGCTGTCGCGAGCTAAATCGCCAAACGGACTATCTTCTTCTAGGTAAGTTCTCAAAAAAGCCCGAAAACTTTTAGTTTCATTCGTTGCCATACGTCTGCTTCACTTAATTCGTTATTAACGCAGTAACGCAAAACCAGCACTCCTGATGGGGCGCTGGTTTCTGTTGCTTACTATTCTGGACTTGCGTCCTGGGATTCTAGTGAATGTTGTTCTAATTGTTCTTGCTGTAGCTCTATTAGCTTGCGAAGGTTTTCAATCTTCTGTTCGTATTCCTTTGCCTCCTCTCGATACCACACGATGCACTCCCGGGACTTCGCCAACTGCTTCTCTGCATCATCTAACAGTTGGGCAAGAATTCCCCCAATGGCGTCCTTACTACCAATTCCCTCCTTGCTATTTTTTCGATTAGATGGGATGCGCTGAGTCCGAATTCCTTCGCCAATTCGTCCAGCATCGTCGCTGCCGTCGGTGTCAAGCCGTAAGTCCTGCCGCTCTTCTTCTCCCCGTATTCCAATTGCTTCGCTTTCTTGGCCATAGTCGTGAGTCATAAAGTCTTCCCTCAGAATAGCAAGTCTTAAGTAAGATGTTGACAATGTGATAAGTAAGACTATACCATAATCTCAGAGTCTTAAGTAATGCTTGAGATTGCACTGCATACCCCTAATGTTGGCGGGTGGGATTCCCACCCTTTCCCCCTATGCACTACACGCTCGACGAACTGAAACAGAAAACCCTTAAGGAACTGAAGCAAATCGGCTACCAACTCAACGTGCTCCCCGATGACGATCGGCGGTATGCCCGAAACTGGGTTAACGCACTGGTTGGCAAACAGCCCCCGCTGCTGCAACTGCTGGAAGCTTCCCCGGTGGCGGAAGTCGAACCAGTCCAGGAGCCGATCGAACCTCAAGCCCAGGAGCCGCCGCTAGAATCCAAATTTGGCCGCATCGTCTACCCCAAACCTGCCACTAAGCCGATCGCACAAAATGCAGAAACTGAACCCCAACTCGCCAGAACAGAAGGTGCTGATGTACATCACTGGCGCTCTCATCCCGCCGAATCAGTTCGAGATAGCGATGGCGCTCAAGCTGAAGCACTGGGAATCGAAAAAGGCGATCGAGTTCTGGTAGTGGCAGGGAATCATCAAGCAGGTCGAGGGGGAGTTTTACCCGATCAGTCAACTCAATTAACCACCCTCACAGAAGGCGAACGCCCGCCCAACCGTGGCGACAACGGCCGCGACAGACTCGAAAGTGAGGCAAAAGTGAGGCAAAGTGCGATCGTACAAGCGGCCAAAAATTCCCCCGGTGTCAAAAGCAAGTCAACCGCTCATCAACTTTTGGAGTTGTTCAAGAGCTCCGCACACATCATCCCCGATTCCCCCGCTGATGAGGAAGTGACCGAAAGTGCGATCGGGCAAACTCCTGATCCAAATCTGATCTTGACAGGCTGCACCTTATCTTCTGAGTTTCTGGCGCGCTACTCCCCACCACAACCCCAGATTATCCACTTCCAATCCGATGCCGACGGTCAACTGAGCCTCCTCGACTTTGAAGTGGAATCGACCGACGAGCCGCCAGACCCCGATGACTTCGACTCCCTCGATGCGTTCAACGAGGCGATGGCTCGCTGGGATGCCGAAAACGCCGAAGCCCTTACTATATCTAACGATTCGATGTGCGAGTGGGCACCGTGTCCTGATGAGTGGTACGAGCCAGAAGCCGGAATTATGCCGCTAAAAGCTTCATCCATGCCAGAAAGTTCCAGCACTTGCAACTTTTCAATCCCGACTTTTGACGCTTGGTGCGATCGCGCAAACCGACAAACCGACAGCGACGAACCGCCCGACACAGGGATATTTGCCCGGTTGCCCAAGCCCAAACCCCCCAACTTTCCGCCGATGGCGAGTGCTTTAAAGCAAATCGCATACCAATCACATAACAGTCACATAACAGTGACATACCAAACCGATACTTGTCGCGTCGCCACTGGCCGCAGTAGTCAGTCAGGGCGAGCTCCCCCGGGAGGTGATGCACATTAAATCAGGTTCCATCGCTTGCTAAGTTTGCTTCCTTCTGCGATTGCTCTTTCAGCAAGGGCGATCGCTTCCTCTCTCCCTCTGCTCTGTGCTATGGAAATCACTCGGGAACACATTAATTTCTTAAAAGAACCGAAAGAGTGCTTGTTTGGCTACAACCATCTTGCCCAATGCCCGGGGTGGGTTATTGGTGAAATACGCCTTCCTCTCGTCCCTCATTCCAATCTCTTTTTGCTAATACAAACTTTCTCTGGCGAGCTTCAGTGGATGCCCCGCCATAAAGTTGATTTCCATTCATCGTGGAATCTCTGGACTCGCAATATTGCACCATTACCACCAACTACTCCTTACCCAAAATTAAAACCATGACAACTCATCTATCAATCACCATCCCCGTTTATAAAAAAGACCGCTGGGATAGAACTGAACGCGACGGAAAACTTGAGGTTAGCAGCGATGTAGATTCCTTGTCAGAGGGCTATGAGGCGTTAAAGCAACAGTTAGACCAACTGCTGGCAGAGTTAGACGCTCAAAACCGTTTAGCCGAAAATGCCCTCGCGCTAGACCATCAAATCCAGCAAAAAGCCTACACTCTTAAACGCCTCACCGACGACATAGAGCGGGCAACCAGGCATTACGACGAGTTGAAGTTGTTGTTAAAAGCCTTGGGAATTGACCCCATGCAATCTCGCTTAACTTTTGATAAAGATCTGCTGTTAAATGCAGCATCCGTCGCAGAAGTTGAAGTGGTTACAAGCAAGCTAGGCGACGAATTTTAAAACAATGCAACTCACTCTAGATTCTGATTTTTCAGACGAGTGCTGGCAACCCCCAGAAGCGGAATTTCAGCCGCTTCTGGACTTCGAGAACGAAATTCTCGACCAAGCACCCTATAACGATATTTCACTCATTACCCAGCGCATCAAGCGCAGCTTCCTTGACTACGTGCGCCAAGGCATCATGCTCGACGCCGTGCGCCGTTACCGTCTCTATAAACGGCAGTACCGGGACTTTGCCGAATACTGCAAGCTCGCACTCGGGCGATCACACTTCTACTGCAAGCGCATAATTCAAGCGGCCAAAATCTGCCTGCACTTAATCAAATCCAAATTTAAAATCCTTCCGACCTCAGTTGCTCAAGCCTTGCCGTTGGTGAAATTTGCTCAAGTGGACGAGTACGGACAAACCCAATTAGAGGAAAAATGGCAGACCGTGCTTGACGGACTCCCCCCGCAGTTAATCACAGCGGCCAAAATTCAAGAAGCCCTAGACGAGAACCCAGAGGACAGAGCCAAGCAAGTCCGCATTGGTGGCAAAGCCTACCAACTGTTGCAACAGAAAGCACTAGCAGCAGGCATGGCAGTTAGTAAGTATCTCGAAATGCTTATTGGCGCTACCGAACCGCCCGACGATGAACCCGACGACGTGGAGCCGACAGAACTGACACCCGAAAAAGAGGAAATTTGCGATCGGCTTGAAGCCTCCTTCGCGCGTCGCCAAAAGCCAAAACGTATAGCAGGTTTTGGGAGTAAGAATCTATCAACTTGCCCTCAAAAAGCTATCGGTTCCCCCATTAGATCGGACAAATCGTCCGACTCATCCTAATTTTAAAAAAAATGACAAACGAAACAAACGAGGCTGCCAAATACCCGACTGTCAGGCCTGAAATTACAGCAGAGACAATCGCCCTCGACTGCCAGCTTGCGGATTTAATCCTTAAATGCCAAGGCAACGCCCGCGAGCTCGACGAACTAGCAGGAATGCTTGACGCCCACCTAGGGTGTTGCGAAGAAGCCCGGGATTCACTCATGGGATTTAACACCGAACACCCGGAACCGTTAGACATGACAGATTTACCCGCCGACCAACAGCGGCTTATTTTAGAATCCGCAGTTTTCGGGGGATTAGCGATGCAAACATTGCAAAATCTAACCGATAAAGACGTTGCATTTTTAATGGAACGACTATCGGAGGGAGTAAAAACAATTACGGGAAAACTGAACGATAAACAAGTGACGGAAAGCTTGCAAAATTACTTAGAGATGCACGAGCAAAATACAGTCAAATTAGTATTTTATTCGAGTATTCACCCAGCCGACAACAACTAAAAAAGCAAGCGACTAATTCATAACTTTAGTCGCTCGCATCCAAGCTATCTGACTATTTCACCACAATTCATATACCAATCTATCATGAAAACTCAATCCCAAAGCAAACGAGTCGCCGAGCTAATCGAATCAGCAAAGCAGCGATTCGGCGACTTTAGCGAAGCTAAAAAGCAAGAAATCTTCCTCACAATCAAAGAAGCCAAAGCACGGGGATTGCTGCGAAAACAGCCCCCCGACCGCTGCTTAAGTGAGTATGTCAACGCGGCGAATCATCTCTTAAGAAGCTACGCAACGGATGAATTCACCGCCGCACTCAACCGCAACCTTGACTATATATACGTTTACGTCGCCCTCGTCAGTACCAACTCGATCACCGTTACCGCCTGACGAGCGCCGCTCGGAATCAGCGGCCGAAACTCCCCTTAATAAGGGGAAGTCGCGGATCGATTCCAACCCGACCGCCGATTAAACAGGTTGTGGTTTAGGGCTTTCAGGGTGAACCAAGCTGTTATGGCTTTTTTTCGTTCATAAGCTCAGTCACAACCTAGTTAATTGTTTTATCTCGCGCACTTAGAAGCTTTAAGAGTGAAGTAGGCTCATTTTGTGGCCTTTGGGTGATTCATAAGCTACTGCTGCGGGATTTGGAAACCTCACCTACAAAAATTAAATGCTGCAAATTATTGGGCTAGATATCAGTAAAGCCTCAGTTTCCGCTTGCCTAATTTTAGGAAAAGTGGACGAGCCAAAGGAATTTTACTATCACTACAACTTCCACAAATTCAACGCTACAGCGCATGGAATTTCAGAATTGCTCGCCCTAATCGGAGTCGAAAATTTAGCCAGCACGATCGCAATAATGGAGCCCACGGGCATCAATTACCAAATCCTTTGGGGAACCCAACTCGCCCGCGCCGGGGTAGAAGTGCGCTTAGTCGGTCACAAGGAATTAAGAAGTTTTCGCGAGCATCACCTATCGCTGCCGGACAAAGACGACGACGCCGACGCGCTGGCACTGGCGATTTATGGTTGGGATTATCAAACTAACCCACGTCGGTTTGTGCAAATGCGCGATCGCACAATCGTAGAGATTCGCCGCCTAGTCCTGCGGCTCGCGCACCTCAACCGCATACAAAGCCCCATTATTAATAGGGCAAGGCAAGATTTGGCTTGGCAATTCCCAGAAGCGGCACTGATTAAATCGCTGCGGTCTGGCGAGAAAGTGCCGCTGCTTTGGGGATGGCTTTGCAGCCAGCGGCAGTCTGTAAAATACGATCTACTTTATGAGCGGTCGATCGGACTGGGAATCACGGATGAAGTCCGCCGCCACGCCGCCCGAATTTGCGATTTGCAGCGAGAAGAAATGGCGATCGAGTTTGAGCTTTCCAAATTGGTGGGCGAGGCGCAGTTCTTGCCCTACCGCAAAGTTTTTGCCCGATTCGGTTTTGGTCGCAGAGTCGAGGCGCTGTTACTTTCCCAAATCTTCCCAATCGAAAATTATCTTGCTGCCGACGGCAAACCCGATGTCAAAATTCGCACTGGTCGGCGATCGGGCAAACCTACCAAGCGGCATTTGTCTCTTCGGAGGTTTTGCAAAGCCCTGGGCTACGCGCCATCCCAGGAAAGTAGTGGCGACTTGCAAAAGTCTAAAGTTGTCGGCGGCAGTGATTTGTGCCGGAAAGCCTTATGGCAGTGGGTTTTTACTAGACTTGAAGTTCAACGCTGCCGTATGGCTAACAACATCGGCGATCGGTTGGGGGAAATCATGGATGCAGAAAAACTCAGCGGCCGGCCGGTGCGACTTGTGCGATCGCGCGTGGCAGCAAAAGCAGTCAAGCTGCTGTTTAAAGAATTGGTTCGCGAGCTTGTTCGCTCCCAAAGCCCAAACCAAAAATTACTAGAGTGAACTAAACAACAGATGATACGGCTAAGATGTGCCGAAGAGTAGCCTTCCTCCCATAAATCGTCTATACTTCAGTCTTGACCAATGCTATAAGTAGAAAGTTGGTGATGGTGGTCTTGCAAAACTTTTTGATTTTTAGAACGGCGCAGCACGTCTATAGCAATCCTCGCATCATTTGTGAATTTCTTACTCCCGAGCGAGCGGATTCGGGGAGGGTTGGGGTGAGGTAAAAAATTTACGACTCTTGCAAAGATTTCTATATAATGCGATTCATGCCGAATTTGTCTTTCCACCGCGCCACGCCAGAAAGAAATTTTATAGCCTTAATTGTCAAGTCTTCTACTGGTATTTGATGGCAACAGTGGTCGCAATTGCCGCAATTTCCTGTAAATAAATCCCCAAAATAATTTAACTGGATTGTGCAGCGGCAATCGCTGAATTCTGCATAGTTAATTTCGCCACAAGTGTCTGGTCTTGCATCAGAACAATTAACGGCGAAATTACCACCGTCAATCCTGGTTTCAACAGGGCCGGTAATTGAAAATACAAAGACTTGCCACTGCTCGTCGGCATTACAATCATCATATCCCGTTTTTGTAAAGCAGCTTCGACAATTTACTGCTGCCCCGGGTTCAAAGAGTCATAGCCACAAAAATGTTTGAGAACTTGTTCCAGGGACAGCGGCACAGAAGATGTTGGCGGATTAGACCCGGACATTTGCAGTAGTTGGTTATTGGATTCTACACTATTCCATGCTTTTGGAGAGCAAATACACTGAGTGCGATCGCACAAAATTCGTTAAGCAGAGAAACCGATACTTTTAATCGGGGTTTAGACGGATAGTGATGGGTAGCGATAGTGATGAGTTTGGGTCCTCACAGAAGTCACCCCCAAATGAAAGGCCGTTATCAACAGCAGAATTTTCCATTTTACTTTAATCCGTTACATACCCAGATTAAATGGTGAATTAATTGCTTGAATTGCTGCTACAAACTAATACCCATCAATACTTTACCATGATCGGGCCCTGGACTTCACAAACAAGCGTCGAAAATTGATGGTTTTTTGAATCCTGAATGTAAATTTTTGCCTAGATCTACGTATACCGGGCAGAACATTGGCCTCCCCAGCTTCACAGAATCTTCATAATTATCCCGTAATAATACGGTAGATTTATAAAGATTAGGTAAAGATGATCCTTAAAGGTAGCCAAAATCACGTTTCTGTAAGTTAAACTGGGAGCCAGCCAAAACCAAACTTACGTAATCACCACAAAATCCTGAAATAACGCAATTTTATATATCCTAAAGGCGTTGAAGGGATGGCGTAACTAAGGGGTATTCGTCTGACATATCGACAAACAGTTTTTAAGCCAACTAAATTGCAACTAAACTAATAAAAATTGCTCATAACCAGGTTAGTTATAATTCCAAAAAAATAAAACAATTTTTTGACAAGGTGAGTTATGAAAAAAATTTTAGGGGTTAAAAATCATATTGTTAAAACCCGAGCAGCCTTGGAAAATTTCCCGGCTATTCAGAAAATTTTAGAGGAAGTCGGTGCAGGACCGACAGTAGTGGCGAAATTAAATACAGCCTGTGAAATTTGCGAGTTTCAGCTTGGGGATGAAATCAGTCAATATCAAACATCAGATAATAGCAACAATTTCGTTAAGAAAGAACAGAGCGATCGCAATTTTTATTTAGTTTGCGAGGGCAGAGTCAGACTTCTAGCGGTAGAAGCGTCTCAACAGCAGGAGATTTCGGCGGTGGTACTGGAAGTCGGAGCAATATTTGGGACAGATAACCTATTTATTGAAAGCGGACTGCCTTACAGGGCAATTGCGGCCGGCACTTGCCAAATCGCTCAAATTGCGGCCACCACGATGCAGCTTATTTTAGAAGAATTCCCGCAACTGCAACAGCGCTTGCAGCAAGAATTGCAAGAGCGACAGCGGTTAATATTTTTCAAGACACAAACAGATTTGCGATCGCTCGCTCCCCACCAACAACAGCTTCTGTGGCCGCACTTACTTCCTTATATAGAAGAAAGCCGAATTCCTGCCGGATTTTGCCTCGCTGAGCATTGCCAAAAATCTACAAATCATTTTTGGTTCCGCAGCGGTCAAATTCAAGGTCAAGCACCGCCAATGATCGGCAGTAACTGGGAACATTCAGACGTAAAGAGCGACTGGATAGCGGTAACAGACCTGCTAATTTACCAGCTTAGCAGCGAACAGTGGGAAATCGCCAAGGCTACAATTACTTCCGAAAGCAATTCCCGCCCTAAAATCATCCGCAAACCTCCAATTTTAAGCTTAGTAACGCCGGCCCAAGATGCCATATCTACCTCAAAAACAGAGCCATCAAAATTAACCGCAGTTGCTCCGCAAAAACCCGCAACCGGAATCATCAGCTTCCCCAAACCCAAGCAGCGGCGCTGGTTGAGCAGCAGACACCCATTCATTCAACAACAGAGCGCAGCAGATTGTGGAGCTACTTGCTTAGCGATGATTAGCGAATATTGGGGTAAAAAATTCAGCCTAAATTACTTGCGCGAATTGGCAGAAGTCGGCCGCAGTGGCGCGTCGCTCAAGAGTCTGGCAAAAGCAGCGGAAAGGATGGGATTTCAAACCCGTCCCGTGCGAGCTTCTTTAACTCCGCTGCGAAATCAAAATCCCTGGATTGCTCACTGGCAAGGCAATCACTACGTGGCAGTTTACCGCTTTAAAAATCAACAGGTTTTAGTGGCTGATCCGGCTGCGGGGAAGCGGTGGATGAGCATTAAAAGTTTTACCGAAAATTGGACAGGGTACGCCCTAATTTTAGACCCGACAGCGGAACTATACCGCAATCACACTGCCGAACATCAAGGCATCAAACTTAAAAATTTTGTTGGCATAGTCTGGCCCTACCGCGCTGCGATCGCCCAAATTCTGATCCTCTCCTTGTTGATCCAAATATTTGGGCTAGTTACTCCCCTATTTACCCAAGTAATTTTAGACCAAGTAGTTGTTAGCAAAAGCGTAGGAACGCTGCACGTTTTTGCACTCGGGATACTGCTATTTAGTATTGGGCGAATGCTGCTAACGGCAAGCAGACAATACTTGCTCGATTACCTATCTAACCGCATTGACCTGACTTTAGTTAGTGGCTTTATCAGTCACACTCTCAGTTTGCCGATAAAATTCTTTGAATTGCGTCACGTTGGCGACATCTTAACGCGCGTTCAGGAAAATAAAAAAATTCAGACTTTTCTGACTCGCCAAGCAATTACCGCATGGTTAGATGCTATGATGGCGGTAGTTTACATCGGGTTGATGTTTTACTACAACGGGCGTCTGGCTTTGTTGGTGCTTGCGTTAATTCCGCCGATCGTGATTTTGACTTTAGTCGCAACTCCGTTTCTGCGAAAAGTGTCGCGGGATATTTTTAACGAAGGTGCTAAGCAAAACTCATCTTTGGTAGAAATGATTACTGGGGTGGCGACGATTAAAGCAACTGCTGCTGAGCGAGAAATGCGCTGGCGCTGGGAAGACCAATTAACCAGCCTGATTAATGCCCAATTTAAAGGGCAAAATTTGGCAAATTCTTTGCAAATAATCGGGGGCTCGATCAATACTTTGGGTAGCACGGCTTTGCTGTGGTACGGGGCGATGCTGGTGATTCAAGATGATTTGACGATCGGTCAATTTGTTGCTTTCAATATGATGATTGGGAGCGTGATTTCTCCTGTGCTTTCAGTGGTGGGACTTTGGGATGAGTTTCAAGAAGTGGTCGTTTCGATCGAGCGTTTGGATGATGTATTCTCTGCCCAACCTGAAGAAAGCCCTTACAAGCCAATGCTGGTGCTGCCTCGCATTCAGGGAAACGTCAAGTTTGAAAATGTTTCTTTCCGCTATTCTCAGGATGAGGAACGCAATACACTGCAAAATCTTTGCTTTGAGGTGCAAGCTGGAGAAACTGTGGCAATTGTCGGCCGCAGCGGTTCGGGTAAGAGCACTTTGGTAAAGCTGCTGCAAGGTTTTTATTATCCAGAAAAAGGGCGGCTGACAGTTGACGGCCACGATATTCGTCACGTTTCTGTGCAGTCGCTGCGAGTACAGTTGGGTGTGGTTCCTCAAGACTGTTTCTTGTTTTCGGGAACGATTTTGGAAAATATTACTCTGTACAAAAATGGACAGGGTGCTGATTCTACAAGCTTAGAAGAGGCGATAGAAGTGGCGAAGTTAGCAGAAGCTCACGCTTTTATTCAAGATATGCCACTGGGTTATCAAACTCCTGTGGGGGAGAGGGGAACGAGTTTGTCTGGGGGCCAGCGACAGCGAATTGCGATCGCCCGCGCTTTGTTGGGCGATCCGCGAATTTTGATTTTGGACGAAGCAACTTCTTCGCTGGATACGGAGTCTGAGCGCAGGTTCCAGCAAAATCTGGCTCGCATCGGCCGCGATCGCACTGTCTTTGTCATAGCTCATCGGTTGTCTACGGTGCGTAATGCCGATCGAATTTTGGTTCTAGACAAAGGCATTTTAGCCGAACAAGGCCACCACGACCAATTGATGGCAGAACGCGGACTTTACTATCACCTCGCTCAGCAACAACTCGATATTTAACTCATTAGTTATTAGTCATTAGTCATTAGCAACGAACACAAGACTAAAGATAATTTTCAATTAGCAATTCCCCATTACTCCTGACTCCTAACTTCTGAGTTCGGACTCCTGACGCCTGATTTATAAATCCTAACAACTGCCAACTGCCAACTGTAAACAGACTAATTTGGATAAATACTATGCTTTCAGAAGATGTCAAAGAATTAGGCAGCGCTCCTGATGAAATAGCTGAAGTTTATGGGGGCGTAGCTTCAAGGCAAGAAAACGAAGCCAGAAAAAAAGACCGCTCTTTAGAACTTGTAGAATCTCAAAATCGCTCCTCTCAAACTAATGACGGTATCAATACTGCAAAGTTTAGGCAGCATGATGGTGATAATTGGTCTACTTCTTTGCACTCGGTACTCGACCAGCCGCCAGTATCTTTTCCCCAGCGGCTGATATTAGGAGGAATGGTTTTTTCCGTAGCTTTTGGAGCGTGGGCAACTTTGGGAAAAATTGACCAAGTTGGTCATGCTCAGGGCAAATTAGTTCCCAAAGGTGCTGTTTACAAAATTCATCCGACGGAGCCGGGAAAAATTATTAACCTCGCTATCAAAGAAGGTCAAAAAATCAAAGCAGGACAATTATTGGCGGAATTAGACCCGTCCACTGCTGCGAGCGAGGTGGAGCGTCTTGATAAGATTCTGGGCGCTTATCAGATTCAATTGGTGCAGCAGAGTAGTTTGATCGAGAGAACTAGACTGGAAGCTGAAGCCAGCCAAGCTATTGCTGCTGCCGACAAGCGGGGGGCTGAAGCTGCGATCGATCGGGCTCGCGCTTCAGCGACTACCACGCAGTCTCAAATCGAACAATTGCAAGCAGATGTAGTGTCTCAGCAAGCGCGCAAGGAACAGCTCAAACCTCTGGAAAAACAGGCAGAAAATCTGTTATCGCAACTGAAAACCGATGTCACTTCTCAACAGGCTAGACGCGAGCAGGTGAAACCGCTGCAAAATAAGAGTCAAGATTTGTTGGCACAATTGCAAGCAAAAGTGGCGGCTCACAAAGAGCGGATCGCGCGACTTAAACCTTTGGTAGACGAGGGAGCGCTGTCAAAAGATGTATTGTTTCAAGCTGAGGAAGCTCTGCGGGAAAGCGAAAATGCGGTGATTAGAAGCCAGTTGGGGGAGACAACTCAGGCTGACGATCGAGTATTTGAAGTCGAGCAAACCGTGCGCGACAGGCAAAGTGCTGCCCTCAGAAGTCAACTGTCTGATACAACTGTGGTTAAGGAAAAGCTGTTTGAAGTCGAGCAAGGTTTGCGCGATCGTATTAATTCGATCGGCAAAATGCAAGGTCAATTAACAGAACAAATGGCAGAAGTCGATCGGCTGCAAGCCGAAGCCTCCAGCAAACAAGCCGCAGCGCGCCACACGCAGTTAGAAAAAGAGCAAAAAATTCAGCAGTTGGAAATGGAATTAAATCAAGTCAAATCCAAAATTGCCGAAACCCAAAGCCTCCTCGCTCAAGCAAAAAATAAGCTCAAACAAAGATTTATCTACGCACCCGTCAGCGGAGTTGTTTCGACTCTCAATGTCCACAACACCGGCGAAGTCGTGCAACCGGGTCAAACTCTTGCAGAAATGACTCCGAATCACGCTCCGCTAGTGCTGGAAGTGAGTTTGCCGAATCGAGAAGCAGGATTTGTCAAAACCGGAATGCCAGTACAAGTCAAATTCGATGCTTTTCCCTATCAAAATTACGGCGTGATTCCGGGAAAGGTGGTATCGATTTCGCCGGATGCCAAAACAGACGAACGATTGGGTGTTTTTTACCGGGTAGAAGTGAGTATTGATCGAGACTCAGTGAAAGCCAACCATCAAACCTGGAAACTCAAAGCTGGCCAGACAGCTACTGCGGAAATTGTCATCCGCCAGCGCAGCATAGCCGACATTTTGCTCGATCCTCTCAAGCAATTACAAAAAGGCGGCATGAGTTTGTAGAAATACTCAGCCAACAGCCAACAGCCAATACTCAACAGTCAACAGTTAACACATTTGCACTTTACAAAAAGCAGGATAAAGCTATGACATCCCAATTTCACCATTCTGCCAATCATTCCCCAGTTGGAATTAAACCAGAACAATTGGATGAGATAATTGCAGCGATTGTGGCAGGAAAGTATTCTTGGGCTTGTTTTTTACTTTTGCGGTGCACGGGTTACAACCCTCTCGACTATATCCCTTACCGTACTTCCAACCGCTTGCTCAAGGAAAACAGTCAAATGAGGAAATCGGAAACTCAGCCGGGGCTGAGCAAAATTGCGGATTTAGATTATGTGGAAGTGGTGAGGGAAAAACGAGCCGGAGTTCAAGGGGGTGATGCAATTCACATTTGTAGCGAGTTGCAGTCAGATACCGCAGGTTTTGTCGCTGAAGTCGGGGGGGAAGGTTCAAATATCTTGGCGCCGACGGTTGATGTTCACAATCAAGAATTTTTTGCTGGATTTAAGACGCGCTGGTTTAATTCGGCGGGCCAGTAAATTAGTCGATCGACTGACAACCCGATCGCCCGCGTTGAGTGTACCTGTTTTTTGGTTGATATCAATTCCGGTTGCACCGGAATGATTGTGGGGTACCCTTATCGATTTTACGCCCGACGATGAAGCGCAAAATTGATATAACGAACGGGTAAAATCAACCGGATTGGATGATCAAATTGCTCTCTTCGAGTGCTCTAGGATCTAACTATCGACAACACGGCAAGGTCGGACACCGCACCGTGCCATTTTCCTACGCCAAAATAACCGTAGCACGGGCGAGGGTTCGCCCGCCTTCGCCCGCGATGAAAGATGCAAGCATCGCCCCATTAATTTTCGGGAAACGGTAGGGCGCCGTGTCCTGACTGGGGGTAATATCAATTCCGATGCCACCTGATTTGATATTACTCATCGCGGGCGATCGGGTTTTTCAGTAGGCACACAACCAGTCTCGTTAATAGAGTATAAAACGAGGCTGGTTTTTGAATATCAAAATACATCGATTTTCTGTAGTTTTTGAACCAATTCTTCACAAATATTCATGAAGTTTACTTTACATTTTAATTTCCACAAATCTGCCAAATTGGCAACACAGCTCTAATTAGTCCAGATATATTAGGTACATCGAAAGCAAACAAGATTGCTTCGAGCAAGCAGTTAACCAACAAGGAAAAAAACCATGATTATCTCAGACCTGAACCATGTAGAAGTTGTTTCCGAAGAAACAGAAACCAGTATTGAAGGCGGATATCACGACTACTACTACTACAACCCCTACAGTTCTGCCGGTGCTTCAGCTTACGCAACAGCCTTCGGTGCTATAAGTTCTGCATACACATTCACCAACACAACTACCCAGCCTGGCTTTGCTGGCTCTTCCAGCGGTTCGAGTTCAAGTAGTAGTTCTTACCCCTACTACTGGTACTAACAGCAGTGTAGACCAGCAGTCAGAAACTCAGCTATGTAAAGAAATGCAATAATTGCTGGATTGACCCCTATATAGGTAGTTCACAAATTATAGCCTAACTTTACATAGCTAGTTTATATAGTGTCAACATCCTTAATCGCTTTGAGTGGCACGCATTTTAACATCAGTTAAGCATCTACTAAAAATTGTTGCGGTGGAAAAACAGGATTATTGAGGACTTAAACTATATAGAGACAGTGCCAAGAGCAAGTAAGCTTGTAGGTGCTGGTTAGACGAGCGCGACTGGTAGCGCTAACAATTTTGCCATGTATGGATTTGACAGTGCTGGTGCTAATGCTTTTGCTATTGGCGAAAATACCTCGACTCTGGCTAACACTGACACAAAGGTCTATGTTAGTCCTTATATTGCTCTTACTGAAGCCTCAGCTACAGCTAACTCTTACGCTCGCACTGAAAACAGTTATTCTCTCTCCTTGAACCAGAGCAGATCTTTGTTCATCTTTAGCAGTCCGCCCTAATGATTGGTGATCGCGGTGGGCCGTTGAATTTGAAATTGTAATTTTAAAAAAGTAATTGTGAGGCTGTACTCACCCAATTGAAAACAGCTAGAGTGCCTGCCAGTGTAAGGTGGATTTCAAATTTTAAAAGGCTTTTTGATGGTGATTGCGATGGTTAAATCAAATTTAATGAAAATTCAGCCGGACAGCCATAAATAAAAGGAGATAAATCGCGATGCCTCCCTCAGATTCATTTAACCCTGGTGCGAGCAGCAGCAGCAGCAGTTCCAGCCAGTCTAGTTCCTTTGTAGATAGCAGCGGTGCGGGCAGTACCAGCAGCGCGACAGCCGCTTCCCCGACGGGAAGCAGTACCAGCAGTCAGACTGCTTACACGGCGGGGGCTACATCTAGCAGCGGCAGCGCAGCAGCGAGTGCTTCTACAGTCGCGCCCCCAACTACTAGCGCCACAGCTTCGGCCCCAGCAGCAGCGCCAGCGCCAGCGCCAGCACCAGCACCAACACCTGCGCCAACACCTGCGCCACCACCAACACCTGCGCCGTTAGGAGACAGCAGCGGTGCCAGCAGTAGCAGCTCGACAGCGACTTCTCCGACAGGGAACAGCAGCAGCGCTCAGACAGCATCGGCTCCCGGCGACAGTTCTAGCAGTGCCAGCGCCTCAGCTAGCAGCGGTTTAGATACTCCGCCAACTACTAGCGCCACAGCTTCAGCCCCGGCAGCAACACCAACACCAACACCTGCGCCCGCTCCAGCACCAACACCTGCGCCAGCACCAACACCTGCGCCGTTAGCAGACAGCAGCGGTGCCAGCAGTAGCAGCTCGACAGCGACTTCTCCGACAGGGAACAGCAGCAGCGCTCAGACAGCATCGGCTCCCGGTGGCACTTCTAGCAGTGCCAGCGCCTCAGCTAGCAGCGGTTTAGATACTCCGCCAACTACTAGCGCCACAGCTTCGGCGCCAGCGCCTGCACCTGCGCCAACACCTGCGCCGTTAGCAGACAGCAGCGGTGCCAGCAGTAGCAGCTCGACAGCGACTTCTCCGGCAGGGAGCAGCGGCAGCGCTCAGACAGCATCGGCTCCCGGTGGCACTTCTAGCAGTGCCAGCGCCTCAGCTAGCAGCGGTTTAGATACTCCGCCAACTACTAGCGCCACAGCGCCTGCACCAGCGCCTGCACCAGCGCCTGCACCTGAACCTGCGCCTGCTCCGGCTGCTCCGGCTGCTACAGACTCTGCACCGGTAATTAATATCACACCGCCAACACCCACACCGCCAACACCCACACCCCCAACACCCACACCCCCAACACCCACACCGTCAAATAATGACGGTGCAACGTTCACCCCCGTGACTGGCGGCACTTCTAGCAATTCAAGTTCTTCTAATTCCTACTCAGACAGTACGGGTACTGGCGGCGAGAGTACGATAATTTCTGAGCCAACAGATAACAGTAACAGCAATAATTCGATCGCACTTCCCGCTCACAATACGAACAACAGCAATGCTGAGACAACCCCCCCTCCAGAAATGATCGCCCCAGAAAACTATCCTGGCGCATTAACTATCACCTACGACAGCAACGGCGACGGATATTGGCTCGGCACCAGCGACAGCGATGTGATTATTTGCGGTAGCGGGGTCGATCAAATTTTTGCAGGAAGCGGCGACGATATTGTCACAAGTAACAGAGGTGACGATGCGATAGATGGAGGCGATGGAAACGACACTGTGCGGGGAGGGAAAGGTCAAGATTGGCTGATTGGCGGCAACGGCGACGATTTTCTTTGCGGCGACTTCGGAAGCGATACATTGATTGGAGGTAGCGGCGCTGATACCTTTGCCTTTAGACCCGAAACAGCTAGTGCAGCAGCTAATCCATTGTTAGCAGATCGAGTCGTTGATTTCAATCCCGCTCAAGGCGATCGAATTGGGCTGATAGGGGGACTTTCGGTAACAGACTTGACACTCGTGGCGTTTGATACCGATGGTGACGGTACGACAGACGCGACTCTGGTCAAGTTTAGTTCAAATAATGGCGATCGAATTTTAGGTGTTGTTTTGGGAACAGTTAACGCAGCGGGTGCAACAACTTTGAGCAATGCTGATTTTATTAGTTTGCCAAATGACATCTTGTAGCTAACCGTTAACCGTTAACATCAACTACCCCGCAGAAATCGTCGGGGGATGAAGTTAATAAATTTATATAGGTTGAGAGAGAAAGATGGAGGACTTTTACGGGCCATTGATTGAATCAAGTGAAATCATCGAACTACTCAGACAAGAGATGCAATTAAAAACCTTTAGTCAAAGGGTTTTGCAGAAAAAAGTTATTGAGAAAGCCGCCCGGGAACGAGGGTTAACTGTGACTCCCGACGAAATTCAAGCTGTGGGCGACCAACTCCGCCGCGAGAAGCGTTTGGAGAAAGCGGCGGATACGATTGCTTGGCTGGTCGATCAGATGATTTCTATAGAAGATTTAGAGGCAGGGATTCGCGATCGGCTCCTCAGCAAAAAACTAGCAGAACACTTGTTCAGCAAAGAAGTAGAAAAAATTTTTGTTCAAAACAAATTGCAATTCGACCAAATAATTCTTTATCAAATTGTTGTTGCCAAACCCCAGCTTGCTCAGGAACTATTTTATCAAATTCAAGAAGGAGAAATTAGCTTTTTTGATGCCGCTCACCTTTACGATATTGACGAAAATCGTCGGCATCTATGCGGTTGCGAAGGCAAGGTTTATCGGTGGGGTTTAAAACCAGACATAGCCGTCGCTGTATTTAGCGCTAAACCCGGAGAAGTTATTCGTCCAATTGAAACAGAGCTAGGATATCACTTGTTCCTGGTTGAAAAGTTTCTTCCGGCGGAATTAACCCCTCAACGGTATCAAGAAATATTGCACAATCTGTTTAACGAATGGTTGGCTAACGAAGTCAACTATTTATTGTACAATTCTAAAGTGTAAAAACTTAATTTATCGCCTTCAAAAACCCATATATATAATTTTGCCCCAACCACATACAATGCTAAAATTTAGGGTACTTCTGGGTGCACAGAGAGACCTAATATCGTTTCCGGCTGCATCAATATTATTCAATCCTTGGGGCGGGGCGTGAGTGTAAATAGTCTCATGCGTGTGAATTTAAATATTGCTCCCTCTCACGCACTCTACTACTTAGGTAAAAAGTGGTTTTACGAGGTACTTATAGCTCAATAAGGTTCAGTTAAAAAGGTAATTTATAGCCCTCGCCACTCACTAAAATTGATAACTGAAGAAAGTCTCGGCGATTGCTTCGTACCCTCGCAACTGCGCGAAGCATAGCGAAAAATGAGACGCTTAGTTAACCCAAGCTTACTGACTTATAACGAGCTTAAAATTACTTTGTAAATTGGAGTTTTGCCAACCCCATATACGCCAGCTAGCAAAGCCCAATGGAAAAAATATATCGGTTCACAACGCCCCTCTAATATATTATCCCCAAAAGCTACTTTTTTAATTTTCAGTTTTCCCTCCTCCCATCAATTATCTGCGTCCATCAGCCTTCATCTGCATACATCTGCGGTTAAAAACCTACATAATTTTGCCGCCACCAAGCGCGCACAAACTTAATCTCCTCAAACGTATAACGTTCTTCCAAAAAATCATAAATTGCTCTCAGTTTCTCATCCCCCATAACTTCAATTGCGTACACTATCGCCTGCTGGCGTTCCGGTTCCACCAACAAATTTATATCAACTTCCCTGCCCATTTCCATCAATTCTATCAGATGCCCAGAAATAGTATTAGGACTCATACCCCGCGCATTGGCTATTCCTTGAACTGTCAAACCTTGTCGGTATAATTCCCAGGTTTGCATCTGCGAATAAGACGCCACGTTGGAAAGATTGGGAAGATTAGCGACCTCAGAAGATGCAGCACCACTTGGCAATCCTTGTTCTTGGCAAAAATTGCGAATTGCCTCCAAGAAAACCTTACCGTACTTATCTCGCTTGTTGCTCCCAACGCCGTAAACTTCCTCGAATTCTCTGAGATTTTGCGGGCGTTTTTCTGCCATATCTCGCAAGCTTTTATCGGCAAAAACTACGTAAGGTGGCACAAATTGTTCGTCGGCAATTTGTTTGCGTAGCGTCCGCAGTACGGTAAATAAACCTTCTACTTCTACTGCCAAAGAACGAACTTTCCCCTGTACTTCCCGCTGGGGTTCAATGGCGATTTCAACTGTGCGCTGACGTTTCATAATTTCCCAACTTTTTTCATTGAGTTTCAAAATGGGAAATCCGTCTGTCTTTTCGTCTAAAAAACCTTGATTTAACAGCGAACGACTCAATTTTTTCCATTCCTCAGCACTTCTATCTTTGCCAATTCCGTAAGTAGAAAGTTGGTGGTGCTGGTATTGCAATATTTTTTGATTTTTTGAACCGCGCAGCACGTCAATAATGTGATTCATGCCGAATTTTTCTTGGCAGCGGGCGACACAAGAAAGAAATTTCATTGCCTCAATCGTCCAATCTTCTACGGGTTTTTGGTTGCAACAGTTATCGCAAGTACCGCAGTTTCCGGGGAATGAATCGCCAAAATAACTTAACTGGATTGTGCGACGGCAATCGGTGGATTCTGCATAGTTGATTACTCGACGCAACTGTTGGCGGGCAATTCGTTGTTCTTGTGGGTCAGGTTTTTGCTCGATGATGTAGTCGATCATTTTGACATCGCCGTAGCCGAAAAATAAGCTGCAATGGGCGGGTTCGTTGTCTCGGCCTGCGCGACCGGATTCTTGATAGTATCCTTCGAGATTCTTGGGTAAGTCGTAGTGAATTACAAACCGCACGTCGGGTTTGTTAATGCCCATACCGAAGGCTATTGTGGCTACCATTACTTGCACGTCGTCGCGAATGAAGCGGGTTTGATTGGTGGCGCGATCGACATCGTTCATGCCGGCGTGGTAGGGTAAGGCTTGGATGCCGCTTTGTTGCAATTTATAAGCAACTTCGTCAACTTTTTTGCGGCTGAGGCAATAGATAATTCCTGAACCGCCTTTTTTTTTGATGATTTGCAAAACTTCGGCAAAACTGTGCTTGGTTTTGGGGCGAACTTCGTAGTATAAATTGGGGCGGTTGAAGCTGGCGACGTGGATGTAGGGATTTCGCAGAGTTAGCTGCTGGATGATGTCTTGGCGGACGCGCTCGGTGGCGGTGGCGGTTAGTCCCATAATGGGAATGTCGGGATATCGATCGCGCACTCGTTGCATTTGCCTGTATTCTGGTCGAAAGTCGTGCCCCCATTCCGAAACGCAGTGGGCTTCGTCGATCGCAAATGCCGAAATTCCTAACTTATTTGCTACTATATCTAAAAATGGTAAAAATCTCTCACCCAGCAAGCGTTCGGGTGCAACATAAAGCAATTTAATCTTACCTTCGAGAATCGCAGTTTCGCGCGATCGGGTTTCCTGACTGCTCAAAGTGCTGTTGAGAAAAGTCGCCCCAATTCCATTATCCTGCAAAGCTTCCACCTGGTCTTGCATCAGAGCAATTAACGGCGAAACAACCACAGTCAATCCCGGTTTCAACAGTGCCGGTAATTGAAAACACAAAGACTTGCCACCGCCCGTCGGCATGACAATCATCATATCCCGTTTTTGTAAAGCAGCTTCGACAATTTCCTGCTGCCCCGGGCGGAAAGAGTCATAGCCAAAAAAATGTTTGAGTGCTTGTTCCAGGGGCAGCGGCACAGAAGATAGTGGCGGATTAGACGCTGACATTTGCAGTAGTTGGTTGTTGGCTTCTAAACTATTCTATGCCTTTTGAGCACAAATACAGTTACAATAATTGAGAATCTCAATTTAAGCAGAAAAACTGATGCCGAAAGCAATTTGGAATGGTGCCGTTTTGGCCGAGAGCGACAAGTGCGAAATTGTAGACAACAACTATTATTTCCCCGCCCATGCCATCAACCGCGAGTATTTCAAGGACAGCAGCACTCACACTACTTGCGGTTGGAAAGGTGTTGCTAGTTACTACAGTGTCGAAGTCGGCGGACAAGTGAATAAAGATGCTGCTTGGTACTATCCTACTCCGAAAGATGCTGCTAAAAATATTGCCGGATATATTGCTTTTTGGAAAGGAGTTAAGGTAGAGGCTTAAAGCAGTTTAGAACTACAAAAATGGGGCGGTTGTGGTCGAATTTAGCGCTTAAGCCGCCCCTTAAAATTTTAATCTTTTTCCCAAACGGCGACAGCTTCCGAACCCAAACCACGGCGGACAACAATCGGTTCGCTTTGTGTCAAATCGAGAATGGTAGAAACTTGATATCCCGGATCGGAACCGTCATCGACAATGACATCCACTAACTTAGAAAAACAGTCAAACAGCTCAGCTTTGCCAAAGCTTTCTGCTTTAGATGCAGGGACTGGTGCTGCACCTTCATCATCCGTGGTAATGTGAGCGGATGTTGAAATAATTGGATTTCCCAAGGCTTCCAACAGTGTAAAACAAAGCCGCTGGTCGGGAACGCGAATTCCAGTGGTTTTGCGTTTTGGGTTCATTACCAACCGTGGCACTAACTTGGTAGCTGGCAGCAGAAATGTATAAGGCCCCGGTATTAACCGCTTGATAATTCTGTATGCTTCATCGCTGACTGCAGCATAGTCGGTGATATTTGACAGAGAGGAACACAAGAACGTTAAAGGCTTATCATTGGATAGTTGCTTGATCTGCCTGACTCGTTCTACTGCAGACTTGGAGTTGATATCGCAGCCGATCGCGTAAACTGTATCTGTCGGATAAAGCATCACGGCCCCATCTTTTAGAGCTTTTGTAATCTTCTCGATCCGGTCTCTTTGGGGTGCAACTGGATGCACTTCGTAAATAGTTGCCATGTTAAGATATTGCAGGCTAAGTGGGCGATCGAAATATCCAGTGAAACAATCAATGTTGAAAATTAATTGTTAACAATGAATAAAATAGCTTATTTTGACTGTCCAACTGGCATTGCTGGCGATATGTGCATCGGAGCTCTCATCCACGCTGGCGTTCCTTTAGACTACCTAATCGAAAAACTCAATTTGCTCGGCATTTCGACAGAGTACGAGTTGCGGACGGAATTAGTCCACCGGAATACTCAACAAGCAACTAAATTTTATGTAGATTTAGCTGCGGATTTGTGGTTAAAACCCAAAAATTCCGCTACCGAACTCGATCCCTCGGAAACGGAATCCCCGACTTTTGACGCCCGCCACCACCATCATCACGGGGAAGAACATTCTCACAGTCACGGCGAACCAGATGCCGAAATTAGCCACACTCATCACCGCCACTTGCCACAAATTGAGCAAATCATCGTCTCTGCAAAATTGCCTCCGCGCGTGGAAGCTTGGAGTTTGGCCGTATTTGGCAAATTAGCAGAGGCAGAAGGTGCCGTACACGGTATCCCCGCAAGCGAGGTTCACTTTCACGAGGTGGGGGCGGCGGATGCAATTATTGATATTGTCGGTACTTGTTTGGGTTTGGATTGGTTGGATATTCAGGAGTTTTACTTTTCGGCGATGCCGACTGGTGGCGGTACGGTGAAGGCAGCCCACGGTAAGTTAGCGGTGCCGACGCCGGCGGTGATGCGGTTGTGGGAAACGCACCGAGTGCCGGTTTACAGCAATGGGATCGATCGCGAATTGTGCACTCCTACGGGAACTGCGATCGCCTGTACTCTCGCCTCTGCTTTCGGCCCGCCACCGCCGATGCAAATTCAGGCGATCGGTTTGGGTGCAGGTTCTCGAATGCTGGCAATTCCTAATATTTTGCGCCTCTGGATTGGGGAGAAGGAAGAAGGAAGAGGGAAGAAGGAAGAGGGAAGAGGGAAGAAGGAAGAGGGAAGAGGGAAGAAGGAAGAGGGAAGAGGGAAGAGGGAAGAGGGAAGAGGGGAGAAGGAAATATTTAACCAATTCCCAATGGCGAATTCCATAGAAACTATTACGGTATTGGAAACACAAATTGATGATTTGAGTCCGCAGGCGATCGGCTATGTTTTTGATGCTTTGTTTGCCGCCGGAGCTCTGGATGTTTTCACTGCCCCAATTGTGATGAAAAAGTCGCGGCTGGGAGTTTTGTTAACGGCGATTTGTCCTCCCGAATGGCAGGATGCTTGCGAAGTTGTGATCTTTCGCGAAACTACTACTCTGGGAATTAGGCGATCGACTCAACAAAGAACGATTTTACCCCGAGAAATCCAGACAGTTAAAACAGAATACGGCGAAGTCAAGATAAAAGTTGCGAAGTCGGGAGAAACGATTGTTAATGTACAGCCGGAATACGAAGATTGCGCGGAAATTGCCAGAATTAAAAATATTAGCTGGCGGGAAGTTCACCGCTTGGCGCTGCAAAGTTGGTACGATCGCACTTAATCAATTACAGTGACTTACATGAGGGTAGAGAAGCCTGTAAATGGCGCAAAGCATTGATTCAAAGGAATCATATTGCTTGTGCAATTTTAGCGTGGAAATTCTTCAAAAAAACAGCGTGAATGGTTGAAAAAACAGTAGACCAGTTAAAGGAGGAATTACTGTCAGACTCCCTCAAACAAGAACTGAAAGACCCAACTATACGTTGCGTACTTGTTTAACAGGAAAGTCGGTGATTCTTTGGGCAGTTCAATTTGAATCTTACGACGATCGCTCACTTTTCTTGAACGGGCGATCGTAACTTGTGTCAGGCTATATATAGCGTACCTGCGTAAGTCCTGTGTACGATAATTAACCCCCGCAAGGTTCTAACCAGCAGTAGATTTTTCAGCTAACAAAAAGACCAGCTTGCAGCCAATCTTCCGACGGGGGAATGACCCGAACTTTTGGCTAGGTATCGGCCGCAACTACAAGCTGGCCGTGTCCCCGGCGTATCGAGTACAGCCTGGGTTCAACAAACCTCGATCGAATTTAAATAGTCCTGGACGCAAAAAACCCGGTTCCCCTCAAAATCGTGGATATATGCCTTGAGATATTGACGCAGAAACCGGGTTGAAAGGCCCCCCGTGCGTCCAGGACTGTTAAAGTTTATTCTTCGACAAGCTATGTCGATCGCATCATAACGATCGAATATCAGCAGCGCGCTTAATTCCGTGCGATCGCCCCTTCCATGTCGATCGGCCTTTTTTTGTAAGACTCTTGTGCCAGCACTTTCTCAACAGCTTCGCGTACTTTAGCAACGCTTGTGCCATTGCTTGAATTCATAATAGTCATATCATAATAGTCATAATTAATGTTTGTTACAAATGGAGCTTTTTCCTAGCAGCTTTCGTTAAGGCTGAAGTATAGTAAAAGCTGTCAATATTTAGAGAAGAAATATGGTAGAGCGAGTGTTAAAAGAACGTTATGCCATTCAGCAAGGCCTGGGAAAAAATGCGGGACGACAAACTTTGCTGGCGTGCGACTTACAAACTCAGGAGTTAGTCGTAATCAAAATTCTTACTTTTAGTGCAGATTTCCAATGGGACGATTTAAAACTATTTGAACGAGAAGCCGAAACTTTACAGTCACTTTCCCATCCGGCAATTCCTCGTTACTTAGACCATTTTGAGTTCCCGACACCAAAGACTAAAGGGTTTGCACTGGTACAAAGCTATATTGAAGCGAAATCTTTGGCAGAATGGGTTGAATCGGGACGGAATTTTAACGAAAAAGAAATAAAGCAAATTGCTAATAAGTTGCTGGAAATTTTGATATATTTGCAACACCAAAACCCGCCAGTAATTCATCGAGATATTAAACCGAGTAATATTCTGTTAGCGGATCGATCGCCCCTCAAACAAAAACACTCCGCCCTTAATAAAGGTGGTTGGTTGGGTGAAGTTTACTTAGTAGATTTTGGTTCAGTTCAAACCTTAGCAGCGAGAGAAGGTAGCACGGTTACTGTAGTCGGAACTTACGGATATATGCCGCCCGAACAATTTGGCGGGCGCGCGGTTCCGGCTTCCGATCTTTATGGCTTGGGTGCAACGTTAATTTACTTAGTAACGGGAGTCCATCCAGCCGAATTGCCGCAGGAAGATTTGCGTATTAATTTTGAGCCAAAAAACGCTATTAGTTCGGATTTTGTGGACTGGCTTGAGTGGATGACCGAACCAGATTTAAACAGCCGCTTAACCTCGGCCGATCGGGCATTAAAAGCACTGGAAAAACCGAGAGAGGCGATACCCTTGGTTGTGCCAAAACCTGCTAGGAGTAGGGTTAAAATTACGAAAAGCCGGAAGAGTTTGGAAATTATAATTTCTCCTTATCGTTCTCTATGGTCAGTTATTTTTGAGATATTAGGGTTGTCATTTATATTGTTTTTTGCGCTTTTTGCCGGTGTAGTGTTTATTCGAGCGGCGTTTATTACCTACTCTTGGTTTCTTGGATTATTCGCGGTAATTGTCTGTTGCTTTGTCGGAATTGGAATTTTTATTTCCATCAATTTAATAATCACCGAACCCAGCTCTACTAGACTGCACCTGGATCGCAAACAAATTTTTTTGACTTCCAATTGGTTGGGATTTGTACGTTATAATCTTCGGCCTACAAGTCCAAGGATGGCTATCTGTAAATTACGATCCATAGTGAATAAACCTACAGAATCGCGCCCTTATCCTCATCGCGACATTCAGATTTGGGCGGGAACACAGGAATATAAACTTATTACCAGCCATCTCACCGATGGCGAGATTGATTGGATAGCAGGGGAACTCAGCGAATGGTTAAATTTGCCTATTAGTGAATAAAGTATAGATGGCAGATGAAATTAACAACCACTATTCTCAAGAGGATTGGAAAAAATGGCAAGTAAAATTTTAAAAGAACGTTATGTCATTCAGAAACAGTTAAGTAAAAATGCGGGAAGGCGCACGTTGCTGGCGCGCGACTTGCACACCCAACAGTTAGTGGCGATTAAGTTACTGATTTTTGGAGAAGATTTTCACTGGGATAACTTGAAGCTGTTTGAACGAGAAGCGCAAACTTTACAACTGCTTTCTCATCCGGCAATTCCCCGTTACCTGGATTACTTTGATGTGGATACACCAACTGGTAAAGGATTTGCCTTGGTACAAAGCTATATCCCAGCCAAATCGTTAGAGGAATGGTTAAAAAGCGGGCGAACTTTTAGCGAAGCAGAAATCAAGCAACTGGCTAAAGCATTACTGGAAATTTTGCGTTACCTTCACGGGCAACAGCCGCAAGTTATTCACCGAGATATCAAGCCAAGTAATATTTTACTGGCAAATATATCTGGCAATAGTGTCGGTGATGTTTATTTAGTTGATTTTGGTTCCGTACAGACACTAGCGGCCAGAAAAGGTAGTACGATTACTGTTGTTGGGACTTACGGATATATGCCACCCGAACAATTTGGCGGCAGGAATGTTCCCGCTTCCGATATTTACAGCTTGGGTGCGACATTAATTTATTTGGCAACAGGTAGGCATCCAGCCGAGTTATCCCAAGGTAATTCGCAAATTCAATTTGAGCCAACAGTCAATCTCAATCCAGATTTAATTGCTTGGCTGAAGTGGATGACACAACCGAGTTTGAACCGCCGCCTCGCATCTGCAAAAGAGGCCTTGGAAGCTTTGGAAAATCCCCGCCAGACAACTGATATCTCGATGGTTAGACAAAAACCTTTTGGGAGTAGGATTGAACTGAGGGAAGATGGGGAGAATCTAGAGATTCTGATTCCGCGAGAAAGGTTGACTTTTTGGGGAGCCTGCGTGATGTTGCTAGTCACATTGCCTTGCTTGGGCTTAGTTTTATTGCCTTTTATATTGACAATCGTCGTGATTCAAGACGGGCTTCAATTCATTGATTTATTTGTGATATTATTCTCGTTCGTTTCATTCCCTTCGGGAGGCATAACTTTTGCTATATTATGGAGCATCGCGAACACATTATATTTAAGAGCGACTAAAATAAATATCGATCGCAATCAGATTTCCGTGACTCACCTGTGGCCTTGGTATAAATGTCAGGTAGATGCAACAATTATGAATAAAAATTTTAGCAAATGGAGTATGTATATCCGGCATTCAATGGCAATTTCAGGGCAAGAAAAATATTATAAAGCCACAGAATTTGCTCGGCTAACCCCTCCAGAAATAGAATGGCTAGTCAATGAAATAAGTGCGTTTTCTGGCGGGAAAATTACTGTTGGAGCCGCAGATAATAAGTACGTAAAAATCCCTACAGCAAAATAGGGCGATCGTCCTACCTTTCTGATTCTTGCGAGTAAAAGGTATATTTACACTTTATTGTAGGCTACACAGGTAGATTCGAGCTATTCTAGAAACATACTTGATTCCCGATCGCATTATGGTTGCCTTACCCGATCGCCTATCGATGAGTGCAGAAGAATACCTCGCTTGGGAACCCACCCAAGAAGAACGCTACGAGTATTGGGATGGCGAAGTAGTCGCGATAGGAGGCGAAACCCGCAATCACAATCGGATTTGCCTCAACTTCTTCAAGCTATTAGACGATCGCCTTAATCTCCCCTACGAGATTTACATCTTAACTGTGAAACTACAGGGAGAACGAGGGCAAAAGTATTTTTATCCTGATGTTGTAGTAACTTGTGATGAGCATGATAACGATCCGCAATTAGTGCAATTTCCTTCCTTAATTATCGAAGTTTTATCGCCTTCTACAGAAGCAGCATATCGCGGGATTAAATTTGCTAAATACCGCCAATTTTTAACACTGCAAGAGTATGTTTGGGTGCAAGCTGAACAGCCAGGATTAGAGATGTTTCGGCGCGATCGACAGGGGCAATGGGTACTCTCTGAGTATGGTTTGGGCGATTCCTTGCAACTTGAATCGGTGAATCTAGAAATTGCAATCGCCGATTTGTATCGCCAAGTACAATTTTCTTAAAAATTCCGCTATTAAGGGATTTGATATTAATTATCTTAGGGATTTTTTTAATTATTTGAACGAACTGCGAAGGCGCTAGAGCGCGAATAAAGAACAGTATCTTCTTCTTTCTCTTTCTTCGCGTCCTTAGCGCCTTGGCGGTTCATTTAATCTTACTCCAGATTCGTAAAAACCGGGTTTCTGGGCCCCGATGCGTAAGTCCTCTTTAAACAAACTGACCCGTTGGAGTCGATCGCACGCGGCGAATCCCAACCACCGACGGCATCGGCGAACGGCGCCGATCGTTCTCAATATTGCTGGGCCACAAACTGCCGCGAGAAACCCTACGAGTCTGATTAAAAACAGCACCGTTCAAATCCAACATTTCAATTGGCCGACTGAGTACAGTACCGTCATCGATGGGGCAATCTTCCCCCGGATGCTGCACCGAAAGCAACAGCGTATCTCCCAAAAAAGTCGGCCCTGTCAATTCGCATCGGTTCGGGCCGTAAGCAAACGGAATTACTGTTCCTGCATTCGGGCCGGAAGTCGGAATGTAAAACAGAAAATTGTTGCCGAAAACACCAGTAAGATCTGACACATTTCCAGTCTTTTTATGGTCGATCGTCGTTGGCTCTCCAGTCGCACCGACATCAAAACCGTTGTGCGTACTCGTAGACATATCAGTCACGCCCCAAACATTGCCTTGAGGGTCAAAAGCCAAATTGTCTACATTAGCAAATCCCGCCCCATCTGCCGCACCGGCTTCTCCACCTTGAGCCAAACGCTGCCAGCGGAACGTCAAACCCGCACCATCAGGACTGTCTTCAATTATTTTGTAAACTCCTCCCGACTGCTGATTGCTGTTGACTGCGCTACCGTATTTAGCAACATTAAAAATGCGAGAATCTGGATAGCCGTCGCTTCCCGGTGCGCCGTCAGTATAGGCAATAAAAACTTCCTTAGTAGTAGGATTAACTTCCAAATCTTCCGGCCGCGCCGTCGGAGTGCCACCAATCAAATTAGCAGCTAAAAAAGCATCAACTAAAACCGCGCCTTGGCTGCTGTAGAAATTAGCCAGAGTTTTATTTTGGTAGCCCGGAAGTGCTGTTGCTTCATTGGTTGTATCTACTACAAAAGAACCGCCGTCTTGGGTTTGACCAGCAATTCCTGCGCGTTTGGGGAAGCGAGTAGCGGCATCTCTTTGAGCTTTGCCAAAACTTGCTAATTCCGCCTCGCCAACTTGAGAAGGACGCACTGGATTTGTCTGGCTATTTATAGTTAGTGGCAGCCATCTTCCAGTACCGTTGCGGTTGTATTGGGCGACGTACAAAACGCCGTCTTCAAACAAGCGGCTGTTGCTTTTATCTGCAGGATTTGTGACACTACCGTTGCTGACAAATTTCCAGGTGTGTCCGCCGCGCCGATCGTCTCCCATGTACACTACTAATCTGCGGCCGGCTTCGGCACGAATCGCGACGTTTTCGTGGCGGAAGCGGCCCAACCAAGTGTGTTTGCGCGGGCGGAAACTCGGATCTAGGGGATCGACTTCTACCATCCAGCCGTATTTTTCGCCGACTAAGCCGAATTCCTCGCCGATAGTACCCTTGGCGTAGCTGGTTTGGCCGCCGTTGGGTTTGATGTTTTCCTGAACTCCCACGAAAAAATCTTCGCTACCTTGGAAATTTTCTTCGGCTGAGAGGATTGTGCCCCAAGGGCTTGTGCCACCGGAACAGTTGTAGGCTGTACCGATTATCCGGTTGCCGAGTCCGTCGGTGTTGACTTGCGCGAAGACTTGGGTAGCTGCAGGACCCGTGCCGATGAGGTAGTTGTCGTCGCCTTGTCTGCTTCCCCAGGAGGTGACATCTTTGTATGTGTCGGAACGCTGGCTGTTGATTCCGAGGCCGGAAAGTCCGTGGATACGGCGGTTGAGGGAGTCGCCGGCGATCGCCTGAAATCTGCCGTTGGCTTGTTTGGTGATGCGGACGATCGAACCACCGAGATTGTACAGAAATTCGCCGAGGGTATCGCGATTCTTTACCGATAAGTCTATACCGAGGACGGCGCGATCCGTTGCTGGGAATGATGCCAAATCTGACGGGGTATCGGGTGCCTGTTTCGACATCGGGAAGGATACGTACTCGTGGTTAACCCAGAGATAACCGTCGTCATTGCTGCCACGAAGGCCTACAAAGCCTGTGTAGTCGTTGTTGTAGCCGAAATAGTCGGCAGGATTCGGGAAAACTCGATCGCCCCAGCGGAGAATCACGTAACGTTCGTATTCCGGCGGCACAACCACATCGTCAACAACGCTGTAACTCGTTAATCTAGTATCCTGCGAGGCAGCCATAACCGTTCCCTGTCCCCCCGGCGCCATCGCCATAAAGCTGGGCAGTTGTCGATAAATCGGCAGCGGGTGGGGAAGTCTTAACGGAGTGAAAGATGTCGGAACTAAAGCTTCAGCAGCGCTGGAATTGATGCCGAACAGTTTTTGAGTTAGCCCCGGAGCAAGCACGGTGGTAGCTGCACTGCTACCAAAGAAAATTAGCAGTTGTCGGCGAGTTATTTTAGACATAAATTCCTTATTCAACCCAACATCCCTACTCAGACGAGTCTAATAGAAATTTACTACTGTTAAATTAAGGATAGTTAAGCTTTTGGTTAATTAAAGTAGGGATAAATTTCAGTTAAAAATAGGTTAAATTAGCACCAATCTAATTAGTACGCCAGGAGTAAAAACTTGTCGATCAAAGCTGAAGAGCTAGCTATAAGGACTGAGGGATAATGTATTAAGTTAGTTAGTTAGGGGGCGGGTTTTGTATAGAGTTTATGTGTATAACTAAAGTTTTTTCCCGCTTACCCGCCCCTAGGAGTTTAAAAGCTAATCATCTCGAAAACCCGGATCGTTTTCTCGCGATGTCGCTCGACTGGGCGCAGGTACATTAATCACTTGCGAAGACCCTGAATTTCGGGGCGAAGTATTGCCGTCTCTGAATCCCAGCAGCAATTGAGCATCGGCAAAATATCTAGTCCACTGTTCGATTCTCGCATCTTTTTGCCAGTCGTGGCGGGATACTCTCGATCGCAAAACTGGAACTCTTTGTCGGCTGCGATCGGCTGTAATGATGACTGTAACTTCTGTTAATGCCGGATTTTCTTGAAACTCGCGGGCGATCGACTCTTTCGCTAAATCTTCCGCCTGCTGCACTAAACTCGCAAAAGATTGACTGCCGTCCGAATCTAAGGTAAGGTAGCGCTCTTTGGTTTCAGCCAAAGCTATCGATATACTTGCTGTTAAACTGATAATTGCTAGAATGACCGCCGACAATAAGCGTAGGTACAAATTCATTAGGTTTGAAACTCAATACTAACACTTGTCAATAATAATTAATAAAAATTAACAGAACATTAAGCTTAAATTAAAATAATATTTTGTGTTATTAGAATGCACCAAAAAAGCAGGCTTTAGGGGGAATTTTTGCAAAAATACAACTTGTATGGGCGGGCTTAACCCGAAATCTTTTTAGCTATCCAAGGATATCGATAAACGCGCCCCGCCTTACTCTTCCCTTTTGCCTATTCCCCCTTCCCTCTTCCTTCTTCCCTCTTCCCTCTTCCTTCTTCCTTCTTTATGAAATCAACAAAATGTGCGATCGCCCTCGGTAGCAACTTAGGCGACTCCCTCGCCACACTCTCTAGCGCGATCGCAACCCTCAACAACACCCCAGGAATAGCCGTAAAATCTCATTCAAGCTGGTATCAAACCGCCCCCGTAGGGCCGCCGCAACCCGATTACATCAACGCTTGCGCCATCCTAGAAGTTGCACTACAACCCGAACAATTGCTAGCAAAATTATTAGAAATCGAGATAAAATTTAATCGAATTCGCCGAGAAAAATGGGGGCCAAGAACCCTCGACCTAGATTTGCTGCTGTATGACGATTTAATCTTAGAAACTCCGACACTGACTCTACCTCATCCCCGGATGACCGAAAGAGCTTTTGTATTAGTACCTTTAGCAGAAATTGCCCCGGATTGGGTGCATCCGGTGACGAAAAGTGCGATCGTCCAACTCCTGCAAACCGCAGAATGTTCCGGAGTGCAAAAATTGCCCTTGTAAAAATTGAGCAAAATTCACGCATCGTACCAGTAAAAAAAAATGCAACCGTAGGTAAGCTCCAAACTGTGATAGTTATCAGTCGTTCCCAACCTAAAATCTCAAATCTAAAATCTAAAATCGTATGAGATCGCCTATGATGTCTTAAATCGGTGCACTCAAACATTATTCGCTTCTCCCTTATGTCGATCGGTCAAGAACTACCCCAACTCCTCAAACAACGCCTATTTTACCAAGGGCGCAAATTTAACTTTGACGTAGCCACCCTCCGTCTTCCCAACGGTTCCGAAGGCGAGTGGGAATGTATTCGCCACCCGGGCGGAGCACTTGCAGTTCCCGTCACACCCGAAGGTAAACTCGTCTTGGTGCGACAATACCGCTTTGCCACCAAAGGGCGAATTTTAGAATTTCCCGCAGGTACAGTCGAAATCAATGAAAGCCCCGCCGAAACTATCAAACGCGAAATCGAAGAAGAAACCGGATATCGGGCCGGAAAATGGCAGAAATTAGGGCAATTTTTTCTCGCCCCCGGTTATTCCGACGAAATCATTTATGCTTTTTTAGCCCAAGATTTGGAAAAACTGGAAAAGCCCCCCGCACAAGACGATGATGAAGACCTTGAAACAGTTTTATTCACCCCTGAAGAATTAGAAAAGGCTATTTTAGCTGGGGAACCAATTGACGCGAAATCAATTTCTAGCTTTTTCTTAGCCCGTCCATTTTTGACTTAAATAGGACTGACGAAAAAACCCGGTTTCTTATAAAAATCGTGCATCAAACCGATAAATCTTAACTTAGAAACCGGGTTTTTGACCCCGCGTGTGTCCAGGACGGGAAAATCTAAAATCTAAAATCTAAAATCTAAAATCGAATGTCCGATCTAATTTTATTTTGGCACCGCCGCGACTTGCGTATTTCTGACAATATCGGACTGGCCACAGCGCGCCAGCAAAGCGCGAAAGTAGTCGGGATTTTTTGTCTCGATCGCAATATCCTAAATCGGGATGACGTAGCCCCAGCAAGAGTCACATACATGATCGGCTGCTTGCAAAAACTCTCCTCGCGTTACAGGGAACTAGGCAGCCAATTGCTGATAATTCAAGATGACCCGAGTCTAGGAATACCGAAACTAGCAATAGCGATAAATGCCAAAGCAGTATTTTGGAACAGGGATGTAGAACCCTACGCAAAACAGCGCGATCTCTCCGTATCAAACGCCCTCCAACAAGCAGGAATTAAAGTTCAAAATTTCTGGGATCAAGTCCTGCACGCCCCAGATGAAATTCGCAGCGGTACAAAGACTCCCTACACAATTTATACACCATTTTGGAAAAAATGGAACAGTAAACCCAAAGCCCAACCAGTAGAGACACTGCCGATAACTTATCTGGAATTAATGACCGGATTAACGACTGAAGAACAAGAGCTCGCAAACGAAGCAGGTGCAATAGAAACAGTGCCAACTGCCTCTAGTTTGGGATTTATTTGGGAAAATCCATTAGTAATAGAACCCGGAGAAGATGCAGCGCAACAAAAATTAGAAGAATTTTGCGATCGGGCAATTTACCAATATCAAGGACAGCGCAATTCCCCCGCAATTAACGGTACATCCCAACTCAGCGCAGCCCTCAAATTTGGTGCAATTGGCATCCGCACGGTTTGGCAAGCTACCCAGATAGTAATGGACACTTGCCACAGCGAAGAAGCGTACACAAGCATCCGGACTTGGCAACAGGAAATAGCGTGGCGGGAATTTTACCAACACGCCATGTATAACTTCCCAGAATTAGCAGACGGCCCCTACCGTCCAGCCTTCAAAGACTTTCCTTGGGACAACGATGAAAAGCTTTTTCAAGCTTGGTGTCGAGGCAAAACTGGCTATCCGATTATTGATGCGGCAATGCGGCAGTTAAATCAGACAGGTTGGATGCACAATCGCTGCCGCATGATAGTCGCCAGTTTCCTCACCAAAGATTTAATTATTAACTGGCAGTGGGGTGAAAAATACTTCATGCAAAAATTGATAGACGGCGATCTTTGTGCTAATAACGGCGGCTGGCAGTGGAGCGCATCGAGCGGTATGGACCCGAAACCTTTGCGAATATTCAATCCGGCGACTCAAGCTCAAAAATTCGACCCGGAAGGGGAATATATTCGGCACTGGGTTCCAGAATTGCGCCGCGTTGATACTAAAGTTTTGCTAACAGGAAATATTTCGTCTTTAGAACGCCGACTTCTTCATTATCCCTCTCCGATCGTAGATCACAACGAGCAGCAGCGCAAGTTTAGGGAACTTTACACGCAGCAAAAAATTAAAACATCAGACTCAGAACCCCCCCTTGTTCAAGAACTCGGGGTTATAGCTGACATTATTACACCTACCTAATTAATATGTCATATCAGGTTCTGTTAATTACTATTAAAAAATTTGTTTGTAGTAAGGGATTGAGTTTTTATTGACTCTATTCGAGGACTAAACTCCTCACTACGAACTATTGATGGCTATATGAACGGAGAATTTTTCATAATTCAAACCATCATCAAATCGATAACATTTGAAGAGTTTGTAGAAGGGTACCCAGGAGATGAAAAAAGACCTTCCGAGCTCCGCAATGGAGTAATAGTTGAAAGGAACCAAAATGGCGCTTATGAGGAAGTTAAGGTTTTTCTCATCCGCAAAATTAACGTAGAAATCGACCGCTTCCCCGCACTTGCTGTCAGAACTCCGGCTTATTTACGATCGCAAAAAAGCTATTTTGTGACAGCCAGCCTCCTAATTCCGTTGTATTTTTAATTTCGCTTTTGGGAAATAGAGAGAGAGTAAGGGTGTTGACCTTGAGATCGATCGCCCACAAAAATAACATAAGTCCCCTTGTCCCCATAACCGGAAAATTCTACATTCCCCGCAGCAGCATTCGGCGGCAGGACGCAGAAACGCCCCCTCGGCCCCTGAATCATCAAACTCGGAGCTCCAGCGGTTTGTACTGCAATCCGCCAGTAAGGCAAATCCTGCGTTACTTCGACGACGTGGTTCGGTCCTTGGGAGACAAAACCGCAGTCGCCGCTATTGTTCGGGCCGCCGGAAACTCCAGAAACTCCCAGCGGTTCGGGAAATCCCGGAGCAATTTGTAGCGGTTGGCTCCGAAGGGCACCGGCATCCGCTAAAATCATTGCCAAGGCTACGGTCACGATCGGGCTAAACCACAGTTTGCCGCGATCGCCCGGATAATTGATCTTCATGTTTCCTCACACAATGACATTTGGTTCTAGTTCTTTGACGGTAGGGGATAATGGCTGTTCCAAACACATTAATCTAAAATAACTTCCGAATTTTTTTATGAATCCTCAAAATAACTTCAATTGGCAGCAAGCGTTCGGAGAACTAAAAGCTAAAGTAGAACGATCGCCGCTCATCACACAAAATTCAGACAGCTATCAAGCCCTCGGAACCTTCTACAATCAATTATTGGACAAGTTTCAAAGACTCCCCAAACCAGGGCAGGTGGCAGCCTTTGCCGTCGGAGCGATAATTGTCCTGACAGTCTTCAATAGCGTCGTACAGCTAATTTCATCGCTGATGACTCTTGCCGTTCTGGGAGTGCTAATCTACATAGCGTATAAATTGGCAATTTCCCCCCAGTCCTCAAATACTAACGACAAATAATAGGAATTTCTAAATATGGCTAACCCCACCGCGCCCACCGGCATCAATCAACCCGATCCGTCTTGGCAAACACAATCCAAGCAAATGCCACTGCTGGTTCGCAGGTGCGGCGCTTGGGCAGTGGAAATTTCGTTAATTGCGGCCAGCGCCCTCGTTCCCTTCAGTATCGGGGCATTGGTCAACAGGGAATCTCAAACCGTGCCGCTCAATTCCTCAGTAGCAGCAGCCTCCGAAACCGTCGCCCGTACCTTGGGCATACCCGTGCGCGATCGCAGCCCTAGAGTCGCACCCCTAACTAATCTATTCTGGTCAGGGGCACTGCTGGCACCGGCAGTTTTAGCGGGGTGGCAACTGTTTTTGCTCGCCAGAACCGGTCAAACTCTCCCCAAACGCTGGTTCGGCGTCAAAGTTGTCACAGCGTCGGGTACTCCTCCGGGTTTTGGGCCAGTGCTAATTCGCGAAAGTTTGGGGCGTTGGGGAGTGCCTCTGGGCGTCGCTTACGGCATTTGGCGCTTGAGCGGTGCGTTTCCAGATTTGCTGATTTTAGGGGGGCTGAGCGGGTTGGCAGTGCTCGCAGACGGGGCTGTTGCATGGCGTTACAAACGGCAAGCGGGACACGATCGCCTCGCGAATACTTTGGTCGTCAACGCTCGATCGAATCAAGTGTCTGCCGATCCTGTCAAGACTCAAGATTGGACTGAGGAAGACGCGCAGATTGCAGCTTTGGTTGTGACTCCACAAAGCGGCCGGAAAACAAATGCCAGTTTGTGGAATTGGATGCGCCAACACCCAGGCACAACTTTGGTGATAGCTACCGTCGGCAGCGCGGGATTGATTTTAACTTTGTTTGTCGGCACTCTCATCTACACTCAAAGTCAAGCAAATATGCGGGATTCCCGGCAGCGGAACGACGAATTATTTGTAGCTTTAGTTAGCAAATTGTCTCCCACATCCGCTAGCGGGGCATCGGGCAGGCGATCGGCCATTTTGGCTTTGGGGGCCGTGGAAGACTCCCGCGCCGTACCCCTGCTAGCGGATTTGCTAGCTCAAGAAGACAACCGCGCCATGTTGGACGCGATCCAGCAAGCTTTAGTCAGTAGCGGGCCGAAAGCTTTGCCTGAGTTGCAGCGGTTGAATCAAGCCCTCAGCAACGACCTCGATTCCCTGCGCTTTGGCGGCAAGGCCCCGGAACGCGAGTTAGCGGCCGCCCGCCAGCGAACAGTACAAAGGGCGATCGGCAAAATTCTCACAGTGTATAGCAGCCAACTCAACGGCGCGGATCTGAGCCGCACGGATTTAGCTCAAAGTCCTGCCGGCCCATCTCAGTTTACTTTAGTTTTAAACAAAGTTGACTTGTCGGGAATTAAGTTGAGAAATGCCAATTTAACCAATGCCAGCTTGCAGGGAGCTCGCTTTTACGGCACCGGCGAAGACAGGCGTCCCGCTACATTTGACGATTGGGTTTCTGATTTAAGCGGCGCTAATTTGGAAGGAGTAAATTTGACCGGGGCGTCTTTGAACAGTGCTGTAATGAACCGCACTACTTTTGTGCGCGCTGTCATGAACAAAGCTAATTTGTCAAACGGCAATTTGAATTCAGCTAATTTCAGCAGTGCTATTTTAATAGGAGCCAATTTACAGGAAGCGCAGTTAAAAAATGCCAGTTTTACCGGGGCAGATATAGGAAGCGCGAATTTGTCGGGAGCAGATTTGTCAGGCGCGCGTTTAGCCAAAGTGAAGGCTCAAGGCGCTCAGTTGTCCTTGACAAATTTGTCTAAATCGGAATGGCAAGGTGCTGATTTGTCCGGTGCTGATTTGAGCGGCGCAAACTTACAAAATGCCGATTTGACTTCGACTAAACTCGCCAACGTGAATTTAAAAGATGCTCGTTTGCAAGATGCGAATTTTCGGAATGCGGAGGTGAGTTCGGTTGATTTTAGGGGGGCGAATTTAGCGGGAGCGAATTTTAAAGGCGCTGTGTTTCTGGGGAAAACCGCTTCGGATCAATTTATTCAAAATCCGACTGGTAGTAAATCCGGTCGATTCCTAGGAGTTGATTTTGCGGAGGCTAAGAATTTAGATAAAAGTCAAATTGCTTACATTTGTTTGCAGGGGGGGATTCATCCGAACTGCCCGAAGAAGAAGTAAGGATTGGTTGTTAACGAGTAGGCTAATACAATTGATCAACGAACAGGTAGGGTAATTATGAGCGTTAAGCGAATCATTTATCTCATCCTAGCAATTCTGGGGCTTGTGCTGCCTTGGTACTATAACTTGCAGTTTTTTAGCAATGCTGGCTTGCTCGACTTTGTAAACGAGAGTTCGGCTAATCTTGCTGCGAAATCGGTAAGTTTAGATTTGTTTATCGCAACTGTAGCAGGAAGCACTTGGATGTACGCTGAGTCAAAACGATTGGAGATAAGTTTTGTAGGGCTGTACATACTTCTGGGTGTGCTTGTTTCGTTTTCATGTGCTTTCCCGCTTTTCTTGTTTGTGCGGGAAACCAAGCTGGAAAAATCAAGCCAAGTCTCAAGTTGAACAGTTGTTTCACCAGTTAGTGCCGCGCAGCACAATAATTCGGTGCAGGCGATCGAGGTATTATATAATTTCCGGTAAAATCACCGTTATAGGTTTGTAGTGACGACGGAAGTGCTCAGAATTTTATTAGGATTAAATTCCTCACTACAAACCAACGTGATTGTTGTCGTTCGAGGGAACATAATGTTATATCGTTTCCGGTTGCACGAGCGAGATAATATAGAGGACACGGCAGTGCCGTTTCCCTACCCGGATTAATTGTAGGGAAACGGCACGGCGCCGTCTCGAAAGCTGTGGGTAATATTAATTCCGATGCTACCGGATTTGATACTAATACCAATTTCATTCATTTCTGGCTAAAAACTTTTGTGTAGGGTTTCGTTCCACTGGCCAAACCTACTATTGCATTGTTTATTGAAATGGATATTACGCAATAGCATCCGAACTGGCAAGAGTCTCGAATTGCGCCAATAGCATTGCATCACCATTATTTGGAGTTCCAAAAATTTTAGGTAACTGACCTGTTTCAGCGAGAACTTGTCTCACTTCTCGGTTAGATACATCGGCTAGATTTTTGTTATTTAGAATGGCATTAACAGCAGCGATACCCACACCTTGACCAACTGCGGCGTTGAATTCCACAATTCTGCCGACCGAACAAGCAAACCCTTCAAATCCAGAACAGGGACTGACCACTGCCAGGTTAGGAACGTTTTTAATTAATGCGTGGCGGATGCCAATATTAAAGATAGGGTGTTTAAAACTCAGACTTTTAAACCATCCTAGACGGTTTGCTTTATCGCCAAGACCCCGGATGCCTCCCCGTACATCAAAATGATAGCTAAATGTTGCCAGTGCCTCATTAGCAGGTACGCCACCTGACAGCATTTGTGCGCCAGTTAAAGGTTCTACAACTCCCGTCACATTGCCGGCGTGTCTGATATAAAGTTCTGAGGCATAAGTAACAGAAGTAGCCCCCAAACTCCTCAGCCAAGTTGTAATAAATAACATCTCTCTTTGCATATTAGCCGTGGGTTTGCTCCCGCTTCTAGCTAAGGCTTCCGCTTCGCTGGCGGTGACGGCAAATAAAAGCGCATTCCATGAAAGTCTGTCATTTGGAAGTATAGCTATATTTCCCTCATCTAAAATTGTGCCGGTTTCAGAAAAAGATAGTTTTATTCCTCTAAAGGAGTGGTAAGCTACAGACAGAGCCGGTGAGCGAACATCGATGTAATCGTTGCCCGCCCACAGAGTTTTGAGATTGCCTTTAGTGTCTTTCATTTCCCGCCGGAGTTCTTCTGCTAGTTTGGCATCCTTGTCGGCAGCGTACAGCAAAAATTTTTGACTCTCTGCATCGGCCAGGTTGGTAAAGCGTTTTAGATAAATGTAATCGAATTCTTTCAGTGATCTTGCACTGAGTCCTTGAGTTTCAAAAACGAGGGTGACTGGAAGTTCTGAGTTAGGCAGACCAAATGTTTCAAATCCCTTCAGCTTTCTCACACCGGCAGCTTGAGCTAATTCGGCATTGACAGTGGCATCAATAAATTGCTTGCCGGCATAAACTACGCCTTGAGAGGTGGTTATACTGGCAATTTTTTGACCTTCTTTACTGACTGATTTAATTTCTACTTTGCTGAGGAGATCTGCCCCAGCTTGTACCAGCATTTCTTTCAGCGCTGCACTGGCTTTGCGGGGGTCAAGTGCAATTGCCTTAACACCGGATTTTTGCACGAACTCTTTATAGATTGTCGCCGGTGAACCAAAGGTATCTAACTTTAAAGATTGTTGAAGTTCTTCACTAATCTGACTTCTATCTAAATAAGCAAGGCCACCTCTTACCAAATGCCCGCCAATTCCTTCTTGCAAGCTTCCTTTAGACATTAGCAGAATTCGCGGATAACGCTTTGTGCGGCGAAGATATTCTCTGGAAGCAGAGACAACAGCTAGAACTCCTGGAACTTCATCACCAAAACAGATGATATCGTAAGAACGCAGATCCATGACCATTATTTAATAACCTCTCCTGAGTTTCATCTTTTCGAGCTGGATCTCAATGTTTGCCATCAAACTCTCTGTTTGTTTCAAATCTAGCCCCATTTTTCCTGATTTTTGCGATAAATATTCACACATTCCTGGATGCAGCAACCGGGTTTTTTCCTGAAAATCTTTCGTTGAGGACGATCGATCTCGGTTGCAAAACCCGGTTGCTGAGCGTCTAGAGTCGGTCAGTCTGGTACTCTTGATTGCCATCAGGTCAGATTATCAGGATCTATCCCCAACTCCCGCAATCGCTGAGCTAGTCGATCGGAACGTTCAGCTAATCGATCGGCGCGCTGCGATTCCTGTTGGGCGCGCTGCGTGGATTCTTTCACCTGTTCTTCAGGAGTCAGATAACGTTTTCCATCGGCATCATACCAATACAACCACTCCCTTGTCACCCCAGAATAACTTCCCCTTTCACAACCAATCCCCAAACCAATTTCTGGCATCCAAACTGGATTTCCTGGCTGTAATTCATACTTTCCATTGACTAACTTGTGTACTTCTAAACGGGGTTTACGACGGCGGCGGGAAGAATAAATGACGTAATAAAGTACGCCTAAAGCTTGATATTCCTCCAACTTGGTGCTGTATTCCTTGCGATAAGTTGGGGAAACTACTTCCAGCACAAAAGTCGGCAGAACATTTTCATCCCACAGCACGTAACTGGGACGCAATTCTTCATCATAAAACCTTTCTACACCTAAACTCAAGAAAGCATCGGGCACAATGGCAGGTTTATCCGGGTGATAATAGATACCCATATCTATGCCAAAAAACCAGTCCATGCGTTCTGACCAAAGTAGGAGCAATATTGCTTTTAACAACCCTGGTATTAGCTCTTGCAGTTCGTTATCCACAGGCGTTTCATCCGAGTCTGGTAGTTCATCGGCGGAGGGCAAGTTCCTCGGCAAGTTGTACTGTAACATTGCGGCTTTCCTCAAAACTCACTAATATTATACCGTTGATTTGTTGAGCGATAGTATTTATTGAACGAACCGCGAAGAAGCGAAGGAAGAGAAGAGAAGATGATAGGTAACTTTGACTTAGTTAATCTGAAGTAATTTTTGTAAAAGATTTGCTGAGACTTACACGATCGACTAAACTATGTCTAACCAGTCGGTTCTAATGGGGAGCAGCCGTTAGAGGAAACGGGGAAAGTTCGGTGCAAGTCCGGCGCTGTCCCGCAACTGTAATGAGAGTCATGTCGCTTTCTGAGTCAGGATGCCCGCCGATGTGTTAATTTACATAGTCTCATCTGCGAGGTTCAGCGTGAAGACCAGAAATCGGAAATTGGTCAGCTTGGGATTGATGGCTGGCTTGAGTGGTTATATTGTCCTGGGTTCGGCAACGCCCGCCGCAGCTATGCACATTTCGGAAGGTTTTTTGCCGGTGCAATGGGCGGCATTTTGGTGGATGGTGGCGTTGCCTTTTTTTGCAGTAGGTTTGCGATCAATTACTCGCATTACAAAAGAACACCCGGAACTTAAACTATTGCTGGCTTTGGCGGGTGCGTTTACTTTTGTGCTTTCTGCTTTAAAAATTCCCTCGGTAACGGGGAGTTGTTCTCACCCGACGGGTACGGGTTTGGGTGCAATTTTGTTCGGCCCTTCGGTGATGGCTGTACTGGGGGCTTTAGTTCTGCTTTTTCAAACGTTACTGTTAGCGCATGGTGGGTTGACAACGCTGGGAGCTAATATGTTTTCGATGGCGATTGTGGGCCCTTTCGCTGCGTATTTTATCTATCAATTGCTGTTGCGAACTGGCAGCCAGCGGGCGGCAATTTTTTGTGCTGCGGCTTTGGCAGATTTGCTGACTTATGTGACGACTTCGATTCAATTAGCGTTAGCTTTTCCGGCAGCAAGTGGCGGTTTTATGGCTTCGTTTCTCAAATTTGCGGGCATCTTTGCTATCACTCAAGTACCTCTGGCTATCAGTGAGGGATTGCTGACTCTATTGGTCTGGAATTGGCTGCATTCTTACGGGAAACCGGAGTTGGAAACTTTGAAATTATTGAGACAGGAGTCATAAGCCGTGAATCAAAAACCTACAAAAAATTACCAATCTACTTCGCGGCAAAATTGGCTTTTGGCTGGCGCTGTGATTGTTCTGGCAGCGTTTCCTCTCGTTTTTGTGCGGGGTGAATATGGCGGTTCCGATGACCAAGCTAAGAAAACAATTACCGAAATTAAACCGGGTTATAAACCTTGGTTCAATCACTTGTTTGAGCCGGCTAGCGGAGAAATTTCAAGTCTATTGTTTGCGTCTCAAGCGGCGATGGGGGCTGGCGTAGTTGGGTACGTCATTGGGTTGTATAAAGGCCGATCGCAATCTCGGCAGCAGTCTGATAATAAATCGTCGGAATGAACCATCAGATTGATAGTCTGGCTTATACAAATCGCTTGCGCGGGTTGCCGCCATCTCACAAGTTATCATTTGCGATCGCCCTTTTAATTCTGTCTCTCGTTTCTGGGGCGATCGTCCAATTGTCGATCGCCCTTTGGTTGGCTGTCTGGATCGTCGTCTATGCCGGTATTCCGGGGAAACTGTATTTGCGGTTGCTGTCGCTACCGTTGATGTTTTTGCTGACAAGTTTGCCTGCTTTGGCGATGGGTGCGGTTGCGGGCGATCGTATCCCTGCAATTCAGTGGGATATTTGGCAAGGTTGGGGGATTAGCATCGGCACTTTTTATCTGTATGTGAGCCGCACCGGAATATACCAAGTGAGCTTGCTATTTGCCCGCGCCTTCGCATCCACAAGCTGTATGTATTTCATCCTCTTAACGGTTCCATTTACCGAAATCTTGCAGATTCTCAGACAATTACGCTGTCCAGAGTTAGTCACAGAACTGCTATTACTAATGTATCGGTTTATTTTTAGCTTATTGGCGATCGCCGATGAACTTTGGATTGCTCAAAACTCGCGCTGCGGCTACCGCACTTGGAAGCGGGGAATGCACAGTTTAAGCATTTTAATCGGGCAATTGCTTCAGCGAACTTTGGAAAACTACCGTCAAGTTTCGTTGAGTTTAGCGTCGCGCGGCTTTAATGGAGAACTGCGCGTTTGGAATTCTTATCCTTATAAACCTTCGCGAAGATATACATTTGAAGCCGTGTTTGGTTGCACGGTTTTAACTTTGTTAAGCGCGGTATTTCAAGGCTAAATTTATTAGGAATATTGAGATAACCCACAGTTAGCACACGGCAGTGCCGTGTCCCTACAATTAATCGGGCGATGGTTACATCTTTCGCGGGGATGAGCGATGATTTTGAGTTAGGGAAACGGCACTGCCGTGTCCTCCGACAATTAATCGGGTGATGGTTATACCCGAGGGGAGCGATCGATTATTTTGGGGTAGGGAAACGGCACTGCCGCCTTCTCCGTTACTATTTTGGGGTACGGGTTTCAACCCCTGCCGGACTAAAGGTATGACTTTTATGAAATAAAATAATGACTTTTATGAACTAAAATAATGACTTTTATGAACTAAAATAATGACTTTTATGAATTGACATTACAAGAAATCTGTTGATTAATTGTAATTAATAGCTGTTATATAGGAATTATATTATGAACAAATGGTCGTTAAAAAAAATACTTTGTTTCTTAATGACCTCCTTGACCGTCTTTCTGGTCACAGTCACTCAGGCACGGGCCCAACAAATACCGTTTTACTGGGATAACATCAACGTCACTATCGACGTTCAGACCAACGGAGATATGTTAGTTACGGAAAAGCAAAGATATGTGTTCACAGCCGACTACAACACTGAACGATATCGCTATATTCCTTTAGGTAAGGTAGATGAAATTAAAGATGTCATCGTTCAAGAAAATAATCAAATAATTCCGAGTAGCACGGGGATTGAAAACAATGAACTTTGGATTCGTTGGCAACATCAATTAAAAGCGCCCGAATCACATACTTTTGTCATCAAATATCGCGTGGTAGGCGGATTGCAGGTAGATGGTGAGAATACTCTAGTTTATTGGAAAGCCATTGCAGCGGGTCGCAAAGCTCGGATTAATACGGGAAAAGTTACGGTGCAATTACCAGAAGCTTTGTCAGGGAAAGTTCTCTCGTTTACGAATTTTGGTACAGCCGCAGTTCCTCGTCAAGTAGATCCGAAAACATTTGAATTTGTAGCAAGTCAGCCTATTCAACCGGAACAAGAATTAGAAGTGCAAATTGCATTTCCGCAGGCGATTCTGAATGTACCTCAACCTGCTTGGCAACAAAGTGGCAATCAATCTCAATCTTCTTCGGAAGAACAAGTCTTTTTTGACTCTGAGCCTTTTGGATTTTTATTTATGTGCCTTCTTTGGGTGTCTGTTCCTATTTTAGTGATTTTATTAATGACCACAAATGAAATCAAGAATCGAAGCTGCCCTGAGTGCCAAACACTCAAACTCAAACGGACTTATAAAGTTTTGTTTAAGCCTACATATACCAGTGCAGGAAAGCAGGAAGTTACCTGCAAATGTCGAAACTGCTCTTACCATCACAAGTATGAAGTAGTAATGCCAATCTTGAGCAATGACAGTGGTGGCGGTGGCGGTGGCGGTGGCGGTGGTGGTGGCGGTGGTGGCGGTGGTGGCGGCGGTGGTGGTGGCGGCGGCGGTGGTGGCGGTGGTGGTGGTTAATATCAACGAGACTTACGCATCACAAGCAAAGAAACCGGGTTTTTACCGAATCTGTGGGCTGTAAAGAAGTATTGTCGCCAAAAACCCGGTTTCTGAGCACCCGTTGATATATTGATCTTACCCAAATTCAGGACACGGCAGTGCCGTTTCCCTACAAATAATCGGGCGGTGGTTACATTTTTCATGAAGTGCTCATGATTATTTTAGGGTAGGGAAACGGCATTGCCGTGTCCTCTTTTCAACATTTGGTAAAACTTTGAGTCCCTCATTTTGGGGGACAACCGATCGCACTTCCTGCAAAATCATATCATCACTATGACTTTTATGAACATAATGAATGACTTTTATGAATTGACTTTAACAGAAATCTGTTGAATACTTGTTGTAGTAAACAAATTTTCTGTATATTGCAAGAGTAGATTGAAATATACAGCATATTCTAAGTTTATTAAATACAGTAGTAAGTATTGCTAATTCAGCTATATATATCACGCAATTGTGTGTGTGCCAAACACATGAAATATGCTGTTATTCAACCCTAGGAGAAACAACTCATGACATCTGATTCCACCAAGGGAAAATTTTCCCCGCCCCCGATCTTCTACATAATTGCAGCACTACTCTTAATTGGAGGAGTTAGCTTGGGCGGTAAAATCCTTAATTCATTGCCTAGCAACTCGATCAAAATCAATACTGATGCTGTTAAAGATTCCATGAGCCAAGGGGAGACTCTATTCTTTCCAAAAGACGGCACTCCTACTAAACTCCAAGCGGCAGAAGCGTTTACAAGTGGCAACTATGCAAGTGCACAAGCATTATTCGATCTATCGCTGCAACAAAAGCCTAACGATCCCGAAGCTTTGATTTACAGCAACAATGCCAAAGCATTCTCGCGCAACCCACTTAAAATTGCGGTTTCTATTCCAGGGAGTACCGATATCAATGGCTCCCGTGAAATTCTGAGAGGCGTGGCTCAAGCTCAACAGGAAATTAATGCGGCTGGCGGTATCAATGGTCGGTTACTCATGGTTGAAATTGCCAATGACAACAACGATAGTAAAACCGCACAAAAAATTGCTGAATCATTAGTCAATCAGTCAAGTATTCTTGGTGTTGTTGGACACTATGCCAGTAGTGTGACGCTAGCCACTGCCGATATCTATAACCAGGGCAAGCTGGTCGCAATTTCTCCAATTAGTACAGCGGTTCAACTGTCAAATAAAAGCCCCTATGTGTTGCGGACAGTACCAAGCGACTATGTTGCAGCTAGGGCGCTGACTGACTATATGCTGCAAACATTGAAGCTGAAAAAAGCGGTTGTTTATTTCAATTCCCAAAGTGAATACAGTAAATCTCTTAAGGGGGAATTTAGCACTGCGATCGCCCTCCAAGGCGGCCAAGTTGTGGGCGAATACGATCTGTCCAATTCGGGCCTCAGCCTCAACAAAAGTTTAGAAGAAGCTAAACAGCTCGGAGCAGAAGTGATTATGCTAGCCAGCAATACGGATTCGCTCGATCGCGCTTTCCAGGTTGTCCAGGCCAATAATAATCGCTTACCTGTGCTCGGTGGGGATGATGTTTACAGCCCCAAAACCCTAGATGTGACCCGCGAGCAAGGACGCGGCATGGTCATAGCAGTGCCTTGGCACATTCTGGCTGCGGGGTCGGAGAACTTCGCAAAACGATCGCGCAAACTCTGGGGCGGCGATGTTAACTGGCGCACCGCAACTGCCTATGATGCGACTCAAGCTCTCGGCACAGCTTTGCAACCAAATCCCACTCGTGAAGGTGTTTCGGTAACCTTGCACAGTCCATTGTTTACTGCATCGGGAGCTTCTGGCACGATCTCATTTCTGCCATCGGGCGATCGTAATGCTCCTGTGCAGTTGGTGAAAGTGGTCGAAGGTAGTCGTTCCACCTACGGCTATGATTTCACCCCGATTCCCTAGTTTCTCACTGATATTGATTCGACATTTGGTGAATTACCATCTGACAATGTTTGAGTTAATCTGTGCAATTTATAGAGAGGACGATCGTTCTCTCTTAAAGCTTTTCGTTAATGCTAAAACTTGACATTCTAGACAATTAGATGTACCAGATGATGACACTTATAGTTGGACAAAAATACATCAATTTACCAAACTTGAGCGCAATTACTTGTAGTGCACTCATCGCTGTAGCATTATCTGGAAATGGACTTTCAGTTTTAGCAGCAGAAACCCAACCCACAAACAAAACATTTGGTGATTGGTGTCGCGAGTATGCTTCTTTGAATCCAGAAGCGAGACATACTGTGGAAGCCCTTTTGGAAAAAGCAGGGACTACTGAATGCGATGTGGCTAATCAGAAGATATCAACGACAGTTACGCATTACAACCTTCATAAACCGGGTTTTTACTGAATCTCTGGAGTGCAGTTCATGCACAATCATATTCCAAATATGACTTTTATGACTATAATTAATGACTTTAATGAATTGACTTCAACAGAAATTTATTGAATAGTGATGGTAGTTAACAACTTTTCAGTACATTTGAGCTTAAAACAGGTTAAAAACTATGACTAAATCACGTTGGCTTCGCAAACTTTTACCATTAGCAGTATCTTTCGCAACTGCGATCGCAGCAGCAGGCGCTTTTGGCCCGCCAACTTCCGCTCTAAGCAATCCGCCGCCGCAAGCCCAAGAAGTTCAACCAGCCCAAGCAGAAGGATTTAGCATTCCGATTTGGATCTATCCCGTAGGAGCAATGTTCCTAGTTTTCATCTTTATACCCAAGATTGGCTGGACTTTGGGATTAATTGCGATCGGCGAACGAGAAGTGGGAATTGTTACCAAGAAATTTTCTCGCAAAAATTTGCCATCCAGTAGATTAATTGCTCTCGATGGCGAAGCAGGTTTGCAAGCAGATACCCTTCCTCCCGGCTGGCATTTTGGTTATTTTCCCTGGCAATATAGCATTCGCAAAGAACCTGTTGTTGTCGTTCCTCAAGATGAAATCGGTTTAATTGTTGCCAATGACGGAGCCAGCATTCCTGCCGATCGGATTTTAGGTAAAGTCGTCGATAGCGACAATTTTCAAAATGCCCGCAAGTTTCTGACCGGCGGTGGAGAAAAAGGGCGGCAGCTAGCCATCATCACAACAGGTACTTATCGGATCAATACGGCTTTATTTGAGGTCATTACTTCTGCGAATGCCACTAAAAACGGTATGCAGCCGTCGGACTTGAAAGTATACAAACTTGCTCCCGATCGCGTGGGAATTGCGAACGTGCTAGACGGAACTCCGATTGATGAAGGTGAAATTGCTGGCCCAATAATTCCCGGTCACGACAATTTCCAAAAAGCGCAATCTTTCATCAAGGGTGGCGGGCGCAGAGGGCTGCAAGAACAGGTGATTCTATCGGGTTCTTGGAACCTCAATCCCTGGTTTGTGCAAGTTGAACAAGTAAAAATGACGGAAGTGCCGATCGGCTATGTAGGCGTCGTAATTTCCTATGTGGGGCGATCGCACCAAGATGTAAGCGGCGCCGCTTTTACCCACGGCAATCTCGTCAACAAAGGCGATAAAGGTGTGTGGGTCGAACCGCTTTATCCCGGCAAACATCCCATCAATACAAAAGTGATGAAAGTCGAACTTGTCCCCACTACGGATGTAGTTTTAAACTTCACATCGCGGTTCAGCGGAGAACACGGCTACGACTCCAAGTTAAGTGCTTTGAAATTGCTTTCTTTTGACGGATTTACGTTTGAGTTAGAAGTTTTTCAGATCATTCATGTCGGTACTTTGGATGCACCGAGAGTGATTTCGCGGCAAGGTTCGATGCAGAATCTCATCGACCAAGTGCTGCGTCCAATTGTGGGCAATTATTTCCGCAATTCCGCTCAAGAATATACGATACTCGATTTTCTAATCGCGCGCAGCGAGCGCCAAGCAGAGGCGGCAGAACACGTGCGTCAAGCCCTGCGGGCCTACGATGTGCAGGCTGTGGACACGCTGATCGGTTTGATTTCGCCGCCACCAGAGTTAATGCAAACGCTGACCGATCGCAAAATTGCTCAGGAACAGGAGAAAACTTACGATGTGCAGCGCATTTCACAGTCGCAGCGTCAAGAATTGGTGCGCGCAACTGCGATCGCGGACATTCAAAATCAGGTGGTGGCGGCAGAACAAGGGGTGAAAATTGCCCAACTGAGCGCAACTGCTGCGATCGAACACGCAAGCGGTGAAGCAGAAGGGATTCGGCTGATGGGACAAGCAAAAGCGGATGCTTATCAAGTTGGTGTCAACGCCCTCGGTACGCAGAGTTACACGCTGCTGCAACTGATGCAGGCGATCTCAGATGGTAGTGTTCGCGTTGTTCCCGATGTCGCAGTGAATGGTAATGGCGCTAGTGGGGGTTTGCTGGACGGTTTGATGGGCATGATGATGTGGAATCAAACTAGCAAAAATGGAGAAAAGGGAGGAATATTACCTGTACTTAATTTACAGAAATCAGAGCCTGCTCTTGTGGAAGATGCGGCCCAGTTACCAGTAGCAAAGGTGAATTCCGTGAAGCCGATGAAGTCGCCGAAGTCGCCGAAGTCGCCGGATTTTCCTACTCATTCACCAGTTGCTAAGTCTGAAGCTGTTGCTGAGACTGATATTGCTTCGGTATTTGATAAATTGCGGCCCGAATATCCTAATCATTCACCAGTGGGTAAGTTTGAGGATGTTGCTGAGATTGATATTGATTCGGTATTTGGTGAATTACAATTTGACGAGATTTGAGTTAAGTTGTGCAGTTTGTAGAGAGGGCTTAAGTCCTCTCTTAAAGCTTTTATTCAATAAGGACTCTTTGTCCTTACTAATAGAACTTACGCACTGTAACGCAATTAGGTCATCCTGAGCGACAGCCCTTCACTGCGTCGTGCCACGTAAACTCCGGATCTCAAAGAGGGCCCAGATGCTTCACGATCGCAACGCTCTCCTGAGCTATGCGTTGCATCGGGACTCAGCATGACAGTTGACGGAGCAAGTCCTATATTTGCTTTTCTAGATATTGCAATAATTCTTCAAAATATGACTTTTATGAACTCGAACCTAATGACTTTTATGAAATCACTTAATGAATTATATGAATTGACTTCCACCGAGGGTTTGGTTATGTTAACACTATTCACTTGAAAATGATTAAATCTCAAATCAGGGAATAGACATTAAACAAGCTATTTCTGCGATAAATCCGGTATTTCTGGAGTTAAAAATGTAGAAAAATTAGGAGCTATCGGAGATGCTGAATCAAATTAAAACAGTTGCTTTGTTAGGTCTGCTGAGCGCCCTGTTAACTACCATTAGCTATGGAGTCATCGGCGGTACAGGTGGTGCGATTATAGGTATTGTCTTGACCGCTGCGATGAATTTCAGTGCTTGGTATTACTCAGATAAAATTGCGCTAGCGGCTTACGGTGCTCGACCTGTAACTGCTAGCCGATCGCCGAAAATTTACAGCATGGTGGAAAGACTCTGCCAACGCGCGGGTTTGCCCGTACCAGCAGTGTACACGATCGCCACTCCGGCTGCCAATGCTTTTGCGACTGGTCGCGACCCGGAACACGCAGCGATCGCTTTTACTGATGGCATTCTGAATCTGCTGTCAGACGACGAACTCGAAGGGGTGATCGCGCACGAACTCAGCCACATCCAGAACCGCGACACCCTGACGCAAGCGGTAGCAGCTACGGTTGCAGGTGCGATTTCGCTGTTAGCGCAGATGGCTAGCAATGCTATGTGGTTTGGAGTGGGAGGAGGCGATCGCAGCGATCGCAATCCTTTCGCGTTGATTTTAACTGTCATCTTGGCTCCCATTGCTGCTACAGCAATTCAGTTAGCCATTTCGCGCACGCGGGAATTTTCTGCCGATACAAGTGCAGCAAAATTAACTGGAAACCCGCGCGCTTTAGCTAATGCTTTGCAACGCTTAGAAACCAGTGCACGACAAATACCAATTCAAAGCAATCCCGCTTTTGCACCGCTGTTAATTGTCAATTTTTCGGGGGGAAATTGGTATACAAGTCTATTTTCTACTCACCCTTCCACACAGGCGCGAATTAAAAATTTGTTGAAATTAGAACACTAATTGCCCAATTTTGAAGGGGTGTTCGCGAGAATATCATCGACTAACAGCACAAATTAAAGCTTGTCATGCAATCAAATCCTATTTTGAATTTATGAGGGCATTTTATGAACCGAAACACTTCTTTTCAACGCAGTAACACTAGAGCAAATTTTCTGTCTAATTGGTTTTTTCACAACTCATGGTTAATGTGGGTTGTTGTCTGCAACCTTCCTGTGGCAGTGTTAAATTACACCAACGTGCAAGAACAAGAGGTTCAAGTGATTGATTTGGAAAGTCGGCGATCCGGCGAGTCCAGCGAACTCCGGCTAATTCACACCAACTCCGGCGTGTTTATGAATTCAGACACGTTGTGGTGGTTCAAATTCAACAGTTCCGACGTTCAAAGCAAGCTCATTCAAGCAAAACAATCTGGTAAAAAAGTGCGGATAAAAACTGTTGGTACCCGCATCCCTTTGTTTTCCCAATATCCGAATATATTGGAAATTCATTGAACTGTTTAGATTTTCTCATTCCAGGCAGAGCTGAAAATGCGTACCCGGAGGAAGCTCCTCCAAACAATATCAAAATAAGGAGAACAAATCATGTATCAACATACTAACCAAAGAAAAAGTCCGCCGCCCATTGTTTTTATTATCCTCGGCTTAATTGCGTTTGGCGGGTACAAGTTTATTCCCGGTTTATTCCCGGGCAAAAGTTCAGATACATCGGGGGCGATCGCAAATCGCATCAGTTTAGGAAATCAGATATTGCTGGCATCCCAAACAACAGCAGAAAAAAAAGCCGGCGTTGAAGCTTTTGTCAAGGGAGATTACCAAGCAGCCGTCAAAAATTTTCAGGATTCGCTGCAACAAAATCGCAACGATCCCGAAACCATTATTTATTTGAATAATGCCATTATTTATTTGAATAAGGCTACAGCCAGCAATGGTTCTTCCTTAAAAATTGCTGTCAGCGTCCCCATTGGTAGTAACCCCAATGTCGCCCAAGAAATCCTCCGAGGTGTCGCCCAAGCTCAGGATGAAATCAATACTAGCGGTGGCATCAACGGCGGCAAACTGCAAGTAGAAATTGTCAACGATGACAATAGTCCAGAAGTGGTCAGAGAAGTTGCAAAGGCATTGACAAAAGATCAGAATATACTAGCAGTAATTGGACACAATGCTAGCAATGCGTCTCTCGAAGCGGCTCCGATATATCAGCAAGAAAAACTGGTAATGGTGACACCGACGAGCTTTGCCAATAATCTCTCAGGATTTGGCAGCTACATCTTTCGGACAGTCCCCAATATTAGCGTAATGGCGGCTCCCTTAGCAGAATATGTAGTTAAAACAGAACGCCAAACTAATATTGCCGTTTGTTATGACTCGCAAGCACCCGATAACATATCATTTAAAGATGAATTTGTGGCAGCTCTTACTGCTGCTGGAGGCAGATTAGTTCCCACTGTTTGCGACTTTTCGTTACCCTCTTTTAATCCCAACATTGCCCTCGCCGATGCTGTCAGCAAAGGAGCACAAGCATTGATGCTAGCACCCCACATCGATCGCATCGATCGCGCCATCTCTCTGGCACGCATCAATCGAGGCAAATTGCCACTCTACGGCAGCACTACGCTCTACACCTTTCAAACTTTAAAAGAAGGGCAAAGCGACGTTAACGGCTTAGTATTGCCCGTTCCTTGGCATCCAGAAACTAATCCCGGCAGCCCTTTCCCAGAAAATGCCCGTCGGCGGTGGGGAGGAATTGTGAATTGGCGAACAGCAACGAGTTTTGATGCAACTCAAGCTGTGATCGCTGGCTTGCGGCAAAGCACTACGCGGGAAGGATTGCAACAAGCACTCAGAAATGCGAGTTTTTCCACACCAGGATCAAGCGAGGATGTGAAGTTTTTGCCCACGGGCGATCGGGCTGGTAAGCCGATTTTAGTACAAGTTAAACAAGGAGGAAGCACTGGCTATAACTTTGTCCCGCTGCGGTAAGTTTGCTTTCGTGCGATCAAACTAATTATTCTTGTTCCCAGGCTCTGCCAGGGAATGCGTACCCGGAGGAAGAGCCTCCAAACAATATCAAAATAAGGAGAACAAATCATGTATCAAGATACTAACAAAAGAAAAAGTCCGCCACCCATTGTTTTTATAATCATTTTCGGCTTAATTGGGTTGGGCGCATACAAGTTCCTTCCCGGTTTATTGGCATCCAAAAGTTCAGATACACCTACATCGGGAACGAGTCCATCGGCATCGAGTCCATCGGGTGCGATCGCAACTCGCATGAGTTTAGGAAATCAGATATTGCTGACATCGCAAACAACAGCCGAAAAGCAAGCAGGCGTTACAGCTTTTGCCAAAGGAGATTACAAAGAAGCTGTTCAAAAATTTCAGGCTTCGCTGCAACAAAATCGCAACGATCCGGAAACGGTAATCTATTTGAATAATGCGAGAGTAAGCGATCGCACTTCTCTGAAAATTGCCGTCAGCGTGCCGAGCGGCAGCAACCCCAACATCGCCCAAGAAATCCTCCGAGGTGTCGCCCAAGCTCAAGATGAAATCAACGCTAGGGGAGGAATTAACGGTGTCGGTTTGCAAGTTGAAATTGTCAATGACAATAACCGTCCAGAAGTTGCCAAAGAAGTTGCAGCAGTATTAGCAAATGACCAGAAAATTCTAGCGGTAATCGGACACAATGACAGCACTGCGTCTTTAGCTGCCGCTCCAGTTTATCAGGAAAAGAAACTGGTGATGATCACACCTACCAGCAGTACGAATAATTTGTCAGGTTTTGGCAGCTATATTTTTCGGACTGTGCTAAATAGTGGCTCGACGACTGCTCCTTTAGCAGAGTATATCGTCAAACAAGCAGGCAAAGCCAATATTGCCTTCTGCTACGACTCTCAAGCTGCTGGCAGCGCTTCCTTTAAGGATGAATTTATTGCCTCTCTTTCAGCATCAGGTGGCAGATTAGTTCCTATTGTCTGCGACTTGTCAGCGCCAACATTTAATCCCAACAATGCCATTGCCGATGCTGTTAGCAAAGGAGCAGAAGGATTGATGCTAGCACCCTACATCGAGCGCCTCGATCGCGCGATCGATCTAGCCCGTGCAAATCAAGGCAAATTGCCGCTTTACGGCAGTTCAACTCTTTACACCTTTCAAACGCTAAAAGACGGGCAAAAAGACATTGACGGGCTTGTTTTGGCTGTTTCCTGGCATCCTGAAACTAATCCCGGCAGCACTTTCCCAAAAAATGCCAGTCAGCGCTGGGGAGGAGTAGTAAATTGGCGGACAGCAATGAGTTTTGATGCGACTCAAGCTGTCATCGCTGGCTTGCGGCAAAGCAATACGCGGGAAGGCTTGCAACAAGCACTCAGAAATCCGAATTTCTCTACACCGGGATCAAGTGAGGATGTGAAGTTTTTGCCCACGGGCGATCGGGCTGGTAAGCCGATTTTAGTGGAAGTTAAACAAGGAGGAAGCACTGGCTATAACTTTGTCCCGCTGCGGTAAGTTTGTTAAGTGCGATCGGGCATCCTGCCCACTTCACAATCAACTTAACTCTTTGGGGAACAGGCATCGGGCCTGTTTTTTAGCCTGATTAAAATCCAAGTTTATGTTTAATTAACATGATTTTTAATAGAAAATGAAATGGCGAAATTAAAGGAGAGCGTTGTATATGATCGCGCCCTTTTAAACCAAAAGCTACATTGCTGAATAATATCTAGAAGCTGAAGTCAATTCTCAGGAGAGGCATGAATTTCTCAATGAAAAAATTATTGGGATGACTGGCGACACACCGAATCACAATATAGACTTGAAAAGGAAGTCTTGGGCCGACAGGATGCCTAACCCCTACTCCCCACAATAATTGTTGCAGATGTCCGATCGCTTTTTTGTCAAATATCCCCAATAGTGGTAATATCCCCGTATATCGATCGGCTCTGATGGAGAACAGCCATCAGACGCAAGGGGGAAAGTTCGGTGCGAATCCGGCGCTGTCCCGCAACTGTAATGAGATCATTGGAGCTCTGAGTCAGGATGCCCGCCGATTTGTTTACCTGTTGTTTTTCATCTGCGAGGTATGGATGATGGTGAGTTTATTATTTTTTTAATTATTGGATTGGGGTTTTTTAACCGCAGATATCAGCAGATAAACACAGATGAACGCTGATGTAATTCGCTCTGGGTTCTGAAGCGTATTTTATTTTAATGGAAATGAAAAGAAATGCGAATCGAAGATAGTGTTTGGCAGGGTAGTTTTGGCTACTGGCAAAACTTGTTTATTCACCAGAATATTTTGCCGATCGGACATACTGCTTGGAATGGCTTTTTGAATCAAGGACGAGGCTTGGTTGCTTGCAAAATCAATACTCCCATTAACGGTTCTGTGAATTGGAGCGTAGATACTATAAAGTACGATCTGCAATTTATTTCCGACTTGGAGGCAACGGTTTATTTGCAACAACTAGAAATAGAGGAGAACACTGTTTCAAATCTGCTCCAAATCATTGCTGGCTACGAACCCAAGGAAGCAATTATATTTTTGTCGATCGCCAACGGTCAGATTGATATCAATTTGTTGCAAAACTTGGCAATTTCTCCTGTTGAGTGCTATGAACAAGTATGCAAGCGCTGGGAAGAATTTCAACTCTGCCCGAAATCCTAAAACTTACTAAATTTTCCGAATGTCGCAGCCAAAATCCATCGAAATTTCCAAGGTAACTCGCTACCAAAATGCAGCGCTTAATTACTATTTGGGCCTGACAGATTCGCCCTACCTTCACTACGGCTATTGGGAAACCCTACCTGTGCCCGCTGACGAACTAACGATCGCACGATTGCGCGTCGCTCAGCAAGCTTATACTGTAAAACTGTTGGATGCTATCCCCAAAGGCACTCATACGATACTCGATGTGGGCTGTGGGATTGGCGGAAATGCGGCTTATTTGCTCGATCGAGGTTTTGCAGTCGAAGGGATCGCACCCGATCCGTTCCAACAACAGCGCTTTCTTAAGTGTACGGGCGATCGGGCAATCTTCCACCTCACGAGGTTTGAAGACTTCAAAGCAACCCATTTCTACGATCTTATTCTCTTTAGCGAAAGTAGCCAGTATATGTCGGCTGTTGATATTGCTAACGGTGCCGCCAAAATCCTCAATCAGGGTGGCTACGTGTTGCTGGCTGATATGCTGCGCTCTGATGCTAATTATAAAGAGGGAATGTTCTCTAATTGTCATGTTGTTACCGAACTTCATGCAGCATTAAAGCAGGCTGGATTCACTTTAGTAAAAACTGAGGATATTTCCGCCAATATTTTGCCGACTATCGATTTGTATGTCGATACTTTTCGCAGATATGGACTAAATACAATGATCTATGTTGCCGATTTGATTGCCATCACAGTTCCCCCCGTCCACAAATTCCTGCGCTGGATATTTCGTCGCTGGTTCAAGAAGCTAGTGGTTGAAGGATTGGAAGCGGGCCAACTTTTTGAGAAACATCTCTGTTATGAAATGCAACTTTGGCAGTTGTCAAAATCAGATCAAGGCTGACACAAATATAGCAATCCTAAATCATTTGTGAATTTCTTACTCCCTCCCCTTGATAAGGGGAGGGTTGGGGTGGGGTAAAAAGTTTACGACTCCTGCAAGGATTGCTATACAATGGAAATCGGTAATCGGTAATTGGTAATTGGAGGCATAGCCTCCGGGTATTTATTCCCAGGGAGAGTCTGGGAACAAGGCTATAAAAAATAAAAAATAACGAATATGTCTGAATGGATTCTCGAATTCGCTGGCACTTCCTACTCCTATCCCTGCGGTTCGCGATCGGCAATTCATGATTTAAACCTCAAAGTCCCCGCTGGGAAACGGTGCGGGCTGATCGGTCAAAATGGCTGTGGCAAAACTACCTTTTTTCTGTTAGCAAATGGCTTATATCAACCGCAACAGGGAATCATTAGCTGGCAAGGTGAACCCTTTCGCTACGATCGCAAATCTTTGATGCAACTGCGCCAACAAATCGGACTCGTCTTTCAAAATCCCGAACATCAATTAGTAGCTTCGACGGTAGAAGAAGATATTTCCTATGGATTGTACAATTTAGGCTTAAGAGAATCCGAAATTGCTCAACAGGTGCAGCAGGCGATCGAGCAATTCGATCTAAGCGAACTCGCCCGCGAACCAATTCACAATCTCAGTTTGGGCCAGAAAAAGCGGGTTTCCATCGCCGATATCATGGTTCTCAAGCCCAAACTGCTGCTGTTAGATGAACCTACCGCTTATCTCGATCCGCGTCACACCCGACAACTGATCGGTTTACTTCAACAAATTCACAGCGCCGGAACCACCATCCTTTTAGCAAGTCACGACCTCGATTTCATCTACCGCTGGGCGGATTGGGTGTTTGTAATGGATCGAGGAAAACTGATTTTAGAAGGAACACCAGAAACCGTTTTTGCTCAGCGGGATGTCTTGGAACAATTGCAGCTTGGTGTACCACTGGCGATCGAGCTTATGGAGCAAATAAGGGCGATGTTTCCAACAGAAGATCGCTCAAAAATCCCCGCTTTCGAGCAATGGCAACAACAAATTTTACAAGCACGTCGGCTGCTTTAACGAGACTTAGACAATTGATAATTGGCGTTGCTGATTCACGGTATGAATTACCTTTTCGCTTGAAGTTACAAAACTCACCAGACTTGGCTTATAGCAATTGGGAAATCTGAAATTCATACCTGTATTCAGCCACGCCGTTTATAGCAATTGGGAAATCTTGAATTCATATCTGTATCCAGCAACGCCGCCCGTGGGGGTAAGTTCAGATTACACATTACCCATTATCAAAAATTGATTTAGGAAAAAGGCGATCGCCCCACTGCCGATCGGCACAGTCAGATTGTCAATTCCCAGCTTGGAAACCGACTCCAAAGTAGCAGCAGCCAAAGCTACAACAGCAGACACAGCCCAAGTTTGCCAAATATTGCCTTGAACCGTCAGCAAAATCAAACTGCTAACAGCAAAACTCACCAAATACATAGTTGCAGAACCTTCCCAACTCTTCTGGATTCCCCCAACTCGATAAATATGTTTGCCGTATTTCTGGCCGATGACAGCAGCCAATCCGTCGCCCCAAGTCATGACTAAAATGCCCAAAGCAGCGTACTCCTGATGCTGTAGCGGCCAAAACCAAGCTACGAGAACGCTGATACTAACAGCATAGAAAAAAGTCCCCAAACTCTTGCGGTTGATACTGTTAAGACTGGGCAAAATCGGAACTTGGTAAGAAATTAGGGCGATCGCACCTGCTAAAACCCCCGCCGAAATCCCCACCCAACCGGGTATTTCCAGCCACCAAGCCAGCAAAATCACATTTCCAGTACCGATGTGCACCACCTTCCGCGATACTTCAGGATCGACAGAAGTAAAGCGATTTAACCCTTCAGCTACCAGTAAAATCAAACCCAACCAGATACCCACGAGGGAAATTTGCAACCACACAGTCGGAATTTCAGAAAATATAGACACGATATTTAGGAAAAACTTAGATGGGGCACTGTTTACCACTGTAGTAGAGATTCAATCAATTTCGGCATCAAGGGCGATCGCTTTGTTCGATGTTGGCTGGATTTTCTAGCGTCACTAGCGTATAATTTACTCGCTATTGAAAGTGTCCCGTCCACAGAGCCTAAAGCTTGAACCCAATGCCCATGAGCGCTTTAAAAAAACATCGCCCCAGCCCTGTTGACCTATTAACAGTTGTTTGGAAAGGGAAAACAATTGCGCTATCATGGGTTAAGATGGGACCCGCTTGGGACTGAAAACCGAAACGCGCCAAGTGATTCTGGCGTTTGGGGTGAAACCTGTGGCCTCGGGGAAGTGGAAGCGCGACAACTTTTGGCTCTAGGGCGCGGTCGCACCCGCTTGGTGGTTGGCATTTTTGCCAAGAATACGACCACCTTAATACTAAAGGATGGAAGCAGTTTATTGATGCCCTTTCCCGTCTGCTATAAAAGCATTATGACCGTTATAATCAAGTCCTCGGATATTAGAGGTATTATTGTATGCTAACTTGGTCCTTAGTTGTTTGTACCCTGAACCGTCGAGAAATTTTGCTTAAATGTTTGGAAGCAACACTCAAACAATCTCGCCAACCTCAACAAATGATTATCGTTGATGCTAGTGATGAGTGGCAGGAGTCCAAAAAGTCGATCGCAAATTCCTTAGGCGCGACTTTACTAGAACCAGAATTTATTTATATTGGTTCCGAAATAAAATCATTAACTCACCAAAGGAATGTGGGATTAAAATTTTGCCGGAGTGATGTTGTATTTTTCATTGATGATGACGCTTTTATGTATGCTGACTATGCCGAAAAAGTCATGCAGATATATGAGATGGATGAAAAGGGGCTAATAGGAGGTATCATGGGAGTTTTAGCTGATAGCGAACCAGATAAGGATGAAACATCAGATGCAGTAAGTCAAGCAATATCATCGGATTCAGGGATTAAAAGGTTAAAGAACAGTTTTAGTAATTACCTTAGTCAATTTTGGTATCAAACCGAGCTACTTATTCCTTATAACGGTCAATATTATAATTATAATATGGGGGCAACATTCGGACCCGACTTAGTTGCTGATATTGCTTTATTACACGGTTGTCGCATGACTTTTCGCACCAATATAGTCAGAGAAGTAGGAGGATTTAACGAGATTTTGACTCGTGGGGCAATAGCTGAAGATTCGGATTTAAGTTACCGAATTTCCCAAAAATACGCGCTGGTGGTCGCTTTCCCAGCTAAAATTTGTCACTTGCAAACTCAAGTCGAAAGGTTGAATAGATTTAAAAATGTGCAATTAGGGATATTAAATGCTGTAGCCTTATTTTTGTTAAATAATAATTTTAAGAGCGGGATTAGGCTTGCTGTTTATCGGTTTGCCCTAACCAGGTTGCTCCTTGAGTTCTGTCGTGACTGCTTCAAACCGCAACGGGGTTTTGTGCAGACTAGGGGGGCGTTAGCGGCGATGAAAGTAATCCCACAAATTTTCTCGATGACACCGGAACAGTTACGTACTTGGTATCCTAGTTTTCAAGTATCAGTATATCAGACTAAATCTTTGTAATATAAACCCTGTAGGTAGTTGGGCTGTGTTCGCTACCTACAAATCAACAAGAGAATCATTGGAGAAAACGGAGAAGAATTTTCTCCGACCCGTGGACATCCACAACAGATGCAAGAGCGTTGTTTGAGTCGCCTGCACGGGTTAAAATAGGAGAGGAAGCGGGAGTTAAATCTCCTGAATTTATTTATCTAGACCAATTAGAGTCAAAAGTATTGTGAAAGACCTATTTGTATAATGTAAGTTGTTCAAACTATGTGATTATGTTGTGAGTATGTACGACGGTAGCTACTACCAGCTAATGGCTGAGTACAATTGCTGGATGAATCAAAATGTATATTCGGTCTGCTCGGCAATTCCTGATGAACAGCGCAAACAGGATATGGGTGCCTTTTTTAAGTCGATTCATGGCACTTTGAATCACTTACTGTATGGTGACAAAGCATGGATGGGGCGTTTCACTCTTCACCCATTTTCTGGTACCGTTATCGGTCAAGAACTGTATGCTGAATTTGAGGTTTTGAGAGCAGAACGGGAGACAACGGATCGGCAAATTATAGAATGGTCTAGACATCTTAATCCTGACTGGTTGAGTCAACCGTTTGAGTACACAAGCAATGTAGATGGTAAATGCCGCGTGCTACCGACTTGGGTTTTGGTGACACATATGTTCAATCATCAAACTCACCATAGAGGGCAAATTAGCACACTACTCAAACAACTCGGGTACGACCCAGGCGTTACAGATATTCCGTGGCTACCCGCTATATCAATCGGATAATTTCTACTTGTAAACCGACACGCCTGAAGACTCGGCGGTTAAAACCTCGTATCAACTTGCCTCTGGTTCCAGCAGAGGGGGACTGAAGAAAATCAAGAATTCATATCAATTCCGGTTGCACTCAGACCTGATTCTTGAGTGTTGACTGTTGGCTGTTGGGTAAAATTATGCTTTCGGGACAACTGACTGTTTGGACACTTGAACAATACTGATGCAACCGGAAACGAGATAAAACGATCGATCGATCCATAAAAATAGCAGGAGAAACTGGCACTCCTGCTAAAACACTACTATTTGGGCGAATTCGCGCCTTGTTACACCGGCACTCCCAAGGGGATGCCTTTGTTGTCAACCACAGCGACGGCTTGTCGCAAGGCTGCGGTACGATCGCTCAGGAAATGCTCTGGCGCGATCAGATCCAACAATCCCAACTTCTGCAAGCGCTGCTGAATTTTCGTGCTCGCACCGACAATGTAAACCTGCAACCCCTTATCGCAGGCATCGCGAATCGCATTTTCGATCGCCAGCGAAGCCGTCACCCCCAGCATCGGCACAGCAGTCAGATCCATCACCAAAGCATCCGCATCCTTCATAGCATTGTGTTCGCGGGAAATCGCCTTCGACAACCCAAAAATCATCGGGCCGCTCAAGCAGAACAGCAACACGCGCCCCTGACCCCGATCCAAGAGTTGCTTCTCCTCCTCACTCAGGAGAACCTCATCATCCGTGTCGGAAATCAGCTTCACTCCCGCAGACTGCAAACTACTCAACCGTTCGATAGTCAGGATATTGGCAATAAAGACGCCCACACCCACCGCCACAATCAGATCCACAAACACAGTCAAAAACAGCACCCCGTACATGATCAGGGAACCCTTAACAGATACTTTGTGCGATCGTTTCAGGAAACTCCAGTCAAGGATATCAATCCCCACCTTCAGCGCAATCCCCGCCAACACCGCCATCGGAATCGGTTCAGTTAACTTCGCCGCCCCCAAAACCACCACCAGCAACACCAAGGCCCGAGTTAAACCCGACAACGCCGAAGTCGCGCCTGTTTGGATATTGACCACAGTTCCCATCGTTGCCCCGGCGCCCGGTAAGCCACCGCAGATCCCCGATACGATGTTGCCAATTCCTTGACCGATCAACTCCTTATCGGACTTGTGTTCCGTCCGCGTCAGACTGTCCGCCACCACCGCCGTCAGCAAGGTATCGATACAGCCCAGCATCCCCAGCATCACCCCATCCACAAACATCACCGTGAGTTGACCGGCGGAAAAAGTCGGCAATTGCAAGGGGGGCAGTCCCACCGGAATTTCACCAATCCGGCGAATCTCGGTGCCCTGAAACACAGTCATGGAAATTACCGTGCCGACAATCAGCGCTATCAATTGCGGGGGCACGATTTTCTTCAGCTTTTTGGGCATCAGGAAAATAATTGCCACCGTCAAGGCACCGAGAATTGCTTCCGGCGGATTGACGTTTGCCAGCAACTGCGGAATTGCCATAAAAGTGCCCAAAACACCGCCCTTGGGAGGGGCTTGACCCAGAAACGGTGCAATTTGCAGAATGATCAAAATCACGCCAATTCCCGACATAAAGCCGGAAATCACGCTTTAGGGCATCAGGGTGACGTATTTCCCTAGCTTGAAAATACCAAAGATGATTTGAAACAACCTCGCCAGCATCACAACGGTAAATGCCATTGCTAGCCCTTGTTCGGGATTGCTGGCGGTGAGGGATGCGACGATCGCAGTCATCACCACAGTCATCGGCCCTGTGGGTTCAGAAATCAGTGTCGGGGTACCGCCAAACAGCGCCGCAAAGAAGCCAACGCAAATGGCACCGTACAGTCCCCCGATCGGCCCGACTCCGGAAGCGACCCCGAAGGCGAGGGCCAGGGGCAGCGAGACGATGGCAGCCGTGACACCGCCGAAGATGTCGCCCTTGAGATTATTAAAACGAATCTGATTAGTTATTGAGATGAGTGGTGCATTAATAAAATAGACAGAATTTAACAATGCTGACTTTGATTCCTTCACCCACTCTCAGGGCAAAAGTTTTCCCTAATCGCCTGACAGATAGCACAAGCAGGGCAGACCCAAGGAAAGGTCTGTAGTCGTGCCCGATCGATGTCAAACTCGTAAATACTTAATTTTTCAGTATTTCTTAATTTCTTAATTAAATGTAAAACCTGTGCGATCGAATTTTTATTTTTTGCTGCCGACTCTCTCAACGATCCCCGGCAAGTTCTTGATCGAGCCAAATCTGAGCAAATCTCAAGCCCAGACAAAACCCCGTACTCTAATTAACATTAATATATTATCCGCTGCTGAGAATTAATAACTCTTATTGATGGTTATTTCATCAACTCTCGCACAAACTCAAACGCTTTTGGACGCAACTCGACGGGCAGCAGCGACAATCCCAAACCAGCCCACATTTTCGCCGCAGAAACCGACTTTCCTGCCCGCACCATCAGGCGCCCTTTTGCAGTTTCACCCACCTCAATCAGTCGCAAACCTAGCGCTAATTGAGTTTCTGCAATCCTTTTGACCCTGACTGTTTCTAACTTCTCCGACTCAAACTCGTAGCCGGTCAAATAGCGCAATTTATCGCTTAAATACGGAATTGCCCGATCGACTCCTTGCTGTCCTGCATGAACTCGATACTCCATCAACAGCTCCGGCAAGTAATAGCACTTTTTGCCAGCAATCGCAAGTCTCACAAACAAATCGTTATCTTCGCAATTTTGCAAATTCGGTCGCAGAAATCCTACTTCTTCCAGCGCGCGCCGGCGAAACAAAGTTGCCCCTATTTGTAAACTTTGTCTCAGAAAAACTGCCGAGAGCAAATCTTCAATAATTCCAGCCGACAACTCGGTGCGGCCCCACCGCTGCGAATTGAGTTTCGTCTGGTTTTCGTCAATATAATTATTAATGTCGATCACCCAGTGATCCGTACTGACAAAATCGATGCTGGGGTCTTTATCTAAAATAGCAGATGTCCGCTCTAGAAATTGCGCGCTCAGGCGATCGTCATCGTCAAACTTGATAAAATATTCGCCCCTTGCCGCCGCAAAGCCCGATCGCATATTATTACTCTTGCCAATATTCTGCGGGTGGCGAATGTAGCGAATCCCGCGATCGACAAATTCCGACATCAACAGTGGAGTGCTGTCAGTGGAACCGTCATCACAGATAATTAATTCAAAATCTGTATAAGTTTGATCTAGCACGCTGGCGATCGCACAAGCCAGCAGATGAACTCGATTGCAAGTAGGAATGCAAACGCTAATTTTCGGCACTAACTTAAACAATTTGAGATTTGAGACTTGAGATTACGAAAAAATTCTGAAACCATTGATTTTCTTTCTTCTTCCTTCTTCCTTCTTTCTTCTTCCTTCTTCCTTCTTCCTTCACTCCACAGTTGATTTTAACTCAAACGAGCCGTACATTCGAGAATTAACTTTTGATTCACCAAAGCAAAAGGTTGAATTTCCAAAGCGCGACGAAAAGCTTGAATAGCATTTATGTATTCTCCCAAGGCAGCGTAGCACAAACCTAGACCATGCAACGCCCCAAAATGTACCGGGTTCAGTTTGAGGACGATTTCGCAGTCCTCGATCGACTTTTTATAATTTCCTTGGGTATAGTGAAGTACGGCGCGTCGGTTCCAAGCTTCAGCAAAATCCGGCGCTTCCGCAATCAGTTTCGTCAGCAAATCCAAAGCGTGGTGAACATCGCCTGCATCCAGCGAAACTTGCGATCGCCTGAGAATTTGCATCCCATACTCACCCTTCTGGTTAAACCAAGTACGCCAGAGTTCTGTAGTTGCCCGATCGCGCACGCTTTCGTCAGACTTTTTCAAGTCTTCGAGCAGCGCCTTAACAGATAATTCGTCCATAGGTGCGAAGATTGTTAAAAAGATTTTATCAATCAATTTTATCGCGCAAGTGGCAACTTTATTTATTCCACATCCCATGAAGATTTTGATGCTTTCCTCGACTTTTCCCTATCCGCCAAGCCGCGGAGGAACTCAGGTAAGGACGTTTAATTTATTACAATACTTGAGCCAGCGCCATGATGTAATTCTCGGAACTGTACGATCGCCCGATGTCACCGACGCACAAATCGACGCATTGCGCCAGCAAGTTGCAGAATTGGCAGTTTTTCCCAACTCGCAGACACCCCCCCAACCCCCCCTTGCTAAGGGGGGGCTAAGACTCCACCAGGAGACTGAGGAAGGATTCTTACCTCCCCCCCTTAACCAGGGGGAGGACTTCTTACCTCCCCCCCTTAACAAGGGGGGGACTGAGGGGGGGTTCTCTGAAATAATAGGAAAATTCCACAGATTCAGTCGATTTTTGTTGTCCGGGACGCCTCCGAACGTACTCTCAAGCTACTCCCAAGCAATGCAGAATTGGGCAGACGAATTGGTAACAACAGGCAAATGCGATGCTGTCACCTGCGAACACAGCGTTAACGAGATTTACGTGCGTCCAGAATGGCGGCAAAAAGTGCTGACAGTGGCAAACATTCACAGTTCCGTTTGGGGAACTTGCAGGGAAATGTTAGCAACCGGCACCTCGGAAAAACCCCTGCGCGATCGACTAAATTTACCGCTACTCGCCCGCTACGAAAAACGCTACTGTTCCAAATTCTCCCGCATTGTTGCGACCACATCCACAGACAGAGAGCAACTCCTAGAATTACTGTTGCCTCCGGTTCAGGTGCGAGGAAAACAAGATTTTTTTGTACCTTCCATAGATGTAATTCCTAACGGCGTGGATTTAACCCAATTTCCGTACCGGTCGATCGATCCGGGAGGACATACTTTAATTTTTGCAGGCGCAATGAACAATTTGCCCAATATTGACGCGGCGCGCTTTCTCAGTTTGCAAATACTGCCGCCTTTGCAGCAGCGCTATCCCGATGCTACCCTCACCCTAGTCGGGGCTTCGCCAGTCCCGGAAGTGCTCGCCTTGGGGAAACTCCCCGGAATTCAAGTAGTGGGTCGGGTGCAAAGGGTGGCAGAATATTTGCATCAAGCTGCTGTTTGTGTGGTGCCGATGCGGATAGGTTTTGGGATTAAAAATAAAACTTTGGAGGCGATGGCTGCGGGAACCCCCGTGGTTGCCAGCGATCGAGGTTTGGAGGGTTTAGCCGTCGATGGCGGCCCACAACCGAGAAGGGCCTTGCGGGCGAACAAAGTTCACGAGTATGTTGAGGCGATTACCAGTTTGTTTGAAAATCAGCAGCTAAGACAGGATCTTTCTGTCAGCGCGCGATCGCTCGTTGAAAGCCAATACACTTGGGATATCATAGGTCGGCAGTACGATCGGCTATTGCAATTTTAAACCCTAAATTCTAAAATCTAAATTCTAAAATGGGACGATGGAACACAAAATTAACCCCTCAAAAAATCGAGCCTTACCCCCAGAAAATCGCAAAGTTGCTCCTCCTCCGACAAGACGCCGGCGCCAAACCCGACGCCCCAAAAATCTTCAAGAGTCCCAGCTTCTAATACCTACTCCCCGAACTCGGGCGAGATATCCCTGGAAAAGACTGGTAGCTAATTTGACAGCCCTCAGCGTCTTGTGTGGCTGTGCAGCTTTGATGGGAGGCGGCGCTTGGCTGAGTTACCAGCTAATTGTCGATCCAAATGGCAACAGGTTGATCTCTCAGTTTGTGCCGGAATGGTCGCGCCTGCCTACAGGTAGCAGAAATTCGATCCAAACTCTAGATCAAATCAAAGCCAGCGTCCGCAAATTGGGATTCGTAACCGGAGAACCCCTGCCGCTTCCCGTCGATCAATCCCGCGATAATTCTATTTCCGATTTGCTATTGCCGGTGATGGTAGAAAGAACTGTTAAGGCTTCTACGGTTTGCACAAATCCTTGCCGCCAAATTCTCGAACTTCGGGTGTACAAGCGAGTACAGTTGCCCGATCGCAGTTCCGATAAAGAGCAGTATTTTCAGTTAGCAAGTTCTGTGAACGTAGAAGGCCCGGCGGAATCTTTTGTCATTGCTTCTTTACCTGACTCTACATCTGACAATCAAGCCTCGAATCAGTCGCTACCCCTAACACAACTGCGCCGCTTTGACGGAAAGCCCCCCGCCTCGGGCATTTGGTTTAATGTCAGCGGTCAACTAAAGCGGGGCGACAAGAAAATTCCCTACGGACAAGTCGTTCGCTATAACCCCAGCCAAAATCATTTAATGCCACTGTTGGAGTGGGCGAGTGCGGCCGGACAACCGCCGAATTGGCAGCAAATTGTTAAGGGGGAAAACCCGCAGTTGGCGATCGACCAAACAGTTGGTTTAGAGCCGCAATTTACCCTTTATCAAATTGGCCCGCGCAAATTTTTGCCGAACCCCGTTCAGTTAACGGCGATTTCTTTAGAAGAAATTGCTTTCAATGACGAGACTTACAAAAATGGGCTGCGACTTGCCAAAAGCGGGCTGTGGTCTCCAGCATTAAATGTCATGCGTTTGGCGAAGGGGAAAGCGGGCAAAAATTGGCCCGCTGTCGCGCAAGCTCAGCTAGAAACGATCGAATTTCACGCTAAAATTACTCGGGCTCAGGCGATCGCATCTTGGGCCAGTCCCGGTCAACAAGTTCTCGCAGAATTGATCGACGGCCGCTGGACCGAAGCTTTGCAAGTATTTGAAGCCGATCCGAGCAACAGTCACGAAATAGCCACAACCCTCAAAAATGACGGCGGGCGGATCTGGAACCGCATAGACGCCGCCTTGAGAGTGAATGCCGCTGACGCCGCTGATGTCAAGGCTTGGGGCGCCTTGATTGTAGCTTCTCAAGACGGAACTCGCGAGGCGATGAATTGGCTCGACCAACAATCAGATACTGACAGCGAAACAAGAAATCGAATTCGGAATTTGGTCAACAAACTTCAGGAAGCAGTTTCTCAGGCTGAAAGTTTAGAAGCCCACAAGAGTCAAATTATGGGTTCTGCTACTTTAATTAACAGTATCAATCCCGCTGAGTGGCTGGAACCAGAACCGAAAAACGAGTTAAAATTGGCGGGGGAACAAGTTTGGTATCAGGTGCAGGTAGCGAGTTTTTACGATGGTAGCCGCTGGGTTAATTCGCCCTTTTCAGATGTAGAAGTGCGCTCTTTTCCTGCTACTCAAGTCAAGTGGCTCTGGGGGCGGCTGGGATTACAGGCTGACCCCAAGATTAAGATTGAGGTAGCGATGGCAAACGGTCAACAAAGAGTTGCTGTGGGGACGGTGAAAGCAGTGCAGATTCAAGACGGAAGTCTGCGCTTGCTGGCGGCGGTTGATAAGCGATCGTAATCGGGTAGAAAGCATTCGGCAGATAGAACAGTCCCGAAGGCACTCTTGACACAAAGAAACCGGGTTTTTTTACCGTTTCTGCCGATTGCAACAGAAGTATTTTCGTAAAAAAACCCGGTTTCCTGCGACCCATGCGTCCAAAACTAGGAAAAAGGAAAATGCTCTTTTCTCCCCCTCCCGCAACTCCGAAAGAGGCGCAATCTCAAAACTCTTCCCCTAGCCACTTATCGCTCTTGGACAACCATGCAGACAAAAATTTTGTTAATTTAATTAACACAAGTTGCACACAAAAAACCCAGAGATGTCAAATCGCGCCCTTTTTAGAGAGTGCTGCAATCATCTGCCGTTTCACCGCTTTAGCCCAAAGCTCAAACTCCAAACTGTTGATATTGTTGATTTTCACTTCCTCAACAGGCTGAGTTGGGGCTTCTTTCTGTGCTGTAGTCTCCATTGTTTTTTTCCTCGTCCAAAAAATGTTAGTAGTCGATCGCAAATGCTTAGCATCATACATCTATCTTATGAACTAATTCCTGCGATTAATTACACTAAAGGCAGAGATTTTACCCATAAGATGCAGTAAATACATCTAGATAATGCAATTTACGAATTTAATGTAAGAAAATCCTACAACCCTTGCTATATATAGGCTTTTCCTGACATTAAAATCTTACAATTTACATTGTATGGCACTATCCAACCACTACTTATGTTAGTAAAATTATTTTTTAATGAATGTATTGGCATATACAGCCCAAAATCATTTTATTGAATTCAGAGAGTGCCGTAAAGCCGATCGCCCGCATCTCCGAGTCCGGGTACAATATAGCCGTGCTCGTCCAAACACTCGTCAACTGCCGCCGTATAAATCTGCACGTCAGGGTGTTGTTCGTGAAAGTGCTTAAGTCCCTCCGGCGCCGCCAGCAAGCACAAAAACTTAATAGACTTCGGATTAACTTCTTTAAGCCTATCCACTGCCGCCACTGCTGAATTACCAGTAGCCAACATCGGATCGACAATTAAAACATCTCGCTGTTCGATATCCTGGGGAACTTTGAAATAATATTCGATCACCATCCGAGTTGTCGGATCGCGGTACAAACCAATATGTCCCACCCTCGCAGACGGAATCAGCTCTAAAATACTATCTAACAGTCCCTGACCTGCGCGCATAATCGAAATAATAACAATTTTCTTTTCTGCAGCCAGCACGGGTGCATTCATTTTTGCGATCGGCGTTTCTATTTGTTCGTATTTTAGTGGCAAATCTCGCGTCACTTCATAGGCTAGCAGCATTCCAATCTCTTTCAGCAGTTGGCGAAATTTCCCCGTACTCGTTTGAGTTTGGCGCATTAGAGTTAACTTGTGCTGTATCAAAGGATGGTCAATGACAGTAACTTTAGGACTCATCTTTTTGAATAATTAATTTACTTTATTCTAACTTATCAACCATCGAGGCATTCTTGACGCACAAAAACCCGGTTTCTGCAACCCCTGCGTCCTGGACTACTTATATCAAATCCCTCTTGAAAACACGAATATCGCGCCAATAAAATTGCTTCTACACTTGCCTTTCATCCGCCCATGGCTGCACTAAGTATCCGAGGTTGGAAAATAAACAAATATGTCATTATCTCGTTTCTCTCCTTCCCGCACTCTTCCTAAGAACGCAGATCCGGGCCCAAAAGCCTCCCCACTGGTTTCGCTGTCTCGAGCTCCATCCAAGCCCGTTAACACTGATCCGGAGTTTCGCACCGAAATCTTCCGGAACTTTTACCAACCGATATGAATCTTAAGAAGTATCAACAGAAAACCTATTTTTTCGATTAATTCACTAATCGAAAAAACCTGAATAGGAACTCCCCATGAGGTCATAAGCTTGGCTTGACTGCCTTTTCATCTTTCAACATGAAGGCGGTTATATCCAACTTTAAAACGCATTACCGAAATTCAGTTCCATTTTTTTAGGGTGCTCCTAACACACAACTGAACTTATTAAGGAGAACATCCATGAAGTTTGTAAAACTATTGCTAGCTACGGCATTAATGACTGCTTCTATCGGCCCCGCCTTGGCTAATCCTGCCGTTCAAATTTTAGGTGCAAGCTATGGCGGTAGCGGTTGCCCCGATCGCTCCGCCAGCGTCAGCGTCAGCCCCGACGGTCAAGAACTCACCATCCTATTTGATAAGTTTGCAGCCCAGGGAAATGTTTCAACACAAAGCCGGAAAAGCTGCAATCTGAGCATTCCCATCAAAGTACCCCAAGGCTACCAAATTTCTATCTACGATGCTGATTATCGCGGCTACGTGGCTCCCAAAACCACAGCCAACCTGCGAGCAGAATACTTTTTCGCTGGAACCCGCGGCGCAGTTTTTAATCGGAATCTCAGCGGCGAAACTAACTACAATGTTCGAGATAGCTTAGCCACTGTAGCGAATGTTTGGTCTCGCTGCGGCGACAGTGTAAATATGAGAGTAAATGCTGCAATGACAGCCCGCGGTGCCGGCATGGCCACCGTTGACTCCTTCGATTTGGCTCATCGCGGTTTAGTTTATCATGTCAAATATCGCACTTGTCGCTAAGCAGCTTGTCGGGAGTGTAGTGTGAGGAATAGTTTTCAGGTTTGAATTTTGAATTTTGAGTTTTAAGTTGGAAGAGGGGATAATTTTCCCTCTTCCTTCTTGCTTCTTGCTTCTTGCTTCTTCCCTCTTCCTTCTTCCCTCTTGCTTCTTGCTTCTTCCCTCTTCCCTCTTCCCTCTTCCTTCTTCCCTCTTCCCTCTTCCTTCTTCCTTCTTCCTTCTAAAACACAGTGCCGTCACTTTCAATCTGAATTGGTGGCACTCCACCAGCCCTCAATTCGCCCGCAATTTTCCGCCCCGCCGCCCAAGTTCCTCCTTGCAAAATCTTCACCAGCGGCAATTCTGTCGCACTCAAATGCAGCTTTTCTCGAATAGCTGCGGCAATTTTATCTAAAAGATTCACAGTCAGCGATCGCCATTCTACTATAACTTCCGAATCCGGCAAGTAACTCTGCTCAAAAATAACCGAATCTTTTGCCCGCAGCAGCCCGATATCCAAACATAAACCGCCGTTGCGGTACTCAGGCAATCCCGTTAACTCATCCAATCCGGCGACTTCTAAACCAAGTTCTTGCAGCGGTTCCAACAGCGAATAAGTCAACCACTGCGAGAGTTTGTGAAACGGCACGAATTCATCTCCCAGATTTTCTCCTGTTAAAGCCGGATGCCGCCAAACATCGCCTAAATTAACGCCACCAATTGCATATCTTCCCGGCCAAATTTCCCCAAAACCTGTCAAAACAGCGCTCAACACGACCGCAGCCTTCACAGTGTTGACTCCAGAAACCCGAATGTCGAGCAAGTATTTTGCCAAATTGCCGGGACGCGGGTTTTCGCTGCCAAATAATAATGGATGCTGACAAATCGCCTTTCCCAAACGCTGCAATAATTCTAATCTTCCTGTTAAACCCACTAGCGGATTGTCTCGACTTACCTGAAATCCCGCAGCTAAGGTTTCGAGTTTTAATTGAGAAAGTCCGCGAGAATCAGCTTGCCAAGGAAAATCGGGATTGCTAGAAAAAACACCTTGACAAAACATCCGCAAGCTGGCTATTGCTAACCCTTCAGAACGGCGGTAAACCTGCCCGGTTTCTGGTTCACAATACTGCCAATCTGCACCAGCACCGGCATCGAGCAAAACGCTGACAATTACTAAATCAAATTTGATCTTAGCTTGCTCTAGGAGTGAAAATTCTGTTAAAGCTGCATCTAATTCGGCGAGTCGCGACAAGTTGCCAGCTTCAAAATGTCGCCAGCGACTGTGAAAGGGAATGTTAAAATCGGGATACTGTTGGCGCGTTGTGTCAATTACATAATTTGCTGCTTTGTCGAGTTGGGATAAATCGACGCGGAAGTAGCGGAGTTTGTCTAGGCGGGCTAAATCAAAAAGCCGATCGCACTTTTGGCGAATAGCAACCGTTGTTCTCAGATATTCTACAGTCTCAAGTTCAATATTTTTCAACTTCATACCACCAAACAACGGTAAACATCGTTTTCTTGAAAAAAGTCAAACTGACTGTAATCTAAAAGATTATCTAAAATCACATTTTTATCTAGTTTGATCAGCTTATATTCCCACTTCGATCCGCTGACTTCGCGTTTTATTTGATCGGAAACTATCACCGAGTTTTTTTCGACCCTCGGAGATACTATTTTACTTAAATCTTCCAGTCTGTCGGCTATGTTAATATCTTTTCCGTAAGTGCAAGACCTAAATATATATAAATTTCCCTTAGCAACTCCCACGGACAAGCCGCAAGGTATTTGATTGGCGTGAATAAAAAGTTTCCAATTCTCGCACAAACTTTCCATTGCCGCTAAGGCTGAGTGAGCTTCCGGGAAAGTCAACAAATGCGAATCCCCAACAATACTGCGAATTGTGCCACCGTATTCTTCGCAAATTGTTTTTTCAAAAGTATCAAAGTTGGTGAGCAAATATTCAACGTCTTTGATAGAATTAGATTCTTGATAAGCTATAAAACCTCTCAAATCTGCTTTAATTATTGCTTGATTCTTGATGATTCGCGTTTTATAACTTTGGTCAACTTTGTATACTTTTTCCGGTTCGCTCATCCCTTTCAAAGAAAACTCGTTGACAAAAGACGTTTGCACTTCTGCTTTGTTGAGCGCCAGCCATGCTGCTTGGGACAAATATATTTCATCCGGCGGAGTTACTGATTCTATGCGCGCTGTTAAATTCACAGTATCGCCAAAGATATCTTTATCTTGATGCAAGACATCTCCTAATGTAATCGACACGCGAATAGCCAATCGTTCGTCGTTCGCCTTGCTAGATTGTTGCGCTCTCAATTCTTGCTGCATTTCTATGGCTGCTACTGCCGCTGCTGTGACGCTGGGAAAAATTATCCAAAATGAATCACCTTCCCCTTTGATCACGCTACCTTCATTTCTGGCGCTAATATCTGAAACAAAATTTTTATGCTCGTTTAACAAACTACTCAAGTCCGACTGAGATAATTTTTTGACTCTGGCGGTATATCCGCAAATATCTGTTTTTACGATCACACTAGAACGCAAATTAGCCATAACCTACCCTGACTGATGAAAAACCAGCAATAAATTTTATTTAGCAAAGACGCGATTGTTCGCGTCCCATCGGTCGCGTCTTTGCCCTCTTAATCTCCTAAATCCCGTCCGATCGCTTCTCCAAGAATTGTAGCATCTGGCACCGGGTCTGGCGTGTAGTAGCCGGCGGCTTTTTTGGCGACAATTTCGACTTGTGCGTCTGCGGGAATCCAATCTTCAGGAATAGGGATGCGATCGACCACCTGAATGCCAGAATTGATAATCGCATTGTATTTCATATCGCTCATAGAAACTAAACTGTCAATTCGAGAGATACCCAACCAGTGCAGCACGTCTGGCATTAGTTCTTGAAACCGCATATCTTGAACTCCCGCAACACATTCAGTGCGCGTAAAATAGGCATCAGCGCGATCGCCGCCTTCCTGCCGTTTTCTGGCATTGTACACCAAAAACTTAGTCACTTCCCCCAAAGCTCTCCCTTCCTTGCGGAAGTAAACTATTACCCCAGAACCGCCTGCTTGTGCCGTTTGGATGCAAATTTCCATCCCGTGTACCAAATAAGGGCGGCAAGTGCAGATATCGGAACTGAAGACATCTGAACCGTTGCATTCATCGTGTACCCGTACCGCCAACTGCTTATCCGGGTCAGAAATATTCGCGACATCGCCAATAATATAAACCGTAGTTCCGCCAATAGGTGGCAAGAAAACCTGTAAGTCCGGCCGCGTCACTAAATCCGAGAACATTCCGCCTGTTTGCTCAAACAGGACACGGCGGAGAACGCTTTCTTGAGCCCCAATCCGCCGAGCAATTCCCGGCAAATACCAAACCGGGTCGATCGCAATTTTAGTTACTGCTAAATTGCCACCTGCTTTGACTATTTTGCCATCAATTTGCACTCGCCCCTTAGCGATGGCATCTTGCAATTCCGGCATATTAATGTGAGCTTTAGTGACAGCAATGGTCGGTCGAATATCATATCCCTGCTGGAGAAATGAAGTATAAACTTCGCTGACCAAACCCCCAAAGGGATCGAGAGAAACAATCAAATTGCGATCGCCCCAACTCGGGTGCGGCCCGATGTGTGCGGCCGGAGAGGTGTTGGTAAAATCGGGGCGGTGATCTGCTTGGAGTGCGCCCGAAGCAACTGCTAGCGCGCGATAAACAGAGTAGGAACCCGAATGAGTGCCGATCGCATTCCGGTGAGACGCTTTGGTGAGGCTACCAATCACAGGCCCCCGTTTCAGCGGATCGATTTCTCCCCAGTAAATGGGATGAGGTTTTGTGCCGGATCTGTCGGGATGGGATGTTAAAACTATATGCTTTGGTTTTGACACAGTTGTTTTTGGCTTTTGCTATGGATGCTGCTGTTAGTTGAAAGTGAAATTGCAATTTGAAGCAGTGATTTATGATAGCAACAGGATTAAGGCTCTGGAAGTATCCGGCATAGCCAAACTCGTGACACTGATTTTCGCGCTATCCTCAAAAATATAAAAATTTTATATTTGTGCTTCAGTGCTCAGGGCTGCCGTACCAACAACAAAGCTACCTATTTAATCCAAGTTTCTTTAGCGCTTTTATTTCATTTGTGCATGAGATTTTTTTGAACTAACCACACAGGGCGCAGAGGACGCAGAGCCTCTATAAAAGATAGAAAGAGGAAAAGAGAGATGTTCACAATTCCTGCAAGGGTTGCTATAGTTACAAATGGTAGCGCTGAATTATCAAGAAAATACATACTAACTCACAAAATTAATGTTGCCAAGTACATCTAATTATTGGCTAAAAAATAGTCGCGTACCCGCGTCTCTTCTAGAGATGCAATCGATCGCCCCGTCAGCTTCTACTGTGGCGACAACGGGGACTGAGAACAATTTTTGTTTGGTGGATTTGGAAATTGCAGCGGGTAAGATCGCCCAAATTATCCCAGCAGGTACAAAACCTGTATCCTCCTCTGGAGATATCCCAGTTATAGATTTGCAGGGCGGCTTAGTTTGGCCTTGCTTTGTGGATATGCACACCCATTTAGACAAAGGTCACATTTGGGAACGATCGCCCAATCCCGATGGAACTTTTGCCAGCGCGATCGAAGCGGTAGGCGCTGATGCCCAAAAAAACTGGAATGCAGAGGATGTTTACCGGCGGATGCAGTTCGGCCTCAAGTGCAGCTACGCCCACGGAACCAAGGCCATCCGCACTCACATCGACAGCGCAGGCGAACAGGGAACCGTTAGTTTGGGAGTATTTGAAGCGCTGCAAGCCGAATGGGGCGATCGGCTGATCTTGCAAGCAGTTTCCCTGGTTTCCCTCGACTATTTCCTGACACCCGCCGGCGAAAAATTAGCCGATCGCATGGCCCAAATTGGCGGCATTCTCGGCGGCGTCGCCTATATGAACCCCGACTTAGACAAACAACTCGATCGAGTTTTTGCCTTAGCCAAAGAACGAAATTTAAACCTCGACTTCCACACCGACGAAAACGACGATCCAGATTCAGTAACATTGCGGGAAGTCGCAAAAACCGCCATCCGCCATGAATTTGGGGGTCAAATAATCTGCGGACACTGCTGTAGTTTAGCCGTACAACCGTCAGATTTAGTAACAGAAACCCTGGAATTAGTCAAGGAAGCAAATATTGGCATTGTCAGCTTGCCGATGTGCAACCTTTACTTGCAAGACCGACAATCTCAGCATACACCGCGCTGGCGGGGAGTGACACTGCTGCACGAACTCAAAGCCGCCGGAATTCCCGTTGCAGTTGCTAGCGACAATTGTCGCGATCCCTTTTACGGATTTGGCGACCATGATGTTTTGGAAGTTTTTAATATGGCAGTCCGCATCGCTCATTTAGATAGGCCTTATGGAGACTGGCCCTGTGCAGTTACAAAGACTCCAGCCGATTTAATGGGATTGCCGAATTTAGGACGAGTTGCAGTGGGTTTACCTGCTGATTTGATTTTGTTTAAGGCGCGGAATTTTAGCGAATTGTTATCTAGATCGCAGGGCGACCGCACAGTTTTGCGGCAGGGCATTAAAATTGATACAACTTTGCCCGATTACCGCGAACTCGATGATTTATTAGCAATTTAAATCTGACATTTGGCACCAATATCAAGAACAGGCAAGATGCCTGTTCCACAAAAGATGAATTTCCTTTCTACTCGTTACTAGGCAGAGCCTGGGAACCTGGAAACCAGTTAAACAGGCACTATAAATTATCAACAAACGTCCCTTCTATTTTCTTCCTTCGCGTCCTTCGCGTCTTCGCGGTTCGTTCAAAAAAATATCTTTCACCAAGCATTTAGCATTGCTATCTTGTCAATTTGCAACTAATTTGATATAAATATAAAAGCTAATTTTAGTGAGGATGTTTTAAGTGAAAGCAGTTATTTTATTGTCGGGAGGGCTGGATTCCTCAACTGTTTTGTATCAAGCCAAAGCCGACGGCTGCGAGTGTTACGCTATTTCCTTTGACTACAAGCAAAGACATCGGCGGGAGTTGGAATCAGCAAGGGCGATCGCACTTGCTGCAGGTGTTAAGGCACATCAGATAGTAAACTTTGACTTAACACTGTGGGGCGGTTCGGCATTGACAGATAATGAGATGGAATTACCGATCGATCGCAATCTTGCAGAAATGTCCCAAAACATCCCAATTACCTACGTTCCTGCTAGAAATACGATCTTTCTCAGCTTTGCCCTCGCCTACGCAGAAACTCTAGAAGCCGATCGCATTTACATCGGTGTCAACGCTTTAGATTATTCCGGCTATCCCGACTGCCGCCTCGATTACATCCAAGCTATGCAGGAAGTATTTCGGTTAGGAACAAAGCAGGGCAGAGAAGGAAATGCTATTAATATTATCACACCTTTAATCGAACTTAAAAAGACAGAAATTATTCAATTAGGCAACCAATTAGGAGTACCTTGGGAGCAAACTTGGTCTTGCTACGCAGGCGGGGAAAATGCCTGCGGCGTTTGCGATTCTTGTCGGTTGCGACTGGCGGCTTTTGAGGAATTGGGGCTGAAAGATCCGGTGCCTTATGCTTAAACAGTATTCCGACTCGGCAGTTGAAAGCGCTCCTCCATAAACTCTCGTCCCTCTCTAAGAGACTAAAGAATAAACGGGGTTGCTAACTCAGATTTGGTATAAAAAGTTGCGCTATTTTGATCGCCCTTTTCATCAAAATCTTAATGAGACAATTTTGCCACACTACTCAACCCGCTATTCTTTCGCCCTTTCCCCACAATTTCCTCATCGGCTGCTGCAATTTCATCTAAAGCTCGATCGCCCGCAGCCTCTTCCAACAAGTGAATTTGAAGTTGCTCCAACCGCGGCCCGGACACAGAAACAACCGTAAGTTCCACATTTTCACAGCGCCAAACTTCCCCCACAGCCGGCATTCTTTGCAACTGATAGCTCAGAAAACCTCCGATTGTCTGATATTCGTCAGTTACGGGCAACTCCAAATTCAATATTTGATTCACATCATCTAAATTTAACTGCGCTTGCACTAAATAAGTGCGATCGTCCAATACTTGCAAAGCAATTTCTTTGCTGTCGGGTGACTCGGAGCTGCGACCGATAATTTCGGCTATCAAATCCCGCAATGTCACTAACCCGGAAATGCCACCAAATTCATCGACTACGATCGCAATTTCTTCCGACGAACTCTGCATCAAAGGCAGCAGTTCCCCCAGCAGCATCATCTCCGGCACAAACCTCACCGAACCCATCCAAGTTACAATTGGCGTGTCGGGAGATAGCAAACCTTCAGCTAGCGGTTTCGCAAGTTGTTTGAACCCAATAATGCCGATAATGTCGTCTAAAGAATCTCCCGTCACAGGATAGCGGGAATGGTTAGAAATCGCCATTTCGTCGAGCAAAGTTTGAAAGGTGGCTGTCTTGGGAAGTGCGACAATGCTAGGCCTCGGCACCATTACTTCTTCTACCCAAACTTCGCCAAATTCAAACACGTTGTTGAGCAATTCTCGCTTTTCTGCTTCCAAGCCGCTGGATTCGCTGGAAGTAGCTATAATTAATTGCAGTTCTTCGGGAGTAACCGGGCGATGCCTTAGATCGTATTCGATGCCCGCAAACCGCAAAAGCGATCGAGTAGATTGATTGAGAAACGACACAAAGGGCTTGAACAAACGGGCAATCAATAAACTCGGAGGCCCTAAAGTTCTGGCTAGCTGTTCGGAATACAGCAACGCTACAGATTTGGGAAAGAGTTCGCCCAGTACGATTTGCAGGTAAGCTAGCAACAAAAAAGTTACTATTGGTATGCTAAAAGAATGGGCGATCGCCGACTTGATGTAAATTGGCAGCGGCAAATAGCCGATCGACATTCGGACTAGCACGGCGATCGTACTTTCCCCAATCCAGCCGAGAGCTAAACTAGAAAGAGTGATTCCCAACTGCATTGTCGAGAGCAATCGCTCAATACTTTGCTGCAAAGATTGCACAGTTAAAGCTGCAACGTCGCCAGCTTCCACTAACTGATTGATGCGCGATCGGCGTACCGTCACCATCGAAAACTCAGCCGCCACAAAAAAAGCATTAATCGCAATCAGCAACAGCACTGACAGCAACCGCGACAGCACCTCTGTCAAACTCATCGCGGGTAAATCAGATATCTCCTGCACTCTCGCCCCTAAAAGTGACACAATGCTCCCTAAAAAAACTTTCTAGATCAAACCTGAGAATCTGTCTGCAGGTTTGGTCTTCTTTTATTTTACTTCGCCACTGGAATGCCAGATATTTGCAACTGAAGTTTTTGACCTGGATAATCTGTCAGCGTCAGCGAAACTTCTTTAGCATTTTCCAGCAAAGCTGTGGGAATACTCACCGTACCGTAAAACACCTGCCCGTTGGCGGGCAGTTCCGAGGGCAAATCCTCGGCAGTCGCGCTCAGGGCCCGACCGCGATCGTCAGTAACGTTCAAGAAACTGTAGAGAAACCTCACAGGTTGGGAGCCTTCATTTTTCATGCTCACGTCTAGCAGCATGGAATTGTTGCGCTGACTGGCCGCGCTCACTTCCAGGGTTATTCCCCCGTCGCGACTGTTCAGGGGAAACTTGGCGCTGGCATTTTGTGCAGCCGGTTTTTTTGCCGCGGCTGGTTTAGAGCTTGCCTTGTCTGTTTTAGTATTTGCTTGAGCCGTTGTTTTTTCTGGATCGCGACCTTCTACCCGTGCTTGGACGGTTGTGAGAATGTCTTTTTCTTTCAAAATGCTCACTTGGTCTTTACTAGCCGTCTTTCCAGGCTTGCCGCTGCCAGCATTGTTGCTGGGACGAACATCGGGTTGAGTCGTTCCTTGCAAGGCTTCGCGACCTATAGTAAATCCCCAAACAGAACTCGTCACGCCTGCTCCAAACATCAGAGCCAGCAGAATTAGAGTCAGCACTACCGTCGAATTCACTGCCATTGCCTATAAGTTTATGCCGAGTCCTAGAAACTGCTTTGTCCGGTCGATCGGCTCCAGCACATTGGCTAACAGGCGATCGGGACTCAGCAGATCTAAAGATTTTGATTTTTGTTCTCTAGTTCTAGCACGGACTGAGAAATTATGTTATAATTCATTTTGAGTTAGATCAAAGAAATCGATTTAACGGCAGTTGGCCGAGCGGTTTAGGCAGCGAACTCATAATTCGCCCCAGGCAGGTTCAACTCCTGCACTGCCGATTTAAAATCCATCACGACGCTTCGCGCTCTGGCTAAAAACCAGGTTTCTTCCCAGATACCAGTCCTGGACGGATGGGCGGGTAGAAACCGGGTTTCTACGAAAATTTTGCGATCAGTAACGAAAAATATACCAAGAAACCTCATTTCTGAGGTCGCAAGTGCGATCGCCAACTAGAAATTTGGTCGATCGACTCGCTCGTGAGATTGATCGCGCTCTCAAGATCTCGCACTGCACTCGGAAAATTATTATTCTGATGCAAAGGTCAACGATATCAAGCCTTAATCAATTCCACATTATATCGGCTCGCTTCTGAGATGGCGGGCGCTGCGCGGGGACGATCGTACAGCACTCCAAAAATTATTATTCCGATGCAAAGGTCAACGATATCAACCCTTAATTAACTCCACTCCGTCGCGCCCGTCGAGTTCTTGAACGTAAACCTTAACTTGTTCTTCCTTTGCAGTCGGCAACTTTTTACCCGTAAAATCCGGCTGAATCGGTACTTCTCGGTGGCCACGATCGACTAATACCGCTAACCAAATTTTCTCCGGCCGCCCGTAATCGTTGACCGCATTCAAAGCCGCTCGACTCGTTCTGCCTTTATATATAACGTCATCTACCAACACCACGGTTTTGCCCGTCAAATCGAAAGGAATTTCTGTTTTAGCCGGTGTCCGCATCGCAACTCGATCCAAGTCATCTCGGTAAAAGGTAATATCTAAAGCGCCCACGGGTACTTTGACTTGTTCGAGAACTTCAATTTGATCTGCCAAAATTTGAGCTAAAGGCACTCCTCTACTATGAATGCCCAACAGCACTAACTCCGAGGGATTCCCTGATTTTTCGACAATCTGGGAAGCGACGCGGGTGAGAGTGCGCCTCACTTCATCAGGGGATAAAATTTCGATAATTGTAGTCATTGGTTGCTGCGAGCTAATTGTTGGCTGTTGGCGGATCGAACAATTTTAGATTTTAGATTTTAGATTTTAGATTGACTTTACAGATGAATTTGGGGGTTTGAACGAAGGTCAAAACTTTTTTTTGCTCCTGTCGGTGGCTGATCTGTGTCTTCTGCAGGACTTACCCCGAACGGATGAAAAGCAGATGCTGCGATTGCTTGGCTGAGCGCGAACAATGACAGAAATACGTTATTTATGCCTCCTGGACTGTTCGGGTGAGGTCATCAGTTAGCAGCTCAAACATAATAAGGTATAAAAAAGCAATGATAGTCCCAACCAAATCAGAAAGCAATACCGAGTTAATTGCAATGCTTGGCCAATTAGCGGCGCTGTGATCGGGTGAATCGGCTCGCCTAAGAGCGGTTTGTGTTTGAGAACTCCGCGATAGGAATTGGTACCTCCTAGTTGTACTCCCAAGATGGCGGCGTAAACGCACTCGCTCCAACCGGAATTGGGGCTGGCATCTTTAACAGCATCTCTCTGACAAATTTGCCAAATGTAAATCGGTTTGCCAGATATAAGGGCTAAAGTAATCACTGTTAGCCGGCAAGGAATCCACGTCAGCACGTCTTCTAGTTTGGCGCTAAACCATCCTAAATCTGTGTATGGCGCTTCTTTGTAGCCGATCGTAGAATCTAATGTGCTGGCTGCTTTGTAAGCGATCGCCAAGGGGACGATCGCACTCGCCCACATCGAGTTAGGATCGATCGGCCCAGCGGTAACACTTAATAATAGATGCGGCAGAGCGAACCCAAGTAAGGCATAAAATAGCGGTGCTGTCACACCATCGACTGCATTCTCTGTTACCGTTTCTAACAATGCTCGCAGAATTTCTGGCTCGGATAAGTTTTCGGTATCCCGGCCGACGTAAAGGCTCAACCTTTCTCGCGCCTTGACTAAATTTCCAACATTTAAAGGTGCTAGCACATCCTCTGCAGCCGCCCTCAAACTGCGACCTGCAAAACAGCTTGCCAGCAAAATGGTGTCTAGGGCAATACCTAAAAGAGGATGCACCCAACTAGCAGCTTGGACGAGCAACCAACTGACAGTATAACTGCCTACAATCAGCCCGATCGCTAGTATTGTACCAGCACATCGTAACAGCAGTTTGTGCTGATCGCCAGCGGGACGATCCTCTGCTTCAGGCATTTTGCCTGCGGGATTATTCCATATATTAAAGACAAGTCGAGTATAGCGCTCGATCGCCCAACCCATCGCCTGCACGGGATGTGGCCAACCCCAAGGATCGCCGATCGAATAATCCAACACCGCAGCTAAAATCAAAACAGGAAATTCATCCGGCATCATTATATATTGTGTCAAACTTGATAGTCCGTCCGAGCAAGAGCACTCGCAATGGTAGCGCAGGTTTTAACTACTCCTACCCTTGCGGACTTTGATTTTTGAGCTGCAATTTTAACTGCTGAGATTACTTTCGTCGCGGAGCAAGTGTACGTTCTGCTCCCAATTAACACCGTCAAAGGGTAGGATCTGAAAGTGTTCGATGGCATAGTCGTCAAGACAGCGGACGTTGACATCGAAATGATCGGGATGCGATCGGGGGCGATAGAACGAGTGAATGCCGCAAATTCGGCAGAAAGTATGTTGAGCAGTTCCTGTATTAAATGTATAGGTGGTCAAAACATCTTCGCCACTGAGCAAGGTAAAACGTTCCGGCGGCACAATGAGGTGCAAAAATCCTTTCTTTTTACAGATAGAGCAGTTGCAATCAGATGCTTCGTGTTTGTCAACGGCGACACGGAAGCGGACAGCTCCGCAGTGACAGCCGCCAAAGTAGGTAACAAGTGTTGCGTCCATGTGTGATTGCTGGCGATCGAATGAATGAACTTACCATTTAAATGATAAAGCTAGTTTCTTCCCCAAGAGCCGCTTGCCAACTGCGGACATCATAGTATAAGTCTTCGAGGGAAATACTGTACAGCGCTTCGGCCAGTTTTTTGTGCAATCGGTTCCACAAACTGAATGTTACCCAGTCCTCTGCTTGCGTCGCGTCGGGAAAATGTCGAGGTAAAGGTTCAATAGTTTCACCTACAGCCTCTAAGATTTGTCCTAAAGAGATTTGAGCTGGCTGGCGGGCTAATTGATATCCTCCTTGGGAACCCCGAACAGATTGGACTAAACCGGCTCGTCGCATTTCAATCAGCAATTTTTCTAGATACGGAGCAGGTAACTCCTGTCGCTTCGCTATCGATTTCACCGATGTCGGGCCAAAGCGAGGTTGCAAACTTAGATCCAGTAATGCTTTGACACTGTAGTGTCCGCGTGTGGTTAACTTCATGGGATTTTAAGAGCGGGGCAAATATTCAGCTAGCTGATAGCTGATAGCTTATGCTACCGACTTTAGAGATTGCTCGCATCGGCTGCAGCTACTCCTCAAGAAAGACTGCAGTTTGTTAAAAATATTTAGATAATAGTGGTTAACAATTGAGCCGATCGGTGTAATATGGTTTTACGACCAGCTATAAAGCTAAAGTTTCTTGGTCAAACCAAAAACCAACCGAGAAAAAATCCGTACACCAGTTGAATATTTCAGGACTCAGTAAATGGCTAAAAAGAAAAATATCGAACCCCTTGAAGGCGAAGATCTGATCAAAAAGGTCAAAGACCTAGAGAACCTTACCAAGGAAGAAAAAGCTAGAGCCTGTGGCTACTACACCGTTACCAAGAACGGCGTAGAACGGGTCAACATGATGAAATTCCTGAATGCGCTGATTGATGCAGAAGGCATTCAGCTAGACGGGAAGCAAAACGGCAATGGACGCGGCGGACGCTCTGCCAGCTATCGGATTAGCGTTCAATCTAACGGCAACTTACTGATTGGAGCTGCCTACACCAAACAGATGGAACTCCAGCCGGGAGATGAATTTGAAATCTCTTTGGGACGCAAGCACATTCACCTGCGCCAAATTGATCGAGAAGAAGAAGAAGAATCCTAGGCCTTTACGACTTGCTTTGACTTCTTGCTTGAACTGGTTGGTTTGACTTCAAGCATTGACTGCAAGCAGAGAGTTGGCTCTGAAATCTTTCTGTGAGCCTAAAACAGTATGGCTTCTATAGATGGCAATGGCTCGACAAAAGCCACTGCCACCACTTTATATTTTGCGAGAATACCTATTCTCGCCCCTCGCTATATCCGTGTGGACAAGCGGGGGATTTTCCGCGTAGCTGTTAAAGAGAAGTTCTGCAGCCAATGGTGTACGGGATTTAACGGATGTAATCGATGGATGTTCTGCAGCCAATGGTGTACGGGATTTAACGGATGTAATGGATGAACCGAAGAGGTTTGAAGGAAGAATTAGGTTTGGTTGAGGTAGGAAACCCACCACAGCAAGAAAATGGCGGAGGTATTCTCAGCTAACAGTGGGTAATAGCAGTTGAAAAAAAGAATGCCACTGTAGAGATGCTCGAAAGCACGAGCTTGATCATTCATTCCCAATTATTTAACCTAAAATCTAAAATCTCAAATCTAAAATTGTATAAGTCTCGTGCTTGCTCCTGATTTGTGTCTCTGTGGGAGGGGTTTTGAGGGCAAGGAAACACCTCGATCGCCCCTAAGTGAAATTACAGGCAGGAACAGTTAAAGTGTTAGGGAGCAATTAGTGACCAGCCTATGCTGTTGCCCCGATTCGCGAGTAAAACTTCTCAACACCACACAAAAATCTCCCTGCGTCGCCTTCTAGTGGCCTCTGTTGTGCTGCAAATCGTCGCAGCAGTCGGGATGGTCGGGTATCTGTCCTTTCGCAACGGAGACAAAGCAGTCGAAGAGTTCGCCGAGAAATTGATCGCCCAGACGGGGAAGAGAGTTGAAGAAAAGCTGATTTCTTTTCTCGAACCTACCCAGTGGGTAAATAAACTTAACAACGCTGAAGCGATCGACCGCGCTGAATTAAACTTACAGTTAGAAAGACCCTAGCCTCGGGGAGAGAAGTTCCTCTGGCAGCAAATGCGATCTTTTAAAAGCATTCAATGGATATCCTTCCGTGCTGAAAAATCAGGAGAATATCTCGGCATTGGCCGCAACCCCACGGATAACAGCTTGCAAATTGTCGCAGCTAACAAGTCTACCAACTCTCACAACATATACTAAGCTACAGACAGCCTAGGCACTCGCACCGCTAAATTAAAGGCAGAACCGGCAACCTACAATGCCCGCCTGCGCCCCTGGTACAAAGAAGCTGTCGCAGCGAACAAACAAAGCGATTTGGACGAGTATTTATCCTGGTTTTACTCCCGGGAGTGTTTTTATTGCTGCCAGCCAACCGATTCGCGATCGAAATGGTAAATTGCTGGGAGTTAGTGCCGTAGACTTTTCGCTCTCGGGGCTTCAGCACTATCTCCATCGCATCAAGCTTAGCAAAACGGGACAAATTTTCGCGATCGAACGATCGGGCTTGCTGGTTGCCAGTTCGAGTCAAGAATCACCCTTTAGAAAGATGTCTGGAAAGCAGCAACTGCAGCGGGTGAATGTTTTAGACAGCCAAACTCCTGTCATTCGCACCGCAGCTAAATATTTGTACGAACACTTCGGGGGTTTTGGCGACATTAAGCAGCGGCAGCAACTGAAATTTAGCCGAGACGGGCAGGAATATTTTGTGGAAGTGCTGCCGTTTGCTGATGTTTACGGTTTGAACTGGCTGATTGCGATCGCAGTTCCCGAATCCGATTTCAAGGGGCAAATTAACAAAAATACGCGCACTACAATTTTACTTTGTTGGGGGGCGCTGCTGCTATCGACAATTGCTGGAGTGGTGACAGCGAGGTGGGTAACACTGCCCCTGCTGCGGCTCAACGAAGCAGCTAAAGATATTGCCGCCAGAGAGTGCGTGCTGTGACTGTCAGTAGGCTTGATGAAGTCGGCGAATTAGCGCCGTCTTTCAACGAGATGGCAGCTCAACTGAAAAAGTTTGTTCCAGCTTTGGCACAAAGTGAAGAAAAATTTGCCCAACTGGGAGAAAATTTGCCCGTTGGAGTCTCGACGATAACTCCGGGTGGCGCAGTTATTTTCATCAATTGGGCGCGAGAGCAAATATTGGGTAGGGGATAAATGCCCGATACTAGCGCCGAAGAGCTACCACAAGCTTATCAAACTTATATAAATTAGCGAACACTGTTCCCGGAAAACTTTATCCTATAAACTTGCTGTCGGGGGCGCAAGGCGCAGCTAATGACTGATGAATGATGACTGATGACTAAGCTGGATATTTTATATTTTTTTATGTTGAGAAAAAATTCTACAGTTATTGATATCAATCAACAACTGCTCTTCTTCATGCTTGTCTGACATATTCACTAAATTATACTGAACATTGTCTCCATAAATAGTTATAGCAATCTGGCTCAATTCTAAAAAATTAATGAGCCACTCACATTCAGTAGCCGAGTCATCTTGATAGTATTGAATTAATCTGGCACAACAAAGTTCTAAGTAGGTTCTGGAATGGGGTGAAATTAAAATAAGTTTGAGAATTAGAATTGCTAGTGTTAAAGGATTTAGTTGAGTAGCGAAGAGTAGAAATAAGGCTGTTGGTTTCCCGGAATTTTCCACAGTCAAACATTTGATTAGATAATTGCAAGTTCTGAGATGCAGGCCTGTACTCAAAGTTTCTCCGTCATTTTCGAGATGAAAAGTCTCTATAATATTAATTATCTTCGATTGGTAAATATCAGTGCCTAAAAGTTTAGATTGGTAATTAAATAAATACTTAATTAGAGATTCCTTAAAGTGCTTGTAAGTAATATTTTGAGTCTCTCTAAGAAAAATATTTGCTAAGCTGCGATAGTTTAAGGAGCCGCGGTTGACCAAAATTATTTTGATTAAACGCAGGGCTTCATCTCCTAAAAGTGTGGGATTATGATAATTATTTAATTGGGATGTAGCAGACTGAGAGCGAGAGGTATACATTGCTAGGTCAAACTTGTATTTTTCTTTGAGCTGCTGCGACAATAGTCTGGCAGCTTGGCGTTCTTCGGGGGTGTTTTTAGGATCTAGATATTGAGTGGCTAGCAAATAAGGCTGATAGCGAGAAGTCCAGTGATTTTGTAGTGGCTGGTAGTCCTCGTACTTTAATACAAATAACTTTAGCTCTTCATAGTCTTTGCTGCTGAGAAAGTTGGTCAGCCACACTCTCAGTATTTTGAGACAATTGTCGGGGTGGCGTTCGCTAAGGGTTCTATCGCTAATAATTTTAATTAAGTCGCGAGCCAGTTGGTATTGTTTCTGAGTAATCCAATTATTTAATAAGATGTAAATGCAGCGTTTAAATAAGTAGTTAAATTCTAGTTGAGAGTCAAATTCAATTATTGTGTTTAAAGCTTGAATTAATGTGGGGTTAGCTGGAGGAACCAATTGGATAAATATGTTTTTAAATTGTTGCAAAACTACTTCTGATGGCGAGTTTTTGATGTGATATATAAAAAATTTGTAAATGATATCTTGAGCTGCGGAAACCGTCAGCGCTGATTTTTGTAATTGAGCTGTTGGCTGAGGGGTGAGAGCCTCTGGTAATATATTGTTTGTCAGAGCAGGCAGAACTTTTGACTCTGTTGTTTCGGATTGAGAGGAAAACTGCTGAGATGGCATAGCGTCCTCGCTCAGATGATCAATACACTATTATAGTTATCATCCTTGATTTGCAGCTAATAATTTAGTGTTTCACTTGGCTTTTGTCCAGCTACAGTTAACCCCCCCGATCGCCCTTTTGGTAAGGGGAAATCGAGGGGGTTAACTGTTATTTGTCAAGTATCTGAGAATATCAAGCAGGGTTCGCTTCGGCTTGTCTTTGTAGCAGGCGGGCAATTTCAGCTTTTTCTACAAGTCCGACGAGGACACCGTTTTCCCGAATGACGGGGAGTTCTTGTACTTTTAGCTGTTCTAGGAGGGTGACTACTTCGAGGAGGGATAATTCTGGTTTGACGGTTGTGGAAAATTCGATCGGCTTCAGGAGTTCTTTAACTAAAACTTGGGGCCAAGTTCCGGTAGGAATGGTTTTGAGGTCGTCTAGGTCGATCGCCCCTACCAATTGTCCGGCATCATCTGTTGCCAGGAACCTGCGCCAGGTTTGAGTGCTACCGATCACGTAGTTGTTGGCAAATTCTCTGAGGGACAAGTCTTGCGAGACGATCGGACTTTCGGGGGTCACAGCATCTGCGGCTGTCAGCCCTGCCAGTTTATTTTGGACTGTGGCATATTGGGCAGATTGACCGGCATTTTGCAGTAAGAACCAACCGATTACTAGATTCCAAATATTGCCGAATACGCCTGTAGCAATGGCAATCCAACCAATTATCTGACCGACGCGGCTAGCAAAAATTACACCTTTGTAAGGGTTGCCAGTAATTTTCCAGACGATCGCTTTGAGGATGTTGCCACCGTCGAGGGGCAAACCGGGAATTAAGTTAAATAAGGCTAAAACTAAGTTGATCGAAGCTAAAAGTCCGACGATGGCGGCTGCGGGGCCTGTGAGACCAGCACCGATGCCGATCGCTGTTAACAAACCGGATAAAAATAAGCTCACCAACGGGCCTGCAATCGCTACCCAAAATGCTTCGGCTGGGGTTTTGGATTCTCTTTCTAAATTAGCCAGTCCGCCAAACAGAAATAGCGAAATCGATTTCACGCCAATTCCCTGTTTAATGGCTACCCAACTGTGTCCTAATTCGTGGGCTAAGACGGAAGCAAATAACAGTAACGCTGTGAATAATCCCAGCATCCAGGGCGCTACGGGGCCCAATGTGGGAAACAGGGCAGCTAATGCGCCGCCGTACTGCCAGGTTACTAAACCCAGAACTAAAAACCAAGATGCGTTGACAAAGAAGGGAATCCCAAACAGGTTGCCGACGCGAAATGTACCGTTCATAATGGCTACCTCTAATTTTACGAATGAGAGGTTTTTCTCTCTGTCTCCTTATCGTAACGAAACGTAACGGCGATGTTAATGCTTCAATTAGGGTGTTATCCGTCTGTGGAGGTTCGGTTTGCGGAATAATCACCGCCGACTGCGGTTGGCCCCGCCAAGGGTTAAAAATCCCTATCTCAAAAGGGAAGTTCTCGCTATGAGGCTTGAGGAGGATATTTGTTTTAGTTTTCTGTTTTAATTTTCAATGGGTTTTAACTCACATCTTGCACCTCTGTCATGAACAGGCAAGATGCCTGTTCCACAACAGATGAATTTTCTTTCTTGTGGGCCGTTGCTCCTAGCCCGCCCATAAAAGCCTTATTGAAAATCGTGCATCATCTAACTTTTAACCGAATGCAAGCTTTGAGAGGGGGAATTAATCCCCCGACTGACTATTACAACTGTGGCAAGATATCAGTTTCAAGCAACTTTAGCTATAATGACTTACCCTAAGAATAGTTTTGGTGCTAATAATTATGCCAGAATCTTTTTTGCTCGGTCGGCTGCTGCTGCAATTCAACAGCGAAGCGGCTGATATTATTACAGACTTATCCGCTGTTGCTTTAACTCCCGATGGTCATTTGTGGCTGGGTTCCGATGAAACGACTTCGATCGAGCGTTTGTCGCCTGTGGCGCCTCATATTTTTGGAGAACATCAAAGATTTGCGCTCGCCGATTTTATCGATTTTTCCGAGCAAGCTGGTGAAATCGATATTGAAGGAATTGATTTCAACAGCGATTATCTTTGGTTTGTGGCTTCTCACAGCACCAAACGCAAGAAAGCTAAAGGCAAAGACCCGAATAAAGACATTCAAAATTTAGCAAAAATAGAGACGGAGATCAACCGTTATTTGCTGGCACGAATTCCTGTAAAAAACGGGACTTTGTGCAAGTCAATTTCCCATCCTGAAAATCCCAAAAACCAACTGAAAGCGGGATACCTTCAGCCGACAAAAACGGGGAATTTGCTGACTGATGCGCTGAAAGATGACAGCCATCTCGGTCTATTTTTATCTGTGCCGATTCCGAGTAAAGAAAATGGTTTTGATATTGAAGGGTTGGCGGTGCGCGGCAATCGGATTTTTCTTGGTTTACGGGGACCTGTACTGCGGGGTTGGGCGATAATTTTAGAAATAGAAGTGCAAGAGTCTAAACAGGGGGTTTTAAAGCTAAAGGCTATTGGTGAAGCCGGCAAGTTTTACAAGAAACATTTTGTTGATTTGAACGGTTTGGGGGTGCGAGAATTGTGCTGGAACGGGGAAGATTTGATTGTTTTAGCCGGGCCGACGATGACTTTATCGGGGGCGATGAGGGTTTTTCGGTTAAAGGGGATTTTAGGGCGATCGGGCGACAGTATTACTGGACAAGATGGGGGAGATTTGGAGGTATTGTTTGACTTGCCTTTTAAGGTTGGTACGGACAATGCTGAGGGATTGAGCCTGTTTCCATATTTGGGGGAGCAAAATTCGCTGTTAGTTGTTTACGATTCGCCGGATGCGGGGAGAATGGTGGAGAAAACTGCTATTCTTGCTGATGTTTTTAAATTAGGTTCCTAGTAGTAGGGTGCGTCATAAAGGGAGATATTTGAGATAATTAATCAGCCATGAACGGACGCACCATGCGATTAGGAAGGTGCGTCAGATGGAATTTTTCCGAGAATTAATTAGACATGAACTGACGCACCCTAGAAATTAAGTTAATTGTCGATCGCATCCCTCCGCCGCTGGCTGTAGCGTTTCAATTCATCAATTAAGTGAGTATCGTTAGAAGCTGTTCTCGCGCCCGCTTCCGCCGCCCAGCGCTTCAAATCTTCAATTTGCGATCGCGCGATCGCAGCTAAAGGTACAGTATCCTCGATCGACCTCAAAATATCCTCGGTCATCAAATCTCGGCGCTGTCCGTTTACAAACGTTCCAAAGGCCCGATACAACCCATCTATTACGACTTGTTCAATTTCTGCACCGCTAAAATTCTCAGCGCGTTTCGCCAAAACTCCCAAATCAAACTCGCGCAATCTAGTTGGTCGCAAACGCTGCAAATGCACTTTAAAAATATCTTGCCGTTCCGATTCAGAGGGCAAATTTAAAAAGAAAATTTCATCAAATCTGCCTTTTCTGAGCAACTCTGCAGGCAAAATCCTGACGTTATTTGCAGTTGCGACAATAAACACCGGACTGGTTTTTTCCTGCATCCAAGTAATCAAACTGCCGAATACCCGGCGCGAAGTTCCCGAATCGCCGTCGCTGCCGCTGATAATGTTGCCGAAGGCTTTATCTATTTCATCGATCCACAAAACGCAAGGTGCGATCGCCTCTGCTAATTGTATCATTTGCCTGACGCGACTTTCGCTTTCCCCGACCACGCCGCCAAACAATCTCCCAGTATCCAATCGCAACAGTGGCAAACGCCATTCTGAGGCGATTGTTTTCGCTGATAAGGATTTGCCCGTTCCTTGAATTCCTACTAACAAAACGCCTTTAGGATTGGGTATTCCGTAGCGGCGCGCTTCGTCAGTAAAAGCATCTTGCCGCATTTTTACCCACTGTTTCAAATTCTCCAAGCCACCCACACTTTTTAGGGATTCTCGGGAGTTAAAAAACTCCAAAATGCCCGTTTGGCGAATTGCTTGCTGTTTTTCCTCCAAAACTCCGTCAATATCTGACTCGTTAATTTGCTGTTTGGCGGCCAAAGCTTTAGCCAAAACCCGCCCGATTCTAGCGCGGCTCAAACCCTGACAAGCTTTAACCAACTGTTCCCTTGCTAAACCGCTAACTTGCAACTGTTGCGGTTTTTCCACAACGTGGGAAATTAAACTGTCGATTTCTTGGACGTTGGGCAAAGGAAAATCAATTACTGTTACTTCTTCTTTCAATTCCTCCGGCAATTCCAGCGTGTGAGAAGTGAGGACGATCGTTTTTTTGCTGCGCTTCAATTCCCGCGTTAAGTTCCGCAATTCCCGCACTACCGCCGCATTTTTTTCGGTGTATGGATATTTCAAAACAGGGTGCAAATCCCGCAGAACAAATATGGTATATTCTTCAACAGCAGTTTTGCTGACGCGATCGAGCGCCGCCATTACCGAACCTTTCCCAGAAGCATTATCTTCCCAGCCGCGCACGAGATCCCAGAACAATACTCGGCGCGCGGGAGTTACTTGCAGCGCTACTTGGGCAATTACAGCCTCGATCGGTTCCTCCTCGACGCCGACAATGTACAGCAGCGAATAGCGGGCGCGAATCATCAAATCTATTCGCTTTACCAGGGCGTCGAAGTGGTTATTTTTACTGCCCTTGACGGTATCTAATTCTCGGGATTGAGGGTAATTTTCGGTCATTTTATTTGATATTTTAGATGTATATTCAACTTTATTAAATATTTTGTTGGCAGTCAGGACTTTAGCCCTTAAAAAGCATTTAACCGGAGTCAAGGTTTGTAGTAAGGAATTGAGTCCTTAACAACTATTTAAGCGGACTAAAGTCTGTACTGCGAACGTTAAAATTATAACAGGATAGTCCGCAATTGACTACTTAGCAACTTTTCGAGCTTGTTTCACCATTTCAATGAGAGTGTGGTGAGCATCTTCGGCGTCTTTTAAAGTGCGATCGAATTTAACTCTTACAGGCACTGTTTCGTCGTTGACTTTAGCGGTTAAATCCATACCGTTGGCATCAATAGCGAGCATTTGAGCTTCTGTTGCCTGCGGTTGGTCGCCAAATGCTTGAGCGTATAGCACGACAGCACTAGCGTGGTCTTCGTTCATGTGAGTGCAGATGCGATCGCTAATCTCAGTAGAAAACGGTTCTGACATGGGAGATTCCTCAGATGCAATATCGATCGATTGTACTGCGATCGGTACAAAGATTTCAACCGCGATCAATTGCATCAAGAGTTATGAGTGAGAGAAAAGGAGAAAGAAGCAAGAACCAGAAGACAATAACATCGAGTTATTCAGTAATTCATCAAGTCCTAATTAAACCTAATTAGCGAGATAATTAGTAAGATTAATTCCACCCTTGCCACGGGTTAACTTCAAGCACCCCAGAGGGTTTAAACACTACCTGAAATTGACTCAAAATCTTGGCTTGACGAGCAGCTTTACGATAGGAAGGAAGAGAAGTTTCTTGGAGGAAATTAACCGCTTCTTGGTTTAGTGGCTGATAATCTATAATTCCCCCTTCTTCATCCACGGCAACCCGATAAACTAATGAAGTGTTGAAGGTGGGAGTCGAGCGCCAACTCTTGTCAATTTGGTCGTAAACTTTCCGGTTCAACTGTGCAATTTCACCGGGGGAGAGAATTTCCGACGGTGCTGCCTCTACCTCTGGTGCTGGAGAATTAACCTGAGTCGCAATCGGGACAGGTACAGGCCAAAGCTTAATAGTTTCATCTGCGCTACCGCTGGCTAAAACAGGATTTTGAGAGCTAAAAGCGACAGACCAAACAGGCTTAGAATGAGCCGCAAAAGTTGTCATCAGTTCGCCCGTTGTCAACTTCCACAGCTTGATAGTTTTGTCGTAGCTGCCACTAGCTAAAGCCTGTCCATCCTGGCTAAAAGCAACTGACAGCACCGGGCCGGAATGCCCTGTTAATGTATGCAAAACTTTGCCCTTTGTAAACTGCCACAGCTTAACAGTTTTATCCGCACTGCCACTCGCTAAAGTTTTGCCGTCAGGACTGAATGCAACTGAGTTCGCCGACCCAGAATGCCCAGTGAGGGTGTAATTGCCGCCATCATCAAGCCACCAAATCTTAATAGTTCCATTCTCGCTGCCGCTTGCTAAAATTTTACTGTCCCGGCTAAAAGCGACAGATTGAATCCAGTCTGTATCTGGAAGTGTGCTGAGTAGTTTCCCATCGGAAAAATTCCACACTTTTACAGTTTTGTCGGTACTTCCAGAAGCGAGTAACCTTCCATCAGGACTGATACTTATTGCCTTGACATCATCCGCATGACCTTTCAAGGTATTGATGAGTATGCCAGTTTTGAGATTCCACAATTTAATCCGGTTATCCCAACTCCCGCTAGCCAAAACATTGGCATCAGGACTAATGGCTAGGGATTCAATTGCATCGGTATGTGCTTTTAAGGTGTAAAGCAATTCGCCGGTTTGCAAGCTCCAGATTTTGATAATGCCGCGATAACTGCCGCTGGCTAAAGTTTTGCCGTCGGGACTGAGTGCGATCGCGTAAATCCACCCAGAATTATCTTTAAAACTGGTAGAATATTGAGTTAACAGCCCCGATTTAAACTGCGATACAGTTGTTTCTAATTCCGTAAAAGACCTATACCAGCCGATGCCCGCCGCAGTTACAACTGCTGTTAATGTGAAGGTCAAAATTTTCCCTTTAACTGCTTTTGATCTCATAAACACGAGCTCCCACACTCAGTTTATATAAAATAAACTTCCCGATTTCAATTTAAGAAATTTATGGCGGAAGTTTCGGCTGCATTCTACCTTTGAGAAATCCTCTCCACCACTCTTGTTTAGCACTGTTACTTTGCCTTTTGTTGACTTGTTTTTTTCTTTTTTAGATGGCGCTGATTCAATATTCGAGCGAGGAATAAAAGTAGTATGGCGGTTATAGCTGCAATTCCAACAGGCGTTAAATATGTCCAGTGATTGGCCATTTTATCCAAGATATGCCAGGTTAATAAAAACATAGCAAGGTAAGTGAGACGCTGCAAATTTTTCCAATTTTTCTTAAGTCTTTTCACGCTCCAATCGTTAGAGGTGATAGCCAAAAGAGTAAAAATAATGAATGTTGCTACTCCCTGGAAGTAAACAAAATAAGTTTTGATATCAAAGATATCAAAGTTTCTTTGTTTGAAAAAGATGAATCCGTGAAGTACAGATAAAAAGAAAGAGAGCAGACCAATGAGGCGACGATATTTCAGCAGCCATTGGGGAAATCCCGTTGTTTTTGTAACAGGGAAAACAATTATCAAATTGGTGGGAAGCAGTGTGAGAATATAGGCTGTTAAGGCAGCGAACCCCCAAAAACTCGCCTGAGAAAATGTATCTAAATCCATCATTAAAAGTTGCATAAATTACTCTCATTGCTAAATAGGTAAACTTTAATTCTACGTAGGCTAGCATTGGAAAATGGCCCTGTCAATTAAGTTTTAATTGGAGAAAAAAATCGTCGCAAAAATAGCTGGTTAAAAGTTGAGTTTTTAACTCTAACCAATGTCAGCTAATGCTGACCTTGGGTTGAGGAGATTAGCTGAAGTTTTGGCTAGGTATGGTGCCCAACTACAAACTGGTAATACCCCCTTTCAATAAGAGAGGACTGAAATCCTCAATACAAACTGCCCAGCCTAACTAAAAGATCGATCGTCAAACGGCAATTCATCAAACCGCGAATCAATATCAGCCTCAGAATTCGCAACAGGGGAATTAGCGCGAGATGCCGGCGGCTTAACAGAATTCACCTGGGCTACTGATAACTTGGCCGCAGGTTCCGATTTCTGTAGGTTAACTACCGGCAACTCGCCGCCATTTTCTCCATTTTTGCTCGTTTGATTCCACATCATCATTCCCAGCAAACCATCAACCAAACCGCCGCCGCTACCGTTCCCTGTTACCGCAACATCTGGCACAACTCGCACGTTGCGATCGCCTATAATTTGCATTAACTGCAAAGCCGTATAACCCGAACCACCCAAAGCGACAACACCCGCGCGATAAGCTTCAGCTTGAGCATTTCCCTTCACCCGAATCGACTCAGCTTCGCCTTGAGCTTGTTTCACCTGAGAATTCGCTTTCAACTCAGAAATCTTCACGTCGGCGTTGCTTAATCTGGGTATGAAAAAAATAACTTGAAAATCCCGAAGTTTTGTGAATACTGGTTTCTATGACTTGCATATTTAGCCTTTCATACCCTAAATCAGCCACGCCAAAATCTTTATTTTAAAAGCTTACTCTACACTGAATATACCTTTTGTCAATTGGGGAAGTTCAGTGTAATTGGTGATTGGTAATTGTAGGTTGGGTAGAAGGAAGGGAAACCCCACCTACAATTACTATTAACAGTCAAAGTCAAAAGTCAAAAGTCAAAAGTTAACAGTCAACAATTAATTGTTAACTGTTGACTGTTAAACTGAATGCCTGTACCGAACTCGCTAGGAACTGCGTGAATGGCTGTTCAGTCTCTCGATTTAGAAGTTTTGGAGAGCTTACCTTCAAAAGGTTGAACTCCACTATTTGGATAGTTGTCATCGCTAGGGCTAAAAATCCGCACCGCTGCTTCCGAAACGTAACGCATCGCGTTTGCCAAAGATTTAGAAAGATTCATAGAATCTGCCTCTCTTATCTGGGTTCTGATACTTATTAGATTACTCGGATTTTTGGGCTATGAATGACTTTAGCAATATTTATTTGAATTACTTATTGGTCTGCAACATTGAAGCAAGCTGAAGGTTTTAGGAATTACGCATTGTTGGACGATCGACCTTTTGCTGGTAGATTTTTCCTTACTCAACTGAAGGTGTCGCGATCGCCCTCCCGACGCTCAGAAACCGGGTTGTCTAACTCTATTCAAAGGCTACAAGGAAATATTTTCGCAAAAAACCCGGAACGCTTGAGTGTTTGTGGTTAATTCCTGAGTTTGTTAAATTAAGTATTTATATTGGTTTTACCATAATATTAATGTACAAATTAACCAAAATCCGCTATTAAAGGGCATAATCAGCGAATTTTTCCGACAAATATCTGCAATCTTTATCAAATATTTACAAAAAGATATAGTGTTTGTCACTATAATTAAAAAAAGAAGTTTGTCCGGGGTTTTTCTTATGAAAACTACCACAGAAAGCCTGCAGCTCACAGGTTTTGAAGAAATCTTAGAAGACCAGGAACTAACGGTTTCTTCAGCAGATTACAGCCTTTTGACCGATCTCTACCAGCTAACCATGGCTGCTTGTTATGTCGGGGAAGGACTCGACGGGCGGGTCGCGAGTTTTGAATTATTCGCGCGCAGGCTGCCAGAGGGTTTTGGCTACGCGATCGCGATGGGTTTGGCCCAAGTTCTCGATTATTTGGAGAAATTTCGGTTTTCGCCGGCGCAAATAGAGGCTTTGCAGTCCACTGGGATTTTTGCAGGTGCCCCGGAGCGATTTTGGACTTTACTCGCCACAGCCCGCTTTACTGGCGATGTTTGGGCGGTGCCGGAGGGGACGGCGGTGTTTGCCAACGAGCCTCTGCTGCGAATTGAGGCTCCTCTGTGGCAGGCTCAGTTAGTGGAAACTTATTTATTGAATGCCATAAATTATCAAACTTTGATAGCGACGCGGGCAGCGCGGCTGCGCGATGTGGCGGGCCCGGAGGCTAAGTTGCTTGAGTTCGGGACGCGCAGGGCTTTTGGGCCTCAAGCTGCTGTTTGGGCGGCTAGGGCTGCCCTGGCTGCGGGATTCGATGGAACTTCTAATGTTTTGGCTGCTTTGAAGTTGGGCCGCAAGCCTGTCGGTACGATCGCCCATGCTTTGGTAATGGCTGTGGCTGCCCTCGAAGGCAGCGAGAATCAGGCGTTTGCAGCTTTTCACCGCTATTTTCCGGGGGCGCCGCTGCTGATCGATACTTATGATACTGTGGCGGCGGCGCGGATGTTGGCCGATCAAGTCAACAGCGGTGAAATGCAGTTGGAAGGCGTGCGGCTGGATTCGGGCGATTTGGCGGTGCTGTCTCGGGAAGTTCGATCGATCCTTCCGGGTGTTCCAATTTTTGCTAGCGGCGATTTGGACGATCGAGAAATTGCGAAATTAAAAAGTAGCGGCGCTTGCATTGACGGTTACGGTTTGGGAACGAAGTTGGTCAGCGGTTCCCCTGTCAACGGTGTTTATAAGTTGGTGGAAATTGACGGAATTCCGGTGATGAAAGAGGCAAGCGGCAAGGTAACATATCCAGGAAGAAAGCAAATTTTTAGACATATTGAAAATGGGCAAATTCTCGGAGATTGTTTGGCATTGTCAGGAGAAAATATTAAGAATTGCGCTTCTATACCATTAATGAAATTGGTTGTCAAGGACGGCAAACGAGTCCAGAACCAGGAAAGTTTGGAGGAGATCGCCAAACGCACTGCTGCTTCTGTCGCCAGTCTTCGACCCGAAACTCGCCAACTTGACAACCCGATTTCGCCGCAGGTGGAAATTTCTCCAGATTTGCAGAGTCTCACCCAAAAAACGAAAAAGAGTCATTAGTCAGTAGTCATTAGTCAGTAGTCCTTTGCCGAAATTTTAATTACCCATTACCCATTACTCATTACCGATTCCCTATGCAGAAGATTGCTCTTTTTGGAACCAGTGCCGATCCACCCACAGCAGGACACAAAACAATTCTGAGTTGGCTTTCCCAACATTTTGATTGGGTAGCAGTTTGGGCGTCGGACAATCCTTTTAAGTCGCACCAGACTTCTCTAGAACACCGATCGGCAATGCTGCTGTTAATGATTCAAGAAATTAATTCGCCCAGACACAATCTTTGCTTGTATCCAGAACTCAGCAGTCCGAGGACGGTGGAAACTGTGGAACAAGCAAGATTGCTGTGGCCGAATGCAGATTTGACGCTGGTAATAGGTTCTGACTTGGTGGGGCAACTGTCTCGCTGGTACAAATTTGAACAATTGTTAAAACAAGTGGAGTTGCTGATAGTACCGCGACCCGGTTATCCGTCAGAACAATTAGATTTGTGGCAGTTGAGGCGCCTGGGTGCAGACGTGGCGATCGCATCTTTGAGTGCTCCCAATGTTTCTTCTACTTCCTATCGGGAAACAGGAGACAGGGAAGCTCTGACTCCGACCATCGAAGATTACATCAATAGGGAGCATTTGTACGCATGGCACGAGGCACGAAAAAGGGCGAAGGTTGCTCATTAGCTGACTTTAAAGTAGGAGTAGATAATGTGATTTTCTCCGTCGATGCCGTGCAGAACCGCTTGTTGGTGCTGTTGGTAATGCGGCAAGACGAACCGTTTATCGATTCTTGGAGTCTTCCCGGTACTTTGGTGCGGCACGGAGAGTCTCTTGAAAATGCGGCTTACCGAATTTTGTCTGAGAAAATTCGGGTAAAAAATTTGTATCTGGAGCAATTGTATACTTTCGGAGAACCGGGGCGCGATCCTCGGGAATTTACCAGGGGCGATCGCTATCTTTCGGTGAGTTATTTTGCTTTGGTTCGCTTTGAGGAAGCTGAGTTAATTGCTGGGAGTGTAGTGGCGGGTGTGGGCCACCGCGTCGGCGGCATTGCTTGGTATCCCGTGCAACAAGTTCCACAGCTTGCCTTCGATCACAATCAAATTCTCGAATACGGATACCGGCGACTGCGTAACAAACTTGAATACAGTCCGGTAGCTTTTGAAGTTTTGCCGGAGCTTTTTACTTTGAGCGATTTGTATCAGCTTTATACAACTATTTTGGGGGAAAGTTTTTCGGATTATTCTAATTTTAGATCTCGATTGTTAAAATTGGGTTTTTTGTGCGATACCGGTGTTAAGGTTTCGCGGGGGGCTGGCCGCCCTGCTAGTTTGTACCGCTTTGATGCAGCCGCTTTTGCTCCTTTCAAAAATAAGCCGCTGGTGTTTATCTAGCTGTTCCTTGGATGACATTCGGGGAGCAATTTAGTAACATTAGAATAGAAGCTATTAAGGAGTGCAGACTATGAAAGACCCTGATGAATGCGCTAATATTCACGAAGTTCGGGACGAAATTGATATCATCGATCGAGAAGTGATCGAGGCTTTGAGCAAGAGATTTCAATACGTCATCGCTGCAGCAAGGTTCAAAACGAGTGAAGCTAGCGTTAAATCGTTCGATCGCTTTCACGATATGTTACAGCAGCGGCGCGAGTGGGCTCAAGAATCGGGTTTGAATCCTGATGTGGTTGAAAATATTTACCGGGATTTGGTAAATTATTATATTGAGGAAGAGTTGAAACATTACAAACCTGAGTAATTTTTCGCTACATTCAAATCTAAGACTATAGGAAAGTGAGTCCGCGCGGGCGGATTGTTAGCAATATTTATTAAGTAATTTGGTGATATGAAAATTGCGATCGCACAACTCAATCCTACTATTGGTGATATCTTTGGCAACTCCAACCTAATTCTGGAGGCTGCGAAAAAAGCTGAGGTTGAGGGCGCAAACTTATTGCTAACACCGGAACTTTCCCTGATCGGTTATCCGCCGCGCGATTTGTTAATCAATCCGAGTTTCATTGCAGATGCAGGTGCACAGTTGCTGCAACTGGCACAAGCTTTGCCGCCGGAGTTGGCAGTCATAGCCGGCACTGCCTTACCTAATGCTAATGCTGTTAAACTCGGCGGAAAATCATTGTTTAATAGCGCTGTTTTGTTGCAAAATGGCGCCGTCAAACAAGTTTTTCATAAACGCTTGTTGCCTACTTATGATGTATTTGATGAAGATAGATATTTTGAACGGGGAGAAAACAGCAATTACTTTTCTCTTGGCGAAGTCAAAATCGGCGTGACAATTTGTGAAGATTTGTGGAACAATGAGGAGTTTTGGGGTAAACGCAGTTACGCAGGCGATCCTGTTTCCGATTTGGCAAAATTGGGTGTAGATTTAGTGCTGAATTTGTCGGCATCGCCTTATTCTGCGGGGAAGCGGAAAGTGCGATCGGCGATGTTGCAGCACAGCGTCATCCGCTGCGGGATACCGATTATTTACGCTAATCAGGTAGGGGGAAATGACGATATTATTTTTGACGGCAGCAGTTTTGCTGTGAATCGAAAGGGTGATTTAATTCAGGTATTAGCTTCTTTTGAAACAGATTTTGCGGTGCTGGAATATGACGCAGCTAAACAAGATTTAGTTGGCAGCCATCAGCAAAATGCAGCAGGAAGTGAGGCGGCGCCGTTGAGTTTTTATCCTGCCGAGGGAGATGCAGAAATTTGGGCTGCTTTGGTTTTGGGAGTACGAGATTATGTCCGCAAGTGCGGTTTTTCTAAGGTTGTACTCGGTTTGAGTGGCGGGATAGATTCAGCTTTGGTGGCTGCGATCGCCAGTTGCGCGATCGGGCCCGAAAATGTTCTAGGGGTGCTGATGCCTTCTCCTTATAGTTCAGATCATTCGGTTAATGATGCTTTGGAATTAGCCCGAAATCTGGGCATCGCGATCGAACTATTGCCGATCGGCGATTTGATGAAAACTTACGATCGCACTCTCGCCAATTTGTTTGTCAACACAACTTTCGGGATTGCTGAGGAAAATATTCAATCGCGGATTCGAGGCAATCTGTTGATGGCAATTTCTAATAAGTTCGGACATTTGCTGCTTTCGACGGGCAATAAGTCGGAAATGGCCGTGGGTTACTGCACTCTCTACGGCGATATGAATGGGGGATTGGCGGTGATTTCCGATGTGCCGAAAACTAGGGTTTATTCGCTTTGTCGGTGGCTGAATTCTGGGAGTGAGAAGGTAAAAAATCAGGCCCAGTGGGAAAAGGAAGTTATTCCGGTTAATATTATTAGTAAAGCGCCGAGTGCTGAACTGAAACCGGGACAAATTGACCAAGATTCTTTGCCGGATTACGATGTTTTGGATGACATCTTGCAGCGGTTGATCGAACATCACGAATCTGCCCAACAAATTGTCGCTGCAGGACACGATGAAGCGGTGGTTAAACGTGTAGTAAAATTAGTGAGGCAAGCGGAGTTTAAACGGCGGCAAGCAGCCCCGGGTTTGAAAATTAGCGATCGAGCTTTTGGTACCGGTTGGCGGATGCCGATCGCCAAATCTTCATTTTATTAAAGGCATCATTAAACGCAAAATGGTTAACATCGACGGTAGTTTCGGCTTCGATTTTCTCCTGGGAACTCTCAGCAACGATACGATTAGAGGATTTGCGGGTAATGATACTGTTCAAGGTTTGGGGGGAAACGACCGAATTTTTGGCGATCGGGAAAATGATTTGCTAGCAGGAAATGAAGGCGCTGATACGCTGTCGGGCGGTCAGGGAAGCGATACAATCTATGGAGGACAAGACTCCGATTGGATGTTTGGCGATCGGGGTAACGATTTGCTAATAGGCGGCGAAGGCGGGGATATCTTGACAGGAGGCGCAGGCGATGATTTATTTGTGATTGAAAGAACCTCCGCCGCATCTACTATTACTGAAGCCGATACAATTACAGATTTTGGCAATGGCAATGATAAAATTGTCTTGACAGAAGGCATGAAGTTTAGCGATTTAGAGCTTTCTGTTTCCGACAACCAAACTATTATGAAAGATAAAAATTCGGGCAAATATTTAGGAGTTGTTTCGGGAAATTCTAATCTGACTGAATCCAACTTTATGTCGCTGTTTGGTCAACTAGATAAGGGTCAGCTTTTGCCAATTTCGGTTAACACGACTATAGCCGATCGCGCGATCGGACTGGAAGTGGCGCAAACTCCCCAAGAACAAGCCACAGGTTTAATGTTTCGGACAGAATTACCCGAGGACAGAGGAATGTTTTTCCCGATCGAACCAGCGCGAAACGTGCGTTTTTGGATGAAAAACGTGTTGATTGAACTCGATATGGTTTTTCTGCGGGAAGGCGTAGTGCAGGCGATAATTCCTAACGTACCGCCGTGTTTGACCGAAACCTGCCCCAACTACGGCCCGGATGTTCCCGTTGACGGAGTTATTGAACTCAGAGGCGGAAGGGCGGCCCAATTGGGACTCAAAGTTGGCCATCGGATTCCCAATTTATCCTAAAAGGTATATGATTTTATCCCAGCCTTCCACATTTGTGCATCCAATGAATCCTATTGAATTAAAAATAATCCCCAATCAAACTCAAGACGGTTTAGCTTACCAACATTTGCGCTTGCGTATTACAACTCAAGACGGTATCATCACGCCAAATGATTTACAAGGTTTGAAACTTCCTCAAGACGTTCAATTCAGCCAAGGAATTGTCATTGAAGGTAGAGGAGCAATTTGGCTGTACGGGTATTTAGTACACGAATGTCATCCTGCGGCTTGGGTTGGATGTTACGATCCGCGATTAGAAGGTGCCGTGGTAGTAGCGACGCACAAGCACGAGGTATCTGTTGGACAGGTATTAAAATTGAGTTTACCGAGCGATTAAGACTCTCCGTAGCGGGTGTACGGGCTTTGGTTTTGAATGCCAACCCGACTCTTACTCCGGCTCAAGTTGAGTATATCTTGACGACAATAGCCAACCCAAATGGGATACTAGCCTAGAAAGAATAGGCAGCCACTATTCAGAAATATTACTCGCTCGCCATACACCCGCGCGAATCTATTTTGTCCGCACCTCCGCGCGGAGGGGATGTGGATACAATCCAGCAATGGCAAATATGGATTGACTTCGCAGTTAGAAATTTGGCAGAAAGTCGGCGGTTCTAGTTGTCGAACTTGCCAAGGTCAAATTCAAAATTTTAGCAAGCAAGTCGGATAGAACATGAGCTCGCAAGTAAGTCCTATACCAAGGGAGTTTCCAGGCTAGTATCCAACAGTTGCTGCATGAAGTTGGCAAAGTTATGTGGACAGCGATAAAAGCATAACTAGGTACAGTCTTTTTGCTGGCGCGCAGACATGACAAGCGTGGAGAGTTACAAAAATTAATCTGTTTTCTACTTTCGCCCATTGCGGCAAGTAACAGTTAATACCGCATATTCCAGGTTCATGAACTAGAGTAGCAGCTATATTGTGTGGTGTTAATCTGTAGGGTGCGGATCTGCGAGATATTGGATAAAACTTGCAGATTGTTGATGGCAACGCAGCTTACTTGCTGGACTTTTCAAAGCTTTTTACCTATGCCTGTTTCTCACAAATCATTTAGGATTGCTATAAATTGAGAGGGGTTTAATAATATTGAGGAATTGCTGCAAAATGGTGGACGAATGATTATGCCGCCAAACCGCAGTTAATTGAGTGGTTGTCGTTTGTTCCTGAATCTGACGATAGACCACTCCTTCGCGTTGAATATTCTGTACGTGAGATGGCAGAATGCTGATACCTGTTTCGCCTGCGACTAATCCCAAAATTGTGACCATAAACACGGCTGTTTGAGCAACTTTAGGAACAAACCCTGCTTGCGAACATACATGGTAAATTTCCTCAGATAAGCCAGCCACAATCTGATGAAGGGGCATTACAAATTCTTGATCCTTTAGGTCGGAAAGCGAAATTTTGGATTGGGCTGTAAGCGGATGGTTTTTGGGTAAAACGACGACAAGTGGTTCTTGCGTGAGAGACATCGTTTCTAAATCATTCGCTTCAGAAATATCGTGGTAGAGATAGAGAAAAATGATATCAGTCTGGCGATCGCGCAACCTCTGAATTAAGAAAGCGCTGTGTTCTTCCTGCAAAATCAGTTGTACCTCTGGATATTGCTGTCGAAAAGTTCGCAGAATCTCTGGAAAGACACCATTCGCGATCGAACTGGGAAAACCCACCGTCAAATAACCCAATTCACCCTGATCAATGCGCTGGGTTTTATGTACCGCTTGTTCTAACTGTACCAAAGTTGCGCGAGCTTCTTCTAAAAACGCCTGTCCTGCTGGGGTTAGCTGAATCGGGTGACTTTTGCGATCGAATAGCTTCACACCCAGTTCAGCCTCTAAATCTTTAATTTGTTGACTTAGGGGGGGTTGGGCAATGTGCAATCGCTCTGCAGCACGGCTAAAGCTCAGTTCGTCTGCCACTGCAATGAAGTAACGAAGATGGCGAAGTTCCATAGGTTATACGATTTTAGATTTTAGATTTGAGAATAGAACGATTGGGAATGAATGATTACTATCATGGTTGGGAGCACTGGCCTACAGTTACATTCTCTTTTGTAACGGGGATTAAATACTATATTTTTTAAGTATATTGTTATATAAAAAATAGTATTTGACATACAGCACTAACTTCTTTATCTTGAAAGTAATAGTTATAAATTTCGGCACGCAATACCCATTTAAGTATTGCTTAATGAGGATTATTCATGATTTCGCAAGTAATTCGACGAGTTGCAGTTGTGGGAGGAACCCACGGAAACGAGTTGACTGGGGTTTATCTGATTAAGAAGTTTCAACAATTCCCAGACTTACTGAAACGATCGAGCTTTGAGGTGGTTACTCTATTAGCTAATCCTCAAGCGGTAAAGTCCAATCGGCGTTATGTCGATCGCGATTTGAACCGTTGCTTTGCCGAGGAAGATTTGTCTAACCCAGATTTGATGGGTTACGAGAACAGACGTGCTAAGGAAATCTCCGCCCAACTATGTCCGAAAGACGAACATGGGGCTGATGCGATCGTTGACCTTCACAGCACAACGGCCAACATGGGGCTGACAATTTTACCATCTAGCAAACATCCATTCAATTTGCAATTATTAGCTTATTTGAGTGAGATCGAGCCCTCACTGCGAGTTTGTTTGGGAGAGCATTCAGGTCAGGATGCCCCAATGCTTCGATCGCTCTCTGCTTTCGGTTGCACCATAGAAGTTGGGCCAATCGCCCAGGGAGTCATTAACGCCCGTCAGCTTCAGCAAACCGAAATGCTGGTTCACGCCATTCTGGATTATCTCGACGCACAAAATCGGGGAAAGCCGCTTCCTACACCATCACACTTAACTGTATATCAGGCGATCGGCTCAGTAGACTATCCCAGAAACTCAGTAGGTGAACTGCAAGCTGCGATCCACCCCCAACTTCAGTTCAAAGACTATGAACCCTTGCATCCCGGTGAACCGATGTTTCTCACATTTACGGGAGAATCACTCCCCTATCAAGGAGAATCTACTGTTTTCCCTGTATTCATTAACGAAGCTGCCTATTACGAAAAACACATAGCGATGGTTTTGACGCAAAAACAACAGCTTCAGCTTGAAACGGCATAACTTGCCGAAAAATATGACTTTTATGAAATTAGGGTTATGACTTTTATGAACTCAAGCAATGAATTTATGAATTGACTTATCATCTCGCCGATGGAAGAATGTTAATTAATTTAAAATCAAGCATTGTCTCCCGTCAACAAAAGTGAATCTCAAATTATCGGAGCCAATTTATGGAAAGTACGCTCGGTATACTTGCAATCGATCGCGAACAGCAGCCCACCGCAGCATTAACAACCTTTGGTAATAGCGGTCAGCTTAACTTTTTCACTGCATCCAGTCAATTTAACGGTAGCGTCCCTAGCAACGGCTTTGACACTGATAATTTGACAGGGATGGCGATCGGCGAACAACAACAAATAGCAGATTTTGTAGTAGCCCAAAGCAGCGAGATCCTCAGTTACTCAGCCAACAATTACGTCGCTAGCGGTACATCTGCTGCTCAAGAAAAATCGAACTCAGATGCGATCGCTGTCGGCACAGATCCCCTCACAGCGACGAGAACGGCTAATCAGTTGAATTTATCAGACCCAGACAACTCCTTAGCCACTGCACGCAATATTGGTGTTGCTGATAACAATCGCCTCACCTTCAATGATTTTGTCGGAGTTGACGATAACGAGGATTATTACCGCTTTACTATTAACAACAATAGCGATGTAAGCTTGCACATCGATGTTTTGAATGGAGCAGGAATCGAGTTGATTCAAGATAAGAATCGCAACGGCGAGGCTGATTATGATGAACTTCTTGGCAGCGATTATGCCTCACCCGGTGCATCCGGCGAAATAAATTTCTTCAACCTGACTCCTGGAGATTACTATGTCGCAGTTTATAGTTACTTTGACTATAAGAATTACAACCTGAATCTTGCTGCAACGCCTGGTACTGGTTTTAGCAGCAATTACGGATACGGTTTAGTGGATGCAAATGCAGCAGTAGCCCGCACTTTTAACAGTCCAGTTAAGTTCCCCGAAGTTCCTAATTTGGGCGGGAATGATTGGGCAAGAGACATGGTAAATGCGCCGGAAGTTTGGCAGGGGGGAATTACCGGAAATGGCATCGTAGTCGCTGTTGTCGATAGCGGTGTTGACTACACCCATCCCGATTTAGATGCCAATATTTGGCAGAATGCGGATGACATTCCCAATAACCGAATTGACGACGATCGCAACGGATATATTGATGATATTCGGGGTTGGGATTTTGTGTGGAACGACAACAACCCAATGGATGGGGATTTGGACGGTCACGGGACTCACGTAGCAGGTGCGATCGCGGCAGAACGAAATGATTTTGGCATAACTGGAGTTGCCTACAATGCAAAGATTATGCCTGTGAGAGTTTTGCCGGAATTTGGCTATGGGAACTTCAATAATTTTGCTGCTGGAATTCGCTATGCTGCTGATAATGGAGCTAATGTAATTAACTTTAGTATTGGTGGCTGGTCGCCTAGCATGGAGGTTAATGAGGCAATTCAGTATGCCACTAACAAAGGAGTTGTTGTCGTCATGTCAGCAGGAAATGATGGTTTTTATGAACCAGACTATCCAGCTAGATATGCCGATCGCTTCGGAATTGCTGTGGGAGGAATTGATATAAATGGCAGGATGAATCAATTCTTTAACCGTGCAGGTGCCAGACCTTTGGATTACGTAGTTGCACCGGGAGTAGACATCTATTCTACAACTCCCTACAACACCTACGAAACCTACAGCGGCACATCGATGGCAGCCCCTCACGTAGCGGGTGTAGCGGCTTTAGTTTTGAATGCCAATCCGAATCTAACTCCGGCTCAGGTTGAGCAAATTTTGACTGCAACAGCCAATCCAAACTGGGTAATTGTCTAGAAACTGCCCGTACAGAAACATCCCTGTAATTACTGGCAAAACTTTCTCGCAATCTGTGCTTTAAAAAATAAAACTTATTTTTTTGCATAAAAGTCGGAAGCTTTGCCTGAGTAGAAAAATAAATCGAGACATCGCAAGGAGAAACGAACTTATGACTTTACGAACAGATCCATCAGGAATACCCCGCTTAATTGGCGAAGACAAATCCGAATTAGTTGATTTATACGATGTTAATTCCCAATTTGGAGAAGTAACTAACTTCCCTTCAGGAATTTGGATGCTCGGAGGTAACGATACAGTTCACGGATCTTTAGCTAATGATTTGGTATTTGGTAATGACGGGGAAGATAGTTTCAGAGGGGATGAGGGAGATGATTCTTTATTTGGAGGAAGAGGGAAAGACTTTTTGCAAGGAAATGAGGGAAATAACTATTTAAGTGGGGGTCAAGATGCAGATTGGATTATAGATAACGGAGACGATGATATTTTATTGGGCGGTAGAGGCAATGACATTCTCTACAGCGGTTACGGCAATGACACTCTGATTGGAGGTTTGGGTCGAGACTTTTTAGCAGGTGTAGTTTCTAGCATCGGGGGAAATCTCCCTAAATGGACAGGAAGAAACTTGTACGTTCTCCAACCTGAACCCGGAGTTACTGATATCAATCAAGCCGATCTGATTAACCATTTCAGATTGGGTTTCGATCGGATTGGATTAGCAAGTGGTTTGACACCTAACGATGTAGTTTTGGAAGAGTTGACCAATACAACTATTTTTATACAGTTTGATGTGCCAGAAGATGTGAAAATCTTGATGACGCCATCGGAGTTAAATCCTCCACCGCAAGTGCTTTCAGGGACGCTCATCAAACTCAGGAATACCGGAGATTTCCTAGGTTTTGTTCCAGGTATAACGCCCGCTCGACTCCAAAACAGCATCATCTCGGTTCAGGAATTATAAGTTAAAGCAATTTTTGCCAGTGGTGGCAATTAGCATTATATGGCGGGGTTTCCCAACCCGATTTGGTATTATGTAGAGTGCGCAGTGCACCCCTTACCGCTGTTGCCAATTGAAAACCCCGATCTTATACTAATTCTAAAAAATCCTGCAACAGTAGCTGTAGGGTGCATACAGTCTTTCAGGAAACAAACCAAAAACTCATAACAGTTGCATGATTTTGGATAATTGGTATTAAATTATGGCAAGTTACAGAACTGTGTTGTTTTTAAACAGTCTAACTTTAATGCTGGTTGGGCTAGTGACGGCGTGTCTGAGTTTATTTGGTTCTTCGGTAAAAGGGTTATTTTTGCCTCCTTGCTCTGCCACGTATCCGGGTGCAGGTTTCTTTTTTTTAGCGTTTCAAATGTTATTTTATTTATCGGTAATGGTGTGCGCTTTTACCTTTGGATTGCTGAGAATTATTCAACCAGACCGCCCAGAAAATCGATTTATTTTATATTCGGCACTATTTGCCGGTTGCTTTCTGTTCAATGAAGTTTTTCGCACCCACGTTCATCTGGGACGTGCGGGTTTCCCGAAAGTGACAATTGTCATATTTTACGCCGTGCTGGCAATTGCATACGGATTAGCTTTTCGGAGACAAATTCGCTCGACTCCCTATGCTTTACTGCTGAGTGGCGTTGGTTTGTTATTTGTTGCCTTTTTTGCAGAAGCGCTGCCTTTAAAAAACGAGATTGTTTCGAGCTTGCTGGAGGGAATACCGAAGCTGTTGAGCGGGATTAATATTGCACTTTATTTTTGGTTTTTGTGTCAGGGTTTGATACTACGCTCGCTCAATTTATCCAAATAAAATCATATTCAGAACACTTGCGTCACTTCCTGCGAACTCAAGGACATTTTATTTGTTAGTAATTACGCTCATCAACCCCGTTTCTACGAAAAATAAGAGGTTGATGAGCGAATCACCTATTTACAACAGATTTAGCATCAAAACAAAAAGTATCGCTGCGCCATTGGCAAAACTGTTGCCGGTTCGCAAGTTAACAATTCCCCATCCGCCCTGACTTCATAAGTTTCTGGGTCGACTTCCATTTGTGGCAAATAATCGTTGAGTTTCATGTCTCTTTTGCTAATTTGTCGCGTCCCGGAAACTGCTACAGTGGGCTTTTGCAAACCGAGCTGTGCGGCAATATCTCGATCGCGCGCAGCTTGGGAAACAAACGTCAGACAAGTCGCCCCAATCGCACCGCCAAAACTGCCAAACATCGGCCTCATATGCACCGGTTGCGGCGTGGGAATGCTGGCGTTAGCATCTCCCATCTGCCCGTAGGCGATCGCCCCTCCTTTAATTACCAGTTCCGGTTTCACCCCAAAAAAAGCCGGCCGCCACAAACACAAATCCGCCAATTTTCCCTCTTCCACCGAACCGACATACTGACTAATTCCGTGAGTAATCGCCGGATTAATTGTATATTTCGCAATGTACCGCTTCACCCGATAATTGTCATTTTCTCCCCCTGTGGAACGGGCATCTTGCCAGTCTAAATCACCTGTGGAACGGGCATCTTGCCCGTTCAAAATCCCCCTTTGAACCTTCATTTTATGAGCCGTTTGCCAAGTCCGAATAATCACCTCTCCCACTCTTCCCATCGCCTGAGAATCAGAAGAAATCATACTAAACGCACCTAAATCGTGCAAAATATCCTCAGCAGCAATAGTTTCCCTTCTAATTCTCGATTCAGCAAAAGCCACATCTTCAGGAATGCCTCGATCCAAATGGTGGCAAACCATCAACATATCTAAATGTTCTTCTAAAGTATTGACAGTGTAAGGGCGAGTCGGGTTAGTTGACGATGGCAAAACATTAGCTTGTCCGCACACTTTAATAATATCCGGTGCGTGTCCGCCACCAGCACCTTCGGTGTGGTAAGTATGAATAGCGCGATTTTTAAAAGCCGCAATTGTAGCTTCCACAAATCCCGCTTCATTGAGAGTATCCGTGTGAATTGCAACTTGCACATCGTACTCGTCAGCTACATTCAAACAAGTGTCGATTGTTGCTGGTGTAGTTCCCCAATCTTCGTGGAGTTTCAAACCCATTGCACCGGCTAATATTTGTTCAACTAATGCTTGGGGTTGACTGCTATTTCCTTTACCTAAAAACCCTAGATTTACGGGAAAAGCGTCAGCAGCTTGCAGCATCCGGTACATATGCCAAGGCCCGGGAGTGCAAGTTGTGGCGTTTGTACCCGTTGCGGGGCCAGTGCCGCCGCCGATCATTGTCGTGATGCCGGAGGCGATCGCTACTTCTATTTGTTGCGGGCAAATAAAGTGAATGTGACTGTCAATTCCCCCGGCGGTGAGAATCATTCCTTCACCCGCAATTACTTCAGTACCAGGCCCGATAATAATATCTACCCTATCTTGAATATAAGGATTTCCGGCTTTACCAATTTTGTAAATTTTGCCGTCTTTAATCCCCACATCTGCTTTAACAATTCCCCACCAGTCTAATATTAAAGCATTAGTAATTACCGTGTCAACAGCGCCGTCTGCATTAGAAATAGGCGATTGTCCCATGCCGTCGCGAATGACTTTGCCACCGCCAAATTTAACTTCATCCCCGTAGGTTGTGAAGTTTTTTTCAACTTCTATGAATAATTCTGTATCGGCTAACCGGACGCGATCGCCCACAGTCGGCCCGAAGGTTTCCGCGTAAGCGCGGCGCTCCATTCTGTAACTCATGCTCCCTCCTAATATTAATAAATTTTTAGTTAGCAGTTGAGACCCACTTGAATTATAGTATGTGACGAGTTCCTCAATCTGAAACAGTAAAAAAAAATACAACATTAGGCAAGCTTTAAACCCCGATAGGCATCAATTCTTCCCAATCGAAAATCGCAAATGCTATCAAGGGGCAAATTTACTCCAGCATTTTCTGGATTTCCCTTTTCAAAATCTCCACATCTACCGTCATATCCATGCCAATGAAACTCCAATCTTCCGCTACATTCTTGTCATCAACCATACGAGAGTATTCTAATCCCAATAGCTGGCAAATGTAATAGAAATAGGGCGGAGTGTACCCTCCATAAAAGAATTCCAATACTTTCGTTCCCGGCTGACACCACAGCAAATTTGTAAAACCAGCCCCGTGAGGGCCGACAACCACCGCCGCTTCTGCAAACAGACGAATTTGTTCATCAACTGTGCGCGAGATATCTTCCAAAATTTCAAAATCAAATTCTTTCAAAACCTCTCGCACTTGTACTTCATTTTTAACCTTGCGCCGGCCGCTTCTAGACAGATAAAGTTTTCTATAAGGCTTTACCTTTTCCTTAAGACAGAATTTTTTCCGCAAAAGGTCTATATCGTAAGGACTGGGAAAATACCAGTCTTGATTGTTTCCCACCACCACGCTTTCTGCATGATATCCCGTATCTCTAGCCCGAGTGTCGATTAGTGAACTTTCAGGAATACCGAGTTTGGTCATAAAGCCCCACTCAAAATCTGTATGTCGTAAAGGATAACAAATTTTAGCTTTTTGCCAAATTTCCTTACCTAAAGCCTCCTCAATTCGACAAAGTTTAGCCAGCACAAAAATGACATAATCATAATAACTACACCACAAATGCGACCAAGGAGCAACTACCAGCGGATAGGTAATTTGGTTAGGTTTGTAAGGCCATTCCAGAATGCCCGCACCGCTAATCCGAAAATCCAAGTCTAAAAGCAACTTGTTATTCAGCAGCGTGTTGCCAGACGTACAAATAGTTAGAGAATTTATTTGTTGATTTAGGGTAATCTTCCACACATAATCTGGGTCGAAAGACACGGTTTTTTCCGTGGCAAAAAACCGAGAAGGCACTTTTTTTACCGAGGTTAATGCGGGTATATTGATAGGTTGGTGCTGCTTTTTATAAATGATGCTGTCATCTAACAATTTGATGCTGGTGCGCCGGTCTAACGGGGTTCTCCAGACACGCCTTGATGTTGCCAGCAAGCTCTGCTTCAATGTCTGTTTTATCTGGTCAACTAATTTTGGGTTCATCACGCACTTTTGCTGTATATCTTTGCAGTTTTAACAACCACGGTAGATCCCAGACAGCAGATTGTAACTCGCTCAAAAGTCGGAGATTAAACTAACAAAAGAAAGGCAGAATGGACTTATACAGAAGACAGAGAAAAAGTTGTGAGACGGCTTTGTCACTCTCCAGGCAGAGGGCTGGAAGTGATACCATGTTAGATGGGGGATTGCCGATGAATTATTACTATCATGGTGTGGATATTTCCTACAGTTGCATTCTTTTTGGAAACTGGCAGAACTTTGAAGTTAAAAAGTTTAAAATTCCCAAATCAACAATCGTGAACGGTCATCTGGCTTCATACTTCAGCATCCAGATGACCGTTCACTTTTCCATTAAAGCCGTAGACTTGACGACTACCAACAAACGGCACTAATTGAACTTCCCTTTCATCTCCCGGTTCAAACCTGACTGCTGTACCTGCGGGGATATCCAACCGCATTCCTTTGGCTTGTTCTCGATTAAATTCTAAGGCTTCGTTAGCTTCGTAAAAGTGATAGTGGGAGCCAACTTGTATGGGTCGATCGCCTTTATTTCCTACCAGCAACCGCACCGTTGGGCGATCGGCATTTAATTCTATTTCGCCTGCTGAAACAATCATTTCTCCTGGAATCATCTTTTCCTCCTATGAGTCTCTGTGGTTGATTTTTTAACGGATCGGATCGTGCACTGTTACCAACTTAGTTCCGTCGGGGAAAGTCGCCTCAACCTGGACTTCATGCACCATTTCTGCTATCCCTTCCATCACATCTTCCCGCGTCAGGAGAGTTGTTCCATAACTCATTAAATCGGCGACGGTAAGACCGTCTCTGGCTCCTTCTAAAATGGCTGCAGAAATGTAGGCTAGTGCTTCTGGATAGTTTAATTTTAAACCTCTTTGTTTCCGGCGCTCTGCTACCAGGGCGGCGGTGAAAATCAGCAGCTTGTCTTTTTCTTGGGGGGTGAGTTGCATTTTTATTCTTGTAAGTGCGATCGCATTATTTGGTGATGATATCGTTTACGGTTGTTTCTGAATGATTAAACCGCAAAGGGCCCAGAGGGCGCAGAGTCAGAGAAGAGAGAGATGAATAATCTAGTTAGGAGGGCAACTATACATTGAAACTCAAATATCATCCTATTTTATCCAAACTCTGGGCAAACAGCAAGGGCGTTGTGAAAAAGACAAGCGCAGCAACTGCCAAATGTTGACAAACCAGTCTCTAGCTGCGGTTGTAGATGTACCGCGATATCGGCACAGCAAACCGTTAGGAATACGAGTCACGCCGACGGTAGAATTACCAGGATAAATTGTTGCCTCAGATGGCAAATTTCGCACTTTTTCCACGAACTCTGTGGTGACGGGTTCGCCTACCCAAGCGAGGGTGGCAACTACGGGTTTTCCTCCGAGACCGTGAGGGCTTTCGAGCATTTTTTCTCCACCTTTGAGCAATTGTCTGTCAATCCATAAAGGGCTGTTTTGTTGCCAGACCTCGGTGTGCGATCGCCATTCTCCAGACAAGAACTTTTCGCCCCTAGCACTGCGTCCCAATCTGGTAATTTCCCACAGTAAAATCCTGGCTGTTGGTGCTAATTCTACCCGCAAGTTTTGCCTATATATTGCGCCGTCAAAAACTATTGTTTCCTGTGGCAGCCATTCTAAATTAGCACCGGCTTCTAGTTTGATGTCAATATTTTGTTGTGATTCTAGTCCGCTGCTACGATAGATTTTACTAGCAGCGGCGCTGGTAATCAAGGCTTTGGCGTTGGGTTGGAGGTGAAAATGGCTGGAAAGTCGATCGCCCCCGACAACTCCCCCAGCCGTGTGCAAAATGACGCTGTGGCAAACCTCTTTCCCTTCAGGATAAAACGGACGCTGCACCTTGAGGGGTGCTTGCATTTGATTGTGAATGATTTGAGTTGCACCGCTGCGGTTAGCGTAGGCTAAATTCAGGCGACCGTGCCATCCATTTTCAACTTGATCTATATGTTGTTTGGTCAAATTTTTAGTCACTAATTTTTTAATTTAAAAACATTCCCAATCAAAAACATACCACGACTGCGGCGCTTCCCTGCAATTAGTTAAATAATGATAATCGTTATCTGAAATATTTTTGGTTTCTGCACTTATTAGTATAATAATTTACATTTATCAACCATCAGATCGGCGAAGATGCGCGTACCATGTAAAAATCAGTAACTAGAGGAGTGCAGAATATGCCTCAAGTTCTCTTCAAAGTTGATTTGACCAAACCGATGTCAGAACAGGAATTAGTCGGTCACAATCGCTGGCATCCAGATATTCCAGCAGTAGTTTCCGTCAATCCCGGCGATGTATTTCGCATCGAGTGCAAAGACTGGACAGACGGACAAATTAAAAATGACGACAGTCCCGACGACATTCGCGATGTAGACTTAACAGTAGTTCACGTTTTGAGCGGGCCAATTTACGTTAACGGCGCGCAGCCAGGGGATATTTTAGTAGTCGATATCCTCGATATCGGGGCTTTGCAAGGAGAAGAATGGGGTTTTACCGGAATTTTTGCTAAAGAAAACGGCGGCGGTTTCTTGACCGAACATTTTCCGACTGCTGCTAAAGCAATTTGGGATTTTCAGGGAATTTATACCGCTTCTCGACACATACCAAAAGTCAGGTTTGCTGGGATTACTCATCCGGGTTTAATCGGCTGCGCTCCTTCTCAGGAATTGTTGAATAAATGGAACAAACGGGAAGCGGAATTAGTAGCAACAAATCCCGATCGAGTGCCGCCTTTAGCAGCACTGCCGAACCCCAAGAATGCAGTTTTGGGGTCGCTGCAAGGGGCAGAATTCGAGCGAGTTGCGGCAGAAGCAGCGCGCACAGTTCCTCCCCGGGAACACGGCGGCAATTGCGATATTAAAAACCTGTCGCGGGGTTCGAGAATTTATTTCCCGGTTTATGTCGAAGGCGCGAAACTTTCGATGGGAGATATTCACTTTTCTCAAGGAGACGGGGAGATTTCATTCTGCGGGGCAATTGAAATGTCGGGGTACATCGACCTCCACGTTGATATTATCAAAGGTGGCATGGATAAATACGCGATGGTCAACCCGATTTTCAAACCCGGGCCGGTGGAACCCCGCTATTCTGAGTACCTCGTTTTTGAAGGGATTTCTGTTGATGAATTTACTGGTCAGCAGTATTATATGGATGCCCACGTTGCTTATCGCCGAGCTTGTTTGAATGCGATCGAATATTTGAAAAAGTTTGGTTTTACCGGAGAACAAGCGTATTTGCTCTTAAGTTGTGCTCCGGTTGAGGGTCGCATCAGCGGCATTGTGGATATTCCCAATGCTTGCTGCACTATTGCTTTACCGACAGAAATTTTCCAGATGGATATTCTGCCGTCTTAATTACAGGATTTACGCAGAGATTCGCTTTTGTAGGGTGCGCTTCGGCGCACCTTACCCCCACAAATAGTCTAAAAATTGCTTTCTTGCGTAAGTCCTCAATTAGTAGGGCGGGCGCTGCCCGCCGCCTAGTCATTGCCTCCAAATTTACCATCAAAAATTGATATGCCTCTTTACGATTTTAAGTGTGAAACTTGCGGCACTTTTGATAAGTGGCGCCCTCTTGCAGAAGCAGATACACCGGTGCTTTGTCCGAGTTGCGAAACAGTTGCTAAACGCATCTTTTCGCCGCCGATGATTCTAACTGGAAAGCTGCGGTTGAAAGGTCAAGAAAATCGGGAACCGCAGGTAGTTAAGCGTTCTGAGGAACCTAAACCGCAGCGGAATCGCGAACACCGAGGGGGACGACCTTGGATGATCGGTCACTGATCCAGTCCGACACTCAAGCAGGGGTTTCAACCCCTGCCTCAAAGCTGAAGTCCTCTTGCATAGAACGGAAAAATTAGTATTTCAGTCGGTTTCAACCTACTTTTGCTATTAGACAGGGACTTAAGGCCCTGGCGAGCCAAGGAAGTATTTTGTACTTATTTCTTGGTCAAGATATAGTCATTTCAAATAAATCTGAGACAAATGCAAGATGATGTAAAATCAAGAAAAATTGTTAACTCGGAGCCGAAAAATGGCATACAGTCTAGATTTAAGAAAAAGAGTAGTGGATTATGTGGAAAATGGAGGGGGTATAACTAAAGCCGCCGCCCTGTTTAAAGTAGGAAGAGCAACAATATACAGATGGCTAGGGAGGGAAGACCTTCGAGCCACTAAGGTAGAACACCGTGAGCGAAAGATAGACTGGGAAGCGCTCAGAAAAGATGTAGAAGAAAATCCCGAAGCAAGATTAATAGAAAGAGCAAGGAAATTCGGGGTGAGAGCGAGTGCCATATGCTATGCCTTAAAGAAAATGAAAATTACGAGAAAAAAAAAGAATATCGTTATAGAGAAAGGAATAGAGAAGAAAGAATACAATACTACCAAACACTGAGAAATTTAATTAAAGCTCATGGGAGTAAAAGCCTTGTATTTATTGATGAGTCAGGGTTTGAAGAGTTTCATGCTTGTGTTTATGCGTGGTCAAAAAAAGGAAAAAAAGTATATGGGGATAGACAAGGAAAACGCGGAAAGAGAGAAAATTTAGTAGCAGGAAGAAGAAAAGGAAACAAGGACTTGATTGCACCTATGGTCTTTACAGGGAGCTTGAATGCAGAAAGTTTTGAAGGGTGGTTAGCTTTATATTTATTGCCATCTTTAACAATACCATCAATATTAATCATGGATAATGCACCGATTCATCGTAAGACAGCAATTAGACTGCTGGTGGAGGAAGCAGGCCATCAGATACTTTTTTTACCAAAATACTCTCCTGACTTAAATGATATTGAGCATGATTTTAGTGCATTAAAGAGAGCTATAATGTATTCGCATTCTGCCACATCTCTTGATGAGATTATTCGCGCTTATTGTGCAACTTAGTGTCTCATTTTTATTTGAAATAACTATAACATAATTATAAACAGAATAATTTAAGTCATATTGAACCTGCTATAGTATTAAAAGGGAAAACGTTATTAAAATGGAAAACGTTTAGGAATGAGAAAGGCGCTCGCGCTTCGAGCTTACTACTTCAGTGTACCGCACTCAACAAATGTCCGCAAAGCACTGGGGAATTACTCAACTTTACAAGAAGTTTTTTGAAGAACAAACAACTCAGCTATTTAAACTCCCCGCTCAACTCGATCGCCAAGTAATGCCAGCTTACGGATTTATTGACAGCGACGATATTTTAGCAAAAGTGCTGGAATTCAACCTAGAACTGGCAGAAAAAGACAAACGGGGAGAACCGGTAGTTGGGCCTTGTGTCCCAACTGACTAAAAATATTAATCACTGTTACCATAAATTTTGTAAATTTGGGTATAATCACATAAATTGTTGATAGAGATCACAAACACCCTACTATAAAAACAGAGATACTACGGGAAGAGTTAAGTTTTGAGTTAAAGATTTCCCAATTCAAAATTAAACACTCAAAACTGCTTTCCGCCTTCAGCATAAGTGCATTCTGCTTTTCTTCGCTCAATTACTCCTGATTTGTTTGGGAGGAACTTTCAATGTTATTATTTACCCACACTCAGTCCAAAAATAGCAAAGTAGAGCAACAGCACTATGCTCAAAAACCTTTGTTACCGACTTCAAGTATTAATCTAACAGGGCTAAAGGGAGGATGCAACCATTTGCGAATTAGCCAAAAAATTAGCTACGGTTATGCTTTAGCTATCGGCATAGCGATTTTGGGAACTGGTGCGGGAATGAGATTGGGAGACTACTTTCGCAAGCAAGCTTTAGTTGAGGTGAATGTTGCCCAACAGCAGCAGCAAATGCTGCAAAATTTGCAAAATACCGTATTTGAAGCCCGATCGCACGCGGCGAGATTGCCAGTCGTTTTGGGAAACACGGTGTGGCTGCAATACGAACACGATCGCTTTGTCGGGCAAATCAATCAGGCGAAAATCCTGATTTCAGAAATTGAATCTTTCGCACGAGAAAATCCCGATAGACTAGCAACAGAAGAGGCAGCATTGCAGGCTCACTTGAAGAAATCTGCCCTCGTCATTGATTACTACGGTCAGCTAATTAAATTGCAGTTAAAAGAAGCGGAAGTTTGGAATTTGCAGCCCAACAGCCTCGAATCCGCACAGCTACAAATGTTGAGGACTAGCAGCGGTCAAGAGGCGATCGTACTAGATAACCTTGCTCAAAGTTTAACCGAGCTAATTTCTATAGTAGAAATTCACAAACAGCAAGGAACCCAAGCATTAGAACAAGCTGAAAATTTGCGAAACCGAATTATTCTCGGGAGTATGCTAATTTCAGCACTCATCGCCGTCGCGCTGGCGGACAAAACCAGCCGCGCGATCGCCCAACCCCTCGAAACCGTCACTAATTTTGCTCAGCAAGTCGCTCGCGAATCGAATTTTAACCTGCAAGTACCAGTCACAACAAACGACGAAATCGGAGTTTTAGCGACCTCTTTCAATCTATTGATTCAGCGAGTTAGTGAGTATACAAAAGAACTCAAACAAACTCAATCCCAATTAATTCAGACCGAAAAAATGTCCTCTCTCGGTCAAATGGTTGCAGGGATAGCCCACGAAATCAACAATCCCGTCAACTTCATCGGCGGCAACATTGACTATGCCAACCAATACATCGAAGATTTGGCAGGTTTGGTAACTCTCTATCAAGAATATTATCCAAACCCACCAGATGCCATTCTAGAGCGCATCGAAGACATTGAACTCGAATTTCTCAGAGAAGATTTACCAAAAACCCTCTCTTCGATGAAAATGGGAGCCGATCGCATTCGCGAAATTGTCGTATCCATGCGGAATTTTTCGCGATCGGACGACGGAAAAATGAGATCGGCCGACATTCACGAAGGAATTGATAGCACCCTCGTAATTCTCAATCACCGACTCAAACAAGGTATTCAAGTTATTAAACAATACGGCAAGTTGCCTGCGCTTGAGTGCTCTCCCGCGCAACTGAATCAAGTATTTATGAATATTATTAGTAATGCAATAGATGCGCTGGAGGAGGTGAAAAAGGAAGACAAAGACTATTCGCCAACAATTTGGATTAGCACGGAAATTACCCCCGACAATACTGTCACCGTCAAGATTCGGGATAACGGGCCCGGAATTGCATCCGCCAGTGCGCAACAAATATTTGACCCATTTTTTACTACAAAGTCGATCGGCAAAGGTACTGGATTAGGATTGGCTATTTCCTATCAAATCCTTGCCAAGCATCAAGGCAAAATTGAGGTAAATTCTCAAATAGGACAGGGCACGGAATTTGTGATTACTTTGCCAGTTGCTGCGTAATATCACGCGGGGCGATCGGGATGAAAATAAAAAATCGGTTCCCACCGTCGCCCCATTTCCAAAACCAGCCGACTTGTTCAACCAATTGAAGGCCCGACGTAACAAGTCCGGGGCGAACTTGGCAGATATAGAGGTGGTTTTAGAAATACTAGAAAACTATTAGCGCGAAAATTGAGCGAAAAACACAACGATTGGTGACAATAAATCTGAAACCGTTGAATCATATCGTTTTCGGTTGCACCGGAATGATACCGAGGACACGGCACTGCCATGTCCTCTATATCATGTCGCTCGTGCAACCGGAAACGATATCAACAGTAAACAGTCAACAATCCTTCCGGTGCAACCAGAATTGATATCACAAATGATTGAAATGGATGGGGGCGGAGGGACTTGAACCCACACGACCGTTTCGGGTCAACGGATTTTAAGTCCGTAGCGTCTACCATTCCGCCACGCCCCCTTTTTGTCAAGCTGCTGTGCTTTTGAGCCACTAACAGCAACAGCCTTTTATTCTACAGCCAAAATCCCTATTTACGCAACCCCTAATCAAAAAATTCCCAAAAGTCGCGCTGGATCTCCCCAAGCGGTACAATAGTTAACCAGCTAACGGAGCGTGTCAACTGACTTACCCGTGTTATTATTCCCCTAAAGCAAATCTATGTATATTACCTTACTGCTTTACGCCGTCTTGGCCGGAGCCTACCTCCTGGTAGTACCCGCCGCCACCTACGCTTACCTGAACAGCCGCTGGTACATCGCTACCTCTTTTGAGCGCGGCTTCATGTACTTCTTGATGTTCTTCTTCTTCCCAGGTATGTTTCTCCTAGCTCCATTTTTGAATTTTCGGCCCAAACGGCGGCAGATAGAAGCCTAAATGCGACGTATTGACGTAATTGGAATCAGTATCGGCTTTTTTGTAGCAGGTGGGTTGGTCTACTTGCTACTGCAATTCGCCGGACTTGACAGCATGAATGCAGGGATTTGGAGCCAGTTATTTTTGGTCGCCGGCTTGATTGGCTGGCTGGTGACTTATTTATTTCGAGCACTGACTCAAAATATGACCTACAGCCAGCAATTGCAAGACTACAAAGAAGCTGTCTTGCAGAAGCAGCTCGATGAACTCACTCCTGAAGAATTAGCCAAACTTCAAGCCGAAATTGAGCAGGAAAAAGATAATTAGTCAATAGTCCTTAGTTCTCAGTTATTAGTTATTAGTGAGCTATTAGTGATTAGTTATTAGCTATCAATAAACTCTGAACTAATGACTGGGAATAACAATTCATGAATAGTGATATTGACGGCTAACTAATGACTGATGACTGATATCACGTTCCCTAAAATAAGCGCGATAGGTTGGTAGTGAGGACTTCAGTCCGAGGGAGTTTTATGAGGAAGGAATTACTCACTACAAACAAATTTGATTGCGATGGATCGAGGGAAAATCCTATGTATGATGACTGATAACCAATGACTGATGACTAATAACTAATGACTATTTCTAATTGTTTTGAAACGTTACGCAAGAACCACGAATGTGGATTGATTCCTTTTATTACTGCTGGCGACCCAGACTTGGAGACAACAGCTAAAGCACTGCAAATTTTGGATGATAACGGTGCAGATGCGATCGAGCTGGGCGTTCCCTATTCTGACCCGCTAGCTGACGGGCCAGTGATTCAAGCCGCTGCTACAAGGGCTTTACAGCGGGGAACGCGGTTAGATTCGGTGCTGGAAATGGTAGCGAAAGTTAGTCCGAATTTGCGATCGCCCATCATTCTATTCACATACTACAACCCGATTTTGTACCGAGGTATAGAAACCTTCTTGCAGCAAATCAAAAGTGCTGGAGTTCAGGGATTGGTTGTACCAGACTTGCCCTTAGAAGAAGCAGACAGTCTCATCCAACCTGCCAACAAATTAGGGATTGAACTAACATTATTAGTTGCTCCCACAAGTCCCAAAAGTCGTATAGAAGCGATCGCTCGTCAGTCTCAAGGATTTATTTACTTAGTCAGTGTGACGGGGGTTACGGGAGTACGCGAAGGCTTAGAAACGAGAGCAAAAGAGTTGCTGCAAGAACTCCGCACCGTCACCGACAAACCCATCGGCGTCGGGTTTGGTATATCGAAACCCGAACACGCTCGCCAAGTGAAAGAATGGGGTGCAGATGCTGCGATTGTTGGCAGTGCTTTTGTCAAACGCTTGGCCCAAGGAACTCCAGAAGAGGGTTTAGAAGCGATAGGTGAATTCTGCAAAAGTCTAAAAATAGCGATTCAAAATGGTTAGCAACTGTGCAGATACTTTCAGCCATTAGACAGATGTGTGCGATCGCGATGTGCCACCACAATTGCGATTAAAGACCTTGTTGTACTTGAGATCATACACCACCTTCCTTCTAGTTCCTGACTAGAAGGTTTTTTTTGAGCCGAAAATGCAAAACATTTCAACATAGTCCGCGCATGGATAACCAAACAGCTATGTAGGGAAACGACTTTGCCGTATCGGGCGCGGGGTGCTACGAATTTTAATAATTGGTAGAAGATTGAGGATTGTCCATTCCTTCTTCCTTCTACTATAACTTGAGGAATCTAACTTGGGATAGATGAAAAGCTCCTGTTTCTATTCCTATACTAAAAAAGTGTTTAAGTGCCTAATTTTGTAATGCTAACCCTCTACAGAACCACCAGGCATTTGAGCCTCTCACAATAGAAAGGAGCATTTTTATGAAGAGACTAACTGCATTTGTGAAAAAAATTCGAGCTGTACAAATTTTAACAGTGTTTCTGGCTGGCATTTTAGTATTAGTGAGTACGGCCTGCAGCCGCCCTGATGTGACGGCAGGAAAAACTGATGTGACGGCAGGACAAAGTGATCCGAGGATAGGAAAAACTGCCGACCAAATTAGAGAAGAAGTGCCTTCAGGGGCTGTAACTTCCGAATTCAAAGGCGGCATGAACGACTACAGCGATGTCGATCCCAGAAACAGAAAGCTTACAACAGAAGAAGCAAAAGCTCAGCTTCTCAAAGAGGAAGCGCAGCACCGCATTGAAACCAAATCTAGCAGCAATGTAGGCGAAAACGTGCGGCGGGTAGCGGACGACGCGCCTGAGAAACTCACCAAAGTTGGTGAAAAGGTGAAGGACGATGCTCGCACAGCTCAGAGCAAAGCTGATAACTTTGGCGACAAAACCAAACAAGGCCTTTCTAATCTTAAAGAAAACACTCGCGAAGGCTTGCAGGGAGCAAAAGATATTGTTAAAGAAGCCACCCAGGGAGCAAAAGAAAGAGTATCAGAGGGTACTGAGTCGCTGAGATATGGTACCAGCGGTGGCCAAGAAAATATCAATGATGCAGCGCGAGATGCAAGATAGAACGCTGGAGATGCCTCGGAGAATATTTGCTAGAAAGTGAATCGAGATATTGACATAACTCAACGAGTGGCAGAAACAGCGGCAGACGCGATCGACTAATTTCAAATAACGCTGTTTCCTTCTCGGGAAGCTAGATTCCGACAGGGGTTTTAACCTCTGTCGGAATCTAGGTAAAGTCATCTGAAGACTACTGTCTATTACTATTTGATTTGGTTTTAACCCCTGGGAGGGCTATTAGGCCGGAAGTAGAGTAGAGGGGGAGTTTCACCACAATGCAACGATTCTGTCCTTTTCTAGGGGGGACTAGAATGCCAATCCTTTCACGACGGATTCTTTATAATTTCTATAGATTGTATTTGGACTTTTTAAGGTATTAACTTTTTGAGCCGCTTCGCGGAAATTTGGGCGATCGAGCTATATTAAATTCAATTAATTACCCATGGTATTTTTCAAGACAGGAAACTGCGGTGTTTATACGGTATTTCGCGTTCATTGAATCGCATTTGAGATTAACAGGAGAAAGTTATACGTAAGTAAAAAGCTTTAATCCCGATCACCAAAGTATAAAATGTTGTTCATTAACAGATAATGGGAATTTTCGATCTGGCGATCAAAAATTATGCGGTTTATGCCCTAAGATAGATACACTAAGTTTTGTCAAGCTAATGTCGGAGTTGAGGTCAGCCGATATGGACGCAACAGTAGATGTAGTAGATTTCACTGCGGTAATGCCGGGATATCGCCCGATCGCGCAATTGTACACAGATTCTCGATCGGCTATCGATCGGTTCTTACCCGAGAAGGACCAACCACCCGCCGCTAAAATTCTCAAACCTACGTCGTTGTGGCTAAGGATGTCCGGGACGCGGTGCTGCCCAAATCCAAAAAAGTTGCATTAGTGACCGTTAATTGGATCGGTAGAAATAGTCATCCGCCGAACAGACATTCTCGACGAACTCGAACGCAGCCAGGTTATTTACAAATACATTAAACCTTCCAATCTTTCAATTAATCTTAACTGTTATCTGCCACATGGAGGTGTATAAATTTTAGCAAAAAGAGGCCACGGATTCGGGATATATTCGAGCCGTAATCCGTAGCCAATCGACAGGGGAAATGGAGGCAAACCTTATCTTGGGAATGGTGTTTTGATGCTAGTAACGATGATGCACGACTTTTATGATGCGCTGGCAGATTTGGCAATCTATGCAGATGCCGCACCGGCGGAGCGCCAACAAATCCTTAAGCGCGTTGGGGCTAGTCAGAAAAAACTAAAAGAATTCGCGCATCATACACCGATCAATTACCAACACAAGTTCGATCTGGTTGAGGCAGAATTGTTGGGCGTTTTGGGACAGACAGCAGAAGCAATGGAATTGTATGATCGAGCTATTACCGGAGCTAAAGCTAACGAATATGTCAATGAAGAAGCTCTTGCCTGCGAACTCGCTGCTAAGTTTTACCTGTCATTAGGAAGGGAAAAAATTGCCCGACTCTACATGATAGATGCCTATGATTGCTATGTCCGCTGGGGAGATAGAGCAAAAATTGATGACTTAGAAAAACGTTATCCTCAATTATTAAAACCGATTTTAGAACCTGCAAAACTCCCTGCAAATCCATTAGCAAATTTTCCAACACCTGCGGGGCCAAATCAATCGCTTCATCCATCCATTCATCCATCCATTCATCCGTCTGTTTCGGCGAGCGTCTCAGATTTCGGGAATTTTTCAACGCTGCTAAAAGCTTGTCAAGCGCTCTCTAGTGAAAGAGAACTCGATCGACTGATTGCCAAACTGATGCAACTGGCGATGAAAAATACAGGAGCTGACAAAGGAGCGCTGATTTTGCCCAACGGCAATCAATGGGATATCGCCGCTACCAGCGCGCTCGACAATTCGGGACTCGAGTGGGCGATCGACTTATCATCGGCAACACTCGATGAAAACAGAGATATCTTGCCCCTCAAAATTGTTGACTGCGTTAAAAATTTATTGAAACCTGTGATTATTCGGGATCTCGCTCAACAACGTGATTGGGATTCCGACTCCTACATCCTCAGATACCAACCGCAGAGCCTGTTGTGTTGGCCGATTCTCGATCGGGGCAACTTAGTCGGCATTTTGTATCTGGAAAATCGCTTAACCGCAAGAGTTTTTACCCGCGATCGCCTGCAACTTCTCAATCTCCTGTGTTCCCAGGCAGCCATCTGTTTGCAAAATGCTCTGCTATATAAAAAATATCAGGATTACAACCAACAATTAGAGCGATCGCTAGTAAAAATTAGCCGAACCGAAGCTCAGCTTGCCGATCAGAAGAAAATGCTCCAAGCGATTCTTGATGTCGCTCCGATTTGGATTTGGATGGTGAATCCCAGTGGTAAAGTACAGTTTTTGAACAAGACATTTTCTCAAGATGTGGGCGTGCCTCTGAGCGATTTCCTAGCTGTTGAGCATTATAAAGATATACTGGGGGAAAATGCAGCGGGCTGTCTGGTTTCCGATGCCGCCTGCCTTGCTCAAGATTTGCCGCATTACTCCAGCGAAATTCTCAGACTTGTTGATGGCAAACTACACGATTTAGAAATCACGAAAGTGCAGTTAAAAAATTCCCAGGGCGAGACGATCGGGATTATTGGTTTGGGTGTTGATGCCACTGAGCGCAAGCGAGCCGCCGAACTTTTGCAAGAGCAAAATCAACAGCTAGAACGAACTTTAAAAAATTTACAACAAGCACAACTGCAAATCGTGCAAAATGAGAAAATGTCGGCATTGGGTAATTTAGTCGCGGGAGTCGCACACGAAATTAACAATCCGATTGGGTTTATTTCTGGCAATTTAAGCGAAGGTAAAAGAAGTTTGGAAGATGTTATCGAACACTTAGAATTGTATCGCTCCGCTGCATCGCAATCCGAAATAGCAGACCACGCGGAAGAGATAGACCTCGATTATCTTTTGGAAGATTTACCGAAGATGATTGATTCAATGCAACTCGGATGCGAGCGCATTTGCAGCATCAGCAACAGTTTGCGTACCTTCTCCCGAGGCGACAAAGACTACAAAGTTCCTTTTAATATTCACGAAGGCATTGATAGCGCTATTTTAATTTTGAAACACCGCCTCAAAGCAAACGAACACCGCCCGCAGATCGAAGTGATAACTAAATACGGCAATCTCCCTAAAATCGAATGTTTTCCCGGTCAATTGAATCAAGTTTTTATGAACCTGCTTGCCAATGCGATCGATGCCTTAGAAGAGTCAAATATAGGACGCACTTTTAGCGAAATTACCGCCAATCCCAACCGCATCACGATTCGCACGGATATAGTCGGCGAAGGGTACATTAAAATTAAAATTGCTGATAACGGCACTGGGATCAAAGAGGAATTTAAACAGCAGATATTCGACCATTTGTTCACGACGAAAGGTGTCGGCAAAGGAACAGGATTGGGGCTGGCAATTGTCCACCAGATTGCGGTAGAAAAACATGGCGGAAGCATTGAGGTGAATGGCGAGCCTGGAGTGGGCACTGAGTTTGCCATAGTTTTGCCTGTGAAGGAATAAATTTGAATTAAAATTCAATGTTTTTTGGGCGATCGCGTAATAAGATATACTGACTTTGATTGGGGTCTTTTTTTGAAAGCCTTGGCATAACTCTTTTAAAGTAGCATCAATTTTTTGATCAAGCAGTCTGGTTTACAAGCTGTTGCTACTGTACTTAATGAACCTGGAATCTGCTGTATTTTAGACACCCTATAAGAAGTGAGCGCGCCACCAATTTTTAGTTGGGAGACGTCTATTATACAAAAAAAATTAATCACCAAGGCTTCGCCCTACAAAAATTTATCTTAAATTTAACCAATCTTGAATTTCTTGCGCTAACCAAGCCGCCTCAACCTCTTTCAAATTTGTTGCTAAAGTATAAAAGTAAGTTCCCCTCTCGTTACCTGAACGAATCCTGATTTGATTTCCCTGATAAGTATGGTATAGAAAAGCACCCAAAATCTCAGAAACTTCCCCCCTTTGTCCTAAATAACTCCAACCAAATATCTGATGTTCCAGTTTAAAGTAGTTCCGGTTAAATGTAATTTTAGTACCATTGCCCAAAATCTTAAGTAACATACTTGCTACAAGCGGAAAAAATCCTAATCCCATACTGACATTTACTTGCAAATATGCTAAAACTATCGGCCAAGATAGCAGTATAGTTAATATTCCTATAAAAGCACCTAAAAAAGGCTTTCTGGCTAAAGTAGACGGAATTTTAATGTTTAACTCCGCTGCTGATTTGCTAACTTGAATGCGACTGTGAGGTGGTTTAGCAATTTTCCAAACAGTCGGAATTTGAAGATTAGCCCCTTGTATTTTTCCCGATTTCAAAGCTGCTAAAGCCTCTCTAGCCTTGCTGAAACGCTTTTCTAAGGCGATTTCCGTCATCTTCTCAATCCAGCTTACCAAAGTGGGATTCACACTCACGCGATCGCTAAACTGAATCCGAGAATCTTTCTGTGGCAAATCCGCAGGAGTCATCCCCGTTAACAAATGAATTAAAGTAGCTCCCAAAGCATACAAATCCGAAGCCGCCACCGCCCGCCCCCAAAACTGTTCTAAGGGTGCATAGCCACTCGTTCCTACCACTGTAAACGTTACACCTGTCACCGCCGCTTGAGCTTGTACCGCCCCAAAATCTACTAGATAAACGTGCTGATCTTCCCCCCAAATTAAATTACTCGGCTTAATATCTCGGTGCAAAACAGGGGGGCTTAATTCATGCAAATAAATTAAAATTTCCAGCACTTCAGTGGCAATTTTGCGTACTTGTTTTTCTGAAAATTTCTTGCCTTTTTCTAACAATTCCTGAAGTGAAAATCCCGGAATATAATCTTGCACTAACCCAAACCAAGGCAATCCTGCTCCGGCTTCCCGCTCTAGGGAAAAATAATCTCGATAGCAAGGAATGCGGGGATGATTTAGCGCCTGCAAAACTTGTGCCTCTCTTTCAAAAAGCTTGAGTTCTTCCCAGTGCATTTCGGGGCTGAAAGCTAACATTTTCAGCGTCACCTGTTCTTGAGACTCTAAATCCACTGCTAGCCAAGTTTGATGACCGGCCGCTGTGCGTCCTAAACGCTGTTGCAATTGATAACGTTCTTGTAAAATTTTTCCTGTATCTAACACAGCATTGCCCTCCAGTTGTGAATGCTACAAAATGGCCTTAACTATTAAATTAATGACGGCTCTCCTACCCAGCTTATTTTTACTAATAATTGTTAAATCACAGGGTGGAAGATTAACTCTTTTGGCGACAGCCTTAAATTGCTACTAGAAGTAATTACCCGTGCATTTCTCCATTCGGCATAATTGTACCGCGCAATTGAGCACCCGCTAAATTAGCCGTGCTCAAGTCTGCCCTAATCAAAGTTGTGCGGTGCAAATTTGCCTCCCGCAAATCTGTTCTAGCCAGGTAAGCATCAGTCATATCAGCTTCACTCAAATTTGCCTGATTAAAATTAGCTCGACTCAAATCAGCCCGCACCAAATTAGCTCGACTCAAGTCAGCCATAATTAAATTAGCATTGCTCAACTTAACATCAGTCATAAATGCACCGCGCAAATTAGCGCCCGCCAATTCAGCATCAAGTAACACAGCTCTTTCCAACTTAGCATTGGCCATTACAGCCCAGGAAAAATTTGTTTCTACCAAAGTTGCTTCAGTCAAAAATATGCCATCTAAAATAGCTTCGCTCAAATTTGCCTGAGTCAGATTTGCTTCTCCCAGAAATGCTTCAGTCAAATTAGCGTGACTGAGATTAGCTTTAGTCAAATCTGCACCTTGTAAATTGACGCCCCGCAAATCTGCACCTTGCAAATTTGCACCCCGCAAATTTGCACCCTCAAAAAGCCGCAGCTCCTTCCGCAAATTTGCACCCCGCAAGCACGCACCGCGCAAATCTGCACCCTGCAAGTTGACACCTCGCATATCTGCATCGCTCAAATTTGCATCAATAAAAACTGCCAAAGAGATGTTAGCTTTGCGAAAGTCTGCACCTTGCAAAGTCGCTCCGTGGAAGTCTGCATCGGACAAATTTGCTCCGCTCAAGTTTGCCTGATTTAAGTTAGCACCGCAGAGCTTTGCATTAGTTAAATTGGCGCGCTGAAGGTTAATTCTGCTCAGGTACGACATCGCTAAGTTTGCACCCCAGAGGTCAGCACTGCTTAAATTGACGCCAATTAAATCGGCACCGCTCAGGTATACCCCTCTGAGATTCATACCTTGAAAATCTAGTTCTCCTGATGTATATCGCCTTAAAATTTCGCTGGCATTCATATTGGTTTTTGTTGTTAATTAGGTACAATCTGCTATTTCTAGACTTGTTAAATGTCTGTTCGCGCAAGCGGACTTAGTTTTTGTAGCGCCAGACTTGAGTCTGAGAAATTTGATGAAATTTCTTGAATTTCAGTTGACGCAAGCGGACTTAGTTTGTGTTACCCCAGACTTGAGTAGGGCATTTAATGAGTTTGATTGACAAATTCTTGAGTCCAAAAGACTGTTTTATTACCTAACTGTCGCCCGTGAATTTTCACATGAGTAAGATATTTTGATTTTAAAGTACAGAGTTTTTTGTGAATGTATGTAGCTGTCGCCTGTTGGTTTGGTACTTCAGCAGACTCTAGAATCACATGGAGCCAACCGTCTTTAAATCCCGCTGTAGCAGCAATTCCTTTAGGCTGTAGCAATTGATTAATCAATTGGGCGATCGCCTTTGGTTTGCCTTGTTTTGCCATTTCCAGAAGCTGATACTGATTTGCTTTATGGGTAGAGTTTTCCTGCGGTATGTCTGAAATATTGTCATCCAGGTTTTCTGTGATTTCAGAAGGATATTTACCGCTTTCTTTTGACTCCAATTCGATCAAAATTTCCAGCATTTTATCGGTAAACTTCTGAACTTTTCCTACATACTCTCTGAGATTTTTATATTTCCAGTACAAACGCTCCTCTGGACTTCCCGTAGAAAATTTTCCGTTCAAAGCAGCTTCTAACTTGGTGAATATATTTTCTATTTGCGCCGTTGCGGAGTTAGCACTTTGACTGACTAATTCTGTCATTTCTTCTTCCAATTCCAACTTGCGTTTGATGGAATCGCTAATATTTATAATAACAGGAGCCGCCGGTTCTAAAGTTTCGATAATAGTCGGCATTTCTGCAACGGGGAATGTTTCTACCATTTCCGGTCTGAAATCGGTAGCATAATTATTGCTGGTTTCGGGTTCTTTAAACGGTACATTTTCTGCCGTGTCCGGCACTAAATAACTCTTTTGGGGGTCATAATGATAGTGAGATGGAGCAGCTTGAAGGATGTGAGTAATCTCGCCTGGATCAAAATAATCGCTGCGTCTGTCCACCAGCTCCCTCTCTTCATAAACACTGTTGTTTAAATGTGTCTGATCGTAATCTTCACTAGCCGAAGATTCGGCTTCATCCGGTTCTTCCTGTTGCATTTTTGCGTAACAATGATTCATCGCTTTGATGATTACGCTCGCAGCTTGGTCGTTTTCATCTCTGTTGTCGAGATTGCTAGCAGTTCTGTACAACTGAGATTCCAGTTCGGCTAGGCTGCCACAGACATTAAACAGTTGTCGCAGTAGATTGTCAAGTTCTTGAGTTTTCAGCAGGAGCCAATCGCGATCGCTAAAAGTAAACTCGTGATAAAGAGTAGAAAAAATTAGGATCTTCGCCCTTAGCGGATTTGTTTGCTGCAAAATTTTTTGTCGGACATCAAATAATTTGCCGGGGTTTCTTGCACTTTCTTCGCTGCTGGGTATTTCCGAACTAAAGTGCTCTTCAAATGCGGGAGCTTCCTGACCGCCAAAACTCGATATGTTTATTTCTAATTTGGTGAAATCTTCAAATTCATACAGCCTGCTAAGTTGACAGACTATGAGGTCTGCTACTAAAGCATACTCGGTTTTTTTATTAACCTTAGAGACTATACTATTTAAAACTGCTTCAATATCTTCTAACCTGCTGTATTTGGCGCACAGTTCTTCAATTAAAATCCTTAGATCTGCGCTGGCGAGTTGGGCCGGATCGTTTTCCCAGGACTCTTTACAAGCAAAAAATATTATTTTTTTAATGCGCGAGATATTGAGGTCTTGTTCTAATTCGCGAACAACTTCATCTAAAATAGATAAAGCTTTCATAGTTTTCCTCCCATAAAACTACCCTGTCAACAGTAAGTAAGAAATAATACAATTATACCATATTTGATAAATGCAAGACTTTGATGCGATCGTAATTGGCAGCGGTATTGGCGGCTTAGTCGCCGGCTCGATGCTAGCTCGCTACGGCAAGCGGGTGCTCGTCTGCGAGAGCCACACAATAGCGGGCGGGGCAGCTCACAGCTTTTCGCGCCGGGGATTTCACTTTGATTCGGGGCCTTCTTTTTATTGCGGTTTGACTGACCCCCGGTCGTTCAATCCTTTGCGGCAAGTTTTTGATGTTTTGGAGGAATCGATCGCAGCAATTTCCTACGATCCGCTGGGGCATTACCATTTTCCAGAGGGAAGTTTACCGGTTTATGCTGATGCGAGAAGTTACTTAGATGCTATAGCTAAGTTCGCACCGCAAGGTGCTGTAGAATTACAGCAATTTCAACAAAACTTATTAGTTTTGTATGAAGCTTTGCGTGGAATTCCGGCTTTAGCGCTGAGATCCGACTGGCAGTTAATACCTGTTTTGCTGTCTCGGTACTCGCCTGCTTTGCTGAAGCTGTTGCCGCTAGTAGGTGCGATCGCGGGCTCTGCCGGTTCCTTGATGGATCGGGATGTGCGCGATCCTTGGGTGCGGCGTTTGATTGATTTGGAGTGCTTTTTGCTGTCGGGTTTGAAAGCGCACGGAACTGTCGCGCCGGAAATAGCTTTTATGATTGGCGAACGATCGCGCTGTGCGATCGAATATCCTGTAGGTGGCAGCGGTGCGATCGTCGATGCTTTAGTGAGAGGTTTGCAGCGCTGGGGAGGAAAGTTGCGCCTGGGAACTTCTGTCGAGCAAATATTAGTTGAATCCGGCAAAACCACCGGCGTTCGCTTGCAAAATGGCGAAGTTATCAGCGCCCCAATTGTCATTTCAAATGCCACAATCTGGGATACTTATACAAAATTACTGCGACCTGAAGATTTGCCGGAAAGCTACCGAAAAAACGCTTTGTCGATGCCCGCAGTAGAGAGTTTCATGCACCTGCATTTAGGAATTAAAGCCGAAGGACTCGAAGGTTTGACCGGCCACCACGTCGTCGTTCACGACAGCAAGATTGACATTACAGTACCCGGAAATACTTGCATGATTTCGATTCCTACGGTGTGGGATGCAACTCTGGCGCCGCCCGGACATCACGCCGTTCACGCTTATACATTGGAACCTTACGAAGGTTGGGAATATGGCGAATTGTATCACCAGAAAAAGCAAGAGCGATCGCAATCTCTGTTTCAAGCTTTAGAAAGAATTATACCGGATTTGCGATCGCGAATAGTTTTAGAGTCGCTCGGCACACCGCTAACCCACGCCCGATTTTTGCACCGATATCAAGGAACTTACGGGCCTGCAATTGCCGCCGGAAAAGGCACATTTCCCGGGCCGCAAACACCAGTCAAAGGCTTGTATCGGGTGGGAGACAGCACCATGCCGGGAATTGGCGTCCCCGCCGTCGCAGCATCGGGTATTTTGTGCGCGAATACTTTGGTAAATTCGGATGTGACAGCACAATTTTTGTAAATTGGTAGAGGAAGCGGGCGGGTTTTGCCCAAGATATTTCCGGCAACTCAACAAATAGATAAACCCGCCCTCTCGGAACCAGTAAACTGCTTGCTGGAGCGCTGATGAGTGCTAAAGACTGATTATCCACCAGCGGCAAAAGCGCCCAGAATTGCGATCGACAAAGCCAAACCGGGCAACAGCAGCAATCCTAACATCAAAGCATCGTGTCCACTCATCACTTTCTCCTGATATTGACGTTCAACATTATACTCTATAAACTGCCCTCTTGCCTCGGCCTTAATAATTAAAACCGACATATAGATTCAGGATTGACAGGGCAAATTTTATTAACAATGGGATTCCCGCGCAAGTCCAGTGTAGTTAACTTTTGCAAAGATTGCAGGGAACTGATATCAGAGATTTGATTGTTGTACAAGTCTAGCAAAAATAAATTATTTAAAGCTTGCAGCGCGCTGGTATCGGAAATCGGATTGTTGAACAGATAAAGTTCAGTCAAATTAGTTAACGATTTCAGCGGGCTGATGTCGGATATTTGATTGTTACCGAGGTTTAGTTCAATTAAATTAGTGAGCGATGTCAAAGGACTAATATCAGAGATTTGATTTTGGAATAAAACCAATTTATTTAAGTTAGTTAGCGATGCCAGCGGAGTAATGTCAGATATTTTATTTCCGAATAGAAAGAGCGTAGTGAGATTTTTTAAAGAACTAAGCCGGGTTATATCCGATATTTTATTATTGTAAAGGTATAGTGTATCGAGGGCAGTCAAATTTGTCAAAGGAGCGAGATCAGAAATTTGATTGTTGTAGAGGATCAGCGCATTTAAGTTCGTTAAAGCTTGCAACGGAGTGATGTCGGAAATTTTGTTGTCAAACAAGACAAGTGCGGTAAGATTAGTTAGACCTGCTAGGGGACTGATATCTGAGATTTGATTGGTATCGAGAACGAGTTGACTCAGATTTATTAGAGATGAAAGCGGGCTGATATCTGATATTTGATTAACATCCATAATCAAAGTTTTCAGATTGGTTAAAGATTGCAGGGGAGCGAGGTCAGATATTCGATTGCTGCCGAGGATAAGATTAGTAAGTTTAGTGAAAGATGAGAGGGGACTGATATCGGTAATTTGAAGATTTTTGAGGTTAAGTTCTGTTGTATTAGAAAGCAGTGCGTTGGCTCGATCGCACTCGGGAGTATCTGATATTTGCAACAGTATTTCTACCGTATGTTTAGCATCAAGCGAGAGATTCTCTTTTTGCTTGCACAAATCGGGAAAGTTATTATAAGTTGTCATGGGCTGTGCTGCCTTAATCGATTTTAGATGCGAGATTTTAAATTTTAGATAAGTATAGCAATTCTATTTCATTTGTGAATGACATTTTTTTCGGCTTTTGAGAAATTTCGGCAAAAATTGTGTAAAGTAATCTTAACATCCTTAATTGAATTGCATTCGCAGGAGCCAAGAGCCAACTATGACACCAGAACTAATTTTTAATGTCGGTAATCTGTTCGTTGTGCCTTTCTGGGCAATTATGATTTTATTACCAAACTGGGGAATTACCCGAAAAGTGATGAATTCCTTTATTCCGTTTGCAGTGCTAGCCGTTTTGTACATATATTTGTTTGGTAGCAGTCTGACTGCGGAAAATGCGGCTGCTTTGTCCAATCCCAAGCTAGCAGATATTGCTAAGTTTCTGGGGGAGGAAACGGCGGCGGCTACGGGATGGATACATTTTTTAGTGATGGACTTGTTTGTCGGGCGCTGGATTTATTTGGAAGGACAGCGGACAGGAGTTTGGACGGTTCATTCTTTGGCTTTGTGTTTTTTTGCTGGGCCGATGGGATTGCTTTCTCATATTGTAACTGCTTGGATTACTCAAAGGTTTTTCCCGAGTTCTGAGGCGGCGGAAACTGTTACTTCATCGGTTTAGGCAGAGGGTTTTTAATACCTTGGATGTTATATCGCATCCGGTTGCATCGGAATGATTAAACCGCGAAGGCGCAAAGGACACGAAGGAAGAGAAAGAAGAAGGTGCAGTTCTTCCTTCGCGCTATGAGCGTCTTCGCGGTTCATTTAATCTTACGACCTAACAGAACTCGATCTAATACAAGTCCGAATCAAACCGAGTTGATATCAATTATCCACTCTTGGACGCAGAACCTAATTATGTAGCGTGCACCTGAAGCACTTTACCGCTAGAAGTTAGGTAGGGGCTGGTTTATAAGTACCTCGTATGTGAATTACAGATTGGGGTGAAATCGCCGGTACAGAATTTTAAGAATGGGCTAGGGGCAGCACCAAACGAGCCACAATTAAATTGTTTTCTAACATTTCTATAGAAAAGTTTCCCCCCATTAAGCGTACCGCTCGCTGATAAACTAAGAGATTTTGCACGATCGACCTATTGGAAGTAGAAACGGCTAATATGTCCGGCCCGGAACCGCCGTTGAAGGCAGCAATTAACTGTCGATCGCACGCGCCGCTATCGCTCACAGACAATTCTAGCCAATCTTCTCCCAACAACTGAGAGCGAATCTCAATCTTGGCGCCAACAGCAGAGCGCCTGCAAGCCGCCGCGAGCAATTCGCACAAGATCAAATCCAGCTTGATGCTGTCGCCGCGAACGCTCAAAGTCTGACCCGCAGGCATCGACACAGCAATTTCTCTGTGCACTTCCAGCAAGACTTGCGACTGTTTGACCAGGGAGGCCGTTCGATCGAGCGATCGCCTGAGCCAAGCGCTCACAGGCACCGCATCTTGTCCGAATTGCAGCCGCCACTGTTCCTGTTTCAGCAGCAAATGAGTTGACCCCAAAGCATTGCCAATTTGCCGCAAAACCTGTTGGTAGCGCAAAATTTTCAGAGCATCCTTTTGCTCCTTCGCCGACTGCAAAATCGACTGACTCAACTCCCCCAACTCCTTCACCCCCGCTCCCACAGTGCGGTAAAACTCCTCAAAACGGCGCTGTTTGTACCAGTTGAGCAGCTCCAGATCCAATCGCTGCGACTCCTGGGCCGATTGCACCGCCAAATACCTGCGCCACCAAGCCAACTGAGACGCCATCGAGCTGAGTAAACTCACCGACAACTCCGACCACTGGCGGCCCGGAGCGTCCGCAGCCACCACAATGCCCGCCGGAGCGTGTTCTGGGGCAGTCCGCAGCGCCACCGTCAGAATCTCGCCAATTCCCGGACTGCGGAGCCACCGCTTCGTCGCCAGCGGCAGTTGGCTCGTGCTCTGTTGCAGCACGCCCGCTTCTGCCAGGGTTTGTTGGATCAAGGCATCTGTTTTGACAGGAATCACCGCCTCGGGATTGAGGGCAAATACGGGATTGGCAGCTACCGTCGCCACGATGGAACCTTCCTCCTGACCGGGATTCCAAGTAATTAGGGCTACTAAAGGACAGGAAAGTGTCTGGGAAACGTGTTGAGCAAAGTTACGATCGAGCTTTTGTAGCGGCAACTCTGGGAACATCGTCGGTGAAGCAGCAGATATCTCTTGCTCAGATTGCTCATCAGGAGAATGGTGCAAAACCGCCAAACCCGATTTGAGCAATCGCTCAAAGTGCTGATATTTGTCGATTTCCGCACTCTGCTGCCAGGAGTGCAGGATCAATCCTAGCTGTTGGCCCACTAGCCGAACTAATTCTTGCTCAGATCGCCTCCAAGTGCGAGTTGCATTGTGTCCGACAACCAGCAAACCCTCGATCGATTTTCGATTAGCGATTTTCGATTTTAGATTCGGGTTTTCTCCCTCTTTCTTTTTCCCCCTCGTGTTCGATGCCAAAAGCGATCGCACCCCCGCCTCCCCCAACACTTCCCGCCAAGCACCCAACCGCCCGTCTTCCTCCCAATTTTCAATCGCCACAGGTTCGCTTTCTTGCAACAGCCCCACGTCAGCCACATCGAGGGCGTTGAGTGGCGACGGCACTGATCTGCGGTTGCGGGGCAGATTTTGGCAGACAATTTCAAAGCGATTTTGTTCTTCGCCGTACAGCAGCAGCAAAAAGTATTCGCATTTGAGCCGCTCGCACAACTGTTCGGCGGTATTTTTCAAAGTCGCCTCCCAGTCAGCATCGCTGTAGATGGCGTGAGCTATTCCGGCAGTTAAATCTCGATCGATCTCAGTTTGCTGAATCCTCTCCTCCATCTCCGACACCGGAGCCGTCAGAGCCACTAACTGCGCCACTCCCTGCAGGTAATGCTTTTCATTGTCTTGCCAAATCCGGGGCTCGCCGGCTTCGACTGCCAAAAATCCCAACAATTCCCCTTCTGAAACAATCGGCGCAGCCAACAGAGAGCGAGCGCGGATTTGCTGCATCAACCGCCCCGTCAGCTCAGTTTTCAGAGAACTTTGAGATTCACCGATCCAAACCATTTCTTCTCTGCCCAAAGCCTGATAAAATTCGCCCAAGTCTTGAACGGTGATGCCCGAAGCCGCTCGGCTCGGCCCGCCCAAACCCGGAGCAACTTCGCGGTTGCTGACTCGGCGCCAAAAATAGCGTCGCTCTCGCTCAAACCAATAAACATTGGTGCGCGTCGGCTCGATAAATTCATGAGTTTGTTCGACCACCGCTTGCAAGTATTGGTCGAGCGATCGCAATTCTCCCAACTGCGAAAGCAGCGCTAAAAGAGACTCATCTGGGTGTTTAACTTGTTGTCGCTGCCAGTCTTTTTCTATTTGATAAAGAGCAGTTGCCAGCGCTCCAAATACGATCGCCAACTGGGTTTTTTCCCCCGACTTTGGCGACGCTCCCCACAGGTCTGTGCCGAGCAAAATCACGCCGTAGCAGCGGTCTTTGTAGCGGAGCGGAAACAGAGTCGTGCCTTGAATATTGAAAGTTTGAGCTGCTTTGCGCCATTCTCCGGCTCTACTTTCCGATCGCAAATCCGGGACTCCCACCGGCCGGAGCTGAATCACCACTTGTTCGAGCAAATCCCCCGGACTGAGAGCAAAGCGCTGTTTGAGAAAAGACAGGTCGCCGTTAGGAGTCATGCCGCCTTTTCCGAACAATCGGTGGGCCTGTCGATCGTACAACCCGATCCAAATCAACCGCCAGTCAAATTCCGTTTGCAAGTAACCGAGTGTGGTCGAAAGTAGCACTTCAACGTTCTCCTCTTCTCGGAGAGTCTGGAGAACGCGCTCCAAGGTCGCGATTTGTTCGTCTAAATCCTTTGGTCTTTGCTGCTGCCCCATTTCCAAGCTTCCCCGCACCTTTGTCTAATTTAAAATTACTAACTTAAAAATTCAAAAAATTAAAATGCAAAAGAATCAACTTATAATATAATCGTCTCACTTATCCCTCAATCTAAAACATTGGATAAAGTCGATCGAAGTTGAAGTAAAAACTTCGCCTTCACTGTCTGCTCCTGAATATTTTTATTTCCCTTCTCATTTCTAATTTGTAAATTGCCCCAGTACAAATCATTGGATATTTATCAATCAAGTGTACGCCCGCTGTTGTTTTCCGTATTGAAAACCGATGCCGAGTGGCTGCACAACCGCACTCTCCAAGTTCTCGAACTCGCAGCCAGAACCCAGTCAAACCCCGCAACCAGCCAAATGCTCTGGCGATTGCAGAAATCTTTGGGAGTTCAAGATTCTCGCCTCGAACAATCTTTGTGGGGACTGAGCTTTAACAATCCTGTCGGCTTAGCCGCCGGATTTGATAAAAACGGCGTAGCTGCCGATATTTGGGCAAATTTTGGCTTTGGCTTTGCCGAACTCGGCACTGTCACTTGTCAACCACAGCCGGGAAACCCCCAACCTCGCTTGTTTCGATTGACTCAGGACAGTGCAGCCCTCAACCGCATGGGATTTAACAATCAAGGAGCCGCGGCAATGGCAGCCCGGTTTCAGGCAGCACAGAAACACTCAAAATTCGATGCCTCGCGCCCCATGCCTCAGTCTCGATTCCCCTTGGGCATCAATCTCGGTAAATCTAAGGTAACACCGTTAGAGCAAGCCGCAGCCGACTATTTGGAGAGTTTTAAGCTGCTGAAAGATTGGGGCGACTATTTTGTAGTGAACGTTTCCTCTCCGAATACGCCTGGGTTGCGATCGCTCCAAGATGCTGCTGGGCTAAGCACAATTTTGGAAATTTTGCAACAAGAAAATCAGGGAAGCAAGCCAATTTTAGTCAAGATTGCGCCGGATTTGGAGTCGGAGGCGATCGTATCAATCCTCGACTTAGCAAAAACCTACCAACTAGCAGGAATTATCGCCACAAATACCACCATCCGCCGCGATGGATTGAAAACACAAATATTGCGAGAAACAGGCCAACCAATCGCCGAAGAAGCCGGGGGAATTAGCGGACTTCCTGTGCGGGAGCGATCGACAGAAGTAATCCGATTTATCTGGCAATATACAAAAGGCGAATTACCCATAATTGGAGTTGGCGGCATTTTCACCGCCGAAGATGCTTGGGAAAAAATAGCCGCCGGTGCGAGTTTAATTCAAGTTTACACCGGTTGGGTTTACGAAGGGCCTTGGATGGTGCGCCGGATTCTACAAGGGTTGTTGCAAAAGTTAGAAGAAGGGGGATTTAGTTCTATTTCTGAGGCAGTAGGTTCGGACAATCAATACACATAGGAGTGAAAAGCAAGTCTTGGGCAGGCAGGATGCCTGCCCCACAAGAATTGTTGAAGAAGTCTCATAAATTCTGGCAGGAATCAGCCATTGAGGGGTTTGGTTAATTGCTTGTGCTTTTCCTTTCCGATCGTGATAGTGAGCTTATCCAACAGCTAACCAGCTTTGGCAGTCTCGTCTAATATCCATGAGTTCGCCCAGAATCTGGCTCACAGTGCGATCGCTAAAAACACTATCAGGCGACACCCTACCAACAGTTTCCTAACATTAATAATACAAGAAATCTTCTTTTTTCTCTATTTCAATCAGTATTACATCCAAAGTAAATTGGTAATCTAAATTTTCCACAGTCTTAACAATTCAATTTATATAACACGCATCTAATCAAATATTTGTGCTAATTTCAAAGCATTAACTTGAGCTTGAGCTTTATGCAGCGATTCCTGCCATTCCCTTTCTGGATCGCTATCAGCAACAATCCCTGCACCCACTTGTCCCCAAACAATTCCCCCGGTCGTACCGTCACTTTTTGGGGCATATAAAAGGGTGCGAATCAAAATATTTAAATCCAGGTTGCCGCGCCAGTCCAAATAACCGCAGGAACCGTAAAATAAATTGCGCTTCACGGGTTCCAATTCTTCGATAATTTCCAGACAGCGCACTTTCGGACAACCTGTAATCGTACCGCCCGGAAATACCCCTCGAATTAAGTCGATCGCGTCACAATCTCCTCTTAATGTACCGATAACATTACTGACGAGGTGCATCACGTGACTGTAGCGTTCAATCGTCAGAAATTCGTTAACTTTTACCGAGCCCCATTCACACACCCTCCCGATATCGTTGCGCTCTAAGTCAACTAACATAATATGTTCGGCTCTTTCTTTGATATTCTCTATTAATTCCTGTGCTAACTGCTCATCTTGAATGCCGGTTAAACCTCGCGGTCGCGTTCCCGCGATCGGTCTAGTATCCACTTTTTTTCCTAATAATTGAACGAGTCTTTCCGGCGAACAACTAACTATGGCCCCCCACGGAGTTTGCCAATAACTTGCAAAAGGCGAAGGATTGATCCGTTGCAAAGCGCGGTAAATTGACCAACTACTGCAATCTGTACGGGCTTCAAACCGCAAAGATAAATTAGTCTGAAAAATATCGCCGGCATGAATATACTTCTGAGCTTTTTGCACTATTTCTTTATACTGACTCTGAGATAGGTGAAAAATAGGAGTAGCGGAATTTTGTTGATAATTCTCCGGTAAATTATTCTCGATTATTTCTCGATCAGTTTGCTCTAATTGATGCTGCATAACATCGAGGTGAGAAGGTTGACTCGCAGCCAACCAGAGAATTTGCGTTTGACCGTCTAAAACCGCAAAAGATTCTGGTTCGTACCAACAGCTAACCGGGAAAGGAAGCGGATCGGTATTGAGTTGGGGCAGGTGTTCGATTTCCCATGCTAAATCATAACCTAGCCATCCCAACCAACCCCCAGTAAAAGGAATTTCCGGCGGTACATTCACTGCTAAATTTTGCTTTTGAGAGTCCAAAAGAGCGCGTAAAAAAGGTAAAATTTCACCGACTGGCGGTGTCCATAGCTGAGATTGACCATCAATTATCCGGGGAGAACCTGCACAAATAGAATATCGTGCCAAGTTAGTAGAAGATGTAACTGGACTTTCTAGCAGAACGGCCATATCGCGGGGGACACAATCCGATATTGAGCCTGCACGGTGGGCAGTTTGACCGAGAAATAAAATTTGAAAAATCTCAGATCCGCTGCGCTGATTTAGGGGAAGCTTTCGCCAATACCAAGGTTGTATTTGTTTCATAATATATTGCACTCTGGTTAACACTTTCAAGACTTACGCAACGAGTCAATTTTGACACTATCTGTAGTAGTAATGTGCAGAGTTTGCACGCTACTAAAATCGATTGAAAGCGTTATCTCAGTCATTACTGACAACTTTCCAAACATCTCGGATTACTTCTTTTTTGAGGCGTATCCAACCCCTAACGGAGTTAATGAGAAATAGAGTTTGGGTACTGTGCAAATCATCTAAGGTAATTAATTCTTCTCTGATTTTTCCCTCCTCTAAAAGTTGAGAACGAAACGTCCCCGGTAATAAACCGCACTTGACGGGAGGTGTGATTAGACCTGCGGGTGTATCGATCACGATATTGGCGATCGTGGATTCGGTGATAACTCCATCTTGATTCCACAGAAAGACATCCTGATATTCGGGCTGCGACTCCAAAGCCATTGTATAAGGCAATCGGTAAGTTGTCTTGTGGTAAAGAAATGGGTTTTGAGAATCGATCGGTTTGCGGGCAATTCCCACAGATGCACCGATTTTTAAGATACCGCTATCTAGTGTCTGAGCTTGTAATGTTATGTTTCCCTCACAAGATATTGTTAACCGTATTTTTTGTTTGACTAACCCGCAAGTCATACTTAATGCTTGTAAAGCTTTGCTTGCTTCTGTTAGCGATAGGGGGAAATTAAAATAATCAGCCGATAGCTGTAATCTTTGAAGATGTCTGTCTAGCAAAAAATAGCCGTTTTTGGGTTCCCATAAAAGTGATTCCAGCAATTCAAAGTTTTGCTGTTGTTGAATCATATTTTTGTCAATATAATGTAAATTAGGTAACTTGATAATTTTTAGACCCGCGAAGGTTGCTGTTTGTGTAATTATATAGGAAGTTAACTTGAATTTATGTGGCCTAAATCCTTTATATTTCAATGGCGCCTTGCCATCGGGCTGTTAATATTAACCTCAGTGCTCACACCCCTAGCCCTCAACTACTACGTCCGACTTGTTACCCGCAACTACCGCCACAGCGATATAGCTAACGTGCCTGCTGAATCCATCGCTATAGTTTTTGGTGCCGGAGTTTGGGAAGACGGCACTCCAACCCCAATGTTAGCCGATCGAGTCCAAGCAGGCGTCGATTTGTACAAAGCGGGGCGAGTGGACAAACTTTTGATGACAGGAGACAATAGCAGCGTCGATTACAACGAAGTCCAAGCAATGCAGGACTACGCCGAAGCACAGGGCGTACCGACTAATAATATCATTCTCGATTATGCCGGATTTAGCACCTATGAAAGTTGCTACCGGGCGAAAGAGATTTTTGGCATAACCCAGGCTGTTTTAGTTACCCAAAACTTTCACTTAGCCCGCGCTGTTTATACCTGCCGCCAGTTGGGCGTAGAGGCGATCGGCTTAGGAACGCCAGATTGGGGCAAATTTCGCCAAAATAGCATGATTCGCTACAGTTTCCGCGAATTTCTGGCAGTCCTCAAAGCGCTTTGGGAAGTGCGCGTTACCCGTCCAGAACCGACTTTTTTAGGGCCGTTTGAAGGAATTAAAGAAAAGTTATGAGTGCTCTGTTGAAAACTTTAGTCCTTGCTTTAAGGACTAAAGTTTTCACTAAAAACGGATTTTCTTACAACTAACCTGACATCATGTAAGTCGGGGAGTTGTAAGTTTTGTTTAACTCAAAACTTACAACACAACTCACAAATCATAACTCGCCCGTTGCGGTAGGGTTCTATAACTTACTCGCGTTTGGAAAGCCCCGCCAGCGACCAAGTTAGGCTCACCATCATTAAGCGCCCTAGAGCCTTCAAACGGTCTTCGGCGTTATTTTCAACCGTTTGAGACAGAGTTTCAGACTTAAGATTTATCGAGAATTCTTCAGCGGTTTCTGCTGACTTTTCCAACTGAGGTTGTTCAGAAGATGTCTCAAGGCTGACTTGTGGCTGCTGATTTTTTTCTTCGGTCATTTTCTGAGTCACCTCCTGGAGTTATTGCATACATAATTCTTACTACAAATGTAATTTGTTTGTATCCGGGATTTGGGGAGTCAAGTTTTTCTTACCCGACAATCGCAGTTACCAACTGACTTAAAAGTTTTGATTTCAGTTGTTAGCTATCTTAAATAGCACTTAGCCAATTTTCCGCAGAAAGCCGATTTATTCACAGATAGGTCGTCCTCCACCCATTTTTTGTAAGAAACGGGGTTTCTGAGCCTAAGTCCTGTTAAATTCAAAACTCACGCACTACTACCGATGATGCACATCACTGAAGTGTTATATTTACTTAACAGTAATATTTCCGAGATTCTGATATTGTTAAAAATTAACAATTAATTTCGCTCGGATTTATATCAATCTGCAAGCAACCATCTGGGAAATATTAACAAACTGAAGGTGTAGAGCTGATGGCAATTTATGTGGATACTGCAATTGTAGCGGAAGCCGCACGGGCGAGCAAGTTCGGATGGATAGGGGGAATTACTACTAATCCGACACTTTTGGCAAAAAGCGAGTTATCTCCTGAGCAAACCCTTAAACAACTGGCACAACTGATTCCTGGGGAAGTGTATTATCAGCTAATGGCATCTGATGTTGATGGCATGGTAGCAGAAGGAAAAGCCGCTTTTGAGTTGATCGGGCGGCAAACAGTTTTGAAAGTTCCAGCAACGGCTGCGGGTTTCCAAGCAGTAGCGCATTTGTCACCGGAAATTCCTTGCGCGGTGACGGCGATATACAGCGCATCACAAGCAGTTGTCTCAGCAGAAGCGGGGGCTAAATATGCGATCGCCTACGTGAATCGCGCCACCCGACTCCTAGGAGACGGTTTTGCCTTAGTGCGGGATATGGCAAATGTGTTGCAGAGAACTAATACTGAGATTTTGGCAGCTAGCATTAAATCGCCCGAAGAAGCGGTGAAGACTTTATTAGCTGGAGCACATCATTTGACACTGCCTTTTGACCTGTTGCAAGCGATCGCAGTTCATGAATTATCGCAGCAAACAGTTGATGAATTTGCCAAAAACGGCCGGGGAATATGAGCAGGGCTATCTTGTCTGCTGTGGGTAACATTAGGAAATCTCCAAACTTGTACTCTTAAATGTGAGGGCTTATGACCATTACTCCCGTCTCTGTAGACTCAGCAGGCAATCTGGGGAACCGTGGCTCCTATAACCCCTCCATCTCAGCCGACGGGCGGTTTGTGGCGTTTTCTTCTCTTGCCTCCAACATAGTGCCGGGGGATACTAACAATAGCTTCGACATCTTCGTGCGGGACACGCTTACCAATACCACCACCCGCGTCTCTGTAGACTCAGCAGGCAATCAGGCGGATCGTAACTCCGGCAGCCCCTCCATCTCAGCCGACGGGCGGTTTGTGGCGTTTAATTCTGATGCCTCCAACATAGTGGCGGGGGATACTAACAATACCTACGACATCTTCGTGCGGGACACGCTCACCAATACCACCACCCGCCTCTCTGTAGACTCAGCAGGCAATCCGGGGAACAGTAACTCCACAACCCCCTCCATCTCAGCCGACGGGAGGTTTGTGGCGTTTTCTTCTCTTGCCTCCAACATAGTGCCGGGGGATACTAACAGTAGCTACGACATCTTCGTGCGGGACACGCTCACCAATACCACCACCCGCCTCTGTTTTGACTCAGCAAACAATCAGGGGAACAGTGGCTCCGGCAGCCCCTCCATCTCAGCCGACGGGCGGTTTGTGGCGTTTTCTTCTTTTGCCTCCAACATAGTGCCGGGGGATACTAACAGTGAGTCACACATCTTCGTGCGGGACACGCTCACCAATACCACCACGCGCGTGTCATTAGACTCAGCAGGCAATCAGGCGGACCGTTTCTACTACAACCCCTCCATTTCCGCCGACGGGCGGTTTGTGGCGTTTTCTTCTCTTGCCTCCAACATAGTGCCGGGGGATACTAACAATAGCTTCGACATCTTCGTTCGGGACACGCTCACCAATACCACCACCGGCGTGTCAGTAGATTCAGCAGGCAATCCGGGGAACCTTCAGTCCGGCAGCCCCTCCATCTCAGCCGACGGGCGGTTTGTGGCGTTTTCTTCTAATGCCTCCAACATAGTGCCGGGTGATACTAACAATAGCCGAGACATCTTCGTGCGGGACACGCTCACCAATATCACCACTCGCGTCTCTGTAGGCTTAGCAGGCAATCAGGGGAACATTTTATCCAGCAGCCCCTCCATCTCAGCCGACGGGCGGTTTGTGGCGTTTTCTTCTAATGCCTCCAACATAGTGCCGGGGGATACTAACAATACAGACGACATTTTTGTTGTGGACACCAGCCGCACTCCAAACGTCATCAACGGCACGGACGGCAACGACAACCTGACTGGCACCAGTGGCAACGATATCATCAACGGTTTGGAAGGTGATGACGTGCTGACCGGTTTGCGGGCTTCGGATCTCTTAAATGGCGGCGACGGCAACGATATCCTTTATGGCGGCAAAGGTTCTGACACTCTCAACGGCGGTTTGGGCAACGATAATCTAGTCGGCGGCGCGGGCAACGATGTATTTGTTTTAGGTGCAGGGTTGGGATTTGATACAATCTCTGATTTCGCCAACTCTCAAGATACCATTCAATTAATCAATGGCTTGACCTTCGGACAGCTATCAATTTCCCCTGGAACTAACGGCACATTAATTAGAGTAGCCAGCAGCGGTGAAGTTTTAGCTTCTTTGACAGGCGTTGCTCCCAATCTCCTCGGTTCTGAAAATTTCATCTCTCTCTAGAGATAGATGGTAAACTGGTCATTTGTTAAATCACTTTTGCTCAGAGGAACATCATGATTAAACTTGGCAAACCATCACTCGCATTAATAGGCACATTTCTTGCAGTTTTGCAACCAGCATTTACCGCTCATTCACAAGAAAGCAACAGCGAATTTAGCAAACTTCAATCCTTATTAGAAGCCAAAAAATGGTACGAAGCCGATCAAGAAACAGTCTCTCTGATCCGCAACAACTCCGCCAATCTGTCTTGTCCGAACCTCCGCGCGATCGATCAGATGTGGATGCAATCGAGCAATGGCAAATATGGATTGACTCCGCAGTTAGAGATTTGGCAGAAAGTGGGCGGTTCTAGCTGTCGAACTTGCGAAGGTCAAATCCAAGAATTTAGCAAGCAAGTAGGATGGAACATGAGCTCCCAAGTAAGTCCTATACCAGGGGAGTTTCCTGCCCAGTATCCAACTGTTGCTTCATTAAGTTGGCAAAGTTATGTGGACAGCGATAAAAGCATAACTAGGTACAGTCTTTTTGCTGGCGCCCAGACATGGCAAGCGTGGAGAGTTACAGAATTTAACCTGTTTTCTACTTTTGCCAATTGCGGCAAGTAACAGTTGTAGGACGGGCAATGCCCAGACTTCCACCTCGGAGTCGGGATGGGATTTCTCGCTCGCCTCGACTCTTCAATCTAAAATCTAAGATCTAAAATAGTAGGACTATGGCATTCGCCAAATCTTAATAGTGCGATCGGGACTGCCGCTCACAAAAGTCTTGCTATCTCTGCCAATAGCAACAGAACTCACAAACTGACTGTGACCAGGAAGAGTGCTTCTTTCTTTTCCCGTCTTCAAATCCCAAACTATAATATCTCCGCCCCCGCTGATCAAAGTGCGGCTGTCCGGGCTAAAGGCGATCGTCCTCACCCAGCCCGAATGCCCTTTAAAAGTGCGGGTGCGCTTCCCGTCTTGCACGTTCGACAAACGGATCATATTGTCGGTGCTAGCACTAGCGACAATTTTCCCGTTCGGGCTAAAAGCCACAGCAGTAACCGGGCCCCCGTGCCCTGTGATAATTCTTCTGACTTCTCCGGTGCTGAGATTCCACAAACGCAGAGTCTTGTCATCGCTGCCACTAGCCAGAGTTTTACCGTCCCGGCTCAAAGCGATCGCGTTTACTCCTCCGGCGTGGCCGCTCAACGTCCGCAACCTGCTGCCAGTTCTGACATTCCACAAGCGAACAGTTTTGTCATCGCTGCCGCTAGCGAGAGTTTGACCGTCCCTACTAAAAGCGATCGCGTTGACGGAGGCTTTGTGAGCGGGAATCGTCCGTCTCCGTCGCCCCGTCTTCAAATCCCAGATAATCACATTATTGTCGTCGCCCCCGCTGGCCAAAAGCGAGCTGTCAGGACTCACCGCCACCGTATTGACCGATTTTTGAGAATGCACCGACTTGAGAGTCTGCTCCCGTCCCGTCCTGAGATTCCAAATTCTAATCGTCCCAGAGCTTGCGCTCACCAAAGTTTGACCGTTAGGCGACAGGGCGATCGCATTTACACTCCCGGCATTATTTAAACTTTTTTGCAATAAATGAGTGCTAGGTAAAGTAGAAAGCAGCCACACCGGGTTTGCCGGAAACACCCCGTAACGCAGCGAACCGTAAATTTGAGACGCGCCAATACTCACCATCAAAACAGCGGTACCCGCCAGCAACTTCTTTTTCCAATCAAAAACATCTTTCTCGGTCTTGTTCAATCCCGAATTCAGAGGTCTGAGGCGGTTTATGGAACTCTGCTTTTTCGCCCCAGACGCCCCGGCAGTTGCGCGAAGTTTAGTTTGCCCCGTCGTCGGCAACTGAGTCGGCAACTGACTTTCCGCGCCATCGAGTTTAATTTCCTCCAAGCACTGCAAAACCATCTGCGGACTTTGAGGTCGATTTCCCGGAAAAGGCGCCATCAGATAATCGATTACATTAGCCACGGCGTCGGAAACCTGAGGAGCTCCTTTGCGCCACATTAATCTGCCCGTGCGCGGGTTCTCTGGAAACGCAGTCGGGGGCTTTCCAGTCAGCAAATAAACAAAAGTGCGCCCCAGAGCAAAAAAATCTGACTGCGGAACAGCCTTGCCATTAGTTTGTTCCGGTGGCGTGTAGCCGGGGGACACAATACCAGTCACATTTTGCCCCTGGCCCACCTTAGCGAAATAAGTCGCCGACACTTCCCGAGCAGTCCCGAAGTCAATCAGCACTAACTGCCCGTTTGGCTTGCACATAATATTGTGCGGCTTGATATCGCGATGGAAATAGTTGAGGCGGTGAACTTGGTCTAAAATTTCCGACAGTTGTTTGAGCCAGTTCACAGCTTGTTCTTGGCTAATCGGGCGGCCCCGATGTTTCAGCCAGTCTTGCAAATTGGCCCCAGCAATTTTCTCCATCACCAGACAGTGAAAAGACTCTGTGCTGTGAGCGGGCGTAAATATAAAATAACCGTCGCGATCGACTTTTGGAATACCTGGATGTCTGAGCCTGACCAACACGTCGGCTTCTTGCTTAAACAGTTCTACAGCTTTGGGATGTTCTTTGAGGAGGACTTTGAGCACTCTTCGGGCGCCGTTGTCGTCCACTTCAAATGTTCTGCCAAAGCCGCCGCCTCCGAGAGGCGCGACTAGCCGATATCGACCTTGCAACAAAAGTTCTGACCCGCAGTGGATACACGCGGATTTGCCAGAGTTGGCTGGATCGGAGGGATTCGGGCATTTGGGATTGAGGCAATAACTCACAGAAGCCACATAACCCTGATTGAGGTTGCTCTATCAAGTTTTACTTTGACACTGCTATACAAAACTTGGCTAAACTTATCTAAGCTTCACCATTCAACTAGAAGTATTTTCTAGAGGGTCTGATTCCTGCTTCTGCCAAGAGAGTCGGCTCTTACTTGTCCACAGGCGTAAATTCGGGTGGAGCAGCACCCTATTTTTGAAGTCTGTACAACTATTTATTATTGTGGAAGCTTTTAGCCATTGTTTAACCATTATTTTCAACCAATTTAACGAATCGTGGTATCCCGTTCGACCTTTTTATAGGCTGGTCAGTTTTAAATCGACCGTCGTTTACTCTTCCTGAAAATTTTTCCTGCATATTTTGGGCATTATTCTGAGAATGTTGCACAAAACTGCGCCTCTGTCAATATGCTTGTCATCAGCAGCTCGGAGGAAGTTTAATCAAGTATTAAGCGATTAGATTAACCTCTGTGCACTCTTGGTGAGTGAGATTTTTGATTCAGCTTGGGTTACTTGCCTTGACAAGATTACTCAAGCCGCATTAGAGGTGTCTTCTCTAAAATCGTTAATTCTGGTATGGCATACCGTATTTGATTAGTCCTCTTTATCTAGTTCGGTTTTTGTTCAAATACGAGTTTTCCTAGACGGCAACACCGTGTTTGTGGGACGACGTACTCAACAATAAGAGTACGAGGTTTTACGTTATCTAGTTAGACTCAATTTTCAACTTATGACGATCGTAGCACACCTAGTAAAAGACTCATGAGCACCCTTGATTGAAATCTCGCAGCGTCTCTGAAGTCAAGGGAGGCTTTAGTCTCGCTTGACTTCAGCATCCCGTGTTTTTGTATAACCTGTGGCACCGCGCTCTAATGATCGGGTTGATGCCAAAGGTTTTGTAGTTGGTCACAGTCGATCAAGGTCACAAATCCCTGATGACAGCAAATAATGTACAAACACACCAGAACTAATAACGAGAGAGCAGCCACATTTCAATTGTACGATCGCAACCACCACTCTCGAAGAAAGAAGTGAGAGTAGGCGAGTGGGGGAGTGAGGGAGTGAAAAAATCTGCCTTCTTCCTTCTTCCCTCTTCCCTCTTCCTTCAGCAGAAGAAAGCGTTTTAAACAAGTCCCTCAATTACCGGATGGAAGTAGAACGCCAGCGCCAAAACCGTATAAGCTGCCAACAGCAAAGTACCTTCTAGCCAGTTAGAGTTGCCGTCAGAACTGATAGAATTGGCGATTAGCACCGACACCGCAACCGCTACAAGTTCAAACGGGTTGAAATTCAAGTCCATCGGTTTGCCCAAGACAAAACCTGCCAAAACCAACACCGGGGCAACAAACAAAGCAATTTGCAAACTCGAACCCACGGCCACAGAAACTGACAAATCCATTTTATTTTTCATCGCCACCGTCACCGCCGTCGTATGTTCGGCCGCATTACCAATAATCGGCACTAAAATCACCCCAGTAAATAGTGATGTCAGCCCCAAACGCGCCGTCGCTTCTTCCAGAGTACCCACCAGCAGTTCCGACTCGACAGCTACCATCAGGGTACAGGCCAACAGCACCCCAATCCACAGCGGCAGATTGACTTTGTGGTCTGGACTGTCTGGTGCTAAGTTACTTTCGGCTAATTCTTCAAGCATTCCTATTTCTGCCACCCCTGCATCGTACAGATAACTGTGGGTTTTCATCGAAAACAGCAGCGTCAGCACGTAGACTATAATCAGGACTACAGCAACAGCGCTAGAGAGGTTCTGCATAGTTTCGGGAGGGATGCCAATAGAGGTGGCATTAACTGCCGTCGGCACCAAAATGGCAATCACCGCTAAGTTCATCGCTGAAGCGTTCAACCGGGCGACTGTCGGCTGAAATTCTTGTTCTTTGTAGCGCAAGCCGCCCAGCAGCATCGCAAATCCCATCACCAGCAGCAGGTTGCTCATAATTGAACCGGTGATGCTGGCCTTGACAACATCTATTAGTCCGGCGTTGAGGGCGACGATGCCGATAATTAGTTCCGTGGCATTTCCGAAGGTAGCGTTCAGCAAACCCCCCAAGTTGGCACCGAGGACGACGGCGATTTCTTCGGTGGCTGTTCCCATCCAGGCGGCTAGGGGGATGATAGCTAAAGCCGAGGTGATGAAGATTGTGGAGGATTCCCAGCCGAGAAAGTGTCCGGCGATGGAAACCGGGATAAATAACAGCAGACTGGAAATTATTGTATTTGTGTTTAGCATTTAGATTCTCAAAAGCTGCCAACCGTCAATCATAGCCTGCCACACAGTTTAAGAAAGGGGGAGGGTTCGATATTTGGGTGTTGGCTTAAAGCTGGGGGTGGGCGATCCTCTTCGAGGGCTTCGCTAACGAGCGATCGCTGCATTGCCGCTTTCACGGATGTGACAAACTAAGAGAGCGATTTGTTTAGCCGATCGGTTCAATGGATTTTTGTATTCGATTAGCTTCCTTAGAAGACATTCCTAAGCTAACAACTTTAATTCCTGATTCTGCTAGAGCTTTGCAAGCAGGCTACTATAGTTCAGAGCAGATTGAAGGCGCACTGGGCAAAGTTTTTGGGGTTGACAGTCAACTGATTCAAGACCAAACATACTTTGTTGCTGAGAACAATCACCAAATTGTTGGTTGCGGTGGTTGGAGTAAGCGTAAAACGCTTTATGGAGGTGATTCAGGCAAAAATAATCCAGAAGACAGCCTGCTCAACCCAGACAGCGACTCGGCAAAGATTCGTGCATTCTTTGTTCATCCAGCATGGGCACGTCGAAGAATTGGAAGTCAGATTATGCGAGTATGTGAACTGGCTGCTGAGCGTGCTGGATTTAAGGAAGTTGAGATGATTGCGACGCTGGCGGGAGAGCCATTTTACACAAAATTTGACTATCAGGTGATTGAGCGGTTTGAAATTTCTCTCCCAAACAGTCAGTTTCTCCCCGTTGTCCGTATGTTTAAGAGCTTTGGGCGCCGCCCGTAAAATATGAGGCATAATAAAATCAGTTTCGGTTAAATGCGATGGTAAATCAATGAGATGACAAAAAAAGCAAATAATTATCAGCCATGTCAATAAAAGTAGATTTTTTCAAAGTAGAAGTCGTCCCGCACGATCCTAATTGGCGCAGCGCATTTGAAACTGAGTCGAAACTGATTGCACTTGCACTTAGGGAAAATGTGGTTGCTATACATCACATTGGTAGCACAGCGATTCCACAAATTCATGCAAAGCCGATAATCGATATGTTAGTTGAGGTTAAAGATATTATAAAAGTCGATACACAGAGTTCAGAAATAGAGGCATTAGGTTATCAAGCAATGGGTGAGTTTGGGATATCCGGTCGTCGTTTTTTTCGCAAGGGTAATGAAGCAGGGATTAGAACACACCACCTTCACGGGTTTGAAGTGAACTCAGCGCAGATAGAGCGCCATTTAGCGTTTCGAGATTATATGATTTCCCATCCTGAGGACGCGCAGCAATACAGCGAACTCAAACGAGAACTCGCAAACAAATACCATGATAATATTCAGGGGTACATGGACGGAAAAGATGCTTTCATTAAAGCAATGGATCTGAAAGCGGCAAAGTGGCGAGCATCTCATTAAAATTATGATATTGGAAGTGGCAATTCTTGATGTTAAGCCTAATATGACTGTTGAATTTGAAACCGCTTTCAAAACAGCTTCAGCTATTATTTCTTCTATGCCCGGGTATATCTCTCACGAGCTGCAACGCTGTATAGAAACCACAAATCGTTATATTCTGCTTGTGCGATGGCACAGTTTGGAAGATCATACCGTTGGATTTCGACAATCCCCAGATTATCAAAAGTGGCGTTCCTTATTGCACCACTTCTACGATCCATTTCCGACAGTGGAACATTACGAAGTCATTTTGTAAAGTTTGAAGTCTCAGCCGGGAGCAACATAACATATGATTGATATCGGTCTCACACACATCGCACTGCCCGTTTCCGATGTCGATCGCACTATCGAATTCTACTCCAAGTATGCTGGAATGCAGGTCGTTCACCGCCGCATTGATGCAGAAACTGGTGTTACTGTGGTCTGGCTTTCCGATCGCACTCGCCCTTTTGTAATTGTGCTAATTCAAACAGACTCGGTACATCCCGTTCTGTCTCCCTTTGCACACCTCGGAGTAGGTTGCAAAAGCCGCGAATACATGGATTCTCTCTGCGACAAAGCACGTCAAGAAGGCGTACTGCTTGAGGAACCAAAAGATTCTGGATATCCGATCGGCTACTGGGCTTTTTTGCGAGACCCGGACGGTCACACGCGGGAACTATCATACGGGCAAGAAATCGGATTTACAGTGGAGGATGCTAGTTAAAGTTATAATAAACAAATCGCCCTCCAAACCCGATCGTTTCTCATCTGGAAATAGACTGGAGAATCAAATGACCGCAGCAATCATCGCACCACCCAGAAAAGAATCACCCCTTCTGTTTGAGGGACTGACTTGGAGAGAGTTCAAAGCAGTTGAGCAATTGTTAGACCGTCCAGGATATCGACTTTCTTTCCTGGATGGAATTCTGGAGATACGACGAATGCCTGGAGAACCCCACGAAACCGTTAAGAAGAGAATTGCCGCATTGGTGGAACTGTACCTGCTGATGGCGGGGTTTGACTTTACTCCAACTGGCTCAATGACGCTAGAAAGTGAAGGGGTAGCCGTTAAGCGAGAGGCGGATGAATCTTATAAACTTGCCCCTGGTCGTATGCTACCCGATTTGGCGATCGAGGTCGTGTTTTCCAGTGGTGGCATCAACCAACTGGAGGCATACAAGCGGCTGAAGATAAAGGAAGTGTGGTTCTGGGAAGATGGATTGTTAGAGGTTTATCACCTGCGGGGAGAGGGCAATACACTTTATTATGAAAAGGTTTCCAGTAGTGAGGAGGTGAAAGGGATCGATTTGGATTTGTTGTTGCGTTGCATCAATATGGTGAATCATGTTGATGCAGTTAAGACTTTTCAACAGGGACTCCAGAAATAGCTGGGAATAGGGGATTGCGCCTCCTTTTACCACCTTTGTTGACATCTCAATATCCGCAAAAAGCAATGGGGAATGGCAATGACGCAAGTTGTAATTGTGGGAGCGGGGCCAACTGGTGCGGCACTTGCCTTGCTGCTGGTGAAACGAGGTATTGCTGTAACGTTGGTTGAGGCTGCAAAAGATTCCTACCGAGTGTTTCGCGGTGAAGCGTTAATGCCGAGCGGATTGGATGCGATCGCACAAATGGGCTTATCCACTATGCTAGAAGGTGTTCCACACCGACCAATTGATGCCTGGGAGTTCATTGTGGGCGATCGGCAACTATTTCGAGTTGATGAGCCAATGGGGTCAAACCGACCTTGTACACTCGTATCGCAACCGCCCTTGCTAGAAACACTAATTTCAGAAGCTCAGTTGCATCCAGAGTTTGAATTTATCCCAGGTGTTCCCGTAAAAGATTTACTGTATAGCAACGATCGCATTGCGGGTGTAAAGCTAGGAGATGGGCGAGAGATTCCTGCTGCACTTGTGATTGGTACAGATGGTAGAAACTCGGTTGTACGACAGCGTGCAGAATTAGAGTTAGTAAAACAGCAGAATAGTATAGATGTTCTGTGGTTTAAACTTGCCGCTCATCCTCGGTTTGTGGCGGATAATGTATTTTATTCCATCCTGAATGGCGGTAGCGGATTCAGTGTCTTTCACGGGGCAGAATCAGGAAAACTTCATCTGGCTTGGGTGCTATCGGCAGATGACAAAACCGATTGGAAACACACAGACTGGGCAGAAACTTTCGCATCCCTATCGCCTGCGTGGATGGCAGAACATTTCCGCAACTGTGCCGATACGATCGAATCTCCGATGCGATTATCTGTTGTGGTTGGTCGCTGTCCGCGCTGGCATCGACCAGGAATCATACTTTTGGGGGATGCTGCACATCCCATGTCTCCGGTTCGCGCTCAAGGAATTAACATGGCGTTACGCGATGTAATTGTTGCCGCCAATCACCTTGTACCTTTATTGAAAGCAGGGGCTAATTACGAGGATATGGACTTAGCATTATCGCGGATTCAGGCAGAACGCGAACCAGAAATTATTCGCGCCCAACAACTTCAAGCACAAGAAGCGTGGAAAGGCGAACAACTGCGAAAAAATGGATTATTGCGTTTATTGATGATGCAAACTGCTCCGTTTTTGGGTGAAAAAATTAAACAATTTTGGGTAAAAGGACAGTATGAATTGCGCCAAGGAGTAACAGAGGTAAAATTGGTTGTGTGAAAAGAGGAAATTCAAAGTTAGGAGAAAATTGTATGCGATCGACAACTATCAAAGGACCGATCGGCACTATTCACATCATCGAAGCCACCCCCCCTGTCACCGCTGCGGAGTCCAAGCCACTGCCGGTGGTGTTCATGCACGGTATGGCGGTTTCCGCGAGCATCTGGGATGCCCAGCTTGCCCATGTCGCCCGTACCCGACGCGCGATCGCCCTTGACGTGCGGGGACATGGCGATTCCGCACCGCCGGAGGACGGCAACTATGCGCCCGCCTCCTGTGCAGCGGATGTTTTCGCGGTACTGGATGGGCTGGGACTCGATCGAGTGGCGATCGTCGGGCACAGTTTCGGTGCTTGTATTGCCCTCGCCACAGCAGCCAGCGCACCGCACCGCATCGCGCAGTTGATCCTGGCAGACCCACCTGGAGACTTTACCAAGGTGGCTGCAGAGGTGCACGAGGCACGGATCGTCCCCTACCAGAGGGCTCTGGAGACGGAGGATTGGCGGGCTGCTGTGGAAACCAGCTTCAACGAGGCGCTGACAGGAAGCACGGCCCATACGCGCGATCGGATTCTCGCTTGGTTGGCGGCGACTCCACAGGATTGCCTGTGTGGAATGTATCGCGGGATGTTTCCCTTTGAAGCAGTTGATGCTCTCGATCGCTACCTAGCAGCCCCTGGAACACGGGCCCACGCAATTATTGCTCCCTCAAACACTTTTCCGTTCAGCCTCCACATCCTTCGTGCCACACTGACGACAACTACGCTACCCGATACTGGACACTGGCTGATGCTGGATGCGCCAGATGCCTTTGCTAGGGCGATCGATATCTGTTTGGAAGGTGTTTAATATAGATTTCGACAAAATCTGTTAGTTTTACCACAATTCATCAAGGGTTAAGTTGTGGGGGTTTTTGAGGATGAAGGCGTTGTTGTCTTTGATTAAGTCACCGCTACAGAGAATCGGTAAGCGTTCTTGATAAGCTTTAATCGCCAGGATGTAATCTTTGTCTGCAAGTGAAGTTTGAATTTTCCGCAATTTGTCAGCTACAAGGCCGAGGAGAGTAATTTCGCCACTTAATTTTTGGGTATTAGGGGTGTGAATTTGCATAACAATCCCCTGAATTATCATGTTGGGAATGCTGGTAAGTAGTTCGCTTAAAATTTCAATTTGAGGGCGATTTTCGGCGTTTTCTAGGGTTTGGATTGCCTCGCGGATGCGGGCTGCATAATCTCCCAGGTTTTCCCGGTTAGGTAGCAATATTTCAAATTCTTCTGCATCGGCTGTTGGTTTGTGCCAAAGTGTGGCATTATCTAAGAAAGGTTGGTCTTCATGCCAGCCGTGAGTTTGTAAGTAATTTCTCAGTTGATTGAGCTCGATTGTTTCGAGAGTTTGGCTATCTTTTACGGTGACTTTCATGGTTGAACTCCTTGGCTAATTCCCTCCATAATTGACTGAAGGGCGGCGACTGTAAATTGGTTGGTTCTGGGGATGGCGACGGTGACAGCGTTTGTGTTTTGTGTTTTTGGCTTTCCCCGCAGCGAGATCCAATATCCGCACTTTCTGATGCAGAGTTCTGTTTCCGACTGGGTGAACCAGTCTTCCGGTGTTTCCGGGATTAAAACGACAACTAAAATTCGGGGAATGGCGAAGTCATCCATTCTTAAGTCGTCGTAGTTTTTGAGCTTGAGAGGGTAGCGGATGGAGTTATCGTCTTTGATATCTCTTCAGGTAGATTTTAACTGCAATTCTAAGCGAGGTGCTCTAATGGGGCCTGTCCCGCCTTTGGCAGCTACTCCCCAGTCTACGCTGTCATCGTCTACGGAAGGTTTGTAGACGGAATAGCCGGCAACGGTGGTGACAGCTTGCAGGTAGATGTTGCTGAATTGTTCTTTTTGTTGGTTGATGTCCACTTTTTACGTAGCGATTATTCTTGTTAATCTATTTGGTAGGACATTATAGATAAATTCATATCATGTGGGTTGCCAAAAAATTATTAATTCCTTGAATCATCAGATCCACCTGGCTACGATTAAACTCATCAAAATGTCCGTGAGCGGCACTATTCCGAATATCAGCCCAACCTCTAAGCTGCTTAGCTGTTAGTTCATTAAATAAGTTATTTTTTTTCAAGACATCAATCAAAGGGGTGAGTGTTAGGGGTTTACCGTTATTATTGACTCTTGATATGGACGGACTCTGCTTATCACAGAGAGTTCGCAGAGATTTCTCTAAAACAGCTCCAGCTAATACGGCTGCTGGTACATAGTCATATTTACCAGACTGACCCTCTGCTAACAACTGTTCTGCTTGACCCATATAATCTGCGACTATTGCAGCTTCTATCTCAAGTCCCAAATCTCCTAAATAACCTTTTTGAAAGTCCTCTTTCAATCCTTTTAATCTATAAATGTAGGTATTCAATTTATCGGAAGCATCGTAATAACTTTCTGTTTCATCCAATAATTTTCGATGAACACTCCTTGGAGGAATGATTTGATCGAGTAACGATAAATAGTTTAAATACCACCCCTGTAGTTTTTGTCGAGCTTCAAGTTCTTGTTGAGTCAACGGTCTAATTACTTCACCCGGGGCGCTGAACTTAACAGTGGGAATATCTTTAATAACTTTATAAATCCTTTCTCCTTCTTGTATAAGTTCATCAAACCGATCGAGATATTTGTTTAAAATGCTCGGCGGTAGTCTCATTACAATGATGCCTCCCAAAAAAATCCGTATCTTTCATACGAAGCTCGCCCGAGAGAACCTTGCGGAGTAGGGTATCGCGAATGGCTCCAAGTCGGCGCGATTTTGGATAAGAGTTATCTTGACTTCGCACTCTCCCATTTTATCATTGCTCCTCAATTTCCACATCCACCGCTTCTAACTCAGCTTCCAACTGCTCAATCGTCGGCAAACATCATTTCAGGCAAAGCTGTTTCTAAGTCAACACCTAAATTGTCTATAACTTTTGCTCCCCATCCTCGCTGCTGTTGCCTGTTTAAAATATTCCGTCCAATTGGCCAGTAAAGCAACACTAATTCGCAGTTGACAGAAAGTACGGCCCGCACTTGATATTGCACAATAGGTTCCTTAAGTTCTCGCAAAAAATCATGATAATCTTCAGCAATTGACGAACTATCCGCCAGAACCCACCCTCTGCCGATTTTCCCGAATCATCGCCTCTAACTTGGGACTCTCGGCAAATTGCCTCTCCAACTTCGCCGTCAAATGCAGCATCTTCTCGTCCAAACCCTCCTCCTCCTCCTCCCATGCCTCCGCCCCCACATACCTCTCAGGAGTTAAAACATAACACTTACCGTTTTGCTTTTTTGTTGCCTTTTGACTCCGCACCAGTGTTACAACTCTTCTGGAAAGTACATTTGCAGCAAATCTGCCCCGCCCTAACTCAACTAGCCTAACTTCTCCAGAACTTAGCTAAAAAGCACCTAAAGTATGATGCGAAACTCGGGCAATACTCTTATTCTATAAATTCATCGGGCATTAAACCGATATCCACAACCGCCAAGATTTATTGCCAAAAATTAAATCTTTCCGGCGAAAAGTTGCTATTTAATGAATAAGACTTTACAATCCAGCAAGGTAAATGAAACTCTCAATGAGCAGCCCTGCAAGCACGAACCCGAAATGGGTCGCAAGTGCCAAAAAGCAGCAAAAGCTACCTTTTTTAACTCTTTCAACAGCAAAGCATTGGCAAAAAAACCAGGGATCGACGGTTGGCATCTTGGAACGAATGCTTTGCTCGCAATACTACTTGAAATGTATCAAAACTTGTCAGCCAAATTTAGCCCTAACAGATGCCTAGCTGTAACTCTTGCTGCGTAAGGTTTCAGTTTCTAATTAGGCTGGTTTTATTGTCTTTAACTACTTGAGTGAGGATTTGCTCGTATGATTTCGATTTCTACAACTCAATCCGATGTGCTACCTTTGTCTTCGCCAACCCTAACTGCTGCAACCCAAAGCAGTGCGGCTGCTGCAACTGGGGTGTGCGTGACGGTTCACGGTCACTTTTACCAGCCACCCCGGGAAAACCCTTACTTGGACGCGATCGAACGCCAAGCCAGCGCCTCTCCTTCCCATGACTGGAACGAACGCATTGACAAGGAGTGCTACCGCCCGAACGCCTTTGCCCGCATACTCAACGATCGCGGCGAAGTCGCGGGGATCGTGAACAACTACGAGTATATGAGCTTCAACATCGGGCCTACACTGATGAGCTGGCTCGAACGCTATGACCCGGAAGTCTACCAGCGGATTCTGGAGGCCGATCGCAAAAGCTGTAAGCGCCTCAACGGTCACGGCAACGCGATCGCCCAAGTCTACAATCACATCATCATGCCCCTCGCTAACGAGCGAGACAAATACACCCAAATTCGCTGGGGGATCGCAGATTTTCGCTCCCGGTTCAATCGCGATCCCGAAGGAATGTGGCTCGCCGAAACCGCCGTAGACTACGCCACCCTCGAAGTTTTAGTCGCTGAAGGCATCCGCTTCATTGTCTTAGCCCCCTCCCAAGCAGAACGCTGCCGCCCGCTAATCGGGCAAAACCACGAAGGGCAACCAGCGGAAAATTCCGAATGGCACGAAGTCGGCGGCGGTCAAATCGATCCGACTCGCCCGTACCGCTGCTATTTGAAACCAGAAATGCGGTTGATGGCTGACCACCAACTCTCGCCGCTGAGCACTCACTATTTTGGCCGCCAGCACTCCCAAAATTCTGCAGCCGCACCTGCCAACACTCCCTACATCGATATCTTTTTCTACGACGGCCCGATCTCGCGGGATATGGGCTTCAATGACGTTCTCAGCAGCAGCCACCACTTAGCCGGGCGCTTGGGTCAAGCAGTACGGGGAGACCACCGCCCGGCTCAATTAATCTGCGTGGCGACGGACGGCGAAACTTTCGGCCACCACAAAAACAGTACCGAAAAATGCCTCGCCTACGCCTTCACAGAAGAGTTTCCCCGCCGCGGCTGGACGGTGACGAATTTTGCTCATTATTTAAGTCAAAATCCGAGCGCTTGGGAAGTGGAACTCAAACCCGTGACGGCATGGAGTTGCTCTCACGGGGTCGATCGCTGGCAAGATGATTGCGGCTGCGGTGGTGGCGGCGGATGGCACCTCAAATGGCGCCGCCCTCTGCGGGATACTCTCAATTGGCTGCGCGATCGACTGATTCCGATTTACGAAGAAGCGGGGCGCAAGCTGTTGAGCGATCCCTGGAAAGCCAGAGATGAATATATTGAGGTTATCCGGGATCGATCGCCCGCTAAGGTTGACAGTTTCCTTCAACGCCATCAAGTTCGCCCCCTCGACGACGCCGAACAGGTGGACGCCCTGCGACTGCTGGAAATGCAGCGCCACGCCCTGTTAATGTTCACTAGCTGCGGCTGGTTTTTTGAAGAAATCTCGCGGCCAGAAGGCGTGCAAATTCTGCGCTACGCGGCCCGGGCGCTGGAATTGGCGGGGGAAGTTACCGGCATCCAGCTAGAAAAGGATTTTGTGGCTCAACTAGCCCTCGTACCCAGCAACGTTGACTGTTTTAAAACAGGGGCAGAAGTTTACCGCCAACTGGTGGTGACAGCTCAAATTAGTCTCCGACAAGTGGCCGCCCACTACGCAATCAGTTCTCTATTTGCCAAATTTCCCCGCGAAGAGCGAGTTTACTGCTATCAGGCCGAGCAGCAAGATTTCCAAATACAGCGCATGGGCTCGATGACTCTGGCTGTGGGTCAATTGCAGTTAACCTCGGAAATTACCCGGGAAACAGAGATTTTTGTGTTTGCTGCGTTGCACCTCGGCGGCTGGGACTTCCACTGCTGCATTCAGCCTTTTGGCAGCCGCCGGTCTTACACTATGCTCAAAGAGCGGTTGTTTGGAGTTATGCAAGAAGCTTCGGCGTCCCACGCAATTCTGGAAATGGTGCGGCTGTTTGGGGATCAGTCCTTTAGCTTGCGGGATTTATTTGCTGAGGAACGCCACCGGATCGTGCAGTTGCTGAGTCAGGAAAATTTGACTCGCTTGGATCAGCTTTACACTCAGGTTTACCGCGAAAATTACGGGGTGATAATGGCGTTCCACCGAGACGAGTTGCAGGTGCCGGTAGAGTTGCAGGTGGCTGCTGAGGTGGCTTTGGGACACCGCTGTTTGACCGCGGCCAAGGCCCTGGAAGTGGAAACGGAGGATGTGGAACCGCTGCTGGCCGAAATTGAGGCGATCGCCACTGAAAGCGGCCATCTCCGCTGTCGGTTGAACGTTCCCGAAGTCAAGGAAATTTTGGAAAAGATGGTTTGGCGATCGCTTAAGGCGCTGCTGCAACCCGGATCGGGCATGGAGGATCGCTCGCCTGTCAACTTAGAAACTGACATCCGCACGATCGAGCGTTTGATTGCGGTGGGCGATCGACTGAGTTTGGGTTTGTGTCTGGATCGATCACAGGAACTGTATTTCAATTCTCTGTACAGTCAAATTGTGCCTCTGTGTTTGGGCTGGCTGCAACTGCAAGATGTCTCGGCGGGCGACAGTGTGGTCGCTGCCGTTGCCTTGGGGATTGCAGGTTCCGGCGCCGGCTGGGACTTGCCTTCGATCCGGCAGTTGCTGGAGTTGGGTCAAACCTTGGCCGTTGATGTTGAGTGTTGGTTAAATCAGTTAAGTTAATCGTTTCTCGATTAGCCGGCATCAATTCCCGCCCTTGAGAATCCGCCCGATCGCAGTTTAAATCTCGATCGGGCCTGCCGGTTCAACCGAGAATGGATCAACATTTCGGCTGACGTGGATCGCGGCTGGGGATCGAAGCAGCGACAGGGAACTGCCAACTTTGTTTAAGTTTTCGCTCTACTTGTGGGAAGATAAGAAGACTGTCGGCAAAGCCTACAAGTGTTAAGCACCCGTAAGCTTTGCAGAGTTTTGAAGAGAGAACACTAAATATAAGTCTATGAAAGTTGGCGATCGCGTTTGCATTAAAAACTCTGTTGTTGTCTACCACCATCCTGAAAATCGCAGTCAACCATTTGATATTAAGGGTATGGAAGGAGAAGTCGTGGCGATCGTTCACGAATGGCACGGCCGACCTGTCAGTGCTAATTGGCCGATTCTAGTACAATTTGACAAAAAATTTCGAGCTCACCTGAAAGAGGATGAGGTCGAATTGATATCTTCGGAAGTCTAGCTGTCTCCAAAGTAGAAGCCGGAGCCCAAAGACAATATCAAATCCCGTCAGTCGATTTTAGATTTTAGATTTTAGATTTTAGATTTACTCCACAGATGAATCTGGAAGCTTGAACTAAGGTCTAAAATTTTGCGCTGATCACGACTTCTGTGGGAAAGCAAGTATCCGTTTTTGGGCGGGAGTCATATAGCTGTTGTACAGTTTGTAGTGAGGACTTCAGTTTTTTCTGTAGCTTTTAGTCGCTCGGCGGGGATAAAGTCCTTACTACAAACCATCTTTTTTATTTAACCCTTAATTTTTCGACCGTCCCCGGCTAAACCAACCTAAAATATTCCAATCTCCCTGCATTTTCTGCAATTCCTGCTGATGCTGCTTGGCTGTAGCGTAATACCACTGGCAGTGAAGTTCTAGTTCTTGACGGTACTTAATTTCTTCGTAAAACTCGCGGACAATTTGGTGTCTCTGAAAAATTTCGGCCGCGGGAGTCGGTTCTGGGGCAATGTTTTGCAACTCGTGGGGCAGCATGATTATTTGGGGGCGAGTGTGGCAAATCTTGGCTGTGATTGCTCTAGGCTAACACATTTCTAAGTGAGGCGCGATCGCACAACTCTACCTTCAAGATATTGCTGCGATCGTTAACAGTATTGAACTGGTCGATAAACTCATTGCTAATTTGTGCGATCGCAGCAGCATCTTCATCTATATTACAGCTCGTACCTAGCACTGCACTAACTAGATTTTGTCTTCTCATAATTCCCGGCCGCGGTCTGACATGGATATTAAGTTTTTGCTCTAAATTAATCGCTAATCCGATGGTGTTACCTTCAAGCCAGCCGCCGCATTTTTCTAACTCCCCAACTTCTGCACTACTTACCGTCAATACTAAAAACGCATTCGATTGTTCGGGTAAATCGGCTGACTCAAATAGAGTTGTCCAAGCGGTATTTCCCGCCAATACTTCCTCGGCAATTTCTGCACCGCGCCCCAATTCGCGGCGCAATATTTCTGCGGTCGATCTCGTGACATTTCGGGTACTATTTTGACAAGGTTCGATCGATGTTATTACAGGAAACCATTCCCGCGATTTTCGCACTGGATACTGTTTTCCGCCTTCAGTTAATGCTATTGGTTGAGTCCAATCGTGTTGGCTGAGGATTTGGAAAAAATGGGCAAGTAATATGTCCAGTAATTGATCGTCTCTGAGGCAGGGCGGGCAGGGGGACACCGCCCCTACAAAACCATCGTTTTCCTGAGAATGTAACAGCCTAGGGGAATCGGGGGTTATATCTCCACATTGAATGGAAGTCCAAGCTGTCAGTAACGCCCAAGAAAAATTACCGAGAAATCCCCAAGCATTACCGTGAATTTGACGTGCTTTCGCCCAGGTTCGCACCGCCCTTAACAAGTTTGTAAATAAATCCCAGGACAGATGTGGGCTGACTATATCCACTATTAAGTCCGCTTCCAAAATACCGACTGCGGCACTCCAACTGGCGGCATCGAAAAATGGTCTGGCGGCTTCAGATAACGGTTCAATTATCTGGGATTGTCCCATGGTTGTAGCAGAGAGTAAATCGACGGCGACTCCTTCAATTTCCATTCTCAATACTGGCACTCTTGCCGATTTTACCAGTTGGGAGCGATCGCACAATCCTGCTAGTCTATTTTGTACCTGTTTGAGGAATGTTTCCCCTGTTAAAGGGACGGGAATTATACAAATTAAGTCTAAATCGCTGTGGGTGCTTTGTACGCCTATACGTCCCGATCCGATTTGCTGCAACAATGGTGGGTAGCCCAAACATTCTCGACAAGCTTGGGCGACGATCGATTGAATTGCTTCTCGATGCTGTAGCTGTGTTTGGGTTAGTTTGGGATCGAGTTGGTTGATTATTTCTATTAGCGATAGGTTAGATCCATCTTCTCCTGTTTTGGCGCTGGAAATTTCTGGCTGATTTTCTGCTTTTAAAGGTATGCAGTATCTAACCTGGAATGGTTCGTTATCGCGGCGGCTAATTAGGGCGATCGAGTCTACTTGAAATTGTACGGGATGCCATTGGGAAAGTTCGGTTTTGGCGGTTTGGGCTGTGGCAAATTGACCGACGGTTAAATGCGGTGTGAATCCGTTAGCCGATTTGGTACTTTGTTCGTTACATTGGGGAAATATTTGTTGGAGTACGGTTTGCAATCGATTTAGTGAATCAGCAGGTTCGGGAATAGGATTTAACCATGCAGTACAGCTAGAAGAGTGGGTAAAAATTTCAAAGTTTGATAGAGTGATGGTAAATGGTTCTAGTTGTTTCAGTGCTTGGGCGATGGCTGCTGCTGCTTCTGGAAAATATGCCTCTGGCACAAAACCATACAGTAGATTGATATGCGGCATCCAGCGGTGGAATTGCCGATCGCAGCGGCGGCGAATTGTTTGAATTGCGGGTAAAATTTCATCCGGCGGAATTATGACAACTGCGCTTCGATAGACAGGTGGGATGGTTTGCAAAAAGGCTGTAGATTCTAGCTGGGTAAGGATACCAAAATGATCGGAGGGATAGATTTTTCCTTCTGTATCGGGTACGGGATTGCAGGCAAATAATTCTATTTTACGAGATATCCAATCTCGATCGTGGCTCCGCAACACCATCCTATCTAACCGTGCCGCAAGTTTAGTTAGACTCATTAATTCTGCCAAGGGATTAGCCTGGGGATTGAAAGTGTATCCCGGATCGTCTGGATAAAGTGTTTGCCAAATATCGATAAAATTGTTTTGAGTTAATATCTCTGCTTGTTCGTTGCCTATAGCATTAAAATCGCCAACTATCAGGCAATCTCCGGGCTGTGAGTTTAGATATTCTAGCAAGATCTTAAGTTGCTTCAATCTCACTTGGAGAGCATTTTTATGGTAATCGCTGGTGAAATGAACGGCGGCGACATTTAGAGTTTTCCCGTTAAGCAGCCACTTTCCTACTAATACCCGCTTCCGCTGCGAGTAGCGATATTCTACTAAGTTAAACCGCAATCTGGATAACAGCAATAAACCGTGCCATTCCAGCGTCTCGCCTTGGGGAGATTCGGAGATATTATAACCCTGCACCCAATCTTCAGCTAACAGTATTTCTAAGAGGCGCGGCGTTACTTCTTGGAGGGCGATAATATCGGCATCACACTGACGCAGATGTTCTATAATTATGGGAATTCGCTGGGCTGTCTGCGTATGCTCGGATTCGTAGCGATCTGATAATACGTTAAAACTAACAATTTTTAATGTTGTTACTGTTACCGACTTTAAGAAATAATCGATGGCTTGCCAATTTTCTCTATCGTACTTGTAAATAGGTGTAGGGTGGAAGTCAGTAACAGAGATCGAAGGTAGCAGGTGAGGGGAAATTTGCTGTTTCTGGTTTTCCGATTCCTCGTTTCCCGCTGCCACCACCCATGCTGTGACTGGTAATTCTCCAGTAGCAAACAAATCTAGCAGCCGATCGCGATCCCAAACAATTGTTTCCCCGCATTTAACATAACGAATCCGATGCCAGGGAATATCTCCGTCTACTTGCCATTCTGACAGGCGTTTTTCCCGGATATTGCCAGAAATGCGATCGCTAAAACCCAGACTAAAGGCGCGATGGTCTAAACGACTATCCCATAAAATGCGATGGTAAACCTCGCGGATTGTCGCCATTTTTTGTTTTGGAGACTTTGGCTTTGACATTATATTATTTTGTTATAGTTACATTTGTATGACAAGCGTAACTCTATTGTACTACATAAAGAGCGATCGTGTAGGGTGCGCTCAATATTGGCACAACTTTAGTCCGGGACGCAGAAACCGGATTATTTGACGGAAATAGTGCATCAAGGCTTTTTATTTTGGTAAAAAACCCGGTTTCTCAGTCTTGATGGGCAATACTAAATCCGGGTTTGTCATCTCCTTTATGAAGGAGGCGATTGAAATATCCCCCTCTCCCTCTCCCTCGCGCTTGGGAAGGGTTTTTTAACCCCGATTTGGTATAATTCCTGAACTTGTGTACGGGCGACGGCTATAAGTCCTAGATTGAATCCACAATCTAAAATCTAAAATTCTGTTAAAGCCATCCCCGCAGCCGATAAACGATTAAGCCGATGTATTCTTTCAAAGCTTTAGTTGACTGGTTTAACTGATAAGTATCCGGCAATAAATCCAGTGCGACTGCTTGCCAATTGTTTTGGGATGCTGCGATATCCTGCTGCGTTATCTGGAAGTCTGTTGGTGCCACAATAGCTTTTATTCCCTGACGCTGGAAAATTAAGAGCGATCGAGTCATGTGCATCGCCGATGTCACTAGCAAAACCGGCCCTTTTATGCCTTTAGCATCTAAAATTTTCCGCACGTTGACGGCATTTTGATAAGTGTTGTGTGAATCTGGGTCTTGCAGAATTGCTGATGCCGGTACACCCATTGTTTGGGCAATTTCTGCCATGTCTGCCGATTCGGGAGCCCCGCCACCTTTCCAATCTACTCTACCGCCGCTGAGAATTAGCAGGGAAGCTTTGCCTTGCTTGTAAAGTCGGGAACCATAGATTATTCGATCGCCCGCTTCCGCTAATTCTACCCAAGGACGGGGAGGTAAAGCTGCTTTGACGCCCCCGCCCAAGACGATAATCGCTTCAGCTTGGGGGAGTTCGGCGGTTGGTAAGTTTTGCCATTCGAGCGATCGAACTAACGATTTTGAAACCCAACCGCTACTTCCGAGCAGTAAAATAATTAGAGCCGCAGCAATTGGCGCCGCCGCCCATTTGGGACGCTTCCAAAGTGTTATTAAAGCCGCCATCATTAACAGGCAACTCAACCCCAAAGGATAAATAAACAGCGGCAGGAGTTTCGACAGAAATACAAACATTCAGCAAGTAATTCAAATTGCTAGTTAGCGGTAATGGGTAATTGGTAATGGACTATCGTTACTCGCTAATCTGTAATTAGTAATTTAGGTGGCGGGAGTTGTTAATTTTTAGTATTGAGTTTTGAATTGTGAACTCTTTAACTTAAAGCTTAAAACTCAATACTAAAAACTATTTTCGGTGCTAGCGACGATCCTCTGGCCCAGACAACCAGTCTAACAATGTAGGAGCTTCACGCCTAGAGGTTTTGCTATATAGTTTGCTCTCGGTTTCCACTACTTCTTTATTGAGGATAGCATCCGAGGTTTTATCCTTGGAACGCATATTCGGGTTGAGTAGTAGTTCGTTGTGCCACCAAGCGACAATTAAACCTGCTGCCACGCCGCCGATGACACCAAGACCGAGACTCACGGGCAGGTTACATCCTACTAAGCGAAACCCAACGGTAAACAACACAAACCATATCAGCGCGGGGTTAAACCCCTTGGAGTCTCCGGTAAATTTTGGCATGAGCTGCAAGTTGTGTTTGTAATAACACAGAAAGATATTGACAATATTAGCAGACAATCAAATTGGCAAGGGCGATCGATCTGCAACTACTCCCTACAAATCAAGTTTAATTGTACCTCTAAGTCTTGCGCGGTATCTACAATGTTTACAGAAATTTGCTCTAATTCTGTACAAGGTTCAAAAGCTGCTTGCTGCGAACTCAATAGTTCTGCTGTCGCGTCGGCAATATCGCCCCTGCGCTGTTGCAGTCGTTCTCGCAATACTTCAATTGGTGCGGTGCAGTAAATAATTTGCAGGGGCAAGCCGTGGGATTGAGCCCGATCAATCGCATCGGTTCTCAAGTTTTGGCGATCGAACTTTGCATCTAAAATCACATCCCAACCTCGGTCAGCCAGAATTATCCCCAACTCTAACAATCTACCATAAGTCTGTGCCGTCATTTCATCCGAGTACAAATTTTGCCCCCCGCGTTCATTTAAAGGAATTCCGCCTAAATGTTTGCGAACAGCATCGGATCGAATGTGAATTGCCCCAGTGCGGCGAGCCAAATATCGCGCTGCTGTACTCTTGCCAGAACCAGACAAACCCGACATCAAAGTTAACTTTCCCCGGCGCGGTTTTGTGTATTGCCAAGCCAGTTTATAGTAATGAGTGGCAGTCTGGGAAATCTCTGCTTTTTGGGCAGTTGAAATAGCGGGATCGTCCAACATTAACGAAGTTACTTTTGCTCTAACATAAGCTTGACGACTCAAATAAAGTGGCAGCAGTTGTAGCCCTTCCCAATCTCCTGTTTGTTCAAGGTAAGTATTGATAAAAGCATTGCCTAAATCTCTGCGCCCCCGCGATTCCAAATCCATTACTGTAAAAGCGACATCGTACATGACATCAACAAAGCGAAAAGGCTCGTTAAATTCAATGCAGTCGAACAGCAATATTTTATCTTGCCAGAATGCTATATTCCGCAAGTGCAAATCTCCGTGGCACTCGCGAATTTTATTGGCAATCCGCAGCTTAAATAACTCTTGATTTTCCGCAAAAAACGCATCACTATAATTTTTAGTTTCCTCATATTGTGTCTGAGTCTGCGGCCCGCCGATATATTTTTGGGAAATCAGGTAATTGTTGTCTATTGCAGTCCGAATCTGACTGACTTCGCCAAATGTCCGAATATAGCTATTACTAATTGCCCTGCTATGAAAGTTGGCAACTTCGCGCCCTAAGTCGGCCATAAGTTGCTCGGTCAACAGTCCGCGTTCCAACAAACTGAGCAACAGCGAATCTTGAGGAAATTCTCGCATTTTCAGCACGTATTCTACAGCAATTTCGCCAGAAGCTATAGCAGGTAAGCTGCTGCCCAAGTGAAAAGAAACGCCAGTTTGAAGAATTGGCAAAACTTCTAGATAAATTTCCGGTGCAGTGCGGTGGTTCATCAGCAATTCTTGATTGCAAAAATGCTGTCTCTTCTCCAAGGTTGAATAATCGAAAAAGCCAAAATTAACTGATTTCTTGATTTTGTAAACATAGTCTCCTGTGAGGAGAACAAAGGAGGCATGAGTCTGAATTAGCTGCACTGGTTCTGTCACCCCGTGCGGGTAAAACGCGGGCTGCAACATTTGCTGAATCAGAGGTGGGAGACAAGTCATAGCGATTTTAGATTTTGGATTTTAGATTTTAGATTGGGGATTTTGGATTTTGAATTTTAGATTTTAAGTTAGGGACTTTAGATTGGGAGTGGGGATGTTGACTTTAATCCGATTTATTATAGAGTTGATAGTTAGTGTAAAAAAAAGCAGCGATGACAGAAAATAATCAAGAATCTGGTTCAGTGGATGTGTTTGGCGTGGGAAATGCCCTGGTAGACATCCTAGCATTGGTAGAAGATGAATTTGTACTCGGCCACGGGCTGAATCGCGGCGGGATGACGCTGATGAATTCGGAAACGCAGGGGGGGATTTTGCACGATTTAGAACACAATTCGCTGCAAATGCGATCGGGGGGTTCGGCGGCAAATACTATGATTGGTTTGGCTCAGAGCGGCGGTAAAGCTTATTATTCGGGGAAGGTTGCTAAGGATACTAACGGCGAATTTTATCGGCAAGATTTGCTGGCGGCGGGGATTGATTTTAATGTGCATCCTGCTGCTGAGTCGAAGGAGCCCACTGGTACTTGTGTAGTGCTGACTACGCCGGATGCGGAACGCACGATGTGTACTAATTTGGGGGTTTCTACTACTCTGGCGGCGACTGATATTGATGTCGATCGCCTGAGTCACTGCAAGTACAGTTATGTTGAGGGTTATCTTTGGGATGCTCCCGATCCGAGAAAGGCTAGCATTGAGACGATGGAACAGTCTAAGCGTCTGGGTGTGAAGGTGGCTTTTACTTTTTCGGATGGCTTTTTAGTCGATCGCTTTGCTGATGATTTTCACAAGGTGGTTTCGGAATATTGCGATGTAATTTTTTGCAATGCTGATGAAGTTCGCAGCTTTTTTAAGGAGGAATCTTTGGAAGAGTGCGCTCGGAAAATGAGCGAGATTTCGGATTTGGCTTTTATCACTAATGGGGATAAAGGCTGCATGGTGGTGGAGAATAAACAGATTGTTGATGTGGCTGGATTCCCGGTAAAGGCGATCGATACTGTGGGTGCTGGCGATGCTTTTGCGGGCGGTGTTTTGTTTGGAATTACTAACGGTTTGAGTTCTGTACAAGCGGCTCGTTGGGGCAATTATTTGGCTTCTAGGGTGGTGCAGATTCACGGGCCGCGTCTGGAGGGTTCTCAGGCTCATCTTTTGAGTGAGGTGATTTCTGGTTAGGAATTGAAAGGGGCGATCGCTCTTTTTGTCATAAAGGGCGATCGCACTTTTTTGCACCGCAGATGAAGGCGGATGAACGGGGATGAACGCAGATGGGAGAAGGGTAATTTATATGTATCAAAAAAATTGATATAGCCTTTCTCAGAAAAATGAGGGACAATAACAGCAGTGAGTAAACCAATTCCCAATATTTTCTGATGTAACTTCATTAAATGCCAACTTTCTCGCTTTTCCTAACTCTTGATAATTAGTGGTCTTGATAGAACGGAGAAGATTTTTAAGTTGTGATCCTAAATTTTCAAGTGGTAACAAATCAGGCTAATAGGGCGACAAATATATTAATTTTGCCCCTTTATTTTTGATGGTTTTCCTATTTGTTTTCCGGTATGAATAGTACAATTATCCATCACTATACAAGCACCTTTTCCTAATTTTGGTACGAGCTTTCGGATGATAACAGCCTCAAATGTAATTGCATCGGTTGTAGCTGTTAAATTGACTGATGTTAGGAGTTCATTAACCGATCTGGCTCCACTTATTGAGACATTATCAGAGGAATTAGCGGAAATGGGCGATCGCTATTCACGACATCCCAAAGCGTTACAACTCGTCGCAGCCTTGATTCGAGATGATACCGAGTTTCAGGGAAATGTCGGGATTTTCCTGCACCAGAGAGACTGGTTGCTGACTCGAGATATTGAAAGAGCGATCGATGAAATGATAGCCCGTCTGGGCGACGGCGAGCAAACTTGTCTCAGCCGAATTTCTGTCTATCAAACCTCAGAATATCCGCTATCTTTTGCAGGGATTAGCGCTCAAATGCCAGAAGTTAGCCAATATGAACTTAAAGAAAATATTATTCAGGCACTCAAGCGCCGACAATTGCTATATTACGATCGCCACCTCAAATCCTATCAGTTGCATCCGCTAGTGCGAGAAAAGGGCGAGTACCTGCTAAATCCAAACGCTGAAAATCTCCGTACCGCCCACAGCCAAGCCTATCACTATTATATCAGCATTCCCCTTAAACCTAAATCAGAATGGCAAGAAATCGAGGATATTAAGCCGCTAATCAGAGCGCACTATCATGCTTCTCAAGCACAAGATTTAGATGCAGCAAATGGGATTATTTCTGAAGTCTATGAGTATTTGCGGCAGTGGAATTGTGCAGAGTTAGTATGTGCAAATCTACAGTTGCCCTTGTTAACGGAAGTAAAAAACATTAGCCTTTCAGAGGCGGGAAAGATGCCCACCCCACAAGAAATTTAATGTGTTGTGGAACGGGCATCTTTCCCGTTTTCTTATTATTAATCAGGGCGGGAATGATGCCCACCTCACCTGGGGGGGTGACGACCCGCCCCAAACCCATAGTTAGTAAGGATTGAGCCAACTTGTGGTAAAAAAAGATAGGCAGCAGAGTTGTTACACGCTTGCCTATCCAAAAAAATAATGATACCAAGATTCTACCAGACTCATTTACAAAAACACCTGACGCCATCTCAGTTTTTGGTGATGACAATTTTGCTATCCTTGATGCAATCAGAAAAACAAGTGAGATTAGAGCGGCTCTCCCGAGTATTTCCCTGTCTAATTACAGCCGAAAGTCGGCGACGTAAATTACAAAGATTTTTAGATTTACCGAACTTAACAATCGAATTAATTTGGTTCCCATTAATTACTTATTGGTTGACCACTTATTGCCGTGTTGGTACTCGCTTATCAATCGCAATCGAGATCAGTCAATGGGGCTGTATTAATCTGTTCATGGTTAGCTTAATCTGGGAGCGAAGAGCAATTCCATTGTACTGGTCATTGTTGCCGAAATTGGGCAGCAGCAACTTCGAGGAACAAACTACAAATCTACAGCAAGTTTTACCATTGTTTTCAGAATATAAAGTCATCGTTTTAGGAGATCGTGAATTTTGTTCGGTCGATTTAGGAAACTGGCTGAAGGAAAAGGGTGTGTCTTTTTGCTTAAGAATAAAGAGGAATCATTGTATCGAAATAGAACATTTAGTTTGGCAGCGGTTAGATGAATTAGGAATAGTACTCTTAAACCTCTTTATATTTTCAAGGTAAAAGAGTTAGGAAAACTCGACCTGGCACGGGATTTGATGTTGCTTGTAAGTGGAAAAGAAACTATGGAGCATGGAAGGTTGATGAAGCATGGTTTATTCTCACAGATTTAGGTTCATTATCGGCAGCTATCGATGCTTACAAGCAACGGATGGGCATTGAAGAAATGTTTAGAGATTGTAAAACAGGAGGCTACGCTCTGGAAGGAACTAGCTTAAAAGAAAATCGACTGATTAACATAATTCTGCTCATGACACTCGCCTACAGTTCGGCAATATTTGAAGGCACATCTCTTCGGAAAAAGCAGGTAGAAAAATATGTATGTCGGCGTCAAGAACCTAAAAAAAGATATCGAAGACGGAGTACATTTGGTGTTGGCTTAGATGGAGAAAAGTGGGTTAATTATCTCGAACAATATTCTGATGTGGTGGAACAGTTAATAAAGTTAACTCCAAATAAACGTCGCTTTTATCAACAAGGTATGCGGGCTGCAACCCTGATTCGGTCTATCTCCTAGGCCTCTTTGTCACCCCCCCAGCCACCTCACAAGAAACTTAATGTGCTGTGGAACGGGCATCTTGCCCGTTTCTATAAGTCAGGGCGGGCAAGATGCCCACCCCACAAGAAACTTGATGTATTGACTTCAACTACTAGAATAAATCCCTCTTTCTTGCAGTTGCTGCATAAAAAACTCTTCCAAACTAGGCTTAGCCAAATTCATCCCAATTAGCTGCCCTCCCGTACCGCTCAGACTAGAAAGAAACTCCTTCGGATCGCCCTGCAAATGACCGTACCACAAATCATTATCAACTTCCATATCCGGTATCCATTTTTTCAGGATATTCAAGTGGCCGCCCCTACCTTCAACCCGGTAAGTTTCAGTATTACCTAGGATTTCGTCGATCGCACCAATGCAAATTAACTCACCTTTCGCCAAAATTGCCACTCGATCGCAAATCTTCTCCACATCAGACAATATATGCGAATTAAAAAAAATTGTTTTTCCTTGATTTTTCAGAGATAAAATTATCTCCCGCATCTGATAACGTCCCATCGGATCTAAACCAGACATCGGCTCATCCAAAAATACCACATCTGGATTGTTAATCAAAGCTTGAGCCATGCCGATCCGTTGCAGCATTCCCTTAGAATACTGGCGCAACTGTTTTTTAATTGCCGCCGATTGAGATAGGCCAACTAAGTCTAGCAAATTCGGAATTCGCTGTCGCTGAATTGAGGGGGGAATTTGAAATAACCCCGCCGCAAATTGCAAGAATTCCCAGCCGGTGAGATAATCGTAAAAATAGGGATTTTCTGGCAAATAGCCGACTCGCTGCTTCACGGTGCGATCGCCCAAAGGCCTCCCCAACAGCAGCGCCCTGCCAGAAGTCGGCCGTACTATACCCAGCAAAGTTTTCAGCAGCGTAGTTTTCCCCGCTCCATTTTGCCCTAATAACCCGAAAGTTTCCCCCTCAGAGACAGTCAGAGTGCAATTTTTGAGCGATTCAATTTTTTCATTCATCCAGAAGCCGGTACGGTAGAACTTCCCCAGATTAAATGTTTCCACCACTGGGGTAGCTCCGGGCATCTCGGTGAAAGTTGGCGCATCTATAAGAGGTTCCATTTTTGTCAGAGAAATAACTAGCACCTGATTATATTCTATTGCATAAGTTAAGTAATAATTGCTGTTTTTAATGTTAAACTAATATTAGCTGTACTTAAAATTGGCAGAATATGGATCGTTCAAAAATTATTGCTATTATCACTGGGGTGATTTCTATAATTTTAGCAGTTGCCTACCTGGTGCTCGTCACCCTCCTCGACTTCCGAGGCGAAATGCTGCCCGCACCTCAAAGTCAGTTGCCAGTCTCCATGCCACTTCAGCAATTAGGCACGGCTAACCCGACTTTGCGAGTACATTAGTTATTGGTTATTGGTTATTGGTTATTAATCATTGCAATAGCAACTAACAACTAACAACCAACAACTGCCAACTAACAACTAACAACTAACTAATAAACATGAATTGCTTTCATCATGTGATATGCAACTAGCAACTGCGTCAAAGCTAGCGGGTAACTTTGCAAAACTTCGCCAGTGGTGCCGATCAGTTTGCCAATTTCCGGGTTGCCTTGGGCGGTGCAAAATCCCCGCAGGTGTGGCAACTCGCTGCACAAGAGCATTTCCAGTTCGTTTACTTGATCGCTGGTAGCGTGGGAGTCTACTTCCAAAACGTCAACAGGTTTGCCCATATCCCGATCGAGTCCCAAGCGAATTGCAGGTTTAAAACTCTCGCTGCCTCGACCTAAAATCTCAGTAAAATCAGGGTGAGGAATTGTCGGTCTGAGCACTAAACGCACGCTCAAATTCGATTCATTGTCCGCTTCTGGCGGGTAAAAACTAACTACAACGTCTGCCGATTTGCGCTGAGGGCGAATGAAGTCTTCAGAGTCCGGTTCCCGTTTTTTTATTTCTGCAAGCACCTGTTCTTCAGTATAGCCGCGCTTCATAATATCGCGCTTAACTTTCCACTGAGTTCGCAACTCTTCGGGAGGAGCAAGATACACTTTTACGTCGTAAGAATCGCGGATTGTTCGAGTTGCGTAACCCAGCAAACCTTCAACTATTACAAATTTGCTGGGCTTGATGTATTCCGGCGGGTCGAATGTACCTGTCGTGTGGTTGTAGATGGGTTTGAGAATTGCTTGTCCGGTACGCAGCAGGCTGAGGTGCTGCTGCATGATGTCGAGGTAATTGCAGTCGGGATGCAATGCTGTGATTCCGATTTCGGCCCGCTGCTTTCTGTCGTAGCGGTGATAGTCGTCAGTGCAAATCACCGTGACATTTTCTGGCCCCAATACTTGGGCAATTCCCCGCGTGAGGGTGGTTTTGCCCGCTGCGCTATCTCCGACAATACCGAGAATAATTGGTCGATCGCTCATTGTTTTTACCCGGACGCACAATAGCAAATTTTGTTGTGAATCTTCAATTTTATCAAAATTGTGTTCCATCCGATCGCTCGGTTTGACTTGATCCCCCCCGGAGTCTCTCCCATGTGTAAAATTTTTGTAAAACTTCTTAATAAAATTCAACAAAGCATACTCAGGGAACATCTCATTGAACGATCGTAATTACCCAATTCTCAATTCCCTGTTTGCCCAATTCCCTGTTTGGCCCATTACCACTCATCCTTTCGTTTGTTGCTGTGGGTTTCCCAATCGTCGTCTTGCGGCCGCTGATACAATGCTTCTGGTTCTATTTCTGATTCCAATTCGGCTGACATTTCTAATTCTGGTTCCGATTCTTGCTGATAAATATTCAGAGGTTCGACAACGCGGGCGATCGCATCTTTGACAAATGCTTTGACAAACTCGTCTTTCCTATTTAACTGAAACTGCCTTTGCACGACTTCGGCGATGCCGCCGTCGCCCCAATCTTGGTCATGGCGGAAATATTCAATAAAACTTTTACCGGCAATTCTGGTTAAATAAGCCGCACTCACTGCTTGAATTGCTTTGCCCAGTACAAACCCGGCTACGCTTAACTGCAGCGCCCTTGACACTACTTGAATTACGCCTTCAACTATTCCCAAACTTGCTAGGGTTTTTGCTAGAGACAATGCCAATTCTTTCGCGCGATCGATATTTAATTCGCAGCCGTAAATTTTGGCAATTTCTACTACCATTTGAGCGTTAACTGCTGCTGTCGCTAACAAATCCACCACTGGCAAAGGCGTTACGGCAATTACTCCGGCTCCGATCCACTGAAATCGCTCTACTGCCTTATCCGCTTGCCGCCTTCTTTGAGCATCAATTAACTTGCGCGCTTGGTCTCCCAAGTGCTGAGATTGCAGCAAAATATTGTCCGCAATTAAGTCTTCGCCTTCAGCTCGCAAAATCGCAGCGACGCGCCGAATTAATGGCATAATATCCGGGTCTGGCTGAAAAATTGTGCCGTCTTCTAGTACAACTTTTTGCGGATTGGCGCTAATGGCTACTACATCCATTGCTGATACAAAACCTTTGACTCGCTGCCGCAGCCGATCGAGAATTTCATCTCTGTCGGTGTCGGGATAAAGGTCAACTTTATTGAAAACCACGATCGACCTTTTGCCAATTTCCGCCAAAGTCCGCAGCGGTTCGTACTCGGATTTTCGCAAATCGCCGTCCAAAACAAATAAGATCAAATCTGCCCTCGCCGCCAACTGCCTCGCCAATTCTTCTCTGTAAGTCCCCGCTACTCCCGCTTCCAAGATGCCTGGGGTATCAGTAATTGCTAATTCTCGATCAATTCCTTTCAATTTCAGAGTGTAAGTTTCCCCAACTTCGGTAGTTCCCATCGGCGCGCCCACCTGTCCCGCCATCCGCCCCACCAGCGCATTCACAGCGGAAGTTTTGCCCGCAGAACCGGTGCCGAAAACAACTACTCGAACGCTGCCCCGAGCCATGCTAGCTTCAATTTCGCGGGCTCTCAACAGCAAAGCTTGCCGCGCTACTTCATCTTGAATGCGATCGACTTGTTGCCTGATTGCTTTGAGATTTTCGGAAGCTGCTTCACTTTTGACAACAGGAACCTTCGGAGTAATCGGCCGTTTTCCCTTAACTTTCTGAGGGCGTTGCAGCAGCCTAAAATAGTAAACCAGTGCAAAAATTAGGGTTCCCAAAAGTACAATTATCAGGAAAATCAGCAAATTAGCCAGCAGCGGAGAAGCAGACCACGCAACTTGACTGTAAAGCCCTGTTAAGGAACTCACCAGCCCAATAATCAGCCCCAGGGCGAGGCAGAAAGCAGCAATTAAGGTTAACAGGCGCGGCAAAGGCATGAGGGGAGTGGCAAATAAAAGGGTTATGCTTTGATTTTTACATTACGCCGATAGTCATCAGTCATTGCAAATCTAAAATCTAAAATCTAAAATCTCAAATGGCGAAGCGCCCGTTAGCGAAGCCCTCGAAGAGGATCGTACTACGCGAACCCGCAAATCCCGATTCTGTGCGACTGCGGGCGCGATTTGCGGGGTTTTAGTGGTAGCGGGTGCAGATGGAGTGCGATCGCGCCGGAGTCTGCAATTGTAGCTTGCACGAGAACTGAGTAAGTCGGTGGGAAAATTCGCCACCAGTATGTAACAAAAGATTAAGTAAGGTGATTCGAGTTAAATTTAATAGGTTGTGTAAGGTTGTGTACGGTTTTTTCTTTACCTTCTACCCCATGAATTACCGCAGAAGCAAGCTCTAATTCGGAGTCAAATATTTGTCCTGCTCGTTCATCTTTTTTGATGTGTTGCCATTCCCAGGCAAAGCAAATTTATTCCTTCTCATATCAATTCCGGCTGGGCCGGAATGATATCAAATCCGCGCTTCATCGTCGGGCGTAAAGTCGAATCAAGCTGTCAACAAATAATTCGCGCAATTTTCAGTTTTTTGACTCACAGTCAACAGTCAACAGTCAACAGTCAACAATGATTCCGGTGCAACCGGAATCGATATCATTCTCCATAACGATGCCACCGGACTTCATATAAAAACTCATGCTAATTGCAGACAATCGGCAGAGTGAGATGTACCGTTGTTTCCTTTTGATAGATACTGGTAATTGAGAACTCTCCTCCTGCCAGTTCGACAATTTTCTGGACAATTTTTAAGCCGATACCGGTGCCCTGTTGCTCATACTTCTTGCGCTCAAACTGCATGAAGGCACCAATTTTAGCAATTTGCTCTTCTGTCATGCCCTGCCCCGAGTCTTGTACAGATAAATGCAGCATCTCCCCTACGACTTGACTACTAACTTTAATAGTTGTCTCTGGTGAGGAGAATTTCAGTGCATTATCAATTAATTCATGGAGCATCGTTGATAGATATCGCTCTGATAGAGCGATCTCGGCTTCCTCAAGAGTTAACACCAGATCGTTGCTACGGTTGACCTTCTGAGCCTGGTATGTCAACTCGGCTTCAATGGCGGAAGCTGAAAATTGAGTCCGGGCAGATTCGATCTTGTGCTGTTGACTTGCGGATAGTTCTAATCCTAAATAAATCAGGAATTTTTTCGTTAATGTTTCTAGGCGACGGGCAGAGTCATGTGCCCAGCCTAAGATCTCACGGATTTGGGCGAGCTCCATGTCTTCGAGCTCGTCCTTGAGCCACGCGATCGTGCCTAAGATGCCATTGAGGGGCGTATTCAGTTCGTGGGATAGAGTAGAAGCTAAGTTGCCACGCAGCTCATTGAGGGTGCTGTCCAAGAGATTGATGGTATTTTCTTGGATGTGGTATAAGTTCTGGATATTATCATACTGTTGCTTGATTCTGAGCATTGAATGCACGCGAGCACGCAGTTCAATAGCATTTACAGGTTTACTGATGAAGTCGTCGGCTCCGGCAGTTAGACAGTTGGCAAGGTCTGATTTTGAGCTTAATGCTGTCACCATAATGATGGGAACGGCTTGCCATTTTGACATGGCTTTGATTTGCCGACAAATCTCGATGCCGTCTATTCCCGGCATCATCACATCCAGCAAAATAAGATCCGGATCAAATAGGTCGAGGGATGCGATCGCTTCTTGCCCGCTGGCAGCGTAATGCAATTGATAATCCTGCTCTGATAACAGGGTTTCAATCACATCAAAGTTATCCGGCTCATCATCAACAATTAAGAGAGAGAATTGAGACATAATTGCCACCCTTTCAATAAGGTAAAAAGTTTTATGAGTTGATGTGATAGCCATCAGCTAGGCTGCCAAAGTGATTTCAAAAATGGCTCCTTGTGGTTGGTTACTTCTTACACAGATGTCACCCCCATGTGCCTCAACTACCATTTTGCAGAAAGCTAAACCCAACCCTATTTGAGAGACATCCGACATCAGATTTCCAATCTCGTATTTCTCAAAAATCTTGTGCCGCAATGTATCAGGAACACCCGGTCCCGAGTCTATAACCTGGATTTTGGCGTTGCCCGATGTGAGGAATTCTACATTCAGTATGATTGGACTATTGGGTGGGGAAAACTTAATGGCATTCGAGAGGAGATTATCCAGCGTTCGATGTATCATCGTGGCATCAACCGAGACTTTCCTACTGTTTTTTTCTGGTAATTGAGCGACCAGCGACTGATTTTTTTTAGCAGCGATAGCTTCAAAGTTGGATATGGCAGAATTTACGAGATCGCACAGATAAACCTCTGTGTAATTGAGACGAGTTTTACCGGATTCTAGTAAAGCAATTTGCAATAAATCATCAATTAAGAGCTGTATTGCTTGTGCTGAAGAGTAAAGTCGAGCCAGTTGGGTTTGTTGTTTTTCTCTAGGATACTCTATGCTTTTTAGGAGTTCCAAGCCAAGCAAGATACCAGCCAGGGGATTGCGTAAATCGTGGACTACCATTTTCACCATATCTTCCCGCAATTTTAGTAAGCTTTGCAGGTCGTCATACTGGTGCTTAATTCGCAGCATACAGTGAACTCTGGCACGTAGTTCAATAGCATTTACAGGTTTACTAATGAAGTCGTCAGCGCCGGCAGTCAGACAATGGGCAAGGTCAGATTTTGAGTTTAATGCTGTCACCATCATGATGGGAACGGCTTGCCATTTTGGCATGGCTTTGATTTGCCGACAAACTTCGATGCCATCTATTCCTGGCATCATCACATCCAGCAAAATAATATCAGGCTCAAATATGTCGAGGGATGCGATCGCTTCTTGCCCGCTGGCAGCGTAATGCAATTGATAGTCTTGCTCGCTCAAGAGGGTTTCAATTACATCAAAATTATTGGGATCGTCGTCAATGATTAAAACGGATGGTCTGTTCACGGGTTATCTTTACTTAGAAGCTAAAAGTTGTTGAATAGTGCTTGCCAATTGCTTCAGCTTGACGGGTTTGGTGAGGTAATCATTGGCTCCGGCGGCAAGGCAACGATCGCGATCGCCCGTCATGGCTAAGGCAGTTAGGGCAATGATCGGCAGATCAACTAAGTTTGGATCGCTGCGAATACGCTGCATAGCTTCTAGACCATCCATACCAGGCATTTGAATATCCATCAAAATTAGATTGGGGTTTTCAGACTTGGCCAGGGCGATCGCCTCTTCTCCATTCTTAGCCAAGAGAATGCGATAGCCTTTAGCTCTCAGGTAGCTCGAAATCGTAGTGATATTAGCTTCGTTGTCTTCTGCCAGCAAGATTAAGGGAGAGCCCCCCTCTTCGGGCTGGCTGGGTTCGATGCGGGGCTCTGTTTGGGATTCCAGGTAAACAGAGGATGGCGCACAAGCAGTGCAGGGAAGGTCGATCGTGAAGCAACTTCCTACACCCACAGTGCTGGTGAGCCCCACCTGCCCGCCGTGGAGTTCGACAATGCGTTTCACCAGGGCAAGCCCCAAGCCAGTGCCTGTATATTGACGATTCAGCGCGCCATCGATTTGGATAAAGGGCTGAAACAGTTTGTTGATATGTTCTGGGGCAATACCAATACCTGTATCGATGACGGCAATTCGCAGAGTCTCTTTGACCAAAAAATGGGGTGGGGAATCTGCAGAATCTGGGTCGGCAGGGCGCTGTTGACGGCTGACTTCTAGGGTTATGCGTCCTCCGTTAGGAGTGAATTTGACAGCGTTATTGAGCAGGTTGATCAAGACTTGGCGCATCCGCCGTTCATCAATTAATAAGTCGGGCAGATTGAGTGGCATTTGAATCTCTAGCTGGATGCGTTTTTGCAGGGCTTGTTGTTTGATAAATGCCAGACTGGATTGACAGAGATGATTGATTGAAACAGGGGTGCAATCGAGTTCCATTTGACCCGATTCAATTTTGGCGACATCCAAAATGTCGTTGATTAACTCTAGTAAGTGAGAGCTACTGCGCTCGATGGTTTGTAAAGCTTTGATTTGTTGTTCGTTGACGATGCCAAAGACTTGCTCTTGTAGCCCCTCGCTCATGCCCAGAATGGCGTTAAGGGGGGTGCGGAGTTCGTGGCTCATGTTGGCGAGGAATTCGTCTTTGAGACGGGTAGCACGGGCGAGTTCTTCGTTAGAGGCTCCTAGTTGTTGGTTGCGCTCGGTGAGTTGCTGCTGGGCTTGTTGTCGTTCGGTGAGTTCTTGCTGCAACTGCTTAAATAGGCTAGCTTGTTGAATTGCGATCGCCAACTGGTTGGCAATTTGTTGCAGGAGTTGCGCTTCAGACTCTTGCCATACTCGTTGTTCTCGACAGGCATGGACGACTAAAACCCCCCACAGCTTCTTGGTTTGCCCTGGGGCAATCCATCTATGGCTTTCGCTGCTTCGGACTTCTTGCAGGATAGGTGCAACGATTTTGGACTGGACTTGACCAACGCTTGCGTATTCCACCAAGCAATCAGTCCAGATATCGGTCATTACATTGGGGACGATGCGGGGCTTGCCCTGCCAGTACCGGTTGAGGATTTCTTGCGACCACCGTTCGTCCTCCCAGTGATGGTCTTTGAGCGCCGGGAACTCGCTCGACACAGCTTCTTCAACAATTTGACTTCTGCCATCCCCAAATAGCCGGAACACGATGATCCGATCGCCTTGCAAGATTTCTTTGACTTGCTGTGTCACAGCCGCCAAAATTTGGTTAATATCCAACGATTCGCGAATTTGCTGGGCGATCGCTCCCAAAGTTCGCTGCCGTTGCAGTTGTAAAGCGATCACATTTTCTGTTTGCTTGCGGATAGCCAGTTCTGATTGTACCTGTTCGTAGAGGTAAGATTGCTGAATTGCGATCGCTAATTGGTTAGCAATTTGTTTAAGTAAATTGATTTCCCAGTCTTGCCATTGGCGCGGACGATCACATTGATGAACAATCAGCAACCCCCAGAGGGTTTGATTCTGAATAATTGGAACTACGAGTTTGGCTCTGACCTCGATGTCTGCGAGGAATTCAACCAAGCAGGGTACGATTGACTCGTTTTCATCTTCGCTATCGTTGAGGGCATAAACTCTTCCTTGGATATAGCGTTCGTAGGTGTCTTCGGGGAAAACCTCTTCTGGGAAGAGGATATCCAGGAGCTTAAGCCTATTTGGCGAAACAGATTCAGCAATGGCAGCCCCCGTCCCTTCAGGAAAAACCCGATAAACCAGCGTTCGGTCTGATTGCAAGAGCTGATGGATTTCCTCAACAGTGCTATTGAGAATCTCGTCCAGATTTAGAGACGATCGCATCCGTTTAGTAATCGCTCCCAGCAAACGTTCCTGTTTTGCTTGTTGTTGCAATTTCTGTTCGGCTTCTTTGCGATCTGTGATATCCTGAAACGTGCCTACCAGACCAATAACATTATCTGAGCAGTCTCGCAGGGGAGCCTTGTGGGTTTCGATAAATATTAGTTTACCATTGGGTAGGGTTAGCGTTTCTTCGATCCCTAATATAGCTTCACCCGTTTCCATTAACCGCCGATCCATCGCACAATACTCGTTCGCCTCGACTTCTTCCTGGCAAATATCTAAATCTTTTTTACCTATACTTTCGGTCGTAGATGGCAAGCCTAGAGTTTGGGCAAACTGCTGATTGCATCCTAAAAAAACCGACTCTCGATTCTTCCAAAACACGGCGAGCGGAATGGTATCGAGTACCGTTTGCAGAAACTGCTGAGATTCCTGCAAAGCCTTCTGGGCCTGTTTGCGCTCGCTGATGTCTACTAATACACAAATAGTTTGATCGTCTGAATCTGGGAGGAGTGCCACTCCGATCAGGACAGAAATCCGGCTGCCATCCTTACGGTAGTATTCCTTTTCCCAGGGTTCGATCGCGCCATCCTGCATCACGCGCTCCATCGCTAAAACATCAGCGGGGAAATATTCGGGGGGGGTCATGGCATCCCAATGAATTAGCCCCGCATCTAGTTCCTCCCGAGTGTAGCCAACCATCTGTAAGAAGCGATCGTTGGCATCGATAATGTTCCCCTGAAAATCGGCAAATATCATGCCGCTCACACTGGACTCAAACACCCGGCGGAAGCGGATTTCACTGCTTTCTCTTGCGATTTCAGCTTCTTTGCGATCGCTGATATCCGATAAAATTCCCTGGATGCTAATCAATTCCCCTTCAGCATTTATAACGGGTGTGGCGCTGCTTCTTACCCAGACATAATTGCCATCTCGGTGGCGGTGTCGGAACTCATAATCACTTGACTTTTTACCAGATTTGATATTTTCCCGATAATCAGTAACCACCAAAGAGCGATCGTCTGGATGCACCAGATATATAAACGACTTACCAATCCATGCACTCTCGTCCCAGCCAAACATGGTCTTGAATTGCGGTGACACATAAGTGAGTATGCCATCGGGTTCACATGACCAGATCAAATCATTAGCTCCTTCTACCAGTCGCCGGAATTTAGCTTCACTCTCTGCTAATTCGGCTTCGATCTGTTTGCGATCGCTGATATCGCGGCATACACAAATCAATAATCCATTCTCTGTGAGGGTGAGGGACAGCCCTTCGGCAAAGGTAGAGCCATCTTTGCGGGTGCCGATCGCCTCTCCCTGCCAAGCGCGATCGCGTCCCAGCACCGGAAAGACTTCCCGCTCAAACCGTTCTAACTCCTCTGGGGAATACAAAAGTTGCCAGGTTTTGCCCAGCAGTTCTTGGGGATGTTCGTAGCCAAACAGTTCTAGATGGGCTTGATTCAAATAGAGGTAGGTATCTCCTTGCATAATCGCAATGCCGTCGATCGCTGCCTCAATTGCCGCCAGTTGTATTTTTAGGGTTTCTTCGGTTTGTTTGACATCGCTAATATCGGCAAAATAGCCGATAATCTCGGTTGGGCAACCTTCTTCATCTCGCACCACGCGCAGCTCATCCCGTAGCCAAACGTAGTGACCATCGTGATGCAAAAATCGATATTCATGCTGATGAGTATTGTACTCAAAGAGAGCGGATAGATCTGCAAAAACTCTAGGGGCATCTTCTGGGTGAAGATGGTTAGCCCAGAAGCCAGATTCCGATAAAAATTCTTCTGGCTTGTAGCCCAAAATAGCTGACATATTTTTGCTCATGAAGGTTAATTCATAGTCGCCATAGGGCTTACAGCTATAGATCATCGCGGGACTGGATGCCAGAAGAAATTCGAGGCGTTCTTTCAACAGGCGATTTTCTCGCTCTGTCTGTTGGCGATGGGTGATGTCTTGGATCAGGGCCAGCGCATAGAGATGTCCATCATCACCCGATAGGACAGAGGTGGAAATGGAGATAGTGCGCCGCTGTCCATCTTGACGCTGGATTTCCCTTTCCACAGCGATCGGCTGCATCTGTCTACAGTTGGCGATCGCCTGTTCTCGATCTTCTAGATTCGGGTACAAGGTTTGATACCACCCCAGACGGTTAATTTCTTCTAAGGTGTAACCCGTAATCGCTTGCATTTGCTGATTCCAGACTGTGAAGCGGACAAAGGGAAACTCCTCAACTTGATGGAAAACGCACAGCCCTTCTGCCATGTTTTCTACAATTTGTTGACGGAAAGTATTTTCCTGCTGAAGCGTTGCTTCGGCCAACTTGCGATCGGTAATGTCGAAGCCAATGGCTAGATACTGAAAAGGTCGCCCTTGTTCGTCCAAAAAGGGGACGATGGTGGTGGCGACCCAGTACAGGCTACCGTTTTTTGCCAGATTGCAAATTTCACCGCGCCAAATCTGACTGCTGTTAATGGTGCGCCACAAGTCTTGGAAAAAAGCAGGGGGATGATAGCCAGAGTTGACAAGGCGATGGGTTTGTCCGATCAGTCGATCGCGGGAGTAGCCAGAGACTACACAGAAGCGATCGTTGACGTAGGATATCACCCCTTCGCGATCGGTGATGACCACAATGGCAGACTGATCCAAGGCCTGTTTAAAGGCTGATAATTCTTGAATTAACTGCTGTCGTTGGAGTTCAGCCTGTTTGCGATCGCTAATATCAAAGTTGACCCCTATCATGCTCTGGGGATTGCTTTGGGCATCTCGCACGACGACACCATAGGCTTTAATAAAGTGCAGGCTGCCATCGGGATGCACGATCCGATACTCGGTATCGTATTCTGCCTGTCCTAAGACGGCTTGGTGGAGCAATGTTTCGGTGGGGATGCGGTCATCGGGATGTAGCCTGTTTGCCCAAAAGTCGTAGACCTGACAGGCATCAGATGGTTTTGTCACAGCAAACAGTTCGTACATCCGCTCATCTCCAAGGATGGTATTCTGTCCAAGGTTCCATTCCCAAGAAGCGATCGCCCCAGATTTGAGGGACAAGGCGAGGCGTTCCGATAGTTTTTGTAGTTCTGCTTCGGCTCGTTTGCGATCGCTAATATCTTTGGCGATGCCTAAAAAGCCGATAATTTGCTGATGGACATCCTTGAGGGCGGTGATGGATAGCGACACAGGAAATCGAGAGCCATCTTTGCGGATATAGCTCCACTCTTCTTCGCTGACCAAGCCTTGGCGTGCTTTGGCAACAAAAACCTCAAAGCCGGGGGGAATATTTTGCCCTAGTTCGGCAGAGAGTGATGCTGCCCGGTCAATTACCTCATTTGCATCGTGGATGAGTGCGGGGGTAGCTTGACCGATGATTTCTTGAGCACTGTAACCCAGCATCCTTTCGCCTGCGGCATTCAAGGTCTGGATGATGCCACTTGGGTCACTGGAGATGATGGAGTAATCAGCACAATCGAGGATGGCGCGTTGCAGGCTGTTGACTTGCCAAAGCTCTTGGGTGCGTTCTGCGACTTTGGTTTCTAGCTGTTGGTTGAGTTGCTGGAGTTTTTGTTCGGCTTGTTTGCGATCAGTAATGTCTGTAGTAGTTCCTACATAGCCGACTACTTGCCCGTCTGCATCCCGTTCGGCAACGGACTGCCCATAAACCGACGTTACCCCACCGTCGGGACGTTGAAAGCGATATTCGAGTTGGAAAGGGCGATTTCTTTGGACAGATTGCTCCCATTCGGCGATGACGCAATCGCGATCGTCGGGGTGTAGCCCTTGTTGCCATCCTTCCCCGACGGCGGTTTTTGGGGTGAGTCCGCTGATCTGACACCAGCGATCGTTAACATATATGCAATTGCCTACAGCATCGGCGCGAAAAATCCCCACTGGAGCGGCTGCCACTAGGGTGGCGTAGCGTTCTTCGCTTTCTTGCAGGCAGACTTCAGTTCGTTTGCGAGCGCTAATGTCGGTAATAGTGCCTATATAGCCGCTCCGATGTCCATTGGCATCGAGTTCGGCGACGCACTGCCCATAAACCCACGTTACCGTACCGTCGGGACATTGAAAGCGATATTCGAGTTCAAAAGAGCGGTTACCTTGAATGAATTGCTTCCATTCGACCATGACCCAATCGCGATCGTCGGGGTGCACTCCTTGTTGCCATCCGTGTCCGATAGTGGCTCCTGGTGTGAGTCCGCTGATCTGAAAGTAGCGATCGTTGACATAGGTGCATAGCCCCGTAGCATCGGTGCGAAAAATCCCCACCGGAGCAGCAGCGGCAAGGGCGGCGTAGCGTTGTTCGCTCTCGATCAAGGTGGCTTCGATCCGCTGTCGCTTTACCAGTTCATTCTGCAATTTTTGCTGGATCATGGCTTGCCCAAGGGCGATCGCCACCTGTAGAGAAACTTGTCGCAGGAGTTCGATCTCGTCAGTCGTCCAAGAGTGTGCACTGGCTCGATAACTGGCGATCATTAATCCGCGCAGTTGTTCCTCAATCACGATCGGCACCATCAGCTTGGCGCGAATATCAAACCCCACTAACATTTCCTGATGGCACTGGGTCATTGGTTCGCCGTAGATGTCGTTGATGATGCGAATTCTGCCCTGGCGATAGGGTTCAAGCCATTCTGGGCTCATGCAAGGATCGTGGGCTTCCCTATGGAGCACCGATCGCCCAGTGTCGGTAATCGCTTCCGCAATCACCGTGCCGCTAAAGTCAGATCGAAACTGGTAAATGATGACGCGATCGCACCCCAGAAGCGAGTGAATTTCCTGCACCGTAGTCTGCAGAATATCTGACAAATTCAGGGACGAGCGGATCTGCTCGGCAATGGTATTGAGAAGTTGCTCTCGATCGGCCTTTGCTTTGAGGGCGGCTGTCCGAGCTTCCACCTGCTGCTCGAGCTCAACGTTGCGATTTGCCAGCAGCGCCACCTTTTCCGCCTCTAGGCGCACCACCTTCTCTTCCCACTTCTGGACCAGTTTGTATAGCTCCAGCGGGTTGAGGGCTTGCAGCAAACTGGTCTGGGTGACGATGCCTAATAGTTCTCCTAGCTCCCCTGTCACCGCCAACCGACGGATCGATCGCTGCTCCACGATCTCCTGCACAGTCCAGAGCGAATCGTCGGGTCTAACGGCAAAAATCGGCGTACTCATTACCGCCTGAGCTAGACAGGTTTCCAGGTTCAAGCCCAATGTCTGAAATTGCACAATATCCCGTTCGGTGAGAATCCCCACTGGAATTTGTAGCGGTTCAGTAGAGATTCCGCCTGGGTGTACAATCACCACGGAACTGACGCGATTCTCTGCCATAAGTTGGGCGATCGCCAGTAGGGAAGAATCTGGCGCAGCACAAATCACTTCGCGGGTCATCACTTCTGCTACCATACGCAACCGCAGCAGGTCGATCGGTCGAGAGGTTTGGCGCAGACTTTCGTGAGTCACTAGGCCCACTAGGCGATCGAGATCGTCCAGGATGGGCAAATGGCGAATGTGGTGCTGCTGGAGCAGGTTAATCGCAAAAAATAAATCGGTGAAGGCGGACTCGCGGAGGGTGACGACGGGGTGTGCCATCACCTCCCGGAGCACCAAATTCTCCAAGGAACGCTGTTGGGCACTCAGCCGCACCACGTCTCGCTCGGTCAGTACGCCGACCAATTGCTCGTTTTCCACTACCAACACGCAACTCGATCGCGCCTCTAGGTGGAGGTCGTCAAGTTGACCATCCGCCGTTCTAGTGGTGTTGCAGAGCGATCGCACGCCGCTCATTTGGGCGATCGCATCCATCACCGTCGTATCGGGCGAAACCACCAAGGGTTCCCGGACGATCGCAGTCCTGAGTTCTATTGGAGTCAGAGCCGTAGTACGCATGAACATGAGTTTATAGGGTTTTATTGCTGATTATTTTTTTAAACACTTCGCCTTAAACACATGAGCTGATAGCGTAGCCTGGCGTCAGCCATAGTAACGAGAATAGTTACTTAGCTGCACGACATTCTCTAAATATTATATTTACTTTCTGTTGGCTCCTGCATGAAATGAGTTATGGAAATTCGGCGACTCTAAGGTAACAATCTCTTATCACTCTCATGAGATCATAAAAAGAGAAAGTAACGATCTTTCATCACTTTCCTGAGATAATAAAAACAGAAAGTGGCGTAAACTCTTTACGACTATGTTGAAGCTCGGAGAACTCGCCGTAAGGAGAAAATTTATTGACGATTGACGCTTACTATAAATTATACAGAGCATACAAAACACTATTCCCAGAAGTGAGAATTTGTGAGGCTCTTAATTACTTTCATGGGGAGATTTTCTGATATTAAGCGTAAAACACTACCAGCAATATCTCGTGTAGTGGGATTAAGCAATGAACAAAAACTCTGGCTTTTTCTAAGCGAATTACTTGAAAATTATAACGCTTGAGACAGGCTAGGCTAAACCTTATTCTACAAGAACTAGCGAGACGATCAATTCTTATACTTATTGTTGATAAAGTAGGAAATTAAAAGAAAGGGAATACAACCGATTATCTGAAACGAGGTCACCACTCAAATAGAGTTTGAGGAAGTCGGGGTGAAAAAACAGAACTCTGTTAAAAATAAGTGAATACAGAGAATGTTTCTACTGAGGCAACTCAATATATGGGCGCTATATTAAGGGCAGTTTTGACTCAAAAGCAAGACAAAAATCTCGGAAAACTAAGAACGGCGGATGGAGCACAAAAAGTTAAATACGCCAGCCCTTGTAGTTAGATTAAATGCACATGGCTGGTAGGTTGTAAAAATAGCAACGCCGGATTAATTGGACTCCCCAAACAGGGAAATAGGTTTTACATAAATGGCAAAAACTATGCCAGAAAAAGGTTTGGTAATTTTGGAATCGATTTTTAAAAGCGAAGTTAAAAGAAGCAGACATAGAGTTCTTATAAGAATGCCTCAAAAACAAGCCACCTACATACAACAGTATTCTATTAGATAATAAATTAGATAAAAAGCGCTCTCTTATATTATAGAAACTCATGACTGATTAAATTAAATACTAAAAAAAATGGTTTATTTGCCAACGAGGAAGGAAGAGTCATAAAGGAAACCAAGAAGCTGTATTACACCAAATTAAACCAGACCTAGATATGTTGGAATGGGCTGCGTGGGGGGAATAAATCGACTGAAAATATTTGGTTAAATCAGGGTTGTGTGCAGGGAGTGAACCTGGTTACACTGATTACCAACGACGTGAGCAAAAACTGCTGAAATAAACGAAACGCCGTGCTCTTAGATTATTGTAGGAATTTTATAACATTAAATTAGCTGGGTTTGCGGCTTGGTAATTTAGTTTATTCATCGAAAAGTTTATATCAAGCTCATGGAGCAATAAGCCCAAAAACCTGCTCAGATTAGACGCTCCCGAATAATCATCCAAAACAACTGATAATAATACACGGGTGTCAAGAATTACAAGAGTTAGGATAAAAATAAAAAAATAGGTTGTACATATTTTTTATTATCCAACTATTGTGCCGAAATGAACCCAATTGAAGTGGAGTGGCAACCCATGAAAAAAGATGAATTAGCGGGAGAGATATTTGACTGAGAGTTAGAAGTCGCCACGCCGTAATTCACGGATTAGAAGTTAGAGGAGAAAGAGGAAACTACCGTACACAACGTGTTAAATTTAACTCCCTTCACGCTACTTAATATTTAGTTAAATAAAGATTATTTTTCCCGCCTACCTACTTAAGCTACAGCTTATTACTCGACCGAACGGCAGGCTGGCTTATTTGCATCTACCTACTTATTTATTCGGTGATTTATTCCCTCGCGACTGGAGCCATACTTTTTTATTAAGAATAAAATATCACATGAAGTATCCAGAAACCCGGTTTATTAAGGTCAGTGCCTCTTGGAAGCTCCAAAAGCGGAAACGAGAAACCGGGTTTCTTAGGCAAGGTAAGAGCATCCTAAGTTACAAAAATTATCACATTAATTATCAATGCGGTACTCTAAACTCAGCCGCGAGTTAAGTTAGACTGAATTGTCAGTGCGTGAATTATTCACAGGTTAGCATCTATGCAGCTCAAACATCTTAATCAGCCTTCACAAGAACTCTCTACCTCTTGCGAGCATAACATCAAAGAGACCCAGCCACCAAAGCTCAATTATTTCGCTCACATAGCCCGTTCCTTGGGCAACCTCAGTATTCACGACAAAATATGCCGTGGGTACGCACTGGCTCTTTGTGTTGCGATTGGGGGAACGACTGTCGGGATGTTGGTGGGCACTCATTACTATCGAATAACTAATAATCAAGTACACATCGATCGCGAAAGTCAGCTTTTACATAAGTTGCAGGTGGCTTTAGTGCGGACGCAAAACAGCCAAGAGTGGCTGATTTACGGCATCGACAAGCCCCAAATATTTGACAAAAAATACCAACAGCTACAAAAGAATATTTACAGCTTAAAAGAGTTGCTATCTGAAGTTAAAAAACCTAAATACCTGAAACAAATAAAAGGGCTAGGTAAATTTATAAATACTTGCGATTCGCTACTATCTAATTATATTTCTCAACTAGAAATAGTTAATAAAAAAAGTAGTTATTTGCCAAATAACCCCGCTCAACAAAGCGTAAAACGTAAGTTGGTGTCGAATTTCGCTCGAAATAAAACAGGGTTGCAACTAGATACGGCTGTCAATGATATAGCAGCAATTATCGATCGCGCCCAAGAGCAAGAAGATGCAGGGCGGGAGGATCTGCTGCGAGCCCAGGCGCTGCGGGTGCAAATAATTTTGGGTAGCATGGCACTGTCGATCGTCGTTGCAGCAGTGCTAGCGGGCTTCACCAGTCGGGCGATCGCCAAACCCCTCGCCGCTGTAACTAAAATCGCTCAGCGAGTGACTGAAGAATCTAATTTTCAGTTGCAAGTACCAGTTACCAGCACCGATGAAGTAGGAGTATTAGCAGCTTCGCTGAATCAACTGATTCAGAAAGTAAATCAGTTGCTACAAGAATTGAAATCTGAACAACAAACCCAGATACTTCAAAATGAGAAAATGGCAACTTTGGGGCGGATGTTAGCCGGTGTTGCTCACGAAGTTAACAACCCAATCAATTTTATCTATGCCAATATCGACCCAGCCAGAAATTATGTTGAAGATATTTTAGATTTGCTCAAAACTTACGAAACAGAAATTGCCAACCCGCCTGCCGCAGTGCTGGCGAAAGGCGAAGAAATAGACATCGATTTTCTCAAAGAAGATTTGATCAAAATATTGGACTCGATGCAAGTAGGGGCTGAAAGAGCCAAAGCTATTATCTTAAGTTTGAAAGATTTTTCTCGCCTTGATGAGGCAGCCCCTCATCCCGTCGATTTGCACGCCTGCATAGATAGCAGTTTGCTGATTCTCAACAGCCGCCTCAAACAGGGCATTGAAGTGGTATGCAATTACGGGAATATTCCGACTGTTGAAGGCTATATGGGTTTGCTTTACCAGGTATTTGTGAATCTTCTGAACAATGCACTAGATGCTGTGGAAGAAAAAGCAAAAATGGAGAAAACCCGCTCTAAGGAGGCGAAAAAACAATCGGCTTCGGACTCAAGCAAACAAGAAGCACCGAGTTTTTCGCCGAGAATTGTGATTGCTACAGAATACTTGGACGACGACTCAGTGGTAGTGCGAATTTCTGATAACGGTATGGGAATAGCGCCAGAAAGTCAAGAAAAAATGTTTGAAACATTCTTTACTACTAAACCGAGAGGTGTAGGTACTGGTTTGGGATTGGCAATTGGTCGCGAAATTATAGTCAAGAAACACGGGGGGACGATTAACTTTTGGTCAGAGGTGGGAAGGGGGACGGAATTTTCGATCGCCCTGCGGATTAAGCATGAGGATTCCATGCCAAATCCGCTGTTAAAACCTCCAATTGCTCGCGAATATAATTCCCTCGGCAACGAGAACGTGCCAACGAAGCCCGAAAAGAGAGGGACTGTAAAAACTTAAAAATAATAACTTTTGGTAAGTATAAAAAAATACTACAACTGCCCGCAAGCTAAAAACTCTGAGGTCATAATTTATGCCAAATCTCAAATTTCAAATAGTATGAGATTGCTTAGTGACTGGCTGTCACCCCCCCAGCACTCACTGAGTGATAATACCAAAATAAAAACTATTTTCCATAATCTTGAAAAACAGGATTTGCTATAATTTAAAGTTGAGCAATCACTGTACGGAGCGAAAATTATGGGACTATTTGACCAAATTTTGAGCGCGATCGACAATCCCAACCAACAAGCAAGCCCCAATCAGTTGGGCAACATTCTCGGTGCGGTAGAGCAGTTGAGCGGCAACCAGGGCATCGATGCGGGTACGACTCAGCTAGCAATGTCGGTTTTGGGCGGACACGTGCGATCGGCATTGCAAAACGTGCGATCGCAGTCAGGAGACGCACAAGCTCAACAACTTGTCAACCAATTTAGCGGCACAAATCCCAATCCCCAAGCGGTACAGAGTTTGTTCGGAGCCGGCCAACTGACGCAAATAATAGCCGATATCGCCCAAAGAACCGGTTTAAATAACGCGACAGTGCAGGCGATGATACCTGTTTTGGTGCCCCTGGTGTTGAATTTGCTAAAAACCGGCAGCAACGCCCAAAATCCAGCCCAGGGCAGCAATCCTGTTTTGAATACATTTTTAGATGCAGATGGAGACGGCGACGTAGATATTACTGACGCCATGTCGATGGCAGGCCGCTTTTTGAATCAGCCCCGTTAATTTGGGATTTTTGTAATTGCAGATATCAGCGGATGGACACAGATGAACGCAGATAGGATTTTATCTGCGTTTATCTGCCTTCATCTGCGCTTAAAAAAATTCCAACTTTAACCCAAACCCAAATCAGTCACAGCACCGACACTGCTAGAAGAAACCAACTTAGCGTATTTAGCCAAAACGCCCCTAGTATAGCGAGGTTTAGGAGGCTGCCAAAGAGCGCGCCGCTGCTCCAATTCAGCATCAGAAACATTGAGCTGCAACAAGCGATTGTTAGCATCAATCGTAATCGAATCGCCCTCTTTTACCAGAGCAATTGTCCCGCCAACTTGTGCTTCGGGTGCAACGTGACCGACAACCATGCCGTAAGTTCCGCCAGAGAAGCGACCGTCAGTAATTAACCCTACAGAATCCCCCAAACCAGCGCCAATAATTGCCGAAGTTGGTGCTAACATTTCGCGCATTCCCGGCCCGCCTTTGGGCCCTTCGTAGCGGATGATAATCACATCTCCGGCTTGAATCTTGCCGGCTAAAATTGCATCCAAACAATTTTCTTCAGATTCAAATACCCGCGCCGGGCCAGTAATTTGCGGTTTCTTAACGCCAGTAATTTTAGCAACGGCTCCTTCTGTTGCCAGATTTCCCCTGAGAATTGCTAAATGTCCTTGGGCGTAAATCGGGTTGTTCCAAGGGCGGATGACATCTTGGTCGGTGCGGGGTTCGGCTGGAATATCTGCTAACACTTCCGCAAGAGTTTGACCGGTAATTGTCAGCGCGTCTCCGTGCAGCAAACCCTGTTCTAGCAGGATTTTCATTACTTGGGGAATGCCGCCGGCTTTGTGCAAATCGGTTGCTACGTATTTGCCGCTGGGTTTGAGGTCGCACAGCACCGGCACTTTCGCTCTAATAGTTTCAAAATCGTCGAGGGACAGTTCAACTCCGATCGCATTGGAAATGGCCAATAAATGCAGCACAGCATTGGTTGAACCGCCGACTGCCATGATTACCGCGATCGCATTTTCAAAGGCCTTGCGAGTCAAAATCTGGCTCGGTAGCAACTGTTTGCGGATCGCTTCCACCACAACTTTTGCAGATTCGGCAGCGCTGTCAGCTTTTTCGGCATCCTCAGCAGCCATTGTCGAAGAATAAGGCAAACTCATGCCCATCGCTTCAAAAGCGCTCGACATCGTATTTGCTGTGAACATTCCGCCGCAAGAACCGGCACCCGGACAAGCATTCTGTTCCACTGCATTGAGTTCTGTTTGGTCAATTTTGCCCGCGCTGAATTGACCGACTGCTTCAAAAGCGCTGACAACGGTTAAATCCTTTCCGTTGTGGTGTCCTGGTTTGATCGTGCCACCGTAAACAAAAATAGCAGGAATGTTCATGCGGGCGATCGCAATCATCGCCCCCGGCATATTTTTATCGCAACCGCCGACAGCCAGCAACCCGTCCAGACTTTGACCGTTGCAAACAGTTTCGATGGAATCAGCAATCACATCTCTCGACACCAGAGAATATTTCATCCCTTCAGTTCCCATCGAGATCCCGTCGCTGATAGTAATCGTACCGAACATCTGTGGCATCGCGCCGGCTTCTCTTGCACCCGCAATAGCCCGCAAAGCGAGGTCGTTCAATCCCATATTGCAGGGCGTAATCGTGCTGTACCCGTTGGCAATCCCCACAATCGGCTTAGTGAAATCGCCGTCACCAAAACCGACTGCCCGCAGCATTGCTCGGTTGGGCGCGCGCTGCACGCCCCCAGTCACAGCTTGGCTTCTCAAATTTTCAGGCATTTTAAAATTTCCTTTGTCTGTTGACAGTTGACAGTTGACAGTTGACAGTTGACCGTTGTCAGTTGTCAACTGCCAGCTCGCCCAAAAACGAATACAAGTTTCCGATAATCGTCGTGGTGAGCCCATAATTTTAGACCAAAGTTCCGGCTCCCAGATGAATCTGTGGAGCAAATCTAAAATCTAAAATCTAAAATCGACTGACTCAGTGCCGAGCGCCGAGAGTTTTACCCTATTGTTGATTTTCTCAGAAGCTTTGATATTTGTCAGACCTTTTAGGAGGCAGTGGCACAGCAGTGCCCGGAAAGCCGTGCAAAGATTCTACAGATACTACAGCGTGCAGAGTGAATACCGTGGTTATCTGGGATGATGTGGTAACACCCATCACTCTAACGTTTAAAAAAATTGCGAGGCGAATGACATGGAGGCCGATCGAATTCTGAGGCAATATGCGGCCGGAGAAAGAAATTTTCGAGAGATTAACCTCGTCGGGGCCGACTTAAAAGGGGTAAACCTCAGCGAGGCTAACTTTACCAGATCGAATTTCCAAGACGCAAACCTCAAAGGCGCTAACCTGACGGGAGCGAACTTGCGCGAGGTGAAATTGGCAGGGGTGGACTTGACGGAAGCCAACCTCAGCGAAGCAAATCTCATCGGTACCGATTTGAGCCGCGCCAATCTCAGCGGGGCTAACCTGATGGGAGCCAACCTGCGCGGCTCAATGGCCAGAGAAGTCAACATGACCAAGGCTAATTTGACGGAAGCTAATTTGACCGAAGCCAACTTTACCGAAGCGAATTTGTTTGCGGCCAACTTAACCGACGCTAGCATGATTCGCATTAATTTGATGAAGGCAAATTTGAGTTGGTCAACTCTCAAAGCGGTAAACCTGACAAATGCCATCCTCAGCGAGTCGCTTTTAGAAAGAGCTAACCTGAATCAGGCAATTCTCAGCGGGGCGATGCTCAGCGGGGCTAACCTGACTGGTGCAGACTTGCGCCAAGTAACGATGGTGGGAGCTAATCTGAGCGAAGCTAATCTGAGCAATGCTAATTTGAGAGTTGCTAATGTGAGTTGGTCAACGCTAGCAAAAGCTAATTTGAGCGGTGCTAATTTGTACCGGGCCAAGCTGTGCTGGTCTAATTTGAGCGGGGCTGTTTTGTTGGAAGCGGTTTTGATTGACGCTAATCTCAATCGAACTAACTTCCGCGATGCAGATTTGAGGCGGGCAATTATGCCGGACGGCACGACTAATGATTCTTAAAATTTGATTGTTAACTGTTAACTGTTGACTGTTGACTGTTGACTGTTAACTGTTAACTGTTAACTGTTGACTGTTGACTGCTGACTAATAACTAATGACTATCACTGAATTATTGATTCTCGGTGCGGCAGGAATTTTTGCCGGAATTCTAGCTGGATTTTTGGGTATCGGTGGCGGTACGGTGCTCGTACCTTTGTTGGTTGCTCTCAATTACGTTCCGGTACAGGCGGTTGCTACTAGCGGTTTGTCGATCGTCATTACAGCTATTTCTGGCAGTATCCAGAATTGGCGCATGGGCTACCTCAGCTTGAGTCAAGTCGCAGGCATCGGATTTCCCGCCGTCATTACCGCACAAATCGGTGCTTATTTGGCGGGGATAATTCCGCCTTACTTGCTGTTACTTACTTTTGGGCTTTTGCTGTGGCTCAATATTTATTTGATTGAAGTTCGCAAGCACCTGACAGCTAAGAAGAAAGCGGAAGTAGAACAAGAGGAACTAGGAGGAGAAGCCGGACAAGGAGATAACGATCAATTACCAATTACCAATCACCAATTGCCAAATAATTCTAATATTTTATTCAATCCAACTTTTGCTAAAATTGCTACCGGCAGTGCTGCGGGTTTATTAGCCGGTTTGTTCGGCGTAGGCGGCGGCGTGATTATGGTTCCCCTCCAAATTTTGCTATTAGGAGAAAGCATTAAAACCGCAATTCAAACCAGCTTGGGCGTCATCGTCATCACGGCTATTTCGGCGACGGCGGGACACGCGGCGCGCGGCAATGTTTTGTGGGTTGTGGGGTTGATTCTGGGCGGCGGCGGTTTGTTGGGCGCGCAGGTGAGCACGCGGTTTTTGCCGAGATTGCCCGATCGCATTGTTAGTTTAGCTTTTCGATCGCTCTTGGCAATCTTATCGATTTATGTTTTCTGGCAAGCTTGGCAAAAATTTAGTAACGGGTAATGGGTAATTGGTAAGGTGCGCGGCAGAAGAGCCCCCTACGAAAAAATCCCGGAAGGTGCCCGCGCAGCACCCTACGAAAAACGAATAAGTAAGACTAATTTGCTGATAGTTTCTTCACGGCACGAGTCAGACGCTGCAAATAAGGCTTGACAATTTCTTGATTTTGCCGCTGCAATTCGGAAACTTGCTGCTGCAAATGCTGAATCTCGGTTTGCAGCATTTCTGTGTCTATTGTGGGTCGATCGAGCAAATCCTGCAATTGCTTCAGAGAACCTTGGATTTGATCCAAGTCTACTTCGTTCGATCGCTCCTGCAACTGAGCCGTAATAGTTTTAACTTCAGTTAACTTTTCGCCCATCAATAAAAATCGGACGTTGACATTTTCCCAATCATGCTCTCTCAGGGCGCTATTTTCCAAAATGCGGACTTTCTGCTGCAAATCCGACAGTTGCGTGTTGAAATCCTGAGAATCTGCCGGAAGCGCCTGCGCTTGGCGTTCGAGGGAGGCTACGGCAGCTTGTACCTCGGCGATGACGCCGGATTCCAAGCCGAGGAGTTTCTGCTGCAAGTCGGAGACGGCGGTGTAGAGTTCCGCAGGTTCTCCAGGTAGTATCTGAACTTGCTGCGAGCGACGTTCTACTGCGGCCTGTACGTCCGTAATCGCAGAATTTGCCTTTTGTTGCATTTGTTGCTCGAAACGCTGGCGATTGGCGAGATTCAGCGAGAGTGCTGCGGTTAAGGGGGCGGCAGCGTAGAGAATTTGGCCCGACAATACAGCAGTAATCGTGCCAATAGCTGAACCAGCCACAGAGGCGTATTCTGCCAATTCTAGCCAGTCCGGCTGGTTCGGGGCACTTCTCAAAGCTGGGAATGATGCTTTTTCAATCTTCTGCATAGCCTTTTAGTCGTAGTCGGATAGATGGCGATAGGGACATGATAAAAGCGATCGGCAAATAAATCAGGGCTATTTGTCAAAATTTCCGGATTGTGGTATTTTCATTGACCTCGGGGCGAATACCTTCTGCCTTCAAAAGGGTCAATCTCAGGTAAAATTCAGGATTAAGTCGATCGCTTAAGAGTTAACCATTAACCGCCGTCTGTCAGGAGTCTACAGAAAATGGGTCTCAAGATTATTGAAAGCTACGATAGCAGTTTTGTCCTCGAACCCGATGCTAAAACGGCACTGTTCGGTTTATTAACCGGTGAAAGCTTTGTCCAACAAGTAGCGCTACAATTGCAATGCTCGCGCCTGGAGTTTGCCGAGTTACTTTTTCAGCCAGTCCCTTACAGCAGTGAGACGCCGAAGGGAATGCCTGCGGAATTTGAAAAGTATCATCAATCGAGCGATTTTGCGATCGTCAACGTCCCGCCTAATTTCATGTTCCAAGCCAAAATATTTAAACCCAGCCGCCTCTGTGCCGTTTATCGAGTTTTTAAGAGTTAGGTAAAGGCTGGTTAATCTGTGGTTAAATCTAAAATCTAAAATCTAAAATCTAAAATCGGATGACAGAAGACATTCAATCTCTTGCCAGCTTAGAATTCATTCCATACATAGACTCCGAGGGGAAATTGCCTGATTTTGTTCAGGGAAAAATCGGCGTTTACGCGATTTTTGACAGCGAGAAAGTCCTGCAATTTGTCGGCTATTCTCGCGACATTTACCTCAGCCTCAAACAACATTTGGTACGCCAAACCCAATATTGCTACTGGCTGAAAGTCCAAACTATTGACAAGCCGAGCCGCACTATCCTAGAAAGCATTAGAGAAAGTTGGATTGCCGAAAACGGTTCCCAACCCCAGGGTAACGGTGCCGATGCTGCCAAGTGGAACGATCCCATCGACACCAAAACTGTAATGACTACCGAAGAAGTAGCAAATTATGAAGGTATCTTTGCCGATGAAATTGCCAAAGATAAATTGTTGAAAAATGTAGCGCGGCGCGTGGAAAATGAAATTTTATCGCTGTTGAAAGCTCGCGGCGTAACTGAAGAAATCCGGTTTAATCCCAAGCTGAAAACTAGCGGATTGCTGGATTTAAAGTAAATACCGCTCACCCGGCACTCCGCCAGGGAATGAATTCCCTGTCTAATAGCGAAAGTCCTCTAAAAGAGGACTGAATAATTTATTAGTCCTCTTTTAGAGGACTTTCGCTTTGAGGCAGGGGTTTCAACCCCTGACGGACTGACGGAATATCGGTTTTACCTTAAGGGAACACCAATAGCCATTGCCGTGTCCATAATTTCCGTGCCGCGACAGCTTAATGGCGTTTCCCTACAGATGCTCGCGTACAATCTATGTGATATATTCTCTGGGTCTGATTAAATTTTAAAAGGTTAAAATTTATTAACATTTAACAGATATCGGAATCTGCAAAGTTAACTCTGTTCCTCGGCCCGGAGCAGAAATACAACTGATTTTACCTCGATGTTTTTCCACTACAATATCGTGACTTATGGCCAACCCTAATCCAGTACCCCGGCCTACAGGCTTCGTAGTAAAAAATGGGTCAAATATCTGGTGGCGCACTTCCTCACTCATCCCACAACCGTTATCGGCAATTAAAATCACAACGGATTGATTGTTTTGAGTGGCTAATATTGAATCTGGATGGTGCAGCGCAGCTTCTGACTCAAAACTTACTGAAGTGGTAATGGTAATTTTTCGGGGAGACGATTGATTTTCCAGGGCATCAATAGCATTAGTTAGCAGGTTCATGAACACTTGATTTAACTCACTCGCGTAACAAGCGACTCTTGGCAGTAGGCTGTAGTTTTTAATGACCTCAATCTCACCGGCATTGTGTGAGCCCTTCAGTCGGTGTTGCAAAATAACTAAAGTATTGTCAATGCCTTCATGAATATCTACTCGCTTGTACTTTTGTTCGCCAAGGCGCGAGAAGTTCCGCAAAGACATCACAATTTCGCTAATCCGAGAAGCACCCTCGGTCATCGAATTCAGCAGTTTGGGATAATCCTCTGCGATGAATTCGGGTTGAATCTCGTCCAATTCGCCGATAATTTCTGCAACGGGGTGGGGGTAGTAATGTCGGTACAATTCAACGAGGCGAAGCAAATCTCGCGCATACTCCGCCGCTAGAGAAATATTGCCGTAGATAAAGCTGACGGGATTGTTGATTTCGTGAGCAATTCCTGCCGCTAGCTGACCTAAAGAAGCCATTTTTTCCTTCTGTATTAACTGAGCTTGAGTTTTCTTTAGTTCAGTTACGGTTTGTTCGAGTTCCTTGGCATAGGATTGTGTTTGCTGGAACAACTGGCGCTGCACGAGTTGATTTGAAACGCGGGCCAAAACTTCTTGTTCGTGAAACGGTTTTGTGATATAATCTCTACCACCAACTTCAAAGGCTTTGACTTTATCAAACACTTCATTTAAAGCACTGATAAAAATAACTGGAATGTCCTTCGTTGTGGGAGAAGCTTTCAATGCTTGGCAGACTTTGTAGCCGTCCATACCGGGCATCATGATGTCGAGCAAAATCAAGTCAGGAGGAGTTAACTCGATCGACCGCAGCGCTAGTTTGCCGTCGGGTGCGGTGCGTGTTTTGTACCCTTGCTGCGAGAGTATTTGAGCTAAAAGTTGCAAATTAGCCGGAATATCATCAACAATTAAAATATTCCCTTTGATGACGGGAGTTGGTTCGTAATTCATATCTAGTGCTGTAAAATAACCTTTATAGGTTTGTAGTGAGTACCATCGCCCGATGGGGTTTTATGAGGACGATCGTACTCACTACAAACCTATCTCATATCCTTATTATTTTGGTTCGGGATGGATGAGAGCTAGTATTTGATTGAACTGAAACTCGTTAGCCAATGCGGCTAGAGCGCTAGCTAAAGCGTCATTGCGATCGCGAATTTGCTCAATTTGGATCAGAATTAACTCTAAATCGCACTCAATTGTGGCTTTCTCTAAAGCTGCCAGCCAATCTGCGGGTAAAGCTGCCAGAGTCTCTGGAGTCGGAGCCTCGATTTGAGTTGACTCGGGAACACTCTCCGGTTCATCGTAAATGTAACGCACTCCCAGATGTTTGTGCAGGGTGGCCAAAATTTCTGTATCTCGAAAGGGTTTGTGGATAAAGTCATCGCAATCATCTGATACAGTAACGGTTTGCGTTTCCTCGGCGTTACCGGCACTCACGGCAATAATTGCCGTAGCTTGACCTTTAACGGTGGCTTTAATGCGTTTGGTCGCTTCATGTCCATCCATCACGGGCATCCACATATCCATAAAAATTAAGTGTGGCTCAAAACTCGACCACATTTCAATAGCTTCTATGCCGTTGGTGGCTTCTTGGAGTTCAAAGTTAAAGGCAGCGAGGAGTTTGATCAGCAGTTGGCGGTTGTCCGATTGATCGTCCACAATCAAAATACGATAGCGTGGCTGGTTGCGTTTGAGCGCTATCACCCGATGCAGCGGCTGTACGGGTTGAGTCGCCGGGGCATCAACGGCGCTGACGGGGATATCAAACGCGAAGGTGGTGCCGCGTCCTACTTCACTGCGTACAGTAATCACGCCGCCCATCAGCTTGACAAACTGTTGGCTGATAGCCAGCCCCAAGCCTGTTCCTTGCTGAGATTTGGTTCCTGTTTTGGTTTGCACAAAGGCTTGAAAAAGCTTATCTAACTCATCAGCAGCTATGCCGGCACCCGTGTCTTCTATTTCAAAATGTAATTGGTAATTACTGATTGGTAATTGCTGATTTTCACGGTCTATAAATGCACTTACTCTTAACTTAATTACTCCTTGTTTCGTAAATTTAATAGCGTTAGAAAGCAGATTAATTAAAACTTGGCGCAACTTCATTTGATCTGTTTGCACGTATTCGGGAACTTCGCTAGAGCAGTCAAATATTAACTGCAATTGTTGCTCCATTGCCTGGAGTTGAAACATCTCTTCCAGATCGTTTAACAGGCTGCTTAATTGAAAGCTGGTTGGGTTGATTGTAATGCGTCCCGCCTCTATTTTGGCTAAATCTAATATTTGATTGATCAGAGCTAGCAAGTGTTCTCCGCTGCGGTTGATGATGCGGATATTTTCCTGTTGTTCGCGATTCAGGTTGGTCGAACGCTGCATCAATTGCGAGAACCCCAGAATTGCGTTTAGCGGGGTGCGAAGTTCGTGGCTCATATTTGCCAGGAAAGTGCTTTTGGCAAGGTTGGCGGCTTCTGCGGCCCACGCGGCTTGTTGAAGCTGTACGGCTTGCTGTTGAGTGGCTTCGAGCAATTGAGCTTGTTGTAAGGCAACTCCCAGTTGAGTGCTAATTTGCAGCGCAATATTGATTTCTGCTTCGCGCCAAGTGCGGGGTACAGAATTTTGATAGCTGGCGAGCAAACCCCAAAGTTGACTGCCACAAAATATGGGAAAAATAACGTAGGCTCTAGCTTGAAATTGTTTTAACAGTTCTATGTAACAAGGGCTCAAGCCAGCGCTGTATATGTCTTCAATTATGCGGTAAGGAAGGCCTCTAGCGTACATACCGCCTTGATTTTTTTGTAGATAAGTATCCAGCACTGGTGTTCCGCCGGCTTGCATAGTTTTCACGGTACAGCGAGAGTGTTCGACGAGAGTGTTTGGCACATTACCATCGTCGCGTTGTTGCATCAGAGATATCCAGCCGGGAGCCATTGATTCGGCAACAAATTCCCCGCTCCAATCAGGATTAAAGCGATAGATACCGACACGATCGCATTTTAGGGTTTGTCGCAGTTCAGAGGTTGTGGTTTTGAATATTGTGTCAATATCTAAGGATTGACGGATGCGATCGATCGATCGGGCGATGGCTTGTTCTCCCTGGGCGCTTTCTCGCAAAGCTAACTCGGCTTGTTTGCGATCGCTAATATCCAAAACAGTGCCGAACAAACGGATCAACTCGCCTTTTTTATCATAAACCGGTTTCCCTCTGACTTCAATGTAACTGAGCGAGCCATCTCTTCGGATTAGCCGCACATCTATTTCAAAGCTTTGTCCCGACATAGCTTGCTCGCGAACCATTTTGACATAGCGCGATCGATCTTCTGGATGAAAATGCTCGATTAATTGTTCGGTTGGCAGCGGTTTTTGAGTCGGATCGAGCTCGTAAATGCGATATAGTTCCTCGCTCCAAGTAGTTGTTTTTGTGGCGATATCGTGTTCCCAACTGCCAATACGGGCAATTTTTTGGGCTTCGAGCAGTCGGGCTTCGGCAAACTGGCGATCGCTAATGTCGCGCGCTACCCAAACCGCAGAACTATCGGACAGTGGCGAAATTTTAGCAGCAAACCAAACTTCTTTGTTATTAATCCGCAGACTGTAATCAAAACTAATAGTTTGTTGGGTTTCCAATGCCTGTTGAACTTGAGCGAAATAAATGTCCTCGCTTTCCTCTTGAAATAATTGTTCGATGATGGAGTCGCTCTGATTAGTCTGATAGTTGTATTGGGAAATTCCCTTGGTAGGTAGAATTTGGATGCTTTTTTCCTCATGGTTAAAAATCAAGACAACATCGGTTATCGACTCAAATATTTTTACAACTTGCTCGGCCGAAGTGTAAAGTTTTTGTTCGAGCAATTTGCGATCAGCCATTTCATATTGTAATAGTTCGCTAGCACGAGCTAAGGCGCAGGTACGTTCGGCAACTTCGGCTTCTAAAGTGCGATTGTAGTCAGTTAATATTTTTTCATAGTGTTTGCGCTGTGCGATGTTAGAAAAAGCATTGATGGCATAAATAATATTTCCGCCTTCGTCGAAAATGGGTGTGGCGCGCACCTCAAAAGGAATAAATTTCCCATCTCGATAAAGTTCTATATCTTCAACAAATACCGTTTCGCCGCGCAGTGCTCGGAATGCAGGCAGTTCTTCAATTGGATACGGCTGGTTTTGGCGGTACATTTGATAAACTTCTACTGCTTCTTCTAAAGTCGCATCGGGGATAGTTTCTACACCGAGCCAATGCTTGGCAGTTTGGTTTAAGTACACGACTTTACCCGAGGCCTCGTGGATAGATACTCCTGCAGGTATGGCTTCGATAAATTGCTGGAGTTGGCTCTCGCTGTGCGCTAAAGCTTCATTTAAAGATTTTTGGTCTGCAAAAGCCTGTTGCAGTTGCCCTGCCATAAGATTGAAGGAATTGGCGAGTTCTCCGACTTCATCCAAGCGTTTAATTTCTAAAGGTTGATCCCATTTTCCTTTTGCAACATTTTTGGCGGCGGTATTCAAGCGCATAATTGGCTTTGTTACCCAACGGGAAGTCAACAATCCGATCGCCATTCCCAGCGGCAGTGTACCGGCCAATAACCACAATGTGTTGCGCGTATTTGCTTGAATCGGAGCCATGAAATCCGACTCTGGCACCACCACCACAATCAACCCATCCAAACTACGGCCATCTCGATAGGGAGTGACGCGGACAAACTGCCTATCGCCCTTGCTCGCCAGGGTCAATTTCTCGGTTGTTTGCAACGTGCGGAAGTTGCCAAATCGGTTGGCGAGTTGTCGAGCAATATCTCGCGTTCGAGCATCCTTGCTGTTGGTGGCTAGCAATGGCGTCGGTTGCTTTTTTGCTGGCGTCACCAAGGGTGTTTCTAGTCTGGATGTGGCAATCAGATTGCCCGATCGATCCATAATAAAAGTTTGTCCTGAAGCCGAGAATTGCAGCCTAGCCAGAAAGGTATTGATTGCCGACAGCCCATTATTATCCGTGAGGCGATCGCTAATTCGCTCTCCTACTTGTTCGATTAACTGATGCGCTACATCTTCGACTGATTCCTGACCACTTTTGAAAGAAAGATAGCCCACTAGCCCAACTACACTTACCGTTTGCAAAACCAACGGAACAATCAGAACCCTTCGCAGCGGAAGCTTGCTAAAAAATTTGGCGGTTAGGCGGTTGAAGTGATAAATGGGCATGGGTGTAAACCAATTTGCGCTGATAATCCTATTTTAACTGCTGTAGCCTGCCTTTTCCGGCAATTGGCGCGCCCTAAAAACTGTGAAATTTTCCGCCCGGTTCAATATAGCCAACTACTAGCGAAGATTAGACGCGGATGCGAAAATTTGCTTCTGTCAGTTCTGTTTCTAGCTGTTGGGAATTTGATTCACTTTTACTTGCAAAAACTGTGATAAATTTTCTAATTGCTTTGTGTGTATCGGCAATCATGTTGTTAATGAAAAGCCAGCGGGGGCGGGTTTATGAGATTGTAGATTATGGGCAATTATTATTGGTGAACCCGCCCCTACAAGATTTAACATCATACAAATCCCAATCAAACGGAAATGATATTATTTGTGCGTTCATCGAACCCGATCGCCCTAATGCAAATTTGTTAACTTGGCTAAAACGGTGGCGAAGAGAGCGGGTTCGATCGGCTTTGTTAAGTGTTCGTTGTAACCAGTGGCGAGCGCCTGATCGCGGTCTTCTTCGCTAGCATAAGCTGTCAGCGCCACGGCCGGCAAGCGCTTGATGTTGTCTGATTCAGACGATCGCACTTTGCTGATCAGCGAGTAGCCGTCCTCAACGGGCATACCGATATCACTAACTAAAATATCCGGCGGCGACTGCTGTAAAATGTCGATCGCCTCCGCAGCCGAAGCAACCGCAGTCGCAGTCGCCCCCAACTGTTCGAGGGCCGCAATCAAAAACTTGCGGTTGTCGGGTTCGTCATCAACTACCAACACCTTTAAACCTGCCAAAATACCCGGACGAATTTGATGGGATTTGCTTTCCTCTCTCAACTGTGGCTGCTGACCCCGACGGTGTTTGAGCGGCAGTTTCACCGTAAATGTCGCACCCTTGTCTTTACCGGGACTTTCCGCCGTCACAGTGCCGCCGTGGAGTTCCACCAAGTGCCGGACGATCGCTAATCCCAGTCCCAAACCGTTTTGAGGCCTAGTAAGCGAGGCGTCTGCTTGTCGGAAGCGATCGAATACGTAGGGCAGAAACTCAGCAGAAATGCCATTTCCGGTATCGCTGACAGTAATTTGCACGTAATTTGGTGAGGAGGAATTGGTAACAGCTACCGCCGATAAGCGGATTTTTACAGTTCCTCCAGAAGGCGTAAACTTGACGGCGTTAGTCAGCAAATTCGACATTACCTGCTGCAACCTCTGGGCGTCGCCCCACATCAAGTTGACTGCGGGGTCCAATTCTGACGAAACGGTGACAGACTTGGCCTGGGCTGCAAGACGAACTGAATTGAGGGCAACCTCGATCGTCGGTTTCATGATGAACCAGCCGGGTTTCAGAGCCAGCTTACCTTGAATAATCCGGGAAACATCGAGCAAATCTTCCACTACCTGCACCTGCACCTTCGACTGACGCTCGATGGCTTCCAAACCGCAAGCTAAATCATCTTCCGTGTAGGGGAGGGCGCGCAGCCTCTGCGCCCAGCCCATAATCACATTTATAGGCGTGCGGAGTTCGTGGGAAAGAGTGTCTAGAAACTCGTCTTTCCGGCGGCTGATAGCTTCTGCTTCCGCCCGCGCGGCCTGTTCGCGCTCGAGCAACTGAGCGCGTTGTGCTTCGACTTGCTTGCGATCGCTGATGTCGGCGATGATCGACATACAGTGGATATTGCCGTTGCTGTCGCGGACTGGAGTTGCCCAGAAACTGATGTCGATCAAGCTGCCGTCTTTCCTTTGGCGCTGGGTTTCCATGCCGGCGATCGCGTTTCCTTCGCGAATTCCTTTCAAATTAGCCATGAATTCCTCCCGCTTGTCTGCGGGAACGCTGGGCACAAATTGACCTACCGCCTCTGATTCGCGCCAGCCAAAAATCCTCTCGGCGGCTGGGTTCCACATTTTCACAGTCCCGTCGTCGCAGCCCAAAAGGGTAATTGCTAGGGGACAAGCCTGAATCAAGGCTTCTAAAGTTTGATGGAGGTGCGATCGCGCTGCTTCTGCTTGTTTGCGAGCGCTGATATCGACGTTCACCCCGATCATCCGCAAAGGCAAACCCCCCTCGTCCTGAAACACCTTAGCCCTGCAAGCAATCCAGCCCACGCTTTTGTCCGGGCGGCAAATGCGAAACTCTATGTTTAATTCCTCCCCGGACGCCCCCGCAGCTTTTATCTGCTGTTCGGTAACAGCGCGATCGTCTGGATGCACCATTTCCACCCAACTTTGATAGCTGTCGATACCGCCGGCCGGCAGCCCGTACAAAGCCTCTAACTCCGGTGTAAACGCGAGCTCGCCGGTTTGGACGTTCAATTCAAAAGTTCCGATTTTGCCTGCTTGCTGAGCGATTTGCAGCCGTTCTTGATGGTGTTTGAGTTCTGCTTCCACGCGGGAGATCTCGGTCAAGTCGATGAAGAATGCGACAATCGTCTCTGGTTCGCTAGCGTCCGGGGACAGAGTGGTTCCGCCCATCAGAATCGGCACGCGGCTGCCATCTTTGCGGATGTACTCTTTCTTGAAAGGAGTTGCGACTCCCTTAGCCCGCAGTTCTTGCGCCGCCACGGCGTCGAGGTGCAGGTATTCGGGGGGGTCATCCTGTCCCACCGCATTTTACCCGAGAGCAAGTCTGAGCGGGTGTAGCCGACCATGTTGAGCAGGGATTGGTTGGCGTAGGCGATGCGGCCGCTAAAATCGCCGATCGCGACTCCGAAAATATTTGACTCGAACAGCCGCCGGAATATGGCTTCGCTTTGCTGCATTACCCGTTTTGCTTCTTTGCGATCGGTGATTTCGGCAACCACCGTGCTAACTCCCAGCAGTGTTCCTGATTCATCGTTCACTGGGTAAAAGCTGATTTGCCAATCCCGCAAAACTCCCGGCTGTTGCTTGGTTTCGGCCTTAATTTCCAAGTCGAGCACGGGGGTTTGCGTCGCCAGCACTTGGCGGTAAATCCGCTCTACCATATCGGCCATTTCGGGAATTACTTCTCTAACTGTGCGCCCGAGGTGCTCTGCGATCGATCGGCCGTTGATCGCAGCGAGGCATTCGTTCAGGCGGATGTAGCGCAAATTGGTATCGACAAAGCACAGCCCGACTGGTGTAGTCTTGTAAACTAAGTCGAGTTCTGCTAGTTGGCGGCGAATGCGTATTTCGTTTTCTCGAAGTTGATTTTGGGCTTGTTTGCGATCGGTAATATCGAGTACAAAGAATGCTCCTTTGTCTTTGCATCCTTGGAAGTTTCCGCCGCCGACTAAAACTGGGAAGCGCGTGCCGTCTTTGCGGAGATATTCTTTTTCAAAAGGCGCGCAACTTCCTTCTGCTTCGACTTGCGCGAGGGCGACGCGATCGAGTTCTAGATATTCCGGCGCCGTAAGTTCGAGCCAGCGGATCTGTCCCGAAGCTAAGTCTTCCCTTGTATATCCGATCATTTCCAGTAAGGCGTCGTTAGCGTCCGTAACTCCGCCACTAACATCCCAGAAACCAATGCCAATTATGTTAGATTCTACCACGCTGCGGAAGCGCATTTCGCTTTCCCGCAAAGCTAATTCGGTTTGTTTTGCTGCGGTAATATCTGTGATAATTAGGCCGACTCCGATTATTTCTCCCCTTTCATTTTTCACTGGGTAGTAGTTGGCGAGCCAGTAGCCCAAATCTCCAGCTTTTCCCGGAGGTTCGCCGCTAATTTCTACGTTTAAAACAGGCTGACCGGTTTCTAAAACTTGCTGAATTATTGGTGCAAATTTGGTCGCGCATTCTGGCAACAATTCCCGGAAGTCTTTACCGAGATGCTGTTCGGCGGGCAAACCGTGGAGTTCGGCTAAAACTTGATTGATACGGATGAAACGCATTTCGCGATCCAGAAAGCAAATCGCTAGGGGAGATGCTTCTAATAGCGAGTCAATTAAGGCAAAGGATTGCGATGTTTGAGATAGTGCTTGCTGCGCTTTTGTGTAAAGTCTAGTGTTGTCTAGGGCGATCGCCACGCGATATGCTAAATCTTCTAGCATAGCCATATCTTCTGCATTGTAGCGGTGGCCCAACTTGGAGGTAAAGCAAGTGATGGAACCCATTACCCGCCCGCGGGCTTTCAGCGGTACGCAAGCCTGAGATCCGATATTGAGCGATCGAAGTATTTCCAATTCTGCTGCATTTTCGGCTGCTGCTGCTAAAATTTCTTCATCCACTTCGGCAATTAGTTGGGATGTTCCGGTGCGGATTACCAGCGGATAGCCGTTAACAGCATTGTCGGCGCTCGGACTGCGGATTCTCAAGTTATTCAGACTATCAACTATAGAGGCTTGTGCGTGAGCAGCAGCGACTCGACGCACTTTTGAGTCGGTTTCGGTCAAATAAATGCAGCACCCGTCGGCGATCGAATTTATTGCTAATTCTGCTACCTTTTGCAGCGCCGTTTCCCCGTCAAACGCATCAGCCAGCATTTTGCTAACTTCTGCTAAAAATGCCGAGCGCTGCTTTTCAATTTCCGCTTTTTCCCTCGCTGTTTGCTCGATTGTTAACTGCAATCTTTGAGTTTCCGCAAGTTTTATTTCTGTGATATCGCGAGCGACAATTAAGGCTGATTCTGGTACGCCATTTTTGTCCAATTCGGGAACTACGTGGGATTGATAACTTCGGAGGCCGTTGATTGAGAAACCCTCAAATTCGATAATTTCTTCTTGACCTGTTTCTAACACTTTGTGCAGGGTTTCATCCCACCTCTGGCACAGTTCCGGCGGCATTCCTATTTCTTGACTGGTTTTACCCAGGAAGAATGAAATCGGTTTTCCTTGGCTTCTTGCAACTGCTTGATTGACATAAATATAACGCAGATCTTTGTCAGTGCGGATAATTACATCGGGCGTATTTTCTAGCAGAGTTCTCAGTTGCTGTTCGCTGCTTGCCAAAGCTGCTTGCGTTTCTTGTCTTTCCGTGACATCTCTCACCGTCCCCACGTATCCGATGAGTTCGCCGGAGTCGGAGCACATCGGCGAGGAACAAACGTTAATCCAGCGCACAATCCCCTCTGGTGTTTGCAGGCGATACTCGATCGCATATTCCCCACCTTGCCGAGTATAATCCAGCCATCGGCTCAATACGCGATCGCTGTCTTCCGGGTGAATGCACTTCTCCCAACCGTCTCCTAAAAGTTCTGCCAAACTTAAGCCGCAAATAGCTTGACAGCGTGGGTTTGCATAGGTGTAGCGCCCCTCAAAATCTGCTACAAAAATGCCGACAGGCGAACAGGAACTTAAACAGCGAAATCGTTCTTCTTGAGCTTGCAGCGCTTCTTTAGCTACTGTTAGTTCTGCTGTGCGCTCTTTAACGCGGCTTTCTAGCTTCGTGTAGGATAAAGCCAGGGCTATTTCTGCTTTTTGGCGCTCAGTAATATCGATGCCTGTTCCTATCACATATTCCACCACGCCCTCGCCATCTAGGGTCACAGTATTAGACCAAGAAATTAAGCGTTGCTCGCCATTTTTAGTGCGCCAATAGTTTTGATATTCGCTGTAAAAATGTTCGACTTTGAGGTTGGTAAAAACTGTTTTAACTGGCTCTATTTCTTCGGGAATTAAAAACAAATCCCAAACATATTTATTAATTACTTCTGCTGTTGAGTAGCCTGTAGTTTTTTCGCAAGCTTGGTTAAACCGGACAATCCGTCCTTGGCTGTCGAGAACTACAATCAAGCAAGCTGTCGTGTCAATTACTTTTGAAATAATATTACGTTCTATTTCTAGTTCTTGTTCGGCGGACTTTAACCCAGCATACCAAGCGGTAACCATTGCAGCGGCCAAAAGTAAGAGAGTAGGAGCTGCCTTGAATGAAAACAGTAACAGGGTTGTCAGCAGTAAACCCGTGCCGACACTAAACGTAGCAATGTTGTAAGATTTAATGGGTAAGGGCAGGACCTGAAACCGATTCATTTTTTTTGACCTGTAGCGATGGCGCGATCGCACTATTGCTTATGTCGATGAAACAACCTCGTTAAAACTTAGTTAAAACTAAGTATTTATTTTTTCTATACAAAACCACATTTGTGGGTCGCGTGCCATCTTCCCAGAGACAGATTGGCAGCGGGATTTCTCCTGAATCAACTGCTATCATAGATCCAGGGACAAATTAGATTATCTAATTTTTGGGAGCAATAAGCGAGTGAATGACAAGCTGGCAAAAATTATCGGGTTATTTTTCGCAGCCGCCACCCTCTTTGGATTCGTCGGTTACGCGCTTCAATATCCCAACGTAGCTAGCAGCTCAGCGATATCGATCGGCTTCCCCAATCTTACCACCGTGGCCGTCGGGGCGATCGACAACAAACGATCCCAAATCTATCTCAACGGAACTTGGCAATTTGTCCCCGCAGTTGGCAACCCCCAAAACCCCCCCGTCTCTCCAAATTGGGGTTCCATTTCGGTGCCTGGAGACTGGCAAAAAGAAAACAACGAATCCGTACCCGGAATCATCACTCGCGGCAGCGGCAAAGAGTGGGAAAACTTCAACAGTAAACAACTATCAAAAGCTTGGTATCAAAGAAATATAGACATTCCCGGCGACTGGACAAACCGCCGAATTTTTCTCGACTTAGCCAGAGTCAGCACCGATGCAGTCATCTTTGTCAACGGCATTAACTGCGGTCAAATCCCCTGGCCCTACGGCACTATTGAAATTACCAAAGTAGCAAAACCAGGTCAAAACACCCTATCTATTTTAGTGGTGGCAGTATCCGATGAAAAGGAAAAAGCCGTCATCATGGACCCCACAGAAATCTACACAGAAAAAGCCAACTTGCACTCGCGGGGAATTATCGGTGAGGTACGGCTTCTGAGCCTTCCCCCCGGCCCGCTGATTAGCGACGTATTCGTGCAAACTTCCACCAGAAAAAAGCAAGTTAAATTAGATGTAGAACTCAAAGACGTTGCCCAAAACGGTCAAGTTGAATTAATCGCGCAAATGCTCGACGAAAAAGGCAAAGTCGAACAAAAATTTACCGGAACTGCCCGGGTTCAAGCTAAACCCATTCAAACCGTACAAGTTCAGTGGAATTGGCCAAATCCCCGTCTTTGGGAGGTCGCGCAACCAAACCTTTACACCCTGCAATTAGAAGTAAAAGGCAGCGGCATAGACACGCAATACGACCAACCTTTTGGCTTCCGCGAATTTTGGATAGAAGGGCGCAAATTTTTCTTAAATGGAACAGAATTTCGGCTGCGACCAAACTTGCACTCGGATACTTGGCAAGGCGGGACAGTAGAAGTTTCTGACCGCCTAATTGATGGCTACGTAAAAGCCGGTTTTAACATAACAGAAATGTGGCCTTGGAACCACGACGAACGCGGTAGGTGGCACTTCCGAGAGTTATTTTCCGAAAGAGCAGACCTCAAAGGCTTTCCAATTATGGCTCCCGCTTTAGACATTAGTCCTATCGCTTGGAACGGCAAGTGGAAAAACCGCCAGTGGAACGACCGCTGGAAAGCCCGAATGGTGACTGAAATGCGTCGCTACCGCAATCATCCATCAGTATTAATGTGGGCGACAAGTCCTAATTTTTTCGGCCACGCTGACGACCAAAATCCGCGCCGCATCGGCAAAAGAAAAGTAGAAGCAACTCTCAGTCCTTACGAAAGCGAGCGTTTGCGGGTGAACACTCCCCTAGGAAATGACGCTATAGCTGCGATTAAATCGGCAGACCCAACCAGGCCTGTGATGGTACACCAAGGCGCAAACTTCGGCGATGTTTATGCGCTGAATTCTTATTTAAATATGATTCCCTTGCAAGAACGGGAAGAGTGGATTTCTGAGTGGAGCAAAACCGGGGAAATGCCCTACATGGCAGTCGAGTTTGGGACTCCTCTGCACGCAACGATGATGCGGAACCGCAAAGGTTTTGGTCAGGTGATTCTCAGCGAACCTTGGATGACTGAGTTTGCGGCCATTTATTTTGGCAAGCAGGCTTACGAGTTGGAAACTGCCGCTTATAAAGCTAAAATTCGCGAGCAATTCGTCAATGGTCAGGAGTATCAAAGCTGGCATGGTAAAAAAGAGTTAGATTTTGCACCCGCTTTTCAAAAGTTGCAGCAGTTATTCAGTACAAATACTTGGCGGAGTTGGCGGACTTTTGGAATGTCTGGGGGGATGATTCCTTGGAATGACGGACATGGTTGGGAAGTTTCCGAAGCTGGTCGAAAGAAAGTGGATATTGGGGCATTTCAACCGGGTCGCCGGGGAGTTTATTTGAAGCAAGTCTCGAATAATCTTTTGAATTATTTGCAGCCCGAAGCTTACACTGTTCATCCTGGGGGCGAGGCAATTATGAATAATAATAGCTCGACTTTGGCTTGGATTGCTGGTGCTAGCCCGGTTTTTACTGCGAAGGATCACAATTTGTTTGTGGGCGCAAAACTGGCAAAGCAAGTAGTGTTAATTAACGATACGCGGGCGGCGCAAGAATTTTCGTTTAAGTGGCGGGTTTTGGTGGGGGGTAAAGAAGTTAAAAAAGGCGAGCAAAAAGGGAGGATTGAGTCGGCAGGAACGCTGTTTTTCCCAATAGATGTAAATTTGCCAAATACCATTTCTAGCAAGGCTGACGGCGAAATTCGCTTGACTGCACGGGTGGGCGAGCGATCGCATTCTGATACATTTGCTTTCCGGGTTTTTCCCAAGCAAGCCAAAAGCAAGGATACGCTGACAATCTTCGATCCAGCGGGCAAAACATCGGCAATGTTAAAACAGTTAGGTCATCCGCTTTTACCGTGGAATGGTTCGCAAGTTTCATCGCTATTAATTATCGGTAGGGAAGCGTTTTCGAGTGGAGAAAAATTGCCGGGAAGTTTAGAAAATTTTGTCCGAAACGGCGGCAAAGCAATTGTGTTTCCTCAACGCAGAGAATGGCTGAAAAATACGGGTTTCCGGGTTGCTGCCCACGTCAGCCGTCGCGCTTATTCAGTTGACAGCAACCACCCGGCAATTAGCGGTTTAGACAGTGAAGATTTGCGGGATTGGGTGGGGGAAAGCACGCTGGTTGAAGCTTATCCAGATACGAGCAAAACTGGCCCTAATTTGAGTCCGGCAAATAAACCTTGGTACGGCTGGCGTTGGGGAAATCGTGGCGGTGTCAGTAGCGCTTCAATTGAGAAGCCGCACCGCAGCGGTTGGCGCCCAATTTTGGAATCAGAGTTTGATTTAGCTTATTCGCCGCTGATGGAATTGGATTACGGAAAAGGGCGGCTGATTTTAAACGAGTTGGATTTGGAAGACCATTATTCTGTAGATGCTGGGGCGGCGCAGTTAGTGCAACAAATTGTGAGTTACGGGATGAATTCTCCGGTGGTTGGAAAGCCGGAGAAAGTGGTTTTAATTGGGGGAGATGGGGATGCCCAAAAGTTGGACAGTTTGGGGGTAATTTATCAGCGCGCTAGTTCGCTTTCTAATGATTTTGGTTTGGTCATTGTGGGGAAAGAAGCGAATCTGAAAGATGCAGATTTGCGCGGTTATTTGAATGCTGGCGGGAAGGCGTTTTTCTTGCCGCGTCAAGTGCCTGTTGCGGGTTTGGGTGTGGGTTTGCAGCAAGCGCAGGATTTTGGGGGTTCGCTGGCGGTTCCGAGTTGGGATGAGGTGAAGGGGGTTAGCGCCTCAGATTTGCGATCGCGCTCTTTTTATGATACTTGGTTGATTAAGTCTGGGGGAGAAATTGGTGCTGACGGTTTGTTAAGTCGGGTAAAAGTTGGCAAGGGTGTGGCGATTTTTTCTCAGATTGAACCGGACAGTTTGAATGCTGATACTAAGACTTATTTGCGTTTTACTCGCTGGCGGCAAACCCGGGCAAATGCTCAGATTTTGGCTAATTTAGGGGCGAGTTTTAAAGCGGATGGATCTGTGTTTAACGGTTCGAGTCGGGAGTTTTATCACTGGGATTACAAGACGGATTTTGAGAATGGGGACGATCCTTATCGGTATTATCGATGGTAGGTGTTTTTAAGCGCCGATTAACGCGGATGTTATGGAGGATATTACAGGTCAAAGTGACGGCGGAAGCGCGGGTCTAGTTTGTCGGTTTTCTTTTGGTTGCAGGTGCCGCAGAGGGTTTGCAAGTTGCTGATGTCGTTGCTGCCGCCGCGCGCTAGGGGGATGATATGATCGATCGTCAGTTGGGTTTCTAGTTTGGTTTGGCCGCAGCTTTGGCATTGGTATTTATTGCGCTCGAATACATATTTTCTCACTTCTGGGGGAATGGGAATTCTAGGGGTTTTGCTCATGAATTGTTCGGTTGATTTTCATGGTTTAGTAGTTGGCGGCGCAAATCATCAAGGGGTGATTCTGGTTGGGGAGTTTCTGATTCGTTCTTTTCTGGTGTTTGTTCGGCTTCTGGTTCCTCTGGGCAAAATTCTACGCATATTTTAACTCGAATTTTTCCTTTTTGCCATCCTTGAGAACCAAACCTAAGAACTTTACCTGCTATACCTTCATTAAATAGCACATCTTTTATCTGTTGTACTAGGCTAATAGAGTTTTTGAGATAAGTTTGAAATTGACCACTACTAATAATTGGGTACTTAAAATAGGAGTTGACTCCTAAATCTTTATTGACACTTTCCCAGTCGTTTACCAACCACAAAACTTCTTCATCATCTAACTCAATAAATCTTTCTTCTGTGTCATCCTTATTCATAATTCAACCTAGGTTCCGAGTAATCATTGACTTGTGGAAGTAAAGATAGACTCGCGTCTAACTGATTTTTCACTTAATGCAAACATTATGTAGGGTGCGCAATGCGCACCCTACTCAAGATAATGTATCGGGAACCCAAAAATCAGGTGTTTTAATTTCTGGATGTTTTTGTAATAACTTATTCACTTTTTGACGAATTTCTAAAATATCGGGAATTTGTATTTCATGTTTACTCAAATTTTCTTTGGATAAGTTTGAGCCACTTTGAGAATCTTTAGCAAATACCTGACAGGCGTGAGAAACTTCAGCTAGGGATAAGCCGCAGTAATCAAAAATAGCGCTGACTATCTTCTGAGGATCTGCCACTAAATTTTCATAACGAATTGTACAGGTGGAAATTCCTTGCTGCTGAAGAAACCTGTAGCGTTGCATGACAGATAACCATGCTGTTGTATATACATCAATGGCGGTAGAGTCAGTGAAATCTATATCACTGGCATACTCCTTAAGTAAAGGGATAAATCGACTATATAAGTCTATGTTCTGTGCAATTGTCGGAAGCATGGTACTCATATAGACAAAAGCACTGATAGATGATTGAACGACAGCTTCTGCATTTCGATATAAGAAAATCACTTTAGAATCAGGAAAAGCCTGATATATTAAGTCTCCTAGTTCAATGCAAAAACTCCGTAGCTTAAGTACACAGCACGATTGTTTTCCTTTTAAAGCAGGTTTACTCAAAAGATAAATACAAATTTTTAGTAATTGGGCTATTTCAGTATCATTACTGCCGTCGGGATTTCGTAGACCTACTATCTGAGAAAAAACATCAGGTTCTGATAAACTGAGGACTGTTTCAATTTGATTAAACACTTTACTGAGCAAGGTAGAGCCACAGCGTCCGACGGAATAAATCATTATCATTTTTTCGATCGGCTCTTCTATAGCTGTCATCAGTTGAGGTAAATCTTCTAGAGGAACAGCAATTAATCGCTGGGCATATTCATACTGGGCTTGGTAAAAAAAAGGTGCATTGGAAAGCTGGATATCTAACGGGGTTTCAACAAAAATCGCTTGTTGGTTTTGAGGATCGAGGCAATATAAACTGATGTTAGGACTTTCAATAATAATTTGGGGGTTAATATTTTCTCCTTCTATATAGTCAAAATTTTGCAGCTTAACTATAGAGAGAGGGTCGGGTCGTTGCTTGCTTTGAATGTAAAGAACTTTAGCACTCATTTGAATTTCCTCTAATCAATCACATCGTCAAGAATTTGGTTGAGATTATCTGCCGAAATTATCACAGCCGGACGCAGTTTAAACTGTGTTAGCTGAGTAGAAGGCATTGGCACTTGAGCCAACACTACATCACGGCGCCGTAAGTTCATCGGCAAATAGTTCGTCATAAATGTCATTTTCCGCACTCAGCCAATCTTGATAAGCTTGGGATACAAGCATCGGTTGAACAGATTCTTTCCCACTTTTCAAGAATAGGGCTATGTTCAAAAGTGTTGCTAACTTATCCTCTGGAAGTTGTTCGATTATTGTTAAAAGTTTTTGGCGAATGTTCATAGGATTAAAGTCGCTCTTTGTTGGCTATTATAGCACAATAAACAGAATAAAGAGGCCTGCGAATTTTCTTAGCCAAAATTGCAATCATTCACCATCCACCGAAACGCTATCATTTTGTCCAATTACAGGCAATAGATGCTCGTGCAACTTCATCGCCTGCAAACAACTATTAATCCCAGAAACCGCCCGATCGTACTCTTGAATCTTCTGCTCATTCTCAGCTTGCAGCCGCTGGTTGCGGGCAATCTTTTCCTCCGCCTCCTGTGCCAAAGTTTGCTCCAAATAATCGCGGGCTTGACTGTATTTCTGCAAAATATCATCAGCTTGCTTTTGGGCCAGCGGCAACAAATGCTCTTTCAGCGTTTGGTTGACAGTTTGGCGGAAAGTTTGCCGAATAGTTCTAGATACTTTCGGCTCAAAATCCAGCCGCAATAATTGCCGAATTGCCGGTTGGGCGTCCACCATGTTTTCGCAGTCGTAACCTTGAGAAGTTTGCTGCAATGTTTCCCGGAATTGATAAATCGAAAATGTGCCTTCGTCGTAAAAACGGGGACTTTCTCGCACGTAGCGATCGCACTCAACGCCCGCCGCATTTACCAAAGCATCAGAAACCCGCTTTGATAAATCCTCTAACTGCTGTTCAATTCCCCCGTCGTTCCCCAACAACCGATAAAGTAATCGATAGTATTCAGACTTGCGAACGCTATCTTTCAAATACTGGAAATAATTATCAACCAGTGACTTAGTAGCCTCTACTAAAATATCTTCCAACTGATTGGCTAAATAATAAAGTGCTTCAACTAAAACAGCAATTAAAGGTGCTGTGGCATTGCGGGGATGATTCCGCAAAGTGCGTCCGTAAGCCGCCTCAACAGAAAATCCATCTAACAATTCATCCAAGCGCCGGATCATCCGAGATTGCAATTGCCGAAAGTCTATATCGAAAATATCGCATCTGTTCATAATCATGTCATTGACTTCTTCGGCGATATGCTCCCGAAATTCCTCCCCAACTTGCTGCAATTCTTGATTTAGTCGCAAAAGTTCCTGTGCTTTCATTGCTTCAATTTCGCGGGGCTGGCTGTCCAAATTCCGCTGAATTGTTTGGTAATGTTTCCGCAGTTGAATGCACAAGTCTTCTAAGTCGTCAGCTAAATTTTTGAACAGTTGCGGGCGTTTTTCTTCGGTGAGGTACCGGGTGATGGCTGTGCGAAAATCTTCTATCCCGCTATCTTGAATTAATTGACCAATTAATGGTTGTCCTTGCTCTGCAAGAATCCGCACGTAGTTTTCATTTGGTGTTTCGTAGCTGTTAACTGAAATGCGAAATCGGCTCGGAGATAGCTTGCCGGAATTCGCACAGTAGCGATTAAATTCACTAACAAATTGCGGAGTTTCTTCACTATTACCGAGCAATTCTGAATCTAATTTATCATCTCCAGAAACTCGCCCTTGACTACTGGCAAAGATTGTATTTAAACCAAAGCGATCGCGCCCTGTTGTCCCTCGAATCAAACTCCCGTAAAATCCCAACAATCCGCTAGTTTTGTAAACTCTCGCAGTATCGCGAAAGTCGGAATTAATCAAATTTTCTAAGCGCTGTCGCAGTTGCGTGTTGTACCAAGTTTCGTCGATGCGGTTGAAAATGTAAAAAAGTCGATCGCGAATTCCCGGATTTCCCCGTGTCTTTTCCATCAACTCGGTTTCTTCCATCGTCATTTCCCCAGACGAAGCCGCTTTCAAAACGCAGACAACCGCCGAAGTATCCGGGCTTTCAATCTTATCATAAGTCAATTCTGCATCCCGCTGCACCGGCGCATCAATTCCCGGCGTATCGATAATAATATTGCCATCTTGTAGCAAGGGATGATAACAGTAATATTCAACTCGCTTGAGTACAGCACTGTTGCTACCGCGACGGGCATAACTAGCAGCTTCCTTGAGATTGGAAAAGTTAAACTGTTCCATCGAGTAGGTAGCGTTTTCGAGAGTTTGGATGCGATCGCGATTTGCCTCAAAACCTTCTAACAGCAGCATCAAAGCCTTAGCTTTTTTGGCTAGCTCGGATTTATTTTCGCCACCTTCCGTTTCAATAATTATGTTACATCCCTGAGACAACAGCGACACTACATCTGTTTGATTAATATTAAGTTCAGTAGTTAAACCTAACTGATGGCAAAGCACAGAAGCTTGCTGGCGAATTTCAAACTCGCTCAAAAAAGTTAGAACAACGCGCTCTTTTTCCGGCTCAGCAAAGGCGATATAACATTCCGTACCTGTCGCGTGTCCTTCCGCACTGTAGAGCAATTCCCGCTCCAGCAAAGCATTAATTAACATAGATTTTCCCGCACTGAAAGCGCCAGCAAACACAATTTCAAACTCAGGAGAAATTGCCTTTTTCAGAGAAGCTTGTACCGCCGTGATATCTTGTTGTCGCAAAGACGATTCCTGACGCAGCAGTTGCACTAAAGAATCAACTTGCTCTTGCAGACTGGTGCATTGACGGGGCATTTGAGTCATGGCGGCAGACTGCTCCTGATTGTGGGAAAATTACCTTATTGTTAATTCTCTGCTAGTTCAGGGATAATCACAACAGTAATTTTACTTATGTGAGCGACGATTGCTGAAAGTGCGATCGGCTATTCTGGCGACAAATCCTATCGTTTACGGTTGTTTCGGAATTATTAAACCGCAGAGGCCGCAGAGGGCGCTGAGTTAGAGAATAGAGAGAGGAATAATTGGTATACCCACGGACTTGATATCATCTATTTACAGCCAAGTGGCGAAATCTGATATGTCAGTAAAATTCAGCCAAGCATCTCCTAATTTTTCGTACACGATTAGTAGTAAGGCACGCATTATTGCGCCCCTACAAAATTAAACTGGCGCATTGCGTACTCTACATTAAACCGATAAATCCTGACGCGGTTTAAAAGACTCAACTTGCCGCAACTTTTCGTATAATTCCCGTTCCTCCTCACTAATTTCTTTGGGAATTAACACCTGAATTTCTACCAATTGATCGCCCCGATCGCCATTTCCCGTCGGATAGCCCTTGTTAGCCAACCGCAACCGCTTTCCAGACGTTACTCCCGGTGGCAATTTCATCTTTACCAAGCCATCCAGCGTCGGTACTTCCACATCTCCACCCAACACCGCTTCGCTGGGAGTCAGAGGCAATTCGCAGCAAACATCCGACATTTCCAATCGAAAAAATTGATGGGGAGAAACCGTGATTTTCAAATATAAATCTCCGCCACCAATACCTTGATTTCGCAAGCGAATCCGCTGGCCTGATACCATAGCAGGAGGCAGATTTACCTCGATCGCTCGCCCATCTTCCAGACGAATTCGCTCGGTACCGCCCGAATAAGCCCTTTCCAAAGGCAGAGTTAGCCTGGCCTCAATGTCTCTTCTCGTTTCGCGATCGACTGTTTCCCTAATTTCCCGTCGCATTTCGCGATCGGCTATATCCCTTCTGATTTCGCGATCGACTATCTCCCGTCGCATTTCTCGATCGACTGTTTCTCGTCGCATTTCGCGATCGTCGAAATCCCGTCGCATTTCGCGATCGACTGTTTCTCGTCGCATTTCGCGATCGTCAAAATCCCTTCTAGGTGGGCGAGAATTAGCAACATAACTCGTTTTCTTAGAAGCCGTACTCCACGGTTCAGAGGAGGCTACTCCCGGTGCATCATTCGCTGTCGCCATCCTCACTTCCCGGCGTCTTCCGAGCACTTGGTCGAGAAATTTATTAAAATCCGAGTAATCGCTAAAATCGACATCTTCGGCCGGTTTTTTGCGGGTAGTTTTACTGTTTCCCCAAGTTTTGAAATTGGGAAGTCGTACCCCTTGCTTTCCTTGAAATCCCTTTTGTTTCCAGAATTTACTAAACTGATCGTATTGAGCTCGCTTGTCAATATCGGAAAGAATATCGTAAGCTTCATTAATATCCTTAAACCTATCTTCAGCAGATTTATCACCTGGATTTACGTCAGGGTGCAACTGTCTGGCTAGCCGTCGATAGGCTTTTTTTATCTCATCAGCCGTGGCATCTTTGGGTACTCCCAAAATTAGATAGTAATTACGAAAATTCTGCATAGTTGGAGAAGGAAGAAGGAAGAAGGAAGAAGGATGAAGGAAGAAGGAAGAAGGATGAGGGATGAGGGATGAAGGAAGAAGGATGAGGGATGAAGGAGGAGGGATGAGGGATGAAGGATGATGTTTTATCCTTCTAGTTTGTTGATTGTACTGACAATTAATCGGGTGAGTTCATCTGCTTCTTTGATAACTGGTGAGATTTTTTCTGGTGCGGCTAACCTACTCTTTCAGAAATCACTAGATGAGTATCCAGTTCTCGGAGCGAACCGAGAGCTATTCGCAAATATCGAATATACTCTTGTCTCGTAACACGCCCATATCCCTCCGCAAGGTTAGCTGGTACTGATACAGATGCACGGCGAATTTGACTGGTAATACCATAAATTTCCGACGCATGAAAAGATTTAGTTAATTCGTAGCAAACTTGACAAAGATAAATACCCCGCTGCCAGATGTATTGTTCTCTATGGGTCATACAACATAATTTTCTCCTTACTTATCCTAGTAATCTTTATCTACTTCAAAGAAGTCTAGTGTAGGAGAGGAGAAAGAAAAAAGCTGAGAAGAATTAGGAAAAGAGCTGTCACAAATTCTCTGCTGAAAATCCGTTATTTTCCTTCTTCCTTCTTGCCTCTTCCTTCTTCCTTCTTCCTTCAATTACAGCCAATCGTCGTCATCATCCCAATCGTCGCTTTGATTTTGATAAGGGCGACTCGGGCGATTAGCACTGCTTCTACGATCGCCCATACGATCGCCCATACGATCGCCCATACGATCGCCCATGCGATCGCCCATGCGATCGTTCATACGATCGCCGGTGCGATCGTATGGGCGATCGGGAATTGGATCGACAGTCGATCGCCTGTACGGCTTAGCATTGGTATAATAGCTGCTGTCATCGCTGCGCCGCTTCGTACCGTCGCCCGTAAAAGTCCGCTTCACAGACTCAAAGAAATCGTCATCATCGTCATCCATCGCAAACGCGGAAACTTCTCGGCTCAAATCGTAAAGAGCATCCTGCAAATCCGAACCAACTTGGTCAACTCCCCGCTCATCGTTGCGTTCCAAACTGTCTCGCAATTCCCGAATTAAAGTTTCAATTCGCTGGCGACTTCTTTGAGCAAACTGCATTCCGCGATCGAGCGCAACTTCTCGCAACTGCCGCTCGGCTTGATAAGCTAAAGCTTCAGCGCGATTGCGTTTTTCCACCTTTTCCCGCTGCAACTTATCAGCTTGAGCAAACTGTTCCGCATCGCGAATCATTTGATTCACTTCCTGCTGAGTCAGCGTCGAAGCACCTTGCACAGTAATGCTTTGTTCCCTGCCAGTAGTTTTGTCCAAAGCAGTCACCAACAGCATCCCGTTAGCATCAATATCAAAAGCTACTTGCACCTGCGGAATCCCTCGCGGTGCCGGCGGAATTCCAGTTAGTTTAAACCGTCCCAAAGACTTATTATCTCGGCCTAATTCCCGTTCCCCTTGGATCACGTGAATTTCTACCACAGTTTGGTTGTTTTCAGCAGTCGAAAAAATGTCCGATCGCCTGACGGGAATAGTAGTATTGCGAGGAATCAATTTTTTCATCACCCCGCCGATAGTTTCCAAACCCAGCGACAGCGGCGTCACATCCAACAGCAGCACATCGCGGACATCGCCACCCAAAATACCCGCTTGAATTGCCGCACCCACCGCCACAACTTCATCGGGATTCACATTTTGATTCGGTTCTCGATCGATCAAACTGCGAACCACTTCCTGCACCAAAGGAATGCGAGTCGAACCGCCGACCAACACAACTTCATCAATGCGAGAAGGACTCAAACTTGCATCAGCCAAAGCTTGTTTGACTGGCCGCCGCAACCGCTGCACCAAATCTGTACACAGCCCCTCAAATTGACCGCGAGTCAGCCGCGTTTCCAGATGCAAAGGCCCATCTTCATTCGCATCGATAAACGGCAAATTAATCTCCGTGACACCGACTCCCGACAGTTCAATCTTGGCTTTTTCGGCCGCTTCGATCAAGCGCTGCAAAGCTTGGCGGTTGCGACGCAAATCAATTCCTTCTTTTTCTAAGAATTGTTCTGCCAACCAGTCAACAATTTTGGAGTCAAAATCATTGCCACCCAATTGAGTGTCACCGCTAGTTGCTTTAACTTCAAATACTCCGTCTCCCACGTCTAAGATAGAGACATCAAAAGTACCGCCGCCCAAATCAAACACTAAAATAGTTTGACTTTCTCGCCTCTCCAAACCGTAAGCCAAAGAAGCCGCCGTCGGCTCATTTAAAATCCGCTTGACATCAAGTCCGGCAATTCGTCCCGCATCGCGCGTCGCCTGTCGCTGCGAGTCGTTGAAATAAGCGGGAACAGTAATTACAGCCCCCGTCACCTCTTGTCCCAGATAGCGGCTGGCTTCATCAGCCAGTTTCCGCAAAACCATCGCCGAAATTTCCTCTGGGGCAAAATCTTTTTTCAGGCGGGGACACTTGATTTTGATGTTCCCGTTTTCGTCGCGGCGAGTTGTGTAAGGGACGCGCTTTGATTCTGGAGTCAGTTCGGTATATTTGCGTCCGATGTACCGCTTGACGGCGTAAAAGGTGTTTTGCGGGTTGAGAACAGTCTGGCGTCTGGCCATCTGTCCCACCAGGCGTTCTCCTTCCTTTGTGAAAGCGACTACCGAGGGAGTTGTCCGCATCCCTTCTGCATTGGCAATCACAACCGGTTTGCCGCCTTCCATGACGGCTACTACTGAGTTTGTTGTTCCGAGGTCAATGCCAACTACTTTACCCATGCGTCAGTTGTCTCCTGTGGCGTTGTGTGTAGCCTTTTCAATATAAGCGTTAAGTATGATTGCATTTATTGTACCGCGTCGAGAAGCGGGGGCTGCGGGGGGATTGCCTCACTTTGGTCAAGCGGCTGCCGTTGGCTGGGTGCGATCGACCTTTTTTCGATCGCGCCCAGCGCCGCAACTGAGGAGCAACTTGATTAGAATGGAGAGCAAAAGTTATACCTATCATCAACATAGAGGTAGCCTGAATGACCGGATTAGAAGTATTGCACTCAGTTGAATTTCTCAATATAAAAGGCCAACAAGTTGCTGTCTTAGATGTCGAAACTTGGTAAGCACTCATCGAATAGTTAGAGACTTTAGAAGATTTGCCAATTCCCAAACAAGCATTAAAGGACTTAAAAGCTGCTGGTGGAAATTGCGATCGTGCCGCTTGGTGGAAATGGGATGAGGTGAATCGGAGCTAGAGTGAGTAATTACACAATTTACATCAGATATAATCGAAATTCAAAGTGCGATCGCCCTCCCTCTCAAAAATGCCTCCAATCAAAATAACATTATGAAATTCACCCTAGATGTAGAAAACAACCCTACAGGCTGGCCAGACCACACTCAGCTACCCGAATCAGACGGTACTTTTGTGAAAAATTTTCAAGAACATCCCCAAAGCATTCTGCTAACCGATTCAATTACTCCCGTCCTCCAAAGCATTCATCCAGATGCTAACTATTGTATCGGTCAAGACAGCGGTATTTATTGGCGATTAACTGAGCCGCTAGAACGGGGTGCGGAAGCACCGGACTGGTTTTATGTGCCTAATGTCCCCCCAACTATTGACGGTCAATTGCGCCGTTCTTATGTGATGTGGCAAGAATTTGTAGCACCGTTAATTGTGTTAGAATTTGTATCGGGAAATGGTGCAGAAGAACGGGACAGAACGCCTTTATTGCGATCGGGTCAACAGGAAACTAAGCCGGGTAAATTCTGGATTTATGAAAATGTCATCCGTCCAGCATTTTACGGGATTTATGAAGTGAATCGAGCTAGCGTTGAAGTCTATCACCTGATCGAAGATAGGTATCAATTAGTTGCTGCAAACGATCGCGGTCATTATCCCATTGAACCGTTAGGAGTGGAATTGGGAATTTGGCAAGGAAGGTATCAAAATGTTGAGTTACCTTGGCTGCGCTGGTGGGATAGTGAAGGGAATTTGCTGTTATCGGGATCTGAAAGAGCTCAACAAGAACAGCAAAGAGCCGATCGCGAACAAGAAAGAGCTCAACAAGCAGAAGACCAATTAGAGCAATTGCGCGCTCAGTTGCGATCGGCGGGAATTGAACCAGAATTGTGAATTGTCTGCAAGTGCGATCGCGCCCATCCCCAGCGCTCGCACCTCAAAACTTTACAATGGCGATCGGGAACATCGATCGCTCCTATTGAAGCTAAAATCAAACAACAACCCAAAATAAATCTATGGGACTCTTTGACAAGATTCGCGGCGAATTTGTCGATATCATCGAATGGTTGGACAATACCAGTGACACCATTGCCTATCGATTTGAGCGTCACCAAAACGAAATTAAACAAGGTGCTAAACTAACTGTACGACCAGGACAAATAGCAGTCTTTGTCAGCGAAGGCCAAGTTGCCGATGTCTTCGATCCGGGAATGCACGAACTCTCCACCCGCAACTTACCCGTTCTCAGCACCTTAAAAGGTTGGCCCTACGGTTTCAACTCTCCCTTTAAAGCAGAAGTCTACTTTTTTAACACCAAAATATTTACCAACCTGAGATGGGGAACCTCTAACCCTGTAATTATCCGCGATCCAGAACTCGGCCCAGTGAGAATGCGGGCTTTTGGCACATACAACATTAAAGTTTCCCATCCCGAAAAACTCTTAAAACAACTAATCAGCACTGACGGACTATTTCAAGTAGATGAAATCAGCGAACAGCTACGCAATACAATAGTCAGTGCCTTTGCCAATTGGGTTGGCAATTCCCGCGTTCCCCTGCTAGACTTTGCAGCCAACTACACGCACATGGGCGAACAGGTGCGAGTTGCCATAGAGCCAAGTATCCAGCAGTTTGGGTTAGAGTTAACTCAGCTATTAATTGAAAATATCTCGATGCCGCCTGAAGTTGAAGCAGCACTCGACAAACGAGCCTCGATCGGACTTCTGGGAAATATGCAGCAATATACCCAATATCAAGCTGCTAACGCTATAGAAGCATCAGCAAATAACCCCAGCGGCGGCAACCAAGCACTAGAATTGGGCATGGGCATGGCAGTAGGCCAACAAATGACAAATATGATGCAGTCACCAGCATCGCAAACACCGCCGCCACCTCCGGCACCAACACAAACTCAGTGGTATATTGCCCAGAACGGTCAACAAGTAGGCCCTTTTGGATTGGATAAACTTTTGCAAAATGGTTTGACGCATCAGGTAATGGTTTGGCGTGCAGGTTTTGACGGCTGGAAGTTAGCATCGCAAGTGCCGGAATTAGCATCTTTGTTAGCGACAGTGCCCCCGCCGCCCCCGCCAGCCGCCGCCTAAAATTTTGCATATTTATTTAATTGGTAATTGGTAATTAGTATGCTTTCCCGATTACCCATTGCCAGTTACATCACCAATAAATCATTATGAATACTTCTGAACCTGCTGTTAAACGTTTTCCCTGTCCTAGCTGCGGGGCTTATTTAGAGTTCAACCCCCAAGCAGGAAAGCTCAAGTGTGCTTACTGCGGCTGGGAAGATGCAATTGCCCAAACTGCTGAAGAGGTAAAGGAAAATTCTTACGAAGAATATCTCCAACTCGATCGAACGGCGCTGGCAACTTTATCAACAACAGCCGTTGAAGTAAAATGCAATGATTGCGGAGCAAGTGTTACTTTTGAACCGCCGAAAGTAGCGGGCCAATGCCCATTTTGTGCTTCTCCAATTGTGACGCAACCTGCAAAAGCGAACCCTAGCGTGCATCCAGAGGGAATTGTACCGTTTGAAGTTACTGATAAACAGGCCAGAGAAAGCATTCAGAAGTGGCTCAGCAATCGCTGGTTTGCTCCTTCTGCTTTGAAATCCCTAGCGCAACAGGAGAAAATTCAAGGGGTTTATCTGGGAGGGTGACAAAGAGGCCTAGGAACTAGACCTAATCAAGGTTGCAGCCCGTATACCCTGTTGATAAAAGCGACGTTTATTACGGGTTAACTTCATTAACTCTTGGACTTCTAACGAATATCGATCGAGATAATTCACCCACTCTTCTCCATCCTGACCGATGCCAAATATGCTCCTTCTACGGTATTTCTGGCGCTTGTCTTTACGGCGAGATACATATTTTTGTACCTGTTTTTTCTGAATTTCAGTGCCTTGAAATATAGCTGAGCTGTAAACGAGCGCCATTAACAAAATAATTTTTATGAGTCGGTCTCCCTTGAGACCACTCCCTTCTAAATTATAGCCTCCTGTCTTACAATCTCGGAACATTTCTTCAATTCCCATTCGTTTTTTATAAGCTGCGATCGCTACTGGCAAAGAGCCTAAATCAGTTAGAATAAACCAGGCGTCTTTTACTTTCAATCCTTGATAGTTTCTTTTCCATTTACAAGCGATATCAAACCCTAGTACGGGTCGACTTTTTCTGACCCTCACTCCTTGAAAATACAAAGATGTTCCCGGTACTACTCCTAATGAGTCTAAGCGTTGCCAGATTAAGTTTTCTGTTTCGACACAATGATTCTTTTTGAGCCTCAAGCAAAAAGACACACCCCTTGTCTTGAGCCAGAATCCCTGCGTCTACTGAACAAAATTCACGGTCACCCAAAACAATAACTTTATATTCTTTAAATAATGGTAATACTTGTTGTAGAGCGAGAGTTTGTTGTGGTAAGTTACTGTTTCCTAATTTGGGTAACAAACACCAGTATAATGGAATGGCTCTTTTCTGCCAAATCAAGGCGATTGTGAACAGGTTGATACACCCCCATTGGGTGCGATCGATCGCTACTGATAAAGTTTGTCCGACTGAGCAAAAAGTTGTTAACCAATAAGCGATCAATGGAAACCAGATGAGTGATATCGTTAATTGAGGTAAGTCCAGAAATCTTTGCAGTTTACGGCGCCGACTTTCGGTGGTAATTGGATAAGGAAATACTCGTGCCAGCCTCTCTAATCTCACTTGTTTTTCTGACTGTATCACATTCAATAAGATTGTGAGCAGCATAAACTGGGCCTGGGTCAGTTGTTTTTGTAAATGAGTCTGATAGAATGTGGGTAACATTTTTGTTGGGTAGGCTAGCCTGTAACAATTCGGCTGCCTATCTTTTTTTAGCACAAGTGGGTTAAATCTTTATTCACTCTGGGTTTCAGGCGGGGTTGTCACCCCGCCAGGGGGTTTATTTGCCGTTTTGGACTTACGACACTTATACAGTTAGTTACTATCAAGGTTCTCGCGGAGAACACTACTACGTGACTGAAACTTATACGGAAACAAACTCGCAGGGTGAAACTGAAACTAAAACTCGCGAAGTGCAACATACTAGGTGGTGGCCTGCTTCTGGCAAAGTCGATCGCTTTTTTGACGATATTCTGATTCCCGCTACAACTTCAGTCGATCGCCCCCGCCTAGATGCGTTAGAACCTTGGCATCTCAAGGAGTCGCTGCGCGCTTACAATTCATCTTATTTAGCTGGGTTTGAAGCGCAGCGATCGCAAGTTTCTCTCACTCAAGGATTTGAATCTGCTAAAAATGTCATGGCCTCTACTATTCACTTCGATGTTTGTAGGAATATTGGTGGCGACGAGCAGCGGGTTCACAGCATTTCTACTGATTACAGTGGTATCACTTTTAAGCATATTTTGCTACCTGTGTGGCTGTGTGCGTATCGTTATCAAAACCAACGATATCAAGTAATGGTTAATGCACGCACCGCTGAAGTTCAAGGCGAACGTCCCTACAGTGTTTGGAAAATTACTGCTGCTGTTGTTAGCGGTGTCGTGCTTGCGGGTGTTATGTACCTCTTGTTTACGGGTAATTGGAGATATATCCGTGTTCCCGGTTTGCCTCAACCCCAACCCCAACCCACTTCCCTACCTGTACCGCGCCAAAGTTTACCGCCAGTTCCTATTCCCTCTACCGCACCTGTACCGAGCCAAAAATTACCGCCAGCGCCTGTTCCTTCTACCGCACCTATACCGAACAAAAAATTACCGCCAGCGCCTGTTCCCTCTACCGCACCTGTACCGAACAAAAAATTACCGCCAGCGCCTATTCCCTCTACACTCTAGTAATTCTCGATGGAGCAGTCACCGGAGGCGGCGGAGGCATCGTCGTCGGTGTAGTAGTCGCGATCGATGTCAGTAAAATTAACTCAATTATTATTTTGTCCCAATCAATAAATTTAAGGGAAATCTACCTTAAGGAGTACACAACACTGTTTTTAAGTATATTTTTTAAAACACCTAAATTAAAGAGAACAAGCTCTCTTTAATTTAGGTGTTGCTTTAAGGAAAGATTATGAGTACAGTAGATTTAATTGTACTGATGATTTTAATAAAAACCCATACTATTTTCAGAAATAATATATAAACTACGAAATATCGACATTTAAAAACACATTCATGAACTGCAATTGATAGCATATAAAACTTCGTGAAAAAGCGAAAACTTGTAAATATATTGTGTCAAGCACTCAAAAATTATTTAATTAGTACAACAAACGAACTTTTACTAACATAATTTGAGAATCACTTGTATGAATCAAAATCAAATTAAATGGTTGGCCGCCGCTCTAATGCTAATAGACCACATCGGATTGATGCTTGAAGCAGAACCCATGCGTATCATCGGCCGCCTCAGTTTTCCGTTGTTTAGTTGGGTATTTGCTCAAAACTGGAAACGACCGGGGGACAAAAATCCTCTAATTACTCGACTGATATTATTTGGGGTACTTTCTCAAATACCTCATATGTTACTTTTTGGCAATTTACAGTTAAACATCATGTTTAGCTTTGCCGTAGCAGCACTAACTTTGAGCTACATCCGACGCTTCGATCGCAAAATTGCAGTTTTAAGCACAGGTCTAGTAAGTGCTCAAATTTTAGGAGTGACTTACGGCTGGTATGCAGTGGCTTGCCCGCTATTGATGATTAGGTGGAAAGGAGGAGGATCTCGCCTTTGGTGGTTCGGCTGGACTATAGCAAATATCGGATATGCAATTAGTTGCAAAAGCTGGATTCAAATTTTCGCTATATTCACACCGCTAGTTCTGGCATACTACGATACCTCTAAAGACCAAAAACCAACGGCTCTAGAAAAAAGATTTTTCTATTATTTTTACCCACTACACCTTGGGGGGCTAGCGGCACTGCGAACAATGGTCTAAATAAGACTGGGGATTCTAATTAGTTCATTGTTGATTTTTTATTTAAACGAAGTACAACCGCGTCTGTGAGCGATCGCCCCCAGAAAAGCGCGATCGCTTTCCTGTAACTTGCCTTCGCTCTGTCATCCAGGAGTATCTGACAGAAGTCGGGATCTTTGCTGGCTTACCCGTCTGTGAGATTTTTCCCTAGGCTGAGAATGACAAAATATTGTAACGAGTTGTAAAGTATAATTAAACCGAAGCGAACACAGAGGCCAAGTAGTATCAAATGCGAGTTGCGATCGCCGGAGCAGGCTTAGCAGGACTTTCCTGCGCTAAATATCTTACCGACGCGGGCCACACCCCCATCCTCCTAGAAAGTCGGGACGTACTCGGCGGCAAAGTAGCCGCCTGGAAAGATGCAGACGGCGACTGGTATGAAACCGGCCTCCACATCTTCTTCGGTGCATACCCGAATATGCTCCAACTCTTCAAAGAACTTGACATCGAAGACCGGCTGCAATGGAAAGAGCACTCGATGATTTTCAATCAGCCGGAAACCCCCGGAACCTATTCCCGCTTTGACTTTCCCGACCTTCCGGCTCCCTTCAACGGCGTCGCAGCCATCTTGAGCAACAACGATATGCTCACCTGGCCCGAAAAAATCCGCTTCGGTATAGGTTTGATTCCGGCGATGCTTCAGGGTCAAAACTATGTCGAAGCAATGGACAAATACTCGTTTTCCGACTGGCTCAAAAAGCAAAACGTCCCTCCCAGGGTCGAGAAAGAAGTATTCATCGCCATGTCCAAGGCGCTCAACTTCATTGACCCCCACGAAATATCTGCAACCATACTGCTGACAGCCCTCAACCGCTTCTTGCAAGAGAAAAATGGCTCGAAAATGGCCTTTTTAGACGGTTCCCCCACAGAGAGGTTGTGTCAGCCGATGGTAGACTACATAACTGAGCGCGGCGGCGAAGTACGGCTGAATGCACCCATCAAAGAGTTTTTGCTCAACGATGACAACACGGTGCGCGGCTTCCACATTCGGGGAGTAAAAGGGGCAGAGTCAGAAATTCTGACGGCCGATATTTACGTTTCCGCGATGCCGGTTGACCCGCTCAAGTTGATGATGCCGAAACCTTGGGGCGAAATGGATTATTTCAAACAGCTCGAAGGCTTGGAGGGAGTACCCGTCATTAATGTACACTTGTGGTTCGATCGCAAATTAACTGAAATCGACCATTTGCTGTTCTCGCGATCGCCCCTGCTGAGCGTCTACGCCGACATGAGCAACACCTGCCGCGAATATGCCAACCCAGACAAATCCATGCTGGAACTGGTTTTAGCACCGGCCAAAGACTGGATAGGCAAATCAGACGAAGATATCGTCGCAGCCACAATGGTCGAGTTAGAAAAACTCTTTCCCGATCAAATCCCAGAACCAGCCAAACTGCTCAAATATCACGTAGTCAAAACCCCTCGTTCCGTCTACAAAGCCACTCCCGGACGCCAGCAGTGCCGTCCCACCCAAACAACTCCCATTAGCAATTTCTATCTAACGGGGGATTATACGATGCAGCGTTATCTTGCGAGTATGGAAGGTGCCGTGCTTTCTGGTAAGCTGACAGCGCAGGCTATTTCAACGGCCAATAACCAATGAAAAATTAAGAATTTTTCATAAAGACGTAAAAAATCTCCCGTTTTCTAAACGGGGGAAAATCAGTTCTAATCTTTAAATTTCTTATTCTCGGATGCTGCAACTGTCAAAACTCCAGTGCATGAGAACTCTGGCTTCTGTGGATGACTCTTACGAACTGTGCCGCCAAGTCACCGCGAGTTATGCCAAAAATTTTTATTTAGGCACTCAACTCATGCCCGAAGCCAAGCGTCGGGCGATTTGGGCGATTTACGTCTGGTGCCGCCGCACCGACGAACTCGTAGACGGGCCGGGTTCTGATGCAACGACCCCTGAAACCCTCAATCTGTGGGAAAAACGGCTAGAATCTGTGTTTGCCGGCCATCCTCACGACGACTACGACGTAGCTTTGGTGGATACGCTGTCTCGTTTCCCGATCGACATTCTGCCGTTTCGAGAGATGATTGCGGGCCAGCAAATGGACTTGTACCGCAGCCGCTACGAAACTTTTGAAGAGCTCAATCTTTACTGTTATCGAGTAGCGGGTACTGTAGGGCTGATGTCGATGTCTGTCATGGGTGTAGGCGAATCGAGCTCCGCTGCTAACTGGAATTGGCATTGGGGGAATAGAATTCCCAAAGAAGAAGCGATAGCCCTGGGTATTGCCAAGCAGTTGACTAATATTCTGCGCGATGTCGGAGAAGACGCCCGCCGCGGCCGCATTTACATTCCCTTAGAAGACTTAGCCTTGTTTAACTACACCGAAGAAGATTTATTCAACGGTGTAATTGATAACCGCTGGCGGGAATTGATGCGGTTTCAAATTCAGCGAGCTCGCAAATTATACGCCAGCGCCGAACCGGGAATTAAAGTGCTGAGTCCCGATATTCGCTGGACAGTTTGGGCTGCTACTATGCTGTACAGCAGGATATTAAATGCGATCGAACGCAATCAGTACGATGTTTTCCAGAAGCGGGCTTATGTTAGCAATTCTCAAAAACTGCTGTGTCTCCCCGCCGCTTGGATGAAGTCAAAAGTGCTTTAGCCGCAGGCAATTTTGCTGGCGATTCGGCAAGGGGTAAGGGGTATTTGTCAAGTTACAAATTATATGATGTCCAGCAAATTGCATATGAGGTTTGTGGGGATGCGCTAGTGCCGTGTCCCTAACTTGGGTGGGTTAACTTAAGTCAATTTATAAGTCAAATTAGTGGAGTAGCGGGCGGAATTTTCAATTGGGCGATCGAACTTTCCAACAATTGCTTTTCCTGCTGGAGTTTTGCTTCTAAATTTTGAATTTGTTCTCGGCGGGCTTCAACTTCAATCAAGCGGCGAGACAATTCTTGACTCTGCAAAGTGAGAGATTGCCTCCAATCTTGTGCTTTCTGGGCTTCTTGCTGCAAAAAATCGGGAGTAAAGCCTGTTGTTAAATATTTCTCTACTAATTGTAGTACCCAGTTTGTAGCTGCTTGAATATGCAAAACTTGGGTATTTCCGTCAACATTTGCTAATACTAGCATTCCTTCATTTAAAACATTAGTTGCAGAGTCAATTTGATTTTGATCAAAATCTTTCGGTAATGTCAAGAAACTTTCTTCACTAAGAATAGCCCAAGTATCATCAGAATTTTGGCAAGCCAGCAATTGCAGACTTATCTCGCCTAAATTTTCCTCATTTTGTACTTTGGCTAAATATAGCATAAGGGTTATTAGTTATTAGTTATTCATAACTGGTAATTGGTAAAAACAGCTATCCCTGTATCGGTGCATTCCGGGTCATGCTATTGGTAATTGGTAATTGTAGGATTTGCATCGGGAGCATCTCATATTTGTAAAAACACTTCTTCTGGCTCCTTCCTTCTTCCTCTTTCCTCCTGCCTCCTCCCTCCTGTCTCCTGCCTCAAAACTCCAATTTCTAGCTGGGCTGCTTTCATTGAGAGGCTCCCTTTGCGAACTCGTAGGGGAGGGTTTTACCAAGAATAATTGCCTCAAACTAACTATCTCGTAAACCCGCCCCCGCCACTGTCAACAGTCAACTGTCAACTCTTAAAACAACTTTAGCCGATCGCGCAAAATCTCCGCCTGTTTTTCGGCTTCCGCCAAAGCATCCCTCGCCCCCTGAACCACATCAGGAGTAGCCTTATCCACAAACTTCTGATTAGTCAAACGCGCCGCAGTATGCTTAATTTCAGCTTCCACCTTGCTCAACTTCTTCTCTAATTTAGCACGCAAAGCCGCCAAATCGACCACCCCAGCCAGAGGAATCAATACTTGCACAGTACCGACCACCCCAGCAATTGATCCCCCTTGCCCCCCCTTACCAAGGGGGGATTCTGCATCCAAACTAGCAGTTACGGTCAGATTTTCGACTTTTGCCAAATCCTGAATGTAAACGCCTCCATCTGAGATGATTTGACGTTCTTTTTCGCTTTCGCTTTGCAAAATCGCCGTCACCTTCACACTGGGTTTGATATCAGCATCTGCCCGCAAATTGCGAATAGTGCGAATTGTACCGAACAACAACTCAAACTGCTGTTCCAAATCAGCATCAATGAGTGATGCGTTTGCTTCAGGATAAGCCTGCAAAGCCAAACATTGATCATCACCTGTTTGAGTCAGAGTGTGCCAAATCTCCTCAGTAATGTGTGGCATAAAAGGATGCAGCAGTTTCAGAATCCCTTCCAACACAAAAGCAAAAGTTTGCTGTGCCACTTTCTTAGAACTTTGTTCAGCATCCTGTTGCAAGCGAGACTTGACTAACTCAATATACCAGTCACAGAAATCGCCCCAAATAAACTCATAAAGTCCCTTCGCCGCTTCCCCCAAACCGTAATTTTCCAAACAATTGCGGCTTTGTTGCACAACTTGATAATAGCGAGACAGAATCCAGCGATCGCACAATTCCAAACCACCTCCCCCAGAAGGACTTCCCAACTGCTGCGGCGTCTGTCCCTCCAAATTCATCATCACAAACCTAGCGGCATTCCACAACTTATTCGTGAAATTCCGGGAAGCTTCCACCGATTTCGATTCATCAGTTTTGCGATCGTACTCCATGCGAATATTTTGACCGGCCCCAACCACTTCCTTAACCAAAGTGTAGCGCAAAGCATCAGTCCCGTACTTGCCAATCAACAGCAGCGGGTCGATACCGTTGTTTTTACTCTTAGACATTTTCTGACCGTTTTCATCCAATACCAAACCGTGAATGTAAACAGTATCAAAAGGCATCTTTTCAGTAAAATGTCCCGCCATCATCGTCATTCTAGCAACCCAGAAAAAGATGATATCAAAACCCGTAACCAAAGTAGTTGTAGGATAGTAAAACTCCAAATCTTTAGTTTCATCCGGCCATCCCAAAGTTGAGAAAGGCCACAACCCGGACGAAAACCAAGTATCCAATACGTCTGGATCTCTTGCTAGCTGCACGTCATCACCAAATTTAGCCGTAGCTTTTTCCTTAGCTTCAGCTTCAGTTTTCGCAACTATAAAAGGTGTTGTATCAGTAATTTCTCCTTGGGTTTCGCTAACAGCATACCAAGCCGGGATTTGGTGTCCCCACCACAATTGCCTGGAGATACACCAATCCTTTAGCTTCACCAACCAATCGCGATAAACCTTTGTCCATCTGTCAGGAACAAAGACTGGTGAGTTACTTTGATCTAATGCTTCTAAAGCGCGTTGAGAAAGAGGGTCTATCTTCACAAACCATTGCGTAGATATCAACGGTTCGACCGCAACTTTGCCGCGTTCGCTGTAGGGAACTGTATGCTTATAATCTTCTATTTTAACCAAAACCCCGTCATTTTCTAACCGCTGCACCACATTTTTCCTGGCAACAAATCGGTCTTGTCCCTGGAACTCTCCGGCATTTTCATTTAAACTGCCGTCCTTATTCATGATGTTAATAAACGGCAAATTGTGACGCTTACCCATCTCGAAGTCATTCGGATCGTGGGCGGGTGTCACCTTGACACAACCAGTTCCGAAAGTCGGATCGACAAACTCATCAGCAATGATTGGGATTTCGCGATTCACGATCGGCAAAGTCACAGTTTTACCGATAAGATGCTTGTAGCGATCGTCCTGTGGATTCACAGCCACCCCTGTATCGCCCAACATCGTTTCCGGCCGAGTCGTCGCCACCTCCAAATAACCAGAACCGTCCGTCAAAGGATAGCGGAAATGCCACAAATGGCCTTCAACTTCCTGCTGGTCTACCTCCAAATCCGACACAGCAGACTGACTCGCCGGACACCAATTCACCAAGTAATTGCCGCGATAAATCAGCCCCTCATCGTACAGCCGGACAAACGCTTCTAAAACCGCAGCGGATAAGCCTTCATCCATCGTAAAGCGTTCACGCGACCAATCGACAGACACGCCCAAACTGCGTAACTGATTAGTAATAGTATTGCCGGATTCCGCTTTCCACTCCCAGGCCCGTTCCAAGAATTTTTCTCGGCCTAAATCGTGGCGAGTTTTGCCTTCTGCTTTGAGTTGCCTTTCGAGAATAGTTTGAACTGCGATGCTAGCATGATCCGTTCCCGGCAACCACAGCGTATTGCGTCCAGTCATGCGGTGATAGCGGACGAGGACATCAATCAGCGTCTCTTCAAAAGCGTGTCCCATGTGGAGGCTGCCGGTCACGTTGGGCGGCGGGATGACGACGCAGTAAGGTTCGCCTCCGGCTTCGGGGTCAGCTTTGAAGGTTTGGTTGTCTTCCCAGTATTTTTGCCATTTGGCTTCGGTGGCTTTGGGGTCGTATTGCGGGGGTAGATTTGCGGTCATGGTGGCTTGAGAGTTTGATCTTATTTAAGATTGTGCCACAGGAGAGGGAGGAGAAGAGTTTTGAACCGCAGAGGGCGCAGAGGACACAGAGGGAAGAATGCTGGGAGGGTTTTGGGTTATGATTGCGATCTAGGTTTGAGAAGAGGAGAGAGGAGAGTTGGGAGAGGAGCTTAATGAGTTGACTTATGCTGTGATTGGGGCAGCAATGGAGGTTCATAAGGAGTTGGGGCCGGGGTTTTTGGAAGCGGTATATGAGAATTCGTTGCGTGAAGAACTCTCGCGCCGGGGAATTCCTTTTGAACCTCAACCTACAGTAAATGTGATTTACAAAGGTGTTGTGGTTGGGGAAGGCAGATACGATATGCTGGTTGCCAACACCCTCGTTGTTGAATTAAAGTCAGTTCAAAGTATACTTCCTATCCATGAAGCTCAAGTTATATCATATCTGAAAATGACTGGTTATCCTCTCGGTCTTCTCATCAACTTTAACGTCCGCTTTTTAAAAGAAGGAATCCGCCGCCTCATCGTCTCCTAAATAAACCTCTCATCCCTCTCCTCTCTGCGCCCTCTGCGCCCTCTGCGGTTAAATCCTCTTAATATCTTTAATTATTTCACCTCCTTATAATCCACCCCATAACTCGTATCTCTCCCCGACAAATACGTAGTTTTCCCGGTTAAAGTCTCCAGAGTTTTTTTCGTTTCAGCCGAAGTAATCGAATTCAGAGGTACGCCGAACTTGCTAGCCAAGGCAGCCGCCACGCCCACACCTTGTCCTTGATAAATATTCACCGTCGCAATTCGCCCGACGGATACAGCCATACCCACATAACCAGACGATCGCCCGACAATGGCTAAATTCTTGACTTTGCTAGCCAAAGCGCTTTCAATCCCGAAATTATAGACTGGCAGCGGCGGAATTCTTGCAGATAAATTCTTGACTCCGCCCCGCATATCGAAATCGTAGGAAAAACTGCCGATCGACTTTTCGGGTACTGTTCCTCCTTTGATAATCTCCTTCCCCGTCAGTGGATCTACCACATCGCGAACGTTCAAAGTTTGCCTGATATAAATCTCGTCTGGAATAAATACTCTCACATCTTTACCAGACTTCTTTTGTAGCCAGTGTTGGAGATGTGACATTTCTTTAATCATTTCAGGAGTCGGTTTTCTGCCGTTAGCTTCCATCTTCATGATTTGGTGAACTTGGTATTTAAACAAAAACCCGTTCCAGGACAGCACATTTTTGTTATAAACGCAGACATTGCCTTTATCAAAAAAGAATCCTTTATTTTGACTAAATGGTAGATTTCTGTCTATGTGATACGCTGCGCCTATGGCTACACTTCTGATATCGTAGCCGTCTGTATATGGCTGATAAATCGTACTCCAGAAATTCCTCAGCCAGAATTTTGTACTGGCCGGATCTTTAGATTTTGTAATGCTTTCTTTAATCTTTTTTACTAAAGGCCTGTTGTAAAGAATATCATCTTCTATTCTGCGGAATTCGGACATTGTTATACCTGTAATTCTCGGAACTACAGAGACTGCTAAAGTTTCATTTTTTGATTTGATATTTTGAGATTCATATCCTGTATAATAAGATAATCCGGCTTTTCTGGCTAATTCCGCGTCTTGAGTTACGTCAATAAAAGAGTTGGCTTTAATTTTTAGATTGCTGCCTTTTACTTCGGCATATTCAATTTTTTTATGGACGACGTGGGGAGTAAGAGTTGAGTTGGAAATAACTTTGACTTTTGCTGCTGAAAGCATTTGCCTGAGAGCTCGATCTGCCATTTTTGGGTCTAAGCAAGATTCGCGCGCATTGGCTTTATCTAAGAATTCCTTAAAACATTGGGCGTAGGGTTGGCGATACCAACCGGGGATTTTATCTAAATCGATGTAAGCTAAACCGCCGCGGGTGAGTAAGCCGCCCAAAGGATCTCTTCCGTAGTTCGATCGCACGATCGCAACTTTGCCCTTTGCGCCTAAAGTTTTCTTAGCCCATATCGCCGCACATATCCCCGGTACTTCATCACCATATACTACTACATCGAACTTTTGCTCGGGTGATTTTTTGGGAGGTAACGGAGGCGGGCTGCTGGATTTTTGCTGCTGATTTCCAGCGTCTAAGGTAGCACTTGCTGGGTCTCTATTTGCGATATAATTTTCTATTTCTCTGAAAACCGGATAATTAAGTAAAAGTTTTAGGGCGGCAAAGATGATTGCAATTGAAGCTAATTTCTTAAAAGTAGAGAGCATTCAGTTGACTCGTTTGTAAATTTGCATTACCTGAAAGCACAGTTCAGGGTTGACGGAATTGAATATAGCACGTTTAGATTATTTCGACACAAGTTTAAATTTTCCGGCAACTGTTGTTAGAGGTTTTGCCAGTGTTACTGGTTTGGCAGGGCAATTGATGAGGGTAATGATGGTGGGTGCGATCGCATCTCAGATATCTGGTGTCGGGAAGGGCGATCGGCTACAATAATTTAAGAACAACAATTGAGTCACCTTAAACATACAGAAAAAATGAAAAAAGTTTTTGTACATCCTGAATGCCCTTTTTCAGTAAACACATTTAACCTATTGACAGAATTTTATGAAAATCCTAGAGTTGATTTTTACAGGATACACAAAAAAGATTTGTTGAAATATGTAGAAGAGCCAGTCAAGTATATTTTAAGCCAGGTAGAAGAGCAGTTGCCGGATTTTATTAAAAAATATATAGATCTCAAGCAGGAGAGCTTTGGCCGCATTCAAACACAACATTTGGAATCCGCAGTAGTCTACCCCTACCCTATAGACTACTGCGCCTTTAACAGTATGATTCCTCCCGAAGCTCCTCAGTTAATGTTAAAATTGGAATACCCCACATTAACTTTTGGTTTGAAGGCACAAAAGACTGTGTTTGAGTTCATGCTATATAATTATAAAAAAAATCTTAGAACTGATCTTAATTCCCTCGAAATTCTTAAAGGTTATAACCTTCCCAATAAAGATGAGTTTTATTTAGACTATAACATTGCAAAACAACCCGATGGCAATTATTATCCTCTTCAGATTACTTGGAGTGATATTGTTCTTGGGATAAATAAACCTCGCAAATATACTTGTATTTATGAACTCTTAGAAAGTATTTTGACAAAGCTTCCTGTCGATTCATTAGAATCTGAAAAGTTTTCAGAAGCATCTCAAAAATTGGCACACGAAATGATTTTTGTGAATGATTTTTTTGTTGGTAGCTCGCTTGACTTACAAGAAATATTCGGATATTCTAGTCAACAAATAATTTACAAGGTAGCACAAACGTTTAAAAAAGTATTTCCCTTGTTTTTGATTAGTAATAAGAATTTACCTATTCTTATTAGTGAATATTTTTCAGTATATGAAAAGGAATTTAACCCAGTGTATCAACTAGAAAAAATTTCCAAAATTACAGGTTTTCAAACAACCCAACTAACTCAATGGATACACGCCATTAACCGCAAAGGTCAAACCATCATCCAAGGCCCACCCGGAACCGGAAAAACCTTTATAGCCGAAAAACTAGCCAAACACTTAATCGGCGGTGGTGACGGTTTCTCAGACATTATCCAATTTCACCCAGCCTACACCTACGAAGACTTTATCGAAGGCCTCCGCCCAATAACTCTAAACGGACAATTAACCTACTCAATAGTTCCCGGTAGATTCCTAGAATTCTGCGAACAAGCCGAAGCCTGTGAAGACACTTGCGTTCTCATTATTGATGAAATTAATCGCGCAAATCTTTCTCAAGTCTTTGGCGAGTTAATGTATCTCCTAGATGACCGACAAGACACAGCACGCTTTATTACACTAGCCAGCGGTAAACTATTTAGAATCCCTACAAATGTCCGCATTATCGGCACAATGAACACCGCAGACCGTTCTATTGCCTTAGTCGATAACGCACTCCGCCGCCGCTTCGCATTCCTCCCCGTCTATCCAAACTATGAAGTGCTGCGAGAGTATCACCAGAGAGAGAAAACAGGTTTCCCAGTTGATAAATTAACTAGCATTCTAAAAGATGTCAATCGCGCAATTAACAACAAACACTATGAACTAGGCATCTCCTTCTTTTTGACAAAAACCTTAGCTGAAGATATCCAAGATATTTGGAAAATGGAAATTGAGCCATACCTCGAAGAATACTTCTTTGATAATCAGGCAAAAATGGAGGAGTTTCTCTGGGATAAAATCGAATCTCAATTCAGCAATTGATAATCTAACGCTACCATTATTACCACAAACACGGCGTTACAGCATCTATGAAACGAGAATCACCCCAAATCATCGAACTCACAGAATATCAATCAGCAACCTTTGATCGAAATTCAATCCCCGAATTAGTAGGAGAGAAAATATACCAGAATTATGCCAAGGAAATAGAGATAGAATTTCCCAACCCTAAAACTAAATATAAATGGCAATTAAAATCTAAAGGCAGAGTTGGCAACATTCCCATCACTCCAGAATTTCACATCGCCATCCGCCCAAAGGTTCCCATAAACAACCTCTTCGGAATGCTTGACTATGCCTACAACCTTAAGATAAAATTTCCCCAAGGCTCGATTCAGTGCCAATCTTTACAAGAAAGTTACGAGAAATTAGCTAACATTCTTGCCCAAAAAATTCTAGAACGCTGTCGCAAAGGATTATATCGCGATTACTTATCCAAAACAGAAAGACTCGCCTACATTCGCGGTCGCGTCGATTTGCGGTCAGCCCTGCAAAAACCTTGGGATGTTAAACTAAAATGCCACTATAACGAACAAACAGGCGACATCGAAGACAATCAAATACTCGCTTGGACACTCTTCATCATTGGTCGCAGCGGTTTGTGCCGTGAATCTGTTTCATCTACTGTGCGAAAAGCCTTTCACGCACTCCAAGGATTTGTTACATTAAAACCTTTTAAATCAGAAGCTTGTATTGATAGAAATTATCACCGTTTGAATCAAGATTATCAACTTTTACACGCCTTATGTCGATTCTTTTTAGATAATACAGGGCCGAGTCACGAAACAGGCGATCGCGAAATGCTCCCTTTTCTCATAGACATGGCTAATTTATATGAACAATTTGTCGCTGAATGGCTCAAAGCAAATACACCAAAACGCTTTTTTGTCAAACAACAACACCGAGTCACCCATGACCAGAACTATTTCGATCGGATTGACTTACTCCTAGGCGATAGTGAAACAAAAAAAGTCCAATACGTCCTCGATACAAAATACAAAGCTCCCGATAAAGTAGCCAATAATGACATTCATCAAATAGTTGCTTACGCAAATGCGTTAAAGTGCCAAAATGCAATTCTCGTCTACCCGCAAAACCTCAAACAGCCACTAGATATAAAAAATGACGATATCCGAGTTCGCAGTCTAACTTTTTCCCTAGATAGCGACCTCAATGAAGCCGGAAAAACCTTCTTAAAATCTCTACTTGCAAACACCCTCCCCTATTGGTGACAACTTAAGAAAACGTACAAAATTTTAAGGCATACAAAAAAATGTAAATAGCTGAAACATTTACAGGCAAAGCAGTTTAGCTCCCTTGAAGGAGTAAGGGATCATCTCTGTTTTGCTTTTTTACTGCGATCGCCCCCGCTCGCTAATGAGATGATTCCCAAAACAGTCTTGATGTACAACAGCTTAATTAATAAGCCGTATAATTAAAACAAGAGAAAAAGTAATTATCCAGAAACAACTTCCGTTCCCCAAAAGCGCATTGATTCGCGCCGCCATATTCAGATAGACCTGGCAACTGTGATAGATTGGTTCGACGCAGTATTACTGCACTGCGGCAGTTTCGACACTGCACAACAAGCAGTCCACAAAAAGCTGTGAGCTGGATGAATGCGGGAGAAGGAGTTGGCGACACGCTGCCATTTCTTAAGCTCGCTTGCCCTACTTAAATCACAAATATGATGAACTCTCAAGATTTTTTGACGAGTGGTGATGGGTACTTACCCAACAAGGAAACTCATGCGCTAAAAACTACCCACGATGTCTGTTTTGATGTTCCATTATATACTCACGATATTTCCTCTGTCGAGGACTCTCAAGTCGATCTAACTCGATCTGACTATGTGAGTATCCATCAATGGTTTGAAGCACAGGTTAAGCAGACTCCTGATGCGATCGCCCTGTCATTTCAAGGGCAAGAATTAACCTATGATGCCTTAAATCAACGCGCAAACCAGCTCGCCCATTACCTTCAAGCACTAGGAGTGCAACCGGATGAACTGATTGCTATCTCTATGAATCGCTGCATGGAAATGGTGATTTGCTTTTTGGGGGTGCTCAAGGCTGGGGCGGCCTATGTGCCGATCGACCCAACCTATCCCCACGAACGTCGAGCGTACCAGTTACAAGACGCCGCTGTGCGATTCATTTTGATTCAACAGCATCTGGTTGAATTTTTGCCAGAACACAATGCTCGCGTGATTTGTCCAGATACAGACTGGCACGAGATGGCGCTATACAGCACTGAAAATTTGTCTCTGCTGACAACGCCCGAGCATTTGGCTTACGTTATTTACACCTCTGGTTCGACGGGATATCCCAAGGGTGTAATGATTGCTCACCGGGGCATGGTTCACCACAGCAAGGCGATCGCACAGGCATTTAATCTTGGATTGGGCGATCGGGTACTTCAATTCTCTAGCATGAGCTTTGACACCATCATTGGGGAAGTTTTTCCATCCTTGGTAAGTGGTGCAACAATCGTGCTGCGAACGGAAGACTGTATTAGCTCTACCCGCCAATTCCTCGAATTTATTGAGCAAGAACGCATTACTATTCTGCACTTGCCAACTGCTTTTTGGCATGGCCTCGTCAGCGGACTCTCATTGCTACGCGTTCCCATGTCGCCAGATGTGAGATTGGTGATTGTGGGCGGAGAAAAAGCCTCTCGGGCTCTGTATGGTGAATGGCGACAATTGGTTGGGCAATATCCTCGTTGGCTCAATGCCTATGGGCCAACTGAAACTACGGTGACGGCCACCATTTTTGACCCGATCGCTGAAGATTACGATCTCAGTAGTGAAGCAGACATTCCGATTGGTCGTCCTCTTCCCAACAGCCAAATTTACATTCTGGATGAAAACCTAAATCTTGTGCCAGATGGCGATATTGGAGAACTGTATATTGGCGGCCCAGGGCTTGCGAGGGGATATCTCAATTTGGCAGAACGCACTGCAAGTAATTTTGTTGCTAATCCATTTAGCGATCGACCTGGAGACAAACTTTACAGAACAGGGGATACTGCCCGCTATTTACCCAATGGAACGTTGGAGTTTATTGGTCGCCTCGATTTTCAAGTAAAAATTCGAGGTTTTCGGATTGAGTTACTAGAGATTGAAACCTATTTGGAACAGTACCCATCTGTGCAACAAGGTATAGTTTTGGCACGGGAAGATGTACCCGGTGAAAAGCGCTTAGTGGCATATATCATTCCGAAGCACGGACAACCAATTCAGGTGTCTGCATTGCGTAGTTTTCTACAAACAAAGCTACCGCCATACATGATTCCGCCAGCGGTTGTAGTGATGGAGAGCTTCCCCATGACCCCCAATGGTAAAGTCGATCGTCGTGCATTTCCAGAACCGCAGGTTGTCGATCTGGTTCAGTACGGTGAAGTTGTGTTGCCTGCTGATGTACTAGAAACTCAACTTCTCCATATTTGGGAGCAGGTACTCAATATTAAGCCGATCGGTACTGCGGATAATTTCATGGATTTAGGCGGTACATCCCTGCTAGCAGCTCGCTTAGCTGACAAAATTGACCAAAAGTTCCAGCAGAGTTGGCCACTATCGATTATCTTCCAAGCCCCAACCATCAAACAATTAGCCGACATTCTACGTCAAGGGAATATCCCCAACCAAAGCCTTTCCTTAGTTGAGATTCAACCGAAGGGTTCTGTGCCACCACTATTTCTGTTTGAAGGAGTGTCTATTTATCATCCGTTAATTCCATATTTGGGGGTAGATCGGCCGATATATGCCTTAATTACTCTTGTTAAAGATCGCATGAATGGACCACTCAATCAGGTTGAGGCGATCGCAGACTATTACATCAATGAACTCGTGAAGGTGCAACCAGAAGGCCCCTATTATTTGTGTGGTTTGTCATTTGGAGGTATTGTTGCTTTTGAGGTAGCTCAAAAATTGGCAGCTAAAGGACAGGAAATAGGGTTATTGGTGATGTTTGATCCCATATTGCCCTCTGCCTGCAAGCCCCTACCCATTCAGCAGCGGCTGCGCTTCCATACCCAAAAAATTGCTAAGCAGGGTATAGGTTACATCGTCCGTAGTGTCGTCTATAAAATAATGACACTTACAGACCCAATGACAATGCTGGCCCGCAAGACGATCGGGCGATACCTTAAGCCGAAAGAACCTACAGAGTCAATGTCTTACACCACAGACTATTGGATGACAGACAAGATAATTCAGCAAGCAGAACGAGCTTACGTGCCAAAACCCTATGCTGGCAAAGTAGTTATGTTTAGAGCGCTGGATTCTGAAGATGGCAAAAGTGTCAGTCTCGATCCGGATCTAGGCTGGAAACCTTATCTCAAAGACAATCTGACCATTTACGATGTACCTGGAGACCATGTAGGTATTTTACAGGAACCCAATGTCGGGGCGATCGGCAACCGAATGAAGCTATTGCTGGAAGAGGTAATGGTGCAGCAGTAAAGTTTTTGGCATTCTTAATCGATATTCAGACAGGGTTGCATCGAATTGCGGTTATTAGAAAGATGAGGTACAACTTAGATTGCAGAATTTTAGATTAGGGGAGTGGAGGATTGGAGGATTGGGGGATTGTTAATGAATTGATGAATACCTCATCTTTCCGAGAACCGCTATAGATAATTCAAGAAAGTAGAACTACCCTCAATCAAGCATGAAAAACATTTTTAAACTCTCTATTGCCAAACACTCTACCCTAACTCAATATGCTTGGGTTAACGCTTTTTTCCGAATCTCATCTCACGATTTCATAGGCAATACAGGCATTTTTTGAAATTTAGATATTTCTGAAATGAATTGTATTATGCCCTAACTCTTCTCTGCGCCAAAATCACCCTCTGCGGTTCATTTCTCCACAAAAAAAGAGGCGCAATTGCGCCTCCCAAATCTTTCATGTCTGCGTTCTAAACACTAACAGCCACTTTCGCTTCTTTTGCAGTCAACTTCTCGTAAGTCGCCCGCATCTTCAATCCGACTAACACTTGGAACAAACCAGTTCCATTGTTGGAACCAGGATATTCGCGGTGCTGAAGCAACAGGTGAGTTAACTCGCCTTCATACTTCGCAGAAGTCTTGCTCAAATGGCTTTCGATGTAAATAACTTCTTCGAGATTCTCGAATTGACCATCTACTTCCAAAATCGAGACTTCGTGACCGTAGAAAGCATCAGGCCCGTAGTACATCTTAATTCCGGGATAGGAACAAGTCAGCTTGCGGCCGCAAGGAACCCAGTTAATTGTTGAACCTTCGTCAAACAAATACGCAGGCTCAAAATTGGCGATACCTTCGCGCTGGATCATCTGCACGCGCAGAACCTTCCGCTCTTTGTCATCTTTGATCAAGTTGGTGGGCAACACTTGAATTACCACATCAGCATATTGCTTTTGCGGGTCGATGTAGGCGGTAAAATCCGGTTTGCGAGCATTGATGGCAAACAGCACGTCTTCGTAACGGTGGCCCCGTTCCGCCATGTCGCGCTGGATTTTCCAAGCAATTTTTACCTCGTCGCTGATGTCGAGGTAGACGCTGAAGTCGATGAGCGATCGAACTCGCTCGTCGTACAGCGGATGCAGCCCTTCAATCACAATCACGTGATTCGGCTCTACCCTTTCGGGCGGGTCGATCATACCGGTTTCGTGGTTGTAAATCGGCTTGTCGATCGCATTACCTTCTTTGAGAGCCTTCATTTGCTCGGCCATCAGGTCAAAATTGTTGGCTCTGGGGTCAAGGGCTGTAATCCCTGTTTCCTTGCGCTGCTTGCGATCGAGACTGTGATAGTCGTCGAGGCAGATTACAGTCACGAAATCTTCCCCGAACAAATCTGTCAATCGGCGTAAAAAAGTAGATTTTCCGCATCCGGAATCTCCGGCAACGCCAATTAAAACCACGCGATCCGGCTTACTGGTCATAGTTTCCCTCTAACAAAATCACTGTTTACTAACTAACTCAAGTCTAGATTCCACAAAATTTCAGCCCGCAGGTAGCCACAAGCAGGTTTTGTGCTGCTTTGCTACCCCGAGAGGATCAAGTTCTCACCAGCATACAGCAGTGAGTTGACTGCCTGCCCGGGAAGACCCAAGCAATCTTCAAGGCAAGTAATTAATACTAACTTTAGCGGTTAATCTTACCAGAATGCGTCGGCCCCCTACAAGCTCAACCTCATTAAACTCCTCGAATCTTCCTTTCTCTGGTGGGGCGCTCCCCAAATCACAAGGACTTATCGGGGCAGATGCCCCGATCGGGTAAAATATTGGCAGTACGCAGACAACAATAGCTATAGGTCAACAGCCGAACGCAATAGGGCTCGGTGAGCGCGGCGTTCGGCTAGTAGGGATTTGATACGCGAGCGATCGCAACTTCAACCTTCCCGCCGGCGTGGCGAGGCCCAAAAATTGGCGCGGCCAATTAGTCCCGATGGCCTTAAGAAAAAAGTAAATTGAGTCTAACGTCACATTCTCTTTCTTTATAACTCTGTATCGTGAAGGAAAATCAACAAATGTACAGCCCAAGCTTATCTGGTGGAGCGGCAAACTCAGAATCAGGCAGCCGCATCTTTGTTTACGAAGTGGAGGGTATGCGTCAGAGCCAAGCAACTGACCAAATAAGTAACCCGATTCGCCGTAGTGGCAGCGTATTTATCTCCGTGCCCTACGAGCGCATGAATCAGGAAATGCGTAGGATTGCTCGCATGGGTGGAAGAATTGTCAGCATCCGCCCCTCAAACAGCGCTCCCGAAACAAATGGCAAAGTCGCACCAGAAGCAGGGCTACAGAGTCAGAAATCTGGAGAAGAAACTAAGCCCATGACTCAAGCCAAGGAAAAAGTTCAGGTTCCTGTTAACCTCTACAAGCCGGCCAATCCCTATATTGGTAAGTGCATTTCTACAGAAGAATTAGTCAGAGAAGGCGGCGAAGGCACAGTCCGCCACGTCACCTTTGACCTTTCTGGAGGCAATTTGCACTATCTCGAAGGTCAAAGTATCGGGATTATTCCCGATGGCACAGATAAAAACGGCAAACCTCACAAAATTCGGCTGTACTCGATCGCCTCCACCCGTCACGGCGACCACCTCGACGACAAAACAATCTCCCTGTGCGTCCGTCGGCTGGAGTACAAAAGCCCAGAAACTGGCGAACAAGTGTTCGGTGTTTGTTCGACTTTTCTCACCGGTTTGCAACCTGGGGATGATGTCAAAATCACCGGCCCCGTAGGCAAGGAAATGCTGTTGCCCGACGACGAAGAAGCCACCATTATTATGATGGCTACCGGTACGGGTATTGCTCCTTTCCGCGCTTACTTGTGGCGGATGTTTAAAGAAAACAATCCGGATTACAAGTTCAAAGGTCTAGCTTGGCTCTTCTTGGGAGTTGCTTACACTCCCAACATTCTCTATAAGGAAGAGTTGGAGCAATTGCAGCGCGAGTTCCCCGATAATTTCCGCTTGACTTATGCCATCAGCCGCGAGCAAAAGAATGCTGACGGCGGCAAGATGTACATTCAAAACCGGATTCAAGAGAACGCAGACCAATTGTGGGAATTAGTTCAAAAGCCGAATACTCACACTTATATCTGCGGTTTGAAGGGTATGGAAGGCGGAATTGATGAAGGAATGTCGGCAGCGTCTAGCAAGTACGGTGTTGAATGGGCTGCCTATCAGAAACAGTTGAAAAAAGAACACCGTTGGCACGTTGAAACTTATTAATGTGTTACCTGATTTAATCTGATTTGTAGGGTGGGCTTGGCTCGCCCTACAATTGTTTGTAGGGCAATTGTCTCCGACTTGTAATATCGTTTCCGGTTGCATCGGAATAATAAAATCCAGTCAACAGTTAACACTCAACCCTTCAGTTTTTCGACCCGCCCGTCAACAGTCAACAGTCAACAGTCAACAATCATGTATGAGTGCAACCGGAATTGATATAACGTACTGAATGCGTACCCTACAATACTATTTTGATTGCTCCGGTACGGGAATAGCCTACAATGGTTGTGGCTTAATTGAGTTTCTACGGGTCAAAGTCGTGGCTTTCAAAATTGGTTTGTTAGGTTTGGGTACAGTTGGCGCGGGAACAGCAGAGATTTTGCTCTCCCCAGATGGTCGCCATCCGCTGTTGCAGGAATTGGAAATCTATCGGGTGGGAGTGCGCGATATTTCTCGAACTCGGTCTTTACAATTGCCAGAAAATGTGCTGACAACTGACCTAGAAGCGATCGCAACTGACCCGGAAATTGATATTGTAGTAGAATTGATTGGCGGATTGGAACCGGCGCGATCGCTCATTCTGCAAGCTATTGCCAGCGGCAAGCACGTCGTCACTGCCAACAAAGCAGTTATCGCCCGCTACGGGAATGAAATCTTCGAGGCCGCCAACAAAAAAGGCGTTTACGTAATGCTAGAAGCTGCTGTCGGCGGCGGCATTCCGGTCATTCAAAGCCTCAAACAATCTTTAGGTGCAAACCGCATTCAAACTGTCACCGGCATTGTCAACGGCACAACTAATTACATCCTGACGCGGATGCAAACAGAAGGCGCAGACTTTGCCGAAGTGCTCGCCGACGCTCAGCAATTAGGTTATGCTGAAGCTGACCCCACAGCAGATGTAGATGGATTAGATGCTGCCGACAAAATTGCTATTTTAGCCTCGCTAGCTTTTGGCGGACGCATCAAATTAGCAGATGTTCACTGCGAAGGTATCAGAAAAGTTAGTGCGGCTGATATTGACTACGCCGACAAGCTGGGATTTGTGATTAAATTGTTGGCTATTGCTCAAGAAACCTCCGGCTACAATGGCAAGCAAGCGGAGGGAGAAAGCGAACTGCTGTCAATTCGAGTGCATCCTACTTTTGTGCCGAAAACTCATCCGCTGGCGAGTGTCAACGGGGTTTACAATGCAATTTTAGTCGAAGGAGAGCCGATCGGGCAATTGATGCTGTACGGACGCGGCGCCGGTGCGGGCCCCACAGCTAGCGCCGTAGTATCCGACATTATAAATGTGGCGGCCATCCTGAAAAGCCAAGCTGTTCCGACTCCTCATCCTTTGCTGAGTTGCAGTCACCAACACTACTGCAAAATTGCTCCGATGCAGGAACTTGTTACTCGCTTTTATGCCCGTTTTCTGACGCGCGATACTCCGGGGGTAATTGGCAAACTCGGCACTTGTTTTGGCAATCACAAAGTTAGTTTGGAATCAGTTGTCCAGACGGGAATTCACGGCGACTTAGCAGAAATTGTCGTCGTGACTCACGATGTTAGGGAAGGTAATTTTCAACAAGCACTCGATGAAATTCGCGCGCTGGAAGCAGTCGATAGTGTTGCTAGCACGTTGCGAGTTTTGTAAAAGTGATGGGAGAGGGACGGGTTTCACCAACAATAATTTACAATCTCTAAAACCCGCTCTCTCATTCACCCAACGGTAAATGTCATGTAGATTTTTCGCATCTGGTAGCGGCGGGTTTCCTATCAAATCTGTTAGCACCGGATTATTCCTATCTCTCTTCTCGACCTCTGCGTGAATCGGCGTCAATCCATTGTCATCTGCGGTTAATACATTCTCTTTTTTTCACCCCAGATACAGGCAGATAAACACAGATTAACGCAGATGAATTCTATCAATTCGTTGCACAGTCCGTGGTTGACTGTTGACTGGATTTTACGCCCGACGATGCTACCGGATTTGATATCACATAGAATATTTGCCAATCATGGACAATCTCTAAAACCCGCCCTCTCACTCACCCAAGGGTAAATGTCACGTACATTTTTGCCATTTGATACAAGTAAACCTTAATTGAGATTATTCGTTGTCCGGTGGCGGTTTATCTATATTTTTGGTAGTTATTAAATATTGTTGGTAAAACCTGCCACTACCAGATAATGAAAGGAACAGAATTCGATTTTGTCGATCGCCAGACGGGAAGGCACTTGCTAGATTCCCTCTACGAAAAGTTTGCAAAACCCCAAATGCACGATACTTCTAAACCCAATAATCCTTCAATTTACGTTCGGCACGAGTTAGGGCAAGTTATTGATGGAAATTATATCATAGAAAAAGTGTTTGAAGATTCTAGCACTGGTTTTTATGCTGAAAGTCGCGTTCCCATTTCTGGCAATAATCCGCCTGTTATCGTGATTCGCGGATACGGTTCTTGGTATCCTTTCGATGGCGTTTTGGAAGATACGCCAGATGTATTTATGGCAAAACTAGAACGCCAGTTCAAATCGGCGCAAACTGCGGGTGCTATTGATTGGATAAAGCAGCAATTTCACAGCGGGAATCCGCCGGATGTCATCGGAGAAAGTTTGGGCGGCAAAGTTGCTCAGCAAATAGCAGCAAAATACCCGGATTATATTAGATCCACTGTAATTTTTAATTCTTTGGGCGTTTCGGAAAAGTTAGCTAAAGCTTCCACCGCTAACAATGTTTTTCACTACTTTACTTTAGGCGAAAGGTATGCTTTCTGGGCAAATGAAGGCGATTACATACCGGGAACGATTTTTGTGGTTTCCCAGAAAGGCAACAACTGTTGTTATAAAATCGAAGAGGCGATCGTCCGAATGGCGCGTTTTGAAGGCAATTTTCAGAAAAGACGAGCCCTGGTGGTAGTATTGGCTCAGTTGCTTTTGGTAAACAGACACAATGCGATCGTCCTCAACAAGCCACGGCCGGTAGTCGTTCAGATCGATCGCACTCAATTGCAAATTTTCCGAAAAAAGCGCTTTGTTTAAACTCAGACAGAATGGCTTCAGGCCGCAGATGGCTGATTTTCCCGCGCTGCGACGGCGAGAACCAGACAAAGTGCTGCGATCGCTTTTTCCCATTCTTGCTTTACAGCCGTGGGTTGAACTTCATCAAAGGCGCTAACTAAACGAGGGATCGCTCGTTCTAATGCCTGTCTGGGAATTGATTTGTGCAGATCAACTAAACGAGTTAAACTTTCTTGATTCTTCAAAAAACCGACTACCCATTTCGTAGTATGATCGGGACTGTCAGGGACGTTTTTAAGTCCTAGTTCTGTTTGCAACCAGTCGTAAAAAGGCGGCAGCTTTTGAGCTAAAACAGTTCCTGCTGTTGGCAAAGTTTCTTTGAGCAAACCACTATCCAGACTTGCGAATAATTGATTGAATTCCGGTGAATCGAGCAAGCTGGTTAAGGGCAGTGAAAGCAGGGCTTCCGAAGCCTCAGGGGATACATTTAAAGTCCGCGAAAATGTTTGCAGCATTGGAAAGTCTCTGGTAGTGATGACTTTTTTAGCCTAACAATCACGCGAATCAATGAATATGAGCTACCTCATACAGCGTATTCCAGGTTTATGAAGTAGGGACAAAGGCTTTCGCCGTGTCCCTACGGCGGGGATAGAGCGATCAGGGGTATTCTTCATAAACGTGGAATCGGCTGTATCTGCGTATATCTGCGTGCATCTGCGGTTAATAATTCTCTGTTAAAAATTCTACACAAATTCTCCCTTAGCAACCATCACCACCTTACCACCAACCAAAACTTCTATTTTCCCTTCATTTTGGGCTGCTTGTAACAACAACAAAGAAGGTCGATCGATTTCATAACCCTGCTCAACTCTGACATCAATCTTTGCTTCCCCATAATAAGCATATTCTACCAAATATCCAGCCAAACAGCCGTTAGCACTGCCAGTCGCCGGATCTTCAGGAATTCCTAATGAATGGGCAAAAACTCGCACGCTTAAATCATTAAGGTCGCTGTAAGTTTCTGGGCAAAATATCAAAATTTCTTTCGCTTCCATTGTATTAACTAGCTCAAAATATTTATCTAAGTTGACTTGAGCTTTTTTGAGCGAGGCGAGAGTTTTTAATGGGACAATTATAAACGGCACTCCGGTCGAAACTTCTTGAATGGGGAAGTTGGCATCAATTTCATCGGGTTCTAAATTCAAGACATTTGCCAGAGTTCCGGTTGATAAAACTTGACCAAAACTAGGCGGGTTTTGTCGCATCCACAAAATATCTGCCGATTCATTGTGATAATTAAAAGTAACCGGAATTTGACCGACGGCTAGATTGAGAATTACTCGATCGACCTTTTCGCGAATAATCTCTTGTTGCAACACAAACGCAGTGCCCAAAGTCGGATGACCGGCAAAGGGCAATTCCTTCTTGGGCGTGAATATCCGCACGTCATAGCCGCCATCTTGCGGATCGGGCGATCGAATAAACGTAGTTTCTGAATAATTGATTTCCCTCGCTATCAGCAGCATTTGGGCCTCAGATAGTTCGGCAACTCCCGCACCGCAAAATACAGCTAGTTGATTGCCAGCATATTTTGACTCGGCAAACACATCAACTATATAAAAATTCACATTTCCCTCGTTCAACAGTAGTTTGTGTAGCAGCGGTTTCAACCGCCTCCTCCTTATAAAAGAAGTTTTTAACTTGCTATTTCAAACAGCGAATTGCTTCCAACATTCCCCTGGCTTTATTGAGTGTTTCCTCATATTCCATATCCGGGTTAGAATCGGCCACCAAACCAGCACCTGCTTGCACAGAAACCGAATGTTTATCCCCTCCTTGAGAACGAACAACCATAGTCCGAATTGCGATCGCACTATTCAATTGCCCCTCAAAATCATAATACCCGTAAACCCCAGAATACGGCCCCCGGCGGCAACCTTCCAACTCGTGCACAATCTCCATCGCCCGAATCTTCGGAGCACCGCTAACCGTACCTGCAGGAAAACCAGCTTTCAACAAATCCCAAGCTGTCTTATCCTCAGCCAATTCTCCCACCACATTGCTCACAATGTGCATGACGTGAGAATAACGCTCAATTTCCATTAATTCGTCAACTTTTACAGTACCGTTTCGACAAACTCTTCCTAAATCGTTCCTGCCCAAATCAACTAACATGACGTGTTCCGCAATTTCCTTCGGATCTTGCAGCAATTCAGCAGCCAAAGCATCATCTTCTTGAGGAGTTTTCCCCCGGCGGCGAGTGCCCGCAATCGGTCGCAAAGTTGCAATCTTCTTGCCATCAGCAGTGTTTTCCGCCTTCACCATAATCTCGGGACTCGAACCGATAATCTGCCAATCTCCGAAATGAAAATAAGCCATGTACGGAGAAGGATTTATGAGACGCAAAGATCGGTAAAGTGCAAAAGAATCGCCACTGTATTCAGCCTCTAGGCGCTGCGAAATAACTACTTGAAAAATATCTCCCGCTTTGATATAATCCTTAGCCTTTAAGACATTGGCACAATACTTTTCACGGGTAATATTGCTCGTGTAAGCCAATTCTGTATTTCCGGTTGTGGAACGGGCATCTTGCCCGTTATTGGGAGGTGTCCATTCTATGAGAGTAGATTGCCGGGAAAGCGGCGATTGCAGCTTCTGAACTAACTTACCAACCCGATCGCACGCTTGCTGATAAGCATCGGCCAAATCAACGCCAACATCCCGCAAATCCGCATAGGCGACCGCCCAAATTTTCCGCTTCACCTGGTCGAAAATCAGCAAATTATCCACCTGCATCCACAATCCATCCGGCAAATCATTCTCGCTTGCTGGATGCACGGGAACTCGCGGTTCTATCCACTTAATTAACTCGTAACCCCAAAAACCAAATAACCCGCCAATTCCCGGCGGCAACTGCGGCAATTTCACCGGTTGATAAGACTCCAAACATTCAGTTAAAGCTACAAACGGATCGCCCGTAAATACTTTTTCGGAACCGTCACGGTAAACTTGAGTTGTGCGAGATCCCCTTGCCTCCAAAATCCACAACGGATCGCACCCTAAGAAACTATAACGCCCAAGTTTTTCCCCACCTTCCACGGACTCCAGGAGAAAACTGTAAGGTTGACCGGCACAAACCCGATACCACGCAGACACCGGCGTATCCAAATCAGCAACCCATTCTTGATACACGGGTACAAAATTGCCTTGTTTCGCCAGTTCCGAAAATTGTGAGAAATCGGGAAATATCATATACTCACTTTACTATACTATCAATAAGCAAAAGACGGAAAGTAACAGCCATGAGGCTGCTGGTACTCGCCAACTGCCATCACCGCCATCGGTTTGAGCGCGCGCAGCCCCTCTTGCAAACACCAGCGAAACAAACTTGCGTAACGCATCGGCAAGTGGAAAGAAACCTGTGCTTCGGAGTTCGACGCGGCCGCCCCCAACAGTAAAGCCTGCATATCCGCCTCAGTTTCTGCGACGCTGTGGCTCAAAGCCGACACCGCACAAGTATAAGCCACAATCCGACCTTGTTTGCAAGCAACCCAAGGAGAAAAGAAATTCAGGGCGTACTCAATATCGCTAGTTCGATCGCACCTGTATAATTTCTTGCACAAAGCCGCACATTCACCAACATCCTCACTAGCCAGCGGCCGCACCTCAAACCCATACGGAGGCTGGCTGTGAAACTTCCCCTCCATTAAAACGAAAGGTTCCTTCACCTCAAAACCCACAGAAGCGTACAGCGACAGCGACGCCATATTAAAAGATTCCTGAACCAAACGGATGCCCCGAGCGTCCTGTCCCCGTTCCAGCAAAGCTTTCATGATTTCCCGCCCCGTGCCGCGGCCTTGAAAAGTTCGATCGACAGTGACAGGCCCGATACCGCGAATCGGGTTGCGTTCGTCCATAAACCCGCAGCCGACAACCGCACCCTCGATCTCGGCTACGATCCCAAAAAATACCGGACTTTCGATCGCAAGACCAATAATTTCAGTTGAAAACTCCAGCGTCGGAAAATCTGTAGGGAATTGATGCCGATCGGAAATCTCTTTAAAAGCTTCATAATTAATGCGAGCGCAAACATCGATATCAGAAGGCTGCGCTCGCCTGATTGCGACATTCATTTTTAATTTAACGATTAACTTTTAATTAGATTTGAAGTTTGCAGTAGTATTCTGGCGCTGCGGGCTTAGCCTCCCGCGCCAGAATACTACTGCAAAAACAAGTTTACAAGCTGAGCCTTACAGGGAATATTACCTATGTTTTGCTCAGCCATGCACTCATGGTCTAAGGATCGAAAGTCTTCTTACCTGTGAACTTCAGCGTAGCCGGATTTGGATTGCTGCCAATATTGCGCTCAATCTTACCGTTGTAGGGACGACCTTCGTTCACCTTCTCAGGGAACACGCCATCCTTGGGATGCAGGTACTCAGTATTACCGTCGGGAAACACGCGGTAAATTTTGTAGTTCGTGATTTTGAATTTAGCCCGCAGTTGCTGGCCGCCCAAAGCGATGCACTGCTCCTTCCGGGGCAGATACAGCAAGTTGTCGCCTTGACGCATAATCGCAGCGCCACCAGTAGGCATTTCAAACACCTGCTCCTTGGGGCTAGTCCAAGTGATAGCGTACTTCTCTTCAACTAGCGCCTTGGTCAGCAAGCCGCCTGTGCTGCCGCCGAAGATTGGGGGTTGTCCAGTGAGTTGTTCGGCCATAAATATATCCAAAGGATTTTTAGGGCATCGTATCATCGAGACTGCACGCTGTTCTCGAAATTGTAAGGAAAATTAACAGTTTTTTGGCGATCGATCTTTTGTGATAATTGATAATTAGTATTTAATAATTCATAATTGGTAATTTCCACCAAAGTTAGAAAACAGAATTAGGCAGCACGAATCCCGAAAAAATAATCAAAAAAAAACAGCAATTATTCTGGTGCTTGTGGGGCACCCGAATAATCGCACATTCCCCCAATTTTCCCCCACACACGATCGAACAATTTACCGCGCCACCCTAAGTCAAGAACCAATTAGGGTCATAGCCGCGCGGAATTTGGCTCAAAGCAGTCCAAGTTTCTTGATTGACAATCCCGTCGGCCTCAATCCCAAAGCTTTTTTGAAACGCGCGAACAGCTTTGTCCGTCAAAGTTGCAAAGTCGCCGTCAATTTTACCGCCATAATGCTTGGAACTTTTGAGAACTTCCTGAACAGTAGCGACTGCTTCCCCAGAACTGCCCAATCTGAGTACCGGCATATTAACTGGAGCTGCAGTATAAAGCGCCTGCCAAGTGAGCGGCCCGACAATGCCGTCCGGCGACAAGAAAACCCGAAACTGAAACAGCTTCACAGAAAATTCAACTGCTTTGTTAAAAATTCCTTTAGCAGGGTGCCGATAAAGTTGCAACTTGGTTAGCAGTTGTTCGAGTTCCAATACCGCTTTACCTTGGGAACCTAATTTTAGTTGTGGCTTGTTGGCCATAGGTTGAGTAGATTTCATCTGGCTTGTAGGTGACATAATCGATTTTCCTACCCTCTAGGTTGGAATATTCTCCTGGAAACAAACTTTTTCCGGGTGAAACATTTGCATCCTCAACTTTTCACGAATCAACACTGGCGTCGGCAGGCATCAACAGATTCGATCGACTTTTACCATCTCACGGCTTGTGCAGGGCAGACTTATACCATTTTAGATTTTAGATTTTAGATTTTAGATTTTAGATTGGGCATGACGGATTACTATCGGGGTTTGCAGCTTGCCTACAGTTGCATTTTTTTTAAACGGGTATTAATTTTCGGCAGCATCCCTAGGTATTCTGTCGCCAAACCGGGTTTAAGAGGGCAAGCGCGTGCTGAATCTGCTTTGATACTTTCTATCCTAAAGGTGAAGACCGCTCCCGCCGCATCACCTCTAAGGCCGATCTAAGAGGGTGAGGGTTGAGGGTTGAGGGTGTAGCAGCGGAGGCTGGTTCTGCAGTGAAAACTTTTCTGTGCTATCGTGTCTCGGTCGATCGATTAACTCGATCGAGACTTGCGCGATCTGACCCTCACAAACCCGGTTTTTTAACTTTGTTCGAGGGCTTTAAGCAAGTATTTTCGTTACCGGAAATAATCCACACGATTTTGATTCGCATTGCTGACAACGGACTGGAAATGCCGGAATCATATCAATTCCGGTAGCATCGGAATAGTAAAATCCAGTCAACAGTCAACAATCACGGATGGTGCAACCGGACTTGAGATAATTAATCTGCGTTAATCTGTGTTGATCTGCCTGTATCGGCAGTAAAAAAAAGAGAATGTATTAACCGCAGATGACAATGGATTGACGCTGATTCACGCAGATCAAGAGAAGAGAGATAGAAATAATTTCGATGCTAACAGATTTGATATCAGTCACAGCAAAATTGTTTACGGCATTTTTTACAACTAAAGCAGAAGGCAAAGGTACGGGATTGGGACTGTCTATTGGCTATCCGATAGTAACTCAAAAACATTGGGGAACTTGGAAATGTTTGTCATCGCTAGAAGGTGGAACAGAGTTTGCGATCGGTATTCCAATGTAGGATAGACTGACGGGTAGTTTGCAGTCATTAGTAATTAGTCATTAGTGATTAGTCATGAGTTAACACTTGTCAATTGATTCTCAACAGTGGGAATAGTAAAGTGAAATTCACTTCCTCGGTCTTTTCCTGCGGAATCTACCCAAATTTTACCGCCCCAGCCGGCAACAATCTGTTTGCAAATTGCTAATCCCAAACCGGTACCGCCGGCGCTGCGGCGCAAAGCTCCTTCTTCTTGATAAAATCGATCGAACACTACTTTTAAACTGTTCGCCTCGATTCCCCTCCCCGTATCGGCTACGAGCACTTCCACCATTCGAGAACCGTTGCATTTCGCTCGCACTGTCACGCTTCCTTGAGGTGTGGTGAATTTGCAAGCGTTGTCTAACAGTTTGGAGAGGACCTCCACCAACCACTCTCCGTCAGCTTGCACTAAAGGCAATTCTGCAGACACCTCGGCGATAATTTCCGGTAACTGTTGATCGACCGTGCGCGATCGCACGCTGCTGAGGGCCAAATCAACGCATTCTTGCAGCGTCAGCGATTCTACATTCCATTTAACTCGCCCGCTTTCTAAGTGAGAAAGAGTTAAGAAATCCTGCACGAGTTTCCGCATTCTATCGGCATCGCCGAGGGCAGTTTCTAACATGATTTGCCGCAATGGGGCGGGCATATCTGGTTCGGAGTTCAAACTTTCCAAACAAACTTGAATCGTAGAAAGAGGGGTGCGGAGTTCGTGTCCGGTGATGGCAATTAGATTGCTGCGAGTGCGGTCTAATGCTTCTAATTGTTGGTTGAGCTCTTCTAAATGAGCATAGGTTTCTGCTTGAATTAAGGCCGCTCCGAGTTGGGTGGCGATCGCCTCTACTAAAGCAATTTCGTCTTCTTCCCAAGCCAAAGTCGATCGGCACTGGTGCATTTCCACCATGCCCAAAACCCGCCCCTGATAAAGCACTGGCACCATTAACCAAGAGACAATTTGCCAATTTTTTACAGTTTTTTTCAGGAATTTTGTATTGACAATCAGCGGGTGTTGTGCTGTGTCTTGGATGTAAACTCGCTCCTGCCGCGCCACCGCGTCGCTCCATATTTGATTTTCCTGCAACAGGCAAGTCTGATCCAGCATGGAACTAGCGCCCGGCCCCAAAAACTCGCGATCGATTTTGACCGCCACATCTGTGGCCTTGCACCGATAAATCAAACATCGGCTTGCCGACAGGGCAGTACCCAGTTCTTGCACTGCGACTTCGACGATTTCTTGTGGGTTGAGAGACTGCCGCATTGCCGTGGTAATTAAGTTTACCAGGCGTTCTTTGCGTTCCTGAGCGGCGATGGCGCTGTATGCTTTGAGCAATTTGTGCTGGCCTGCTTGCAAGTAGGTGACTAAGCGTTCGGTAAAAGCATCGCTCAATTTGGGATTGGGAATTTTTGAGTTTTTTCCCGTAATTATGTCGGGTTTGCTGGCTTTGGAAGTGGCGGATTTCCTGGTTTTTTTCGGTGTTTTGACGAGCTTGTAAGTAGTTCGCGCTCGATCGATCTTTTCGGCCAATTCCGGGCGATAATTGCCAATTCTATCGAGCAACAATGCCGCAGCTTTGGAGCTTACCTCGCGATCGAACGTCCAAATTCCTTCAAATCTGCGAGCTTGATCCATCAACAGTGGCCCGCGATCGTCCTGGTTGTCGATCGGCACAATTTTTTCTTGACAAATCAGGCAAGTTGAGTAGTGTTCCCCCAGTACCACTAAGTGCCACTCTTTACTTAATCCGTCCTCCGGTGCAAACGCCACAGTTTCGTGACACTCCGAAGCATTTTTAAAGTCTGTTTCCGGTGCTGCCAGCACGTATACCTGAGACGAGCGTGAGGCAATTCGCCGATAGCGGTGAGCTTCCTGGCGGTAGAAGCGCTCTCGCTGAAAGCTTGCAATGACTAGCGGTTCGTCGGAACCCGCCAAAACTAAGTCTTCCATCGCGTGAGACAGGGCTATCATGGAAGATTTGAAATAAATTTGTGCCCGCAGTTGGGGCAAAGCTTGCAGAACTTCTGCCAGTAGCGAAATAGGGACGATCATCTAGCCTTAAACGTGCATTTTTGCCGATGACAAAACAGGATCGATAGGAGGTTTAGAGCGATCCCTTTTCAGTATCTGATACATTTATGCTTCATAACACGACTGTTTAAGTCATATCATGCTAGCAATAGCACTTAGACGAATCTAAGCAGAGGTATCCCTCCACGACCTTGAGTTCATCCCAAAGTCACCTGTTTTTACCTCTAGGTTTTGACGCTAACTCATCTATTCAGGCTTCGATTCGGGCGTTAGCACTCTCACCATTCAGACTTGTTAGGCACCGCTTGCGGATCTCTTGCATTATACTATTCTTGAGCTATTTGATATCAGTGCCATCAGTATCGGTTTTTGGCGAACCGGTTTTTGGCGATTGATCGGGCTAATCGGCAATTAAACTTTCAAAAATCACAAATAATTGGCCATTAGTTAAAAACTAACGGCCAATTATTTTTAGGACTTATATCCAATCTGGTGAGATGCAGAATGATGCCAAGGGTGCAAGCATCATCGCGATCTCTTAAGCTCGCACTGAACTCGGAAAATTATTATTCCGATGAAGCGCGGAAACGATTTTCACCAAAATCTATGAAGAAAAAGGGTTTCGGACACCTAGCTTGTAAGTCCTATATTTTTTTTGAGGCCTAGCGCCTAAGTATAAATGCTGCGGCTGTGGTTGTCTTAGGCTAGTTCGCCCCCTTCGTCGCTGCCGCCCGGAGATGATTTGTAGAGAGCATCTAATTGTTCGCGGGCGTCTTGGACAGTCAGCGAACGCATCACTAACAGTGGCTCATTGACTATGTTTCCCTGTTCGTCTAAAAGTTCTGGATGCGGTACAGATTGAGAGCCAGGATAGGATGGGTGGCGATTATTTGCCCTGAATTGTTGAGGACGCTGAGACTCCATACCAACGGTGACTAGACTGCGGATTAAGTTACCGACTGCCAGAAAGGCAAGAACGGTAAAAGCTAAAATATAAAGCAGGTGCAACATTATTTTCTCCTCCGGGCTAAACAGCCACACAGCAATTTACAAAAGTGTTTCAGCAAGTAATAACTTATTAACTGGAAATTTGTTTGAGGTTGTCAAGTGGGCCGCCACATTTCCCAAGGTTGGGGATTTGACTTCAAATTTAACTTGAACTCGCTTCCTTATTTTCCAGGGGGAGCGGACTGCAATGAGCGAAAGCGTGCCGATACTTGCCAGCATTCGGCGAGCAGTCTGTGCCACGGCATCAGTGCTGTGGTTTCAATCCCAACTTGACCTCCGGTTGCTTGAAATAGACCTTTAGCTGCGCCTACTTCTTGCTGAGCTTGTTTGACTCGCGCCAGCAAGTCAGATTGCTCCTCGTCGCTGAGAAAGGGAATTTCCTCAGTTTCTAAGAGGTTTGCCGATCGATCTAACCAGTAATTGAAATCCTCTAACAGCGGTTCCAGTAACGCTTTGAGCAATTCTGGCTCGGGCAAATTGGAATTAAGCATGGATCAAAATTGGGTTATTTATCTATTATAGTCTTAGACGAGCTTTACAAATTGTAACATATTTTTAACAAAAATTCAATGATTTAACAACAATTAGCAGGTGGGTGTGAATAAATTTAATTGTGTCAGCAGCGATTTTTGAGTCGAAATCCCCAAATTCTGCCAAATTAGTTCGGGAACTCACGCATGGTTAGAACCGGGTTTTTTCAGGCAATACTTAGTTACAGCCCACCCAAATAGTAAAAAACCCGGTTTCTGAGAGTGGGAGTGCGGGAGGCACTAAACGTCGTAACCATCAGGGCCGTTGTTGTAATTTCCCGGAGTGTCCCCCAGCCGGAAGTCGGCGCTTACTGTCCCAACCTTAGTAAGATAGAAGCAACTGCAACTAAATTAATTGCTAATTCAGCCGATGTCTAGCTCACAATCCATGTCCCCTCCAGAAGAGTCCGTTAAGATTGAGTTGCCCCGCACGAGTGAGTCGGAGCCACTAAAAAAAATTCGCCACACCACCTCCCACGTTATGGCGATGGCGGTGCAGAAGTTATTTCCCAAGGCGCAAGTGACGATCGGCCCTTGGATTGAAAACGGTTTCTATTATGACTTTGACACTCCCGAACCTTTTACGGAACAGGATTTAAAAGCCATTAAAAAAGAGATGATCAAAATCATCAACCGTAAATTGCCTGTAATTCGGGAAGAAGTCAGCCGCGAGGAAGCGGAACGCAGAATTAAGGAGATTAACGAACCTTACAAATTAGAAATTTTAGAAGGTTTGATCGAACCGATTACTCTTTACCATGTGGGGGAGGAATGGTGGGATTTGTGCGCCGGGCCTCACTTAGATAATACCAGTGAGTTGAATCCAAAGGCGATCGAGCTAGAAAGCCTAGCAGGCGCTTACTGGCGCGGCGACGAAACCAAAGCTCAGTTACAGCGCATTTACGGCACTGCTTGGGAAACTCCCGAACAATTAGCAGCATACAAACACCGCAAAGAAGAAGCCCTCAGGCGCGATCACCGCAAATTAGGCAAAGAATTAGGCTTATTTATTTTTGCCGATGCTGTGGGGCCGGGTTTGCCTTTGTGGACGCCGAAAGGCACTGTTTTGAGAAGTATTTTAGAAGATTACTTGAAACAAGAACAAATCAAGCGCGGCTATTTGCAAGTAGTGACTCCGCACATCGCCAGAGTGGATTTGTTTAAAATTTCCGGCCACTGGCAGAAATACAAAGAAGATATGTTTCCGCTGATGGCGGAGGATGAAGAAGCGGCAGCAAACGAACAAGGTTTTGTCATGAAACCGATGAACTGCCCTTTTCACATTCAGATTTACAAAAGCGAATTGCGTTCCTATCGAGAACTGCCCATGCGCTTAGCGGAATTCGGCACAGTTTACCGCTACGAACAATCGGGAGAATTGGGCGGTTTAACACGGGTGCGCGGCTTTACGGTGGATGATTCCCACTTATTTGTTACGCCGGAACAGTTGGATGCAGAATTCTTGAATGTAGTGGATTTGATTCTGTCAGTCTTCAAGAGTCTGCAACTGAAAAACTTTAAGGCGCGTTTGAGCTTCCGCGATCCGAACAATTTAGAGAAATACATCGGTTCTGATGAAGCTTGGGAAAAGTCTCAAGGTGCCATCCGCCGCGCGGTGGAAACTTTGGGTATGAATTATTTTGAGGGAATTGGGGAGGCGGCTTTTTACGGGCCGAAACTCGATTTCATTTTCCAAGATGTCTTGGATAGAGAATGGCAGCTAGGAACTGTTCAGGTAGATTACAATTTGCCAGAACGTTTTGATTTGGAATACGTCGCTGAAGACGGCACTCGCAAGCGTCCGGTGATGATTCACCGCGCTCCTTTCGGTTCTTTGGAACGTTTGATCGGGATTTTGATCGAGCAGTATGCGGGCGATTTTCCGCTGTGGTTAGCGCCGATTCAGGTGCGGTTGTTGCCTGTCAGCGCCGAGTTTTTGCCGTTTGCGAAGGAAGTGGCGGCGAAGATGAAAATGCTCGGAATGCGCGCCGAAGCTGATGAGAATAGCGAGCGTTTGGGCAAGTTGATTCGCAATGCTGAGAAGGATAAAATTCCGGTGATGGGTGTTGTGGGTGCGAAGGAGGTTGAGGCGAATAGTTTGAATATTCGGACTCGCGCTTCTGGGGAGTTGGGGGCGATTTCGGTTGATGAAGTGATTGGGAGGTTGCAGGCTGCTATTAGTAGTTACGGCGATTTTTAAGCGATTTTAATCGCAGATTTTAGAACGGGCGAGACGCCCGTTCCACAATTCACTTAATGGGCGTCTCTCCCGTTCCACGATTCACTTAACGGGCGAGACGCCCGTTCCACAATTAATACAAATGATAAGCTGTTGTGCATTTAATTTTCACAATCCTCTCCGTTGCCTTTGCGTGCAGGTGATGCTGAACCAATTGTAGATTTACCAGTGTTATTAAATGGGGTTTACGATCGCCCCGCCAAGGACTTTAGAATAAATTATATCGCCCTATCAGTTCCCCCGCTGTCCGAAACTTAAGCTGCTGGGGCGGATGTTTTGTTGGAGGAGAGGGGATCGATCGGATGAGAGAGGGAGGTTTAAGTGCGATCGCCCGCATATAAATTGCTGAGATATAATTAGATGACGTAGAGTGCCAATAACAAGTAATGGCAGATATTCAAATCAGCGTCGAAGGACAAGATGCAGTTGCTGCTACAGAGGAACTGTTGGCGATTTCTGGCTTGTGGGGAAATTGGGAAACAACCGGGGATGGTGAGAAAGAGGGAACTTTAATAATCATCCGCTTACAAGCCAGAGACAATTCCAGAAGTAGGAGAACTAGATGAGCTACAAATCTTTCTAGGATAAAAAAACAATCTGGGTGTGGACAGCAGTAAATTACTTTAGACCTGGTATTCTAGGATGGGTATTAGGAGACCGAGCGTCCTAAAACGTTTGAACCTTTGTGGGATGTAGTTAGTAGATGGGGATGCTATTTTTATGTGACGGATAGCCGGAAAGTTTATGCAATGTTTATTCCCGATGGAAACCAAATTATGTACCCAACTTACATGACTTGCTGTTGAAGGTGAAAACACAAGATTAAGACACTATCTGGCTCGCTTAAAACGAAAGACTTTTTGTTATTCTCGCAGCCGAACAAATGCTCAGATATCCAATTAAACTACTTATTCATTATCTCATGTTTAATGATGTTCCCCTTCCCTATTCAATTAATTATTTCGATCGAGGATTAGTCACCCCACGCGATTGCTAAACCATACCCCAATTCAGCAACGCCGGGATTGGTTTGTGTGGACAGTGTAGGGTACTGGGTTCTACGGCTGATGCGTTACAAATTGTTGCGAAATGATGCCGTAATGCAGTAAAGAGTGAGATAGTTGGTAGTGGTGCATTATCATGTTAAACTAATAAAATAATATCAATACTCCTGAGTATATATGAGTATCACTTGTTTAAGATGTCCTGCGGGGAAAATTATTAAATACGCTCATACTTATGGTAAACAAGTGGTAAACAAGTGGTAAACAAGTGGTAAACAAGGATATAAATGTCAAGAATGTGGGCGACGGTATTTTGTCCATGAGTATAATTTATCGTTAAGGCGAGTTCCGTGACCTGCAATTACTATACACTACTACCCAATTACTATGTACGACAAAAATAATCCAAATAAGCTCATGCCAGATCCAACAAGTGAAGGGAAGACTCACTTTATCTCACCACGGTTACTAAAGTTATTAAGTTACCAGACCCCTATAAGACAATTCTTTACCCAAGCGACCTATATGAGTCGCCGAACTGAGCCGGGAAGTATTGATTTTACTATCGGTGATGCCCATGAAATACCACCTCCAGGGTTTGTAGAAGCCTTACAGCGTTGGAGTGTACCGCAAAATCAAGGGTGGTATGGCTACAAGGGAAATATTCCACAATCACGGATCACTGTATCCGCTGCTCTTCAGGATAAACGCGGACTTTCTATATTGCCTGAAGATATTTTTATGACCAATGGTACTGTAGTTGGTTTGGCGATTTGTCTGCAAATGTTAGCTGGTGAGGGAGATGAGGTAATTATTTTGACTCCACCCTGGTTAGGTTATAGGAGTATGGTGCATTTTACCGGTGCGGTTCCGGTGGGTGTGCCTGTGGATACAAACACCTTTGATATGGATTTGCAGGCGATCGCATCTGCAATTACAGAACGGACTCGAGCAATCATTATCAATTCACCCCACAACCCTACAGGTAAGCTTTTTTCAGCTAGTACCCTGGAGGGTTTGAGTGGTATACTTAACGAGGCTTCTAAGCACTATGGCAAGCCTATTTATATTATTTCCGATGAAACCTTCAGCCGCATTGTTTTCGACAACCAAACTTGTCCCAGCCCTACTCAGTTTTACCCATTTTCTTTCTTAGTATATGGTTATAGTAAGACTTTAATGGCACCCGGTCAACGTATAGGGTATATTGCTTTACCTCCCACTATGCCTAATCGGGAAGAAATAAGACGAATCATTGCTTTCCTACAACAAACTCCTTTTGGTTGGTGTTATCCTAGTGTGCTCATGCAGTATGCCTTAGGAGACTTAGAGCAACTCAACATAAATATCGAGCATTTACAAAACAAGCGAGATGGGATGGTAAAGGCACTGCGGGATATGGGTTACACCATGTATAACCCTGATGGGACGTTCTTCCTCTTGGTGCAATCACCTTGGGATGATGACCTTGCTTTTGCCGAGTTATTAGCAAGTGAAGATATATTTGTTTTACCAGGAACTCCCCAGGAAATACCCGGTTACTTCCGAATTTCCCTTACTGCCAACGAAGAAATGATTTCGCGTTCTCTACCCAAATTCCAAGCTGCGATGGAATACGCTGTTGCTAACCCACTTGCTTCCCCCTCTTCTGTCACTAAGCGGCAGAGTATAATAGAACAAAATCTCTCAAACCAAAGCTAGGTCTATGGTTAACCCTCGCCAAGCTAATTCAACCTTGAAATTGATTGATGAGTATTGTCGCTATTACAGAAATCTGTTTTCAGAAGTCAGAAGCTTCAAAGCTTTTACAAACCTTCATGCTGGTATAATTTCTGATATGGCGTTGCTGAATTGGGGTATGGTTTAGCGATCGCGTGCGGTGAGTAATGCTCGCTCGAAATAATTAATTGAATAGGGAAGGCGAACATCATTAAACGTGAGATAATGAATAAGTAGTTTAATTGGATATCTGAGCATTTGTTCGGCTGCCAGAATAACAAAAAGTCTTTCGTTTTAAGCGAGCCAGATAGCGTCTTAATCTTGTGTTTTCACCTTCAACCGCAAGCCATGTAAGTTTGGCACATAATTTGGTTTCTCTCTGGAATAAACATTCCATAAACTTTCGGGCCATCCGTCACATAAAAATAGCATCCCCATCTACTAACTACATCCCACAAAGGTTCAAACGTTTTAGGACGCTGGGTCTCCTAATACCCATCCTAGAATACCTGGTCTAAAGTAATCTACTGCTGTCCACACCCAGATTGTGTTTTTTTTATCCGACAAAGGTTTGTAGCTCATCTAGTTCTCCTACTTCTGGAATTGTCTCTAGATCGTAAGCGGATGGTAGCAGCTTTCCAACTTGCTTGAGCCAATTAATTATTGTCGTGTGATGCAGGTCTTTGACTCTCTGGCTCGCACGAAAACCCATCCCATTGACATATATCTTTAGGTATTGATATTTAACTTCTTGCGCGTAACCCTGGTGGGTTTGATAGCAATCTCTAAATGGCCTGCCACAGTCAACACAAATATAATTTTGCTTGCCTTTCTTGGGCGCATTTTTATTAACATGAGTTGACTTATCTTCAGGAAATTTTATTGGCTTTGACTTTCAGTTAATTGGTTTTTGTGAATCGCTCACTCGCTCTATCGTACCTCAATTCAACAACGCCAGGAAAAGATTGGCAATGTTCAAGGGAAAGCTGCTACTTGGCACCAACTAGCAGGAATTTATGCGGATCAAGGGGAAGTAGCAAAGGCGATCGCACTTTATGAAGAATCTCTCGAACTTACGGAAAAGAGTGGCGATGTTCGAGGGAAAGCTGCTACTTTGCACCAACTAGCAGGAATTTATGCCAATCAAGGGGAAGTAGCAAAGGCGATCGCACTTTATGAACAATCTCTCGAACTTCAGGAAAAGATTGGCTAGGTTCGAGTAAAAGCTGCTACTTTGCACTGTCTAGCAGGAATTTATGCCAATCAAGGGGAAGTAGCCAAGGCGATCGCACTTTATGAACAATCTCTCGAACTTCAGGAAAAGATTGGCAATGTTCGAGTAAAAGCTGCTACTTTCGCAATGTTAGGACAGTTGTTAGCAGATAAGAAGGGAGATTTTGACAAAGCCTTGAATTATTTACAGCAATCTTTGGACATTTTGCAGCATTTGCGATCGCCAGAGGCGGAAAAAGTGAGGAAAATTATTGCTATAGTTCAGCAGATGGCTGGAGATTGATGGTGAGTTTGCAGTTTATACAATATTAAGCGCCTAACCGCTTTTTCAAAGCATCCAAAAAATGAACAGACCAATATTCAAGAAATCGGCTTTTCAGAGGTTTGATGAATTTATCCCAAGGATTGAGGTCAACAATATAATTACCGATTTTGATACCAATCGGCTCTAAATGTTTGCCTTCTATTTCCTGGCTCAATAAAGGCAATTTTCTATTACTTAGCTGTTGTATGAGCCAAAGTACATCGCTGTTTTTTTGTTGTTCGGGACTTTTGTTAATATCATTGGTAGAACCAGCACTATCATCTCGATCGAAAGAAATTATTGCAGTCAAATTAAACAGAGAACTATTAGCAATAAAGCATTGAGTTTGTTCTCTGGTTGGTAACACTCCTAAGCGGAATTTGTCTAACAGTTTTGCTAGCGATCGCACTGGAATAGCGCTCTCTGTATTGCTGATATCAGGAGCAATTAATAAGGACGGCTGGCCTTTAATTGAAGGTCGGTCGATGCCCAGATTTTCGATTAACCTTTGAATCCGTTCGTAGTCAGCGCGATCGCAGAATTTATCCACAATATTTGGATACCGATCGTCGCTTAAAAATTCTAAAAGAGCAATATACTTGCATCCCAGACTGTGACCTACCCAAAAATAACTTGATGGTTCTTGATAAATTTCGCTTTCATAGCCTAATCTTTGAGCAATTGTGGTCAGTTCTGTTCTCAGTATCTCCTGCTCTTTTAATAACCCAATAGCGATCGGCCAGTGCCGAAAAGTAAATCTAAATGGCAAAGCAACTACGGTATAACCTTCTTCAAACAACTGCTGTAAAAAATATCGATAAAACAAAGTTGGCAAACTACCAAAAAAAGTTCCACCAATAAATTGAACCACACCTTTGGGCTGCGGATGAACAGCCACCCAACTAAAAGAAACAGCCTGAAATTTAAAGGAGTGCGACATTTGAATAAAGCTCACTGAGTGTATAAGTATGCTTAATTAAACCTAATCAAACATAAGGTGGGCATTGCCCACCTTACAGTTACTTAGCATTTAACAGTTCTAGCTGCGAGACATTCTGACAGGAATATCGAATTTATCCATCACTGTATTTAGCTCTTTCAAATTGACATCATTGGCATCGAGTTGGGCCAGCAGTTGCACTAAAAGTTGAGCTTTTTCGGAATTGTCTGCTTCCAAACTAGCTATGTCCAAATTACCGTTGCGTAACTCTTCCAGAACTGGGGTAACAATTGGTAAATCGATGATAATTGGTTTACCTGGTTCAGGCGTAATCTCGTTCAAGCCTTTTCCACTGGCGATCGCTAAAGTGTAATTAATTTGATCGAAGTCTGGTGAAGTTCGAGTTTCTGATGGGAAATCGTTTGGCAAGAAAGTACCGCGAATTTCGGGATTCAATAACACCTTGACTGGTTTCTTGCTTTGGGGTGTAGGCTTGGGAAAGATGGAACGCGCTGGCACAAATAGCGAGACATAGCCGCGCACTTCCAACAAACCTGGAGTCAGAGTTTTTGGCAGAATGGGCAACAATTGAACAGATGCAGTTTTGTGAGCGGGTATTGTGAAAAATGCGCGATATACCTTCGGTTTCCCTGGCTGCTGAGTCAGAGGTACTTCGATGTTACTGCCTTCAACGTCAACAACTAAGAAAGCGTTGTTGAGCAAGATTTTATTAGGATCTGCCGGCACGGGTAAGCTGATGGTAAACTCAATCCGATATCGCAAGTCGATCGCTTCGAGATTGGAGATGGTGAGAAAATATCCCTGAACGATTCGACGAGCCACTGGGATGAGTTGTGGAGGGATGGCCATCACAGGTGCGATCGGTGCGGTGAGGATTTCAAAGGTGGAAACTTCCATGTTTTTGTGCGAGTAATTTAACTTTTAGCTTGGGTTATTTAGCCGGAAAATTTTGTTTCTGTTTTTCCGTGCCTATATCTATGAATAACTGCCCGTCGCGGTTGGTTAACAGTCGCTTTTTCTGGTGACACTCATTTTAGTTAACTCAAATGAGTGTCGCTTGATTGTGCGACTTGACAATTTAAAAATTTTTGTTAAAGCGCACAGGAACACGGATCGGGAATTAAATTTATCCTTGTGTATCTGAAGATAAAAATAAAATATCAAATTGATAATCAGCCCGATCGCACATTAATCTGTTGGTATAATCCCCCTTTAATGCGCCCGGGGCGATCGAAAAGCTCAAAACACCTACACAAAACGTTACATATTTGTTACCATCGGGACGAGGCTATCCTCGGCAGCCTCTCTATTAACCTTCTAAACTAACCGTTATGAGTCAACCTCCCTCAGCAATTCCTGCCTCCGAAGAGTCCGCCGAAACCCAGACAGCGCCGACAAACACTGCACCTCCACCGAGTTATGTCAAGCTGGCGATGCGGAACATGGTTCGCAAGCGGGCGACTTCTTTGTTTCACTTTGCTTTGACAGCGGCGGGACTTTTAGGCGTACTCGTCGGTTTGGCTTTTCTCGATCACTATTTCAATTCTTAATCGAGGATTCCAACAATCAGCCTCTAATTTCTGCTGATGTTTTTGATCTTTCTTAATCGGGAGTTAAGCTGATTGTTCTGCCTGCCTGTTGCAATCTCTAACAGATTACTGTATCTTTCCAGCAACAGCAAAATCCCCTGCCGTTCGATCGCGCAATTGGAATTTGTAAAAAAATTGAATATATCCCTTGACAGGAGAGCAAAAAAATGTTAATTGAGGTGAACGTCGAAGACTGTTACGGGATCGCCCAGCAGTCAGCCGACGCTTCCAACCTCCCTGAGAGTGCAGCCAGCGGGGAGATTTCAGCCGAAACCTGGGAAAATTGGTTTAGCGTTTGGCTGGAAAACCAGGCGGCGGATGTGCCAGTGGCCCCGGGCTACGAGGTCAGTCTGCGTTTAACCGCCGATACGGAGATGCAAGCCCTCAACCTCCAGTACCGCCAGCTCGATCGATCAACCGATGTACTAGCTTTCGCATCTTTAGAGGTAGACTGTCCTCAGCTAGAGGAAATGCAGTCATCGGAACCCCTATACTTGGGTGATATCGTCATCTCGATCGATACAGCTAACCGACAAGCCCAGCAGCAAGGACATCCCCTGAAGACCGAACTAGCTTGGCTCGCAGCCCACGGTTTTCTGCATCTTTTGGGCTGGGATCACCCGGATGAAGAAAGTCTGACTCAAATGCTCGATCAACAAGAAACATTGCTGCAGGCGATCGGTCTTACGATCCAAACAGCATAACTTAAGTTGATGGTTACTTGACAAATCATGTCAAGCCCAACATAACTTTCTGAAATTACACCAAAACTTTAGTAAAAACTTAGGAAAGTTACCTAGACTAGATGAAGTCAATTTGAAAAGTCTAGCTTTCATTCATCTCTGTAACTTAAAGTTGGTAGTTTATGACACTAAATCGACCGTCAATTTCATCAAGAATCGCACAGTTTCTGCCCATGCCTCAAGACTCTTCCAGCCCAACAGTCCACGAGTCTAAAACAGCCTTGAAATACAACCGAGAGCTATCCTGGAAAATCGCATCTAGCTTAGCTACCAGTTTTAGATACGCTTGGGGGGGTCTGACTTATGCTTTTGAAACTCAGCGAAATTTTCGGATTCACACTGTTATAGGAACATTGGCGATCGGACTAGGACTATTTTTGCAACTCAAACCTGTAGAAATATCTGTGATCGGCGTCACCATTGGCATAGTTTTAGCAATGGAACTTTTGAATACGGCGATCGAATCGGTGGTAGACTTGACAGTCGGGCAATCTTATCACGAACTAGCCAGAATTGCCAAAGACTGCGCTGCCGGAGCAGTTCTGGTATCGGCAATGGCTGCGATCATCGTCGGTACTGCACTTCTGCTTCCTCCTTTGTGGGTCGTCATTCAAATTGCGATCGCCCGTCAGTAACTTATTGGACTCAGCAAATTTTAGGTTTTAGATGACAAATTTGAGATTTTTAGTTTTAGTCGTCTATATTGCAGCTATTTTTATCTTCCGCATCTATCTAAAATCTTGAAACCCTTGCTTTCAGGCAGCGAGTCAATCTAAAATCTAAAATCTAAAACCTAAAATCTAACTTAACCCGTGATTATAGTCATCGATAACTACGACAGTTTTACATACAATTTGGTACAGTATCTAGGAGAACTCGGTGCTGAGTTGCCGGTAGCAAGCGAAGTGCAAGTCTACCGCAACGACCAAATTTCCTTAGCAGAAATTCGCCAATTGCAGCCTGCAGCAGTGGTGATTTCTCCAGGCCCGGGGCGGCCAGAAGATGCGGGAATTTCTCTGGAATTAATCAAAGAATTGGGACCGACTTTACCAATCTTAGGCGTGTGCCTCGGACATCAAAGTATCGGTCAAGTATTCGGCGGCAAAATTGTTTCTGCGCCCGTGTTGATGCACGGCAAAACTTCTCAGGTAGAACACGCAGGAGTCGGAGTTTTTCAGGGCCTGGAATCGCCGATGATTGCAACTCGCTATCACAGTTTGGTAATTGAAAAGCAGAGTTGTCCAGAAGTGTTAGAAATTACGGCTTGGGTTGAAGACGGAACTATTATGGGTGTGCGGCACCGCGAATATCCGCACATTGAAGGTGTACAGTTTCACCCGGAAAGTATTTTGACGACTGCGGGAAAGCAATTATTGCGAAATTTCTTAGAAAGACTTTAGTTGGGTGGTGAATTTTGAGTTTTTGTCTGCATCTTTCGGGTGCGGAATTCGCACCTGACTGTGCAAATTCTGTGAAGCTTCCGGGTGCGAATTACTTACCTTACGGTAAAAGTAGGGTGTACATTTCGCACCTGACGGTGTTTTGTGGTATTGTAAAACTTCGTTGATTTTATAAGCAATTATAAACAATAATGGTATCATATCGCTATGAGTGTTGAACAAGAAATACGCACAGCCCAAAGAACGGAAGTCTCAAATGCAGCTAACAGAGAGGCACATCATTAAATCCACGGAACACCGTTTCGCCCAAATTGACGAACTAGCTTTCAAGTCCAAAAACCTCTACAATGCCGCCAATTACGTTATTCGTCAGAGTTTTATTTATGGGTGGGGCTATGTTAATTACAACGAAACGAACCGCTTGATGAAGTCTCATGAAGCCTACAAGGCTTTGCCTGCCAAAGTAAGTCAGCAAATCTTAATGGTTTTAGACAAGAACTGGAAATCGTTTTTTGAAGCCGTTAAAGCTTACAAAGTTGATTCTTCAAAATTCACGGGTCGCCCAAAACTGCCGAAGTACAAAGATAAAGTTAAAGGGCGAAACCTTCTCGTCTACACGATTCAAGCAATTAGCAGCAAACAGTTGAAGAAAGGAATCATTAAACTTTCGGGTACAGAACTTTTAATTAAAACGAAAGTCAATCCCGACCAGGTTTGCCAAATTAGGCTGGTTCCGAAATGTGATTCCTATGTAATTGAGGTAATTTATGATGAACCGGAGTCCACCCTTGGCAACGCTAATTCTGTAGCTAGTATTGATTTAGGACTGGATAATTTAGTGGCGTTAACTTCAAATCAACCGGGATTTATCCCTTTGTTGATTAACGGGCGACCATTGAAATCGATTAACCAGTTTTACAACAAGCGGAAAGCACGATTGCAATCCCAGTTCAAAGGGAATCGCAAAACTTCGCCCCGCATTCAGCGCTTAACTCGCTGTCGCCATCAAAAAGTTGATAATTACTTACATCATGCTAGCCGTCTAATTATTAACCTTTTGCTCACCAAGCAGATTGGGACGCTAGTAATTGGCAAGAACGCGCAGTGGAAAACAGAAATCGAGTTAGGGAAGCAAACCAATCAAAACTTTGTTAGTATTCCTCACTCTCGATTAATTGAAATGTTGGAGTACAAAGCTCGGTTGGCGGGAATCACAGTAATTGTGCAGGAAGAATCCTACACATCCCGATCCAGTTTTTTAGGTTTAGACCCAATTCCTGTTTATGGAAAAACCGAAAAAGAGCCTGTGTTTACTGGTAAGCGGATTAAGCGGGGTTTGTACAAAACATCGACTGGTCAGCTAATTAATTCCGATGTGAATGCAGCGTACAATATCCTCAGAAAAGCAATCCCAAATGCGTTCAGCAATGGGATAGGGAGCTGCCTAGTTCAGCCGAGGCGGGTCGATCCGCTCAAAGTGAAAGGGAAGGGGGAGGGACTTAACGCCTCCCATGTCATGCAATAAATGACTATACTTTTACCAGCTATAACAACAAACGACCAACACCCGACAACCCCAACCACAAGATGAAACGGCGACAATTAATACGTTACGCACAGACGGGTTTGCTAGCAGCTTTAGCAACTGGTTTACCATCTGGATGGGAAAGCTATCAAGCTCAAACTGCTGATTCTTTGTCGGTTCAGTGGTTGGGCCACACTTGCTTCTTGTTCTCCGGAGGCGGTGCGAGGGTGCTGGTGAATCCTTTTCGCCCCCTGGGCTGTACCGCCGGCTATCGCTCTCCTAAAGTGCCAACAGATTTGATTCTGATTAGCAGCCGGTTGCTTGATGAAGGGGCGATCGACGGATTTGCGGGCAATCCCGGCCTGTTGTACGAGCCAGGGGCTTACAGGTCTAACGGGCTGCGGATTCAAGGGATTAGGACGGAAAAAGACCGTGAGGGAGGAAGGCGATTTGGGGTCAATGTGGCTTGGCTGTGGCAGCAAGCGGGCGTTAAGATTTTACACTTGGGCGGAGTTGCTGGCCCGATCGGCATTGAAGAGCAAATCTTGATCGGGCGGCCGGATATCGTGCTGATTCCCGTGGGCGGAGGGCCGAAAGCTTACACTCCGGCGGAAGCGAAGCAAACTTTGCAACTTCTCAAACCAAAGATGGTGATTCCGACACATTTCAAAACCCAAGCCGCCGATGCTGCTGCGTGCGATTTAGTGCCGCTAGATGAATTCTTGGCGCTGATGGATGGTACGCCGGTGCGCCGATTGAATAATGACACGATTTCGATCAAATCTGCTGACTTACCCCAAACTGGTTCGGTGATTGAGGTTTTGAGTTACAGATTTAGCGGTTGATGCCCGATTTCTTAGCTTGCGTTATAGTAAGGAAGTTTTGGTCGATCGGGGATGCAAGAGAAATTTCTCTCTATCTTAGCCTCTGGCAACCTTGCCTTTTGTCGAGATTTGGCTAACATAACAATTCATGTTCACTGTTTTATCTCCTAAGGAAATGCAAGCGCAATGAAAAATCAAAATTTACCTAGCTGGATGAAACAACTGACAGGTTTCGCAGGAATAATCGGCGCTAGCGCGTTGATTGGTTTCCCGGCTTGGGCTCACATCACCTCCAACACCAATGTTGCTAATGCAACTCAAACTCCACAAGTTGCAGGAAACGTGAAAACCGCTGCTTCACCGGCACCAACTGGCGCTACACAGGCACCAACTGGCACTTCACCGGCACCAACTGGCACTTCACCGGCACCAACTGGCGCTTCACCGGCACCAACTGGCGCTACTAAGGATATTGTTGCTATTGCATCTGGCGACGCTCAATTCAAGACGCTGACAAAGGCTTTGGGAGCTGCAGGTTTGGTGACAACTTTACAAGGAAAAGGCCCTTTCACTGTTTTTGCTCCGACTGACGCGGCATTTGCTGCTTTGCCAAAAGCAACTGTGGATGATTTGCTCAAACCGGCAAACAAAGCCAAACTTACTAAGATTTTAACTTACCACGTTGTTCCTGGTGCGGTTTTATCTACTAGCCTGAAATCCGGCGATGTTAAAAGTGTGGAAGGCACCTCGCTGAATGTGGCAGTTAGCGCAGGCAAAGTTACTGTCAGCGGCGCTAATGTTGTGAAAGCTGATATCAAAGCTAGCAACGGCGTTATTCACGTAATTGACAAGGTATTGATGCCCCCTGCTCCAACAAAGTAGGACTAGCGTTTTTTGCATCAATTGATGTCAGATTCGGTTAAATGAAAGCGAAATAAGGACACAACATTGTTGTGTCCTTATTTGTATGGCAGGCAATTCAGAATTAATATAGATAAAGCTTTAGCTAGCTGTGGGTAGTTACAAAAATTGCTGCCAACCCTTACCCCGATAGCCAAAATCGAAGATTTCGGGATGGAGAATTTCTGCTAAAATTTCTAACGAATCAACCAATCTCGGCCCCGGCCGATTAAAGTAAGAATTGCCGTCAGTTATGTAAACTTGCCCCGTTTTTACTGCTTGCAAATTAGGCCATTCTGGGTTTTTAGTTATCTGCATTGCTTCGCTGCGAGTGCGGCTTAAATCAAAGCCGCAAGGCATGAAAATAATTACATCGGGATTAGCTTCTACTAGCGATTCCCATTTTAACCAAGGGGAATGTTCCCCGACCATTCCAAATAGTGAATTGCCTCCCGCCATTGCCACTAATTCCGGAATCCAGTTACCCGCAGCCATCAAAGGCTCAATCCACTCGATGCAAGCTACTTTGGGAACTCTCTCTTTTGTGGTAAGAATAGATGATGCTTGTGTTTGAGAGGTAATAGCATCGATGCGGGATTGCAAAAGGTCGATCGCACTTTTGCCATTTACGCCCAAAGCATCAGCAACTCGCTGAATATCCGTCCAGATTTCTGCTAGCATATTCGGCTGCAAAGAAATAATTTCCGGCTTGCTATTTACCAGCGTGCTTACCGCTTGTTCAACCTCTGTTAGAGAACAAGCGCAGACTTCACATTGAGCTTGAGTAATAATGTGAGTCGGCTGCAATTTTTCCAAAGTATCTATTTCTACTTTATAGACACTCAGCGCATTTTGCAACAATTCTGTCACGCGGTTGTGAATTTCGCTGCTAGTTCCTTCTGGATTGAATTTAGGCTGAGTGCAAATAGGTAAATTTTGAATTTCTGGGGGATAATCGCATTCGTGGGAACGGCCCACAATTGCATCGGTTAATCCTAAAACTGCTACAATTTCGGTGGCACTGGGAATTAGAGAGACAATTCTGAGTTGGTTCATTGGTTTTCTGTTTTTTACCGCTTCGCAAGCACAGGCGTTACAGATTTAGAAGCACAGGCGGGACGCCCGTGCCACAATAAAAGGGATTGTTAAACTTTCAACTTTTTTAAGAATTGCAAATCTTGCCATGCTTGAATGAGATTACCTTGCATCAGAGCCGCTACGCCGTTTAAAACTCTAATTTCCGGTAGGTTGGAGTTGAGAGCGAGAGCTGGTTTTAATGCTGTTTGAGCAGCTTTGGGATGCCAGCCGTACAGGTGTACGAAAGCGAGATAGGCATAGGCGTAGGGGTTTTGAGAGTCGAGTTGGGTAACTTTTTCTAAGGCGGCGATCGCACTTTTGACATTCTGCTGCAATACCCGAGAAAATGCCAAAGCATAAGCCAATTCTAGATTATTTGGTTCCTGTTTCAACCGATATTCTAATGCTTGTTCTGCTTGCACGGTATAATCTTGAATTGGATCGTACTGATTGATGCGCCCAATCTGCTCGAACACGGGTTCTAAACCGGGCAATCCTTTGGGTAAATTAACCGCCATCGCCCGCAATTGAGTCACCAAATCTAACTCAGGCTTATCTGTATTATCCTGGTTCCCAGGCTCTGCCTGGAAACGCATATCCCGAGGCTCTGCCTCGATCTTAACACTAACTGCCGGCCCATTAATCGGATAAGTTTCGCCGGTTTTCCGATTTAGATAAGTAGCTTGCAGATTGTAAGTTCCCGGTGCAATATTAGCAGGAGGAAGCATCGCCGTGCGATCGACAACTCGAAACCCCACAGCAAATTTATCCGCTTCCAGCATCCCCGGATGCAAAGCCGCCTGGGCGATCGCGCGATCGTGTAAAATCCTGAAAGTCTGTCCCGGTGGAATATTGCCAGACTGCTGATTTTGCCACGTTACCAACACTAAACCAGACTGCAACTGCTGCCAAGGTCCAGACCAAGTATAAGTAACCGGCAGCGCGACTCCGGGAACTGCTTTTGCAGCGACAGTAACTCGATCTAATTGTACTTGCGATCGCGCTTCATTCAACGGCTGTATTTCGACGGGCTGCACTCGCTTGCGATAAAGATTTAAATTAGTAAAATCTGGCAAAATCCAAGTTTTTTCTAACTGAAATTTGTCCTCTTTTTCAATCGCGGTTACGGCTGCATCTTGAGCTTTTTTAATGCGTTCGCGAATCGAACCTTGCGGGCCACTTTTAGTTACGAACCAAGAGAGCGATCGCACATCTTGCGGCACTTGTTTTAAATTCGTTCCCACCTGCCGCCCGTAAACCTGAAAATTAGCCAAAGCACCGTAAAAATTCAAATTATGCTGGTTAATTTCCGGCGTCGAAGGCAACACCCCTAAAGTAGATTGTAAATAAGGTTCCCTATCAATAATTTCTGCAATTACCTCTCGGTGCGGCCACTCTTTCCCCAAGTAAGGATAGTTAGAATTGCCGGGACTGATAATTTGGACTAAGGTATTTCCCAGAGCACCTCCCAGCGGCAAGATATGGAACAGCATCGCCAGAATGGCCAAGCCAATTGTACCCCAGCGAATTTGTCGTCCCCACCGAGAAGGCCACAGCGTTAAACAGTAGGCTAAGAAAATAGATAAAACTGGCAAATAAGGTATCACATATCGGTCGTCTTTGTTGATATTTAGAGAATTAATTAAATAAGCTCCTCCCCAGAAAACAGCCAGCCACCGACAGGAGTTGAGATGCAAGATTGACGAACTATCTTGCCGGCGACGCCAATAAAGTATCAATCCTACTAAGGGAATAAGTAACAGAGGCCAAGAAATGTGTTCGGGTAAGTGCTTACCGTAGTAAATCCAAGCGTCGATCGTATTGATGCCCGGATCTCCTTCGGCGATCGCAGAATCCAGCGTTGCCCGTTTTCCCCCGGTCAAAATTAACAGCCAATTGGTTTTCGCCCAGGGCCCAAACACGGCCGCAGACAGCAACAGAGCACCAGTTAATTGACCTAATCTCCCCCAAGCTTTTTGCCGCACAGCACCAACAGCCAACCACACAATCGGGGTAAACAGAAATAATACGGTAGTGTGTTTAACTAATATTGATAAACCGAGAGAAATTCCAAAGGCGATCGCCCAAAAGAAAGATGACGCGGAGAGTGAGGGAGTGTGGGAGAGGGAGAATTTATACTTTTTCTTTGTTCGTTCCTCCAACTGAGTTCTATCGGTTACATCCGTTAAATCCGTTGCCGAACTTCCTTCTTCCTTCTTCCTTCTTCCTTCAGAAGCCTTCCACATTGTCAGACAATAGAAAGCAAAAGTAATTGCCGCAGTGAGGGGATAGTCGAGCAAAAATTGCAAGCGGAACCGATAAAGTCCCGGTAACAAAACGCAAATTGCAGCGGCCCACAAACCGACTTGTCGGTTAAATAATTGGACGCCCAGACTGTAGACTGAGGCGAGGAGAATTGCACTAAATAATAAATGAACGAGGGTTGCCCGATCGCCCCCAGTACCGAACACCTGAAGAAACGGAACCGTCAAGATGTATGCTAAGGGCGGAATTTTCGTCGAAAGCAGCCAGAAGTTTGTCCACCACTCCCCGGAAAACCACTGAGGATGCTGCAACGCCTGCAAGTATTTCAGGGTGCTAGTCAGGTAGTCTGCTTGATCCCACGCCGGGACAGATCGATCGAGGGCAAACCAGAGGCGATCGCTAATTGCCCCCAGCAGCCAAATTATGCCTAAGACAAGCAGACTCTTGCCCTCGCTGTCCCGATGTTGCTGTGCCATTGCGATTGTTGGATTTTAGGTTGCAGCTTTTAGCTTACAGGCGGGCGGTTCCGGGCGATCGAAAAATTAATTTGAAAAAGTGCTTGCTAAATTCTGTATGTGTCTGCTAAGATAGTAAAGCGCGAAAAAACAAGCCGGGATAGCTCAGTTGGTAGAGCAGTGGACTGAAAATCCACGTGTCACGAGTTCAAGTCTCGTTCCTGGCATCGCAAAGCCCTCACAAAGTTGAGGGTTTTTTTTTAGGCAAAATGCGGGCAATGCAGTCAATTATCGAACTCGATTTGCCTCAAAGTTTAGCTTACGAGATTGATGAATCTGTTCGACCTGAATATTTAAAGCTGTGGAGAAGCGTTTAACCCCGCCGAGAATAGTTTTTTCGGGATAGCGCCTTATTTTTGAGTGAGGTACGACCCTAGTTCTGGAATTTCACCGGCGCGCTGCCACTCGGCTTCCCCGCGCCGCACTTTGGTTCGGGCTGTGATTTCCTGAATCTCCCATAATTGCAATTTGGTATAGGGCCCCTTGGCTTCACCGCTGCGAAACACATACCAGTCGGCAATTTCAGGAGTTGGCTGGGTCGATCGTCTTACTGACTTCATCCGATTCATTCCAGTTGTCGCTTTGAGCTGATTTAGTTCTTGTTCTACCGGATTAGGAGGCGCTGAATTAGAATTGGGCGAGCGCTTTTTCTTAGCTGAACTCTGACTTTTCTTAGCCTCCGGCTTACCTCTGGCAATTTCTACTTCGCGAGGCCACCCCCAGAAATGCCACAGCGCCACCCAAACTAGGGCTACGGCAGATCCTAAAATCTCTTCTTGTGTTTCTGACCATTCTGAAGACTCTCCAAACAGCAGAAAACCGATCACACCGAGTACGCTCGCTATGAGGTTTAGGCAAATTAGGTTGGTAGCGTCGTTAGCGGCTAAGTGCCAACTGGTTGTGTGCCGAACAAAAGATTGGCTGGTTGCTGTCGTGTTGTGTTTCCAGGCTTTGCGAGCTTGAATCCGGCTATGACCAGGAGATTCGGCGGGCCACCACATCGCTGCCCAATTAACTAAATGCGCTGACCAATACTGCAAAGCTGCATATCCCACTATTGCGCTCAGCAGTACGCACACAACTAAGAAAAAAGTTGTTAATGGTAGTAGCTGTTTCGGTAGGATTTGTGCCGTCGCAATAGTTAGCAAAAAAAACGGAGTACCAGTTACTACTGGAACTAACAAAAGTTCAAATATCTTTAGAAGGTCTGCATAGAAAATCCCTAAGAATTTAAGAATAATTTTAAGCAGCTTTGCAAAGCGGAAGTGATACAGGTAAGCAGATGCGAGCGCAGTTCCTAGAATTAAAGCAATGAGCGCGCCCGAAGAGCGGTTGACCGGCAGCATAAAAATTGAGATCGCCGGAATTCCCATCACGATTGCTGCTGGCAGCGTGAGAAATGCAATAACCCCTTCCCTCCAGTGCTGCCAAGCCGATACAGTCGGCGGTTGCTGATTGTGCCGCCGAATTTCCACCCACTCTGCAAGCTTGGTTAACCCCCAGTGATAGAAAGCAAATAACAAGATTTGGCACAACCAAGCAAATGTTATTACGGCTTGAAAGTCTGAGCTCCTCATGGTGTACCAGTACCTCCTGCTAAATCCGTAGGAATAATAGTAAGCATTGGGCCACAGTAGAGAAACAATCAGCCAAAAGCTAATGCTTAAGGCAAACCCTCTGGCGCAGGATGTAGGATCGGGGAGGAATTTCGGCCAATTATTCATGGTTAGGATAATTTGACGGGATATCAATATTGTCCCATTGCGCCGATCGTTCTGGGGAGTGCGATCCGATCATCTTGAGCGCCGATCACTTGAGACCGATCGCCCGCTCTGGGACAATTTAAATTAAATTGCTGCAATTACCAACTTTAGAATAAAGATAACTGTGCTTCTGTGAGTTCCTTGTTCCTCAAAAAATCATTTATTCTACTAGCAACAATTTCACAGTAATCAGCCCTAATTTCAAATCCAATAACTTGACGCTGCAAACCCAGAGCCACAATTGCTGTAGTACCTGAACCCATAAACGGATCTAAAACAATTTCGTTTAAATTCGATGCAGACTTGATGATGCGATCGACAACAGCAACAGGAAATTGAGTGGGGTGAGGCGTGCGTTCTTTTGAAGCTCGGTTTTTCCCCGACGTAACTTTTGGGAACTGCCAAACATCCGTCGGATTTTTGCCTTTTAAGTTTACTTTAATCTTGCCGTTCTTTTTCTGATTCGGGTATTTCACATTTGGATCGCGCACTTCATCTAAATTAAAAGTATACTTATCTTGATTTTTTACATACCAGAGAAACTTTTCATTGCGGGGTGAAAAGAACTTGCTGCCCGCAACTCCCGCGCCGTAGTTCCAGACAACTTCTTGAATCAGATAAAAAGGCACTTTGTCCCAAAGCAGGTAGGAAATCGGAATTGCTTTTGCCCGATCGCGAATTGACAAATAACCTAAATTCAGCCAAAATGCTCCTCGATCGAGCGTTACCCGGTAAACCTCGGCTATCCACTGCTCGCACCAGTTTAAATACTCATCTAACACCAAGGATTTTTCGTACTCTTTGCCGATGTTATAAGGCGGGCTGGTAACGGTTAAATCTACAAATTGATCGGGTAGCAGCTTCAAAGCTTCCAAGCAATCCATGTTATAAATTACGCAATTAGGAGCTTGGAAGTACGGTTTACCTAAAATATTCGCGATCTCAGTCAAGCTCATGAAATATTGGGGAGAGATTTTGTTGACAAGATGCAATAATTATAGTAAGTGAGTTTAGAAATATTGTCAAACTCATCTGGACTGGGGAATCGCCCTGTCGGAAACAAAAGGTTACAATCACAAATACATTCTATTTCCATAACATTACTGTTTATAGCTTGAACTCCTCAGTGCCAAATAACAACTCCTCCACACAATCATTTCAATTTGACTCGATCGACAGCGCCCTCGCAGACCTCAAAGCAGGTCGCATGGTGGTAGTAGTCGATGACGAAAATCGCGAAAACGAAGGCGACGTGATTTGTGCCGCCCAATTCGCCACCCCCGACAACATCAATTTCATGGCCGTGAACGCGCGGGGTTTGATTTGTCTAGCCTTGAGTGGCGAAAGGCTCGATCGCCTGGAATTGCCCCTCATGGTCAGCAAAAACACTGACAACAACCAAACTGCCTTCACTGTCAGCATCGATGCAGTCAACGGCGTCAGTACCGGTATCTCGGCCGAAGACCGCGCCCGCACCATCCAAGTAGCCATTCACCCGGACACCAAACCTCAAGACTTGCGCCGTCCCGGTCACATTTTCCCCCTGCGGGCGATCGACGGTGGCGTCCTCAAACGCGCCGGCCACACCGAGGCCTCCGTTGACCTCGCCAGACTCGCTGGCCTGTATCCCAGCGGCGTCATCTGCGAAATTCAAAACCCCGACGGTTCGATGGCGAGGTTGCCCGAATTAATCGAGTACGCCAAAACCCACAACCTCAAAATAATCAGTATTGCCGACTTAATTAGCTACCGGCTCAAGCACGATCGATTCGTCCGCCGCGAAACCGTCGCCAAATTGCCCACTCAATTCGGCGAGTTTATGATTTACGCCTACCGCGACACCCAAGACAATTCAGAACACGTTGCGATTGTCAAGGGCGACCCGGCAGAATTTAAAGACAAACCCGTGATGGTGCGGGTGCATTCCGAATGCCTGACCGGCGATGCTTTGGGTTCCCTGCGCTGCGACTGCCGGATGCAACTGCAAGCGGCACTGAAAATGATCGAAAATGTCGGTTCTGGCGTCATCGTTTACTTGCGCCAAGAAGGTCGGGGTATTGGATTGGTAAATAAACTAAAAGCTTACTCGCTGCAAGACTTGGGATTGGATACTGTAGAAGCCAACGAACGGTTGGGATTTCCCGCCGACTTGCGGAACTACGGCGTCGGAGCACAAATGCTCAACGATTTGGGAGTTCAAAAAATTCGGTTGATTACCAACAACCCGCGCAAAATTGCGGGTTTGAAAGGTTACGGGATTGAAGTAGCCGATCGCGTCCCCTTACTAATTGAAGCCACAGATTACAACTCGATCTATCTGGCAACAAAAGCCGAAAAACTCGGTCATATGCTACTGCAAACTTATTTAGTAACAGTGGCGATTCAGTGGGACGAAACGAAGGAAGAAGGTAGAAGACCTTCGTCAGAAGGAAAAGAGGAAGATTCTGCAATCCAAAATCGGTACGAACACCTCGAAAAACTGCGGCATTTGGCGGCTAGCCAGCACTTGCTGCTGCAAGAAGAAGCGCGACCGGTGGGAATAGCCCTTTTCGGAGAAGGCTCCCTCATCGTTCACCTCGGCTTCGATCAAGCCGGACTCGCAGCCCCCGATTGGTACAAAGATCCAAACCATCCTTACGTCAAGGCGATCGGTCAAATTTTGGGCGAAATCAGCACTGATCCGAATTTGCAAACATTAGAATTCATGGTTTCCTCCGGTGGAGATCCGCTCAAAACCCTGCAAGTCCAGCTCGATCGCGAGACATTTCTTTTGTCGGAATTAACCGGAATTTGCGATCGGCTCGAACCTCAAAAAATCTACAGTTTTGCTCCTCTTGCCTGAAGGCAGAAGGTAGAAGTTAACCCCCCCCTACCCCAGCGGGGGGGAAGGCAGAAGCCAAGAAAAACTGTGAATTTCAGAATAATACTTGTTGATACCAGCATCTTCCTTTCGTCAGAAAGCAGCCACCAATAAAAACAGTTAATAACAATGTTGATGGCAGTCTAACAAGTCGATATAGCGAATACTTGAGAGAGAATCCTAGATCCACATTTATATTATTAAGCAGTATTAATAGTTATTAAATTATTTACTAGGACTTTTAGTTAATGTTAATTTTTTTAGACATGGATGGTGTACTTATTCCTGACAGAAGACATGAAACAGCGAGCTTGCCAACAGATATAATGAAATTTAGTTCAGCTTGCCTTAATCACTTTGAAAATGCCCTTCGTTCCTATCCTAATGCGCGAGTAGGAATTTCATCTTCCTGGCGTGAAATATTCCCCTTCGAGGTAATCCCGCCATTATTTTCACCAGATATCGCTATCCGTATTATCGGATTCACCCCTTTTCTAAACCCCAAAAATATTCACCAACACAAATATTTACGACCCCAGGAAGTTCTTGAGTATCTTCGACAAAATCAAGCAGAAAACTCACCTTGGGTAGCCATTGACGATATTCCAGAGCACTATCCGCCAGATGCGCCAGTTGTGGCTATTGATGATTACAATGGTTTTGACCAGAACTCAGCAAAGGTACTTTCAGAATATCTAACTTGATTTCAAAGGTTAGGAAAAAAGTATCGGAATAGAGAGGGTGAATTTGACATGGAAATGAACGTTGGTGACTTTCTGCACCGACTCGACCTCAGGGGACAAGCACTTAAAGGCACCAACCTCGGCGGTGCGGAACTCCGGGGAGCCAACCTCAGAGGCACGGATCTCCGAGAAACTAACCTCAGCGGCGCTATGCTCAGGTATGCAGACCTGATTGAAGCCGACCTCAGCGGCGCTAATCTCAGCGGGGCGGATTTAGCTGAATCATTTCTTAATTTAGCTAACCTCACTAGAGCTGATTTGACTGGTGCTGTCCTCCGAGAAGCTAATCTCGTAGGAGCCGAATTCACCGGCGCCAACCTCAAACAAGCAAGTTTGATCAAAGCTAATTTAGTTGGAGCAAATCTCCACGAAGCCAACTTAACCAGAGCCAACCTCAGTGGGGCCGATTTGCGCGGTTCTCAGTTGAGCGGGGCCATTTTAGACAAGGCGGTATACAACAACCGGACTATCTTTCCCGAGGATATTGATCCGGGTGCAATGGGAGCATTTTTGCTAGCTCCCAATGCTTCGCTCCCTGGCTTAAATCTGGCTATGGTAGATTTGACCGAAGCCGATTTAAAAGGAGCCGATTTGCGGCGGACAAACTTATACAAAGCTATTTTATTTGGCGCAAAACTCGATCGGGCCAACTTAGCAGGAGCCAACCTCAGCGCAGCGGACTTGAGGGAAGCTAGTTTGAGCGGCACGATTTTGGAGAAAGCTGTTTACAGCAAGAAAACATTGTTTTCAGAAGGCATTGACCCCGCTCTGGGCGGAGCTTATTTAATTGCTCCCAATGTATCGCTGCAAGGGGTAAACTTAACCGGAGCCGACTTAAACGGGTCAGATTTAAGCGGAGCTAATTTGAGCGGTTCTAACTTAAGTTCGGTTAATCTCAAAAATGTAGACTTCAGCAGAGCTAGCTTAAAAAAAGCTTACCTCAAAGGTGCAAACTTGGAGCAAACAGATTTGAGAGGAGCCGATTTAAGCGGCGCAATTTTACACCAAGTAAACTTGAGTTCTGCTGACCTCCGGGGTGTAGACTTAACAAGGGCTGACCTCAGCGGCGCTAATTTAAGCGATGCCGATTTGAGGGAGACAGATTTCACGGGAGCTACTTTGCTGTTCGCTAACTTGAGCGGGGCAGACTTGAGAGGTGTAGACTTGACAAAAGCTGACCTCAGCGGCGCTAACTTAACCGAAGCTGACCTCCGAAAAGCAGATTTGATGAGAGTAAATTTGGAGGGAGCAGATTTAACTGAGGCAGACTTGAGCGATGCTCATTTATTCCGAGTTAATCTCAGAGGTGCTAACCTGAAAGGTACTAACCTCAAAGGCGCAAGTTTAAAAGGGGTTTTTTTGACCGATGCTTATTTGAGCGAAACCGATTTGGCCGATATAGATCTGAGTCCAAGTTTTTTTGAATTGCCACTAGGATCGGAATGGTAATTAGTTGACTGTTAACAATCGAAAATCTAAAATAAAAAATCGCCCATCGAAAAGTGCTCGATTATTAACAATCTAAAATCTAAAATCTAAAATCTAAAATGGATCGACCGTTAGGCTCTGTTATTCAAGGTTCTCTGAGCAAGGGATTAGAAGTGCGACTGCACGCCGACGTTTCGGTGGAAGATATGAGGGTGGGGAAATTTCTAGTAGTGCGGGGGGTGCGATCGCACTTTTTCTGTATGCTCACCGACGTGTCTCTCGGAACTTCTAGCGCCCGCATTTTATCGAATCCTCCCAATCCCGACGACGATTTTCTTCTCGCAGTGCTAGCCGGTAGCAGCACCTACGGTACGATCGAACTGTCGCCGATGTTGATGTTGACTGCTGAACGAGAAAAACCGCAGGCAATTTTCGACCCGACGAAAAACGGCGGAGTTCGCGAGAATAAGCTGGCGTTAGGAAATTTGGCTTCTTTTGAGTCACAAACCGGTGCGGATATTGAGTTGCTGCCTGTCAAAACTATTCCCAGCCACTTTTCCCAGGTGTTTGATGCCAAAGAAACTGATTTTCGGGCAGTTTTTGGCTGGGAAGATGACCCGTACCGCCGCAATTTTGCGATCGGCAAACCGATTGACATGGACGTTGCTGTGTGCTTGGATTTAGACCGATTTGTGGAACGCAGCAACGGCGTTTTTGGCAAGTCGGGAACGGGAAAATCTTTTCTGACGCGCTTGCTATTGTCGGGAATTATTCGCAAGCAAGCTGCTGTCAATCTAATTTTTGATATGCACTCGGAGTACGGGTGGGAAGCAGTTTCGGAAGGGAAACAGTTCAGCACTGTTAAAGGTTTGCGGCAGTTGTTTCCCGATAAAATTCAGATTTATACCCTCGATCCAGAATCGACGAAACGCCGGGGAGTCCGCGACGCTCAAGAGTTATTTTTAAGTTTCGATCAAATTGAAGTGGAAGATATAGCGCTGGTGCAGCGCGAGTTGAATTTGTCGGAAGCTAGTATCGAAAATGCGATTATTTTGCGAAATGAGCTTGGAAGTGGTTGGATAAACAAGTTGCTGGAAATGAGCAACGAAGATATCCAAATGTTTTGCGAAGAAAAGCGGGGAAATAAGTCTTCGATTATGGCTTTGCAGCGGAAATTAGAGCGGCTGAATGATTTGAAATACATTCGGAAACGCTGTCCGAAAAATTATGTGACTGAAGTTTTGCAGTGTTTGGATGGCGGGAAGAATGTAGTAATTGAGTTCGGTTCCCACTCGGATTTGCTGTCGTATATGTTGGCTGCAAATGTAATTACTCGCCGCATTCACCAAGCTTACGTGCGGAAAGCTGAGAAGTTTTTGCAGAGCAAAAATCCGTGCGATCGCCCGCAGCCATTGGTGATTACCATTGAAGAAGCTCACCGCTTTCTCGATCCGGCGATCGTGCGCTCAACTATTTTCGGTACGATCGCCAGAGAAATGCGAAAATACTTCGTAACCCTGCTGATTGTAGACCAGCGTCCTTCTGGCATCGATGCCGAAGTCATGTCGCAAGTCGGGACGCGCATTACTGCTTTGCTAAACGACGATAAAGACATCGATGCTATTTTTACCGGCGTTTCGGGAGGGCAGAGTTTGCGTTCAGTTTTGGCAAAACTCGACTCCAAACAGCAAGCATTAGTTTTGGGGCACGCCGTACCCATGCCCGTAGTCGTGCAAACTCGCCCCTATGACGAGCAATTCTACAGAGAAATTGGGGATATTGACTGGCAAGAAATGCCCGATGAACAAGTATTTGCCGAGGCAGAATCTGCTAAAATGGATTTGGGATTTTAGATTGACAACTGCGAGATTAATTACAGAACTGAGGCAAATGTTACTGTAAATTAGTCTTTGCGAACAATTCGCGATCGCGGGCAATGACAGAAATATCTGATTTTTGCCTCAGTTATAAACGAAAAAGTGCGATTGAACGTCAAAAAAACTAGACCCCAGCTTTCAGTCAGAAGCTTTTCCCCTTTCACCCCCTCACCCCTCATCCCTAACTGCCCAAAATTTGCATAAGCTTAAACATGATGGAGATGATGGAGCCTCGCAGCACAATGAAAGTCAAACAGGGCAACAGCCAGCCTTTATACACCTTGTCGTTACTCGTAGCAGAATTGGATTAGCATATTTAAATAAAAATGTCAATAAATATTTTAAACAGTTACTCGCATCTAATACGGCGATCCAGTTCGGTTATCTCGCATGCCAGCATCTAGGCAGCGAGAAAATTTCAAGCGATGATGGAACAGAGAGCAAAACAAAGCCCTCGAATTGCATGAGTCTGTTTGCATGAGTATTGTGAAGTTGAGTGGCAGTTAAAACTAACAGGGAATTCAAAACCTTAAGGAAAAATGTAGAATCTTGACCTTAAGACAGAGGTTTTTACCCTTTACGATCCTCAAAATTGGGAATAATATTGAGAAAACTAAACTCTTGCTCCACTTCGCCTTGAACTAGCCGTTAAAGCTAGCGAGCTACCGAAAATCGACGGGGATTACTGGAAAATCCAGCACAAAAGTAATCCCAAACAAAAAGCTTCTACCGATCGTCACCGATAAACAGGAGGGGAAACATCCCCTTTGTCGCAGTCTTTATCCCACTTGCAAAAGTGGGACAGGGTATCACCAACTTTTTATCTGTTGTTACAAGGAGTGCAATACTCACCCATGTCCACCATAACCCCCAAAAACAAAACAGTGAAAGCCGATCGCATGGGCAGCCGGCCATACTCCTCAACGGATACGGTTCGTACCTATCTGCACGAGATCGGTCGCGTACCCCTGCTAACCCGAGAAGAAGAAATTGTTTTCGGGAAGCAAGTGCAGCAAATGATGAAATTAATCGAAGCAAAACAAGCACTTGCTAAAGAATGGCAGCGGGATCTGACGAATCAAGAGTGGGCTGCCGAAATGGAGTTGACCGAACCTGAACTTAGCCGGATATTACACATAGGGCGGCGGGCTAAGCAAAAGATGATTGAAGCGAATTTGCGGCTAGTAGTGGCGATCGCCAAAAAATACCAGAAACGCAATATGGAATTCTTGGATTTAATTCAAGAAGGCACCCTTGGTTTAGAACGAGGAGTCGAAAAATTTGACCCAATGCGGGGATACAAATTTTCTACCTATGCCTACTGGTGGATTCGGCAAGCAATTACCCGCGCGATCGCCCAACACGCCCGCACAATTCGATTGCCAATTCACATCACCGAAAAACTCAACAAAATCAAAAAAGTGCAGCGGGAACTTACCCAGCAGTTGGGCCGATCTCCCTCCCCCGGGGAAATTGCCGCGGCCTTGGAACTGCACCCTTCCCAAATTCGGGAATACCTGCTGATGGCAAGACATCCAGTTTCTTTGGACTTGCGGGTAGGAGACAACCAAGATACCGAACTGCAAGAACTCTTAGAAGACGAAACTGCATCTCCCGACAACTACATTACCTCGGAATTGCTGCGGCAAGACCTCGATACTTTGATATCAGAACTGACCCCCCAGCAGCGAGATGTGATAATTCTGCGCTTCGGTTTGGAAGACGGCACAGAAATGTCTCTGGCGAAAGTGGGAGAACGCCTCAATCTCAGCCGGGAACGGGTGCGGCAGCTAGAACATCAAGCCCTTGCCCACCTGCGGCGCCGCCAATCTCAAGTCCGAGAATACTTGGCTAGTTAGTTACTAAAAAAGTTGAGATTTTGGGAAATCTCAACTTTTTTTACGTCTATACCAGGTTGAAAAAAGAATGTAACTGTAAGCAGGTGATTCACACAATTAGGCAATAGGTCATTCCCAATTATTCCATTCTTTAATCTAAAACAGGACTTACGCACTATCGAGCTTAAATCAAGGGTTTGAGATTGCTTCACTACGTTGTCTTCGGAGAGAAAATTGTAGTAGATGCGTCCAGGACTATAAAATTTAAAATCTAAAATGGTATTATTTGATGGGTGGATTGCCCAATCAGGGCGGACGCAAAATTTGTCAAAACTAATCTTACATTTAAGTTCAGGAACCGGGCGGGCGATCGTTCCTTCAAGTTAATAGCCAACATTAAGCCAAATACCCGGTTTCTCTACGATCTTTGTGAAACTGGTACAAAAGGCGCTTGGAACCAGGTATTTTAAATTTTGGGGTCTGGAGTGGTTTTGACTTATTTGATATTGACAGGAAGTTTAGAAGCGATCGCGATCGTGCTTGCTCTCTCGCCCAGTAACTTCAGCATCGCATTCCCCGCACGCCTGGTGCAGGACTCGGACATCAAATCCAGCGTTTTAAGCTTGCAATCTCCCCCAAATCCTGCGCCAGATACAGCTAGCACAGGTTTAGCAGATGGCATTTACCTCTACGGCCAGTCGAGCAAGCCAGATGAAATTAAACAAGAATATTTGGTATTGGAAATGCGGCAGAGTAAGGTAGTCGGAGCTTTTTACCTGCCTCGGTCTGCTTTTTACTGTTTTTACGGCACAAGCGATCAAACTCAGTTAAATTTAACAGTAGTTGACAGTTACGACGGCAGTCGCTCTCCCTACTCCGTAAATCTGCAACAGTATTACCCAATTTCCACCATCAGCGACAACGATCGGCGCATCTTGGGTATTTGCAAGGAAGCTCACAAGCAGCAGGTGTGGGAAAAGTAGGAAACACGCGCTGCGCCACCAGTCAATCGATTTTAGATTTTAGATTTTAGATTTTAGATTTTAGATTTTAGAATTGAAGAAAGCAACCCCACTGATACATCGGGGGCCCCCGGATCAAATTGCTTTCGCTCAGGGTTCAGGAAACAGCAGTAAAATTGCTCCTGAGTTTAGAATTTCGGACGGACACCACACACATGGCAAGATGAAACTGCGTCGGAAAACACTATCGATCATTGGCATTACTATCGCTGGATTGACTGGCATTCTGTATGCCGCCTCCTCAAGAATCCTCTTGGGCAGCCTGATCAAAGCAGAGGAACAAGAAGCCACACAGGTTGTCAAGGGAGTGCTCAGCGTGTTCGGGCAAACTGCAGACGACTTCAACTCGCGCTTTGCCGACTGGTCGGCCTGGGACGACACCTACGCTTTCATCCAAAACCGCAACTCAGAATTTATTGCCTCCAATTTAATTCCAGAAGGGCTGGCTAATTTGAGAGTTAATATAGCCGTATTTGTCAATACTTCGGGCAAAATAGTTTACGGTACGGGTTTCGACAGCGAAAAGCTGAAACTAACGTCTGTTCCAGAAGCATTAAAACGGCGCATTTCTCTCAGTGACGCGCTGTTGCAGCACCCCAACGCCAAAAGCAGCATCGCTGGTATCTTGCTGCTACCATCAGGGCCAATACTGATTAGTTCCCGGCCAATTCTGACGACTAAAAGCACCGGCCCGATCCGAGGTACGCTGATATTCGGGCGCAACTTGGATGCTGCGGGCATTGCGAAGCTTTCTAAAATTACTCGCTTGCCGCTAATCGTACACAGCGTTAATGAGCCTGGGTTGCCTGCTGACTTTCAGAAAGCGCGGGAGAAACTGTCGGAAAAAAAGCCGATTTTGGTGCGTCCTGTAAGCGAAGAGTCGATCGCGGGTTACACTTTGATCCGCGATATTTACAACCAACCTGCGCTGCTGTTGCGGGTGGATATCCCCAGAGAAATATATCGGCAAGGTCAAATTAGTTTGCTGTACCTGCTGGGGTCTGTAGCGTTAGCGGGAGTTGGGTTGGTCGGCTGCACTCTGCTACTGCTAGAGCGTCTGGTGCTGTCTCGGTTGAGCGGTTTGGCGAAAGCAGTGAACCACGTCAGCAGCAGCCAAGACCTCTCGGTGCGACTGCCGGTTACGGGTGAAGATGAGTTGTCAGACCTTGCCCATACTATCAACGGAATGTTGAGTGCCATCGCCCAAGCCGAAAGCGAACAACTTGAGGAAAAAGCCCGCTACCGAGCCGTAGTCGAGCAAGCTACAGATTGTATTTTCCTATGGGACGCTCAAACCAAACGCCTTTTGGAAGCCAATACAGCGTTTAGAGACTTGCTCGATTACAGTCCTGATGCGATTTCGCAACTAACTATTTACGATATCATCGCTTACTCTAAAGAGCTAATTGACAACAATATCGAGTTGCTGCTGACGAACAAACAATTCAGAATTGGCGAAGTTCTCTACCGCCGCCGAGACGGTTCCTGCGTGGATGTGGAAGTGAGCGGGAGCGTGATTTCCTACGGCGGCCGCGAGATTATTTGCACTGTTGTCCGCGACATTACCGAGCGCAAACAAGCCGAAGCCGAACTGCGAGCCTCGGAAGAACGCTACAGACTTTTGTTTAAAAATAACCCCCATCCGATGTGGGTTTACGATTTAGAAACTCTGGAATTTATAGCCGTCAATCAGGCTGCTGTCCAACACTACGGCTACACTCGTGACGAATTTCTCAACATGACCGTTGCGGACATTCGTCCCCCCCAAGAGCGGCCGAGATTGCTAGAAAATATCTCCCAAGTAGATGCCGGTATTGAGTTTGCAGGTGTGTGGCAGCACCAGAAAAAAGACGGAACAATTATTGATGTTGAAATTACTTCTTATGCCATGGTATTTGATAGCAGAAATGCTGAATTAGTGCTTGCTCACGACGTAACCGACCGCTTGCAAGCCGAGGCAGAACTCTACAAGGCAAAGGAAGCCGCAGAAGCAGCTAGTTTGGCTAAAAGTCAGTTTTTGGCTAACATGAGCCACGAACTGCGAACTCCTCTGAATGCGATTATCGGTTACAGCGAGATTCTGCAAGAAGAGGCTTTAGATTTGGGCGAAGAAAATTTTGTGTCCGATTTGGAGAGAATTCACAATTCAGGCCAGCTTTTACTTTCCTTAATTAATGATATTCTGGACTTGTCCAAGATTGAAGCCGGTCACGCGGAACTTGAATTAGAAAGTTTTGACGTGTCGGAGGCCGTTCAAGATGTAGCCAGAACTGTTGAACCGCTATTTTTGCGAAACACTAATCGCCTGAATGTGGAGTGTCCTAATAATATTGGCGAATTATATTCGGATAAAATTAAGTTGACTCAAATTTTGTTTAATTTGCTCAGTAATGCAGCTAAGTTTACTCATAAAGGAACAGTTACACTCAGCGTTGAAAGAATAAACAATGACGAGAATAGTGGGAATTCGGAACAGTTAATTATTAAGTGTACTGATACGGGGATTGGGATTACTCCTGAACAGCTACAAAAGTTATTTCAACCTTTTACGCAAGCTGATGCTTCGACTACCCGCAAGTACGGAGGTACGGGTTTGGGCTTGGCAATAGCGCAGAAATACTCTCAGATGCTGGGGGGAGAAATTACTGTGAGTAGCGAGTTTGGCAAGGGGTCAACTTTTACTTTAACCTTGTCAGCTTAGGATATATTTAAGATTTTAGATGTGAGATTGGTGAAAAGTCCTGACTACAAAAAACATTAATACTCAATACCTGGTTGAGCTTTAATGCCTTGTTCTCGGAATGGATGCTTAACTAAAGTCATTTCTGTCACCAAGTCTGCGCGTTCGATTAGCGCTGGCGGGGCGCCTCTGCCTGTTAAAATAATGTGGGTTTCTTCTGGTTTTTGGTCTAACCCGGAAAGCACTTGCTCGACTTGCAAATAACCTAGTTTTAATGCTATATTGACTTCATCTAGAAGAACTAATTTAAATTCGGGATTGCAGATAAAAGTTAGGGATTTTTCCCAGGCTTTTTGAGCTGTTTCGATATCTCGATCGCGGTCTTGCGTGTCCCAGGTAAAGCCTTCCCCCATTGCGTGGAATTCTAGCTGTTTTTCCCAGAGTTGAAAAACGGCTTTTTCTGCAGGTTCCCAAGCTCCCTTGATAAATTGTACTATAGCGACGCGGTATCCGTGACCGAGCGATCGCACAACCATTCCCAAAGCGGCCGTGGTTTTGCCTTTACCGTTACCCGTATTGACTATAATTAAACCTTTTTCTTTGGATGAGTTAGCGATTCGCTGTGATTGCACGTCTTGGCGGCGCTGCATTTTCTGTTTGTGTTGTTCCGCTGTTAAGCCAGTGGTTGCAGTGGTTTCTGTATTTGTTTCCATTAGATTTTTTTTAACCGCAGATGAACGCAAATAAACGCTGATAGATGCAAGATGTCTAGTTATTGCCACAGTGTTTGCAAGTTTAGCACGAAACCGGGCAAAATATCTTCTCCTGAAAGTTCTGTTGGACATTCCAAAACTTCTATTTCTTGTCCTTGGCGAGAAATTTCGACTCTCCGGGTTTTGCGGTTGATTAACCAGCCTAGTTTTACTTGGTTATTCATGTATTCTTGCATTTTGTCTTGAGTATCTTTTAAACTGTCGGTTGGCGACATTAACTCTAAGACAAAATCCGGGGCAATGGGAGGAAATTTTTGTTTTTGTTCGGGAGTGAGGGCATCCCATCTTGATTTTTCAATCCAAGAGACATCGGGAGAACGGTTTGCACCGCTGGGCAGTTGGAAGCAAGTTGAAGAATCGAAACAAACTCCCAGTTGAGTTTGTCTGTTCCAAATTCCAAAATCAGTAGCTATTTCAAAATTGTAATTTCCGGTTTCTCCTCCTGTGGGTGACATAACGATTATTTCTCCTTCGGCATTGCGTTCAAATTTGACATCGGGGTTTTCACGACACAATTGATAAAATTGGTCGTCGGTTATTTTAATTATGGAGTTGAAGTTGATGGTAACTGCTATCATGGTATTTTATCAAAGTGCGTTGGAATTTTTAAGCCACATAATGTATATGAATGCCGAGCAAGGCAGAACGATGGAGATACTGTAAATATTATTGAGGTAGCCAGGGGATTTTAGGATATTTTTTGAGGCAGTTTTGATAATGATATCACCTACTTATAACTAGCTATCAAGAGTTTTATAAAAAGCTTTTTGTAGTAAACACTTACAGACATACCAATAATAAAATGCAATGTTAATTTCGCTAAACAGTTTAGGTACTCCCTCTAGTAAACTGGAGAACATCTTGTTTTTTAAATGCAGGGAATCCACGCCGATCGCAAAAAACAACAAGCCCAAAGCCGCTAACAATATTTGGTAGGGAGTCAACAGTAGTTCTCGCCGAAAAAACCATCCGTAGGAGGACAAAACAACGGCGTACAAAAGGCTTACTCCTAGCTTGGGAATGCCTAATGCTATCATATATATATGAATTCTGTAACTGTGATTGAGCAGAAAGCCGCCTGTTAAAAGAGCGGAGAAGAGAATAAATCGATTTTCTAAATTGCGCGGTTGAATACTTTGAGCTAGTCCATAGGTGAAAGTACAAACAATGACGGGTACAGAACATAAAATCTGGAATGTCCGAGTTAGCAAGGCGACATTGGGATTGGGGGAAAAATAAGGGTGAAAGAATAAATCGCTGACTTTTAAGCCGGAAAGTTGAGTGAAAAGTATCAGCAGCACAACCAGAAATAAGGATAAACCATTTAGTCGAACAACAAAGCGAGAAATAGTCATAAGCAATTAACACCAAAAATTAGGTTTACTGCCCAAGTACAAAAAATTATATCACCAATATCTCTGGATATTTTGCTAAACTTAATCAGGAGTGTTATCAAAACAAGGAGACAGTCATGCTGTCAGTGAAAGAAGCAGAATCGATCGTTCTAAATTTGGCGCAACCCCTCGACAGTCAGCGGGATGTAGAAACTGTAGACTTGCTGGCAGCATCGGGGCGCATTTTGGCTGCCCCTGTAACTGGTTCCCTTGATTTTCCTTATTGGGACAATTCCGCAATGGATGGGTACGCGGTGCGCTTTGCTGATGTTGAAAATTGTAGCGCCGAAAAACCAGCGGTACTCGAAGTAGTTGAAGAAATTCCAGCCGGATATCAGCCTCGGAATACCATGCAATCGGGGCAAGCGGCGCGGATTTTTACGGGTGGGGTGATGCCTGCGGGTGCTGATACGGTGGTAATGCAGGAAGAAACAAGGCGTGAGGGCGATCGCATTTTTATCTTAGTTTCTCCTGAAAAACCGCAAGCATTTGTCAGGCACAAAGGCACTTTTTATCAAGCAGGAACAACTTTGCTAACTTCCGGTACAGTTATCAACGCCCCAGAAATGGCGGTGTTAGCAACTGCCCAGTGCATTCAAGTTCCAGTTTATCGGCGGCTGCGGGTGGCAATTTTTTCTACGGGTGACGAATTGGTATCGCCAGACGAACCTTTGGCACCGGGTAAACTGGTAGACTCGAATCAGTATGCTTTGACAGTTTTGTTGGCCCAAATGGGATTTGAACCGATTCGATTGGGGATTGTTTCTGATAATGAAGATGCGTTAAATAAGGCGATATCCGGGGCTGTTGCGACGGCGGATGTGGTGCTTTCTACGGGGGGCGTCTCCGTAGGAGACTACGATTATGTCGAGAAAATTTTGGCAGATTTGGGAGGAAAAGTTCACATTAGTTCGGTGGCGATTAAGCCGGGGAAACCTTTAACGGTTGCTGCGTTTAAACGAGGTGAAAAAAATGATGATTCGCCGACTTTGAGTTCGGATTGTCTCTATTTTGGTTTGCCGGGAAATCCGGTTTCGGCTTTAGTCTGTTGTTGGCGGTTTGTTGTGCCTGCTTTGAAAAAGATTTCTGGGCTTGGCCCGGATGCTTGGGGGCCGGAGTTTGTCAAAGCTAGGTGTAATGCTGAATTGCGATCGCCTGGCCGGCGCGAAACTTATGTTTGGGGTAAACTACATTTAGTTGCGGGAGTGTGGGAATTTGAACCTGCTAGCGGCAGCCAAAATTCAGCGAATTTAATTAACCTCGCCAATACAAGTGGTTTAGCAGTTTTGCCACCAGTGGAAACCGGGATTTTACCAGGCGAATTCGTGGAGGTTTTAAAAGTTAGTCATTAGTTAGTTGTTATGGATTATTTGTTATTGGTTCGGTATAAGTTAATGTAAAATATTAACAACTAAGTAATCTTCCTCCTTCCTTCTTCCTTCTTCCTTCTTCCTCCTTCCTTCTTCCTTCTTCCTTCTTCCTTCTTCCTTCTTCCTTCTTCCTTCTTCCTTCTTCCTTCTTCCTTCTTCCTTCTTCCTTCGTATTATGAGAATTTTAATTGTTGAAGATGACCCGATGATGCAACTGGGATTAGAGCAAGTTTTAGCCGATTCCCCAGAAATAGAAATAGTAGGACAAGCAGAAGACGGGTATTTAGGCGTAGCAGCCGCACTGAAACTTAAACCTGATATTATTGTGATGGATATCGGTTTGCCACGGCTGGACGGCATAGCAGCGACGCAGCAAATTAAAGCACAACTGCCAGAAGTTCGAGTAGTAATGTTAACTTCTCACACGGCAGAAACTGAAATTATTGCTGCCCTTTCTAGCGGTGCTGATGCTTATTGTATTAAAGGTGCTTCCGTAGACAGGCTGTTAGCAGCGATTGCAGCCGCAGCAGAGGGGGCTACATATCTTGACCCTCAAATTGCCCGGACTGTCATTGAACACCTCAAACCCCCGATACCTGCCTCTACAACTACTTTTGGTCAGTTGTCACAGCGGGAATTGGAGGTGTTAAAATTAATGGTGGAAGGTAACAGCAATCCCGAAATTGCAGCGGCGCTTTACTTGAGTCCAAATACGATTAAAACTCATGTTCGCGGTATTATGAATAAGTTGGCAGTGGATGACCGCGTGCAAGCAGCAGTTGTAGCGCTGAGAACTGGATTGGTGTAAAGAAGGAAGAAGGAAGAAGGAAGAGGGAAGAAGGAAGAGGGAAGAGGGAGAAGGGAAGAGGGAATAAGGAATAAAAATAATTCAACATTTTTCAGTTGCCAATCCCCACTTCCCTATTGCGGCTTCTCAATTCCAAACACCAAATTCCCCTTATCAATTACTAGCAATTTGAGTGATATAATCTATGTCTGAGTGGATAGAAATCGGTAAAATTGTAGCAGCTCAAGGTTTGGACGGGGAAGTGCGAGTCTATCCCGATTCGGATTTCCCGGAAAGGTTTATCGAACCGGGGAAGCGGTGGATTTTGCGCCCTAACAAAAGTGAACCGGAACCGATCGAGTTTTTGGGCGGTCGCTACATTCCGGGCAAAGGGCTGTATGCTGTAGAGGTAGAGGGTGTGGAAGACCGCGATAGTGCTGAGGCGCTGCGGGGCTGTAAGTTGTTTGTTGAAAAGACCGATCGACCTTACCTCGAATCTGATGAGTTTTACGTCCAAGATTTGATCGGTATGGAAGTTTTTAACCAGCTAACCGGGGAAATTTTAGGCAAGGTAAGTGATATTATTCCCGCAGGTAACGACCTTTTAGAAGTAGAAACGAATCTAACGCCGCCGGAAATTGTCGCCGCAGAATTAGAAAAGCCAAAACAGCCTGAAACTCCCAAAGCCAACGCTGACCCCAGAAATACCCGCAAACCCCGGAAAATTCGCGTTAAAGAGCCTAAATCCACAAAAATTTTGATTCCTTTTGTGGAAGAGATTGTGCCAATTGTTGACTTAGAACAAGGCCGAATTGAAATTGTGCCCCCTCCTGGTTTATTGGAATAATATCATTTCTGGTCAATCGACCGGATATGATAGAGCAATTCTAAATAAGTCGTAATTTTTTTACCCCACCCCAACCCTCCCCTTGGTAAGGGGAGGGAGTAAGAAATTCACAAATGAGGCGAGGATTGCTATATTAGTTATTTAAAATTCCCACTTCTCAATTCCCGATATTACTCTTTTTCTTTATTTGTGTACCGCACTATCAAGTAACTGATGGAAAGGGCGAAAATGGCAGTCGCTAAACCAATCAAGTCGGCTGCTGTTTTTTTTTCCAGGTCAAGAATGATGATTTTTCTAGATACTGCTATCAAAGAAGTTACAATAACTAGCTCTACTTGAATTACGTGCTTTTTCAGATAAGCTGTAATATTTTCCAAGATTTCCAATGCAATTAAAACATTTAAAAATAACCCAAATATGACAAACAACGTGTCTTTTAACAAATTATCAGTGTTGCTTACCAATTCTTTTGCTAAAAAAATCAGCAAATCGCAAACGCTGAGGAGAATTACCCAAATCATCGCCAGTGATAAAATTTTCGATATTATTACTTCTACACTTTCTGTAAAATGCAGAAAATTTTCATCATTGCTGAACTTGGAAATTTGCCTAAATATTTTTTTCAGCATACCAGTGATTTAGTCATCATTGTTGATGATTTTGCCATTGTTCGGTACACTTTGCAAGCACAAAACTCTGCGATTGCCTGGTTTCACTGCGCCACGCGGGTAGTGGGGAAGGCGACTCTCTGTGCCTGTTATTTTTTATAGTTTTTCGTGCCAACTAGGAATCGATCGCACGCGATGACCTCCTGATTAATAATTTTTGCCATAAAAAAACCTCAAACTATTGTCTAGCAATATTTTGAGGCTTTTAAGGCGCGGTGCTACACTGAACTAACTATCTATTCTCAACAGAAAATGATTGTTGACTCCCAGCTTGCTCCGACGCCATATACAAGATAGCTAAAAATTTAGCTCGGGTGGTTTAGTAGCGACGAGAATTGCCACCGCGATCGTTGTTGCCCCAGTTACCACCACCAGCATTGGAACCACGTTCTTCACGGGGTTTTGCTTTGTTGACTTTGAGGTCGCGACCCATCCACTCAGCACCGTCAAGAGCCTCAATGGCTGCGGTTTCTTCGGCTTCAGTAGACATTTCTACAAAAGCGAAGCCACGCATCCGGCCTGTTTCGCGGTCAGCAGGCAATTGAATGCGCTTTACTGTTCCGTATTCTCCAAAAGTTTGGCTGAGGTGCTCCTGCGTTACTTCGTAGGATAAATTGCCGACATAGATTGACATTGAACATTCTCCAGAATCGAGGGTGTAGAGATTTAAATCCGGAGGAACGCCGATCGAACGAACTGTACTGCCGAAAATAAAGCCTTGTAAAAACATCATAGCACCTCTAGGTGCAAACTGCAATTGTCTGACTCGATTAATTAAAAAGAAGGCCGAAAGCATTCGCCAGAAGACATTCTCCCCCAGGAAAAACCCCCAATCAAGAAGGAAGAACTCAGAATACATAAATTTACATAAATTTAATTTTCCTTATTCCCGAGCTCTGCCGGGGAAACGCAGTTTTTAGGCTGCGTAATGCCATAACGATTTTAGGTTTTAGATCTGGGATTTGAGATTTAAGATTTATCTGTAGGGTATGTCCGGGTTCAAAATTGCTTGATCGAGAGAGGTTGTTACCCCAAAAAACGGATACCCGCCCCGGACTCGTGTCGGGAAGAGTGCACAATTTTAGAATCTTGTTCAAGAACCCAGATTCATGTGTGGAGTAAATCTCCAATAGTTCGACTGAGCGCGATTGACGGAGCGCTCGCCGAACGTATCGCCGAACGTCCACCACGTTCCTCCCCATGTCTATCGCCCGAGGCTTCCGGCTCGTTCTGCGGTGATTTGTAACATCCCATAGTTGGACGGCAGCTCAAGAAGTGACGGCAAGGGTGGATTTGGCCCAATTAAATTCCCCAACTTCTGCTGCAACTTCTGCTGCAACTTCTGCTGCAACTTCTGCGACAACTTCCGCTGCAGTTTCTGCCCCAACCAGGCTCAACTGCACCGCACAAGCTTTTAACTCAGGCTGTTTGGAATCTGGACAGCTTGCAGCATGAGTCATGGCATTGGCTTCAGCACCTTCGGCCCACAGGCAACCCCAGTGCATGGGTACAAATAGCGTACCTGGGGCGATCGCCTTTGTGACTTTTGCTGGAAACTGCGCCTTGCCACGGCGCGATCGAACTTCCAGCAAATCCCCCTCCTTAATCTGCAATTTGGCAGCATCGCGGGGGTGAATTTCCAAAAACGGATCGGGGTGCAATTGATTAATTTTCTCTGTTCTACCCGTCCGCGTCATCGTGTGCCAGTGTCCGTAAACTCTTCCTGTCGTCAACACAAACGGATAATTCGGATCGGGAGGTTCTGCCAGTCCCCGGGAGTGATAGGCCGAAAATCTCGCCCGCGCGTCAGGAGTGTGAAAACGCCTGTCAGTGTACAGCCGTTTCGCTTCGTTCGCGGGATGCGGAGGCAGATTTTCTGGGCAGGGCCACTGCTGGGGGCCTTCGGTGCGCAAATACTCATGGCTGAGGCCTGTGATGTCGCAAGGCTGGCCCTGCGTCAACTGCACGTACTCTTTGTATACGTCACCAACGCTGTCGAAAGCAAAGTGTTGGGCAAAACCCAACCGCCGTCCCACCTCGGCGAAAATGCTCCAGTCGTCCCGGGCTTCCCCGGAGGGAGTGTCGAAACCGGGACAAAACGTAACGCGGCGTTCGGAATTCGTCATTACTCCGGTTTTTTCGCTCCACTGCGTTGCCGGCAGCAGGATGTGAGCGTAGGCGGAGGTTTCAGTGGGATAGTAAGCTTCTTGATAAATAGTAAAGGGCGATCGCAGCAAAGCGGCTTTAGTGCGTTCCAAATCCGGCATACTCACCACCGGATTGGTAGCTGCAATCCACAGCAACTCGACTTCGCCAGTTTCCAAACCGGTAATCATATCCCAAGCTGTGCGGCCCGGATTCGGGGAAATGCTTCCCGGTGCGATTCCCCAAAACTCCTCGACTTGGGTTCTGTGTTCAGCATTTTTCACAAATCGGTAGCCTGGGAGCAAGTGAGACAGTCCTCCCGCTTCCCGCCCTCCCATCGCGTTTGGCTGGCCGGTAAGGGAAAACGGGCCGCATCCCGGTTTGCCGATTTGACCGGTCATCAAGTGCAAATTAATCAGCGATCGCACCTTTGCCGTGCCTTCCGACGACTGGTTGATTCCCATCGACCACAGCGACAAAACCCGCTGCGACTGTTCCCAGTAGTTTGCCGCCGTTTCTAACTCGCTGACAGTAATGCCGCACCGCGAGGCTACAAACTCCGGCGTGTAGCTGCTAATAACCTCAGCAAAAGCTGAAAAATTCGCCGTGCATTCTTGAATAAAGTTAGAATCTATTGCTTGCCTGTGTAACAACAAATATGCAATTCCGTTAAGCAAATCTATATCCGTACCCGGTTTAATTGCTAAGTGCAAATCCGCAGCTTCAGCAGTCGGAGTCCGCCTCGGGTCTACCACAATCATCTTGACATGGGGATGCTTTTTGTGGTATTTTGCTAATCGATTAAACACGATCGGATGGCATTCCGCTGTATTGCTGCCGATAATAAAAGCGCAATCGGTTAATTCTAAATCGTCGTAACAGCAAGGCGGCCCGTCCGAACCAAAGCTTTGAACGTATCCTGACACGGCCGAAGACATACACAAGCGAGAATTCGCATCAAAATTATTAGTACCCAGACAACCTTTCATTAGTTTCTGGGCAACATAATAATCTTCTGTTACGAATTGACCCGAACCGTAAACGCACAAAGCATCGGGGCCGCTGGTGCTGCGAATTGTTTGGATGCGATTAACAATTGCATCGAGAGCTTCGTCCCAGCTAGCGCGGCGGAACGGTTGGTCGAGAGTATCTCGCATCATCGGATACAGTAGCCGATCGCTCCGAATGGACTCTGCTACGGTTGCTCCCTTAATACAAACCATACCTTGACTCGATGGGTGATTGCGATCGCCCCGCACTTTCCAACTTTGTTTTTTGTCTGGAACAACTTCTAGACCGCAACCTACACCGCAGTAAGGGCAAAGAGTTTTTATAGTTTCCATCTGGTGATTTTAGATGCTAATTTTTGAAAGCTAATGGGTAATTCGTAATTTGTCATTATAGTCGGAACTGAGGGCTCCTGCAAATAACGTGTCAATCCTTACTAAATTTCCGCATATATGCTTCCCAGAAACGGACAATACCCTGATTTAAAATTACCCGCTATCTTACTAAAAATCGTGTTCGCTCTCGCTTGTAGTCAGCTTCTGGCTGCTACTAAATCTTCCTCAAACAGAGGAAATTCCAACCTAACTCTTGTCACCCCCAAAAATGGGGGGTAGGAGGAATTTTTGCCTATTTCAAACAGCGCCCAGGTACTACTTTTGACCTAGTTGTTGATAGCAAGGTGAGATTTAGTGCGGGAGTATTATGTCGCCTACTTCCCTGATTTAACTTCAAATACGCCACCGTTGGTGGGGCTAAAAGTTACTTGGAACTCAGCAGTTTTTTCAGCGCCGGCTGTGGCACCGACAGGAGTTTGCAAAACAGGTAGAGGAGTTTCTTTGACGAAATCTTTAGCTGCTTTATTTGTGGGATCGAACTGTAGGATATCCCCGTTTTGTTTTACTTTGACCCGATAAGTCAAACTTTCGGTAAATGTTGGAATTGTTCTCCACTTTTGGTCGATTTGTGCATACAACTTCTGTCCGATCGCATCGAGTTCGGCTTGGTCAGAAATCTCTGATGTGGCACTGGTTGCTGCATTGGGCGCGACGGCGCTGTTAGCAGCAGCGATGGCTGCAGGGCTGGCATTCGGTGCAGGACTTGCAGCAGCGATGGCTGCAGGGCTGGCATTCGGTGCAGGACTTGCAGCAGCGATGGCTGCAGAGCTGGCATTCGGTGCAGGACTTGCAGCAGCGATGGGCGCAGAACTTGCAGCAGCAGCGATGGGTGCAGGGCTAGCAGCAGCGATGGGTGCAGGGCTAGCAGTCGGTGCGATGATCGAACTTGCTGCGATTTGCGGGCTGGCGGGAGAACTCACAACCGCCGCCGCATTCGTCGCCTGCGGTGCAGTTTCTTCTAGTTTCGCTTCCTTTAGCTGGCTGGAAATAGCAGACATATTGACGGCAGCTAAAGTAACCATTGCTACGAACCACGAGGCTGCCAGGATGCCGCGTTTTTTTGGCGAAGCTTCTGGGGCAACGGCTGCGTGAGACACAAAAGGTGCAGGTGCGATCGGCTTGTTAGCAGTCTCGGCAAGCGCAGGCTTTTTGCTAGCAGGTAATGGCATGGGTAGTGCGACGGCTTCTGTCTCCGAGTCCGTTGCTTCATCCCCTTCGTGGTGCGCGTAGCGAGAAAACAGGAACTCCAAAGCAAAGTTGCGAAGTTCGTAGTATTTCGGGTCTTCCATAATCCGCGCCCGGTTCCGGGGACGGCTGAACGGAACGTGCATATCTTCGCCGATGGAAGCTGCTGGCCCGTTGGTCATCATCACGATGCGATCGGCCAAAAACAAAGCCTCATCAATATCGTGAGTAATCATAATGACGGTAATTTTTTCCTTCCGCCAAATTTTCAGCAATTCTTCCTGTAACTCTTCCCGGGTAATCGGGTCTAGAGCTCCGAAAGGTTCGTCCAAAATCAATAGTTTGGGGCGAGTTGCCAGAGCTCGGGCGATCGCCACCCGTTGTTTCATCCCCCCAGACAATTGGCCCGGTCTTTTGTTACAAGCTTCGGTGAGCCCCACTAATTCCAAGTGTTCCTTGACGATCGTATTGTGTTCGTCTGCGGACTTTTCCGGGTAAACATTTTCAACGCCGAGGTGAATGTTTTCAGTAGCAGTCAGCCACGGTAGCAGCGAGTAGTTTTGAAACACCACCATGCGATCGGGGCCTGGTTCAGTAATCTGGGAACCTTCCAGGGCTACTTCTCCGTTTGTCGGCCCGTTGAATCCCGCAATCATATTCAGCAAAGTGGATTTGCCGCAGCCCGAGTGACCAATCAAACAAATAAATTCGCCTTCATTAATAGTCAGGTTTACACCGTCGAGAACGACGTAAGGGCCTTTAGGGGTTTCGTAGACTTTCGATACGTCTTTAATAGTAAGAAAGTCTTGCTTGGACGTTTGAATTTTGGTTGTTTGGGGATTTTTTAGAGTTTGCATATTTTCAGGATTTGGATTTTGGGTCGGGGAATTAGACATGACAACTTTCGATTGAGAATTTGAAATTAGGGATTTAGGAAGGAGAAAATGTGGAGTCTTGTTTCCTGATTTCTTGCTCCTCATTCCCTCTTCCTATTTGCTGGTTATGCTGGCAGTTTGATGGAACACTGACTGCCTATTTGTTCAATTAAGATTTCTTCAATGCGGACGGCGCGCTTAATTTTGACATTCTGAAGATACTGGATCGGGTCGTCTAGATTAAACACAGTGCCGTCAAATAGCTCGATCGTCCGGCGATCTCTGGCGATATCCGGCAAACCCAATTCGCGCACTGCTTGACCGAAAACATCGGGCCGCAAAACTCGATCGACCACTTCCACCCAGTTTCTCGGGAACGGGATCAGTCCCCAGCGAGCCATCTGCGCCATCACCCACACCATTTCTAGGCGGTCTGGAAAATTGGTTTTGTCAACATAGAACTGGTTGAAGTTGTAGAGCATTTCGGGTTCTGCCTCCGTACCGGAGTTGTACGGATCGATGAACCCCGGACGGATGTCTTTCGGATCGGCGGCGATGTATTGTTCTTGGCTAATCAATGCTAGGACTTCTTCGCGGTTGCGGCGGTCGTCGCAGTAGTCGCAGGCTTCCAAAAGCGCTTTGACAAGGGCGAGGTGGGTTTGAGGATATTTTTGAGCCCAATCTTCGGTAACACCGAGAACTTTTTCGATGTGTCCGGGCAGAATATCGAGGGAACGGGCCATGACAAAACCCGTACCGCTGTTGACTGCGTGGGAGTTCCAGGGGTCGCCTGAGCAGTAGCCGTCAATGTTGCCTGCTTTTAAATTCGATACCATCTGCGGGGGCGGAATCACGGTCAAGCCCACGTCGAGGTCGGGGTCAATGCCCCCAGCGGCCAGCCAGTAGCGGAACAGCAGATTGTGCATGGAGGCGGAGTGTACCATGCCCAAGGTGTGAGCTTTATCGGGACTCTTGGCGATCGCAGCTTTGAAATCCTCTAATGTCCGAATGCCTTGTCTGTAAAGGTCTTTGCTGAAAATAATCGAATTGCCGTTGCGAGACAGGGTGAGGGCGCTACAGACGGGTACAGGGGCTTCACCGTCCAGGCCCAACAGCATGGCGATCGGCATTCCTGCGACCATTTGCGCCGCGTCCAGCCGTCCTTCGGCGACTCCTTGGGCGATCGCTTTCCAGCTAGGTTCGCGGCTGAGAGTAACTTCTTCCAAGCCGTGGGCTTGGAAGAATCCTTTTTCTTTGGCTACTACTAAGGGCGCGCAGTCGGTGAGGGGAATAAAGCCGATGTCGAGGTTGATTTTTTCCAAGCCGTTGCGGGCGATCACAGGCGGTTGTTGTTTGGCCCGGCGCTGTTTGACCCGCTTTTGCTGGTTGAGGAAGTAAACCATTTCGTTGCGCAGCGCATAGTAACTCGGATGGTTAACAACTTCCATGCGCTTGCGGGGGCGAGGAATGTTCACTTCGAGGATTTGCCCGATTTGGGCTTCCGGGCCGTTGGTGAGCATCACAATGCGATCGCTCAGTAATAAAGCCTCATCCACGTCGTGAGTTACCATCACGCTGGTGACTTTACTTTCTTCGCAAATTTTCATCAACTGGTCTTGCAAACCACCGCGAGTTAAAGCATCGAGGGCGCCGAAGGGTTCGTCTAGCAGCAGCAATTTCGGGCGAATCGCCAGGGCGCGGGCGATCGCAACTCTTTGTTTCATCCCCCCAGAAATTTCGCCCGGGCGTTTGTCGGCGGCGTGTCCGAGTCCGACTAATTTAATGTGGTGTTCGATCACCAACTCGCGATCTTCTTTCGAGTTACCGCTGTAAATTTCATTTACTGCTAGGGCGATATTTTCGCGCACCGTCAGCCAAGGTAGCAGCGAGTAATTTTGAAACACCACCATTCTGTCCGGCCCTGGATCGCGGACTTCGCGCCCTTCTAAAGTAATCCCGCCCTGACTTGCTTTGTCGAGGCCGGCGATGATATTTAGCAGTGTAGATTTACCGCAGCCCGAGTGTCCGATTAAGGTGATGAATTCTCCCTTTTTAATTTTCAGTTCGATATTTTTAAGAGCGATATATTGCTCTCCATTGGGCAAGTTAAATACGCGGTCAACGTGGTCTACTTCAACAAATACTGACATGGTAATTTTAGGTTAGTTGGTAATTTCTAGAGGCTAATTATTAATGGGAAATTGGGCATTGGGCATTGGGCATTGGGCATTGGGCATTGGGCATTGGGCATTGGGCATATATAATTATTCCCGCTTCCTAATAACTAATCACCAATCACCAACCACTAATCACCCATTCCCCATTCCCCATTCCCAAATCCTATTTCTGTTCTTCTGGAACTACTTTGGACGCGATGAAACCAACGATTCTGTCTAAAATCAAACCGACGATTCCTACATAAAGCACTGCTAGAATCACTGCACTGAGTCGAGAACTGTTGTAAGCGTCCCAGATGAAGAAGCCGATACCGACGCCGCCGACTAACATTTCCGCAGCTACGATCGCCAGCCAAGACAAACCGATGCCAATTCTCAAGCCAGTGAAGATGTAAGGAACTGAAGAGGGCAGCAGGATTTTCCAGAAGTATTTTTGGTTAGGGAGGCGCAAGACGCGGGCGACGTTTCTGTAGTCTTGGGGTATTTGTTGAACGCCTACTGTGGTATTAATTAAAATCGGCCAAATTGCTGTAATTAAGATTACGAAGAGTGCGGATACTTCGTTAGCTTTTACCCCCATGCCTTCAAAGGGATTGAACTGTTGAAATACTGCCAGGGCGATCGGCAGCCAAGCCAGGGGCGGGATAGTTCTGAATACTTGAAACAGCGGGTCTAAAGCATCGAACATTAGGGAGTTTGTGCCGATCAGGATTCCTAAACTGATGCCGAGAACTGCTGCCAAAGTAAAGCCGATCGCCACCCGCTGCAAGCTAGCCAAAATTTGCCAGAACAAGCCTTTGTCTGTACCGCCGTTGTCGAAGAAAGGATTGATAATCAGATTCCAGCTTTCTTGGACAGCTTTGATTGGCCCTGGCAAGCTGGACTCTGGACTGTTGCAGAGGATTTGCCAGATTATGAGCAGAACTGTAATTGCTACCAGCGGGCGGATGATTTTCCGGCGGTTTTTTTGAACCTGATCCAGAACGAAATTTACTGGATTTTTGCTTTTAGTAACAGCGAGGTTTGTTGCCATTTTTGTTTTTGCTGTATTGTGAATAATCGATTATTTGTAGATACTTTGAACTGAGTTCAGCAGGTTTAATCCGTGGACCGAACCCTCCGTTTCACTGTGTCCAACACCATCAATTTTAGAAGTTGGTCAACAGTTGACTGTCAACTGTCCACTGTTGACCAACTAATTATGCTTTTTTGATTGCCAGACCCTTCAGATATTCTTCGGGTTTTTCTGGGTCAAACTTCACGCCGTCAAAGAAGGTTTCGACACCGCGAGAAGTGGTAGTAGGAATTTGGGCTGCGGGAACGCCAAGTGCTGTCGCTGCTGCTTTCCAAATATCTTCGCGATTAACTTTATCAATTGTGGCTTTGATGTCGGTAGTTGCCGGGATATAACCCCAACGAATATTTTCAGCTAAGAACCAAGCATCGTGACTCTTGTAGGGATAAGAAGCATTGTCCGCCCAGAATTTCATCGCCACTGGGCTGGCGGCTTCTATGCGGCCAGTACCGTAGTCAATTTGTCCTTTCATGCGACCAATAATGTCTGCTGCTGGCACTTTCAACCACTTATCTTGAGAGATGATTTGAGACATCTCATCGTGATTTTCTGGCTTGTCGCACCACTGCTGGGCTTCCAGTACGGCCATTGTAATTGCTTTAGCAGCTTTGGGGTTTTTCTCAACCCAATCTCCTCTTAAAGCTAAAGCTTTTTCTGGGTGGTCTTTCCAAAGTTCTCCGGTTAATAAGGCGGTGTATCCTACCTTTTGAGTAACTAGCTGAGCATGCCAAGGTTCGCCTACGCAAAAGGCTTCCATGCTGCCAGATTTCATGTTCGCTACCATTTGGGGCGGCGGTATGGGAATCACGGAAACATCTGTATCTGGATTAATACCGCCGGCTGCTAGCCAGTAGCGCATCCACAAGTCGTGGGTGCCGCCGGGAAAAGTCATAGCAACAGGAACGTTTTGATTGCCAAAAGCTGCTTTCAGGGGTGCGCTGTCTGTACCTACTTTTAAATCTAGGTATTTTTTGCTAAGCGAAATTGCCTGACCGTTAGTATTTAACCGCGCCAGAATGTTCATCGGCACTGGCTGATTGCCTTTGGTAATAGTGCCTAATGTCATGTGGTAAGGCATCGGGGATAAAATGTGGGCCCCGTCAATGCCGCCTTTGTCGGAACCGAGTTCTAAGTTGTCGCGAGTAACTGGCCAAGATGCTTGTTTGGTAACTTGTACGTCTTTCATGCCGTACTTGGCAAATAACCCTTTTTCTTGGGCGATGATTAAGGGTGCTGAGTCGGTGAGGGCGATGAATCCGAGTTTGGCTGCGGTAACTTCTGGGGCGTCGGCGGGGTTGATGTTGACTGCTGGGGCGGCGCTGGGTGAGGCGCCGCTGGGAGTTGCGCTAGATGTGGTGGGACCGGAACTGCAACCGTGGGCTAGGAGGGTGCCGGCTGCTGTTGCTCCGGCGGTGATGATGAATTTTCTTCTCGAAAGGTTGCTCATTTGTCTTGAATTGTTGTTGTACTTGAGATGGTGGAAATGTGAGATGTGAGATTGATTCGCGACCTTCGCATCGCATCTCACATTATGAGATTAGGCGTCGATCGTCACTTTGCCGATCGCCCGCGCGCTGCAAGTTAAAATGAACCCTGATTCTAAGCCGGCGGCCGCTTCGGGGTGGCTGTCGTAGGCGGCAATATTACCTTCTAGGAGTTTCTGCTTGCAAGTGCCACAAACTCCCTTTCGGCAATCGCTGTCAAGTTCGACCCCGGCCCGTTCGGCAACGTCGAGAATGTACTCATCTTCGCTGCAAGCAACTTCTTTGCCCGATCGAGCGAAAATGACAGTAGATGTCTGAGGTTTGGGAGCCTGGGCTGCCTTTTCGCCCTCCTCAACCGTCAATTCCAGTTGCCGGTGCAGCACAGCTACATCCCCTGTAATCTCTTTGGGAACTGCCCCAAACTGCTCGACTAACAGTTGATGCAGCAGCGGTTTGAGGTCTTCGCAAGGGATGCCTTTTTGGACGCAAGCACCCAAATGAGCCTCTTTGCCAACTGTGCCTCCCATGTAAATGTCTACACCTTCGAGGGTTTTCCCGTTCTTGCGAACTTTTGTTCCCATCAAACCGATGTCTGCTACTTGGGGTTGACCGCAGGAATTGGGGCAACCCGTCCAGTGAATTCTCACAGGTTTGGGAAGTGAAAGTTCGACATCAAGTTCCTCAATCATTGCCACAGCGCGACTTTTGGTTTCGATGAGGGCGAAGTTGCAAAACTTGGCGCCGGTGCAGGAAACCAAGGCTCGCATCAGGGGTGCGGGCTCGATGGAAAAACGCTGCAACAGCGGTTCTTTGACCAGTGATTCAATCCGCGAGTCGGGAACGTTGGGAATAATCACGTTTTCTTCCACAGTGAGCCTGAGCTCGCCGCTGCCGTAAACCTCGGCGATTCTGGCTAAATCGAATAAATCCGATGCCAGCAGCCGTCCGACGGGAACGTGCAGCCCTACATAGTTGAGCCCTGATTGTTTTTGGGGGTAGATGCCGATGTGGTCGCGTTTGTCCCAGGTGATTTCATCTTTGAGGGCGGCGGCGGGCAAAGTGCGACCTAATTCTTGTTCGACTTCGGCTCGGAATTGTTCGATTCCGAGTTCGTCAATCAGCCACATCAGCCGCGATTTTTGGCGGTTTGCTCTCGGGCCTCGATCGCGAAACACAGTTAAAATTGCTTTGCACAAATCTACAACGTCGCTGGGACTTGCCCATGCGTTGAGAGGAATTGCAGCTTCGCAGCGTTTGGCAGAGAAGAAGCCGCCGACTAAAACGTTAAAGCCGATGTTGCCGTCTTTGTAAGCGGGTACAAAGGCGATGTCGTTGATTTCTGCGTGGACTGAGTTGTCGCGGCAGCCTGCGATCGCAATATTAAACTTTCTCGGCAAATTTGAAAACGCGGGGTTGCCTTCGCCGCTGTTGGTAATCATGTCTTGGACTTGGTTCGCCAGTTCCCGCGTATCAATCAGTTCGTCGGCGTCCAGGCCCGCGACTGGGGAACCGGTGATGTTGCGTACATTGTCCATGCCAGACTGGATGCTGGTCATGCCCGCTTCTTTGAGGCGGCGGAAGATGTCGGGTACGTCTTCGATGCGAATTCCGCGCAATTGCAGGTTTTGTCTGGTGGTGATGTCGGCGCTGCCGTCCTCGCCGTAGCGTTGGACGATTTCTGCTAGCGTTCTGGTTTGATTGCTAGTAATGATGCCGTTGGGCAAGCGCAGCCGCATCATGAATTTGCCGGGAGTTACTGGCCGAAAGAAGATGCCGAGCCATTTGAGGCGGTGCTCGCGATCTGTTTCGTTCATGGCTTCCCAGCCGATTGCGGCGAAGTGGTCGAGTTCGCCTTTTAATGCTAAGCCATCTTTTTCGGCTTTGAGTTTTTCAAACTTGTTCAGGCTCGCTTGGGCTTTGGGTTCTATTGTTTGGGTCATCGGTTTACCCTCGCTGCTGGCTTGTGGGGAGGTATTGACTTGGAGCATAAAGTGTGTGTTTCCTGCTAACCTTAGTGACTGTATGAATTTAAAACTGTATATTTAGTTACTAGATCGAATTTCTTTTAAGCATGGTTGGTCTTCTGTAAACTTTAGTTTGACTGGGCGCTGGCTCGAACGTCGCCAAACTATTTATGGTTATAGTTGCTACCGATGATTGGGTCGATCGCTGCGTTTCGATGCACCTTGGTTATGAGCTAATGTAAAGCCCACGATTGTAAATATTCGTAGCTATTTTTACAAAATATTGAGTTTTATGAATATTTCGCATAAGGGCGATGCGTTTTATACATGGGAAATGGGTAAAGACGCCCACAAAACCGAAAAATCTCTCTAAATATTTAGATTTAGGAGGAAAGAGGGGGAAATTGGAATATCTAAGATTAATTCTGTGACTGCGATCGCAGACTTAAAACGAGCTCGTCACACAATTACAACGGTCGCTGTCACACAGTTTGCCTCAAAACATCACCTTGTGTGCTATGCGAGCGTCACTATTAATTTTCGGAGAACGAGAGATGATATAAGTATCGAATTCAGGGAACATCTCATGTTTTTAGTTCAACTTATCCCCGGCGCTATTTCCGAAATGGTTGCCTCTGTTGCGGAGACGGGTTGTTTGACTTTAGCCGATCGCTACGGCTTGATGGCCGCTGTTTTGGACGACTCTCTCGACGATGAATACAGACATTCGATCAACCGCCTGCTGCGTTCTGTGATTAAGGGAAGAGTCAAGATAGTCAACGAACTGTCGGCGATATATTAATAGCATTTAAAAATTTGATTGATTTATGCAGCCCTGCAAGTGCAGAAACCACCCGCCCATTTAGAAGGAACCCACGATGCCTGCAGCGGATGTAGGGCCGGAAGTTTCTTGGGTGTTCTAAAAACTTGCGATCGCTCTTGCCGTATGATTTTTTTTGATTATCCAATTCTCGCTTTGTGGGCCACTTACAAAAAAAGTGGTGATTCACAGTTTTGACGCTCAATTGAGAGCCTGTTGGGTGGAACGCTTATGGTAAAATTAGTAAAATTGTGGGCTATCGGCATTTAAGGAGTTTGAGGAATGAAGTCATCCCAACCAACGTAATTATAATTATTCAACAGCGCTGGAAAGGAAAGACAATTTATGAAAATCATTAATCAAACAATCGAATTATTAATAGAATCCGGCATAGGCATCTACAACATCACGCCTATTTTTGTCAAAATTCATTGGTAATTGATAAAAAATCAATTAAGTCGAGTGGCCCGAAAGAACAATAATATCTTGTAGGGGCCGGTCAAGCCTGGATATTGACTCGCAGACAGTTTATTGCTGCACTCAACCGCCTAAACCCGGTAGTTGGTTTATTTGCACCTATACAAGACTTATGCAGCCATACTTTATACTGTGCCTGCATAAATCCTATATTTAGTCACTGCCATTGGTTAGTTTTTTTAACCAATATACTTGATATAATGCGATCGCCCGACCAAAATTTTAATATTTTCAGCCGGAATATATGATTGACTGAAAATTAAAAACAGTCGAGCAAGCAGACTTGACAATTTAAAAATGATTCCCAGGGAGCATTTTATGAATTCCATTGGTAAAAACAGCATCCACTGGACTTACCCAGTGGCTCTTTTATTTGCAATAATCGCACTACAGCAACAAAAAGCTACAGCAGCAACGCTATCGAACGGCTGGAATTATGCGATCGATTCCTTCAACGACGGCGTGACAGGGCCCCAAATCGGCGGCGGGGAATTTGAATTTTACGGCATCGCCATCAAAGAAACATCAGATACAGCTTTCATCGCCATCAACTCCAATCTAAGTTTAGCAGGATATGCCGACCCACTAGCTCAAAGAGGCAACATCAACTACGGCGATTTATTCTTCAATTTTTCCGGTCAAAACTTCAATACAGCTAACGCAAACGGCAGCTTGTTTGGTATCCGCTTTGCCGCCGAAAATGACTCCGGCGTGGCGACAACAGGCGCTTACAGAAATGTTACAGCGAAAAACGTCACCCAAACTAACTCTGGCTTTAGCAATTTAAATCAATTCAATACGGTAGTGGCATCTCAAGGCGGAACCCCATCAATGGGCGATTTAGCTGCCACAGACCCCTATTTTCAACAAACAGGAAACTCGACTATTCTCAACTCAATAGCTACGGGTACAAAAGTAGGAGAAATCAATTTTTTAACGCCAGCAACTTTGAGCGTCCTCGGTCTTAATTTCGCTCAATTTAATGCAGTAGGTTCTCAAACAATTGGATTCAGTTTTAATAAATCCTCAATGCCTTCGGGGAACTATATTGCTAACTTTTTGGCCGAGTGCGCTAACGATGCGATCGCTATTCACGGATCGTTTGAGGCTGTACCCGAACCTTCTACTTGGTTTGGTACGTTACTAGGATTGAGCTTTTTAGGTATTGGCGTAGCAAAACGCAAAATTAAGCGCAAGATTTCCTAATTTAGGTAGGGTGTGCATTAAGTACCTTACGAATAGCTGTTATGCACACCTTACGAATAGGCGTAGTGCCTCACAAATTGCAAACAGTAGAGTAGATTATGGAGAGATAAAATGGGCCCAAACATTCCCATCTGGCCCAGCAACTTGATTGACGTAACTGTAGGGATACATCAACTTTCTCCCCTCAGTATCGCTGTAACCAGTGAGTGCATCTCCCCACGGATCTTGCACGATATAACCCTGAGAATTGTAGCCAATTACAGTAAGAATGTGACCGGCCGCAGTAAAATCTCCGGCTAAAACTATTGGCCGCCGATTTAGCAATTCCGATCGCACCTCAGCCCATGTGCGAGTCGTACTAAAACTCGTCTTAAACCCGTAGGCCTGAATCAGCGCCGAAAGCACACTGTGATCCGTTTGAGAACCCTGGCCCGCATAGTCGAAACACCACTGCAACAACTCATCCTCCAATTGTCCGCCCCCCTCAGAACGAAGGCCGTAATAATAAAGCACCATGGCGATCGAAGTTACGTTGCAAGTAGACCAATCAAAACGCGGATTGTCTCGCTGCGAAAAATACGGCACGTTCAATTCCACATTGTTCGGAACCGGATCGAAAATTTTATCTCCCCGCTTGAACTGAACAAAACTAGGAAAAACATAACCTGTATTGCCAAAATTCGGCAGTTCTTCAGTCAGGGAAACTTTCATGTGAGATCCTTCCACACCGTAGCTGTTCACGCCGTAAACTCGACCTAAAGGCAGCGTAGTTTTCTCGGTACTGCTCAGGCTGGCAGCATCTACAGGCCGTTTTTTAAACACAGTTGCTTGCAGGATTGTCATCGTCAAAGCACTGGTGTCATAGGGAACTTCTTTGCCGTCTTTTTTAATTTTAACATCCTGCCAATAAATAAATCCGATATTGCCGAAACCGGGAATAGGTTGGGCGAGAGTTACTCGGAAATGCCCCAAAATGCAGGCATAACCAGTAATGGCATAGGTGCTGCCTAAAGTTATTTGAGCAACTTGATTTGCAGGCAGTTTAGATGAATCTTCTGGTTGAGCTTTAATCTGAGTTGTTTGAATTACCAACAGTTGAGCGCTGACGTTGCTATTCGGTACGTCGGCCAGGTCAAATTTTAGGATTTGAGTACCTTTGGCCAACTGAACGTCGGGTTCGTAAAAATAGCCAAAAGTGCCGATCGGCGAAATTTCTAAATCCACAACCACCTTGAGATGCCCGTCAATAAATCCGTATCTGCTAACGGTCAAAGTTTGACCTGCTTTGACAAGAACTTTTTGCTGATTGTTGAGTTGAGAAGAATCAACAGGAGCTACCTTAAACAAAGTGTCAGAAACTATCTTTAAGGTCAAACCTCGTCCTACAGTTAGCGGATCGGAACTTACGGTAATGTAAATTATTTGGCTGCCAGTAACGTTGCCTTTGCTGTCAGTTGCCCGCAACCTGAGCCACCGAGCTCCAGCTACGCTAAATCCTTTAGACAAATTAACTTGCCAAGTGCTGGCTTCTTGGTTTAGCGTCACGCTTAGGGGCAAGGTATCCTCAGCTATCACCTCAATTTTTGCTGCTTGTTGCCGATCAAAAGTACCCCGAAGGACGATCGGCTGATTTACTAAAACTTCTGACGGCCCTTGATAAGTTAAATTCACAGCGGGATTAAAAGATTTGCCACCGCGGCTGAATTGCACAAAATCGGGATAAATGAAACCCGTATTGCCAAATTGCGGCAAATTCTCGGTCAGCGAGACTTTTATGTGGCTTTGTTCGATCGAGAATCCGGCAATTCCGTAAATCATTCCCGCCGGCAAGGTAATCTTTTCTTGGGGTGGCAGGCTAGCGGCATTTATCGGCCGCTTTTTAAACACAGTCGTTTTGATGATTGTCATCGTAACTGCATTTCTATCATACTCAATTCCCCTGCCGTCTCGCAAAATTTGGACGTGCTGCCAGTACAGAAATCCCGAAGTTCCCAAGTTAGGAACTGCCCGAGCAAAAGCGACTCGAAAATGGTTTTCCACGCAAGCGTAGCCGAGAATATTGAAAGTTTCTCCCGCGTTAAATTGTAATTTCTGAGTTGATCCTAAAGTAGCGGAATCTGTGGGGTTGAGCTTTAACCAGGTCTTTTTTATCACCCATAGTAACTGCATTCCCGGCGGCGGGGTCGGCAACTCGGCGCGATCGAATATGAGAATTTTTGCGCCTTTGGTTATAACTACGTGTTTTTCGTAGAAAAAGCCAGAGGTTCCCACCGGAGGAATTGGATTATTTAGTTGAACATTCAGGTGACCGTCTTCTAACTCGTAGTCCCTAATTTGATAAGTTTTACCTGCTGGTATTTCCGCTTTTTGCAGGTTGTTGAGATTGCTTGCGGGCAGTGTTCCGACTTTGAATGCGGTATCTCTGAGAGTAATTAACGTGAAGAATTGAGCGGGTGACTGAGAAGCAGGATTAACTTTGATGTTAATTGTTTGTTGGCCGATAACTTTGCCGGTCTTATCAGTTGCCCTCACCTGCAGTGTGCGAGTTCCTGCGCTATCGAATCCTTTTTCTAAACTGATGTGCCAAAAGCCTCTAGAGAGATTGATCCCCACATTCAGCGCATTTGAGCCTTCTGCTGCTGAAATCGCTGCCACTAGATTTTTGTCAAAACTGCCAACTAAGACAGTGGCTCTATTAGCCTCAATTTCTCGCGGGCCTAAGTAACTCAAAATAATGTTGTTGGTTGTCATTATATATCCCTCTACCTACTTAGTTATTCAGCTAAAGCAAGGATAACTTCTGATTTTATCAAACACAATGACCCGAACCAGGACAAAATCGCCCCTAGATTCAGCCTACGGGCGGTTAATGCCTTTTCCAGCATAAGTTTTTAATTATTGGCGGGAGTTGCGCCACAAATCTAACTTTAGACGTACCATAAGCACATTAAGCGAATATATGCCTGGTTGAGCAGATTTGTGGTGCAAGTTTTGAGGGAAGGGATTTAGTTCGAGTAGGTTGCTTCCCCCTGTATCCTTGACCCCTCACTTGCTGAGTCAGGACTTACGAAAAAAACCCGGTTCCTACGAGAATATTGCTTATAGCAACGAGGCATCTAGGAAGAAACCGGGTTTTTAGCCGTTTGGTGCATCCAGGAAGGTTAGTGCGATCGGCTAAAATTCGACTAAACTATGGTGACAAGAATATCTTGAGCGTGAGAGTCAACTTTCATGGTTTCGCCCTCATAAACTTGAATGATTTTGCCGGTACCGTCGATGACGAAAGTAACGCGCTTGGCATAATCGCCTTTTTCGACATCGTAAGCTTTGGTAATCGTGCCATCAACATCTGCTAAAAGCTGGAAAGGCAAACCGTATTTCTCTGTAAACTTTTGGTGCGATTCCTCGTTGTCTCGGCTGACACCGAGAATTACAAGATCTTTGCCTTTGTATTCTTCATAAGCTGCTTTGAAGCTTTGGGCTTGTCTTGTGCAACCGGGGGTGTCATCTTTAGGGTAGAAATACAAGATGACGGTTTTACCGGTGAAGTCGGAGAGTGAGACGGTGTTGCCGTTGGTGTCTTTGGCGGTAAATTGAGGGGCAGCGCACCCAACTGGTAATGTCATAGTTTTGTTTCCCTTGGGATTTACCAACCTATTTTAGTTGATTTTGTGCTGCTACCGTCAATCTTTTGAATGTGAAGTTCGGGATTGAGTTTTTCCCAGGGAAATTTTGCGCTTGGAAATAGTTTGCTCGGGTGATTTTTGGCGTTGACTGGCGGGCGATCGCGTGTTATAATATTATAAACGTTTCCTCCTATTGTTATAAAACTTTTGTAATAAACGTAACAAATTTATGAAGCTAGATATTTTTGAATATGTGTATAATAAAGGTTTGCCTGGTGAATGGCGAGTCGAAGAATGTCGATTAAGCAAAACCAATTTAATTGTAGGTAAAAATGCTAGTGGTAAATCAAGAATTGTGAGAGCAATACATACTCTCTCCGAGTTACTATCAGAAAGTGGATCTCTTGCTCCCCAACCCAAAAGCTATGAATGGCGTTTGCTGTTTGATACTGATCTGCATGAAGAAAAAACAGAATATATATTGAAAATAGAGAAAGGTCTTGTAATTAAAGAAAAATTAATTATAGGCAGTGGAAGTGATGAGCCACTTTTAGATAGGGATGAATCAGGCAAAGGTAGTATCTTTGCTAAAGAACTTGAGCAAAATATACGGTTTCAAACTGACCAAACAGAACTCGCAGTCGTTAAGCGTAGAGATTCTATTCAGCATCCATTTTTAGAGAATTTATATCAATGGTCTAACTCCCTAAGATTTTATGAGTTTGGAGAACAGCTAGGTAAAAATACGATGGCTCGTATTCCTTCCACAATGGAATTACTGAAAAATAAAACAGATTTCAAGGATTCTGATTTTGTGGTCGGTATATTTGTGATTGGAAAACAGGAAATAGGCGAGCCGTTTATAAAAGCAATTCTCTCTGACATGAGAGAAATTGGTTATAAATTATCAGACATTGGCACAAAAGTGCCATCTTTAATCAATGCCGATATTTCTGTTGATAGCCTAGCTCTAAATAACTTACCACAATTTTTATATATTCAGGAAGAAGATTTAAGTGATGTTACAGAACAATCAGAAATGTCACAAGGAATGTTTCGAGCCTTATCATTATTTATTCAAATCAATTACTCTTTACTAGCAAGTAAGCCTAGTTGTATTGTGATTGATGATATTGGAGAAGGGTTAGATTATCAACGATCTTGCTCTATAATTAAAATACTAATTAAGAAAGCTGAGACAGGATTAGTTCAACTTATTATGACTACCAATGATGAGTTTATTATGAATGGTACTCCGATAGAATATTGGTCATTAATTGAACGAACTCCTGGTAGTGCCAAGTTACATAATATTTATAATTCACGCGATAAGATTGAGGAGTTTAAGTTTATTGGACTTAATAACTTTGATTTGTTCACCAGTGAGTTTCTGTTACAAAAAGAAGGTGATGAAGAGGCAGCATAAATTATGACACCAAAGAAAATCGCTTGTTTTGTAGAAGGACAAACGGAACAGATATTTGTTGAAAGGTTATTTCAGGAAATTGCTGGTTATAAAAAGATATCTATTGAAACTTATAAATTTCAAGGCAGTAAAGATAATCGTATAATTCAATCACTTAAACTGAGTAAAGTACAAGATGCTCCTTTCTTTGTTCTTTTATATAATTGCGGTTGTGATTCTCAGGTACTTTCTGATATCAGAAAACGGCATGAAAGTCTAACGAATAGTGGCTATGAAAAAATTCTAGGACTTAGGGATTTATACCCAGACCCTTTAGAAAAAAAGCAAGAAATAGAAAAAGGAATCAGAGGCTGTTTGAAGCCTTTGCAGAAAAAGGGTATTCCAATTTCTATGAATTTAGCTGTTATGGAAATAGAAGCATGGTTTTTAGCAGAATGGCATTATTTTTATAAATTAGATAATTGCTTAAGCCCAGATTTTATTCGGCAAAATTTAGGTTTAGATTTAATAAATATTGATGTTGAACAAAGACTACATCCAAGTCAAGATTTAGATGACATTTATCATTTAATAGGTAGTAAATATGACAAAAGTGAAGAAATATCTCAAAATATTATAAATTATCTAGATTATGAATTTTTGTATTTGGAGTTAGTTAGTCGTGTCAAACAACTCAAAAGTTTTATTGGTGAGATAGATAGTTTTTTGGTTGAGTAAATTAACCACGACTTAGGCAGAAGCTGTATATGTAGGTGCGCCGAAGAGCACCTCACCCTATAATTCGCGCGTCAAACCACTTTTTACGTAAGTCCTGATTGAACTCCTCTCACAATTTTGGTATGCTTTTCACAACTCCACTTTGACTCTAAATCTGTAACAATTAAAAACACAATACCTACTCAAAAGTTCTCTCAATGACTTTTATCCCATCCGAAGCGTTTAAATCTATTAGTTATCCCAGCCGCACCGTCAAAAGATCCGATCGCGCCGTCCGGTGCAGCCCTTTTCAATTACACTTCTTCCAGACGATCCGCGATAACAGTGTTTTCCTAAGTGTGATCGCCTCAAACGCGGGTGTCGAAAGCGGCTACACCCGATCGCCCGTATCCGAACTCGTAGCCGAAAACTCCCTACTGTGGCTGATCCAAGTCGGCGTTTTGCGGCGGGAAGTAGACGGACAAGGGATTACCGACAGTTTTCGCCTCACGCCCCTGGGCCGCCAACTCGTGGAAAAATGGGAACAGGAAGGACAGGGAGTGCCGGCCGCGTCATTGTGCGATCGCATGGGAAATGCCGTTAGCCGCGGGTTGGGACTATTTCTATAACCTTTTCTCGCTTGCTACAGTCCGACAGGGAATGAATTCCCTGTCTCATAGCGAAAGTCCTCTGAAAGAGGACTGGGGCTTGTTGTTTTTTCTCGGAGAATCCCATAAGAAAATTTACTCTTTATTGTGGAACAGGCATCTTGCCTGTTCTTAAAAAGGGTGCGGGCCAGATGCCCTCCCCGCAATAATTTGAATAAATCCACCCCATAAGAAAATTTACTCTTTTTTGTGGAACAGGCATCTTGCCTGTTCTTAAAAATGATGCAAGATGTGAGTATAAATTAAACGCCCGATCGCTTAACTAATACAAATTAAACTTAAATCAAATAAAAATAATGCTTCAAACCGCTTCTAACCCTTTGAGTCTCGATGAATTTCTCCAACTCTCGGAAACCAAACCCGCTAGCGAATTCATCGACGGTCAAATTATCCAGAAACCTATGCCCCAAGGAAAACACAGCACAATTCAAAGCGATTTGGGTGCTGACATCAACCGGGTACTCAAACCCCAACGCATCGCCCGCGCTTATCCAGAATTGCGCTGTACCTTTGGTGGTCGATCGACAGTACCCGATCTTGCAGTCTTTACCTGGGAACGCATTCCCCGCGACGAAAACGGCGAAGTAGCCAACACTTTCGCCATCGCCCCCGACTGGACAATCGAAATTCTTTCCCCCGACCAAAGTCAAACTAAAGTCGTCCGCAACATTCTCCACAGTCTCAGCCACGGAACCCAGATGGGCTGGCTGATTGACCCGGAAGAAGAACTGGTATTTGTCTATTTTGCCGATCGCACCATAGCAGTTTTTGAAGAACCGGGCGATCGCATCCCCGTTCCAACCTTTGCCGAATCCTTTAATCTCACCGTCGGTGATATGTTCAGTTGGCTGACTGAGTAGTGCCACCTCGGTTTATGAATGATTTAACCGCAGAGGGCGCAGAGGGCGCGGAGGAGGGAGAAGAGAGATCGCCCTACGGATTTGCTTCGATCAAATGTGCGGTCGATCGCTTATACTAAAATATCTGGTTGTCAGCTCTTCAATGACGAGAGATGACTAAAGTGGTCACTACAAACTTAATTATGATTATTTAACCGGACTTGATATCATCTTTCAAATAACCGCTAACTACTAACAACTAACTACATAAAACGTTTCTCAAAAATGGAAGCTAAATCTTACAAAGACACGGTAAATCTGCCCAAAACCAAGTTTGATATGCGCGCCAACGCCACCAAACGGGAACCCGAATTGCAACAATTTTGGGCAGATCAAGAAATCTACGATCGCCTCTCCCACAATAACCCAGGCGACTTGTTCATCCTGCACGACGGCCCCCCCTACGCCAACGGACAACTCCACATCGGCCACGCCCTCAACAAAATCCTCAAAGACTTTATCAACCGCTACCAAATGCTGCGCGGCAAAAAAGTCCGCTACGTGCCCGGTTGGGATTGTCATGGATTGCCGATCGAACTTAAAGTATTGCAGAACATGAAATCGGAGGAGCGGCTCAATCTTACCCCGATCGAACTCCGTCACAAAGCCGCCACCTTCGCGCAGCAAACAATGGAACAGCAGCGCGAATCCTTCCAGCGCTACGGCGTTTGGGGCGACTGGGAACACCCGTATTTAACCATGAAACCCGAATACGAAGCCGCTCAAATCGGCGTTTTCGGTCAAATGGTGCTCAAAGGCTACATCTACCGCGGCTTCAAACCTGTTCACTGGAGCCCGAGCTCGAAAACAGCCCTCGCCGAAGCGGAATTGGAATATCCCGAAGGCCACACGTCGCGCAGCATCTACGTCGGCTTCCATGTGAAAAAATTGTCAAAATCCCTGCAAACGAAGCTCAAGCGCTATATGCCGAGCCTCTGGGCGGCGATTTGGACGACTACCCCCTGGACGATTCCGGCCAACTTGGCGATCGCCGTCAATCCCGAACTAACTTATGCCGTGGTGGAACCGCCGGGAAATGCCCACATCGCACAACAATTTATCTTAGTAGCTGTCGATGCGGTCGATCGGCTGTCGGCAACTTTTAACACTAACTTAAAAATACTCGCCACCTTCAAAGGCAAAGAATTAGAAGGTTGCAGTTACAAACACCCGCTGTTCGATCGCGAAAGTCCAATTGTTGCCGGCGGTGACTACATTACCGCCGATTCAGGAACCGGATTGGTGCACACCGCACCGGGGCACGGACAAGAAGACTTTATCGTCGGAAAACGCTGCGGTTTACCAGTTTTAACACCCGTAGACGAGAACGGAAATTTCACCGCAGAAGCAGGACAGTTTGTAGGTTTAAATGTCCTCGGAAATGGCAATGCCGCAGTGATTGATGCCCTTGGCGAAGCAAATTGTTTGATTAAAGAGGAAAGTTACGCTCACTCTTATCCTTACGATTGGCGCACGAAAAAGCCGACCATTTTTCGGGCGACGGAACAGTGGTTTGCCTCCGTTGAAGGATTTCGAGATGAAGCCTTAAAAGCGATCGCGGATGTTAATTGGATTCCCGCCCAAGGGGAAAATCGGATTACTGCAATGGTGGGCGATCGATCGGATTGGTGTATTTCTCGCCAGCGGACTTGGGGCGTTCCCATTCCCGTATTCTACGACGAAGAAACCAACGAACCGCTGTTAAATGAAGAAACGATCGCCCATGTGCAAGCCCTTTTTGCCGAGAAAGGTTCGGATGCTTGGTGGGAATTGTCGATCGCCGAATTGCTGCCGGAATCTTACCGCAATAACGGCCGCACTTACCGCAAGGGAACCGACACGATGGATGTGTGGTTTGACTCGGGTTCTTCCTGGGCCGCAGTTGCCCAAGGTCGATCGGAATTAAACTATCCTGCTGATATCTATTTGGAAGGTTCAGACCAGCATCGCGGCTGGTTTCAATCGAGCTTGCTTACCAGTGTAGCAACTAACGGTGTTGCTCCTTACAAAACTGTTTTGACTCACGGTTTTGTGCTCGATGAAAAAGGCCGCAAGATGAGCAAATCTGAAGGAAATGTTGTCGATCCGGCAGCCGTAATTAAGGAATATGGAGCCGATGTTTTGCGGTTGTGGGTGTCTTCTGTAGACTACTCGGCAGACGTGCCGTTGGGCAAAAACATTCTCAAACAGCAGTCGGATGTTTACCGCAAAATTCGCAATACAGCTAAGTTTTTGCTGGGGAATTTGCACGACTTCGACCCGGCAAAAGATGCCGTTGCTTACGAGGAATTGCCGGAACTAGACCGCTATATGCTGCACAGAATGTGCGAAGTTTTTGCGGAAGTTCAAGATGCTTTTGAAAGCTTCCAATTTTCCCGCTTTTTCCAAACTGTGCAGAATTTCTGCACGGTGGATTTGTCGAATTTTTACTTGGATATTGCCAAAGACAGACTTTACATCAGCGCCACAGATACCCGTCGCCGCCGCAGTTGTCAGACGGTGATTGCAATTGCTGTGGAGAATTTAGCAAGGGCGATCGCACCTGTTTTGTGTCACATGGCTGAGGATATTTGGCAGTACCTTCCCTATCCGACTCCTTACAAGTCAGTGTTTGAAGCCGGCTGGGTGCAAATTGATGCTTCATGGCACAATCCAGAATTGGCTACTCGCTGGCAGTATTTGCGACAAGTGCGCGGCGAAGTTAACAAGGTTTTGGAAAAAGCCCGGATGGAAAAGGCGATCGGTTCTTCTTTGGAAGCTAAGGTGTTGCTGTACGTTCCCGATGTGGAGAAAAGAGAGCAATTGCAAGCTTTGAATCCCAGCAGCGAAGAATTGGTGGATTATGTACGATCGCAAAATTCCGTCATACAGTTAGCGGCCCAGGAGAAAGCAAAAGCAGCACAAGATCAACAGGAAGAACAAGCGGCAAAAGTTGCCAAAGTGTTGACAGAAAACACAGTTTATGTTGAGGGTAAAACGCTCGCAGAAAAGGGCGATCGATCTTCTCAGATCGTACAGTATTCGGCCCCGGAACCGTCGGCTTTAGATTTGCAGCAAATCTTAGATCGAAGCGCCGAGTTTTTGGCTAATTTGCCTGAATACGCGGGCAAGTTTTTCACAGAATACCAAAAAGCGCTGGTAACACTTGGGCTGTTAGCCTCTGTGTTGATAACGGGCAGAGTAACGCTGGCGATTTTGGATACGATTAATCAGATTCCGATGTTGGGAGGCTTATTGGAAGTCATCGGCATCTTATTTACAATCTGGTTTGCTTTCCGTCACTTGCTGTTTGCCGCCAACCGTCAACAACTGGCTCAAAAGATTGATTTTATGACAGCAGATGTGGTGGGGCGGACAAGCGGGCTTGTGCTTGCAGAAACACAGGCGATCGTACTCGCACCCCCAGTAGAGACAGCGCTTGTGCTTGTAGAAGAAACACAGGCGATCGTACAAACAGCCCCAGTAGAAACGGCGCTTGTAGAAACACCCCAAATCCTGGAAGCAGAATTAGTGGCGATCGATCCCAAACCAGAAATTCCTGCTTCCATAGCTGTAACGCACGATTTTACAATGATCTGCAAGGGTGTAGATGAACTGCGGTATTTGTTCATTACTTCGGAAGTGGAACTGGTAGAATCGAATGAAATTCTGCAAGAATTGCCGTACAGTTATCAGTCTCCCGAGTTGGCGATTGGTGTAGTGAAAGCAGACGGGGAAAAGTGCGATCGCTGCTGGAATTACTCGACTCACGTCAGCGAGTCGATCGAACATCCGCTAATTTGCGAACGCTGCGTGTCAGCAGTAGACCACAAATTCTAACCTAGGCTGTGTACCGCGCACCTTACATCTTCATGTAGGGTGCGTTACTATCTCAAAAGTTTTTTTGGCAACCTTGTTTCCGGTTATATCGGAACTATAAAATCAATGGGTTATATGGTTTCCGGTTGCATCACAATCATAAAATCGAGTCAACAGTTAACAGTTAACAGTCAACAGTCAACAGTCAACAGTCAACTTCGATGACTTTTTCGAGGATGTCGAGTTCTTGGTAGAGTTGGCGGCTGTCCAGGCAGAATTGCACGGCGGTGGTGGCGGCATCGGGTTGATGCGGGATGCGATGTTTGTAGATTTCGCCGAGGAGTTTGAGGGCATCGGCTTGGAGTCGGCGGCGGTTGAATTCCTCGAAGGTTTGCAGGGATTGGCGGGTGAGGGATTCGGCAAGGTTGAGGTTTTCTAAGGCAGGGATTTCTAGGTAGGCGCGGGCGATGTCTAGGGTTTTTTCAGCGAGATTGACGGTTTGCCCGAGGGCCGTGAAGTGGCCCAAACCCATCGAATAGTTGTTCTCGAATTGGGCGATGCGGATGGGTTGGGTGGGATCGCCGGCGGGGATGTGACGTAGAAAATCGCTACAGACGAGGCTGAGGGCGATGTAGTCGTAGGCGAGGTTTTCTCGATATTCACGATCGATATTTAGCTGTATTGCCTGTTCTAGGTGTTGTTCTGCTTGGGTTAGAAGGGAAATTGCGGCAGTACGATCAACGGTTTCGCGGGCGAGTTGGCGCTGACTGTTGGCAATGTGTCTGAGTTGTCGGCTAAGGCTGTCAGTTTTGCCCAATTGCTGATAGATTTCTCGGCTTTGTTGGTGATGGGCGATCGCTTCTTCATATTTCCCCCAATCTTGATAGATTCGTCCCAATTGATAGTAGGCCTCAGCAATGTTGGGTCGATCGTCGAGTTGCTGACGCAGGGCTAAATTCTGTTGTGCGGCATCGAGTGCCTGTTCATATTTACCCCACTGCCGATAGCAAACTGCCATCCAGTACCATTGGGTGGCGACATTTTTTTCATTACCCAATTGCTGATAGAGTTCTCGGCTTTGTTGGTAATGGGCGATCGCTTCTTCATATTTCCCCCAATCTTGATAGATTCGTCCCAATTGATAGTAGGCTAGGGCAATTCTGGGTCGATCGTCGAGTTGCTGACGCAGGGCTAAACATTGTTGTATGGCATCGAGTGCCTGTTCGTATTTACCCCACTCCCGATAGCAATCTGCCAAGTTGTGCCATTGGTTGGCGACATTTTTTTCATTACCCAATTGCTGATAGAGGTCTCGGCTTTGTTGGTAATGGGCGAGCACTTCTTCATATTTTCCCCAATCTTGATAGATTCCTCCCAATTGATAGTAGGCTAGGGCAATTCTGGGTCGATCGTCGAGTTGCTGACGCAGGGCTAAATCCTGTTGTGCGGCATCGAGTGCCTGTTCGTATTTACCCCACTCCCGATAGCAATCTGCCATCCAGTACCATTGGTTGGCGACATTTTTTTCATTACCCAATTGCTGATAGAGTTCTCGGCTTTGTTGGTAATGGGCGATCGCTTCTTCATATTTTCCCCAATCTTGATAGATTCGTCCCAATTGATAGTAGGCTAGGGCAATTCTGGGTCGATCGTCGAGTTGCTGACGCAGGGCTAAACATTGTTGTATGGCATCGAGTGCCTCTTCGTATTTACCCCACTGCCGATAGCAATCTGCCAAGTTGTACCATTGGTTGGCGACATTTTTTTCATTACCCAATTGCTGATAGAGGTCTCGGCTTTGTTGGTAATGGGCGATCACTTCTTCATATTTCCCCCAATTTTGATAGATTCGTCCCAATTGATAGTAGGCTAGGGCAATTCTGGGTCGATCGTCGAGTTGCTGACGCAGGGCTAAATCCTGTTGTGCCGCATCGAGTGCCTCTTCGTATTTACCCCACTGCCGATAGCAATCTGCCATCCAGTACCAAGCATCAGCAACATCTTTTTCCTTACCTAACTGCTGATACAGTTCTCGGCTTTTTTGGTGATGGGCGAGCGCTTCTTCATATTTTCCCCAATCTTGATAGATTCGTCCCAATTGATAGTAGGCTAGGGCAATTCTGGGTCGATCGTCGAGTTGCTGACGCAGGGCTAAATCCTGTTGTTCTGCATCGAGTGCTTGTTCGTATTTACCCCACTGCCGATAGCAATCTCCCATCCAGTACCATTGGTTGGCGACATTTTTTTCCTTACCCAATTGCTGATAGACTTCTCGGCTTTGTTGGTAATGGGCGAGCGCTTCTTCATATTTTCCCCAATCTTGATAGATTCGTCCCAATTGATAGTAGGCTAGGGCAATTCTGAGTTGATCGTCGAGTTGCTGATGCAGGGCTAAATCCTGTTGTGCTGCATCGAGTGCCTGTTCGTATTTACCCCACTGCCGATAGCAATCTCTCATCCAGTACCAAGAATCAGCGACATCTTTTTCCTTACCCAATTGCTGATAGATTTCTCGACTTTGTTGGTAATGGGCGAGCGCTTCTTCATATTTTCCCCAATCTTTATAGATTCCTCCCAATTGATAGTAGGCTAGGGCAATTCTGAGTTGATCGTCGAGTTGCTGATGCAGGGCTAAATCCTGTTGTGCGGCATCGAGTGCCTGTTCGTATTTACCCCACTGCCGATAGCAATCTCTCATCCAGTACCAAGAATCAGCGACATCTTTTTCCTTACCCAATTGCTGATAGATTTCTCGACTTTGTTGGTAATGGGCGAGCGCTTCTTCATATTTTCCCCAATCTTTATAGATTCGTCCCAATTGATAGTAGGCTAGGGCAATTCTGAGTTGATCATCGAGTTGCTGACGCAGGGCTAAATCCTGTTGTGCCGCATCGAGTGCCTGTTCGTATTTACCCCACTGCCGATAGCAATCTGCCAAGTTGTACCATTGGTTGGAGACATTTTTTTCATTACCCAATTGCTGATAGAGGTCTCGGCTTTGTTGGTAATGGGCGATCACTTCTTCATATTTCCCCCAATCTTGATAGATTCGTCCCAATTGATAGTAGGCTAGGGCAATTCTGGGTCGATCGTCGAGTTGCTGACGCAGGGCTAAATCCTGTTGTGCCACATCGAGTGCCTCTTCGTATTTACCCCACTGCCGATAGCAATCTGCCATCCAGTACCAAGCATCAGCAACATCTTTTTCCTTACCTAACTGCTGATACAGTTCTCGGCTTTTTTGGTGATGGGCGAGCGCTTCTTCATATTTTCCCCAATCTTGATAGATTCGTCCCAATTGATAGTAGGCTAGGGCAATTCTGGGTCGATCGTCGAGTTGCTGACGCAGGGCTAAATCCTGTTGTTCTGCATCGAGTGCTTGTTCGTATTTACCCCACTGCCGATAGCAATCTCCCATCCAATACCATTGGTTGGCGACATTTTTTTCCTTACCCAATTGCTGATAGACTTCTCGGCTTTGTTGGTAATGGGCGAGCGCTTCTTCATATTTTCCCCAATCTTGATAGATTCGTCCCAATTGATAGTAGGCTAGGGCAATTCTGAGTTGATCGTCGAGTTCCTGATGCAGGGCTAAAGCCTGTTGTGCTGCATCGAGTGCCTGTTCGTATTTACCCCACTGCCGATAGCAATCTCCCATCCAGTACCAAGAATCAGCGACATCTTTTTCCTTACCCAATTGCTGATAGATTTCTCGACTTTGTTGGGAATGGGCGATCGCTTCTTCATATTTCTCCCAATTTTGATAACTTCGGCCAATATTCCAAAGAATGTGAGCTTCCGTTTTCCGGTTGTTAACTTGTCTGGCAATTCCCAATGCTTCCTGGAAGCAATTTAACGAGGAATCGTATTTTTGATGCGATCGATAACAAATTCCCCAACATCCCCACAGGATAAATAAATCAGCAGCAGGGGAAGATAGCAGCTTATCCGAACATTGCTGATAGTAACTCAAACCCCGATCGTAATCTTCTTTTTTCTCGCAGGCAAAGGCGATCGCCCATTCGACAAAACCTCCTAGAGCGCAATCCCCTCGCTCTTCTATAGTTTGTAACAGGGAAATTGCCTGATCGTACTTTTCCGATCGCAAATAAGACAATCCGGTCATAAATTCTAAGGCTTGTCGGCGATCCAAATCGCAGATTGCATCTTCCGAAGCGCGTTCCAATGCCAGAGTCATCTCTACTCCCAATTGGGAGACTAAATTCAGAATTGCTTCAAACAACGATGGCGTTAACTGTTGTACGGTGCTCGTCACGCCTGCAATTAAACCTTCTCCCGCTTCGCCACAAACCACATACAGCATCGCCACCCGCGCCTTATTTTGCTGCTGTTGAGAAAGCATATCGTCTGCTGCTGCTTGTTGCAACCTGTCTAAAACCTGTTGATTAAATACCTCAATTCCCCGCAGCAACCGCAACAACTCCTGAGTTGGTTCATCTGCAAAATCATCCCCATCCAATCCCAAATAAGTCACTACCAGCTTCTCCACTTGCTGCCGACAGAATTTGGGCGTAACTTTGATTTCTGCCAATACCTGCCCCACAAATAGCAAATCCTGCCACAGCGAATCAGACTCCCGCGGGGCTGCCTCTGCCGGTGGATACCACACCAGCACTCGATTAGCGCCCGCCTGTTTCAGCCGAATCTCCTTCCCAGCAATATCCGGTTGATAGTCGGCTAAATTGCCAAACAACAGTTCCAACAACCGATTCACTCGTTGGCGATCCGCACTCAAATACCCCAACGCCAGCAAAATCGGCTCGTTCCACCGTGCCTGATAGCGATAGGTGTCGATAATTTTCAAAATGTCGGGAATCTCGTTGTCGGCAATGTACCGCGCCGCATAATATTCCTCAAAAGTCAGGTGCATAAACCCATACACCGCCGGAGCTCGTTCTACAAATAGCCCCGTCGTCTCCCGCACCTTCCGCAAAAACTGTCGCACCAGTTCCAGTGCCTCCGGTTCCTCCACCCCCTGTAAATCCGCCATTTTGGGCGTCAACCAAGCTTCCACCTCCCCCTGCGTCACCAACCCCGACGGCTTCTCCTCGTGCATCTGGAACGCCAGAGGAGCCAGCAGTGCCGTCACTTCCTCTTCCACCAGCGAAAATTGCTTCTGCTTTACCCCATAGGCAATGTTGCGCCCCGACTGCCAATCTTCAATCAGCGTCTTGGTTGCCAAGTGATACAATTCCACCCGTCGCTGCGGCATTTGAGTGCCGTTGCGGTGAATCAGCGCCAAAATCGTCAAAAGCAGCGGATTCGTGGCAAATCGACTCACTCCCGGCTTGGTTTCAATCGCCTGCAAAATGCCTCCTGCTTCTCTTTCCGCATCCCGCTGATGCGAACTAACATCAGCATCGGGACGTTGCGCCTCTTCTATAGCCCGACACCAGCGTTCCAGAAACAGCTTGATTTGGGCATTGCCCATCGGCGTAATCGTGAACTCTCGAAACCGGCTGCCCAGGGAGGCTTCCTGATATCCGGCAATCCGGCTGGTGATGACAAACTTATTCTCGCCGTATTCCTTCACCAATCGATCGATCTGCTGCACCACCTGCACCCGATTTGCTCGATCGAAAACCTCATCCAACCCATCCATCAGCACCAAACAATCCCCCGCCGCCATCTTTGCCAGCAACAAGTCGGCAACCGCATCGCCGTGGGCTCGATCGCGATTGCACTCCCACTGGCGATAAAACTGCTTCAGGTACTCCACCAAACTCAAATCGGGCTCTTGGGCAAGGCGTTCGGCAAAATCGGCAATCCGAAACAAAACCGGCAACCGAATCTCTCCTAAATCTTCACCCATGCCTCCGGGCACCCTCAAGGGCGGCCCCTCCCCAACCCTGAGACGAGAGGGGCTTTCCTCCCCAGAAGGCTGGGCGGTTGGGTATTCAACAGCTTGAAGGCCGCCATAGGCGATCGCAAAATGTCGCGCCAGATAGCGCAGCAACGTCGTTTTCCCGGCTCCAGGCTCCCCTAAAATCGCACTGTAGGTGTGTTTCCGCAACGCTTCCGCGAGATCGACGATTTTAGTCACGCGCTGGCGACTGCTAGGTTCCGCACTCACAGCCAGCATCGGCTCATCTGTAAACTCGAAGTCTGGGAAATCGGGTTCTCCCAGTTTGTGAGGGCGACTCGGTTTGACTCGCCCTTCCCCCCTTGTAACTCGTTCTCGAAACGATTGACTCTGTTCCTCGACCCATTCTGCCTGAAGCGATACATAAATGCGATCGAGGAGAATATCCACCTGGCGGTTGACTTGCATCACCCCAGCAATTTTCAGGTAAGAGTTTTCAGCAATCAGCCACTGCAGATACGGATACAGCAGCGGATTCGACGGGGGGCGCGTCGCAAAGACGGCCACGTTCCCCCGCCAATCCCAAAAGTCTGCAGCCTGCTGGCGAAACTCATTGAGAAACGTCTCCCGACTCAGCCAAAACACCAGCACGATATTGCGATCGAAAATGCGTTCTCGCCCCAAATTCAACTGCTGCATTTCCTGTAGCAATCGGGGTCTGGGCAGGTACTCCAGCCCAAAAGCCATCACTACCCTGCGCCCCGATGCCGCCACTCCATCAAGACGGTGGAGGCAATCGAACAGCGAATCGTCACTGTAGAAGAGGGTGTGGAACTCAAACGGCTCATCCAACTCCAGCAACTGCGCTTTAAACTGTTCCACCACCGGATGATTCGGGGCGCTATCCGGCGCGATCGCAAATAAGCTGAGGCTGCGATCGCTCAACGCCACTGCATTGACCAGTTTCGTTAATTCTGCTCGATCGCCCGGTTCTAGTTCCTGCATCACCTACTCCTTGGCTTACTGCCAGCGTTCCAAATCAACCCACAACATCGGATTCACATCAAACCAACGCCCATATTTCTTGTCGTTGTACCCTAACACCAACTTGTAGTGCAGTAACTCATTACAAATGACAATTCTGCCGTGCTTTGGCGAGTCAAACTCATTGCTGGTCAACTTGCCCGTGCGATGCACCGCCTTCAGTTCGGGAAAATGGTAATCCTCGATCGTGTACGTTTGATGTTCTAATCGAACCGCTTCCTCGGCAATGGCGCGATCGATCTTGCTCGCTTGCTTGTTCACTGCCACTTCGCAAGCCGTCCGCGCCAACCGCACCAACTCCCGCATCACGCCCCCACTCTTCTCGCCCAGCAGATCCAGCGCCTCCGGTTCGACTAAATTCGCGTAGGCATTGCCCAATTTTGCCAACCGTTTCTGAACCACATCCTTCAAAATATGCCGTCCCACATTATCGGGATTTGTAGTCGGACGAGCCATGTCATCGCATTTAAAAACACCAATATTGGATAAATCTAGACATTTGTTAAAGCTCTCCATCGGCTGCTTAAAAGATGGAGAATAGCGCAAGGCGATCGGAATTGCATAAACAATATGGCACTGAATATCCGTCAACAACGAACTGGAAAACATCTCCAGGGCGATCGAATATTCCTTTCGATCCAAACCATCCACAATGACTAATAACTTCCGTGTCTGTCCTTGAGCCGCAGCAATAATCTCATTCACCTTGTTGATAATTTCACCCAGAACTGGTTTCACTTCCAGCGTCCGCGTCGTTTCTCGCTGAAACCCCACTTTGAGCTGTGCCCCCAAATCTTGAAACAGCTTCGGTAACTGAAGTTCGCCCCCACCCGTAACTTTATCTTGGTAAGTTATTTTTTTGAGACTTTCCAAAAGTTCCTTTTCCAACTTTTTGGGCAACTTCCAACCCACATCTGCCAGTCGCTGCACGACTTGCATCCCAATCAGCACAGCCACTTCCGCATGACCGATGTTAAACTTGTCCAGCGCCGTATCCGTATCCACCCAAACAACTGTGTAATCGGCCATACAGCCTCGTTCTAGTCGTCTCAGTTCGGTGGTTTTACCGCCCCCGCGATGTCCGGCGACCAGATACTTAGCTGGGTCGTCGTCCATTTCCAGCAAATTTACCAAAGTATCCACCGGACTATCTTCCCGGCGCACGTAGAACTCTTCTAATTCCTTATTCATTAACGGCTCATCATGTCGGAATAGTTGATAAGCTGGTTTCCAAAATTTGATGTTACTCATTCGCCGCTCATTTAATTTCTTTTTCAATTGCAGGTATTATACCAGTTAATTAGGGCATAGGGCATAGGGCATAGGGCATAGGGCATAGGGCATACCTCACCACGCTTGAGAACCGTTATAATTAATTTGACAAATTTAACAATCTTGAACCTTGTATGGTGCCTAATTTATTTTTCAGCATTTAGATTTGAGCGATCGCACTGGCATATCCCAACTTTTACTAGACCAAAAATGCGATCGCCTTGTACACCTCGCCAAGCCGGCGTCCGCTACTCCCTGCAAAATACCCACGCTTGCGCAGACAGCAACCTCACGGGATTTATTAACCTTTTAGAAGGCTGTCGCTCAGCAAAATCGAGCATTCAGTTTTTGCTTATTCGAGTTCCGTTTACGGTACTAACACCAAAGTTCCGTTTGCTGTTAGCGATAACGTCGATCGTCCTATTTCCCTTTACGCAGCCACCAAAAAAGCTAAGGAACTGATGGCTCATTTCTACAGCCATTTGTACAACTTGTCAATCACCGGATTGCGCTTTTTTACAGTCTACCGCTATTGGGGGCGGCCGGATATGGCTGATTTCAAATTTGTAAATTTGTCGGTATCCTTTCCTACTAATTTGTGTTTATTTTTAGGCAAAACTATCCGACTGGCACTAAATGTAAGCTAGCTTATAAGAAGACGAGATAAATTGAATTGCCAAAACTATTTCTGATTAAAAAAACCGCAGACGATTTCACCAGGGTTGTTTTGTCCAAATTTCAAAACAGTTCCATCTTTCTTAACTGTAGTGCGATCGCGGCAATTGTAGACTTCCAGAGGCTGTTTAACTCCATCAACACTCAGAATTACCCTGTATTCCCAATAGTTTTTCGCACTGCGTTTAATATCGACAATGCAAATCTCGCGCTCTTGATAATTGCGGCATACAGATGCCTTAGCAGGAAGCGCCCAGAAAAAAGATATTAATAGCAACAAGCAGCAAACACATTTCATCATCCGCGATCGCATTTTCCTTTACGCTACTCCGAACCCAGTCTGCGGACGCTTGTAAGGTGGATGCAACCCCAACACAATATCATCCTCCGATACTCCCATCTCGACAAATTCCCGTGCAATATCCACTTCTGTCATATTGCGCTGAATCCAAATTTTGCCATCCTTAATATCTAAATGAATGAAACAGTTGTATATCCGCTTTAGCCCCTCCCAGCCAACATCTAGTAACTGATAGTGGTCGTGTTCCCAATCAAAAACAAGCTGGCATTCAACGTCTGAATTAGGCTTTTCTATCGTTGCTTGTTGAGTTAGCAATTTGCGGATACACTGGCGGTAATGCTCTACTCTTTCCATTCCACAATTACCTCCTTTTGCGGATCGTAAACGACGAGTTTAAGTTGATAAACATTGACCGCTTCTTGTATAAATGGCTCTTGAAAAAACGAGTCAAAAGTATCAAAGGGTACTGCTAGATACAGTGTTCTGTCCGGTTCTTTGATTTGTAAGGCAAGCCGATAATTTAAAAATTGACCCAAGGCGAGATGAAAGTCAGTAATTGCAGAATTGTTGAGAAAGCTTTTAATTTCAACAGCAATTTTTTGCCCTAATTTTTCCGCCGCCAAAATCTTCTCTGCGGCTAAATCAATCTCAAACTTAACACCCTGAATTTTGACGACCAGCGGATCTGCGGTGATTTCCCACTCCTCCTTCTGAAGCGCTTTTTTTACAGCATCGTGAAATAAATCTCTAGCAGCCATTTCTCCCTCATACAGCTTCTATATCTATCTTATAGCAGCCAAAGCGCAAGCTGCTGCGATCGATCGCCCTCAAGTGGCGACATCGTAAGATAGCTGAACCATACCAGAACTATATGTCTGACATCCAGTTAACTGCAAAGCTGTAGTATTTATGGGATTAACAAATAAAGGGATTCCCTCGCCTAAAATAATCGGGTGCACCGAGAGAATCACTTCGTTGACAAAGTTTTGATTTAGGAAATCGCGAATTAGCAGAGAACCTCCCACCAACCAAATATTCTTGCCGTCAAGCAAGCGCACATCATTGACAAACCTCTCTAAATTTGTTACCACTTCGACATCAGAAGTCCCTGGAAAATCTCGATTTTTCGTAAAAACATAACTCTTTTTTTCCTGGTACGGATACTCGCCAAAAGTTAGAACTTGTTCGTAAGTCTTTCGACCCATGAGAACCGTATCGATGCTATCTAAGAATTTAGTATAACCGTAATTTTGGTCTGTAAACAGCCAGTCAATATCGCCATTCGATCGGGCAATATAACCGTCCAAACTAGATGCAATGAATAGTACAATTTTCCGCATGGCAACACCTATATAAATGCTCTACAGATACTTTATAATACTATAGGGGCTTTCCGTGGTCTAGAGGCACATTTTGATAATTAGTAATTTATGTTTGTAATTTATCGGCTGTATCCCACCTATTTTGCCATCGCCCTTGTCACTTCCAAAAACTCCCGCAAAATCGGCGAATTATCGTCTGCCCTCCATACCGCTGCCATCGGAACAGTTGGTGTAGATTCCGCAATACTTTTATAAATAACGCCCTTCCGTTGAATATTTTGAGCATTAGCCGGCAGCAAAGCAATTCCCACGCCGCCCGCGACTAAGCCGAGTATGGTCAGCATCATTGTTCCTTCTTGAATAACATTAGGAGAGAAACCAAATTGTTGGCACAAATGTTCTATTTCTTCTGACCAACCGGGTGCAAATTGACGAGAGGGAAGAATAAACGCTTCCTGTGCAAGTTCTTTTAAAGAAACTTGAGTTTCATTAATAACCGATGATTTTCTGGTAGTGCCGCAATCAAAGGTTCTTGCCAAATCGTCACTGAACATAAATCTGATTCTTGAACCATTGATGACATTAAATGGAAAAACCCAACATCCAAATGCCGATCGCGTAGTGCTTGCAATTGCAGCGATGTTGCTAACTCCCGCCAAGTCAGTTCCACTTTGGGAAATCGATCGCGATAAACTCGCAAAATATCAGGCAACAAACAGTTTGCCATAGAACTGTTAAAACCCACAATCAAACGCCCGATTTCTCCCCGACTGGCGCGTTTGGCGGTTTTGACAGCATTGTCCACCTGCGCGAGGATCAAACGAGTTTCTTCTAAAAAAGCCTGTCCTGCCCAAGTTAACTGAATGGCTTGCTTGGTACGATCGAACAACTGCACCTCAATCTCGTCTTCCAGCGCCCGAATTTGCTGGCTCAGAGGAGGTTGGGCCATGTGCAAACGCTTCGCAGCGCGACTGAAGTTCAACTCTTCTGCTACTGCAATGAAATACCGCAAATGTCGAAGTTCCATTAATTAACTACTACTATATCTTTTAAATATAGCTTACTACTTAATTCGATATTGGACATATACTAAGACCTTAGCTAATCTGGATAGTAAGACATTATTAATCTCAAGTCAACAGACTTCGAGAGATATTGCTGCCGTTGGGATAGGAAGTTATTTGTTTATGAATCAAATTAAACGTGTTGCCATAGTGGGAGGAACCCACGGAAACGAACTCACAGGAATTTACCTCGTGAAGAAATTCGATCGCGCGCCGGAGTTAATTGGGCGATCGACTTTTGAAACAATCGCCCTGCTAGCCAATCCCAAAGCTTGCGAAATCGGGACACGCTACATCGATATTGACCTCAACCGCTGCTTTAGAAAGCAAGATTTAGCAAATCCCCATCTCTCCAGCTATGAAGCGCAGCGGGCGAAAGAAATCTACCGCCTTTTTAGTTCAAAAAACACTCATCTGCCAAACTTAATTATCGATTTGCACAGCACCACATCCAACATGGGGCTAACATTTATTCTCGCCAGCCATCATCCATTTAACCTGCAACTAGCAGCTTATTTAACATCTTTTTATCCCCACCTCAAGGTACTCGCTTCTACAACCAAAAATCATGATAGTCCTTTGCTGCGATCGCTTTCCGAGTTAGGCGGTACGCTGGAAGTTGGTGCAGTGCCGCAAGGCGTATTAGATGCCTCTTTATTTCAGCAAACTGAGCAAGTTGTGTGCCGAATTTTAGACTGCGTAGAAGCCTACAATCAAGGCACAATGCCTGCTGCAAAGAATCCCCTGACTATTTATCACACCATTGGGGCGATCGACTATCCCAGAAACGAGAACAGAGAAATTCAGGCAATGATTCATCCTCATCTGCAATCCAGAGATTATCAAGCCCTGAATCCCGGCGATCCGATGTTTTTAACCTTTGATGGTGAGTCGGTATTGTATGAAGGTAAATCAACCGTTTATCCAATTTTCATTAACGAGGCAGCTTATTACGAAAAAGGAATTGCCATGTGTTTTACCCAAAAGCAAATTGTTGTTAGTCATTAGTCATTAGTCATTTCTAGAGACGGATCTGGTGACAAAAACTCCTCTTTAGAAGCCGTAGTCAAAGAACGCAATTCCTTCCATATTTCCAAACTGAGAATACAGGTAATCAGCCACACCAAACCAGCCGTATAACCAGCAATAACATCGGTAGGCCAGTGAACTCCTAGATAAAGCCGACTCAAACCAATAGCAGCAATTAATACAACTGTCAAGCTGTAAATCCACCAGCGCTGTTTCGGAAAGCGCGTACCCAAGAAATATCCTAGCAAACCGTAAATAACCATGGAAATCATCGCGTGTCCGCTAGGAAAACTATAAAAGCGAACGTCAACAACGCGCTCCCAAAGTTGAGGTCGAGCGCGGGCAAAAAGTTTTTTTAAGAGTAAATTTAAACCGATCGCCCCCCCACCGGTGATCGCAATAGTTGCGGCTTCCGATCGGTGATTGCGCGCTAGCAAAACAATACCCAAGCTCAGACAAATCACTAGCAGCAACTTCGGCTCGCCCACAAAGGTAAAGCCCAGCATTATTTGATCGCGCAGCGGAGTGTGAAGGCTCCTGAGATATAGTAAAATAGATGTATCGAAAGCGTAACTTTGTTTTCCCAACACGTCTTCGGCAATGGTGGAAAATCCCCACATCCCCAAAGCAGCAACAGCAAGCCCGGCCAGCCGAATTATCGAAATGAGCGATCGAATTTTAGAACGCATTTTCTAAGTAATTAAAATTTTAAAATTTCCAACTGCAAATAATACCACAAGTATCGGAAACGAAAACGCCTTACCCATCGTCTAGATTCTTGAGCAACTATATTCTGAACCATTAATTGATTTTTCACTACCCACCTCAGCTTTTACATCCAATCGGCGAATGACTATACTATCCACAAAACACATTTCTGCAATTTTGTTGACATTGGGGTTGACAACTGTGTCTAGCTGTGGTAAGACAACAGGAGTCACTGCCCCGATCGCCGAAGCAAACACGATCGCCCAGCGTCTCGTCTCGACCGCAGTCGCCCAAAAGCCGAACAACCCGCAATTCGGCCAGCCGATCGACTGTACCCTAGGCAAAGACTGTTTTGTATTGCTGTATTTCGATCGAGAACCCGGCCCCACCGCCGTAGATTTTGGCTGCGGGCGCCAAACCTACGACGGCCACGACGGCACAGATTTTGCCATTCCCGACGCCAAAGCAATGGCAAAAGGAGTTCCAGTTATTGCCTCCGCTGCAGGCAAAGTTTTGCGATCGCGAGATGGTGTGATCGATCGGCGTTTACAAAATGATACAGAAAAAGCCAACATCGCAGGCACAGAATGCGGCAACGGCATGGTAATCGACCACGGCGGTGGTTGGGAAGCCCAATACTGCCACCTCCGCAAAGGCAGCGTTGCGGTCAAACCGGGTACGCAGGTACAAAAAGGCACAGTTTTGGGCATGGTGGGGAACTCTGGGATGGCATCTTTCCCCCACGTACACGTAACTTTTCGCTATCAAGGCAAACCCGTAGATCCGTTTGTCGGCCCCGACGCGAAGGTAGGCTGCAACATCGCCCGCAATCCAATTTGGGACAAGCCTCTAGACTATATTTCCACAGGTTTAATTCGGGCTGGTTTTGCCAATAAGCCACCCGATATTAACGCTCTCTGGGAAGGACAATTTTCAGAGACTCAACTCCCTGCAAACAGTCCAGCTTTGTTGTTTTGGGTGCAAAGTTACGGAGTGCTCAAGGGCGATCGCGAACAATACAAATTATTTGCACCCAACGGCACAACCATCGCTGACCAGACGAATGAAATTAAAGCCCCCAGCCGCACTTGGTTGGGTTATGTCGGCAAAAGAAACAGTACAAATTCTCCTCTGACTCCCGGAGTTTGGCGGGCCGAATATCGGTTGACTCGGGGCGATCGAGTTTTGACAGAAGTCAAGCGAGAAGTTGAGTTGCGTTAGTCCGTTGACTGTTGACTGTTGGCAGCCTTTAATTCCTGTATCCGTGTCAAAATCACTCTCTTCCTTCTTCCTTCTTCCTTCCGAAGATTATTTCAGCAGCCAGCCAAATAATTCTCCGACACTCAACCGCAGTTCGCTAGCGAAGGACGGCACCGGTAGCAGCATTTCTGGTTCATCAAATACTGCTGTCTGTTGCTGGGGAACATAAACAAAAACGCATTGTTCGTCGGGATCGATCAGCCAGCCCATGTGACTTTGATGATTTAAACAGTGGAGAATATTTTTAGTAAGTTTAGTTTGACTTTGTTCCGGCGACAAAATCTCTATTGTCCAATCAGGAGCTATGGGAAAGACATTAGCAATTTCGCCGTTATCATCTGTGGGAATTCTGTTCCACACAAATACTGAAACATCAGGCACTGTTGACCTTCCGCCAAAGGTACACCGGAGTTCGGGAAAAGCTCGTGCAACTTTTTTTGGTTTTAATATAGCGTTAATGAAAATAATTAGTTCACATTGAGTCGCACTGTGTTTTCCTTGTGGCAGTGGTTTCTGAATAATTTGATTATCAATGTATTCGCTTGCAGGTTTGGTTTCGGGTAGTTGGAGAAACTCTTCTAAATTTAAGGATTTTAATGTTGTTTGTACCATTTTAAGTTCACCTTTAATTAGATAGATCTTTTAGCTGCCGTCTAGTCTAAGGTAAATTGTTCCAAGCTTGAGCCACAATGTCGCTCAGCCATAGCCTCTGAGCAAAATCGAGCAGATTGTCGTCCGCGAGTACCTCAGCCTTTAATTCCTCCAAAGACTGAGATCGCGATCGAGCTATTTGGATCACACCCGCGATCGCCGACGCCACCAATTCTTCATTCAGTGGCTGCTGTCGCAAAGCAATCATTTCTTGAGGATTCGTAGGGATGGGATAATTCATAGGAGTGCATACCAAAGGGAGTAGATATTCAGCCGTTGCGGGCCAACCGAGAGCAAGAGCGATCGAAAACCTAAAAATCTGAGAACATTGTAAACTTATTTAAAACTCAATAAGTATTCGGGAGTATAGCCTACTTTGCTCCCTTGTCAACTCCCCCATCTTTATTAATTTATTCAGAATTGAGAGCCTAATCATGCAAGAAATTCTTTATCTAGAAGTCCCGACACCGGATACAGCAGCCGTCTGCACTTGGTTGCAGCATGAATTCGATCCCGGAATCGGAGAAAAAATTATTACTGCTGACGGCTTTCGCCTGCTTTCACCAGCCACAACAGCCGAGGTTCTCAAGTCTGGAACTCAAAAGGCCAATCCAAAACCCGCCTTGGCTGACACCAATTCAGGAAACCAAAATTGGCGATCGACAGAACTTTCCACCTTTGTCTGGTCACTGCAACGCACCACTTATTTAAAAGTCTTTCGTCTAGAAGAGGCGCCTGCGGGAGAAAAAAAGTTCCTGGAAGCTCTGAATCTTGCTGTGAAAAACAAGTTTCCCGATCGCTACCCGGAACCCCCTGTCATAGACCTCTCCAAACAGTCAATTTTTGAGGCTCTTGCCCCCTATTACCCCCTCACCGTCAAATACTTCCAAAAAATGCCTGAAGGCGAATACGACCTCAAGCGCGTCTACTGGTGGGAGCAACGTTGGCGCGAAGGCACTCGCAATCCTCAAAAGCCAAAACAAGTAGTGTTTTTGAAGGAAGAGGGAACAGGGAAGAAGGCAGAAGACACGATTTTGGTGTCGGATTCTGGCGATACTTTTTATGACTTAATTTATATTGGCGGGGCCTTGGGAGTGATTCACGCCGCAGTCATGGCGAGATTGGGCTACCGGGTGCTGCTAGTTGAACGAATGCCTTTCGGGCGAATGAATCGCGAGTGGAATATTTCGCGGGATGAAATTCAAAGCTTAATTGATTTGGGTTTATTTACTGCTGCAGAAATCGAAACTTTGATTGCCCGAGAATATAAAGATGGCTACAACAAGTTTTTTGATGCTAACAATCCGCCCGTGGCTAAAGCACCAGTTCTGCACACACCAAAGGTACTCAATGTAGCTTTGGACGGCGAAAAATTGCTGAATTTAGCGGGAGTTAAGCTAACAGAAGCTGGTGGGGAAATCTGGGACGAAACTGAGTTTCTCAGAGCCGATGTTGAAGCAGAAAAAGTAGTAGTTCAAGCCCGCCACTTGCCGACAAAAGCCGATCGCACTGCATTAGGACGGCTGCTGGTGGATGCAATGGGTTCGGCTTCTCCCATCGCTTGGCAATTGAACGAAGGGCGGACTTTTGACAGCGTTTGTCCGACAGTGGGAGCAGTTATCGACGCAGGATTTGAGCCGGGAGTGTGGGATTCCGAGTACGGGGATGTGCTCTACACTCACGGGGACATTTCCCGCGGGCGCCAGCTCATCTGGGAGTTGTTTCCCGGCGCTGGCACAGAATTGACAGTTTATCTATTTCACTACCACCAAGTACATCCAGAGAATCCCGGTTCTTTGCTGGAAATGTACGAGGATTTTTTCGCAATTTTGCCGGAATACCGCCGCTGCGATGTCGATAAATTGGTGTGGAAAAAACCGACCTTTGGTTATATTCCGGGGCATTTTAGCAGCAACAGCAGCGATCGCTCCGTGGCGATCGATCGCCTAGTCTCGATCGGCGACGCAGCATCCCTGCAATCTCCCCTCGTTTTCACCGGCTTCGGCTCCCTAGTCCGCAATCTTTTTCGCTTAACAGACCTTTTGGATACAGCTTTAAAGCACAATTTGTTGACGGCCAATCACTTAAACCAAATTCGCGCCTACCAGAGCAATGTTTCAGTAACTTGGCTCTTTTCTAAAGGCATGATGGTTCCTACCGGGAGCAGTTTGCCACCTCAAAGAATTAATTCTATTCTCAATACCTTTTTCGGTATTTTGGCAGGACAAAAACTCACCGTAGCCGAAACTTTTATTAAAGACAGAAGCGACTGGCTAACTTTCAATCGACTGGCGATCGAAGCAGCCGGAAAAAACCCTTCTCTCCTCTTGTGGATTTTAGATTTTGTCACCTTGGGGGATATTTGGCGCTGGCTGGGAAGTTACGTGAATTTTACTCTGCTGGCTTTGGCCAGTTTGCTGTTCGGATGGCTTCCCAGCTTCGCTCGCAGGGTACAACCTTGGTTGGAGCCCCGGTATCCGGCTGTTTGGCTGTGGCTGTTGGCTACCAGCTATGCTCTCACCTACGGCATGGGAAAAGGGAGAAAAGAGTTTTGAGTTTTGACTCAAAACTAGCAACTTCAATTCGCTATCGAAAACTCGGCAATTCAATTTCAGCTAGCGATCGGCGTTTTTTAGAAGCCCGCAGCGGACTGGCAATCAAGCTCAGCCAGTCTGGTTGGGCGACTGCTGTAGGTTTTGCCACACTCGATCGCACTTCTTGAATGCCAAAGGTTTCAACGGAGTTCAAAATTTGAAAAGCCCTGGCCAATTCTTGGGTGTCCACATTGGTAGCAGTTTCGGGTTCAGACTCCGCCACCGGCAGTTCAGGTTCCGCAACCGCAGGGGCCGAGTCAGGTGCCGGCTCATCAGGCTGGTAGGTTTCGGTCTCCTGTAATTGAATGGCGGATACTTGGGCTAATTTGTTGAGTTCTAGAGGGGCGGGGGATTCAGGCTCGATCGCATCGACAACAACCGCTACCTCTGGATGCTCTTCGGTTTCCGACCAAGGTTGGACAGGGGAAGCGTTAAAGGCAGGCGGCAGCGGAACTTGAGAGCTTTTGACCGCAGCGAGCAAGGATTCTAATTGCGCGCTGGCGCTATCCTCTGCATTGTCAGGCGGCTCGATCCTCGGCGACTTTACCTGCGGCCTGTCCAAACTTCTTTCCAAGGCAGCTTTGAATTGCAGAGTGTGGCGCTGCTGGCGGTGCAAGCGGGCTCGCAATTCCCTGCAAATATTTTCTGTGGCTACTAACTGGTGTAACTGTTCGTTGTAGCGCTGCACAGTTGACGCACATTCTCGCTCAACAGTCGCTAGCCTTACTTGGCTGGTTGCCAACTGACTTCTTAATTTTTCGACTAAAATTTCTTGACTTTGGAGGGTTTGATGGGAAACTTCCACTTTCCCAAACAGCCGCGTCAATTGTTCTTGAGTATTTTCCAGTTCTGCAGTCCGCTGTTCTAGCAAAGTTTCGCGATTCTGCAATGTTTTTTGGGACTCTTCGAGAGCTGTTTCTAGCTGGGCGATGCGCTGTAAAAGGTCGCGGTTGCATTCGTGCAGCGCTTGCATTAAGGTGACTGGGGTTGATCCTTTGCCCTTGGCCTGTTCGGCATTCCCAAGCATATTTTTTAGATTCTCTGAAATCGGGGGCGAGCCCGCCTCAGTCGGCTGTGTCGGAGATTGCGAATTTTTTGTTTCAGGTTTTGTGGGAATTGCATCTACACTGATGGCGTTGGGAAAATCTACTGTTTGCCAGTCTTCTTCTGGCTGTTGGAGAACCGTTGCGGGAGGGTCTGTCGCATCGGGGGCGATCGGCTCAAAACCCCCAGCAGCAGCAAAATCTGACTGCAATGGTTCGGTATCGGATGGAACAGCAGGGTGCGGTTGGTGCTGATGGGCTCGAAGATCAGCTTCTGACATGGCTTTTTATCCCAATACTCACAGGGTCTCAGATACAGTCTATCCTTAGAGATTCTCCAGAAGGAAGCCCCTAAGTGATAGTTTTTGGCATTTTTCCGGTTTTTTGGGACAATAACCTCTGAATCGAGTGGCGCGATCGAACTATAGCGTTCGGAACAAGTCCCATGGAAGTCGCAACAAGCAAGAAGGAAGAACCAATAAAATCAAGGGTTTGAGCAATTAAGAACGTCCTAACCGTTTTAGCTGTTGCGCTATACAACCCGAACTCTAATTAACGCGTAAGTTGCGCGCACCAGCACCCTCCGGCTGTGAGTTTTTCGCCGCGACTCCTATCAAAATGATTTTTCTCAATCTCTAATAGCAGTTTCAAACAATGATGCCACTGTAGACCCCTGATCCAAACCCAGGCAGAATAAGTTATTCCCAATTCTTTAATTCTTTAATCTAAAATGGTATAACTTCCTGTTTCGGTATCCGTGCGATCGCCTAAGCTTTAACAACTGCAAAATGTTTGTCAATGATTGCTGGAACTTCTGCCGGGGCAATGCGACTGTAGCGAGTTTTGTCCGGCATTAAAACTATATTTGGGCCGGCTTTGCACTGTTTGAGACATCCGGTTCCCTGAACTGTCACTTTGTCTTCTAAACCGCGCGAATTCAAAGCATTTTCTAAAGCTTTACAGACTCCTCCAGCGCCCCGCTTCAGGCAGTCTGATTTTTGACATACTAATATTTTGGTTTGGGTTTTTGCCGGAGCTTTTACAGTTTGAGCTGCTGTGGCAGAGGTGAATTGGCTTTTGGCGATCGCGCGAGCGTCGGATGTCCATACCGCAACAGGCAGATTGGTGGAGTCGAGCAGTTCTGGCGATCGATCGTTTTGGCCTTGAGCCAGCTTGAGGCTGCGAGCTTTAAGTTTTATTTTACCGTTTTTCAAGTTGATTTCTTTCTCACCTACAACTTCAACTTTCAAACCCGGCGTCAAAACAGGTAACAGAAATGACCGCAATTCCTTGCACAGTTTAACAAGATATTCTACTCCCCGAGCATTGCTAATTCGCAAATATTTAAGTTTGCAGCCATCTTCAATAATCAGGCCGAGGATTTCTCCCTCTAAACTGAATTCGGAAACTTGCTTGCCAGACTTATACATTGTTATGACTCCTTTAAATCCGTTACATCCGTTACATCTTGTACACTGAGCTTTGCCGAACTTCCTTCTACCTTGAAGCCTTTTGCCAGCAGCACTCCAGCCATTCCACCAGTTCGTCCCGAGGGGCACTGACTTGCCTCAACACGCTCATTAACTGAGCCGCTTGTTTAGCTGTGTTGACTTTTGCCCGCAAAGGTTGGTCAACCGCACACCAGCAGGGAATTTCTAGTTCTTGCAAGCGTTTGTAAACTTGCCACCTATCTAGCCAACTAACTTGCACAATGTCACAAACTTCTAATTCTGGATCTGCTGGATTCATTTTTTAACAACAGTAATAATTTGCATTAATTTTTACCCTGAAGGGTAGCGGGTAGAAGTTAAAAGCCAGATTTCAGCAGAACATCAAAGATGATCGAAAGCCCTTCCTGAAAAATTCTGCCTTTTGCCCTCTGCCTTCTGCTTTCAGAAGGTTCGCCCCACTTTCAGGAAGCGTTCAGAACTAGGATCTTGTTCAAGCATAACCCAACTGCTAATAATTCTCAATAGGTTTACAAAAAAAATTTCCTACTCTATAAAATCTTCTACTATCGAGGCAGACGCTGCTTGACTGGTAAATTTACGGTGCTAGACTGACTCTATTGGCAACAAAACTGCCTATTGAGAGGAGAACACACATGGCTGAGACTCAGAGTGCATTGAGACCGTTTGGACACATAGCCGAAAACCCAGTTCTACTGGAACATTCAGTCACAGCACCGATTTGTGAAGGGATGAACGCGCTGCTGGCCAGTTTTCAGGCTCTATACCTGCAATATCAAAAACATCATTTTGTGGTGGAAGGGGCAGAATTTTACTCCTTGCACAAATTCTTTGAAGAAAGCTACGGAGAAGCTCAAGATAGCGTCCACGAGTTGGGCGAACGGTTAAACGGGTTGGGCGGCATACCAGCAGCTAGCTTTAGCAAGTTAGCCGAGCTGTGTTGTTTTGAGCCTGAAGCCGACGGCGTATATTCCTGCCGCCAAATGCTGGAACACGATTTAATTGCGGAACAAGCTATCCTCGGTTTGCTGCGGCGTCAAGCAGGACAAGCAGAAAGTTTGGGCGATCGAGCTACGCGCTACCTCTACGAAAAAATCCTGCTAAAAACAGAAGAGCGGGCTTATCACATTTCTCACTTCCTCGCCCCCGATACCTTAGTGCAGTTGAACTTGAACTAACAATTCTTCTTCTTCCTCTTCCTTCGCGCCTTCGCGGTTCGTTATCTTAGATCAAAAAAAAGCGGGCAGTTTTGTGACTGCCCGCTTTTTTATACAAAGTGCGCTTGCCTGCAGGGAATTAAGGCGCTAAAGCATTGCCGCGCAACAAGCTACCAATGGTTTTCGCAGTAATCTTCATCTGCACGAAAGGATTGGCCGGTACTACTGTTTTATACAAGTAGCTATCGAATGTGAGCTTTTGCACATCGCGATCGGCACACATTTCCACAAAAGCTTCGCGGGTAGCGTCGGAACGGTAAAACACGCGCTGCAAAATGTCAAGAACTTTGTAAGTAATGCCGTAGGCTTTATCCCACCGCTTCAGGTAAATCTTAATTTCCTCTTCAGTCGGAATGCGCGCGCCTTTATTGGAAATCTCCACAATAGTTTCGGCGCACATCCGGCCAGACTTGGCGGCAAAATAGATACCTTCGCCGGAAGACTTGGTAACGTAGCCTGCAGCATCGCCTACGAGAGCAACTCGGCCGACAACCCGGCGGGGACGCGGATGTTCCGGGATGGGGTGAGCTTCCACTTTAATAATCTCACCGCCCATCAGTTTTTTGGCAGCGCGGGCGCGGACTCCTGCTTGCAGCTTTTTGATGCTGGCTTGATTGACTTTCATCGTGCCGGTACCGACGGCTACGTGGTCGTATTTGGGGAACACCCAAGCGTAGAAGTCGGTAGATACGTCGTCGCCGACGTACATTTCGGCTAAGTCTTCGTAGTAAGCCATTTTATCTTCTGGCAGGCGGATGCGCTCTTGGAAGGCGATCGCATAATTGTAGTCGCCAGCGTCGATCGCCTTTGCTACGCGGGAGTTAGCGCCGTCAGCCCCGATTACCAAATCGACTTTCAGAGTTTTCTGAATTCCCATTGCGCTGCCGTCGGAGTGGTCGGCATAGTGGAGAGTGTAGGGGTCTGTATTGTTGCCGGGAATTTCTAATTTGTGAACGGTGCCGTTAATCAGTTTTGCACCCAACGAAGCGGCGCGATCGCGCATGAAGCCATCGAGCACTTCGCGGCGGCACATACCGATGTATTCGTGTGCGTTTTCAATATTGATGTCCACCTCGACGTTGGAGGGGGAGATCATTTTCATTTTTCTGACTTGGCGGTCAATAATACTTTGCGGCAAATCAAATTCGCTGACCATGCACAGGGGAATCGCCCCACCGCAGGGTTTGGCGTTGTCTAATTTACGCTCGAATAGGTATGTTTCGATTCCTGCTTTTACCAATGTTTCGGCGGCGGAAGAACCCGCAGGGCCTGAACCTACTACTGCAACCCTTAGTGTCAAAGCTTTTCTCTCCAGTTTTTTTCTATAGGCATTACTCAGGTGTGATGGTATCACGGACTTTGGATGCGGTGGCGTGAAGCAGGGGAGATTTCAATGAAATGAAACAGAGCTTAACAGTTCGATACGAAAATCGGGTTTCGGGCAGTAGGTGCGATCGAAGATCTTAAATCTTTAACGGCAGATGAACGCGGATGGACGCTGATGTGCACGGGTGTACAGGGGTGTGCGATCGAACTTCTAAGAAGAAGCTTTCGGGCCTGTTCCACAACAGATGAATTTTCTGCTTGTGGGGTGGGCTTCTAGGCTGAACGAGCTTTCGGGCCTGTTCCACAACAGATGAATTTTCTGCTTGTGGGGAGTAGGGGCTGGGCATCTTGCCCGCCCATAAGAGGTTAGAAGCAGTCCAATAAGTTACATTAAAGTTACTTGCACTTATATCTAAAATTCTTATGCTCGGTAATTTTCAACAAAGCAACCTGCGGATTGAGCTTGAAGCTTCTGAAACAGCGATTAGAGACAGCTTGTTGCGTCCGAGTCAATTGCAGCAGTGGATGTGGCCGCAGCAGTTGTCTAGCGGTTTGCCGGAAGAATTTGCTCAAGGTTTGACCTTTACGAGTTGGTTGGGCCCGGTGGCAGTTCAGCATCACGTTGATATTGCTGAGCCGAATTGTCTGCGGCTGTTATTGAGTCAGGGAATTGACGGATTTCACGAGTGGTATTGGGGCGACGGTTGGGTGCAGTCTCGGTTGGAGGGAGTGTCGCTGCTGCCACTGAATTTGGGGCAAACCGCTAGTTTACTGCGGCTGCGGGAGTTTGTGGCCCGCAAGGGGAAGTAGATAAATGACTCTCCAAAATCCTTAGAACAAAGTCTGGTAGTCCTGCATAGCAACGAAAAATCCTAAACACTTTTAGGGGTAAAGAAGCGTTGTAATGATGGATAAAATACCCGAAAGCCCCACATCATTGGATATCTTTATAGATAGATGAGAACAAAGTCTTTCTTACCAACCGAGATATCCTTTGGTGAGGGGTGTTATTGAATCTTTCGTCGATCTCAGAAGTTTTGCCCGTATCTTTCCCGACAGATTTGTGTCGCTGGCGAGGCAAAACTTTTTTATATGCGGCCAAAAAATCTGTATAATAGACGGCACCTTGTCTGTCAACTACTGGGAGGGAATCCGACCAACCTTTAGCACCCATTTCAACTAGACTTCCTATATATAGCAATCCTCGCATCATTTGTGAATTTCTTACTCCCGAGCGAGCGAGATCGGGGAGGGTTGGGGTGGGGTAAAAAATTTACGACTCATGTAGGATTGCTATAAACCGCTAAAATTTCTTTGGTTAAGGCATCAATTGGCAGCTTTTTCCACTGCTTGTTACCATTAGGGTCTACGAAAGACTACATTTCATCACCTTGGATTGTTAGTTGGCCTTGGTTTTTTGACTTTACTTGAACTTTCCGGGGGACTGATGCTAATTGTTGAAAAACACATAGTATTGGAACCAGCGAGGGGACAGCCTCGTGACTTTGACAATCGCGACTCAAGATATTTTTTCTAATAAAAGCTGATCTCTCAATTTTTTTGTTTCTTCTGAAATCCTTGGATGTCTGGGGTTTTAAACAAACTGTTTGTGACAATATATACATTTAAAGTTTTGCTGAGCGCGGGGGGTGGGACAATTTTTAACGATGTTTGGAGAACCGAAACGGGGACAATTCATGGAGTTGAGAATTAACAAGGCTTAGATACGTCGCATTATAACTGCTTACCCTTACTATGCCAGACTACCTGAAAGCCACGAGCTGCCGAAAAACTAACAGTGTGTTATAAAAACATAATTTGTTCCTTTCTAAAGCGCTATTCTCGACAGAACGAACCCGGTGTGTTTTGACTTCGCGTTAATTTTTACCAGAAAAATAAATATGCTGTCCATTCCAGGCATTGCCGTCCAGAAGCTGCTTTACGAAAGTGCTAACTCTCTGGTTTACCGGGCCCTTCGGGAAGCGGATCGCCAACCGCTCATCCTCAAACTTCTCAAAGAGAGCTACCCCACACCTCAAGAATTGCTACGCTACCGCACCGAATACCGAATCACCCGAGAGCTGAAAGAGGCGGGAGTCGTGCAAGTTTATGACTTGCAAAAATACCAAAACAGTCTCGTGATTTTTGTGGAGGACTTTGGTGGCGAATCCTTGAAAATATGGATGCAGCAGCGAAAGTTTAGCCTCAAGGAATTTCTGCTCCTGGCGATCGCAGCCACTGAAACTTTAGGGCAAATTCACAGCGCCAATATCATCCACAAAGATATTAACCCCTCAAATATTGTTTATAACCCGGAAACGAAACAATTAAAAATTATCGACTTTGGCATTTCCACTCAGCTCACGCGAGAAATGCCAACCCTGAAAAATCCCAACGTTTTAGAAGGAACCCTCGCTTACATCTCGCCGGAACAAACTGGTAGGATGAATCGCTCTATCGATTACCGCACTGACTTTTACTCCCTCGGCGTCACCTTCTACGAATTGCTGACAGGAAAACTGCCTTTTGAGACAGAAGACGCTTTAGAGCTAGTTCACTGCCACATTGCCAGACAACCAGTTCCCCCGCACGAAATCAAGCCAGAAATTCCCCTAATTGTCTCGCAAATTGTCTGCAAGCTGATGGCAAAAAATGCGGAAAATCGCTATCAAACTGCATTGGGACTCAAGCAGGATTTAGAAATGTGTCTGGTTCAATTACAAGAAACCGATAGCATAGAAGAATTTGACTTGGGGACGCTGGATCTTACAGATCATTTCCTGATTCCCGAAAAGTTATACGGCAGAGAAACAGAAGTTTTTAATCTATTAGCGGCCTTTGAAAGAGTTCGTAATGCTAGTGCCGAAATGATGCTAGTAGCTGGCTTTTCTGGGATTGGTAAAACCGCAGTAGTGAATGAAGTGCATAAGCCGATCGCCCGACAGCGTGGCTATTTTATCAAAGGCAAATACGACCAATTCCAGCGCAATATCCCCTTCAGTGCATTTGTGCAAGCATTTCGGGAATTGATGGGACAATTATTATCAGAAAGTGACGCTCAGTTACACAGATGGAAAACCCTGATCCTCACCGCAGTAGGCGAGAGTGGGCAAGTCTTGATTGACGTAATTCCTGAATTAGAACACATCATTGGCGCTCAACCGGCTGCACTAGAATTGTCGGGGAGTGCAGCACAAAATCGCTTCAATCTGCTGATGCAGAAATTTGTGCAAGTATTTACCCAAGCAGAACATCCCTTAGTGATGTTTTTGGACGATTTGCAGTGGGCAGATTCGGCATCGCTGAAATTGCTACAACTGTTGATGGAGGATACGGGGCATCTGTTAGTATTGGGTGCTTATCGGGATAATGAGGTATCACCGGCTCATCCGTTTATGTTGACTGTGGATGAGATTGTGAAGTCTGGAGCCACGGTGAATACGATTACCCTGCAACCGTTGAGTTTAGCAGATCTCAATCAGTTGGTAGCAGATACGCTGATTTGCGATTTATCTTTAGCCAGCCCCCTGACAGAATTGGTTTATCAAAAAACCCAAGGTAATCCCTTTTTCTCGACTCAATTCCTCAAAGCCTTGTATGAAGATGGTCAAATTATTTTTAACCCCCCTCAATCCCCTCTTAGTAAGGGGGGAAGTAAAGGGGGGTGGCAGTACGATATTAATCAACTTAAATTTGCCGACGCCTCGGATGTGGTGGAGTTTATGGCGGCGCAATTGCAGAAGTTGCCTGCCAAAACTCAGGATGTTCTCAAGTTGGCGGCTTGCATTGGGGCGCAATTTGATTTAGAGACATTGGCCATAGTCAGCGAAGAATTACCCGAACAAACGGCATCAGCGCTGTGGATAGCTTTGCAAGAAGGACTTATTTTAGCGATTAGTGAAGGCTATGATTTAATTCAAACAGATGCTCAATTCCCTACTGGGTCTGTTGCTAATCCAATTTATAAGTTCTTGCACGATCGCGTCCAACAAGCGGCTTACTCATTGATTCCCGAAAACCAAAAACAAGCCACGCATCTCAAAATTGGACAGTTACTTCTACGAAAGTCTTCGGTTCTAGAAAGAGAAGAAAAACTATTTGATATTGTGGGGCATTTAAATTTAGGAAAAGATTTAATTAATCAATTAAGCGAACGAGAAGCTTTAGCCAAACTCAACTTAGAAGCGGGAGGTAAAGCCAGAAGTTCTACTGCGTACACTGCGGCAAATATCTATGTACAAACGGGAATTGCTCTTTTGAGAGCCAACTCCTGGCAAAGCCAGTATGAGTTAACCCTAAATCTCTATGTTGCTGCTGCCGAAACTGCCTATTTGAATGCTGACCTTGAGGGTATGGAAGAAATGGCAGCGCAGGTTTTGCAAGAAGCTAAGACGATTTTAGACAAAGTTAAAATTTACGAAATTCAAATTGCCGCTCAGACAGCCCAGAGCAAGGTGTTAGAAACGATCGCAGTAGCAAGAGAAGCACTCTTGCAATTGGGGATTGAAGTCCCTACCGAACCTGATGAAGCCTTGATTGGAAAAGCGCTACAAGCCCTTGCTGCTCAATTAAGCGGCAGAAGGATTGAGGAACTGGTTGACCTGCCTGTGATGACAAATCCACAGACTCAGGCAGCCATGGAACTGTTAGGAATGTTGTTTACAACGATATTCCAGGGAATGCCGGGTTTGCTGCCCCTGCTTAGCTCGACGATGGTGAATTTATCGCTTTCCTTTGGGAATACACCCGCATCTACTGTGGGGTATGCAATTCACGGAATGGTCTTGTGTGCCTTTTTGGGAGAGGTGCAAACGGGCTATGGCTTTGGGCAATTGGCACTCTTATTGCTGGATAGGTTCAATGTGCCCGAATTCAAGTCTATAATTCTCTTTTTGTTTGGGGGCTGGATTCAGCATCATCAAGAACCTGTGAGGGCAACGATACCGACGCTGAAAGATGGCTACACGGCGGGCATGGAAACTGGTAATTTTCTACACGCTGGCTACAGCATAAGTATTTACTTTGATTCCAACTTTTTTGGTGGAGTAGAACTAGACACTTGGGAACCCGAACTAGCAGCTTACAGTGCTGCGTTGGTTCAAGTGAAGCAATATTCTGCTCGGGTTTATTTGGATATGAAACAGCAGATGGTGTCGAACTTGAGGGAAGCTCGTATTCGGTCGGATTGTTTAATAGGAAGTGCCTACGATGAAACCGTGATGATTCCTAAGCACCATCAGAACAATGAGCTGACGGCGATCGCTGCTGTCTACATCTACAAACTATTGCTTGCTTACTCATTCGGGAATTACACGACTGCCCTAGACAACATTACTCAAGCCAAGCCGTATTTAATGGCAGTATCAGGATTTGTTTTTGTTCCCATTTTTCATTTTTATGCCGCCCTGACGCACCTGGCACTTTTTCGGGCACAGCCAGAAGCAGAGCAAACTGAAATCCTTGCCTTAGTCGAAAGCCATCAAAGCACTCTGCAACAGTGGGCCCAAAATGCTCCGATGAATTATCTGCATAAATGGTATTTAGTTGAAGCAGAACGGCAACGGGTGTTGGGCAATAAAGCCGAGGCGATTGAAATGTACGATCGCGCCATTTCTGAAGCCAAAGAAAACAAATATGTTAATGACGAAGCCCTGGCAAACGAACTAGCAGCCAAATTCTACGGGGAATGGGGCAAAATAAAAGTTGCTCAAGCCTACATATTTGAGGCGTATTATTGTTATGTTGAATGGGGAGCTACTGCTAAGGTAACGGATTTAGAAAGGCGATATCCCCACTTATTCGCGGTAACTCAACCGGGAAGGAAAAACACTCAAACTACGGTAGCAATGACAACGACTGGTTCGGGGAATCACCTAGATATCACCGCAGTCATGAAGGCTTCTCAGGCGATTTCTGGAGAAATTATGCTAGATAAGCTACTGTCTAGCTTGATGAAAATTTTGATTGAAAATGCAGGGGCGCAACGAGGCTATCTGATTTTGTTAAGCCAGGGACAACTGTTCATTGAAGCTGAAGGGACAATCGATGACGAACTCGTCACCGTGTTGCAGTCAATCCCCGTTGAAACCTGTCCAGAACTTGCCTCCGCAATTGTCAATTATGTAAGCCGCACTCAAGAAAGCGTGGTACTGGATGATGCTGCGCGATCGGGACAATTTACCAACGACGCCCACATCCGAAAGCATCAGCCGAAATCAATTTTATGTGTGCCGCTGATTAACCAATCTCAAATCATTAGTATTGTTTACTTAGAAAATAATCTGACCGCAGGAGCTTTTACCCCTGAAAGAGTGGAACTATTAAAAGTGTTATCTGGACAGGCGGCGATCTCGATTCAAAATTCTAAGCTTTATACAGAAGTACGCGAAAATGAAAGCAGGCTGGCTCAACTCAACAAAGCTTACGAGCGATTTGTTCCCCATCAATTTCTCCAGTTTTTAGAGAAATCAAGCATCATTGATGTGGAATTGGGCGACCAAGTGCAGTTAGAAATGTCGGTGTTGTTTTCCGACATTCGCGACTTTACCACGCTTTCGGAAACTATGACACCGGAGGATAATTTCAAATTTATCAATTCCTATCTTTCCCGTATGGAACCTGTTATTAATCAAAATCACGGGTTTATTGATAAATATATTGGCGATGCGATTATGGCGCTGTTTAGCGGTGAGGCGGATAATGCGGTGAAAGCGGGAATTGCTATGCTGCACCGTCTCGTTGAATACAATAAATACTGCGCCAACGCTGGCTGTGCCCAGATTCAGATTGGGATTGGGATCAATACGGGTTCTTTGATGCTGGGAACGGTGGGAGGACCAAATCGCATGGACGGGACAGTAATTAGCGATGCGGTGAATTTAGCTTCTCGCGTGGAAAGTTTGACAAAAAATTATGGGGTGGCGCTGTTAATTACCCAGCCAACTTATGCGCGCCTGAAAAATCCATCCCAGTACGCAATCCGCACTCTAGACACGGTAAAAGTCAAGGGAAAATCCGAAGCTGTGACGATTTATGAGGTGTTTGATGCAGATCCGCCAGAAATTAAACAAGCCAAGTTAGCTACGCTGGAATTGTTTGCAGAAGCTAGGGCACTTTACTCGGAAGGGAAGTTATTTGAAGCGGCGCGGTTGTTTTCCGAGTGTGGGCGTCAGAATCAGGGCGATCGCGTCTCTAAAATTTATTGGGAACGCTGTGAGTCTGCATTGGTGACTCGCACAAAAATCAAAGACAGGCTACACAATTTACATTAAGCGGTTGCTATACTTGACAATCAAAGCCACAAAAAATGCGATCGACTGCTGAGACACCCTACAAACTAGGCGATCGAAATGGGGTAGGTATGTTGTTGCGCTAAAGCGCTTTAGCGCAACAACATACGAAGTCTAAAAAGTTACTCCCTGAACTATACTGCTGGCAGTGACTCCCTTCAAGACAGCTAAATATTCCCCTGTTACCTGATACTGAATTATAGTATCGTTCACCAAAGCGCCCGTCCCTTGATAAATATTTAACTGGTTAAAAGCCAGGGGGCTAATTAAATCAATTTTGTCTTGATTTAGCGTAAAATCAGTAATAACATCGGCGGCGGCTAAGTCTGTTCCACCAGTATCGATCGCGATCGCAAACACATCAAAACCCAATCCGCCTGTGAGAGTGTCGGCACCCATTTCTCCAAATAAGTAATCATTGCCCCCGTCGCCAAACACTATATCGTCGCCATCGCCGCTGTAAATGCGATCGTTTTCCTTACCTGCGTAAATCAAGTCAATACCGCGATCGCCACTAATAAATTCACTCCCTTGGCCGCCAAAAAGAATGTCATTGCCATCACCGCCCCTGATGCCGTCATCACCTTTTTGTCCGTAAAGCAAGTCATCCCCTGCTTTGCCATGAAGATAGTCATTGCCGGGGCGTGCGTGGATAATGTCGTTTAATGCCGATCCTGTGATGCGATCGTCCTTATCTGTCAAACCGATTACTGATTTGTTCAACAAAGTTTTGACATCGCCTAAGTTATCGTTATCGCTGATATTGACTGTGAGAGGGGCGACTAGATTATTATACAATGTGTCAGTGCTAATAGAGGCGTGGCTAATTGAGCTTACACGATCGCCCTCAACAACCGCATCGTCAACCGCAGTCACCGTTACCGTTTGAGCGACCTTCCAATTGCCGGGAGTAAAAGTAAGGGCAGGTTGGCTGACAGTAACTTGAGTTTCAGGGGTAATGGCGACGGTGACATTAGCCGTTGGCTGAGTATTTAGTCGCACTTTGTATATATCGCTGCCCAAGCTTTCGAGTACCTCGGTAGTGCCAAGTGGTTCAAGGAAAATGACAGCGGGAGTACCTAGAGTTGTTGTCGCAGTTGGAGTCGGAGTCGGAGTTATTGTCGGTGTTGGCGTCGGAGTTATTGTCGGAGTTATTGTCGGAGTTATTGTCGGAGTTATTGTCGGAGTTATTGTCGGAGTTGGCGTCGGAGTCGGAGTCGGAGTTATTGTCGGTGTTGGCGTCGGAGTCGGTGTTGGCGTCGGAGTTATTGTCGGAGTCGGAGTTGGAGTTGGAGTCGGAGTTATTGTCGGAGTTGGCGTTGGAGTCGGAGTTGTTGTCGGAGTCGGAGTCGGCGTGGGAGTCGGAGTCGGCGTGGGAGTCGGTGTTGGCGTGGCAATGTTAACGGTAAAACTGCCTAAATTGCTAGCTACAACTTGATTGCCAAAAGTATCTTTTACTTGCGATGCTTGCAAATTAACAGCGTAACTGCCATTATCTGTATCATCCCAACTTCCCCCAGGCGGAGTCAGCGAATAAGTTGCCGTGCGAGGTGTGCCATTACTATTAGTATCGACGCTGACAAATGTAGCGGGAATTGCACCACCTGACCAGTTTACTACCAGATCAGAATTATCTAAACTGCTAACATCAACTCCACTGCTATCAGTGAAAGTAACTGTCAATGTCTGACTTGCGCCGCCCGCTGTAATAATGTTAGAAATTGTACCCAAGCTACCAGTAGGTGCGGTAAAATCAGCAGTACGAACCAGTTGAGTTGCTGCGGTATTGTTATTACTCGCAGTATCCGTAGCTGTTGCCTCCGGTACATCAACTGTGACAGCGCTATCAGCATTCGGTGTGACTGTAAAATTATAAGTCGTGCCGCTACCTGTAAAGCCGCTAACCGTACCGTTAGTAACATTAATGCCACTATTACTAAATCCTGTCACATTTTCACTGAAAGTTGCTCTGACTAAAAATGGTGCATTTATTGTTGTGGGTGAAGTTGATGTTAAGGCAACAGTTGGCGGTGTAAAATCAGCGGTACGAACCAGTTGACTGGCAGCGGTATTGTTATTACTGGCAGTATCCGTAGCTTTAGCAGCAAGTACATCAACTGTGACAGCGCCATCACCATTCGGTGTGACATCAAAGGTGTAGGTTTTGGCATCAACTGTGACAAAGTTACCGACAGTCGCATTGGTGACGGTAATATCAGTATTATCAAACCCAGCGACATTTTCGCTGAATGTTGCTGTGACGCTAAATGCTGCGTTGACTGTGGTTGCTGAAGTTGATGCTAAGGTGACATTAGGTGCGGTAATATCAGCAGTACGAACCAGTGGAGTGGCGGCTATATTATTATTACCCGCAGTATCTGTGGCTTTAGCAGCAAGTACATCCACGGTGACATTACCATCAGCATTAGGTGTGACATCAAAGGTGTAGGTTTTGGCATCAACTGTGACAAAGTTACCGACAGTCCCATTGGCGACGGTAATATCAGTATTATCAAACCCAGCGACATTTTCGCTGAATGTTGCTGTGACGCTAAATGCTGCGTTGACTGTGGTTGCTGAAGTTGATGTTAAGGCAACTGTTGGTGCGGTAAAATCAGCGGTACGAGTTAACTGAGTGGCCGCCGTATTGTTATTACTCGCAGTATCCGTAGCTTTAGCCACAGGTACATCAACTGTGACAGCGCCATCAGCATTCGGTGTGACATCAAAGGTGTAGGTTTTGGCATCAACTGTGACAAAGTTACCGACATTTGCATTGGCGACGGTAATATCAGTATTATCAAACCCGGTGACATTTTCGCTGAATGTTGCTGTGACGCTAAATGCTGCGTTGACTGTTGTTGCTGATGCTGATGTTAAGGCAACTGTGGGTACAATCGTGTCTACAATTATGGCTCTGGTATCCGCTAAAGAGTGTCCCGCAGAAATAGTTAAAGTTGCATCATTTCCAGCAGTATCTTTTAAGGTTGCACCAGTCGCTAAAGTTATACTATTTGAATTAAGGTCGAGGCTATTTTGTCCGGTTGCTGGAGTATAAATGCCCACAGCAGATGTACCCGTAAAAGGTGCAATAGTAACAGTGCCACCTGTGTCTAAGGCGACACTCATATTACCGCCTGCTAAGGTGACGGCTTCGCTGAAGTTGACGGTAACGTTGATGTTGCCAGTTGTGTTGTAACTGCCGTCAGTGGTGGTAGAGGTGACGCTGGCGATGGTGGGTGCAAGGGTATCAATAACTATGGCTTTACTACCGCCGAGAGAGTTAGCTGAGGCGGTAGCGGGGAGAGTTAAGATGCCATCCACAGTCAAATTATCTTTAATTGTGCCGCCGTTGAGGGTGAGGGCACTTGTGGATAGGTATTCTAAGTCGAGGGAAGTGTCTCCGGCTTGCACTACATAGTTGAACGTGAGGGCTGTACCGCCGCTACCAGAGGCATAAGTGGCAAAGCGGTCGGTTGTGCCGGTTTCTACCTGCAGTTGAGGTGTGCCGGTGACGTTGACAGCGGCATCGAAGGTGACGGTGATATTGATGGTGCCACCGACACCGTAGCTGCCGTCAGCGGTGGTGGCGGTGACAGCAGTAACTTTGGGGGTGGTGTTGAGCAGGATGCCGGCGTTGTTGTCGCCCGGGTTCCCCACAGCTAAGTCAGGTTTTCCGTCGCTGTTGATGTCACCGATGCTGACGGAGCGGGGGTAACGGCCAGTTGGGAAGGGAACTTGGGGGGCGAAATCAGGGGTGGTCGCTCCGGTGGCAGTATTGTTGAGCAGGATGGAGACGTTGTTGCTGAAGTCGTTCGCCACAGCTAAGTCAGGTTTTCCGTCGCCGTTGATGTCGCCGATGCTGAGGAATCTGGGGCCAGCGCCAGTTGCGAAGGGAACTTGGGGGGCAAAAGTGGGGGTGGGGGCTCCGGTGGCAGTAGTGTTGCGTAGGATGGAGACGTTGGCGCTGTCCGTGTTCGCCACAGCTAAGTCAGGTTTTCCATCGCTGTCGAGGTCGCCGATGCTGACGCCGAAGGCGCCAGCGCCAGTTGCGAAGGTAACTTGGGTGGCGAAAGTGGGGGTGGTGGCTCCGGTGGCAGTAGTGTTGCGTAGGATGGAGACGTTGGCGCTGCCGTAGTTCGTCACAACTAAGTCAGGTTTTCCATCGCTGTCGAGGTCGCCGATGCTGACGCCGAAGGGGCGATCGCCAGTTGCGAAGGTGACTTGGGTGGCGAAAGTGGGGGTGGTGGCTCCGGTGGCAGTATTGTTGAGTAGGATGGAGACGCTGTTGCTGCCGCTGTTCGCGACAGCTAAGTCAGGTTTCCCGTCGCCGTTGATATCGCCGATGCTGACGGAGGCGGACTTAGTGCCAGTTGGAAAGGGAACTTGGGCGGCGAAAGTGGGGGGGGTGGCTCCGGTGGCAGTATTGTTGAGTAGGATGGAGACGTTGTTGCTGGTGTAGTTCGCCGTTGCTAAGTCAGGTTGACCGTCGCCGTTGAAGTCGCCGATGCTGACGCCGAAGGGGCCAGCGCCAGTGGCGAAGGGAACTTGGGGGGCGAAAGTGGGCGTGGTGGCTCCGGGGGCGGTGGTGTTGAGCAGGATGGAGGCGGTGTTGCTGTCGGTGTTCGCCGTTGCTAAGTCAGGTTTCCCGTCGCCGTCGAAGTCGCCGATGCTGACGGACAAAGGGTTACTGCCAGTAGGGAAGGTGACTTGGGGGGCGAAGCCTAGTAAACCGCTGTAGGTTTTGAGGGTGGTTTCTGTGAGAATTAGTTTTGGCTTTTGAGGGGATGGGGGGATGAGTTGGGGGATGTCCCAGGTGCCTCCTCGTTTGCTGTTGCCTGTAGGGTGGGGGTTGGCGGTGATGTTGGCGCCTGTGAGTTGGTTGAGTTGAGTGAGGAATTGGTGGCCTGTGTCTCCGGCTGCTAGGTTACACCCGTAGAGGAGAATATCGGCACCAAGAATTAGTGCTTTGCGCCACTGTTTGAGTTGAGGGGCGAAGCTTTCTATGTTGCTGTTGTTGAGTGTATTTGTACCGAGATGTACTGCACCAGGACTGCCGTGAGAGATAATATGGATTGCTTCTATATTTTGTTCAATTGTTAGCCTTTCGGTGATTTGCTCAATCCCCTCCCGCGTTTCATCTAGGATAATTACTTCTGCATTTGGGGAAACGCCACTAATTAAGCTCTGATAATCTTCAACACTTGAGTCAATAAAAACTAGAAGTGAAACCAATTTTTGGTGTATCATTTGCATCATATTTACTTTTAAACTTTTAGAGTTTTCCTTCAAATAACATTAGTAAAATTACTAGCAATCAGATGTTAGGAATTTCCTTGTTACTGGCGATTGCTTCGCTTCTCAATGATAGTGTTATTTTTTATGCATTTCCTACTAGGTCCTTACGAATAACAAAGCAATTTTATGGCGCGATTCACGAAGCAATTGCAATTACCTTTATACCTTACCAAGGACTCCCAATCATTGTAAAGCCCGACCAATAATAAGGATGGAAGAGATTTTCATTACCTAGTTTAGCTAATTCAGGTGGCAATTCTAACTCCTTATTTAAGTTTGAGAAAATTAAACGGCCATTTTCAATGCGAACTTGACCTTTGAGCATGGCGATTTGAGCCTGCCGTAAGGCTTCGGCTTTAATAGGCGCGAGTTTTAACTCATGGTAAAATTCAGCCATTAACCCTAAAGTACCTTCATCGCTGACGTACCAAAGACTTGCCAAAACTGATTTCACCCCTGCTTGCACAGCTAGCCCCGCAAAGCCTAATTCCACGCCCTCATCACCCACAGCAGTTTTACAAGCGCTCAACACCAATAGCTCAACTTTAGGCGGCTGATTCCAGCCTAGTTCGCGCACGCGATCGAGTGTTAGCCTGGTGTCTGATAACTGAATGTAAGAATTGCTCGGTACTCCTGACTTAAACTCTCCGTGAGTGGCGAGGTGAATAATTCGATAGGCTTGGGCGCGGCGTTGCGACCTGAGATTATTGAGAGTAAAGGTTTGATTAAGGAAAGATTCGCCTTTCCATTCGGAGGCAATAGCGTTAAGTTCTGCAGGCACTGCTAGCAAGGGTTCGTTATTGGTAAATTGCGAGGCTCCCATTGCTAAAACTTCAGCATTTTTAACGCTTTCATAATTGGTATCGGTCAAGTTGACGCTGGGAATGAGTCCGATGCTGTACTTTTCTACTAGAAATTGGGAACCGTCATGGAGGGCGGCTAAGGGGAGCGATCGCAACCCCGTATCCATACTAAAAACTAGCGTATCGATGCCCTGAGCTTTCAAATCAGCTTCCAAGGGAGCAATTATCCACTGGTAAAGTTGTTGGGATGCTGGCAAATAGCTCTCAGTATTGATGTTTCTGGGATTAAGGAGTTCCGATCTGAAATTGCCGGCCACTTGCATCAAAGTTTCGCGCTTAGCTGCGGGGATGCTTTTGTGAATTGGGAGGCCTGTAGGGGGAACGATGATCAGGTCTAATTGTTCAGGGCGGGCTAAGGTGTAGATAATAGCCGGTTTTTTACCAGTTTGGCTAGCGATCGCTCTAATTCTTTGCTGTATGGCCGTAAAAGATTGCAAATCCCGCCTGATTTGTTGGTTAATGTATGACCCCACTTGTTCACTATAGAAGATATCAAGAAAGAAACTGCCTTGAGGAATATCGCCTCTATCGATCAGTCGTGTGATATCGCTGGGGCTAACTCTATTTAGAGGCGATGCCGTTTGAACAACTTCGCTTTCCCAATCGGATCTGTAGTTAAAAAGAGATTCAATTCTATTAATGCTATTCAGGTTGCCAGATTCGGCGATCGCGTTGGTAATTGAAATATCGGGTAAAGGGAAGGTGGCACCCACAGACGGAGATAGAGTGGGTGTCGAAGTTGGCAATGGCATCGGCGCTAGCACTTCAGGCGTAATGGGGGGCACAACCAATATCGGTGATGTTGTTGGAAATGATATGGGCGATGGCGCGGGTGATGTTATTGGAGATGATATAGGTTCCGGTGTTGGAGATGGTGTTGGTTCCGGTGTTGGAGATGGTGTTGGTTCCGGTGTTGGAGATGGTGTTGGTTCCGGCGTTGGAGATGGTGTTGGTTCCGGCGTTGGAGATGGTGTTGGTTCCGGCGTTGGAGATGGTGTTGGCGATGATGTCGGTGCCAATGTTGGAGATGGCGTCGGCGATGGTGTCGGCGATGGTGTCGGTTCCGGAATTGGTTCCGGTGTCGGTTCCGGCGTTGGCGAGGGTGTCGGTGCCGGCCTTGGCGATAGCGCGGAAGTAATGATAGCAATATTGCCCTGAGTGTAAGTGCTAGGCGGCACCGGCACCGCAAACTGTGGCGAAATTGTCTCGGAACCTGATGCGATCGCTCCCGTCGTCCCATTCGTTGTCGCATCGCCGACAATAAAAGGTGTAGTAGTGCTCCCCGCGTGGCGAATAGTAATCGCGCCGCCACTTGTGCCATTAGCGCTGGAAATGCTCACATTTACACCGTTACTATCTGTAAAAGTGCCGCTGACTGTGAGAAGATTGCCAGCCGTGAGGTCAATACTGCCGCCAGTAGACTGAAGAGTGCCTGTAACGGCGATGTCGCTAGCAGCTTTGAGAGTAATATTGCCCCCAGAAGTGGCGATCGCATCCAGCGCAATGTCCCCTCCTGATTCCAAAATCACAGGCCCGCCTGCTGTCGAAATCGCTCCCACTCCGATGCTATTGCCCGAAGCAACACCGGGTGAAGCAAAAAATGTCTCCCCTGCGGTGACATTCGGCGGCAGATTCGCAGCATTCGCCAGAGTCGAAACGCCCGATCGCAGAATTAAAGCTGCACTACCTGAAAGCACCGCCGCATCTGGATCGGCGGAACCCAACAAAGTAGTATCTGGCCCAGTGATGGTAATATCTCCGGCCGCGATCGCGCCTTTTGCTTCTACCTTAAGTGAGGTTCCAGTATAATCACCAAATCTTACATCTCCCTCGGAGCTAATAATCGGGTCGAACAAACTCACAAAACTGCCGCCGTTGCCAGACAATGTGAGAATACTTAGATTACCTCCCGCAGCGAAGTGAGCATCACCGGAAACATTGCCATTGCTCAATAATGTGATATCCCCTGCGGATTGGAATGCAGGGTTAGGGTAATTTAGCGCCAAGATATCAATATTTTGATTACCTTGTATAGTAAGATTGCCGCCTGCGATCGCCCTGAAAGCGTTATTTCCATCCCTCACCCGCACCGTATCTCCTGCCAATAGATTCAAATTACCCTCAGTAAGTAGCTGGGTTTCTACCAAAGTGAGATTACGTGCTGCCGAGAGTGTAGCATTCTGACTATTAACAGTAGAACTAGCGATCGCAACATCCCCGCTTTCCACGCTCAAACCCGCCGTCAAAACCACTTCTCCTGCACCGTTAACGGAGATACCAGTAGCAGAGTTTCCACCTGCGCCCCCAAGCAATTGCGGAAGAGACAAAGGCAGAGATAATTGCCCATTCTGTGCCAACAATCCCCCGTCAACAACCCCTATTTCTAAACTTAATAAATGTCCTTCTTGACTAAGCCGAATAGTATTCTCACCGGGAACAGCAGCGACAATAATATTACCTTGGGGAGCCTTGAGGGAACCAGTGTTGACAACTGTGCCGCCAATTAAACTTATACTTTGCCCCGCCCTGACTGCTAAAGGACCTGCATTGATGATACTTCCCGGTTGGCTGAGATTAAAGTAAAAAGTGTTCGGAGTTCCTATCAGCGTACTGTAATAGTTCGCTCCGGCAACATTGAGCAAACCCGAATCAAAACCGATGTTAGTAGCAGTAGTAGCTGTAAAAGCAGCCGGAAGATTCAAGCTAGCATTAGGGCCAAAGATAATGCCCGAAGGATTGATTAAAAATAGGTTGGAATTGCCACCACTTACTTGAATTAAACCATTAATAATAGAAGGATTGCCTCCTACTACCCGTCCTAAGATATTGCGAATAGCGGGATTAGAGATAAAATTAGCAATCTGCCCTTCGGTAAGCCCAAACTGTTGAAAACTGTGGAAAAGATTCGCTCCATCTCTAGAAGTTTGGCCACCAGTGATATTCAAGCGATCGCCGTTGTCAGGCGTGACAGTAGTGCCAGTGCCATCAGGTGCGGGAACAATGGGTTGTCCTTGTACCACCGCTGTACTCAAAATAGTGGCTGCGATCGCTAGCATTGCAGCACTCTGTATAGAAAAGAAGGCTAGTTTCATTAGCTTTGAGCTGGCAGAGTACGTATCTGACAATTATAACTTTAAGGTATTAGCTACTCAGTGGGGTCAACTGCGACGCAGGCTTAGCTATTATTAAGAACGTCGTCGGCATCAGGGCGGTTGCTTTACCTGAAAATCACATTCTGCACCCTCAACTCTCACGATCGGTTTTTACTTATTTTTATCCAGCAAAAAAGCTATAATTTATAGCTTTAAACCGTACATTGACGGATAAAAAACTTTTTAAAAGCCTAATTTATTACTTAAAAAATAGAGTTTTCTGCGTAATTATGCTGTGTGAAACCCCAGGCTGCGTAATGTGGGCTGAAAATCAAAGCAAAAGTGCGATCGACTGCTGAGGCATCATACAAAGTAGGCGATCGAAATCGGGGCTACCACAAAGTATTTCCAGGCTGTTACCCCAAAAACTCAACATTTGTTAACAAACCCCATTTTGTCCTTTTTAACGTGCTATTCTCTACACAAAGCTGGTGCGTTTTGACTTAGCGTTAATTTTTAGCAAAAAAATCAATATGTTGTCGATTCCAGGCGTTACCGTTGTGACACTTCTCTATGAAAGCGCCAACTCTCTCGTTTACCGAGCGATTCGGGAAGCAGATAACCAGCCGATTATCCTCAAACTGCTCAAAGAAAGCTACCCCACACCTCAAGAATTAGTGCGCTACCGCACCGAATACCGCATCACCCGAGAGTTGAAAGAGGCGGGAGTCGTGCAGGTTTATGACTTGCAAAAATACCAAAACAGCCTCGTGATGTTTGTGGAGGACTTTGGCGGCGAATCCTTGAAAGTTTGGATGCAGCAGCGGAAGTTTAGTCTCAAGGAGTTTCTGCAAATTGCGATCGCCACAACTGAAATTTTAGGCCAAATTCACCGCGCCCACATCATCCACAAAGATATTAACCCTTCTAATATTGTTTACAACCCGGAAACGGAACAATTAAAAATTATTGACTTTGGCATTGCGACTCAGTTAACGCGGGAAAACCCTACGATTAAAAGCCCCAACATTTTGGAAGGCACTCTCGCCTATATGTCACCGGAACAAACCGGACGAATGAACCGCATTTTAGATTATCGAACCGATTTTTACTCTCTCGGCATTACTTTTTACGAATTGTTGACCAATAAGCTGCCTTTTGAGACACCAGATGCGCTCGAATTAGTCCACTGTCATATCGCTAAACAGCCATTACCACCCTCTGATATAAATTCAGAAATTCCCCAAGTAGTTTCAAATATTGTAATTAAATTAATGGCGAAAACGGCCGAAGAGCGATATCAAAGTTCTTTCGGAGTTAAAGCGGATTTGGAAAACTGCTTAAATCAATTACAGAACCTAAATATAATATTATCTTTTCCAATTGCCAATCAAGACATTTGTGATAAATTTCAAGTCCCGCAAAAACTCTATGGCAGAGAGCAAGAAATCGAAATTTTACTAACCGCTTTTGAGCGGGTTACATCCCAAAGCGAATTAATGCTCGTTAGTGGATATTCCGGCATCGGTAAATCAGCTTTGGTGCAGGAACTCTACAAACCAGTTACCGAGAAGCGGGGGTATTTTATCTCGGGAAAATTTGACCAGTACCAGCGCAACATTCCCTACAGCGCCATCGTTACAGCGTTTCAAAAATTAATCAACCAATTGTTAAGCGAAACGGAAGCACAGCTTCAAGAGTGGCGTGAAAAACTTCAAGCTGCCTTGGGGAACAATGGGCAAGTGATTGTCGAGGTAATTCCTGAAGTAGAGTTGATAATTGGCAAACAGCCTGCCGTGCCAGATCTCGGCCCCAACGCGTCTCAGAATCGCTTTAATTTAGTCTTTCAAAACTTTATTAAAGTGTTTACTAAAGCCGAACATCCCCTAGCATTATTTATCGATGATTTGCAGTGGGCGGATGGCGCTTCTCTGAAATTAATGCAACTGCTGATGAGCCGGGGCCGGGCATCAATCGGCTTGTTTTTAATTGGGGCGTATCGGGATAACGAGGTGGGATCTGCTCATCCGTTAATACTGGCAATCGAGGAAATTGCTAAAAGTGGGGCAATTATTAACCGGATTTTCTTGGCACCTTTCGAGTTACTGACTGTTAGTCAATTTATTTCAGATACTCTCAATAGCTCTGAGAGTGCAGCAAAGCCCCTAGCCGAGTTGGTGCTTTTTAAAACCGGGGGCAATCCGTTTTTTATGAATGAGTTTCTCAAGTCCCTTTATACGGAAAATTTACTAGAATTTGACTTTCAGACATTGAGTTGGCAGTGGCAGTTAGGGCAAATTCACGCGCGAGGCTTTACTGATAACGTTGTCGAACTAATGGCACGCAAAATTCAAAAACTGCCAAAAAATACGCAAGAAGTGTTAAAGTTAGCTGCCTGCATCGGCAATCAATTTGACTTAAAGACCCTGGAGTTAGTCGCCGGATACTCGCTAAAAGATACAGTCAGCCATCTGTATCCAGCAGTTACTGAGAGTCTAGTTGTGCCGTTCGGGAATATAGGGGATGTGGAATTAGCGATCGCGGCGACAGAATTTCTCGCTTGCCCCTTACCAACGACCCAATCCCCATTTTTAGAATACAAATTTGTTCACGACCGGATTCAGCAGGCAGCTTCTTCTCTGATTCCCGAGGACACAAAGCAAGCAGTACATTTGCAAATGGGACAGATCCTGCTAAAAGATACTCCGCCTGACAAACGAGAAGAAAAAATATTTGATATTGTTAATCAACTGAATTTCGGCACCGAGTTAATCACTTCTAGAGCAGAGAAAGATGAACTGGCACATTTAAACCTCATAGCAGGCAAGAAAGCGAAACTATCGGCAGCGTATCAGCCCGCATTAAATTATTTGCAAGTTGGCATAGGACTGTTGGCAGCCGATAGTTGGCAGCAACGGTACGATCTCACTCTCTCGCTTTACGAAGAAGCCGCTGAAGTTGCCTATCTTAATGCAGAGTTTGATTTAATGAAAATATTTATTGAAGCAGTGTTATTACAAGCAAAAAAAGTATTAGATAAAGTAAAAGTTTATGAAGTAAAAATTATTGCAGACACTGCCCATAGCCAGTTTGATGACGCGATCGCAAGTGGATTAGAAGTGCTTAAATTGCTGGGAGTAAGATTGCCCAAACAGCCCAAAAAACTCGATATTTTATGGGGAATGCTGCGAACAAAACGGACAGTAGGACTTCGACCCATTGCCAGCTTAGTTGACCTGCCAACAATTAGCGACCCTGACCTTAAAGCAGCGATGCGTATTTTAACTACGATCGTCTCTGCTACTTACTCGGCTGCACCGCTGCTGTTCCCACTGATTGTGTTGAAACTGGTCAACTTATCCATCAAATGGGGCAATGCTTCTGAATCTGCTTTTGCCTATAGTTGCTATGGGATGATTCTCTGTAGCGTTGTCGGTGATATAGAGAATGGCTATCAATTTGGTCAACTCGCCCTCAACTTGCTCTCCCGGCTTAATGCAAGAGTTGTTAAAGGTAGGACAGAGATGGTAGTACATGGCATAATTCAACACTGGATAGATCCTGTAAAGAAAACGTTGAACCCACTGCGGGAAACTTACGCGGTTGCACTGGAAACTGGAGATTTAGAATTTGCAGCCTATTCAGCTTACCACTACTACTACCATGCCTTTCTGAGCGGCTCCGAATTGGCGCAACTGGAGTTAGATATGGCGACCTATGCTCAGGTCATTCGTCAAATGGGGCAAGAAAAAGCTGTTGATATGCACAATGTATATCATCAAGCAGTCCTCAACTTGCAAGGGCTAGCCAAAAATTCCTGTTATTTGATTGGCAAAGCTTTCGACGAGGAGGTGATGCAACCTGCGCTTCAAAGCAGAAATGACCGCACTGCCATTTGCTCTTTGTACTTCAATAAGTTAATGCTTTGCTTTTTATTTGGTGAGTACGCTCAGGCCGTGGAAAATGCCTCAGCAGCCGAAGATTACCTAGATGGGGTTACAGGACATCTTACCGTTCCTCAATTCTACTTTTATGATTCTCTAGCGCGTCTGGCAGTGGCTACTGATGCTGAGCAAGCCGAGCGAAAGCCCCTTACGAGAAGGGTGCTTCACAACCAGAAAAAGATGCAAAAATGGGCAAAGTATGCCCCGATGAATAACTCGCATAAATATCTGCTCGTAGAGGCTGAACTTTGTCGGGTGCAAGCCCAAAATGCTCTTGCAATGGATTATTACGATCGCGCCATTTCCCTCGCCAAAGAAAACGAATACATTAATGAAGCTGCCATTGCTTACGAACTGGCCGCTAAGTTTTATCTATCCACAGGTAAAAAACTGACAGCGAGAGCTTATATGCAGGAAGCGCGTTACTAAGTAGGTCGGCGCAAAAAAACCGAAGTATGTTAAAATAAGTAAAGAAAGAGAATACATCTACTGAGGTAACTCAATATATGGGCGCTAGATTAAGGGTATTCCTGACTCAACAACAAGACAAAACTCTATTAGAACTGAGAATTGCGGATGTTCCACAAAAAGTCAAAGATAGAGCAGAAGTAATTAGATTAAATGCACATGGCTGGTACGTTGAAAAAATAGCTGCTCATTTTAACTGGACTCCACAAACAGTGAGAGAGGTTTTACATAAATGGTCGCATCTAGGCATGGAAGGGCTTTGGGAATCGCCTGGTCGAGGGGCAAAACCCAAGTGGAAAGAGTCAGATATAGAGTTTTTAAAAGAATGCCTCAAAAACGAACCACGTACATATAACAGTCTTCAATTAGTCCAGAAATTAGAAAAAGAACGTTCTGTTAAACTAAGTGCCGACCGATTAAGACGGATACTAAAAAAAAAGGTTTATTTGGAAATTCGCTTAGAAAAAGTCATAAAGGAAAACAAGACCTCATAGTACAAGAAACGAAGCAATCCGACTTAGATATGTTGCAATTAGAGGCAGCGGCGGGAGGAATTGACTTAAAATATTTAGATGAATCAGGATTTTGTGCGTGGAGTGAACCTGGTTATACTTATTACCAAATAGGTGAGCAAAAACGGTTGGAACAAACGAAACGGCGTGGTCGCAGACTAAGTATTGTCGGACTTCTTCAACAGGGAATCAGTTTTGTTTACGGTTTAATCATTGGGGGTGTTGATCGAAAAGCTTATATCAAAATGATGGAACGAGAAGCCCAGGAAGCTGCTGAGATTGGACGACGGAGAGTAATCGTACAAGACAACGGCCCAATACACCGATGCAAAGAAGTCCAAGAATTATGGCCGCGTTGGGAAAATCAAGGTTTATATATCTTCTTTTTGCCCAAGTATTGTTCGGAAATGAACCCCATTGAATTGGAGTGGCAACACATTAAAAAAGATGAATTGGCAGGACAAATGTTTGATGATGAGTTAGAACTCGCCTACGCCGTAATTCATGGAGTAGAAGTTAGAGGACAAAGGGGAAATTACACTACACAACGTCTTAAGTTTAACTCCAATTAGGTAACTTAATGTTTTGTTACATAGATAGGTTTTTTACCGCCTACCTACTTACTATCAGCTATGGGGTGCGACTGCGAAAGTTAAGCATTTAGAAACGCGATATGGTGAGTTATTAACGGGAACTCAATTGGGAAGTAAAGGTTCCCCAACAACTAGCACAACTGGCATCCGTTCAGGTTCTAACCTTGATATTGCCACAATAATGAAAGCTGCTCAAGCTATTTCCGGCGAAATATTGCTGGATAAGTTACTGTGTAGCTTGATGCAAATTCTCATCGAAAATGCAGGAGTTCAAAAAGGCTACCTCATGTTACCCAGCGAGGGAAAGCTGCTCATTCAAGCTGAATGGGCGCTCAATTTTGACTGCTGTACTGTGTTGCAGTCTATGCCCATTGCTAACTGTCGGGTACTTTCCGAAGCCATTGTTAATTATGTCGCGAGGACTAAAGAAAGCGTCGTGTTAAATCATGCGACTCGCGAAGGCCAATTTACCAATGATGACTACATCAAAAGATATCAACCTAAATCTATATTATGCGTGCCACTGATTAACCAGGGAAAGCTCGTAAGTATTGTTTACTTAGAAAATGAGTTAACGACTGGGGTGTTTACCCCCGAACGGTTGGAAGTATTAAAGGTGTTATCTTCCCAAGCAGCCATCTCGATTGAAAATGCCAAGCTGTATACAGAAGTACGCGAAAATGAAAGCAGGCTGGCTCAACTCAACAAAGCTTACGAGCGCTTCGTCCCCCATCAATTCCTCCAGTTTCTAGAGAAATCAAGCATTATTGATGTGGAATTAGGCGACAAGTGCAGTTAGAAATGTCGGTGCTATTTTCCGATATTCGCGACTTCACCACGCTTTCGGAAACTATGACGCCGGAGGATAATTTCAGATTTATCAATTCCTATCTCAGTCGCATGGAACCCGTTATTAATGAAAATCACGGGTTTATTGATAAATATATTGGCGATGCAATTATGGCGCTGTTTAGCGGCGAAGCGGATCATGCGGTGAAAGCGGGAATTGCCATGCTCAATCGCCTAGTTGAATACAATCAACACCGCGCCAAGTCTGGCTATGCACCGATTCAGATTGGGATTGGAATTAATACGGGTTATTTGATGCTGGGAACGGTGGGCGGACCAAATCGCATGGACGGGACGGTAATCAGCGATGCGGTGAATTTAGCTTCTCGGGTGGAAAGTTTGACGAAAAATTATGGGGTGTCGTTATTAATCACCCAGGAAACTTACTCGCGTTTAGAAAATCCATCTCTGTACGCAATCCGCACCCTCGATACGGTAAAAGTCAAGGGAAAATCTGAATTAGTAACAGTTTATGAGGTGTTTGATGCTGATCCGCCTGAAATCAAAGCGGGCAAGTTAGCTACGCTGGAATTGTTTGCAGAAGCTAGGGCAAATTACTTGCAAGGGAAGTTTGCTGAAGCGGCTGGGCTGTTTTCCGAGTGTTGGGGTCATAATCAGGGCGATCGCGTCGCTAAAATTTATTGGGAACGCTGTCAGTCTGCATTGGTGAGTGGCAGCACAAAAATTAAAGATCGGCAACACAATTTAGATTAATTGGAACAGTCCCAAACTCGATCGCTACATTGTTGGAGGGGGAGATCATTTTCATTTTTCTGACTTGGCGGTCAATAATACTTTGCCGCAAGTCACATTCCTTGACCATGCACAGGGGAATCGCCCCACCGCGATATTGCTGAGCAGAATTGTCTACCGCTGTTATTGAGTCAGGGAATTGACGGATTTCACGAGTGGTATTGGGGCGACGGTTGGGTGCAGTCTCGGTTGCAGGGAGTGTCGCTGCTAGCGCTTTCTTTGGAGCAAACCGCTAGTTTGTTGCGACTCCGGGAGTTGGTGGCGCGGAAGGGGAAAAACCCAAACTGATGTGAAGGCCGATCGCTTCATTGAGGACTAGAATTAGGTCAAGATCGATCAAAGCAGCGATCGCGGGCAAGGAAGGCAAAAGCAAGAGTAACCGAATTTTTCTGGCATTATCTAAACTTATGTCCCTGTGTAAAAACATACCGGAACATATTCTAGATTTTTCGCCCAATTCGGTATGCAACATTAGCTGTAAGTTTGGGAAAAGTAATTATCCTTGTCTTGTTAAAATGCTAAAATTAGCTTTACATGATTAATGGTAAAGCTGGGCAGTGCTTGTGTCAACAACTGTATATTTATAAATTTCAGTAAAACGTAATCAGCGAGCAGATTTATGTATACTCAACTTTCATTATGGGAAGAGCCAAAAGCAGAAAGCCAGAAGCATGGTCAGCAATTATCTCTGCCAGATGCCGAAGTAATCATGTACCGCGACTTCTTCAATAACAATGAGAGCAACGAGATATTTGCGGAATTGTACGGCACTATTAATTGGAAGCAAGAGGTGACTCTGCTTTTTGGCAAGCAAGTCGCTATACCGCGACTTACCGCATGGTACGGAGATGCAGGTAAATCTTACACTTACTCCAACATAAAAATGGAGCCTAATCTATGGACACCTACACTCATAACAATCAAATCTAAAATAGAAGCAATAGCAGGTACAGTTTTTAACAGCGTGTTGCTTAATCTATATCGCGACGGCAAAGATAGTGTAGCTTGGCACAGTGATGATGAATCAGAACTTGGTGAAAACCCAGCGATCGGTTCTGTAAGTTTTGGGGCTACTCGTCGTTTTATGCTCAGGCACAAATACCAAAAAGAAATGAAATTAGAAATTCAATTAACTCCTGGAAGCTTCCTGCTGATGAAAGGACAAACCCAGCATTTTTGGCAACACCAAATCCCGAAAGCAGCCAAAGTTACTGAACCAAGAATCAACCTTACTTTCAGGAAAGTAAGCTAAATTAATTAATGATAATTGGTAATTTGCATATGCGTTTATCTGCCTTTACTTGGGGTTTTAATAAAAAATATTGCAACTTTTGTTAACAGTAAAAGTAGCGATTTTAGCACAGCAATAAAAGTACCGCCGAATTAGCGATCGCACGGGAGTGCCGCTGCTAAGGCTGAATTTGGGTCAAACGGCTAGTTTGTTGCGGCTGCGCGGGTTTTTGGCGGGTCAGCAGAAAGGCTCAGACTGATGTGAAGCGCGATCGCACTTATTGTCTCTCAAAGTCTCCTTCTTCACGTTTACCGATTTGGCCTGTTAAGGTGTAGTGCATCGCCTTAAGTTTTACCTCATCTTTACGCCCTAACTCTTTCAATTTCCTTAACTAACTCGAAGCTAAATTTGCTCAAACTATTGACCTAATTTTGGCAACATATATATTAATAATTCGTAAATAGCTAGGTCGGGAGGAATACCAATCTCGACAATAATAATTATATCTGAAGATAGACGAATCCTAAATTAAACACAGCTAGGCTATATAACTAGCATCAAAGAAAATACTTAAAAATTGCTTATAATAAATTGATTAATATAAGGAATTTTTAAGTAGAGCTTAAGATAAAAAAAGGAAACTTATGGTATTGAGTATTATTGTTCACGGTGGAGCAAAAACCATCTCCGAAGAGAAGGTTGCAGCAAACAATGCAGGCTGTACCGCAGCAGCAGAAGCTGGTTGGGAAGTGCTGGCAAGGGGGGGTACAGCAGCAGAAGCTGTTGAGGCCGCTATCCGGGTTCTGGAAGCTGACCAGACATTTAACGCAGGCTTTGGATCAGTTCTCAACAACCAGGGAGAGGTAGAGCTAGACGCAGCAATAATGGAAGGCGGTTCATTAGCTTGGGGAGCGCTCGCCAATGTTCAAGGCGTGCGCCATCCCATCTCGGTGGCGCGAAAGATTATGGATAAAAAACCCATGTTCTTAGTAGCGGATCACGCAGAACATTTTGCAGCAGAAAATGGAGCCGAGATGTCTGCAAAAGAAGACTTAATCGCGGATGAGCAACAGGAAGAGTGGGAGGAGGAAAAAGAAGTTCTTGACCGCCCCAATACGGTTGGTTGTGTAGCTTTGGATAGTAGTGGCACCTTAGTTGCCGGTACCTCAACAGGCGGCACTATGAATAAGCCCGCCGGTCGCGTCGGCGACAGCGCCATTATCGGCTCAGGCTTGTTTGCTGAAAATAAACGCGGCGGTTGCTCGACCACAGGCGATGGCGAGTCGATTATGCCAGTAGTTCTGGCTAAAACGGCGATCGACATTCTAGCGTCCGGCAAGCACCCAGATGAAGCAGCGCAGATCGCAATTGAGACTCTGGCATCTAAGGTGGCAGGAGAAGCTGGGTGCATCCTCATAGACCCTCAAGGGCGGGTTGGCTGGGCGCATAACTCAACCGACATGGCTTGTGCTTATAGAACCGAAGAAATGGACAAGGTGGCTGTGTTCACTAAGAAAAAACAACTCGTCCATCATTGAAATTATTGAGGCTGCATTCTCTCTAGTTGGAGAGAGTGACTATTCCGCAACTAATATCTTGTTTCCTAGGTATTAAGTAGCTGGACATCAATAAACACTTTTTTAATTTGTAGGGCGGGCAGTGCCCACCCTACTTTTAATTATGTCGAGCTACTTAGTGGCCGGGAAAACAGTTCAATTCAAACTAGACTTGGAGGTTTCTATGAACTCAACATACGACTTTCCTTACTTTCAGGGTAATTCTCTTTCCGATTTGTTTGCTCCCGACATCACAGATGCACGTTATGCGTTCATCCTAAATTATCCTGCAACTGCGAGTTGGGCTGCTTACCCCAACAGGGAAAAATACTTTATTCAAGACGGCAGCAGTGAAGCCACCAAAACTTCTTTCGACAAGATTGGCCAGAAGGAACCTTGGAAAAATCTGGCTGTGTTAGGCGATGCCATCCCAGGGATTGTGATTAATTCGCCGCCGAAGTCGCTGATGGACTATTGGCGGGAGCATTTTGGCTTCAGCTACAGCAGTATGGAGATGATAGACTGCTCAACTTATCTCGAAGATCTCAGCGTAAGCGATCGCTTTGACAAACTCCTCACTCTCTTTCCCTTCGACAATCTCAAACCCGAAAAACACGCCGTCCATCCTGACATCCACTACCACTTGCTCAGCAAAGCAACGCTAGCCGAATTAGGCGTGCAATGTCCGAAATACCAAACCTACAATCTGCACGAAGTCAATCTCGAAAGCATTCAGTTACCCGAGAAATTCCCCTACTTAATTAAAGCATCCCACGGACTTTCTGGAGAAGGCACTTATATTATCAAAAGCGCCAGCGATCTCAACTACTGCTTGCAGGAAGTGAGGAAATATCTTGATATTAAGTTGCTGGATACGATTATTGTCTCGGAATTCGTCAAGAATGAAGTGCAGAACTATTGCGTGCAGTTCTATGTAAGCAAAACGGGAAATATCACGCTTATCGGCACTACCAGCCAACTTGTAACCCCAGAGGGCAGCTATTTAGGGGGACTAATTCACTACCGCGAAACCGACATGAGTAGGTTTTTTGAGATGATTGCCGCTATTGGTAAATATGCTCACCAACAGGGTTATTTCGGTGTTATTGGTTTCGACGTGCTAGAAGACTCTGAGGGACAGTTGTATGCCATCGATGCCAATTTCCGAGTTAATGGCTCGACTCCGCTTTGCTTACAGCGCCATACCCTACTGGGGCGGGGAAAGGAGGTGGCTAAATATTCCAGTGACTGCCGAATGGACGGGACTTTAGAATCGATTCTTGTCACCCTGAAACCCGAACTCGAGCGCAAGGACTTGATAATCTTGTCAGCTTTAGAGAAGGTTAAATACGGAAAAATCTACACGGAAATTTACGGGATAGTTGCGGGTGAGGATATGAATGACATGCAGCACATTGAGGAGAATTTGCACAGTAAGGGATTGCACCAATTGGGTTAATTCTACTCTACCCATTGCAGCGGTTATGGGGTTTTCCCGCTCATCTCGCCCGCACCACCAACACCGAACAAGGAGCCTCAGCGACAACCTCAGCACTCACCGAGCCCTCCAAAATTCGCTTTAAACCAGTCAAACCCCGGCAGCCGATCGCAATTAAATCCGCCTTATAAATATTAGCCAAACGCAAAATTTCCTCTGCGGGCTGTCCGGAAACAATTTCTAAATCGCTCTGGCAAGGCAACTTTTCCTGATAAGATTGCAGTAACTTCTCCACCTCTCGGTAAGCAATCTCATCTCCCTGAGCGTGAGGTCGATCGACAACCGCGTCAAAATCCGACGTACCAGAACTCACAACATGAACTAGAATCACCTTTGCCGTCGGTTCTAGCTGAAATTGTCCTACAACTTGCAAAACTCGTTCTGCAAGCTCTGAATTGTCGATCGCTACCAAAACAGTATTCAATACCATGCACCTTTAAATTTTTCGTTGATTGTCGCCTACTGTCCACAATTTAGCCCTTCCCACCAACATCCTTATTTCCTACCCAGAAACCCGGTTTCTTAACATAATTGCGTCATTTAAGCAAGATACTTGAAGAAACCCGGTTTCTTAAGCCCGGAGTTGGTAAGTAGATAGGTGCAAATAAACTTTGCCACTTGTCACATAATGTAAAGCTACGATAATCACCAGCGAAGTGCTTCGTTTCACTGGCTTTTGACTAATTATGTATTTTGCCGATCATCTACTTAAATCTACCATCTAAAACTCACCCTTTCCCTCATTTTCAGTCCGCAGTCGCACCGAATCAGCGTGAGAAGGAAGCCCCTCTGCTTCCGCCAAAACATTAATCGCCCTACTCACCTTCTTAAGTGCTGCAGGCGAATATTGAATCAAACTCGAATGCTTCATAAAAGTTTCGACACCCAGCGGCGACGCATAGCGCGGAGCCCCAGAAGTCGGCAAAGTGTGATTCGGGCCAGCCAAATAATCACCCACAGCTTCCGGCGTCGAGCAGCCCAAGAAAATCGCCCCAGCGTGGCGAATTTGGTCGAGCAAAGCCCAAGGATCTGCAACTTGCAATTCCAAGTGTTCCGGGGCAAACTCGTTAGAGAGTTCCGCCGCCGCTTTGAGCGAGTCAACTACCACGACTAAACCATAGTTGGCGATCGCCTTTTCTGTTAAAGTTCGGCGCGGGTGATTTGCCAACTGTCTGTCCACCTCAGCCACCACCTTCCTAGCCAGCACCGAATCCGCCGTCAGCAAAATTGCCGACGCCATCGAATCGTGCTCAGCTTGAGCCAACATATCCGCAGCCACGTGCACGGGATTCGCCGAACCATCCGCAATAATCAACACTTCCGACGGGCCAGCCAGAGAATCGATCCCCACAGTCCCGTAAACCAGTTTTTTAGCCAGAGTGACGTAAATATTCCCCGGCCCAGTAACTAAATCCACCTTCGGAATAGTTTCCGTACCGTAGGCCAAAGCCGCGATCGCCTGCGCCCCGCCTACTCGATAAATCTCATCAACTCCCGCTTCCTGAGCCGCTACCAGCACCGCAGGATTCATTTTCTTCTCCTGTCCGGGGGGAGTACACATCACCAGTCTCGGCACCTTGGCGACCTTCGCAGGAACCGCATTCATAATCACCGAGCTTGGATAGGAGGCCTGACCGCCAGGAATGTAGATTCCCGCTCGATCGACCGGCGTGTAGCGCTTGCCCAAAACAATCTCGTCATCGCCAAACTGCACCCAAGACTTGGGTACGCGCTGTCGGTGAAACGCCTCTACTTGTTTGCAAGCCAGCCGGATGGCATTTAATAATTCTTTCGACACCTGCTGGTAAGCAGCATCCAGTTCGGCGCCGCTGACCCGTAAATCTTCCACATTTAGGGTCATGCGGTCAAATTCAGCAGTGTAGTGCAGCACAGCCTGATCGCCTCTGCGCCTTACAGCTTGCAACACCTCGCGCACGGTGGCTTCTTTGTGAACGACAAGTTCGTCATGGGTGCGATCGCAGATCCGTCGCAGTTCAGCTTGTGCCTCAACCCACTGAGTAATGATTCGCAGCATGGAGATTAGGAATGCCGTCTATAACTTCACTAACATTTGCTTGACAATTGGGGATTTTTGTGGCGTTCTCCTAGAGAAGTAAGCCACCACCAGTCCACAAGCTTAAACCGCGAGTTTCGCGGCATTTTCCAAGGCTTCAGTGCAGCGTTTAAATCTCTGTCGAGGATTTTGCAACACTGAGGACAAGTCACAACCTTCTCTAGGAATTGCCCGCCAGAGAACCAGGTGCGGAGGAAGAGGGTTGGAACGCAGAGGGGGAGAGTGTCCGACCCCGATAATATCCGAGAGGGAGAGTGTTCGAGGGGGAGAATTTTGATTCTGCCTTCTACCTTCTACCTTCTGATCCGGCTGTCTTCTACCTTCTACCTTCTGCTTTTTACCTTCTACCTTCGGTAAGTGCTTCTTGCCGAAGCCCAAATAACCCGTATTCTTTGTTATAGCTTAACTTGGATTTTTCATAGAATGGGATTTTAAGCAGAATAGGTGCTATATTAGTTTTTCCAACACCTGATAATTTTTTTATAAAAAAACGCCAAATTATTGTATACTTGAAAATTGCGCGCAAGAAACCGTGACTTTAACTCGTGACGGTGGAAACACCGCAAGACGCCTCTGTAACACCCGTGTCATACCTTTGGGTATTGTCAGGGGTAAAAACCAGGCAGTTAAATGAGTCAATAAAAAATTATTGCGCGGGCGTCGCCAAAAAGTAGCCAGAGACTCAGCTCAATCTGAGCTAATTGAAAGTTGGCTGTCTCACTCCGCCTTTAAAAATCAAGCTTTTTGCGGATCGATCCCGAAAAGGTTGTCCTTCAAAATCCCCCTGTCTTGGGACTGTCTTGAGACTAGGGTGTATCAATCAATACCTACTTCCAGCAACTGAACTATGGCAAATATTAAGTCCGCCGTCAAACGAGTCAAAATCGCCGAACGTAACCGCTTGTACAACAAATCTTACAAGTCAGCGGTCAAAACTTTGATGAAAAAGTATTTCGCTGCCGTAGACAAGTACGCCGCAGCTCCGAGCCCGGAATTAATGCAAGAAGTCCAGCAGCGAATGTCTGAGGCCTACAGCAAAATTGACAAAGCTGTCAAAAAAGGTGTACTCCACCGCAACAACGGCGCTCGCAAAAAGTCCCGCTTGGCAAGAACCCTCAAGCCGCACGAAGTATCGGTAGCATCTTAAGGAAGCAGAAAGTTCGGCAACGAAGCAGTGTACAAGATTGAAGGGATGGATGTTGAGGGAAGAAGTCAAGCGTGAAGCAGTCAAGCGTGAAGAAGGAAGAAGGAAGAAAGAAGACGGAAGATTTTTCCCACACACTCTCTGCCACTCCCACTCCCAGACTCTCTCACTCCCCCCTCGCCCTATCCCACCAGGACTCTCCCGTATCACCTCTAATCTGCTTCCCCCATGCAGCTCATCGACACTCACGTTCATATCAACTTTGAGACCTACAAATCTGAGTTAGAAGCCATTCGAGAACGCTGGCGCGAAGCTGGTGTAGTTCGGCTGGTTCATTCTTGTGTAGAGCCAGAAGAGTTTGCCGGCATTCAAGCAATCGCCAATCAGTTTGCAGAAGTCTCGTTTGCGGTTGGACTCCACCCCCTAGATGCCGAGAAGTGGAAAGACGAGACTGCGAGCCAGATTAGGGAATTAGCGAATTCGGACTCTAGGGTAGTGGCGATCGGCGAAACCGGACTGGACTTTTATAAAGCGGACGATCGAGAACACCAGTTTAAAGTGTTTGAGGCACAGCTTGAAATCGCCCAGGAACTTGACAAACCAGTCATTATCCACTGTCGCGACGCCGCCGCCCCAATGGCCGAAATGCTAAGGAACTTTTGGCAAACACGCGGGCCAGTGCGCGGGGTCATGCACTGCTGGGGAGGCACACCCGAAGAAACCCAGTGGTTTTTAGACCTAGGTTTCTACATCAGTTTTAGCGGAACAGTCACCTTTAAAAAAGCCTTGCAAATACAAGAATCAGCTTGTATGGTAAATAGCGATCGCATCCTAGTCGAGACAGATTGCCCTTTTCTCGCCCCCGTACCCCAGCGGGGAAAACGCAACGAACCAGCCTACGTCTACTACGTAGCCGAGCAAGTTGCTAAATTGAGAGGAGTTTCTCTCTTAACTTTGTCCCAGCAGACAACCGAAAATGCCTGTCAGCTATTCGGCTTTTCAGTTTAGCTTATTCAGAACAGAGAAACGAGGAAAAAAGGTCGATTTAGGGGCAAGCCATAGGGACAATCCCATTTCTATCCTGCCAGAAAAACCGGATTCATCCTTTATTGGAGATTCTTTTGGCGTTGCCTGTTGCGATCGGATTTGCGTCCTATAATAAAAAGAACAGACCGATCGGGCGTTGGTTTAGTATCCGCGACTGCGATGTCGCCCGGGAACTATCAACACAGCGCGAGTACCCTAACCTTCGGGATCGGTCAAAACTTCACGCAATACCTCAAACTTACACACTCAAACTTACACATCAGAAGAAACTTGGAACATCAGCAATTTGGCAATAGCTGTCAAGTCAATTTTAGGAGTCAAAAGTGTAGGGGATTTACCCAGGAAAACCACGAGATCGGAGCTAAAAGCATCGGGATCGAAACCAAAATCCGCACAAAAATACTGCGAGGCACCCGCAAAAATAACCGTTGCAGCAGTTGGTAGGCGATCGAAAACATCATATAAATTCTCTCACACAATCAATCAAAAAAACGCAACAAGGTAAAAAAGCCCAGCCTTGGCGCCATGTAAAAAGCTAGAGCCACTGCGGAAAAAGGATACCCATGACGATTACTAAAGATTACACAGAATTCGCCTTCACCTTGCCCGACCTGATCGAAATCCAGCGGGCAAGTTTCCGCTGGTTCCTAGAAGCCGGACTGATCGAAGAACTCGACAGCTTCTCCCCGATTACAGACTACACGGGCAAGCTGGAACTCCACTTCATGGGCAAAGACTTCAAACTCAAGCGCCCAAAATACGACGTGGACGAAGCCAAGCGCAGGGACAGCACCTACTCGGTGCAAATGTACGTGCCCACCCGCCTGATTAACAAAGAAACAGGGGAAATCAAAGAACAAGAAGTCTTCATCGGCGATTTGCCCTTGATGACCGAGCGCGGCACTTTCATTATCAACGGCGCCGAACGGGTGATAGTCAACCAAATCGTGCGTTCCCCCGGCGTCTACTACAAATCGGAAACCGACAAAAACGGTCGCCGTTCCTATAACGCCTCGCTCATCCCCAACCGCGGCGCTTGGCTCAAGTTTGAAACAGACAAAAACGATTTAGTCTGGGTCAGAATCGACAAAACCCGCAAACTATCGGCTCAGGTGCTGCTCAAAGCATTGGGACTCACAGACGGCGAAATCTACGACTCCCTGCGGCACCCGGAATACTTCCAAAAAACGATCGAGAAAGAAGGACAATTCGGCGAAGAAGAAGCTTTGATGGAGCTCTACCGCAAACTCCGTCCAGGGGAACCCCCCACCGTGGCGGGCGGCGAACAGCTCCTCAACTCGCGCTTTTTCGACCCCAAACGCTACGATTTGGGCAGAGTCGGTCGCTACAAACTCAACAAAAAATTGCGCTTGACAGTCCCCGATACCATGCGGGTGCTGACATCGCAAGATATCTTGACAGCGATCGACTACTTAATTAACCTCGAATTCGACATCGGCTCCACCGACGACATCGACCACTTAGGCAACCGTCGCGTCCGCAGTGTCGGAGAACTGCTGCAAAACCAAGTGCGCGTCGGACTCAACCGCTTAGAACGGATCATCCGCGAAAGAATGACCGTCTCGGATGCCGACTCCCTCAGCCCCGCTTCTCTGGTCAACCCCAAACCGCTGGTAGCAGCAATCAAGGAATTCTTCGGTTCCTCCCAGCTATCGCAGTTCATGGATCAAACCAACCCTCTGGCAGAACTGACTCACAAACGTCGGCTTTCCGCCTTAGGCCCAGGAGGTCTGACTCGGGAACGCGCCGGGTTTGCAGTACGGGACATTCACCCGTCCCACTACGGCCGGATTTGCCCGATCGAAACACCAGAAGGCCCCAACGCCGGTCTGATCGGTTCCTTGGCAACTCACGCCCGCGTCAACCCCTACGGCTTTATTGAAACTCCTTTTTATCCAGTAGAAAAAGGACGGGTGCTGCGCGACAAAGCCCCTGTTTACATGACAGCCGACGAAGAAGACGATTTGCGCGTCGCCCCCGGAGACATCAGTCTCGACGAAAACAACAACCTCTTGGGCGAAACCGTAGCCGTCCGCTACCGCCAAGAATTTACTACCACCACGCCGATGCAGGTGGACTACATGGCGATTTCGCCCGTGCAAATCGTCTCCGTAGCGACATCGCTGATTCCTTTCTTGGAACACGACGACGCCAACCGAGCTCTGATGGGATCGAATATGCAGCGGCAAGCTGTGCCGCTACTGAAACCAGAACGGCCGCTAGTCGGTACGGGGTTGGAAGCTCAGGCGGCCCGAGATTCCGGGATGGTTGTGGTTTCCCGGATCGACGGCGAGGTGATTTACATCGACGCTACCCGGATTATTGTCAAACCTCTGGCTGTAGATGCCGAATCGAATTCCAGCGAAGAACATTTCCTGATTAAGGAATACGACGATCTCAAAGTCAAACAGCCCTCGGTTTGGAAGCAAAAATATGCTGGCTGCATCGAACACGAACTGCAAAAATATCAGCGCTCTAACCAAGATACTTGTTTAAACCAGCGTCCGCTGATTTATGAGGGCGATCGAGTCGTAGCAGGTCAAGTTCTCGCCGACGGTTCATCCACCGAAGGAGCAGAACTCGCTCTGGGTCACAACATCCTCGTAGCTTATATGCCTTGGGAAGGCTACAACTACGAAGACGCCATGCTAATTAGCGAGCGTTTGGTGTACGAAGATGTCTACACATCGATCCACATTGAAAAATACGAAATCGAAGCCCGCCAAACCAAACTCGGCCCCGAAGAAATCACCCGCGAAATTCCTAACGTCGGCGAAGACGCGCTGCGCCAGCTAGACGAACAGGGCATTATCCGCAAAGGTGCTTGGGTGGAAGCCAGCGACATCCTAGTCGGCAAAGTCACCCCCAAAGGCGAATCCGACCAACCGCCGGAAGAAAAACTGCTGAGGGCAATCTTCGGGGAAAAAGCCCGCGATGTGCGCGACAATTCCCTCCGCGTCCCTAACGGCGAAAAAGGCCGCGTGGTGGACGTGCGGGTGTTTACCCGTGAACAGGGCGACGAACTGCCCCCCGGCGCCAACATGGTCGTCCGCGTCTACGTAGCTCAAAAGCGCAAGATTCAAGTCGGCGACAAAATGGCCGGCCGCCACGGAAATAAGGGTATTGTGTCCCGGATTCTGCCGATGGAGGATATGCCCTACTTGCCCGACGGGACTCCGGTTGACATAGTGCTCAATCCTTTGGGCGTACCGTCGCGGATGAACGTAGGTCAGATTTTTGAGTGCTTGCTGGGATGGGCGGGCGAAAATCTGTCCATGCGGTTCAAGATGGTGCCTTTTGATGAAATGCACGGCGCTGAAAAGTCGCGGGAAACCGTACACGGCAAGTTACAGGAGGCGCGCGAAAAAACCGGCAAGCCTTGGGTGTTTAACGAAAAGCACCCCGGCAAGACTATTGTCTACGATGGCCGAACTGGCGAACCGTTCGATCGCCCCATCACAGTCGGCATCGCCTATATGCTGAAGCTGGTTCACTTGGTAGACGATAAGATCCACGCCCGCAGCACAGGCCCTTACTCGCTGGTAACGCAGCAGCCTTTGGGCGGCAAAGCGCAGCAGGGGGGTCAGCGGTTCGGAGAAATGGAAGTCTGGGCTCTGGAAGCGTTCGGCGCAGCTTATACTTTACAAGAGTTGCTGACTGTGAAGTCGGACGATATGCAGGGACGGAATGAAGCGCTGAATGCGATTGTTAAGGGCAAAGCTATTCCGCGCCCCGGTACGCCGGAATCTTTCAAGGTGCTGATGCGGGAGTTGCAGTCTTTGTGCTTGGATATTGCTGTGCACAAGGTGAATACGTCCGACGAGGGCAGCGAGCACGTTGAGGTGGATTTGATGGCAGATGCTGGGGGCAAGCGATCGCCATCCCGGCCTACTTACGAATCGCTTTCTCGTGACGAACTTGACGAGGATTAGGCATTAAAGATTAAAGATTAAAGATTAAAGATTTTTTGACAGCATTCAATTCTTTAATCTTTAATCGACAATCTCAAATTAAAATGCCTCAGCAGTGTTCGTACCACTGCTGAGGCGAATCAACGCTCTAAACAGGAGAGACGCTGAACATGAATATTGTAACAGTTGTCCCAGGAATAGAAGGAGAATTTGACCGGGCGACAGGCTGTATTAACTGGCAAGGGAGCAAGTTTGGCAACGGTTACGCGCGCAAGTGGATCGATGGCAAAACAGTATTAGTCCACCGTTTAGTCCTCGAATCGAAAATAGCAGGGTTCCTCGGTTCCGGTTATTTTGGTTGCCATACCTGCGACAATCGAAGCTGCATCAACCCGGCACATCTGGTAGTAGGTACTGCTGCTGAGAATACCGGGCAGATGATGAAGCGCGATCGCAAAACTCCCAGACGCAAAAGTATTCCCGGTATTGGTAAACTATCGATCCTGTCCGAGGGCTGCGCTAACGAACAACTGCGGGAAATTCAGGCTAAGTATTTAGCTGGAACCATCAAAAGCCACCTAATAAAAGAGTATGGCGTACACTATGAAACTATTACTAAGAGACTTCAGGCAAATATTCCTGATAACTTCACTACAGTTCCCTCCGGTTTGGTAGGAAAAATTCAAGACAGCGGCTGCATAATTTTTCAAGGGGCAAAGGATGGTCAAGGTGGTTATGGCAGGTACTTTAAAAATGGGAAATCCCAATCAGTTACTCGTGCTGTTTTAGCCGAGAAATTAGGATGTGAAGTGCCGACTTCGATAGATGCTGGTCATACCTGCGATAATCCCAGTTGTATTAATCCCGAACACCTTTGGGGTGGAACTCGCACTCAAAATTTATTAGATGCTTCTAAGAAACGACGCACTCAAGGCAAAAGTCATCCCCTTTCAAATGCCAAATTAGATTGGGAAAAGGTGCGAGAAATTCGGCAAAAACTAGCAGCAGGAGAGAGAGTGAAGGATGTAGCTCAGGAATACAGTGTTGGTTGCAAAACCATACACGATATTAAGTATCACGTCACTTGGAAGGAAGCAGGCGAAGAGGTTCCAGTGCCTCGCATGGGTGGATATCTCGATCGCAAATTGACTTTCGAGCAAGCTCTTGAGGTACGAAAAAGAATTACAGGTAGAGAATCCATCTCTCAAATCGCTGATAACTTTGGAGTATCGTCAAGTGTCATTTGTGATATTAAAAACAACGTCACATATAGAGGAGTATAACATTGAGTTAAACCGTGAAACAAGCCAACAAAAAAGATAAACAACCACAAATAATCGACTGTAAATTATCAATTGGAGTCAAGAATGGCTAAAATAGAACAACGCTTTGATTACGTCAAGATCGGGTTAGCTTCACCAGAAAGAATTCGACAGTGGGGAGAGAGAACTTTACCCAACGGTCAGATTACTGGAGAAGTGACAAAACCAGAAACAATAAATTATCGGACGTTAAAACCAGAAATGGATGGCTTGTTTTGCGAGCGCATTTTTGGGCCGGCAAAAGATTGGGAATGTCATTGTGGCAAGTACAAACGAGTTCGCCATAGAGGCATTGTTTGCGAAAGATGCGGTGTTGAAGTCACTGAATCTCGCGTCCGCCGTCACCGGATGGGATTTATCAAATTAGCAGCCCCAGTAGCTCACGTTTGGTATCTCAAAGGCATCCCGAGTTACATGGCAATTTTATTAGATATGCCCCTGCGAGATGTCGAACAAATCGTCTATTTCAATGCCTATGTTGTTCTCAATCCCGGTAATGCCGAAAAACTGCAATACAAGCAATTGCTAACCGAAGATGCTTGGTTGGAAATAGAAGACGAACTTTACAGCGAAGATTCCACGCTGACGGGTGTAGAAGTAGGCATAGGTGCTGAAGCTTTGCAAGTTTTGCTGCAAAACATTCCGCTAGAAAGCGAAGCGGAAAAGTTGCGGGAAGATATTGCCAATGCTAAAGGTCAAAAACGGGCGAAGTTAATTAAACGTTTGCGGGTAATTGACAACTTCATCGCTACGGGATCTCAACCCGATTGGATGGTGCTCAATGTGATTCCGGTGATTCCCCCCGACTTGCGGCCGATGGTGCAGCTAGACGGCGGGCGTTTTGCAACGAGCGACCTCAACGACCTTTACCGGAGAGTAATCAACCGCAACAACCGCTTGGCGAGACTCCAAGAAATTTTGGCGCCGGAGATTATCATCCGCAACGAAAAGCGGATGCTGCAAGAAGCTGTGGATGCGCTGATTGACAACGGCCGCCGGGGCCGGACGGTGGTGGGGGCAAACAACCGCCCGCTGAAGTCGCTGTCGGACATCATTGAAGGGAAACAAGGTCGTTTCCGGCAAAACTTGCTGGGGAAACGGGTTGACTACTCCGGGCGTTCGGTGATTGTGGTGGGGCCGAAACTGAAAATTCATCAGTGCGGTTTGCCGAGGGAAATGGCGATCGAGCTTTTCCAGCCTTTCGTCATCCACCGCTTGATCCGCCAAGGATTGGTCAACAACATCAAAGCTGCCAAAAAACTGATCCAGCGCAACGATCCCAGTGTTTGGGACGTGCTTCAGGAGGTGATTGAAGGACACCCGGTAATGCTAAACCGGGCGCCGACCCTCCACCGTTTGGGGATTCAAGCCTTTGAGCCGATTTTGGTGGACGGGAGGGCAATTCAGCTTCACCCGCTAGTCTGTCCGGCTTTTAACGCTGACTTTGACGGCGACCAAATGGCAGTGCACGTGCCTTTGTCTCTGGAATCTCAGGCGGAAGCGCGCTTGCTGATGCTGGCTTCTAACAACATTATGTCGCCGGCAACCGGAAGACCGATCGTTACTCCTTCTCAAGATATGGTGCTCGGTTGCTATTACTTGACAGCCGAAAATCCTGACGCTCAAAAAGGAGCTGGTCACTATTTTTCCAACCTTACCGACGCGGTTGTAGCTTACGAACAAGGAGTCGTTGACTTGCACTCATACGTGTGGGTGAGGTTTCAAGGCGCCATAGAAAACACAGAACCCGAAGGAGAACCGCTGAAGGTGGAACGCTCTACCGACGGTATCGTGACGAAAGAATACAAGTTCCGCCGGGTTCGGGAAGACGGAGACGGCAAGGTGATCAATCAATTCATTCGCACTACTCCGGGCAGGATTATCTATCACCAAACCATCGAATCGGTCATTAACAATTAGAAATGGGTAAGGGGTAAGAGGTAATGGATAAGAGGTAACGGGTAAGGGGTAATGGGTAATAACTGACAAATAATCGCTAACAAATAATAGTGATTGAAACCAGAAAATTTACCCATTACTACTTACAAAAACTTTCAGCGATGCGGTTAGTGAGCGAAGTCTAAGGGCAGTAAAAGTTACCAATTACCAATTAAGTAGGTAGGTGCAAATAAACTTTATTATGGGAAGGGCAGGTGAGTCAATTCATTTTTTAGCTTAGCTCTCTTCCTTATACGCTAAACCCGCCCCTAAAAACAAAATGCTTGTTGTTTTTTCCCGCCGCTCTACTTATCAATTACCAATTACCAATTACCAATTACCAATACTTCGGCTACGCGGTTCCTGAACCCTTGGGCTTCGCTCAAGAGAACCGAAGTCGAAGGGCAGTAAAAGTTACCAATTACCACTACTCAGAAAAATGACAGAAAATAAGGAAATTGTTTTTCGTAATCGAGTTGTTGACAAAGGTCAGCTCAAAAAATTAATCTCTTGGTCCTTCATGCACTACGGAACGGCCCGTACAGCGCAAATGGCCGATAAACTCAAAGACTTGGGTTTCCGCTTTGCGACACGAGCGGGAGTTTCGATTAGCGTAGACGATTTGCAGGTTCCCCCGTCCAAACGATCGCTCCTCGATGCCGCCGAAGAAGAAATCCGCATCACCGAACAAAAATACACCAGAGGCGAAATCACCGAAGTCGAACGCTTCCAAAAAGTAATCGATACCTGGAACAGCACCTCAGAAGACCTCAAAGACGAAGTAGTCAAAAACTTCCGAGCCACAGACCCCCTAAACTCGGTCTACATGATGGCATTCTCCGGGGCGCGGGGAAACATTTCTCAAGTGCGGCAGCTAGTCGGAATGCGCGGATTGATGGCTGACCCCCAAGGAGAAATCATCGACTTGCCAATTAAAACCAACTTCCGCGAAGGACTCACCGTCACCGAATACATTATCTCTTCCTACGGCGCGCGCAAAGGCTTGGTAGATACAGCTTTGCGGACGGCAGACTCGGGTTATCTGACCCGCCGTTTGGTGGACGTATCCCAAGACGTAATTGTGCGGGAAGTGGACTGCGGCACTCAGCGGGGAATTCGAGTACGGCCGATGACGGACGGAGCAACAGTGCTGATTCCCCTCAAGGACAGGCTGCTAGGGCGGGTGTTCGCCAGAGATGTGGTGCACCCCAAAACCGGGGAAATCGTGGCTTACGGCAGCGAAAAAGCCGTCCGAAATCAGCCAATTACCGAGGAGTTGGCGACGGAAATTGGTAATTCTGGGGTGGCAGAGGTGTATTTACGATCGCCCCTGACTTGTGAATCAACCAGATCGGTTTGTCAGCACTGCTATGGCTGGAGTCTCGCCCACTTGAAAATGGTGGACATGGGAGAAGCCATCGGGATTATTGCAGCTCAGTCGATCGGGGAACCGGGAACCCAGCTCACCATGCGTACCTTTCACACCGGCGGCGTATTCACTGGAGAAGTCGCGAAACAAGAACGCGCACCCTTCCCCGGCGTAGTGAAATTCAAGAACTTGCGTACTCGCTCGTTCCGCACCAGACACGGTGAAGAAGCACTGGTGGCAGAAAACAACGGCAAACTTGTATTTGAGGGCGACGGATTTGAAGAAGGGAAATCCGGCGCCAAAAATCAAAAACTGAAAATCGAATTGGCGATCGTCCAGGGTTCTACTCTGATGGTCAAAGACGGACAGCGCGCCATTCCCGGTCAAGTTTTGGCAGAAGTGCCGATCGTCGGTCGCGCCGCCCGCAAAACCACTGAAAAAGTGACTACAGACGTGGCTTCCGACTTAGCCGGAGAAGCCAAATTTGCTGATTTGGTGCCTGAAGAAAAAACCGACCGCCAAGGGAACACAACCCGCACAGCCAGCAAAGGCGGACTGATTTGGATTCTCTCAGGAGAGGTCTACAACTTGCCCCCGGGCGCGGAACCAGCAGTGAAAAATGGCGATCGCATTCCGGCCGAAAGCGTAATTGCCGAAACCAAACTCATCTCTGAACACGGCGGCGTAGTCCGCATCGCTGACCCCAGAGAAATTGAAATTATCACCGCCCAAGTCCTGCTCGACCAAGCAGTCGTGCGGGCAGAAAGCGCAGGCGGCCGCGACCACTACACCATCGAAACCTCTTCTAAGCAGCGGTTTTCCCTCAAGACGGCTCCCGGGAGCAAAGTCATCAACGGGGAAGTGGTGGCGGAACTGCTCGACGACAGCTACCGCACAGCTACAGGGGGCATTGTCAAGTACGGGGGGGTGGAAGTCCACAAGCGCGGCAAAGCTAAACTTGGCTACGAAGTCGTTAAAGGCGGCACTCTGCTCTGGATACCGGAAGAGTGCCACGAGGTAAATAAAGATATTTCATTGCTGCTGGTGGAAGATGGTCAGTACGTTGAGGCCGGTACAGAAGTCGTTAAGGATATTTTCTGCCAAACCAGCGGGGCAGTGGAAATCACTCAGAAAAATGACATCCTCCGGGAAATTGTGATCAAACCGGGCACACTCCATGTAGTTGACCGCCCGCCACTAACATTTGGGGAAGGTCAAATCGTCAACGCCGGTGAAGAAATTTTCCCAGGCTTGGTTGCCGAAGAGTTGGGCTATGCGGAGTATATCGAAACTCCCGAGGGCCCGGCTTTGCTGCTGCGCCCTGTGGTGGAGTTTCCGGTGCCGGATAAGCCACCTGTGCCTTCTCAGACGGCGCTGAATGAGTCGATCTCTTTGAAAGCAGTGCAGCGACTGCCTTATAAGGATGGGGAGCGCGTCAAATCTGTGGAGGGATTGGAACTGCTGCGGACTCAGCTTATCTTGGAAATTGGTTCGGGAGCTCCGCAACTGGCGGCGGATATCGAGCTGCTGCCGGATGAGGAGGATGCTACGGCTTTTGGGGCGGACGGTTCGGGACCTGCTTGGGGCTCGCCTGAAGACGCTAGTGCGTCGCAAGAGTTGGCGATGGCTGTGAGCGATGGGGGCGATCGAGCTTCAAAGACTTTCCGCTTGCAGTTAGTGATTTTGGAATCGCTGGTGATTCGGCGGGATGTGTCTGCCGATCCGACTCAGGGCAGCACTCACACGCGGCTGTTGGTCGAAGATGGGCAGTCGATCGCGCCCGGGGCAGTAGTCGCCCGCACGGAGATTCTCTGCAAAGAAGCGGGTATTGTTCGGGGCATCCGTGAGGGGCATGGCGAACCAGTGCGCCGACTGTTGGTGATGCGAGATGCGGATTCTATTTCGATCTCTGTGGCGGGTACGCCGGATGTGAGTCCGGGTCAACTGCTGGTGGCTGGTACCGAAATAGCTCCGGGGGTTGTTCTCGAAGAGTCCGGTCAAGTTGTGAAGGTTGTACCTGCGTCGGAGACAGAATCGGCGAAACTCTTGCTCAGGGTGGCTCGTCCTTACCGGGTTTCGGCCGGTGCTGTGCTGCACGTAGACGACGGCGACTTGGTGCAGCGGGGTGACAATTTGGTGATTCTGGTGTTTGAGCGGGCAAAGACTGGGGATATCATTCAGGGTTTGCCACGGATTGAGGAACTTCTGGAAGGGCGGAAGCCGAAGGAAGCTTGTATTTTAGCCAAGCGACCGGGGACGGCTCGCGTGGTTACAGATGACGATGTTGTGGAACTTGCGGTGATTGAGGATGATGGCCGGATTGAGGAGTATCCTTTGTTGCCTGGTCAAAACCCGATCGTTTCCGACGGACAGCGCGTAGGCGTCGCCGAAGCTTTGACCGACGGGCCTGCTAATCCTCACGAAATTCTGGAGGTGTTCTTCCATGTGCTCAAGGAGCGGCAGTCTACTTTTGAGGCTGCCTTGGAGAGTTTCCAACAGGTGCAGACGTTTTTGGTGAATGAGGTGCAGTCGGTTTATCAGTCTCAGGGCGTGGATATTTCTGATAAGCACATCGAGGTCATCGTCCGCCAGATGACCAACAAAGTCAGGATGGAAGATGGTGGGGATACTACTATGCTCCCGGGCGAGTTGGTAGAATTGCGGCAGGTTGAGCAGGTTAATGAGGCGATGTCAATTACTGGTGGAGCGCCGGCGGATTATACTCCGGTGTTGCTGGGGATTACTAAGGCTTCGCTGAATACCGATAGCTTTATTTCCGCTGCTTCGTTCCAGGAGACTACGCGGGTGTTGACTGAGGCTGCGATCGAAGGTAAGTCTGACTGGCTGCGGGGGCTGAAGGAAAATGTGATTATCGGCCGCCTGATTCCTGCGGGTACTGGGTTCAATGCCTATGAGGATGCTGGCGTCCAGGATGCGGGTTTTGATGGTGCTGTGTTTGATGACGACATCCACGATTTACAGGAGGATGTGGTTTTGGATGATCGCACTGCGCGCCGCGCTTATACGATCGAGAGCGGTTTTGAGATCGGGCGCCCGTCTGATCTTGAGCCTGATGAGGATTTTGAGGAAGTTGAGGTTGATGAGGACGAGTTTGTCGCTGAGACTGATGATGATGCCTTGGGACCTGATGTTGACGATGATGATGATATCGGTTTTGACTTCGATGAGGACGAAGACTAATCATAGTTTTGAGCTTGCATGAATGAGTGAACAGCGTTGTGTTCGCTGAGGATAAGTTGGTTCCTCGCCACAACGCACACTCCGATTTCATCAGTTAAAAAAGCTCAAATTTTTCCTCACAAATTCCAAGTCCGAACTCCTAGCATTGTGCGATGGGACATCGAAAGGAAGAAGGAAGAAGGAAGATTCAGAGTTTAAGCAAACTTTGTAACTCTAGAGTTTTAATTGTTTGTTGGTTCAAACAAATAATTCTTTCTTCCTGCTTCCTTTTTCCTTCTTCCTTCTTATTCCTTCTGCATATATGGTTCACTCAATCAGGCAGCAAAGCCTTGATTTGATTAACAAACTCTTGATGGTCTACCACAGGTTTAGAGATGTAACCGTCGGCACCGCTTTGATCGAGAAATGTTTCTTTATCACCAGCCATCGCGTGAGCAGTCACCAAAATAATTGGCAGCGAGGCAGTTTGCGGGTCAGCTTTAAGCAGTTGAGTAATCTTAATGCCGTCAACAGATTTGCCCTGGTACACGCTGCGCGAAAGAGACACATCCATTAAAATCAAATCAGCTTCGCCGTTGGCAGCAATCTGCATCACCTCTTCAACATTTTCCGTGTGCTTGACGGCTAAGCCCCCCCGCTTAGTCAGAATTTTGGAAAAAACCCGAGCATTAACCAAATCGTCCTCTACAATCAGAACGGTTTTCATAAATAAATATGGGAAGTATAGAAACTTTGTGACTTTAGTCCAAAGAGGAACACGACACGGGGACTACATTCCCCGTCAAAAATGCAGAGTTTTTAGCGCCATCAGCCGGGAACCCTGCAAAACCCGTATGTATATCCTTGAGCCACTAGCTGTGAGAGGGTTTACAGATGCCTAGAAGCATCCAGTACCATCATTTAGACTACTACACACAGACAGTTTAGTTCTTTTTTATAACTAGACCTGACACTGGTGAGAGTCTCAAGATTCTCAGGTAGCAGGTTTCTAGTACAATCCAGGACGCATGGACGAGGCCTCGAAACCGGGTTTTTGCTCGTTTCGGCGGGCTATAACGAACTATTGCTATGAAAAAACCCGGTTTCTGACTACCCGTGCGTCCTGGACTTATAGTATCGTCTCTTTCGGTCAAGCCTCCGGCTTCTACCATTTTAGATTTTAGATTTTAGATTTTAGATTTTAGATTTTAGATTTTAGATGGGAACTGATTGACTGGATATGGGTTGGGATCACGGATATACAGTTGCATTATTTTTTGAACTGGTATTAGATTCGGGAATGTGGGATAATTATTTTCCTTCTTCGTCATTAGAATCAAGCCATGTTTATTCACATACTCCCGTCGCCACAGCATTCGGAGTAGCGAATCTAGCGGGGATTGTTGGAGATTGCTAATTCTCAGTTTTAACCCTTCAAAACCGCTTAAAATATCGACGCTTCCGTTCATCAAGGGGATGTCAGACTAGGAGATATCGCCAGGAGAGCTTTTGACTGATGAATTCATCAATATCGGCATTTTTCACACTCTCAGCGAGTCACGGCCACGCTCTATGGTTGAATAAGGCCAAAACTTGGACTTCACTCATAGTCCAGTCGCCTCTACACGATCAGAACAAGTACCAGTACCAGAGGTATTCCAATTCCGCTTACTTTTCTTTTTTAATACTTTCGGAGTCCCTGACGCTTGCCAAAATACGGTAAGCTCGATCGTCTACCATTGCTGCTTGATCCACGCTACGGCTGTACCGAGACGAGATCAATCTGGGGTTTCTCCTGAATAAAATATTTCTTCGTGTAGATGGTTATTCCTAATTGCAATTAAATTCTATCATAGATTGACGGGGACTCAAGTTCCTCGTGATGCTTTCGTAGGAAGAGCTACAGCCTCACTACGTTCTGAGTTTCTGGCATTCCGTGTTCTCCTGTGAATCAAGCTTCTCACGATAGAAGGTAAATAGACAGGTAGGCGCAAATGAAGGCAACATAGAGGTTAGGGTAAGAGTGGAGAGTAAGAGGCAAGTGTTGCCCGTCTTCGGGACTCTGATTCTGCTTTCACAAGTTAAGTTTATTTTTATTCTTCAACTGGGCGGTTGGATCGAACTTTCGGTTCGCCTGCGGCAAAGCCTTTTAAATCGAGACAGGGAACCTCGGCATTATTGACAGAGGCTGTTTTCACTCAGGAATTAACGGACACAAGGACTCATGGCTAAACAACTCAACCTACTTTCCGGGCAAGTAATTTCTACGCCTCTGCACGCCGAGATGCAGCAATCGTACCTCGAATATGCCATGAGTGTGATCGTCGGGCGAGCTTTGCCTGATGTCCGCGACGGTTTAAAACCAGTTCACCGTCGAATTTTATATGCGATGCACGAACTCGGTCTGACGCCAGACCGACCTTACCGTAAGTGCGCCCGGGTAGTTGGAGATGTTTTGGGAAAATATCACCCCCACGGCGACCAATCGGTTTACGACGCTCTGGTACGCATGGTTCAGGAGTTTTCGAGCCGCTATCCTTTACTGGCGGGTCACGGCAATTTCGGTTCGGTGGACAATGATCCGGCGGCTGCTATGCGCTATACGGAAACGAGGCTAGCGCCGATCGCCCACGAAGCCATGCTAACCCAAGTCGGCGATGCAACTGTTGATTTTACTGCTAACTTTGACAGTTCCCAGCAGGAACCGACGGCGCTTCCTGCTCAGTTGCCGTTTCTGTTACTCAACGGCTGTACGGGCATTGCTGTGGGGATGGCAACTAATATCCCGCCGCACAATTTGGGGGAGGTGGTAGACGGTTTAATTGCTTTGATTGAAAACCCGGAACTATCCGACGAGAAGTTGATAGAACTGATTCCGGGCCCTGATTTTCCAACCGGAGGGGAAATCGTCGCTACAGAGGGCATTGTTGACGCCTACACTAAGGGTCGAGGCAGCATTGCGGTCAGGGGTGTGGCAGGGGTGGAAGAGGTGCCAGGTAATCGCAAAGTGCGTACTAAAACGGCGATCGTGGTGACGGAGTTTCCGTTTCAGGTAAATAAGGCGGCTTGGATTGAAAAGGTGGCGGAGTTGGTCAATGCTGGCCGCCTCGACGGTATTTCTGATTTGCGTGATGAGAGCGATCGCGAAGGCATTCGAGTGGTGATTGAACTCAAGCGGGAATTTACGCCAGAAGCGGTTCTCGCTCGCCTTTACCAACAAACTGACCTGCAAACAAATTTTGGGGCGATTTTGCTGGCAATTGTCAACGGTCAACCGCGACAGTTGACGCTCAGACAATTGTTGCAGGAATTTCTGGATTTCCGGGAAGTGACTCTTACCCGCCGCTACAATTACGAGTTGCAAGCTGCCGAACGCCGCTGTCATATTGTCCAAGGCTTAATGTTGGCTTTGACAAATCTCGATACAGCGATCGACATTCTCAGAAATTCTCCTGACGGTTCTACTGCTAAGCAAACTTTGCAAGTTCGCCTCAATTTAAGCGAAAGTCAAGCTGATGCGATTTTGGCGATGCCTATGCGTAGGCTCACTGGTTTGGAAAGGCAAAATTTGCAGTCTGAGTTTGATGAGTTGATGGCTAATATTCAAGAATTGCAGCGGTTGTTGAGCGACAGGCGCGAACTTTTGAAGGCTTTAAAGAAGGAATTTCGCTCGCTCAAACGCAAGTACGCTGACCCCCGTCGCACTAAATTCGCCAATGGAACTGCACGCGCAGCAAACGCCGAATCACAATTTTCTGGTAAGAAAAATTCTGGGGTCAAGCAGTTGTCGCCGGCAACGATTCAGCCTAACTTATTGCCCGTTGTAGAGGCAGAGGAAACTATTGTTGAATTTTCGCACAAGCAGTACGTGCGACGCTTGCCGACTGGGGAAAGGCCACGCTCGAAAAGTCGCGAAAAATCGGTTTCAGCTTTAGAAAAAAATGAAGATTTTATTGTGACGGCAAATCTGACCAAAACCGATCGCACTTTGGTCGTCTTAACTCCTAACGGCAAAGCTTACCCGCTGAAAGTTGCCGATATTCCTAGTAGTAGCGCCAAAGACCGGGGAACGCCGATCGTTAGTTTGTTGTCGCCGAGTGCTACTAAAGAAAGTGCCGGTCGCGCTTTGTCGGAAATCACAGTTGCACACTTTATTTTGCCGGAAAATTCGGAAGCAGCAGATTTAGTAACTCTGACTCAGCAAGGGAAAATTAAGCGCTTGCCGATGCAGGAATTTGCTGATTTGACTAATCGTGGCGTTACTGTTGTTAAACTCAAGGAGGACGATCGGCTGCGCTGTGCGAGTCTGGCTAAAGTCGGGGAGCAAGTGGCGATCGCAACTTCAGGAGGCCGAGTCCTCCGGTTTGAGATTGATGATGAACAACTGCCGCCAATGGGCCGCGCGGCCCAGGGCTCTCAAGTAACCAGGTTGCGGAAGCAGGAAGAGTTGGTGGGTTGCATCACTCTGGACCCGAACGACAGTCTGGTGCTATTTTCCGAGTTGGGTTGGGCAAAACGAATGCCTGCAGGTTCTGTCAGACTTACTAACAGAGGTGAAATTGGCACTCAAGCTTTTCGTTTCTCAGAGCCTAAAGATGCTTTAGTTGGCTTGCTGCAGGCGGTTCCGGGTACGGATGTCAAACTTTTTACTAATTCAGGCCGTATGCTGCGATCGGCTATTGATGCTATAGCTTTTTGGGGGAAAGATGCTGCGGGCGATCGAGTTTTTGACCTCAATCCGGGTGAAAAAATTATCAAAGTTATCAGCAGTCAATAGTCATTAGTCATGGGTCATTCATTGTGTCATTATTCGCTGTGAGTCAATTAAAGCTTGCCTTTGTTGCCTTCGAGCGTATACGTCCAATTCCATCCCCCATTCAGCCTTGTTCCCAGGCTCTGCCTGGGAATACATACCCACAGGATCTGCCTCCAATTCTCCAATCTAAAACCTAAAATATAAAATTATTTAATGGCGCAAGTTGTATTAGAAAATATTTACAAAAGTTTTCCGCTCCGCCAAGGAGAACAGGAAAAAGAAGCAAACACCGTCGCAGAAAGTGTCTCACCTCTAGCCGATCGCTCTTCGTCTAACAGCGTTTTGCGGCGCATTAACCTGACGGTCGAAGACGGGGAATTCATGGTGCTGGTGGGGCCTTCTGGCTGCGGAAAAAGCACTTTGCTGCGAGCGATCGCTGGTTTGGAAATCTTGACTGCCGGTAATATTTGGGTTGGCGATCGGCTCCTTAACGATTTGCCTCCTAAAGACCGAAATATCGCTATGGTATTTCAAAATTATGCTCTCTATCCTCACTTAACAGTTTACGATAATCTCGCCTTTGGATTGCGCCGCTCTGAAAGGGAGAAGGAAGAAGGAAGAAGGAAGAAGGAAGAAGGAAGAAGGAAGAAGGAAGAGGAAAGAGAGAAGAAAGTAGAAGGCATAAGGGGGAACATACAAGGAGAAGAAGGAAGCATCCCGAAGGGAGAAAAAATTAGGAATAAGCTAGAAGAGGTTATTAATTATTTAGCTTATAATTATTTTAAAACTCCTCTAGCTTATCCTTTGTTTGAGGACTTTTTAGGAGGAGCGACTCGCAAGTTGCCTCCAGGTTTGCGCTATTTATCGGAACGGGAAAAGGCCGTAGGAGAACGAGTCCTGAAGGTAGCTGAATTATTGCAAATAGAATCTCTTTTAAATCGGTTGCCGAAACAACTTTCGGGAGGGCAAAAGCAGCGGGTAGCTTTGGGTAGGGCGATGGCTCGAAATCCTGAGGTGTTTTTGATGGACGAACCGCTATCGAATCTTGATGCGAAATTGAGGGCGGAAACTCGATCGCAAATTGTGCAGTTGCAGCGACAGTTGGGAACTACAACTATTTATGTAACTCACGACCAAACTGAGGCGATGACTATGGGTGATCGGATTGCTATTATGAATAGAGGCCAGCTTCAGCAAGTAGCTCGACCTCTAGAGCTTTATAACAAGCCGACTAATCTGTTTGTTGCTGAGTTTATCGGTTCTCCGCCGATGAATTTTTTGTCTGTCGAATTTAGTGCTCCGCTGTTGATTTCTCACCCGCAATTTCGCTTTACTTTACCCGATATTTGGGCAAAAAGTCTACAACAATATGACGGGCGAGGGCTAATTTTGGGTATTCGGCCGGAACATCTGAGTATTAACCCTCCGGCTACCAAAAATCTTTCGGTACAAGTGGAAATTGTAGAGGCTTTGGGACACGAAACTTATTTGGGGGTTTGTTTGACGGATGCTCCGGCGGTGCGGATGCAAGTGCGGGTTCCTCCTGAGCGATCGATCCGAGTTGGCGAGGAGCTTTGGTTGGCCATCGCCCATGACAAAATTCACTTGTTCGACCCTGATACTGAGTTGGCTATTTTTCCTCGTTAGGCAAAATCATCAAGGTCGATCAACCGCTGTGACCGATATCACTACTCACAAGCTTGCATTTTTATCAAGGAATGTTATATTTATTTACATAAGCCTTACACAAGTTAACGAAAGGAGTTCGCACTATGCAAGAACAAAAACGCAACGCTTGGAAGTGGGGCTTCAGCGAAGGAGCCGAAAATTGGAACGGTCGTTTGGCGATGATTGGTTTCTCTGCCGCTGTCATCATCGAATTGGTTTCCGGTCAAGGCCTGCTTCACTTTTGGGGCGTGATGTAATTTTATAGTTAAGGATTATTTTGTAACACTGCAAAGCTTGGGAGTTCCGTAACGGACTCCCTAAATTTTGGCAGCGCGATTTGGGCAGCAAATAGCCACTTGCTCCGGGCAGTTAGCTGGACAAAATTTAACAGCTATAGCTCAAAGCGGGGCGGGGGGTCTCCCCCCCAAAAAAAACAGTGCGAATCACTCTTTTGGGTGATGCTAGCAAATTACTCTAGCGGATATATTCTTTTAAGATGCTGTTGCGATTGGGATGGCGCAACTTCCGCAGGGCTTTAGCCTCGATTTGGCGAATCCGCTCACGAGTGACGTTAAAGATTTGACCAATTTCCTCCAAGGTCTTCATCCGTCCGTCATCTAAGCCGTAACGCAGCCGCAGTACATCCCGTTCTCGGGGGCTGAGAGTATCCAAAACGCTTTCCAAGTCTTCCCTGAGCAAGTTTTTCGAGACTTGATCTTCTGGTGTTTCCCCGTCGGATTCAATAAAATCTCCCAGACGTGAGTCTTCCTCTTTGCCGATCGGAGTTTCTAAAGAGATAGGCAACTGTGCGGACTTAGCGATGAACCGCAACTTCTCGATCGTCATCTCCATGCGGGTAGCAATTTCTTCTTCCGTAGGCTTGCGACCCATTTCCTGAGACAAGAGTTTGGTAGTTTTCTTGATCCGCGAAATGGTTTCATAAAGGTGAACCGGCAGGCGGATAGTGCGCGATTGGTCGGCAATTGCCCGCGTGATGGCTTGACGTATCCACCAAGTTGCGTAGGTAGAAAACTTGTAGCCTTTTTCGTGATCGAATTTTTCAGCAGCCCGGATCAGACCCAAAGAGCCTTCCTGAATCAAATCTTGGAAAGACAAACCGCGATTCATGTATTTTTTGGCGATCGACACCACCAAACGCAGGTTTGATTGCACCATTTTTTCCTTGGCCCGACGGCCGACGTGGAGTCGGTGACGGAATGCAGGAAGTGCCATATCTACAGCATTAGCCCATTCGCTGTCTTTGGGTTCGCGGTTATACTCTTCGAGCAGTTGTTCTCGAACTCGCTCTAATTCCAGCAAATCTGCAATCTTGCGCGCTAGTTCAATCTCTTCGTCAGCTCGCAGCAGTCGAATCCGACCGATTTCTTGCAGGTAAAGACGAATAGAGTCTTCAGTATAATGCTTTTTCTTTGCCTGTGCCCGACGGCGGGCTTTGGCGCCTTTGCCAGATTTAGGGTCTTCCTCAGATTGAGAGTCTAAGAATTCTTCTCGATCGTCATCTTCGTCGATAAAAAGTTCTAACTCGCTCTCAGGTAGAACGCTTTCGGCGCTCCGAAGCAACTCGATTGTTTCCATTTCCGGTGTAATTGTGGTTTCGAGTACGGTGTTAGCCTGGATCATGCCGTCTTCCTCATGCTCCTGAATTAAAGAATAAATAACAGTGGAATAGTGTCTGTTTGTAGTTTAGACAAGTTAGCCAGTATTGACATTCCCGCAGGAAAAAATAGTGGGATTTTCGGTCTGCTAGCTGAATCTGTTACCGAAACTGCACCAGTTTTATGAGTCAAAGTTCGAGTTCGGGTTTGAAGCAGGCAGCGCATTCAATCGAGCGCAGATTTTAACATCGCGACCTTAAATTGAGCTGGCGGCTTTTTCTTTCGGAGCGAGTTACCACATCATCTGCAATACCTTGCCCAGAAAAGCAAACCATGAACTACGATCGATCGCACTTCCAAAAATACTGGCTTTTTTACTCGGTACTTCGAGTTTTTACCCGTACAAGTTTTCCGGCACGGAACCCTCTAACTTTTGTATTCGAGGTGTCGAACTTTTGATTCGCCTTGCTTTACTCGGGTTGTCGGACATGACAGTTGCGCGGCAGATTTTCGCCACCTTGGATGTCGGTCTGCTGCCTCAAATGCAACAGCAGAGGGTTGAAGCACCAAACCGGGAGAATCGGATCTTGCAAAGACCTTCCCGATTGTAGCCTTTCTCACAAAAAATGGAAGTTGTTTTCCATTGTTGGTCAAGAACTAGGAAAACTCTGTCAGCTTAGCTTGACAATACTAACTTATGTCCGGCTCTGCTAAATCCTGAGAACGGCCCGCAAAAACTTTGGCACGATCAAACGGCGCTGTTTTCTGCGTATATCTGGGTGAACGGCTGCGGCGTAGTTGGCCAGACAGTTAGCAGACAATTTTTGAGTTGCCCAAATTGGAACCAATACAATCCGTGTAGATACACCCATCATTACCCTGTTTCCCTGAATTGAATCATACGCAATCTGCGATTGAATAAAGCTCGTAGCTTTAGTTTTAAGCCGGCCACTCTGGATTAGAGACCGACTCTGACCCCCCATGAAGCGTTGCGGGTTGAGTAGTGCAACAGGGGCTTTCATTGTTAAGTTAGCTCAAATCTCAGAAATTGGGTTTAATTTTGACGTTAAATCACATTAAGTTCTTAACGTCACATTCTTATTTAAGCAGTTCGACACGAGTTTGTCGCGTCAATGGCAAAAACCACCAGGATAAATTCTACTAAGAGTTAACCCGCCGCGCAACTCTAGGCTGCGGACTTCTCTAAATTTTTGGCTTGCGGTTCGCACTTGCGTGATCGCACGTTCTTCTCACAAACAACACAATTCGCCATCTCTCGGAAGTATAGCTTCACGATTGCTTTAAATATATCGTGACAGTGTGAAGATTCCATAAAGCCCCTCAATCAATTTTAGGTAGCATTCCCGAATTGTCTGGATAATTTGAAGCAGACGAAACAAAAGCCACAGGGGGCGTTGCTGCAACTGTCGGCCGATGATAACTCCGCCAGGGAAGAAAAATTTACCCAGTTAGCGATGTGCTTGCTATGGTTAGAGAAGGCCTAAACTCCAGGATACTTAAAGCAATGGAACGGTAGGACGTTGGTGCGATGCTCAAAATTTTGTTATTATTTACAGCGTGTCATCAGAAAGCACAGAGCCTTGCTTTATCCTCTACTCGGGTTTAAATTATGTGGCTTGACCTTTAGGGGATGAAGCTATCAAGAAAAATTTCAGATCCGTGTCTATATTGACAACCCAACGAAGGTTTACTAGAAAAAATTCACATTCTTGAGAGAAAGATTTAGTAATTAATCGGACCGATATTACCATCTCTTTCTAGCGCCTGTTTGTAGTCAGGACTTCAGTTTTTTTTATATTTGTGAATAAGCACTAAAGTCCTGACTGCGAACTTAATGTAACCGCGAGACAGATTACTGCTGATTCCGCAGGCGAGGGTTAACAAACTCGTTTAATCCTTCCCCCACCAAAGACAGTCCCACCACCATTAAAGTCATCGCCAAACCGGGAAACAAAGCTGTCCACCAAATGCCAGTAGGTAGCGCATCTAAAGCTAAACGCAAGTCGTGTCCCCATTCGGGAGTCGCTTCGGGAAGTCCTAATCCGAGAAATCCCAAACCTCCTAATGTTAAAATTGCATCGGCCGCGTTGAGCGCAAACAGGACAGGTACGCTCTGAATCACATTCAGAAACAGATAGCGCGAAAGCACTGTCCAAGTGTCAGCACCCATTGCTCGCGCAGCTTCGACAAACAATTCGGTTTTGACGCTGACGGTGTGATTCCTGACGACGCGGTAGTATTGAGGGATGTAGGAAATGCTCAGGGCGATCGCAGCATTCAAAACTCCTTTTCCCACTACAAACGCTAGCGTCAAAGAAAGTAGCAGCCCCGGCAAAGTATAAATTGTATCCATTAAAAATAACAACACTCGATCGAGCTTACCGCCCAAATAACCGCTAACCAAACCCAGCGGCACACCGATAAACAAACTCAAAGATGTGGCTAAAATCACCACTTGCCAAGCGGCCCGAGAAGCAAACAGCGTGCGGGAAAACACATCGTAGCCACTGCGGCTAGTACCAAACCAATAATTCGCCGACGGCGGTTCGTGGATGGGGTTAATCAAAGCCTCGGTAGGATTTTGCAGCCATCCCCAAGCTTGCATAGCTGGAGACAAGGTGGCTACCAATATAAACACGGCAGTTATTGTCAAACCTGCCCACATCATTTTCATTGACAGGCTTGAGGGTGAGGCACTGTTGAGAAATCGCGGCAGTCGGAGGCGGCTTTGAGCCATAATGACGATCGACCTATATAAGACTTTTCGATTTTAGTAGCACTCCGGCGAAAAAACTCGGAACACTCCAAAATCCTCTTTCTCATTCGCCAAACACTCGCGACAAACCGGGTTTTTTCGCGCGATAGGGATAAAAAAAAACCGGTTTATCCCCTGCGCGGGACTGGCGCGCAGGGGATAAACTGTTTTTTTGGCAGGTGGGACGCAAGTTGAGTTTAGGTTAAATCTCCCTTGGCGAACCTGAAATCTAAAATCGATCGACTTGCTACAAATTACTGGCAATTAACTCGCGGTACTGGCTTTTCGGCTTAACTCCCTTGAGTTCAGCCACCATATCTTTGTCTTTGAAATACTGAATCGTCGGTGTACCAATCACGCCAGCATTTTCAGCAATTTCTGGATCTTCTTCGATGTCAATTTCCACGTAGTGGATTTTGCCATCGAACTCATCTACTACTTTGCTCAAAATCGGCTTGAGGCTGTGGCAAGGCCCACAACTCGGAGAGGCATATTTGACCACAATCAGTCGATCGCTATCGTGGAACAACTTCCGCAAAGCATAACCTCCTTCGTGGCGCGTGTCTTGGATATCAAAGTTCGCGCTGGTTTTGCGGACTTTTTGAGCTTCCGGCGCTGCCACGGGTTGCTCGGATTCCTCGGTTTGGCGGAATTCCTGAGCTAAACCGTTGACTGACAGCCAACGTTCTGCCAGCATGGCCCCCATGCAGCCGCTGCCGGCGGCGGTAATTGCTTGGCGAAACTCGTGGTCTTGCACGTCGCCGACGGCGTAGACTCCCTCAACGCTGGTTTCTACCGAACCGTGTTTGGTGGCGATATAGCCTACTTCGTCGAGTTCTAGCTGACCTTGGAAGAGTTGAGTGTTGGGAGTGTGACCGATGGCGTAAAACAATCCCTTCACCAGCAAATCGCTCTCAGCGCCTGTCACGATATTTCTAAGTCTCACCCCGTCCATTTTGCCGCCCGCTTCGCCCAAAATATCAACTGCTTCGGTGTTCCAGTGAACGGTAATTTTGGGATTGCTCAGCACTCGGTCTTGCATGGCTTTGCTGGCGCGCATTTGATCGCGCCGCACCAGCATATGTACGTGAGAGCCGTATTTTGTCAAATAAATAGATTCTTCCGCTGCTGTGTCGCCCGCGCCGATTACAGCTAAATCTACTCCTTTAAAAAGTGGGGTAGCGCCGTCGCAAATCGCACAGGCAGAAATGCCGTGACTCCAAAATACGTGTTCGCTAGGCAGCCCCAGCCTTTTCGCCGTCGCGCCTGTAGCGATTACTATCGTGTGGGTTTTAATTTCTCGGTCTTCCGATCGCACTGTAAACGGACGCTTGGTCAAATCCACCGAAATTACATCTTCTGTGTATAATTCGGCACCCCAGCGCACTGCTTGAGCTTTCATCCGATCCATGAGTTCCGGCCCGGTGATGCCTTCGGGAAAGCCGGGAAAGTTTTCGACTTCTGTGGTGGTCATCAGTTGACCGCCGGGGACGCCTCCCGCTTGGTAGCCCTCAAACACTACGGGTTTCAGGTTGGCCCGACCTGCGTAGATTGCTGCTGTATAGCCTGCAGGGCCTGAGCCGATAATTACTAGGTTTTCTACGGTTTCGTTGGTCATAGCTATTTACTTAAACTCATAACGACTTCGTTTAACTAATTCTAGCAGAGTTCGATCGAGTTTTGTTTGATGCCCCGAAGTGCGATCGAGCATCTGTATCTATTGTTGAGGGTCGATCGGTCTTCGGGGCAATTCCAGCTACTTTAATAAGCAAAAACAATCTAAAAGTCGATTTAGTTTTAAATGTTCGATCTATTTTCACTTCTCAATTCTTAAACCAATCTAAAGACGACCGAAATTATTGACTTCATTCTCAATTATTTTACCTATTTACTTGCTTTGAAGCTTGTGGTAGGATTTTCACACTCCAGGGGCTTTATGACTAATTTAAGTTTTTGATGCTGAAAGCTTTTAAAATCGTCAAACTAACGAACTCTGCAAATGTAATAAGTACAATTGTTTATGCAAAATCCGCATTTTATGGTTTAAGAATTGTAACGGAGATTTTGGTCACTTTGACAAAATACATGATTTGTGGTATGTAAGGTGATCTCAGGGGAAAATTCGATCGAGCTTTTTAACCACAGATGTGTGCGGATTAACGCAGATAAAATAGCATTTTGTATTTGTGTCTGAATGGATAAAATCAAGATATTGTTTGTGTGCAGCCGGAATAAGTGGAGGAGTTTGACTGCCGAGAAAATATGCCAGAAAGTTAGTGGCTACAGTGTGCGATCGGCTGGAACCGAAAAAGGTGCAAGAATTAGAGTAACTGAGGGTCTTCTCGGTTGGGCAGATTTGATATTTGTGATGGAGAAGAAGCATGGCGATCGACTCCGCAGCAAATTTCCCGAAAGTCTCGAAGGCAAGAAGCTTATTTGTCTGCAAATCCCGGACAATTACGAATATATGGAACCGGAGTTAGTCGAGCTTTTGCAGGCGAAACTGAACCCCTATATGAAAATGCCAGATAACGAGATAAATTCTATGCAGCGAGTTTTAGAACCGGAAGTGATGGATTCCTTGGAAGAGGCGATCGAATACGATTCGATGGACTTTGCTGAGGTTAATGCTGCTTTTGCTCAGAGTGCTGCGGCGTTGGGGCCGGTTTTTGGAAACGTTTTGGATGCGGGGACGGGTACGGCGAGAATTCCGATCGCCCTTTGTCAACTCCGACCAGCATGGAAATTGACGTGCATTGATTTGTCCGCAAATATGCTGAAAGTCGGGGCAGAAAATGTGGAAAAGGCGGGCGTGCGATCGCACATTAATCTCGAATTAATTGATGCTAAGGCAATGCCTTACCCTGACAATTATTTTGACATGGTTATTTCCAACAGCATTATTCACCATTTGCCAGATCCACTGCCGTTTTTGCAGGAAGTCAAGCGCGTCTTAAAACCGAACGGAGCAATATTTTTGCGGGATTTACTCCGACCTATGGATGAGGCAATGAGGACTCATTTAGTCGAGATGTATGCGGGAGATTGCAACTCGCATCAGAAACAGTTATTCAGCGATTCGTTGCAAGCAGCATTTACGGTGGATGAAGTTGAGGAGATGATCCAAAATGCCGGGTTGGATGGGTTGAGGATTTATGAATCTTCAGACAGACACTGGACGGCGGAGCGTGCTTGGTGCGAGTCTTTGTAGGCACGGGACGATCGCCCGATAACATTTCAAATGAGAATAGGAGCGATCGCACCTCTCCAGCTATGCGTCGTACCGTGGGGCGATCTGTTTGTTGTTTAATTACTGTTTTCGGGTCGGAAAAATTAGTATGATTGAACCGCGAAGACGCGAAAAACGCGAAGGAAGAGTCAGGAAGAATCACAAGTAGATAATCTTCTCCGAGGAAGGAAGTAAGATGTTTAATCATCTGATCGGAAAAATCTGCGATCGAAGTTATGCCGAAAAAGCCCGTTCCGCAACCAGAAGATGAAGAGTCGCATTTGAAGAAGCTCAGGGAAGAACTGGAGATGAGTCAGGAAGATTTGGCGCGAGAGCTTGGCGTTTCGTCGCAAACAATCAGCCGTTGGGAGTTGGGAAAGAATGTACCCACGTTCACCGTCAAGCAGATGAAAGCTTTGGAGAAATTGCTGGCTAGCATCGGCAGGTCGATCGGCGATTTGCCAGACAATCTGTGATCGAAACCATTAAACAAGCCCACGGATAAATCCGTGGATAACTTTTTCCAATCTAAAATCTAAAATCTAAAATCTAAAATTACTCGATCGCGCCCTAGGTCTTTAGCTTGATAAAGCGCGCGGTCTGCCGCTGCAATCAAGTTTTTTTGTGCTGCGGACGATCGAGGGAACGTACTCGCTACCCCCAAACTCAGCGTCACGAGAGAACACACCTCCGAATTAGCGTGTTCAATTTTTAGTTCTTTGATCCACACTCGAATTTTCTCTGCAATCCAGACAGCTATTTCAGGTGAAGTCCGAGGCAAAATCACTGCAAATTCTTCGCCTCCGTAACGGGCTACCAGAGTCTCACCCGCAACTTCGCCTGCCGAGTAATTTACGGCTTCCAAAATAGCTTGGGCTACCTGCTGCAAGCAAGCATCTCCCGCCTGATGTCCGTAAGTATCGTTGTATTTCTTAAAAAAGTCAACATCGCATAAAATTAAAGATATTTCTGCTGCTGCTTCTCCCAATTCTTGCCATTTTTTCTCTAAGTATTCGTTAAAACAGCGGCGGTTCGCCACCTGAGTTAACCCATCTGAGTTGGCAAGGCGATACAATTCGGAATTAGCTGATTGTAATTGAGAATTAGCTGCTTCTAACTCGGCTTGTGTGACCGCTAAATTGTAATACAGTTCCCTAATATACCCAGTAGCTTGTTGGTGAATTTGGGATAAAGCTACCAATACTTGATGCACGTCTAACAGTCGGTAAACTTGAGGTTCTAACTGCACAACAATCGGGTCGTAAAGCAGTTCGGGCTGCCGCTGCATGGCTCGATGAGCTGCCACGACAATTAAGGCTACTCCTGGTAAAATCAAAATATCAGTTTGAGCTATTTGATACAAAGCCATAATGGGTCTGCCAGCAAATGTATCTAGTCCGTAAGGGCGGCTCATGCGTTCCATAAATCGCCGGCGCGATATCATCCCTAAAAATTCGCCTTTTACGGTCAAGATAACTCCCGGAAGCAGCGGGTGAGCTTGAAAAAACCGGGCTACTTCTTTGGCTAGGGATGAAGCTTCAACTTGAAAATTTAATACAGCCAGATCCTTAAGAGTAGACTCTAAAGATAGATTTTTTGGTAGTTTTTCGGGCGAGTTAGATGGCGGGATAAATTCAACAGACACAGCGCAGATCCGAATAAACAATAAAGCAGCAACAAAGCTAGTCTCAACTATTAACTTATCTTAGTATTTATTTCGGATCATGGGCTGTATTTTTACTACACTATATATTTAAGGGGATAAGATCATGCGTTAGTTTATGCCCTGCGTGCATTGCCTTGCATTGATTCATCCTCACTTAATTATAGATTTATTGAATTATTACTCGATTTTTTACTGTTGGTTTTTTGCGTCGTAAAAAAAACGATTTCAGCGGCAGTCCTCAACTCATTGACGGTGTACACAAAGTCAAGAAACCAGGTTTTTAAACCTGGGTCGAGGCTGTAACGAGGTTGGGCGTAAAAAAAACGTGGTTTCTCCCCCTGTTCTCAACTCAAAACTCAAAACTCAACCTTCCCTCACCACCCCCAAGTTCCTGGCCCTCCCTTAAACGGGCCGACAATATCTTTGGTAATCCAGCCGCCGTAAAAATCCCCTGGTTGAGATTGCACTAATTCCCCGTCCACATAACAGGCATCCATCTTGCTCGGATAAAAAGCCACATAATCTTTAACAGCCTCAAAAACTTGGGTGGGATTGGGATAAAACCAAGCAGCATTTACTACTTCCTTTTCTCCCACCGTCACAGTGTAATAACCGGCTTGTCCCTTCCACTCGCACCAAGAACCCCGTAAAGTTTTGTGCAAATATTCCATTTTGATGTCATCGGGGGAGATATAATAAACAGGAGGGTGGCTTGTCTCCAATACCCGCTGAGGGCGGCGCGTGTCTGCGATCGTCACTCCATTAAAAATTATCTGTACGTGTTTGGTCGATTCCTCAAGGCGAGGGGGGCGCGGGTAATCCCAAACAGACTCTTCACCAGGGCCGGGCTCTATTCGATCGAAGTTCATTTGCACTATCTCCCCTGCAAAAAAAACACTTAGCGACTTAGCATTACAATTTAATGTACCCTTAATCGAGTCGCTGCTTCAGAGCAAACCAGCTTTTCTCAACTCTTCGTAATATGAGTATTCGCGGTATAGATGTTTCCGACTACCAGCCCAATGTCAATTGGCAAGCAGTTGCCCGGGATGGTATTACCTTCAGTTTTGTCAAATCGACCGAGGGCGCAACGTTCGTTGCCCAAAGTTTCGCTCGCAATTGGGCGGCGATGAAAGCGGCGGGGATTCAACGCGGTGCTTACCACTTTTTTCGACCTGCAAGCAGCATTCAAGGACAAATAGATTTGTTCTTGAAAACTGTAAAACTCGAACCGGGGGATTTGCCACCAGTCTTGGATGTGGAAACTACAGGCGGTTTGAGTACGACTCAATTGTGCGATCGAGCCGCAATTTGGCTAGAAGCCGTCGAAAAAGCCACCTTGATGCGGCCGATTATCTACACCTACCCCGGTTTCTGGGACAACCTGGGGACAAAACGGTTTGCCGATTACCCACTGTGGATTGCTCACTATACCACTGCTGAGGAACCTTGGGTGCCCGGCGGCTGGAAAACTTGGACTTTTTGGCAGTACAGCGACAGCGGCAGCGTGTCCGGCGTCTCGGGCAATGTAGACACCAATATTTTTGAAAGCGTCCGAGAAGGCGCTCAAAATTATAAAGTTGCAGACATCCAGAGGGAATTAAGAATTAAAGGTTTTTATCAAGGCGCGATGGATGGTAAATTTGGAGCCACCACCACAGCGGCCCTCATCTCGTTTCAGAAATCTCAAGGTTTCAATCCAGATGGCATTGCAACCCTCAAAACTTGGGCCGCTTTGATGCGAAAATCTCCCAAAGTAGTTGTCCCCCCTCCAGCGCCGACACCCGCCCCGCCGCCGACTCCCGCTCCCATATCAGGCGTGCGGCTGACTCAGGTATTCTCGTCTTATAAAGCTAGCGCTAGCCAAGATACTGCCTTAATTTGGCTGCAAAGTCAGGTTCCTACCTCTGTTTTAGGGGAATTTGCTCAAAAATGGCGGGCAACTACCTTACCTCCAGACAGTAATTTGCGATTGATAGATGTCGGCAAATTTTATCGCGGTTTAGCACAACAAGACCAAGCTTTAGATTGGCTGCAAAAACAAATTTCTCCGGCTATTATTACTGAGTTTGCACAAAAATGGCGCTCTCAATCTATTGTCACTAATTCTCCGATTCGGCTGATAGATGCGTGCAAATTTTATCGGGCCGCACCCAACCAAAACCAGGCTTTAGATTGGCTGGAAGGGCGAATTTCGCCGGCAATTCTATCCGAGTTTTTTGGCAGGTGGCAGAATGCCAATCGATGATTGATTTTAGATTTTAGATAGACTCTACAGATGAATCGTGCGATTTTAGAGTTTTTTAGATAGGAGATTGACTCCACAAATGAATCTGGGGGTTTGACCGCTCTATAATGGAAAAGCTAGCAAATCTTGCTATTTGAGATTGGAGATTAACTCCCCATCAAAATTCGTCAAATCCTCTTCCTCTGTGCCCGCATCCCCATCTGACTCTCGAACATAACAGAGACTCTCTCGCTTAGCTACAGCTTACTGCCATCTTTGACGCCAAGAGAATTATCTGATAAAGTTATACCGACTATCAAGGTTTTTTAATCTAATTGGGAAAAATGCAGGGCCGTGCCGAGTTTGTAAGCTGCGCCGAAAATAGCGCCTGCACTCCTATTACCCGCGATCGAACATTGAAAACTAAGCGGGCAGCCTGTAACAATTATATCTATGGAAATCCCCTTTAACATCACCCTGTTGATGGTCATGACCGTCATCTGTGGCATCAGCGCTCAAGTTCTCGCCGCTTATCTGAAAGTTCCGGCGATCGTCTTTTTGCTGTTGTTTGGAATTTTAGCCGGCCCAGACTGCTTCGGAGTGCTGCACCCGAATCTCCTGGGCAGCGGTTTGGAAGTTATGGTATCGCTTTGCGTAGCGTTAATTCTGTTTGAAGGCGGCTTGAATTTGGAATTGCGAGATTTAGGAAAACTTTCCGGCAGCATCCGCAATTTAGTTACCGTAGGCACTTTAATTACGCTCATTGGCGGCGGAATGGCCGCACACTGGTTGGGGGAATTTCCCTGGCCGATCGCATTTTTGTATGCTTCTCTAGTAGTCGTCACAGGCCCGACAGTAATCGGCCCTTTACTCAAACAAGTATCTGTTGACAAACAAGTCGCCGCCTTGCTAGAAGCAGAAGGCGTTTTAATCGATCCTGTCGGGGCAATTCTGGCAGTATTGGTGCTGAATATTATTTTGAACGGCAATCCTGATTTGCTGGTTTTGTTCCGAGATTTAATCGTGCGACTCTTCGTTGGCACAGCCATCGGGGTTGCGGGAGGTTGGCTGCTGGGATTCATTCTCAAGCGATCGCAATTTCTCTCAGAAGACCTCAAAAACTTAGTAGTTTTAGCCGGTTTGTGGGGGTTTTTCGGCTTAGCCGAAGAAATCCGCAGCGAATCGGGACTGCTGGCAACAGTCCTATCCGGCATCGTCCTCAGAGCCGCTGCTGTGCCGGAAGAAAGGCTACTGAGGAGGTTTAAAGGCCAACTGACAGTCCTGGCTATTTCGATGCTATTCGTGCTGCTGGCGGCCGATTTATCGCTCGCTAGTGTGGTCGCCCTCGGTTGGGGAAGTTTGTTTACAGTTTTAGCTTTAATGTGGGTAGTGCGCCCGATCAACGTTTGGCTGTGTACTTGGAACAGCGGACTGAATTGGCGGCAGAAATTATTTGTTTGTTGGGTAGCGCCGAGGGGAATTGTCTCAGCGTCGATCGCATCTTTATTTGCAATTTTGCTCACCCAGCGGGGAATCAACGGCGGCGACTCGATTAAAGCCTTAGTTTTCCTAACAATTATTATGACAGTTTTCGTCCAGGGACTAACGGCCGGACGGATCGCTCAACTTTTGGGCATCACCTCAAAATCCGCAACCGGTGCTGCAATTGTGGGGTCAAATCCTTTAAGCAGATTAATTGCTCGCTTGTTTCAAGAACGCGGAGAATCTGTAGCAATTATTGACACCGACCCGGAAGCTTGTGCACAAGCAGAACGAGAAGGTTTGCGGGTGTTTTTGAGCAGTGCTCTCGACCACAGCGTGTTAGAAGAAGCCGGACTCGATTCGATGGGAACTTTTTTGGCAATGACTAACAACGGCGAGGTAAACTTAGTGTTAGCTCAGCGAGCAGCCGAAGAGTTTGCACCGCCGAGGGTTTTGGCCATATTCCCCAAAGATCCGCAAGCAAATACGCCTGCAAATCCGACTAAAATCAATCAAGCTTTTGTCTCGGATTTGTCGCTGAAGGATTGGAACGAATATTTGAGCGACGGCGAAGTGAAATTGGGGGAAACTGAGTTAAAAACAGAGGGATTGCAGTTTCAGATTGCTCACTTGCAAGCTTTGGTTCAAGCCGGGGAGTTGGCGCCGCTGCTGCTGGAAAGGCAAGGATACTTGCAAGTAGTGTCGGCGACTCAGATTTGGCAAGCAGGCGATCAAATTATTTATTTGCTGTACGATCCGACACCGAAATTGTTGAAAAGATTGTCTGGTTCGTCGCAGTCTCGCTTGACTTTGGAAAAGCATCAGGTAGTTGAAGAAGTGCCGATTCCTTCTCCGGTTTTAGAGCCGGTTTTGGAGGAAGCTAAAATCGAGAAGGAAGCAGAAGTTTTGCTACCGCCAGTTTCGCGATAGGGGCAGTAAGCTGTCGTGCATCTAGATTGTCTATGGTATTAGAGGGGAAGAGGGGGAGACGGGGAGAGGATTTGACAATTTTTGATATGGGATTGAAATATACAATTTCAATGCACAACATATATCAGATCGATCGCGACAAGCAGATTAGAGCGATCGTCCTTACTCTGCCTCCCCAATTAAAGTAAATGCCGCCCAATTTCGCGGCCCAGGATGAGTTTTCATCGTAGTTAACATTGCTTGCCGCAATGCCTGTGCTTTGTCGGGATTATTTTGCAAGTTTTGATAAAACGACTGCATCAATTCCGATGTCGGCGCATCGGGAACCGCCCATAAAGAAACAATCACACTCGGCACTCCGGCCGAAATCAAAGCGCGCGACAAACCAATCACCCCATCCCCGGTAATCCTGCCTTCTCCAGTGTTGCAGGCACTCAAAACGACTAAATTTGCTTGCAGTTTCATGTCGAAAATCTCTTCTGCGGTCAATAAGCCGTCATCACTACCAGAGGGAGCCAGGGCGATCGCACTTCCCAATCCATGCACATCGTCCAGCAATCCATGCGTTGCTAAGTGAATAATCGATGCTTGGGGCATTTTTTGAACGATCGCAGCTTTTGTCCCTTGTGCGCCTGTGATGGCTTGAGTATTGAGCAGAGGGGCGATCGCGATCGCTTCAGCTTCGGCCCCAGGTAGAGGAGACAATTGCTGCTTGGGCTCTCCCGGATAGGCAGACACACTAGGCATCGTAGGATTGCCCAATACTAGAGCCCTGCCGCTGTGGGATTGCTTCTGTGCTAGCTTCTGTCGTTGTTGTCGAGTCAAATCCAATACTTGAATCGAAGGGGCGGTGAGAATGGTGTGTTTTTCGATTAAGTAAGTGCCGTTGGCATCTTGCAGGGCGGGAAACGGCACCTGGAAAAGCGATCGTTGAGGAATGAAAATGACGTGGGCATTGGGGTCTTTGGGTAGGAGGCTGGCAATGGGCTCGATCAGCAGTTGATGCAGTGTCGGTAAGTCGGGTTGGGGTTGGGTAGAGCCAAGACTGCTGCGACTGCGGACAGCCAGGAATTCTTGATTGCCAACGATCAAGCTGGCTAGAGAGGCGTTATGTTTTTGCCACAGGGGTTGGAGGTCAACTTGGTGGAAGGTAATTTCGCCCGTGGGTTTAATCACCCAGATGTAGAGCGCGGATTCTCGCCCTACTTGTTTGCCCTCAATCTGAAAGTCGTTGTAGATGATGGAATACTGCACCAAAGTGGCGTTCTGCGCTTTGGCGATTTGTCGGATTTGCTCCCCATCGGGAGCAGAGGCGATGACCGAATTGGCATCACCTGTTGATAAGCGCTGTGTCAGTAGATCGACAAAGGCACGAGCACGTCCCCGTTCGGCAATTTCTAAGGCGGCATTGGGGTTATTCTGAGCCACCCGAACTTCTTGTAAACTCCGATAGGTGCGAGCTTGTCCTTCAAAGATGGAGACTTTATTCGCGTCGTTGGAGCCGACCATTTGCCGCATCGATTCCCAAACTTGAATCGCATTCACGAGCATTTTCTCAGCTTCTGTGGAATTGCCAGCCTTAAAGAATGTCGCTCCGAGGTTGTTGAGCGCCGCACCTTCCCCCTGGCGGTTCTTAATTTCGCGGGCGATGGCTAAACTCTGCTGTGTATACTCAATGGCTTTGGCCAAGTTGCCCAGAGAGAGGTAAGCGAGTCCCAAATTGCCCAGTATCCCAACCTCTCCAAGGTGATTTTGAGTTTCGCGGGCGATGGCTAAACTCTGCTGTGTATACTCAATGGCTTTGGTATAGTTGCCCAGATTGATGTAAGCACCTGCTAAATTGGCCAATGCCCTACCTTCATTGAGGCGGTGTTTAATTTCGCGGGCGATGGCTAAACTCTGCTGTGAATACTCAATGGCTTTGGCCGAGTTGCCCAGAGAGATGTAAGCGGCTCCCAAATTCCCCAGTGCTATACCCTCCCCTTTGCGGTCTTTAATTTCACGGGCGATGGCTAACCTCTGCTGTGTATACTCAATGGCTTTGGCCGAGTTGCCCAGAGAGCGGTAAGCGACTCCCAAATTCCCCAGTGCATTACCCTCCCCTTGGCGGTTTTTAATTTCGCGGGCGATGGCTAAACTCTGCTGTGTATACTCAATGGCTTTGGCCGAGTTGCCCAGAAAGAGGTAAGCGAGTCCCAAATTGCCAAGTGCATCACCCTCCCCTTGGCGGTTTTTAATTTCGCGTGCAATGGCTAAACTCTGCTGTGTATACTCAATGGCTTTGGCAGAGTTGCCCAGAGAGTGGTAAGAGGCTCCCAAATTGCCGAGTGCATTACCCTCCTCTGGGCGATCTTTAATTTCGCGTGCAATGGCTAAACTCTGCTGTGTATACTCAATGGCTTTGGCAGAGTTGCCCAGAGAGTGGTAAGAGGCTCCCAAATTGCCCAGTGCAAAACCTTCACTTTGGCGGTCTTTAATTTCGCGGGCGATCGCTAACTGTTGCTGTGAATACTCAATGGCTTTGGCCAAGTTGCCCAGAGAGTGATAAACACTTCCCAAAATGCCTAGTGCAAAACCTTCACTTTGGCGGTTTTTGATGGTGCGATAAATTTGCAGTGCCTCTTGCCAGGAATTCAGCGCTGCTGGGAATTGCCTAGTCTCAAGCTGTTGAATCCCCTGCTCCATCAGCCGATCGCCCTCTGCTTCACGAGCATCGGTAGTTTGAGCGATCGCTGGGAAGAGAGAGTCAGGAGTAGTTAATAGGGGGATAGTGGCAAGCAGGAACAGGGAAATGGAAGCTAGGAAAACATTAGTGAGCCTAGAGTGGGTTGATTTGAGCCGCTTAAATGGGGAATACAACATAGGATTCTAGAGTTGGAATTTAGAGAATTAGCCTGATCGCTCTTTCTGCCGTCGTCGTGCGATCGCCTCAATCTGCCACAGGCGATCGACCTTCATAGAAGTTTACTCTGCCTCCCCGATCTCGTTGCATCGGAATTATTAGTATCCGAAAAGGAGACGGCAGTGCGGTTTCCCTACAATGTTATTTGGGGTAGGGAAACCGCACTGCCGTCTGCTCTATCATTCCGGTACAACCGGAATTGATATAATTTAGGAGAAAATTTAGGAGAAAAACCTTGAGCCAATTCGCTATTAATAAAAACTTACTCTGCCTCCCCAATTAACGTGAAAGCTGCCCAATTTCGCGGCTGGGGATGAGTTTTCATCGTGGTTAACATTGCCTGCCGAAGTGCCTGTGCTTTATTCGGATTCTTCTGAAGGTTTTGATAAAATGCCTGCATCAATTCCGATGTCGGCGCATCGGGAACCGCCCATAAAGAAACAATCACGCTGGGCACTCCTGCCGAAATCAAAGCGCGCGACAAGCCAATCACCCCATCTCCGGTAATTCTGCCTTCTCCAGTGTTGCAGGCACTCAAAACGACTAAATTTGCTTGCAGTTTCATGTCGAAAATCTCTTCTGCGGTCAATAAGCCGTCATCACTACCAGAGGGAGCCAGGGCGATCGCACTTCCCAATCCATGCACATCGTCCAGCAATCCATGCGTTGCTAAGTGAATAATCGATGCTTGGGGCATTTTTTGAACGATCGCAGCTTTTGTCCCTTGTGCGCCTGTGATGGCTTGAGTATTGAGCAGAGGGGCGATCGCGATCGCTTCAGCTTCGGCCCCAGGTAGAGGAGACAATTGCTGCTTGGGCTCTCCCGGATAGGCAGACACACTAGGCATCGTAGGATTGCCCAATACTAGAGCCCTGCCGCTGTGGGATTGCTTCTGTGCTAGCTTCTGTCGTTGTTGTCGAGTCAAATCCAATACTTGAATCGAAGGGGCGGTGAGAATGGTGTGTTTTTCGATTAAGTAAGTGCCGTTGGCATCTTGCAGGGCGGGAAACGGCACCTGGAAAAGCGATCGTTGAGGAATGAAAATGACGTGGGCATTGGGGTCTTTGGGTAGGAGGCTGGCAATGGGCTCGATCAGCAGTTGATGCAGTGTCGGTAAGTCGGGTTGGGGTTGGGTAGAGCCAAGACTGCTGCGACTGCGGACAGCCAGGAATTCTTGATTGCCAACGATCAAGCTGGCTAGAGAGGCGTTGTGTTTCTGCCAGAGGGGTTTGAGATCGACTTGACGGAAGGTAATTTCGCCCGTAGGTTGAATCACCCAGATGTAGAGTGCGGATTCACGTCCTACTTGCTTGCCCTGAATCTCGAACTCGTCGTAGATGATGGAATACTGCACCAAAGTGGCATTCTGTGCTTTGGCGATTTGTGCGATTTGATCCTGATTGGGAGCAGTGGCGATAACCGGATTGGCAGAATCAGATGATAAGCGTTGTGTGAGTAGATCGACAAAGGCACGAGCACGTCCCCGTTCCGCAATTTCTAACGCGGCGATCGGGTTATTCTGAGCCACCCGGACTAGTTGTAAAGTCCGATAGGTACGAGCTTGTCCTTCAAAGATGGAGACTTTATTCGCGTCGTTGGAGCCGAGCATTTGACGCATCGATTCCCAAACTTGAATGGCATTGACGAGCATCTTTTCAGCTTCTGTTAGGCTGCCAGCCTTTAAGAACGCTTCTCCGAGGTTGTTGAGTGCCACACCTTCTTCTTGGCGGTCTTTAATTTCGCGGGCGATGGCTAAACCCTGCTGTGAATACTCAATGGCTTTCGGATAGTTGCCTAGATAGAGGTAAACGGCTCCCAAAATGCGCAGTGCCATACCCTCCCTCTGGCGGTCTTTAATTTCGCTAGTGATCGCTAAATATTGCTGTACATACTCAATGGCTTGGGCCGATTTGCCCAGATTGAAGTAATCGGCTCCCAAATTGCCCAGTGCCCTACCTTCACTTTGGCGGTCTTTAATTTCGCGGGCGATCGCTAAAAATTGCCGTGAATACTCAATGGCTTTGCCATAGTTGCCCAGAGAGTGGTAAGCACTTCCCAAATTGCCCAGTGCATTCCCTTCCCTTTGGCGGTCTTTAATTTCGCGGGCGATGGCTAAACCCTGCTGTGAATACTCAATGGCTTTGGTATAGTTACCCAGATAGTAGTAAGCGACTCCCAAATTGCCCAGTGCCCCACCCTCCCCACTGCGGTCTTTAATTTCGCGGGCGATGGCTAAACTCTGCTGTACATACTCAATGGCTTTGGCATAGTTGCCCAAAGAGCGGTAAGCGATTCCCAAATTGCCCAGTGCATTCCCTTCACTTCGGCGGTCTTTAATTTCGCGGGCGATGACTAAACTGAGCTGTGAATACTCAATGGCTTTGCCATAGTTGCCCAGAGAGTTGTAAGCAACTCCCAAATTGCCCAGTACCATACCTTCACTTCGGCGGTCTTTAATTTCGCGGGCGATGACTAAACTGAGCTGTGAATACTCAATGGCTTTGCCATAGTTGCCCAGAGAGTTGTAAGCAACTCCCAAATTCCCCAGTGCTGCACCTTCACTTTGGCGGTTTTTAATTTCGCGAGCGATCACTAACAGTTGCTGTGAATACTCAATGGCTTTGCCATAGTTGCCCAGATAGAGGTAAACGGCTCCCAAATTGCCCAGTGCCCTACCCTCCCCGTCGCGGTCTTTAATTTCGCGAGCGATGGCTAAACCCTGCTGTGAATACTCAATGGCTTTGGTATAGTTACCCAGCTTGAGGTAAGCGACTCCCAAATTGCCCAGTGCATTCCCTTCCCTTTGGCGGTCTTTAATTTCGCGGGCGATCGCTAACAGTTGCTGTGAATACTCAATGGCTTGGGTATAGTTGCCCAGAGAGCCGTAAGCATTTACCAAAAAACCTAGTGCAAAACCCTCCCCTTGGCGGTCTTTAATTTCGCGGGCGATGGCTAAACTCTGCTGTGAATACTCAATGGCTTTGGCCGAGTTGCCCAGAGAGCCGTAAGCGAGTCCCAAAAGGCCCAGTGCCTTACCTTCCCCACGGCGGTCTTTAATTTCGCGGGCGATGGCTAAACTCTGCTGTGAATACTCAATGGCTTTGGCATAGTCGCCCAGAAAGAGGTAAGCGACTCCCAAATCCTTCAGTGTTCCACCTTCCCCAGGGCGGTTTTTAATTTCGCGGGCAATGGTTAAAGTCTGCTGCCCATACTCAATGACTTTGGCGTAGTTGCCCAGAGAGTGGTAAGCGAGTCCCAAAAGGCTCAGTGCCAAACCCTCCCCTGGGCGGTTTTTGAGGGCGCGATAAATTTGCAGTGCCTGTTGCCAGGAATTCAACGCTGCTGGGAATTGGCCGGTCTGATACTGTTGGTTGCCCTGCTGCAAGAGCCGATCGCCCTCTGCTTGACGGGCATCGATCGCCTGAGCAACAACCGGGAGTTGAGAGTGCCGAGGAATGTAAAAGGCAACAGACAACAGGCAAAAGGCGAGGGGAAAGAGGAAGCGCGATCGCACTTTACGATTACTGGATTTAAACAGTGTTAGCGAGAAAGGCTGCATGGGATTTTAGGGTTTGGGTTGCGGGAGTTGGCGTTGTTGTTCGATCGCCCTAATTTGCCGCAATTGATCGCTCCAGTCTTTCAAAGGTTCGGCTTCCGAACTAGCAAGAGCATCTAGCAATTCCAGCACAGCCGCTTGGTTTTGAGAAGTCTCAGAGGCTTTGCGCGCTTCGGCGATCGCGTCATACCACAGCCCAGACTCCGCATACAGGTCGATCCGCTGTTGGGGAGTTTGCGCCGCTGCAAGTTGAGTCTGCAACGACGCCGCAGGCCCAACGACTTGGATTTCTGCCGCGGCCACCACATTGCTCGAAGGAACATTCGGATCGCACACCAACACCACTTGCCACTGATAGGATTGCCCGATCGACAGTTGGGGCAGATTTGAGGGCAAAGCAACCGACATAATCCCTTGCTGACTCTGCATCTCGGTTCTGTAGAGCAGTTGTCCCGTGCGAGTAAACAGCCTCAATTGCAGCGGACGAGGAGTGCGATCGGGTACAAACCAGGTAAAGGTCGGATGCCCAGAAATCGTCTCTCCCACATGGCTAAACGGCACCAAGACAGTCAATCTCGCCGATGAATTAGCTTCGCAACTGCCGCCGCGAGTGGTATTCGTCCCGGTGTCTTTCGGTTTAGAAGGGTTTTCAGGAGGAGTATATTTTGCCAGCGCTACAGGAGCGATCCAGAACGAAACACTCAGCATTAAACTCGCAATGCCGGCAGAGTAAACGGTTCGACGCTTCAACTCGTGAGTCATCATCTGAATCCTCATCTGTAACTATCTTCTAGAGTAATCACGAATACACAAACACAATAGAGGACTCTCCGCAAGCTTAGTTTGCGGGAAGGTGCAAAGATATTGGTATCAGCTTAAGGGCAAACCCTCAGTCCGGCAGTCCGGCAGGGGTTTAAACCCCTGCCTCAAAGCTAAAGTCGTCTTCAGACGACTAATGAGTTCTTCAGTCCTCTTTGAGAGGACTTTCGCTCTGAGACAGGGAATTCATTCCCTGGCGGACTGCTGGGTGGGCGGGAGGACTGGGTGGACTGACAGCTTAAGTTGACACTAATGGGCATTGCCCTATCCAGAGTTGCCGTGTTGTCGATCGTGATATCTAAGCTCTTGGACCATTCTCAAGAACGGGCATCCTGCCCGTTCCACAAAGAGTGAATTTCTTGTGGAACGGGCATCCTGCCCGTTCATAAACGCCTTATTGAAAATGGTGCAATATCTCATCTCAATTAGCTCCGATTTGACAAGGGTGAACCCAACCAATTACCAGAACCACCGCCGTTTTGCTGGCCAGGTTAACTCGCACACTGTCCCCTTCGGTTGATTCGGGTAGCGCCGAAATGCTCCGCCTAACTGTTTGGCTAAGTTCTTTGCAAGCTGGGTTCCTAATCCTGAAGGTTGAAGTTTAGGGTTTGGATCTTCGGTTATTTCCCTGTCTCGCTCGATTTCAGCCAAGCTAAGCGTTTCTGACTGAGACTGTTTCCCCCTACCATTATCCGCCACCCGAATCACCTGCCGATCGCCTTCTTGAGTGCAAATTACAGTCAAGCGAGTGGCTTCGATCGCGTGTTTGCCGACATTGCAGAGCGCTTCTTCTAGAAAGCGGCAGAGTGCTCGCTTGTGTTCCAACCGCAGATGCGAGGTGTTCAAGGGATCGAACTGCACAATTTTGAATTTGATGGTTTTGAGGTAGGGCAATTCTTGTTCGAGCGTGTTGGAATAGACCTTGTAGAGCAATTCATGCAATGGAGCCTGCAGGGCCAATTCGATCGCACTTCCCATGCGGAGATGCGGTTCATCCGCGATCGCGTCTCGTTGCACAGAGCCGTAAACTGCCCGCAATTCTTCATTCAAGCGTTGCAACTCCGGTAGAAATAACGGCGGTGTGGCTTGTTCTTGAGCAGTTCTCAAAATCCCAACCAATGTTTGTAACGGGCCGCTATGAATTGCATTAAAGGTCTGCTCGATCGCAAACTGACGTTCCTCCAACCGCAGTCGGAGTTCCTGTTCGTGGCGATAAAATAACGCTGCCATCAAGCCAGCCCCATTCAACACCAGCACCAACAATACAGGTACGATCGGCACCCACCATCCCAAAAGAATCAGCCAGTAACAGAGCGCGATCGAGCTGACACTGGCGACTAAGAGCCCCAACAAAATTTTCCAGGGCGATCGCAAAAACCGCCCCAGACTTATCCCCAAAAGTCCCCATGCCACAATCCAGAGATATTCCCATGCGTCTGCCCAAACCCGAAGCAACGATCGGCTATCGAGCACCGCACTAACGATCTGGCTAGTGGCGTGTGCCTGGATTTCGACTCCGTAAATCCGTCCCGGATTGATGCCAAGGATCGCACCTGAACTTGCCAAATCCTTCGCGCTAAAAGACATCATCCCTATCAGCACAATCCTGCCTCGAATCCAATCCGGGTTCACCTGTCCCGATTTGATTTGCGAGAGAGAAAGCACGCGAAACGGCATTGTCCCGCTGCGAACATTGAGTAAAATCTGGTTGCCGCCAGCATCCGCCCCCACATATCCGCCAGAGTTTGACTGCACTCTGGTCAATTCAATGCTGCCAAAGCGCTTCGCGTCTGGGTCGCGAATTCCATTACCAAACTCAATTCCTCGGGCTGCTAAATAGCGTTCTGCCAGCCGGATCGCCAACGAAAAACGGTATTCCTGCTGGGAGTTGTGAGCGCCCAATAAACTGCGGCGCTGGTAGCCATCCGCATCGAGAACGGCATCTGCAAAGCCAACCTGTTCCGATGGCAGCGCGGGCGGAGGTGCCACGGTAAAGCCACTGCGATCGGGCAGAGCAATCTCCACTCCGATCGTATTCTTGCTGCTGCGAAACACCGATGTTAGTTCAGCATTACCCGGCTCAACCGGAATATCGCGTACAATATCCAGCCCGATCGCGATCGGTTGATACGTCTGCAAAGATTTGACAAGTTCAGAAATTTCACGATCGGGAATCGGATAAGTTTTGGCGCGTTGAATATCTTCCTCGGTGATACTTACGATTACAGTCCTTTCATCCATTGGCTCAGGAGGACGCAGCAGCAGAAATCGATCGAACGTCACCAACTCCAAAAACTGAAGCGAACCGGTCAATCGAGCGATCGTCACAGCGCCAATCACCATCACCCCTGGAAGCGCTCCTCGTCCCCAAGTCGTGACACCCGCTTTCACTGCTTGCCATCGATCGCGCTTCACTAATCAATCAATCCTTGTTCCCTAGCTCGCACTTCCGTTTGAATCCGCAGATTCTTATCATTATGAGCATACACCTCTAGCACATCTCGAATCTTAGTCCAGTAACACTGCACAGTGCGTTCAGAAACATTCATCCGTTTGGCGATCGCAGTATCCTGCAAGCTCTCTTGAAAAGCAAATTGCAACACCTGCAGCCAGGCGGGTTTGAGTTGCAGCCCATTGCGGATCTCTCTGGGTGTATAAATCCGCTCGTGCAGCGCCCAATCAACCATTGCTAGTAAGTCTTTCGTCGGCTGGCTCTTATCGACAACTGTGAAGCCGCCCATGTGATTGTCGATCGACGGTTTCAGCCAAACTAAAGTCCGAACATGGGCACTCTGCACCACAATATTCAGACTCGGATACTGCTCCATCAACGTTTTGAGGAGTTGAAGCCCTGAATTCGCTTGAGCTGTTTCGCCGGTCGTCTCTGGCATTACCAAATCCACAATCACCAAATCCGGGGTCGTCTGCGCTATTTGCTCAAGCGCTGCCTGAGCCGTCGGAGCAGTCAGAATGTCTGCCTCTGGATATTCTTGCTTCAGAATGTTAAGCGTGCCACCTAACACCATCGCATGGTCATCCACGACTAAAAATGTTCGTTTCTCTGGTTGAGGTAAAGTCTGGGGCATAATTGATTCGTTACCACACAACATCGTCAGTTTAGGTAATCCGTCAACCCATTTTAGATTGGGAATTTACGATTTTCGATTTGTGACCTAGTTGAAACTAGGGGCTTTAAACCGCTGAAATTCTCATTCAAAATCCCAAATCTAAAATCGTCTCGGTCATCTTCTTACAATAGAGGAATTACCTGGCTCCCGTCCTGCATCTGTCCGCCAACTGGCGTTGGGGATGTCCGCAATGAGAATTGCGCTAAAGCGCAGTTCTATTATAATCTAGGTGTCCCAGCAGGAAAAAGGATGATTTTATGGCAGCAGAAGGTTCGTATCAAGCCAGCACGTACAATCTGGAACTTGACGCAGAAATCCAGCGGTTAAAAGGTCAAGTTCTCCTCAGTTGGGAAAAGGAGGCGCGCAATTTAACTTGGTTCGGTTTAGCTGACGGGATGAATGTTTTGGAAGCGGGTAGCGGGCCGGGATTTTTCACTGAAAAACTGTTAGAATTGCTGCCAAACAGTTCGGTAACAGCGGTAGAAATCGACCCGGTACTGCACGAAAAAGCAGTAGCATATTTGCAGGACAAAGGGGGCGATCGAGTAAATCGCATTCAAGCATCGGTGGCGGATACTGGTTTGGATGATAACACGTTGGACTTTGCGATCGCCCGTTTGCTGTTCGTTCACCTTCCCGAGCCCGTCGCAGCAGCTAGAGAAATATTCCGCATCTTGAAACCGGGCGGCAAACTGGTGATTATTGATAGCGATGCCGATCTGTTTTGGCTGACAAATCCACCTTGGTCAGTCGAGATTGTCAGGGAGAAATTCAAGCAGGTAATGGCATCGCGGGGCGGCAATTTATCCGTCGGGCGAAATCTGTGCCGCATTCTCCAAGAAGCTGGGTTTGTTAGCGTTGATTTAGAAGCCGTTGTCAGCCACAGCGATTTAATTGGAATTGAAGCGTTTGAACCTTTGCTGGACTCCGGGCCCATTTTGCAAATGGTCAAACAAGGGTTGATTTCCGAGTCTGAAATAGAAAGCTATCTGGTTTCGCGGGATGAGTTTGTAGCTGCGGGCGATCGATCGATGATGAGTTTTTGGTTGATGGCTTGCGGGAAAAAAAATGAATAAAATTAAGACAGATATTTCACACAATAGTGATGTCCCCTCGCAGCAAAGCCTCTACCACTCTCGCTACATTCCCAGCTCACAAAGCAAACTTATTTAATAGCCAATTAGGAAAAAATTCAGAATAAATTATCTTTTCAGAATTAGGTTTAAGCTGCACGTATAGCTCTAGGATCGTATCCTATCAAATCCGGTAGCATCGTCGGGCGTCAAATCTAGTCAACCGTCAAAAATCACTGACGGTGCAACCGGAATTGATATAATTAATCTGCGTTAATCTGTGTTTATCTGCCTGTATCTGCGGTTAAAAAAAGAGAATTTATTAACCGCAGATGATAATGGAGTGACGCAGATTCACGCAGAAGTCGAGAAGAGAGATAGGAAGAATTCCGATTCTAAAAGATTTCCTATAAAAGCTATAAATTTTCCTATTTCTGAGCTTAGTAACTTTACACCTACAAGTCTAACCAATCGTTGGAGCCGATCGCGCAAAGGTTGTTTGTGAGAGCAAATGGTTGTCTGTCACATTTTAGCTTAACCAATCAAGCCGTTAGCGAAGCCCTCGTAGACGATCACACTTTTTACCAACTCCTCAGCATTCAACCCACTTGCCGAACCCCATTAAGAAACTCCGTCCTTGCCTCAATCCTTGAAGGCATTAAAACGCAACGTACCAGTAATTCTAAATCCAATTCCGGCAGCAACTCACTTCTTAAAATTTGCTCATAATTATCCTCGCGCAGCCCATAAACAGAAAGCCGATTATTTTCCCAAAACCAAACTTCTGGAATGCGAAGTCGCAGATATTTAGCTAGTTTATTGGTGCTACCGCTAGTCATCGTTACCTCCACGGCTAGATCGGGATGCTCTTTTCTTGAACCTATATAATAAGACTCGTCTGGTTCAAATGATACATCTCTGGCCCGGTCTCTGCGAGTCGCACTACCTACAGGAATATATTCAATTCCCATTTCACAAAAGTAGAGTTGTAGCAAAAAATTAAGAATACAACTGATTGTCTCATGTGCTTCGCCCAGTGTCATAAACTCGATCCACCCATCAAGATAAGTTATCCGCAAACCAGAAGAGTCGGCCATCAAAGATTCGATCGCCTCAAATTGCTCCCAAGTATAATAACCGGGGAGAATCAATCGCTGTTCTGCAAGCGTACCTATTTCTTCTAAAATTTTTGCTGTCATAGGTATCACCATCCTATTTTAAATATTACTAGCCCCTACCCAGCACAAACCAGGCAGGGGCATTCACTCACATTCTAACTTAATGAACTAGCTCGATCGCTCTTTTAGTCAACGCCTCAGCAGTCAACCCGTTAAACGCCATCAACTGACCAGCACTAGCAGTAGTTTCCCCCCGCTTCCAAGCGAAAGTATCCCGCTTGCAATTGCTCCGTAGCATCACAGGTTCCAACATCCCCGAAGCACCGCCTGTCACGCCAATCAAGGCATCTCCGCCAAACAATTCGGCAAATTTCTCATCGCTCAAAAAGCCGCCGTCAGCTTCCGAACAAGTATCCCAAGCAACATCGCTAGCACGATACAAACGCCGGGGATTCACAATAGAAACAATCCGCACTCCAATCCCTTCTGTTTCCAAAAATGCCGCCGCTTCAAACACTGGCATTAACGTCATGTCGCCGACAACTGCAAACACAACTTTCTTGCTCCCCCCTTGATTGTGGGGAGCTTGGGGGGAATCGACTTCGTGCAGCACTATTGCACCGTCTTGCAAACCTTGGCGAGTCTGTTCAAAAGTAGTGCGAATCGGCAGTGGCGACTTGCTCGCAGTAATCACAACTCCCTTATTTTTAGCAGCCAAAGCCCACTCGTAACAAGCTTGAATACTGTTAGCATCCGGTGGAAACAAAGGAAACACATTTCCGTTCCGCATCATCGCCGCAAAATAAGCCTCAATTTCCGGCCGCTGGTGCGTCCAACCGTTGCGGCCTTGCTCCAATGCACCCGCTGTAAATAAGGTGACAGTTGCGGGAGTTGGACGGCGCAATTCTGCCATTGCTTGGGTTACAGTTTGCCAAATTGGTAAACCGTTGATGGCAAAAGATTCGTAGGAACACCACAAACTCCGCGCTCCGAATAGCGATAAACCTACCGCTAAACCAGCGCAAGCATCTTCGCTCAAAGGTTCGTAAACTTGGCCGTTTGGCGATTGATTGTACAGGTCATCTGTCGTCGGGTGAATAATCTTGAGAGCTTGGTTGATATTGGCAATTGCCGATGCTTCATTGCCGTCAGCATTAGTGACAATAAAAGTACGATCGCGCTCGCCAACTTTCCCTACCAAAACCCCCATTGCTGTTGTCGAAATCTTCGGTTCTCCCCCAACTGCAAATTCTTCCAAAGGCAATTCGCCTAAATCTGCCAGCGGCAATGTAAACTCAGTAACAACTGTTTTCGCCGCCGGCCCGCCGCCCGCACGCTCGCAATTTGTCCGCACCAACTCCCAAGCAGCAGCAGTCAAAGCGCGCTCTTTTAAAGCACTGATAATGTGCGGAGCATCCAGCGTATCTTTCGGATAAAGGTTGTGAGATTTTGCTCCGCGCGCGTGGACGCCGGCACCTTTCAACTGTTTGATAATAAACACAGTTAATTTGCCGCCGAGAGCAGATTTTGCCGCTTTGTCAACTCCTTGTAAAACAGCTTTGGTAAATGCCATGCGCTGTTCGAGCGAAAAAGCAGTGCTGTCAACATAATCTTCCGGTTGATTTTTATCGTCAAATTCCTTAGCATCAACTAAGATAACTTCTTCAAAACCGTTGCCTTGCCAATAAGCAATCATTTCAGCATTAGTTTTAGTGGAAACCATGCTGTGATGTTCCTGAGAATATCCGTTCCAAACCAACACAGGCAAAAAGTTCGTAACGCTGGGATAAGCAGTGTGGAAATGCCCCATGCTGCTCATCGGATAGGGTTCGCCCATGCCGCCGTCGCCTATTGTGAAAGCAAAGAGTTTTTCGCGGTGTAAAAGCGCTCCTGCCATTGCGAAATGCTGCCCTTGTCCGAGGGGACCCGCCGGTGCTAAAAGGCCGGGAATGAAACCGGAAAGATGTCCTAACAAACCGTCTTTTTCTCGGAATTTATCGCGCATTTGCTGCACGTTAACAATTCCCATATCCTCCAAAGATCGATCGAGAAACATGGCGCTGTAAAATCCCGGCGCGTGATGGCCGACTTCGGTGACAATGTTCTTGTGTCCGAGCATCACCAAAGCGGCATAAGCTTCAGCTTGGCTAGCAAAACCCCCCGGATGTCCCGATGCCTTGCTAGCGGTAACTTGCAGCGTCAGGTAGCGCAGGGCGTCTGCTCCCAGCATCGTTTGAAAGATGGCTGCTGGATCGGCAGGATCGGCGATCGACTTGCTCCCCTCGGCGATCGCAGGTGCTTTCCCATAAGTCTCAAAACCAGGGACTGTTTCAGCAAAATGTTGAATGCCTTCGCAAAAAGCGGGCGTTGCTGACGTTGCCTGCGGGGTAGTTGCTGTCATGCTTGATACCTAAAAAATTTGAATTGGATTAATGTAAGAGTAATTTTATAGCTTCCGTGTTCCAAAAAATCATTAGTTCTATTATGTCAATAATAAATAAGTAAAATATCTCAATTTTTAAGCTAATAAGTAGTTGTTTGAGAACCCCGACTTATGCAAAAAGTCGGGGTTCTGTGTTTACCCATTACTAATCCATCTCAAATCCCAAATCTAAAATTGTTCCAGCCGTTCCCGGACATCGATATAAAGCACAGTACCGCTTTCAGAAAGAGAAGGCACAGCCTTTTGATTCCCCAGCCAAACAAAAAAACTGCTAAGTGCAGGAGTCGGGTCTTGATCGCGGCGCAGCGTGTAGATCAAACCTTCGCAAGGCCCATTAACGCGGCTAGTCGTGCAAATCGCTTTCTGGTTATTTACAATACCCACCGTGACATAATTTAGCTGTTTATTTCGGTTATAATTTTCAAGGCGCTGAGTCACTTGTTGGCAGCGAGTTAGAGGATCGTAGCCCGAACTAGAAAAGAAATTAGAATTCCAGCGAATCCAAGGCTCCCTGAACCCTTGCGGATTTTGATACACAGTCACCGGCTCGCCCGTCGAGGTATCGCACACAAATCCTCCATAACCCCGATTCGGTTGGTTTTGACCCGAGGCGCTGCTGAGAGAAAGATTGCTGAGAATATCAAAGCCGTTATGCTTATTTTGTGATAGCAACTCTTTAAAAGCATCGATCGGGATTGCCGCGTTCAACCCCGTTTTTATCTCCTCAATCTGACCGTTCCACTGACTCCTAATTGTGCCAACAGTATCCCCCTGGCCGTGAATTCCTACCACCCTGCCATCAGCATCAAATACAGGCCCCCCGCTCATCCCGCGCCTGGTTACAGCTTGGTAGCGCAGACGATACCCCGATGAGGCGCTGCCCAAGCGAGAAGAGATGATACCAGCAGTAAACTCAAGTTTTCGTTCAAATCCCGAAATTGGCAGCGGATAGCCAGAAACGTAAATAGCAGAACCAACAACAGCACGTTCCGACTCGCCCATTGGTGCTACTGGATACTGTTCTCGGCTCTGAAACTGTATCAAAGCCAAGTCTATATCCCGGTCATTTTTCGGGAGGCGCTGTATTCTAATCGCAGCATAATCCTTCTCCAAATGAGTGCGAATGCTGTATTTTTGAGCGAGGCTTGCCACCACATGATTAGCTGTCAGAACAGTGTAAATATTACCCTGTTTGGCAATAATTACTCCCGATCCACTAGCCAAAAAACCCAGCGTATTGTTGACTTCCACAGTTGTCAACGTCGCTAGCTGGGCAATTTCTTCGGCTGTTTTGGCACAGGCAGCATATTGTTGGCTGACAAGCGCCGTCACTGTTAATGCACCTGTCAAGATGATTGTCAGCGCGTCAAACCGCAAACTCCACACATTCATCGATAACTCCCTAGATGAAACGAGGCGAACTGCAAATATATACTAATCGGAATTCCCCAACTGGATTTAACCATTTTCTCCAATAATTCCGCTCTTGGTTCACTTCCATCTTCAAAAGCATAGACGCCAAAATTTGGATCTCGATACTTGCCCCTACCGTTAATCCCAACCAAGAAACCTTTGGCATTAAAAATCGGGCCGCCACTCGTACCGATTTTAACCTCATTTGTATAGCCCAAGCTCCTTGAGGAAAAGATTTGGGTAGCAGCACCGAAACGAAGCCCGGCGTCAGCGCTAAAGCCCCAACCTCAGCACCCGCAGGAAAGGCGGCTGCCAGCACGGGATCAGACACGGCTCCAGGCTCAAGGCTGAATAGTGCTATTTTATACTCGCTCGCGCTGCGAAACTGAACGATCGCCCCATCGGTATTGCCCAGCCGCCTCAGAACTCCTAGCAGTGGGTGGAGGAGGCCGTCGTCGGTGACCCTTGTCCGATCGCCACAACGTGCCAGTTAGTCAGCACCGTATAGGTTTGGCCCTGCTGCCGGACGATCGTCCCAGAACCAGAAGATATTCCCGTCGGGATGCGTACCGCTGTTTGATGCGCCAAGTTTTCCACCTCAATCCTTGGAATTGGTGATGGGATGGAAAATTTGCCAATCTTTAAGGCTGTCCGAACGGTGGGGAAAAGGGGGCAGTTGGGCCTCATCGGCAGTGTTTTCCCCTAGCTTTTCTCTCACATCAATGTAAGGAATTTTACTGGTTTCATCAAAAGACGGCATCCCGACATATCCTTGGCGCCAAGCCAACAAATTATACAAAGAGCCGATCGGGTCTTGGCCGGGTCTGAGGGTATAAATCAAATTTTGACACCGCCCATTGACTTGATTCGCCGTGCAGATGACGTTCTGGCCGTTCATTTGGCCCGCAGTAATGTACTTAAGCATTCGTCGGCGGCGATAGGTTTCGAGGCGTTGACTCACTAATTGACACCGAGTTGCCGGATCGTAACCAGAACCGGAGAAATAATCGGAAGTCCACTCAATCCAAGGCTCTACGGCACCTTGAGCGTTTTGGTACACCGTCACCGGCGCACCGGTCGAGGTACTGCACCAAAATCCACTTTCCCCCTGTGCTCGCCGACCGTAACTAGGTTGAGAAGCAACCGTTAAGCCGGTGAGGGCGATCGCTGTTGTCGCCAAAACTTTTGTCAATAATTGCTGTTTCATGATGTGTTCACTCTTTTTTATGGGATTCGCGACAAAAATCACCAAATGCTGCCATAACACCCTTGACGCGCCAGTTCGTTACAGATCCGCTGACTGGGGAATTATGTGATTCGCGACTTGACCAGAAACCAGGTTTTTTTACGAAAACACTTCGTTGCAGCCCTTATGCCTGGTTAAAAAACCCGGTTTTTTTGCTCTTGATGCGTAAGTTTTGATATTGTTCGCGACTTGCACGATCCCTCTAACCGCGATTTCGGCGCTGTTAAAAAAGCGCTCCGAAGCCGAGCTTAAAATGCGCGCGCAAGTCGGAATTCTGTCCTCATTACTACTAATCAAACTCAGGCTTTTACCAACGGGAAAGAGGCTTTTCACCTCAGACCTTGGAAGGGATCGAGTTGCAACGGTACATCACACCACTGACAAGGTATTTGATATCACTTACGAGCTGGGTCGCAAGCTTGATCTGCTGAGACAGGTAAACTGCTGGGTTACACCACTGAGGGGTAAAACCCCTACTACCTGATCTAACACTAAAATCCACGTATTAACAAGAACTCTTAACTTGTTTTCATCTCCGTACTGGGGGAAATACTTCTAAGTGAGTGTAATCAGGGTCTAAGTGCTTTCTACAACCAAAATTCACCCTCCATACACTGACGTTTAGTAAAGTATTAAAAACTATGAACCGTATCTGCAAACAGTTAGGATATTTAGGCGTTTGGTTAATTTTGATGGGCGGTAGCAGTTGTTCTAGCTCAGATGCAGCTACCTCAACCGAAAACCCGAGCCAACTCTCAGCCAACGCCCCTCAGTTCCAAAACCTACAGCTAACGGGAAATCAAATTGAGGCTCAATTGAGTCAATTAACGCAGCCTTCTAACTCTGTTGCGTCAGTTTTAGGCAGTGCTGCCCTCTCAGAAAATACTGCCACCGTTACGGTTTATAAGGTAGATAATTTGTGTCAAACTCTGAAGCCGGAAACAGTTACAGGCCCTGAGAATCAGTTAATGTCATCAGCGGTTAATGAAGTGTTAAAGCAGCAGATTTTCGATAGTCTTGGTTTGGCTGGTTATCGCCTCAAGATCGATCGCGACCTCGGAATAGCTACCGTGGATCTGCGAGCCTCCGGAAATTCGCGGCAGAAATTGCAAAATCTGTCCAGTTGTCAAATGTTAGGTTTGTTCGGGGGCGTGCGCCAAACTTTAACCAGTTATGCTCCTTGGCAAATCAAAACTGTTCGTTTTACAGAGCTTGGAGAGGATATTTTGAGCACCGTTCGAGAATAAGCTATTAAAATTATTGGAGATGGGACTTACGCAATTCTCCCCTTAAAAACAAGGGTTGGGAGGGATTGAACCAACCTTCAAACCCTTTGAGGTTTGTTGATACTGCTAAGTCCTGTGACCCAAACCCCGGTAATTCCTATGACACTACCTAACGGCCCCAAAGCTCCACCCTTTGTGCAGCTAATTCAATGGATCGGCGATCCGCTGACATACATGGATAAATGTGCCAAACAATACGGCGACATTTTCACAGCTCAAGTGAACAACGGGAAACCATTGGTGATGCTCAACCACCCCCAAGCTGTCCAGGAGATGCTCAACAGCAACGCGCTTCACGCTCCAGGCACGCTGAATAGTATTCTCAAACCGATCGTGGGAGAACAATCCATGATTACGCTCTCGGGAGAAAGGCACAAACGCGAGCGCCAATTATTGATGCCACCTTTTCACGGGGAACGGATGCGGAACTACGGCCAACTAATTTGCGATATCGCTCAAGATGTTGCCAGCAAATGGTCCGTTGATCGGCCTTTTGTGGCTCGCAGCGCGATGCAGGAAGTCACTATGCGGGTAATCTTGCAAGCTGTCTTCGGCATGGATGACGGGCCGCGGTTACAAGCACTCAGACCACTACTTGCCTCAGTCGTCGATATGACCAACTCTCCCCTGCGATCGAGTATGCTGTTTTTCGGCTGGATGCAGCAAGATTGGGGCTCTTGGAGTCCTTGGGGACGCATGAAACAGCGGCAGCGGAAAGTTGACGCATTGATCGACGCGGAAATTGAAGAACGCAGACTGCAACCAGACGCCAACCGCACCGACATTCTCAGCTTAATGATGGCCGCCCGCGACGAAAACGGGCAACCAATGACCAATGAAGAATTGCGCGACGAGTTGATGACGCTGCTGTTTGCAGGCCACGAAACCACAGCAACGGCCCTAGCTTGGGCGTTTTACTGGATTCACCGCTTGCCCTCGGTGCGCCAGAAGTTGCTGCAAGAATTGGACAGTTTGGGGGAAAATCCCGACCCGATGGAGATTTTCCGCTTACCTTACCTGAGTGCAGTTTGTCAGGAGACGCTGCGAATTTACCCGGTCGCAATCCTGACGTTTCCGCGAGAAGTGCTCACGCCCGTGGAACTGATGGGACATCAACTCGAACCGGGAACGGTTGTCGTCGGCTCGATTTATTTGATCCACAGGCGGGAGGATTTGTATCCAGAACCGCTGCAATTTAAACCGGAACGGTTTTTGGAGAGACAATTTTCGCCTTACGAGTATTTGCCCTTTGGAGGCGGCAGCCGCCGCTGTATCGGCTTGGCGCTGGCGCAGTTGGAGATGAAACTGGTGCTGGCAACCATTTTGCGGAATTTCGACCTAGTATTGGCCGAGAAAAAGCCCGTACAGGCCAAACGCCGAGGGGTGACTTTAGGACCAGCAGGCGGCGTGCGGATGGCCCTGCTGGGGCGGCGGACGCCGCAGCAGAAGCCTGAACCTGTCGCTAGTGGGGTTTAAAGTCGCAGCGGTTGCAGGGGGCGATCGAACTTTCTGCTTTGAGTGCCCACCATTTAGGGAGAATGTGCGATCGTCCGCCAAGGCCACCATTTTTTGTAGCACCCGCTACAGATAAATAGCTAGAATCCTTAACCTGTAACCCTCGCCCCCTCTTACTTTTCAAATTTTCAGTCTAAAATGATATGAACCTTGCAAACACAGCCTGAAAACAAAAGTGGGTGATTGCAATAGTCCTCTTGATATCTCAAAAGCCTGCCTGCCATACTTTAAAAACATATGCATACCCTGTTATTCAGCAAGGTCGGAAGCGTGTTGGCATTGCCAGCAATCTTCCGGCCTCTTTATTTTTTGGGCTACTTGAGGCATTGGAGACAAGATGCAGAAGGCAAAGCAAAAGTATAAATTCTCCCCCTGTCCTCATCTCCACCTCTCCCCAATCTAGAGCTTCTGCCTCTAATTCCAATAGAATCCGACAGCAAGTTTAAGGAATCACTAAGGAATAATTAATAACTTGTTAAATTATCTCCTTCTGCCCTTCTCTCAATCTTCTGTTTTCAGAAATTCCGATACCGAGACAGACTTCGGGAGACTCTCCAGATCTTGAATTTCGCTTTCGTGGGCAAAAAACTCGACTTCTTTGTCGTCAATCTGGATCTGATAGCTAGCGGTAGCTGTCACAACCCGTCGCTTTTTTTTATCTTCTATTAAAACCCAACACACGACAGGTCTTACCCATCTCTCAACGTGCTGGCTTTGCTTCGTGCTCCCAAAGGCATACCAGCCTTTAGCTTCAATAATTTGAAGCACTTTAAAATCGTTATTTGCCATATATCTCTATCGCGTTAACTTCAGTATTCTTCTTAGATAGAACGGCTAGCTTGCTAAGCAGGGCATAGGTTTGGCAATTCCAAGCCGCACTAGATAACCTGATTTTTACTCAGGAGAAGCGGGTTTGCCGGGCCTTGTCTGCGTTGTTGCTTGCTAAATGTATTGCGAGCTTTTTGTACTCTCGCACAATTACCGTAAAGTATCTATACCGCATCCTCAAAAATTATTATCGCATTAGCCTCAACAGCAGCAAACTAGACCTTAGCTAGCTGCATCTAACTGGATGCCAAGTGCTTCAAACGCCTGGTTGGTGAGAGCGATCGGCATACAATCTTGTTAAGACTTTTTGGTGCAATCAACTATCATCTTTACCCGATGGGGTAAAACTTAACTAGAGGTTGCCGCTTTCAATTCTAAGCCTCGGCGCGCCTAATTCCTAATTAATTGTATGGTGTAGTTGATAATTGCCAAACCGTCGATCGCACTAAACTACCGTGTCTGACTCTTCAATTACCGTCACCGTTAAACTGTTCGCCGCCTTCGGTGAAGCCTACGGCGTTTCGGAACTTACATTAGAACTTCCTCCCGAAACCCCAGTGTCTCAAGTGCTCGAAAACTCGATCGCCCAATATCCTCAATTAGAACAATGGCGCGATCGTACCCGCTTCGGCCTCAACCTGGAATTCGTCTCCCCCGACACCATCCTCCAACACGGCGACGAGGTTGTACTCATCCCCCCCGTCAGCGGCGGGTAGGCTAAGTTGGTTAATCAAAAATTCGAGGTTTTGTAGTTGTGTTCGATCGCACGACTACCCAATTGTTAGCCCAAAAAAGATTTATTAAGTTTTGTAACAATTCCGTCGGCAAATCATCCTTGAGCTCGATCGGACTCGCGTGCCAGCCTGACAATCTCGATTCCCAGCCCGATCCTGAAAACAAGTCAAATCCTTGCGGGGTGGGCGTCCCGCCTGCCCAAATATCAAAGTTAAATACACCACTTTTTAACTCAAAAGTAACTGAAAAATCAATCCCGACTAAAAAAATCGGGTATGGTTGACGGGGTAAATTGACCGTGCTAATCTTGCACAAGAATTAGAAAACATCGCAAAACTAGAGAGTTGAGCTATGACCCAGGCGACCAGAACCCAATCCACAGCAGCAACCTTCACAGCCCTCAAATGTAAAGAATGCGGCGAAGAGTACGAACTCCAAGCTAAGCACGTCTGCGATTGCTGTTTTGGCCCGCTTGAAGTCAAGTACGACTACGATGCCATCCGCCGCACCGTCACTCGCCAAACCATCCAAGCCGGCCCCAACTCGATCTGGCGCTACCGCGCATTTTTACCAGTCGCTACAGATAACGTCATCGATGTCGGCACCGGGATGACTCCTCTATTAAAATCCCACCGCTTGGCGCGCCGCCTTGGTCTAAAAAATCTTTATATTAAAAACGATGCCGTCAATATGCCCACTCTCAGCTTTAAAGACAGAGTGGTGTCAGTCGCCCTCAGCAGAGCGAGAGAATTGGGTTTCACAACTGTATCTTGCGCCAGCACCGGCAATTTAGCTAACTCTACGGCTGCGATCGCCGCCCACGCCGGACTCGACTGCGTAGTCTTCATTCCCTCAGACTTAGAAGCAGGCAAAGTCCTCGGCACTCTGATTTACAATCCAACTGTCATGGCAGTTCACGGCAACTACGACCAAGTTAACCGCCTCTGTTGCGAAGTCGCCAATACACATGGCTGGGGATTTGTCAATATCAACTTGCGTCCCTACTATTCCGAAGGCTCAAAAACCCTCGGCTACGAAGTTGCCGAACAGCTAGGCTGGCAATTGCCAGATCACATCGTCGCTCCCCTCGCCTCCGGCTCTTTGTTCACAAAAATTTACAAAGGTTTTCAAGAATTCATCGAAGTCGGTTTAGTGGATGAGAAAAAAGTTCGGTTCAGCGGGGCTCAAGCTGACGGCTGTTCCCCCATCGCCCAAGCATTCCGCGAAGACCGTGATTTCGTAAAACCGGTGAAACCGAATACAATTGCTAAGTCGATCGCGATCGGCAATCCAGCCGACGGTATGTACGCCTTGGAAATCGCCCGCAAAACCAACGGCAACATTGAATCCGTCAGCGACACCGAAATCATCGAAGGCATGAAACTGCTAGCAGAAACTGAAGGCATATTCACAGAAACTGCAGGTGGCACCACAATCGCAGTCTTGAAGAAACTCGTAGAAGCAGGTAAAATCAATCCCGATGAAACTACCGTCGCTTACATCACCGGCAACGGTTTGAAAACGCAAGAAGCAGTTCAAGGCTACATCGGCGAACCCATCACCCTCGAACCGAAATTAGAAGCGTTCGAGCGCGCCCTAGAACGCGCCCGCACACTCGAACGCTTAGAATGGCAACAAGTTTCGGTTTAACAGCTATTAGTCAATAGTGGGCAGTCATTAGTCATGGGTTGTTAAGCTGTTGACTGATGACTACTGACTGAGGACTGATAACTAATAACTAATGACTACTGACTAAGGACTAAAAAAATGACCGTCAAAGTTTTAATTCCCACTCCCCTGCAAAAATTTACCAACAATCAAGCCACCATCGAATGCGCCGGCGATAACATTTCCGAACTAATTGAATCGCTGGAAACAAATTGTCCCGGCATCAAAAAAAGCCTGTGCGACGAAAAGGGAGAACCCCGCAGATTTCTCAACTTCTACGTCAACAGCGAAGACATCCGCTTTTTGGATGGCTCAAAAACAGCCCTCCAAGATGGCGATGAAGTCAGCATTGTTCCTGCTGTTGCTGGTGGCTGATTAATTTTAAAATAAATGCAAGTGAACGCAGATAGTTATTTAAATCTATCTGCGTTCACTTGCGTTTATTTACGGTTTAAAAACTACTCGTTCGCTAACCGAGAAAATCCTACAAATCCCGGATTTGGTAAGTAGCTGTCATCATGTTTCCATTCCGCTTAAAAGGTTTGGGAAAGAGACTCGCAGAGTAAACCGTGTTCAAACACAGCATTAAAAATAATCCCAAAAACACCAAAATCCACCGACTTTTTCCTGCGGGCCTTCCAAAAACTTGTAGCGGTTGGGGGCTTTCTCTAAGACTGCTTCCTGAAATACATCGAGTCGCAACTCTTCACTCTTGACAAGTTTAAATGTCTTAGCAAGATAGATCTCATATCAAATCCGTTGGCATCGGAATGATTCATCTGTCTCTTCCGTTTCTCTGTATCCTCTGCGCCTTGTGCGGTTTAATCATTCCAATACAACAGGCATTCATCTCAGGAGTTACGTGGATCTCTACTCACGTTTTTTGAGGTGGAGATACTTATGAAATCAAATCTAGGTTTGTAGTTGCGTTTGGGTACCCAAGCGCAACTACAAAACCTAAAACTCCTTTCTTAGTTCGCAGTGCGTCCGAGAATTATCGCGCTAAGAAGCTGCCCTTGCAGCAGTCCGGGGACGGCGCCGACCCGTCACCTGATTGGCAGGAGATGGCAAGGATGGGGAGGATGGCGATGATGGCGAGGGGGATGATGGCGAGGATAATAGCTTAGGTGCTTCCAGGGAACCTGGAGATACTGCTGCAACTTCCGATCGCACTGCTTCTTCAGGAATTTGCATCAGGAATACCAGCAGTGGATTGCTTTGCAGTTCCCGGCGCATTACCCGCTGAATTGCTTTTTCTATTTGGGTTTGCACTCCCACCCAGTCAATGTCAACTTGCGAGTCAGCAGTGGCGGGTTTGACAAATTCTGACCAGCGATCGCTCAAAACTGTTTCAATGGTTTGAGTGATTAATTTGATCACCTCAGCGCGATCGGCTGATGTCACTACACCTTTCAAGTGAACTTCTGGTTTGGCAACTAATTTGCCTTCCCAATTCAAAGCGGCTGCTACAGTTACAACGCCATCTCCGGCCAACTGCTGACGTTCCTTGAGGACGCTGGCTTTGACAACGCCCGATCGAGAAGAATCTACTAATTCAATTCCTGAAGGCACTTGACCAGCTACTCGCATCGAATTTTCGGTCAACTCTACAACATCGCCGTTGTCAATAATCACCATATTGCTAGCGGGAATGCCCATGCTTTGAGCCGTCTTGGAGTGCTGGATCAGCATCCGGTGTTCCCCGTGAACCGGCAAGAAGAACTTAGGACGAGTCATGTTAATCATTAACTTTTGGTCTTCTTGACAACCGTGACCCGAAACGTGAATGCCTTTGTCGCGGCCGTAAACCACGTGTGCTCCCAGCATCATCAGTTTATCGATCGTGTTTACCACTGCGATCGTATTTCCCGGAATCGGATTAGCTGAGAAAATGACTGTATCGCCCTTTCTGATTTTCAGTTCGTGATGTTCGCCGTTAGCAATGCGAGTCATCGCCGCCATCGGTTCGCCTTGGGAACCTGTAGTTAAAATCAGTACCTTGTCTTCAGCCAAATTGCGGATTTCTTTGAGCGGTTTGAAAATACTATCTTCGCATTTGATGTAGCCGAGATTGCGGCAGTGAGCGATGACGTTAAGCATCGAGCGCCCAACCACTCCGACATACCGATTGTTTTTCTTAGCCAAGTCCAAAACAATTTGCAATCGGTGTACCGACGAAGCAAAAGTCGTCAGCATCACTCGTCCCGGTGCTTGAGCGATAATTCTGTCTAAATTGGGCGCCACAGAACTTTCCGAAGCGGTAAAACCGGGAACTTCCGAGTTAGTAGAATCGCTGATCAAGCACAGCACGCCTTTCTCGCCGTACTCGGCCAGCTTTTGCAAATCAAAATGCTCGCCGTCTACAGGAGTGTGGTCAATTTTAAAGTCTCCGGTGTGGATCACAATTCCAACGGGAGTGTGAATTGCCACAGTAAAACTGTCGGCCATCGAGTGAGTGTTGCGAATGTATTCGACTAAGAAATTCTTGCCAATTCTGACAGTATCCCTCGGTCGAACCGTTCTCAATTCAGTGCGGTGAGACACTCCGGCTTCTTCGATTTTTCCGGCTAGCAAAGCCATCGCCAAACGGGGGCCGTAGATGACCGGAATTTCAAATTGTTTGAGGTGATAAGGGATGCCGCCTATGTGGTCTTCGTGACCGTGAGTCACGATCATACCTTTAATTTTGTGGCTGTTTTCCCGCAGGTAAGTCATGTCTGGGAGGACAATATTTACCCCGTGCATTCCATCTGTCGGGAACGCTAAACCGGCATCTAAAAGAATTATTTCGTCGCCGTACTCGAACACACAAGTGTTTTTACCGATTTCGTGCAGCCCGCCGAGGGGAATAACTTTTAGAGCAGATGCAGTTGTATTTTTGATCATGCGTATCCTTTGTTAGTTATTTTTGTTATTGGTCTGTGGTCTGTGGTCTGTCGTCTTTCGTCTACTGTTCGTTGGTAGGGCGATATTTTTCCAAATATTTATGGAAAACTCCCTGGCGGGTTTTACTATCCCGTACAGTCAGTTGTCTGGGGCCTTCATTCTTCTATCTTCAGTCTTTAATCCTTGACTGTTAGCTACTTACTAACACTTAATTACTAAGGACTGATGACTCCGAACTAATGACTGATAACAACCAATATTCAGTTGTCTGAAAACTCGTTCTCGCTCGTCTTGCTAGCTGATACTGCGGCTAGCTGATTCAGTACGTCCTTTAACTTTTGAGTTACCTCAACGGGCGGATCGCACAGGGGCGGACGGGTGGAGCCTACATCCCAGCCTTGAAGTTTGAGAGCTGTCTTGACGGGAATGGGATTTGTGGTGAGAAAAAGAGCTTTAAACAGGTCAAAAAGTTGCAAGTGAATCTGGGTAGCGACTTGAACTTGACCGGCCTCGAAAGCTTTGATCATCTGTTGCAGTTGCTCTCCTACCAGATGGCTGGCTACGCTAACTACACCAGATCCTCCTACCGCCAACATTGGCAAAGTTAGGGAATCATCTCCAGAATAGATGGCAAATTCAGGGGATGTCAAGCACCGAATTTGACTTGCTTGATCCAAGTTGCCACTTGCTTCTTTTACGGCCACAATGTTGGGGATTTGGGCCAATTGAGCCACCGTCTCCGGCAACATATTCTGACCAGTGCGACCGGGGATGTTATATAACATTATAGGCAATTCTGGAGCAGATTGCGCGATCGCCCGAAAATGATTATATAAACCTTCTTGCGGGGGTTTGTTGTAATAAGGAACCACCTGCAAACAGCCATCTAACCCGAGTTTAGCTGCTTTTTTCGTAGCTGCGACTGCTTCTGAAGTAGAATTCGATCCGGCTCCTGCGATTACCAACGCCTTACCGACCACCGCCTTTTGTACCACCTGAAATAATTCGTACTCTTCATCCCAGGTCATAGTGGGAGACTCGCCTGTAGTGCCGCACACTACCAAGCTATCTGTACCGTGATCGGCTAAATGAACTGCCAATTGTTCTGCTACTGCATAGTTAACGCTGCCGTCTTCCTTAAACGGCGTAATCATTGCAGTCAGAACCCGTCCAAACTTTACCACACTTTCTCCGATTTTAGACTGTTGATTTTTGATTTTAAATTTTAGATTTCAGATGAAAGGTTTATCTAAAATCCCCAATTTCAATTTCCAAATTGCCAGGGTTCCCCCTAATTAGAAGCCGCCGCCACTTGGGTTCGCAACAAATTTTTTTCTACCAGCAACTCAGCTATCTGCACCGCATTTAAAGCCGCCCCTTTGCGAATTTGATCGCCCGACAGCCACATCTCCAACCCGCAGGGGTGAGAAATATCTTGGCGAATCCTGCCCACTAACACCTCATCCTTACCGCTGGCTTCTGCGGGCATCGGGAAATAATTAGCTTGCCAGTCTTCTACCAGCTTAACCCCGCTTGCCTGCTTTAAGATTTCCCTGGCCTCGATCGCGCTAAAAGGCTCTGCAAACTCTAGATTAATCGCTTCCGAATGAGCACGCAGTACGGGAACCCGCACACAAGTTGCAGTAATTTTAATCTCGTCCGTACCAAATATCTTCCGAGTTTCGTTTACCATTTTCATCTCTTCTTCACAATACCCCAAATCGTTAATCGGGGTGTTGTGCGGAAACAAATTAAATGCTAAGGGGTAGGGAAATATATCTGTTTGGGGCGTTTCCCCCTGCAAAATTGCTCTTGCTTGAGCTTTCATTTCCTCCATTGCCCTCGCCCCCGCCCCGCTGGCCGACTGGTAAGTCGCTACAACGATGCGCTGTATGGGTCTAACTTTGTGAAGTGGCCAAACGGCAACTGCCATCAAAATAGTCGTGCAGTTGGGATTAGCAATTATACCTCGGTGAGCTGCTGCTGCTTGGGGATTGACTTCGGGAACCACTAGCGGTACCGTCGCATCCATGCGGAAGGCGCTAGAATTGTCAATTACCACTGCCCCGGCTGCTACCGCTTGCGGAGCCCATAACTTAGAAGTAGAGCCCCCTGCAGAGGCGAGAACCAAATCTACATTATCAAAAGATCGCGCCGAAACTGCTTCGACCGGCAGCATCTCACCGCCAAAAGGCAAAGTTGTGCCTGCTGAACGTTCCGAAGCCAGCAGCTTCAAGTTAGAAATCGGAAAACTCCGGCTGTGCAATAGTTCTAGCAACTCGGCACCGACTGCGCCGGTAGCTCCTAAAATGGCAACTCGATAGGATTGAGACAAATTAGTTTCCTCCACAAATTAAAGTCTAAACGATCGAAATCAAAAATTTAAATAACTGCAATTCTCAATATCAAACTTAATTAATGTTATGCGATATCAGGAGCATGAGAGGATAGCAATGGTGCAGTTAACGGAAACGGCCGATCGAACTTCCCGATTGCTCCGTGCGATCGTACCCAGTGCCAGTTTAGCATCTTTTGCCAATCGCCCACGCCCAATCCGCATCCGGTTAAGTTTTGCGATATATCTGCATTTTCGCAGGCGCATCCATTGACTTTGACGGGCGGCAGAGGCCGGCAAGATTGACATCACAGGGCGATATGTGCTATGGTGCATCGGCAATTAGTGGACTTAACCTCCACATTCCTAGCAGCAAAAGCTAGTATCCTCAAACCAAAACTATTTGGCAAGAGCCAAAAAAGTAGCCGGCAATGACTTACAGTCTCATCCGGTAAAGGTGTTGTAGTTGTGCCGTTCCGAGTCAAAGCGTACAAAATTAAAATGCAGGCAAAGTCAGATTTGTATGTATTTTATCAAGGAAATTGGGTCTAAAACCCTGTCCTTCTAGGACGGCTTTAATTTCTTAAATCCCTTCCTAAAAGTCAGGAACTTTCTAGTATACTACAGTAGTCAAGGTTAAACTCCTGCGCCATAGTGCATAAAAACAGTTAACGACACACTTTTAGGCGTAAACCGGGGGACAAAGAGTGGCGAAAACTCTATAAACAGCTAGGGGCTTAACACAGTTCCTTTAACCAGAGAAACAAACTATTTAGTCTTGTTAAGTAGGGTAGGGCATACCCGAACTCTAGGTAAATATCCTAGTACGCTTTTGGAGATAGACCCTCTGGGATGACTGCGAATCAGGCTCGTTAATTGGTAGGATTTCTACGGTTAAAAAGTTTGAGGATTGCCGAAAGGACGCAACATTTTAAGGTCAGTCGCTGAATTAAGAATCCCTGTCCTTTAGGTCAGGGAGTGTCAATACACTATTGTTAAATATCAAAAAAGCCGATGAAAGTAACCCAGGAAAAACTTCCAGCTAGCCAAATTGGTCTGGAAATCGAAGTACCGTCAGAAAAGTCAAAACAAGCTTACGAGCAAGTAATTAAACAATTTGCTCGCGAGGTTAATATTCCTGGGTTCCGCAAAGGCAAAGTTCCCCGTCAAGTTTTGCTACAGCGCCTAGGCCAGACTCGTTTGAAGGCGACGGCTTTGGAAAATTTGATTAATGATTCCCTGCAAAAAGCCCTCGAACAAGAAAAAATTGCCGCAATTGGCAGTTTTGAACTTCGCACCGAGTTTGAAGAATTACTAGCTAAGTTCGATCCAGAACAGCCTCTGATTTTTTCGGCAAAGGTTGATGTACAACCCGAAGTGAAAATGGGTCAGTACACAGGTTTGCAGCTTCAAGCAGAAGAAGCTAAGTATGATGAGGCTCAGGTAGATGAGGTATTGGCAAAATATCGATCGGACAAAGCTGCTTTAATCCCTGTAGAAGGTCGCTCGGCTCAGTTGGGAGACATGGCTTTGGTTGATTTCTCCGGTAGATTTGCGGAAGCACCTGAAGGCGAAACTCCCGCAGAAATTCCCGGCGGTCAAGCAGAAGATTTTCAAGTAGAATTGTCGGAAAATCAGTTTGTACCAGGCTTTATCCAAGGCATGATGGGGATGAATCCCGGAGAAACTAGAGAAGTTTCCGTGCAGTTCCCAGATGAGTATAGCAGTGAAGAACTAGCAGGCAAACCGGCAGTCTTTACGATTACCCTCAAAGAACTTAAGGAAAAAGAATTGCCGGAGTTGGACGACGACTTCGCCCAAGAAGTCAGCGAGTTTGAAACTTTAGCAGAACTGCGCGAGTCCCTAGAAACTCGGTTTAAAGCAGACCAAGAAAACAAGACATCAGCTAATAAGGAAAAAGCTATATCAGCAGCACTCGTGCAGCTAATAGAAGTGGAAATTCCCGAAACAATGGTCGATCGCGAAATCGATTATTTGTTGAATCAACAAGCCGTCCAATTGAAAAATTACGGCATAGATATCAACCAACTGTTTACGGAAGAAAATATGGGCCCGATGCGGGAACGCTCGCGCCCGGAAGCAATCGAGCGCCTCAAGCAGAATTTAGCTCTGGCAGAAGTAGCCAAGCTGGAATCCTTATCTGTTGAACCAGCAGAAGTAGCAGCAGAAGTAGCAAAAATCAGAAAGCAGTTTCCCAAAGGAGATTTTGACCCCCAAAGGTTGCAGGAATTTGTAGCAGAAGACTTGCTCAAACAAAAAACCCTGAAATGGTTGGAAGAAAAAGGGACAATCGAACTCCTACCTGAAGGCTCTCTGACTCCTGCAGCAGAAGAATCAGAAGAATCAGACGCTGAAGATTCAGCAGAAGCAGCCACGAGCGTTGAAGTGGAAGTCGTAGGCGAAGAATAGAACTTAATGTGTTCAAATGTCCTAATTGCGGGCATGAAATCAACCGTGATTTTAACGGCGCACCTGATCCTTAACTACAAGCTCCGGGTGCGCCTGATCCTTACTAAAAGCTCGGGGTGGCGACTAGAAGCAGCGATGATTTACAAGTAGGTCTTTTAACTCATTCACCCCGCGAGCCTGGCGAGTCACTCCAGCGTTGCGCCCAGCGCAGAAAGCAATTTCAAAACTCAAAACTCCCCATTCCCCCGATATCCGTTCAGAAGAGGCATAATAGTTAAAAGCTGGCGGCTTAATTTAAAGCTTTCATCAGCAGCAGCAAATTGTCTAGAATCCTTGACTGGTGTCTTATGGTTGTATCTCAATCTTCCAATTACCTAATTACAAGCTATAACGATTTTGATGTCAGTTCCAGCCCCAGCAATGTAGTGCCGATGGTACTAGAACAGTCGGGGATGGGCGAGCGGGCCTTTGACATTTACTCGCGCTTGCTGCGGGAGCGAATTGTGTTTTTAGGAACTCCCGTAACCGACGAAGTTGCTGACTCGATAGTGGCTCAGCTATTGTATCTAGATGCCGAAGACCCAGAAAAAGATGTCCAAATGTACATTAATTCCCCCGGCGGCTCGGTGACGGCCGGCATGGCAATTTATGACACAATGCAGCAAATCCGCCCGGATGTGGTGACGATTTGTTACGGTTTGGCAGCGAGTATGGGCGCATTTCTGCTGACAGCAGGAGCCCACGGTAAGCGGATGTCTCTTCCGAGTTCCCGGATTATGATCCACCAGCCACTCGGAGGCGCTCAAGGTCAAGCAGTTGATATTGAGATTCAAGCCAAAGAAATCCTTTATCATAAGCGTAAGCTGAATCAACTGCTAGCGCACCACACAGGTCAACCACTCGACAAATTAGAGGCTGATACAGAGCGCGACTTTTTTATGTCAGCCGAGGAAGCCAAAAATTACGGTTTGGTCGATCGAGTTATCGCTAAAGAAAACCTTCCGGCGGCGGGAGAGAATGTCACTGCACTGAATTAAGAGGCTGTTATGTCTAAGTACGACTCCCATCTAAAATGTTCGTTTTGTGGCAAGTCTCAAGAGCAAGTACGCAAGTTGATCGCAGGGCCCGGGGTGTATATCTGCGACGAATGCGTAGACTTGTGCAATGAAATTTTAGATGAGGAGTTGTTTGATTCGAGTGCAGTGCCCGCAGCGACGGTGGCCCCGAAGCAGGAAACGACGCAAAAGCGCCGCGCTACCTCGGGCAAAAGTATGTTGATGAGCCAAATTCCGAAGCCGAGGGAAATTAAAAATTACCTCGACGAAAACGCGATTGGGCAAAATGAGGCGAAAAAGGTGCTCTCCGTGGCTGTTTACAACCACTACAAGCGCCTGAGCTTTATCCATGCCAAAAATAGCGGCAAGCACCCGCCGGAAGAAGTAGAACTACAAAAATCGAATATTTTATTAATCGGGCCGACGGGCTGCGGAAAAACTCTGCTGGCTCAGACGTTGGCGGATATGCTGGACGTGCCGTTTGCGGTGGCTGACGCGACGACGCTGACGGAAGCAGGCTATGTCGGGGAAGATGTGGAAAATATTTTGCTGCGGCTGCTGCAAGTGGCAGATATGGACGTGGAAGAGGCGCAGCGCGGAATTATTTATATTGATGAAATTGACAAAATTGCCCGCAAAAGCGAAAATCCTTCGATTACGCGGGATGTGTCGGGTGAAGGGGTGCAACAGGCGCTGCTGAAAATGCTTGAGGGGACGATCGCCAATGTACCTCCCCAAGGCGGCCGCAAGCATCCCTATCAAGACTGCATCCAAATTGATACCAGCAATATCATGTTTATCTGCGGCGGCGCTTTTGTCGGTCTAGAAAAAGTGATAGAGCAGAGAACTGGCAAAAAGTCAATGGGTTTTATTCAGCCCGGAGAAGCTCAGCCGAAGGAAAAGCGGGCTGCTGATGTACTCAAGCAACTGGAACCGGATGATTTGGTGAAGTTTGGGATGATTCCTGAGTTTATTGGGCGGGTGCCGGTGGCGGCGGTGTTAGAGCCGCTAGACGAGGAAACGCTGATGGCGATTTTGACTGAACCGCGCAATGCTTTGGTTAAGCAGTATCAAAAGCTGCTCAAGATGGATAATGTGCAGTTGGACTTTAAGCCAGAGGCGATTCGGGCGATCGCCCAGGAAGCATACCGCCGCAAAACAGGAGCGCGGGCGCTGCGGGGAATTGTCGAAGAATTGATGTTGGATGTGATGTACGAGTTGCCGTCGCGCAAGGATGTTGCCCGGTGTACGATTACTAAGGAAATGGTCGAGAAGCGATCGACGGCTGAGTTGTTGGTACTTCCGTCTTCTTTACCTAAGCCAGAGTCAGCTTAAAAGTAGATATTCACAATCACTAGGTGACTCTAATTAAACCTAAAACTTTTAGGGTATTAAGAAACCTGGAAGGGCGGGCACTCTTAGCACCGCCCCTACTACAAAAACCGGGTTTCTCGGTTTTTTTTAGTGATCTATAGCAATCCTCGCATCATTTGTGATTTCTTACTCCCCCCCCTTGGTAAGAGGAGGGTTGGGGTGGGGTAAAAAAGTTACGACTCCTGCAAGGATTGCTATACTTACCAATCTATAAAATCATCCTCACCTAACTCAGAAGATAACTCGGGAAAATCCGGTTCAGATTCCAATCTAAAAGTTTCCGACTCCCAAATCTCCAAGTCATCCGACAAATCGACTACTTCCCCGTCAAACATATCAGCCAATTGCCTAGCCGTATTCGCGACATATTGAGCGTCATCACGCACCGCTATAGCCTGAGCGTTAAAATCATTTTGAGAGTCTGTAGATCCGTTTGTGGGCGATCGCGATTCGGAAATTGTCGGCACATTAACGGCGGTATTTTCAGGCGCTGGCGGGTGTTTTTGTTCTTCTCCACCATTCCCCAAAAAATCATCTGTAATCTCAGAAGCCGCCGACTTCTGCACCTGTTGGCTGGCATCATCCGCAGGATGAGAATTCCTAGGATTTTCGCCAACACCTCCCTTAGAAGTAGGCAAATCCTTGGCGCGGGAACTATTAGTTTCAGCGGGATTTGTCAAGCCCACTTTTACTGTTACTCGACGGTTAAAAATTTGCAAAAAAGCTTCTTCAATATTAGCTACTTTGTCTTTAACCATATTGAGCAACGGCTGTGAACTAATCTTAACATGAGCAGTATTATTGTTAAAAATTACTAGCTGTCCATGTTGGCGAAGCAGCGATTGAGTTCCATGCGGCCGCACGCGCTCAAGTACCTGTTCCCACACTCGATTTAAATCGATTTCATCGGCTGAATTAGCCTGTGAATAATTGGTTTGATTCGTTTCAGCGCTTGGTACAGGTGCGGTAATCGGTGCAGGAGGTGGGCTTTCTGTTCGATTAGCCACAGGCTGCGACTGAGGTGGATGATTTTGCGAATTGGAAACTGAAGATTGTTCAATATTAGATATCTGACTCCCCCCCTTAGCAAGGGGGGTTGGGGGGGGTGAATTTGTGATGGAGCAATATTTTTAGCTGGTTCGGCTGTTGGTTGCTGCTGAGTTCTAATTGCGGAGGGCAGCAATCCCAACAGCGTTACTTCCAGCCACAAACGCGGCTGAGTAGTGTTTTTAATTTGCACTTCGTGGGTTTGCAAATGTTTCTGACTGGCCAAAATCAACTCGACCTCCCATTTGCGGGCAAAATCCCCCAGTTTTTCCCAAGTTGCAGATGTTAAAGCTACTAAATCTGACCGTTTTGGTGCAGCTTTGGCTATTAGCAAATCTCGGTAAAAGCTCGCGAGACTTTGCAGCACGATTAGCGGTTCCCGACCGCGATCCATGAGGTGGCGGGTCATGTCTATTAGTGCTGTAGCGTTATCTGTATCAATAGCTTGCAGCAAATCCATTAAGTCATTTTCGGGGACTGCACCGACTAAATCCCAAACTTTTTCGACTGTTACTTCACCCTGAAATAAGCTTAGTTGGTCGAGCAAACTTTCGGCATCTCGCAGACCTCCTTGGGCGATTTGAGCAACCATTTGTACTGCATCGCTGGCAATATTGATGTTTTCTAATTTGGCAATTTTGTGCAAATGAGCAATCATTGCATCGAGGGGTATGCGGCGAAAGTCGAACTTTTGGCAACGAGAAATAATAGTTGGTAATACTCTTTGTGGGTCGGTCGTTGCGAGGACGAATACAACGCGATCGGGCGGCTCTTCTAATGTTTTTAATAAGGCATTAAATGCCTGGGTACTGAGCATATGAACTTCGTCGATTACATATACTTTATAGCGGCATTGTACGGGGGAAAATTGAGCTCGTTCGATCAAATCCCGAATGTTATCTACTCCCGTGTTGCTGGCGGCGTCAATTTCGATGACATCTAGTGTGGAACCTCGGGCAATTTCTTGGCAAACGTTGCATTTGCCACAGGGTGTAGGGGTGGGGGCATCCGTAGAAATACAGTTGAGGGATTTGGCGAAAATTCTGGCACTAGAGGTTTTACCGGTGCCTCTGGGGCCGGTGAATAGATATGCTGGTGCTATGCGCTCTTGGAGGATGGCGCTGGTGAGGGTTTGGGCGATCGCCTCTTGACCGACTAATTCGGCAAATGTCTGAGGGCGATATTTGTGATGCAGGGGTTCGTAGGTCACGATCGAATATTGGTGGTATTAGCTGTAATCTTAGCTAAGGAGACGTTGTTCGATCGCAAAGAGAGCTCGACTTTCACAGCACGCCACCCGGTGGGCTTGCACGGCGGGAGCGAGCCAACAGTAGGATATTAGCACCCTCCCAACGTCCGCCCCTCGAGCGTCCCGGCGATCGGCTGTTCTCCTTGATGTTTTCGGCTGCTGGCTCCCAGAGTTACTATTAATGTATGTGTATTTCTTTTTATTTTGCTAGAAACGGAGACCGCCGAACAAACATTTTTTTAGCTATATTGGTATAATATATTACAGACAATTCACCATTTCTATTTGGCAGTGCCAGGGCGGGATTTTCCGATATTGCGGAAACCGGCTTGCAGTTAAAGATAAAGTATTAATTAGAGGGTGCGTGCTCCAGTTGCAGAAATCCAGTTGTACCAAGATGATGGTGCAATGATGTCAATGTTGGTTGATCCAGTTGCACTACCAGCTCTACTCTGGAGTCCTGTATAAATCTAGCGTCAAATTTTACCCTTTAAAAGCCCATGTCAACCCAAATAATCCTTGTAGAACCAAGGTTGGCAGTAGCCTCTCCCAAACCTAAACAGGCTAAACCCGGAGATCCGTCCTCAGACCAACTCTTCATGGGAGCGTCGGGATTACTGTTGTTATTGCTTATCGGTTTAGCGGTGTTTACCAAGCTAAAACTCGACGATTTGAGCAAAAAGCTCAAATTTGAGGAGTTTAGAAATCGAGAACTCCAGAAAAAATACAAAATGGCTCTGGAAACCATGTTAAAGATGGAGAAGAATCCCGACCTTATCCACTCGCGAGACTTTAATTTAGACTACCTGAGAATGCGGATGGCGGAAGAAGTCTTTCACTTTGCCATTGTGAACCAGATCAAGGTAAAAGTTAAAGAAAAAATTAGTATTGCCCTGCGTCCGACTCAGGGGGCAGTGGGAGATAAAAATGGGAATGCAGGTAGCGGCAGGCAAGTGGATTCGATGTTTGATATCGAATACGAAACTGGCGATCCCGCAGTAAAAATAGAAAAACGTGTGCTGTTTCGGATTCAAATTAAGTTGATGAAACTGCCGACTCAGGCAACATCAGCGACAATTAATCAAATTATTGACTGTTTGGAAACTTATCTGAGTCCTTCCGACGACCACGACAGTTGGCAGCCGACGATTCAAGGTCGCATCGTTCATATTGAGTGGGATCAAAAAGCCAAGCCGACGCCGATGTTGGTGCTGGAACAGTCGAATGAAGGGGTGAATGTTACCTTTAGGACTACGAGAACGCCGGCCGGCAGACCTGCAAATGCCACTGAGGGCCAATTGGTAGGAGCTAAGGGTCAAAAAAGTGGCAAAAGTAGTTCTAAAAGTCCAGCCAAAGGTGGGACAAAAAGTCCTGCTAAGGTAGGAGGAAAGCGTCCCGTTTCTCGGAAATAAGTGTAGGTGGGTTAATATTATTTTCCCGAAAGAAGGCCGGTTGCCGCCGTTGTTGATGTGTCTTGTGCGAGGTAGCCGTCTTCCATGTGAATAATGCGATCGGCTATGTCTAAAATGCGGTTGTCGTGGGTGACCAGCAAAATAGTGCAATGCTGTTCTTTTGCCAAACCTCGCATAATTTCTACCACATCTCGACCTGATTTACTGTCGAGTGCTGCTGTGGGTTCGTCTGCTAATACTAATTTCGGCTGGCTGACTAATGCCCGGGCGATCGCAACTCTTTGTTTCTGGCCGCCCGAAAGACTGTCCGGGTAATAATCTATTCTTTCTCCCAAGCCTACAGCTTGCAGCATTCCCTCTATTTTATCATTAGTTTCTTGGCGAGAAAGATGGCTGTGCAGTTCTAAAGACATTTGCACGTTTTGCCTAGCACTCAAGCATTTGAGCAAATTGTGACCTTGGAAAATATAGCCGATGTCGCGACGGATTTTAACTAATTTATTTTTCGGCGTTCCCCGCAATTCTTGGTCGAGAATTTTCAGACTACCTTCTTGGATCGATCGCAAAGCTCCAATCAATGTTAATAATGTTGTTTTACCCGACCCCGAAGGCCCAGTCATCAGCACGATTTCGCCCGGATAAATTTCGAGGTTGATGTCAAATAATGTCTGTTTGCGAAGTTGTCCTTCGCCGAAGGAATGATTGAGATTTTTAATTGAGACAACTGGTAAAGTATTCATTGGTAATTTGTACGTGGTAATTGGTAATTGGTAATTCCTTCTTCCTTCTTCCTTCTTCCTTCTTCCTTCTTCCTTCTTCCTTCTTCCTTCTTCCTTCTTCCTTCTTCCTTCTTCCTTCTTCCTTCTTCCTTCCTTAAAAAATATCCGCCGGGTCAGCCGCCTGCAACTTCCTAACTGCGATCGCCCCCGACACAGAACACATGATCGTTGTCATTGCAAAAACAGTTATAACTTTTGTCAAAGTCATGTACATCGGCAAAGTCGTAGCAGTTCTAGCTAAATTGTACAACACCACAGAAATCCCAAGTCCTGGCAAATAGCCAAGGATTGCCAAAATTAAAGCCTCTTGAAAAACCACACCCAAAAAGTAACCGTCTTTATATCCCATCGCCTTCAGCGTAGCGTATTCTGGCAAATGGTCATTAACATCAGTATAGAGAATTTGATAGACAATCACGATTCCAACGATAAACCCCATTGTCGCGCCGAGAGTAAAAATAAATCCGATCGCCGTGCTTTCCTCCCAATATTTTCTCTCAAAATCTATAAACTCTTCTTTAGAAGCAATTGTCACGTCTTGCGGTAAAGTTGCCCTCATTTTTTCAATAACTGCCTTGACATCAGTTCCCGGCTGCAAGTGAACAATTCCGACATCAATTAAACCTTTACTTCTTCTACCGTGAAAAATTCGCATAAAGTTCAAATCGCTGGTAATAATATTGCCATCAGCACCGAAAGATGCTCCTAAAGTAAATAGCGCCTCTACAGTAACGCGGCGGTTATCTATTTCAGTTTCCACAGGCTTTCCCTGGTTGAAATATTCTGCTACTGGCCCAAACTCCGGGCGGGAAGCTCGATCGAATAAAACGACATCTGAAATTTTGATTTTGTCCAAATTATTTTTGACTTCCGGCATCTCAAAGATGGGATGAGCGGGGTCAAAACCGATTACCATCAGTTGGCGGGTATTGTTTTTGTCGGGTGCGGGATTTTTCCACAACCCAAAGCCTAAATATACCGGGCTAATTCCTGTAACGCCATTAAAACTCAAAGCTTGATACAAACGCCGTTGGGGAAAGCTTTTCATGGCTATTAAAGCCGTAGATTGCGTGCTGGTGATAAAAATATCCCCTTTTAATTGGGAGTGAAAGGTGGTGGAACTTTCAAATAGGGCGTCTCTAAATCCGAACTGTATAAACATCAGCAAGTCGGCAAATCCAATGCCGGCTATCGCGATTACTAAACGCATTTTTTCGCGCGTTAATTGTGCCCAAGCTAGTGGTATTTTTGCCATAAGAGTCACTTTTAGATTTTAGATTTGGGATTAAATAATTTTAGGATTTAAGCACGGGTGTTGAGAAATCGGTTTTTTTTACCCTTATATTTGATTCAAACCCTTAATCTCGGTTAAAAACCCGGTTGCTTGACTCCCCATGCGTAACTCCTGTCAAGGTAAAATTTAGATATCTATTTTGACTTCAACCTGCAAGTTTGTTAGGGTTGCAACTTTCTTGCTCGATTCCGGAGCAAGGCGAATTCTTACTTCGATAACTCTCGCGTCGGTGTCGGCTGCGGGGTCTGTATTGAGGACATCTTTTTTGCCGATTTGTTTGCCGATGCGAGCGACTGTTCCTTCCACAGTGCCTGCAAAAACCGGGCTGGTGACTGTTGCGCGCTGGCCGTTTCGCACTTTGGCGATGTCGGTTTCGTAAACTTCTGCTACGGCGTACATTTGATCGGTGCGGCCTAGTTCTACGATGCCGTTTTGAGTGTTGACACCTTCTCCTTGTCGGCTGTGAACTTTGAGGATGTAGCCGGATACGGGTGCTTTTACGTAGCTTAAGTTTAAGTCTACTTGAGCTTTTTGCTTTGTGGCGATCGCACTTTCAATTGCGGCTTGGGCGGCTTGCACGTCTTCGGGACGGACTTCGGCAATTTGGTCGAGATTTGCTTTGGCTTGATTGATTTCTTCTTGGCCGGTTTCTGCTTTTTGTTTGAGTATTGCTTCGGCTTGATTGATTTGTTCTCTACCAGTTTCTATCTTTTGATTTAAGGTGGCTCGGGCTTGGTTGATTTCCTGCCTACCTGTTTCTAACTTGCGTCTGAGATTGGCTCGGGATTGATTAATTTCCTGCTTGCCTGTTTCTACTGTTTGTTTGATTGTTGCTTTCGTTTCGACTATTTGCTCTTGCAGTGTTTGCACTGTTTTTTCTAATACAGCTTGCGCTTCTTTTACTCTCTGGCGAGCCGTCTCTGCTGCTAAGCGTTTGGTGTCGTAGGCGGAAGCAGAAATTGCGCCTGTTTCTGAGAGTTCTTTATTGCGTTGTTCCTCGGCTTCGGCGTTGGTGAATTCGGCTTTTAGCCGATCGACTGTAGCGTTTTGAGAGGCAATTTCGCCGCGCAATTGAGCTTCTAGCCTAGCCAATTTGGATTGCTGCACCTCTGTTTCTCTTTCTAGTTGTGCCTCAAATTTGGCAAGATTAGCTTGTTCGGCTTCGGTTTCTCTTTGGAGTTGTGCTTCAAACTTGGCGACGTTAGCTTGTTCGGCTTCGGTTTCTCTTCGCAGTTGAGCTTCTAAGCGGGCGACATTGGCTGATTCGCCTTCGGTTTCTCTTTGCACTTGTGCTTCAAACTTGGCAACTTCTGCTTTTTGAGCGCCGACAACGCCTGTTTTTGCGCCTGCTTGAATTTTCGCTAATTCTGCTTGTTTGACTTTGACTTCTTTGTCGGCTTGTTGGAGGATTGCTTGGAGCCGATCGCGCGTATCGAGAACTGCTATGATTTGTCCTTGACTGACTCGATCGCCCTCTTCCACCTGCAACTGTTCAATTCTTGCTCCCTCGGACGCAGAAGGGGCCGACAATTTGATAACTTCCCCCTGGGGAGTCAACCTACCCAAAGCGGTAACACTTTTGCGGGTGGCGACGGAAGTTGCAGCAGCCGTTGCAGCCGCCGCCTTTAACTCTTCGGCTTTTCTAAGTTGAGATACTTGCCAAAAACCGACTCCTGTGGTAATGAGAGTGGCGGCGATCGCTAAACCGATGATTCCTCGTCCTGGGGGTTTTAAAAATGATTTATCCTTGACCGGTGATTCCTTTCCCATGACTTATAAAGTAGGTGATTTCCTGATTAAGTTTTTTTCACCCACTGTGAAGTATTGTAAACCAATTTCAGCTATTTAGGGATATCAAAAAGCACCTCGGTCATGTAATGTTCGGCCCAATCTTTACCGAAAGCTTTTTCGAGTACGCGACGGGTTTTGTCGTTTTGCTGCTGCTGGGTGCAGTAGTAAATTTGAGCGTCTAGAATTTTCGAGGCTTCGGCGGCAGAGACTGGTTCGGAAGCGACTGCCTGTTTGCAGTGAATTTCAACGTAGGATTCAACAATATCCAAAAACCGACTGTCTTCTTCGATCGACTCTGGTCGCACAAACAGACAAAATTCTGAGAAAATATCCCCCCATTCGGGAATTTGGCGGGGACAAGAAAATTGATCGATCGGCAATATTGCCAGTTGGGTTCGGTAGGTTTCCGACAAAGTTCGATCGGGATTGAGGGGAGAAAGGTCTGCGATCGCGGCGCTAACTTGGCCTTTGCCTGCTACTATATCCGTACCGAACATCGGCAAAGCATAATTCGGTCTGGGAAACATCACGCAGTGCAGAATGTCAAGCAAGGGCCCGACTTTAGCGAGTTCGAGGTGTATTTTGCGGAACTGGGGCGTTTGATAGCAGCGGTTTTCAATGATCAGTTTTTCTCCTTCCAAGCGGCCTTCTACATATCCCAACTCAGCGGGCAGGTGGTAGGGTTCGAGGTCGAGATAGCGGTGCCATACTGCTTCCATCCGGTCTGCTAAATCGCGGATGAGATGGTGCTGTTGGTCGCGCAGAGAAGGCTGGGATATTTCTAACATTCGTATTTATCGGGGGATAGCTTAATAAAACTTGATTCTACTGTTGCAAGATGCAGGAAAAAAGGTAGATACTTTAACAATATCAGTAGATTGACTTACGATCGAGCAAGTTTTACAGGAGATTTTGTATGTTTGGTCTGGGATTGCCCGAAATGGGCATTATTGCGGTGGTGGCTATACTAATTTTCGGCCCCAAGAAGATTCCTGAGTTGGGAAATGCTTTGGGCAAAACGCTGCGGAGTTTTAAGGAAGGGGTTGGTCAATCTGAGGATGAAGCTGTTGAGAAGGATAAAGAGGAAGAGGGCCAGCCGAAAGTGTAAATGAGGTTTGTAGTGAGGATTTTAGTCTTCCTTTTTAAGGGCTCAAGCCCTCACTAAGAACCTATTCGGGAAATTTGCCTTCTCTAACTTCGAGGGAATAATCGGTGACAGCTTGGGTAATCGTTTCTCGCAAATTGGCGTAAGCTTTAGCAAAAGGCGGCTGTTTTTCAGAAAGTCCCAACAAATCGGAAGTAACTAAAACTTGACCGTCGCAGTGCGGCCCGGCGCCGATACCAATGGTGGGAATAGTTAATTTTTGGGTAATTTGAGCGGCTAAGTCTGGGGGAATGTGTTCTAAGACGATCGCAAACGCACCTGCTTCTTGAAGCGCGATCGACTCTGCTAGGATGCGATCGGCTGCTTCGGCAGTTTTCCCTTGTTTTTTGTAGCCGAGTTGGTGTACCGACTGCGGAGTTAAACCAACGTGCCCCATCACCGGAATTCCGGCGGATGTTAGCTGCGAAACTGTGGCAGCCATTGCTGGATATCCACCTTCCAATTTTACAGCTTGAGCGCCAGTTTCTTTCAAAGCTCTCCCGGCAGAGTGCATGGCTTGCTGGGGACTTTCTTGGTAAGTCAAAAACGGCAAATCGACAACAATTAATGCTTGTTTAACTCCGCGACGCACTGCTTTAGCGTGGTGCAGCATTTCATCGAGGGTTATGGGCAGGGTTGTTTCGTAGCCTAAGACTGTCATGGCGAGGGAATCGCCGACTAGGATGATATCTACGCCTGCTTGATCGATGAGTTGGGCGATCGCATAATCATAAGCTGTCAGGGCAACAATTGACCGCCCTTGTTGTTTCCACTGAATTAATTGATGAGTAGTGACTGACATTTTAGTGCAAAAATATAATATTATCTCTGGCTATTACTTATAATATCAAATATAACAAATTATATACAATCCATATTGTAGGGTGTATGAGGCGCGGCGATTAAGAATTGTCACAAAAAATTGAGCCAATTAATTCAGCGCCTCACGCACCAGCAAAAACTCAATGCACGCCTGCAATGATGCGCCTCAGCACTATGTATAAGCTGCGAGTTATCAACTAAATAATCTCTATTTAGGCTGTATATTGTACATTTTAACAATATTTGTAACTGAGAGGGAATTTTTATTTATTCCTGAAGTTCTGCTAATAACTGTTCCCCGAAAGGATGTTTTTGCAATTGCTCAAATGTCAAATGTCCTTTACTGATTGCTTCCCGCCACAGCCCAACATAATTTCCCCACACAACCTGAATGTCGGGGTGGTTTTCTGGCAATTTTTTGCAAAAAATTTCTAATGCTTGCAAACACAGCGGTTCTGCTTCCGAGTACCTGCCTTGTTCACAATAAAGTCCGGCTAAGTCGTGGAGGTGACCGGCTAAATTGGGATGGTTTTCTGGGAGCGATCGCCTGTTTATTTCTAATGCTTGCAAACACAGTGGTTCTGCTTCCGAGTACCTTCCTTGGGATTGATAAAGTCTGGCTAAATTGTTGAAGTTAATGGCTAAATCGGGATGGTCTTCTGGGAGCGAACTCCTGTATATTTCTAATGCTTGCAAATACAGTGGTTCTGCTTCCGAGTACCTTCCTTGGCAATAATAAAGTGTGGCTAAGTTGTTGAAGTTAATGGCTAAACTGGGATGGTCTTCTGGGAGCGATCGCTTGACTATTTCTAATGTTTGCAAACACAGCGGTTCCGCTTCCGAGTACCTGCCTTGGGAACGATAAAGTGAGGCTAAATTGTTGAGGCTAGTGGCTAAGTCTGGATGGTCTTCTGGGAGCGACCGCCTGCTTATTTCTAATGCTTGCAAATACAACGGTTCTGCTTCCGAGTACCTTCCTTGGGAACGATAAAGTTCGGCTAAATTGTTGAGAATAGTGGCTAAACTGAGATGGTTTTCTGGGAGGGAGCGCCTGTTTATTTCTAATACTTGCAAATACAGTAACTCCGCTTCCGAGTACCTTCCTTGGTCTTGATAAAGCGTGGCTAAATTGTTAATGTTAATTGCTAAGCTGGGATGGTCTTATGGGAGGGAGCGCCTGTCTATTTCTACTGCTTGCAAATAAAGCGGTTCTGCTTCCGAATACCGGCTTTGGGAACGATAAAGTTCAGCTAAATTATTGAGGTGAGTGGCTAAACTGGGATGGTCTTCTGGGAGCGAGCGCCTGCCTATTTCTAATGCTTGCAAATACAGCGGTTCCGCTTCCGAATACCTTCCTTGGAAATAATAAAGTCCGGCGAGGTAATTTAAACTACTTGATAATGCCAGTTCCACATCTAACTCTTGTTGAAGGGCGATCGCCTTTTTAAAATACTCGATCGCCAATTCATACTCTTGCTGAAAATTTTCGCACTCTCCCGACTTAATCCTTCTGTAATAAATCTTCCCCATACTCGCATAAAGACTTGCCAAACTGGGGTCTTGGAGTCCTTTTTTCTGTTCGGTTCGCGCGATTAAATCCTGCAAATCTTCCAGCGGTATCAAACTCGGCGGTTCGCGATCGTCCTCTTCAACTAGGGATCGAAACGGTTCAAATTCAGTTTTGGGAACAGCCGCAGTTTTTTTCGTATTAAAGCGAAAGACACCTTTCCGCCAACTCCAAAAATCAGGAGATTCATTGCTAATCAGAATTTCAATTTGTCGCGTCACCCACAAGACAATCGAAAACGGAAACTCCCGCAAGGCTTCCCGCGTCCATTGCAAATAGCCAAAAAACACTTGTTGTTCCGATCGACTTTCGCCAAATTGTTTAAAAAACCGCAGTTTCTCCACACCCGTCACGGTGATCACGGCTTTTCCCCGCTGCTGCAAATATGCTTCTTGTTCGACTAAATTGGCGATCGCCGATCGCAAACTCGGTTCACCCCTCGCCAATTCTACGCGATAGCGGCGGATATCCGGTTCGAGTTCTGCTTCATAATCCGCAATCAGGCGATCGCGACAGTCGCTATCATCGCAAACAGCGATTAGCAAGTTGAGAATATCTTTACCCGCTTCAATTGACACGAGTAAATCTTCATAATTATCTTGGTTTTGACTGTTGAGATTCGACATAATTGATTGTCATTTGTATCGAAGTCTCGATCCCCCTAAATCCCCCTTAATAAGGGGGACTTTGAGAATACTCTTGTCCCCCCCTTATTAAGGGGGACTTTGAGAACACTCTTGTCCCCCTTTATTAAGGGGGACTTTGAGAACATTCTTGTCCCCCCCTTCTTAAGGGGGGCTAGGGGGGATCGACTTTGGACTCAGACATTACCTTAGTCGGCGTAGCGCGACTTTGTTTGTGTGCTCGCGTTGCTAACGGTTTCAACCGCCGTTTTAACGCCGAGTTTAATTGTTGAGTATAAAAGAAATTATTCAAGCGGAAAATCATCTCGCTGCTTTAACAATTCTAGCACGATCGGGTGAATGTCGTACCACAAAACAGCATTGCGATATTCCAAAACATATAATCCATGCAGCAAGTCCAAAAACCCTTGTGCTTTCGGGTCAGCAGGTTTAAAATCTCTGTAAGTTGCTATCAACATCTCATAATCAGTTGTTCCTAAACGGGTATCAAAATCGATCCGCAATTTATTAATCGCTTCCTCAAACACCTCAGCATTAATTTTAATCCCAGCTTCTGGATTGCGTCGCACCAACCGCAAACAAATGCGGCAGCATTCGTTAGCAATTCTAATCAATTCTCGCAATACTCCACCGCTGTATGCGACAAGGTGATCGAGTGTTTCCGGTTCGATCAATTCGCTTCCCAAGCGTTTAGCTAAAATCTCTTTCAATCTCGCCGCCGGTTCCGCCATTGCAACAGCATCAGCATTCCGGCTTTCCCCGCGTTTAAACAGCTTAGTTACTGGCATAAACACGACTTGATTGTTAGTTTCCGTTTCCACGGTAGCGGCCAAAGAGACATCTCGCAGCGCCGAAATAGGAGTTGTTAAAATTATCCTAAAATTTGGCAAAAAAAGCGCTTTAATGTGTTCTTGATAAACTTGGCGAACTACACCTAAATCCAACTTGTCCAGGTCATCAATCACCACGATTATGTCTTTTTTCGCGCCTTCTCGAACTACGGCAGCAATCTGGTTAATTGTCGCAACCAAATCAGAAACTTTGCGAATAAACTCTTGTTTGATTTCCTCGCGAATCGTCGCATCAGCTTTTAACTTGCCTTGAATCATCTTAAACAAGTTAAAACCCACCGATCCGCTGGCGCTCAATTCGTCAATTGTTGTTTTAGTTTTAGTGGCAAACCAGTTATAAAATGATTCTTTAATTGATTTTTTGATGGGAATTTGCTGTTTTTCGGCTGCATCCATCAACTGAACGGCGATCGCAAATAAAATATTAATATGATTAACATCCGACATTTCGATCAAGTCGGAAATCGAGAAAAAGACTGTAAAATAGCGATCGTCCATCTGGCGACAGAACTCAGCCAACAGTGTAGACTTACCGCAGCCGCGATGTCCAGTAAAAATAATTTTACCGCTACCGGAAGGGTCATCTTCGACTAATTGCTCTAATTCTTCAAGCACTTCTGTCCCGTATTCTACTCGGAAATTCTCGACTTCTTTCGCAGTTATCAGCGGCTATAACTCCATATTTGCATAAGCTGTCCGAAAGGATTCTAGTAATATTTTGGACATGGCACTCTGAGGCTATTATTTAATGTTATTCATGATTATAAGCTGTCTAGCATCTAAATTGTAGATTTTTTGGCGACCTCCCCGGCCCGCCCCACAATAGTTTTCAAAGCCGGATAGCGCGCCTAGATCCCCTTAACAAGGGGGGGACAAGATTACCCAAAGTGAAGATTTTTAAGGGAGATTTAGGGGAAGATGAATCTGAGGTGAAATGTTTAATGTTTAATTAATTCCTACTTCCAGCCCAACCACCGCAACAAAGGCACAACTAAATAATGACTAACTCCCAAACAAAGCCCGATCGCACTTCCCAACAAACCAAAGAACACAATTGAGCCCCAAACTTGCAGCCAGCCGAAGGTAACGTTAGACAGTGACAAAATCCCAAAGAAACTCCCCGGAAAAATGTTCCAAGCATTCAGCAACAGAAACATTCCCGTAGAGAAAACAGCCACTACCAAAGCGTGAACTAATTGATGGCTCCGCAAACCCATTCCCACAGTCAAAGAGGCGATCGCAAAAGCTCCCAAAATAACCCCCTGCACACCACTAGAAGCTGTTGCTTCCATCCAGCACAAACCCGCCAACAAATAACCCTGAGCTCCCATCAATCCAGACAGCCAATACTGTTTTTGCTGGCGAAAACTCCCCGCATCCGTCAAACCGATCGCAGTTCCGAACCCCGCAAACCCAAACAGCAGCACTTCCGGCCCGACAGCGAAAGTCATGTTAGGCATTAATTGCTGCAAACCTTCATTCAGAAAACTGGCAATTTCCGGGCCTAGAGGCGAAGCATAACCCAAAACCAAACCGCCGAGCGCCCCCGCACTTCCACCAACGGCACCCAGCACCATTTCCCAGCCTGTATCCAGAGAAGCTACCACGATTTGAGCGATCGCGCCGAACACAAAACCAGTCAGGCTGACAGTTTTTTGTGCCCCCGCCACCACTACTTGCCGGCAGAATTCTAAAATAGCTTGACCCGCAGGGGCGATCGCAATTTTGCCGTTACTCCTAGCATAAATCTCCTGCAAACGCGCCCGAACATCGCCAGCCGTCGCCGGACGCTGCTGCACGTTCGATCGCACCATATCGTCCAACAAATTCGCCAAAGCCGGACTCACAGATACAATGTGCCGCCACCGCAATTCTCCCGTCATCGGATCTTCAATTTCCGCCGGATACTTCCCCGTCAGCAAGTGAATGCAAGTCCGCCCCAGGGCATAAAAATCCGTCGCCGGCACCACACCGCCGCCCACAATTTGTTCCGGGGGACTGTACCCAGGCGAAATCAACCGCGTCGAACTCGGAGAATCTTTCCCCACCGATTCGACACCGCCCATTTGTTTAACTCCCCCAAAGTCGATCGTCACCAATTGCAGTCCGCCCAAACCCTTGCTTAGCAAAACTTGGGGCGATTCCGGGTCTCGCAGCATCAAATTTGAGGGTTTAATGTCGCGGTGAATAATTTGACACCTGTGCAACTCCTCTAAAATTTCCACAGCTTGACTCAGCCAACTAAACACCCATTCCTGCGGACATCCTTGAGGGTGCTCGTCGAGAACCTCTTCTAAAGTTTTGCCGTGAATCTTTTCCATTACCAAACAAGGCAGCCGCTTCGCCGCAGGATTTCCCTCCCCGCCTGCAAAATTTTGCGTTTGGACGTGAAAATAACCGTCAGGCTCGACTCTCGGGACGCCTGGGTGCCGCAAACGTGCCAAAACCCAAGCTTCTTGCTCGAACAGCTTCAGGGCTTTCGCGGAAGTTTCGAGCAACACTTTCAGGACGCGCTCGGTTTGAGTTTCTGTGTCCCAGACTGTGAAAATTGCTGCAAAACCCCCGGAACCGAGGCTTTCTACAGGCACGTAGCGATTTTTTAGTCGCAGGGGAGCCCCGCAACTATGACAAAAATTGTTGCCCCAAGTCTGAGGGTAGGGCCTTGGGCAATCTGGATTGATGCAATGAACGGCTTTTGAAGGGGGGTGAGGCACAACCAGAGTAAAAATGGGGCTAAATATCCATACTAGACTTACGCGCAGCTAACGCAGGAACCCGGTTTTCAGCGAGGTTAAATGGCTGTAACGACGGATTTGGTTTGAGAAACGAGCTTGCTCTTGCTGCACAAGTCCTGTCCATATTATGTGGTATGCTGTCGATTTTTGAGTTGACGGTCTGGAAGTCACGGCATTTTAGATTTTAGATTTTGGATTTTGGATTTTAGATTGCATACTGGATTGCTGTTGAGATCGATCTCAACAGCAATCCACAACTTTAGGTATTTCTAACTACTTAGCCCTGGCTCATTACTCGTTACTAATTCTGATTTTTAAGTATTAAATTCTTTACATAAACCGTATTTATCCGCTGTTCGGCTCGCTGCACCATATCTTTCGAGCGAGCGAAATTCCTCGCCGCTGTGCGATCCCCAACCTTTCCTCCTGCATCCTTCGCCGCTGGCTTTTCATAAGATATGTTACAAATATTTGCCTAATGTAAAGCAAAATAAATAATACTTATGATGATTAAAAGAATATTAAAATCTGAGAGCGCCATTTTATTGATATATTTTTAACAGCCCCCGATCGGGCAAAAAAATTAAGCGAATACTAGGAAGCGAGATATGGCTTACGCGCAAACCCAAACTCAATCAAAGGCTGGGTATAAAGCCGGAGTTCAAGACTATAAACTAACGTATTACACGCCGGACTACACCCCAAAGGATACAGATGTTTTGGCGGCTTTCCGGGTAACACCGCAGCCGGGAGTACCCCCTGAAGAAGCAGGCGCTGCTGTAGCTGCTGAATCTTCCACAGGTACATGGACAACTGTGTGGACTGACCTCCTGACCGACCTCGACCGCTACAAAGGTCGCTGCTACGACATCGAGCCAGTTCCCGGTGAAGACAACCAGTACATCTGCTTCATTGCCTATCCTTTGGATTTGTTTGAAGAAGGTTCCGTCACCAACTTGCTGACCTCTTTGGTCGGTAACGTGTTCGGTTTCAAAGCTCTGCGCGCTCTGCGGTTGGAAGACTTGCGGATTCCCATTGCTTACTTGAAAACCTTCCAAGGCCCTCCTCACGGTATTACCGTTGAGCGGGACAAATTGAACAAGTACGGTCGTCCTTTGCTGGGCTGTACAATTAAACCCAAATTGGGTCTGTCTGCTAAGAACTACGGCCGTGCCGTTTACGAAGTTCTGCGCGGCGGTTTGGACTTCACCAAAGACGACGAAAACATCAACTCACAACCGTTCATGCGCTGGCGCGATCGTTTCTTGTTCGTTCAAGAAGCTATTGAAAAAGCTCAAGCAGAAACCGGCGAAGTCAAGGGTCACTACCTCAACGTAACTGCCCCCACCTGCGAAGAAATGATGGAGCGGGCTGAGTTCGCTAAGGAAATCAAAACCCCCATCATCATGCACGACTACCTGACAGGTGGTTTCACTGCTAACACCACCTTGGCTAAATGGTGCCGCCGCAATGGTATTTTGCTGCACATCCACCGCGCCATGCACGCAGTTATCGACCGTCAGAAAAACCACGGTATCCACTTCCGCGTGCTTGCCAAGTGCTTGCGGATGTCCGGCGGCGACCACCTGCACTCCGGTACAGTTGTGGGCAAACTCGAAGGCGAAAAAGGCATCACGATGGGCTTCGTAGACTTGATGCGCGAAGACCACATCGAAGAAGACCGCAGCCGCGGTATTTACTTCACCCAAGATTGGGCTTCCATGCCCGGTGTCATGCCGGTTGCATCTGGTGGTATCCACATCTGGCACATGCCGGCTTTGGTGGAAATCTTCGGCGACGACTCCTGCTTGCAGTTCGGCGGCGGCACCTTGGGCCACCCTTGGGGTAATGCACCTGGTGCAACTGCTAACCGCGTTGCTTTGGAAGCTTGCGTCCAAGCTCGTAACGAAGGTCGCAACTTGATGCGCGAAGGCGGCGACGTAATTCGCGAAGCTTGCAAATGGTCTCCTGAACTGGCTGTTGCTTGCGAACTCTGGAAAGAAATCAAGTTTGAGTTCGAGGCAATGGATACCGTTTGATGATTTTGGGTTTGAGAATTTAGGTTTTAGGTAGCAAACTTGCTGTGGAGTCTTTATCTTTGAAGAAGATTTACCAGTAAGTTTGCATCCAAAATCTAAAATCCAAAATCTAAAATTTGAGGGAGCTGGGGTCAAAAATGGATCTCAAACAAGTTGCGAAAGACACCGCTAAGGTGCTGGCAAGTTACCTAACCTATCAATCCGTGCGGGTTGTGGTCGCTCAGTTGAGCGAGACCAATCCTCCTGTGGCAATCTGGTTGAGCAACTTTTCCTCAACGGGCAAAATCCAAGATGGAGAAGCTTACATTCAAGAATTGTTGTTGGAAAATCAAGATTTGGGATTTCGGATCATGACTGTGCGAGAATCTCTGGCCCAGGATGTGACAGATTTTTTGCCTGAAATGGTTCGCACTAACATTCAACAGGCGAATATGGAACACAGACGCCAGCATTTAGAGCGAACTACGCAACTTAATTGGTCTGTTCCTAGCAGTAATCCTGAAACCTCAATTGATTCTGAACCGAATCTGGATAATTTGTCGAGTTAATCGATCGACAAGTGCGATCGAACACACACCTTAGAGATACAAAAAATGAAGACTTTACCTAAAGAGCGTCGTTACGAAACTCTGTCCTATTTGCCCCCCCTGACAGACGCGCAAATTGCCAAGCAACTCCAGTACATCCTGGATCAAGGCTACATTCCCGGCGTAGAATTCAACGAAACCTCTGCCGCTGAAATGCGCTACTGGACTCTGTGGAAGTTGCCTTTGTTTGGTGCTCGCAGCGTCCAAGAAATCATGACAGAAGTTCAAGCTTGCCGTCAAGATAATCCTAGTTGCTACATCCGCGTCATGGGTTTTGACAACGTGAAGCAGTGCCAAGTGCTCAGCTTCATCGTGCACAAGCCTAACACCAGAGGCTACTAAAAAGTATTGGCTGACTAATCTAAATTTTAGGTTAACAGTCATTGCAGATTGGAGGCGGGGAATTTTCCCTGCCTCTTTTTTTATAGTTTGCAAATAGCTTTTAACACTTGCAGCAACAAAATTGAAGAGTCGGACTCCATCAGGTTTAGCAAAGGCATTAACTGATAGGTTTGCTTATTGCCCCCCTGAATATTGACGAACTGATAGTGCATTCCGTTTGTTGTCAAGTCCCAGATTGTATCCTGATATTTTAAATTTTGATAAGCATAGGTTAGCAATTGGGATAAACCCATCAATGCGTTGATTCCAGAATTTTTACTTTCAATGATCAAAACAAAAAAATATGTATGGCTTCTGATGGGTTTTATCCTGTTGACTGCTAAGATATCAAATCTTCCTTTAATGATAGTATCTTCATCTTCAATGCTAATTTCGGCGAGGTCTTGTTCTAAACTAATTTTAATCGGGCGGCGGTAGAAGCCAGCCAATCGCATTAAGGGAAAGGTAGTCAGAGCTTTTACCAGTCCTTCAGAAACTCGATCCGTTGAAATGTAGTCATCGAAGTCCTCCCTAATTTGTGTAACTTCCTGCTGTTCGTGTTCTGTTAGATCTTCAAGGGATAACAGAGAGGTAAATGAGTTAGTGTAGTGCTTTTCAAAGCCGAAAAGACGGTGTACTTCTGATAACGTTAGGTTTTTGGCATTAATAGTTGTCTTCATCTTTTAATAGTTATTAAAGTTTTAGTTAAAATTTTAACATAGACATTGCGGTAGTCCACTTACACCATTCTTAGGAACAGGCAAGATGCCTGTTCCACAACATATCAAGTTTCTTGTGGGGTAGGCTGGAGAGTCGGCCCATGTTCTTAGGAACAGGCATCTTGCCTGTTCCACAACATATCAAGTTTCTTGGTGACAACAAACCTAATCTATCCTTTCCATCACAATCCCATCAACTATTTCATAACCCCAATTAAAATGTCGATTGGCTAACTGCTGGGCCATGTCATATTCCCCCAAATTGCAGAGTTCAACTAACATTTGATATGCTTCATCTCTTTCTCGCTGCCACCTTTCCCCCCGCAGTTTTTCTCTCTCTTCCTCAGAAGGATTGGGTCGCTCTTCTCCCAGCGGATTGATATCGCTAATTCCTTTCATATCAGCCTTATTAAAAAGGGATAGATTCGACTATTTCGCCGTCAACTATTTCGTAGCCCCAGTCGGGGTTTGCAGCGATTTGTTTTTCAACTATACTTCGGCCGAGAGGAGTTTTGTAAGCTTTTTGCAAAGAGGAAATACTGGGGATTTCGGCGGCGGTTGGTGGCTCTTTTAGTTCGATGTTGGGCGGTTCAGGAACTATTTCACATAGGGATTGATTTAAGGCAAATTGAGGTGCGATCGCCCCTAATTTTCGCATTACGCTATCCTTGGTGATTTGAGGTTTTTCGTTGAAGGAAGAGGGCAGATATGGTGTGTCAACTCCCTGCTGTTTTGCTTTGAGTGCATCATCGGCAAGGCGATCGCACTTTCGCAAAAATCCCTCCCACAAATCTTTGCCCAAAACCGGGTTTCTCAAATCAGCACGCGCTTTAGAGACTGCTGCTTCTAGCGGTTCGCCTTTGTGTACGTAATACTGAATTCGCTCTTCTTCAAAGGCAGGATAAGGCACTTCCGGTTCGATTTCCCAATCTCGCTTAACTTTCTGACTTTCTCCTAAAGGAATTCCGGCGATAAAGTCCTCCCAAAAACTCGAAGTTAAGCCTTTTGTCATGCGGTCAATAATTTTAAATGCCCATCCAGAAGGATCGCCAAACCCTAAATTACGTTCTTTGGCATATTCTTCTAAAGCTCGCTGAAAGTTCTGCAGTTCTTCTTGGGAATTCCAAGGGCCGCTAAATCGGTAATTCGGGGTGACAGCAACGGCTATTTGCTGGCGGGGTTGACCCCAAAATTTGTCTGTTTTAACTGCATGATCTGGGGGTGATGTTTCGGAGATTATTTCTACAGGGCGATTGTTGTTTTCGCGGCTTGTCTGTGTTATGAGATCGGCAGGATTTGGTGTCCAAAAGTTATTAAGTTTTTCCTCGAAAGCGTCAATGTCGGCCCAGAGTTCTAGGGTGTCCGTGTTGGGATTTGTTAATTTTTCTTTTAGGAGCGATCGCACTTTGAGCAGGCGTCTCGCGAGTTCTTGTTCTTCGTGATTTAAACCGGTGGCTTTTTCAATTTCGCTGCTGTTGGTTTTTACCCATTCGCCGGAGTTGGACTTTTGTGATTGCCATTGAAATAATTGGCAAATAAAAATACTCGCCGCGACTCCGCCGGTAATTGTGGCAAGTTTGGGATAGTAGATGGCGGGGTTTCCTAGATTTCCTAAAAATATTCCTATTTTCATTTTGTATATTCTTAATTCCCTTTAATCTTAGGGTGATTATTGGCCCAGCTTAGCTTGAATTCTAGGGGGCGCATCGGGGCAGCTTACCTCGACTAAACTAGCATGGAGAAACTTAAGATTTTCTTTAAGCTTCTGTCTATTCCTGACTGAATGGAGTTTCTAGAGTAAAAACGGGGATCGCTTATTCGATCGCCTGATTGACAGGACTGAGTTAAACGTAATAATAAATTATTTACTGTAGAGCTTCTGCCAAAATGAATCCAGAACGCCAAGAGGCTTATTTGAACTTAATCGAGCGAGTGCTTACCTGTCCTAACGGCCAAGAACCAGAGGTTTTGAGTTCCTGTTCCGATTTAATTGATGCGGGATTTGTGCAAATGCTAATCCAGATATCGGCTTCAATGGCGCGCGAAGGTGACGAAGATACTGCTAATTTTTTAGTGCAACTTGCTCGTTTGCTGGGGAAATCTTTGGGTTTGTCGCTGGATTTGAGGCCGGCTGGGTACAGTAGTGCAAAGGGGTAGAGAAGAGTTGCGATCGCCTCGTTGTATCATGTTTTGAGAAATGAGGGCGATTCCCTACCCTTCGGGATAGCTTTGCTTCACCTAATTTTTAAATGCAGCTATAGCTTTACAGTTTATATTCGAGAGGCTCGCAAAACTCATTCACCCCAGTTTTAAATACATAAATAATCACCGAAGTCACCAAAATATCAGGGCAAATTTTTGCTGCAACTAAATCTCTAAAAGCTGCATTCAATTGTCCGTTTGTTAACTCTTCTTTAACCTCGGATTTGCAGATAGCAACGCGGCATCTTTTGGCCAATCCGTCTAACCAATTTTCCGAGATATTCGGTTCTTGTCCGGCTTGAATTGCTAGAGATATTGCTGCATCTTCGATGTTGCCTTCGCAATCTTCGATTGCGTCTAGGGCTTTTAGGGCTTCCGGATATTCGGCTAATTGCGAGCGAAATTGGGCAATTTGTTGGGAGGTAATAATCACCATATTATTTTCGTGTGTTCTCTGCTGACGGGATAAGTTTAGCAATTAAAGTCGATATTATAGCATTTTTTTGAGCGAGGGTGGAATTGGGCGATCTAACTTAATTACATTTTCAACTAATATTTTGCACTTCGCAATACTCCGCCTGGGGTTTAAACAGGTGTCAAAGCTTAAGTATTCTTGCAGAGGAATGATGTTAAATGCGATCGATCTCTGGCATTTGCGCCCTAGTCCGCCTGGGGTCTAAACCCCTCTCAAAGCTTAAGCGTTCTTGCATAGGACTGATGTTAAATTCGATTAGTTTCGTCGGTCATTGACAAAAAGTGGCGCTAAAATAGGTTGGCAGAACTCATATTTCTAGGGAGTTAGGAAAAATGACAACCATTACTTTAAACTTAGATACTGTCGAACTAACAGATGAACAGTTTTACCGTTTATGTCAGATGAATCGAGATTGGCAATTTGAACGGACACCTAAAGGAGAAATCATTATTATGTCACCCGTAAGCGGAGTTAACGCCAATCGAGAAGCCTATTTAATTACAGATTTGGGCTTGTGGAACCGTAAAACGCAGCTAGGGAGAGTGTTTAGTTCCTCTACAATTTTTCGCTTGCCTAATAATGGCTATCGATCGCCTGATGCCGCTTGGGTTAGGTTAGAAAGATGGTCTGCTTTAACAGCAGAAGAACAAGAGAAATTTCCACCAATTTGTCCTGATTTTGCCATTGAATTGCGATCGCCCCCAGACCCGCTGCGGCCGCTTCAGGAGAAAATGCAGGAGTATCTAAACAGTGGTTTACGCTTGGGTTGGTTAATTAATCCTCTAGACGAACAAGTGGAGATTTATCGCCCTTCTCGCGAAGTAGAGATTGTACAATTTCCTGTAAGTTTATCGGGAGAAGATGTCTTGCCCGGATTTGTTCTTAATTTGCCGATGATTTGATATTGCATCAAATTTTTCCTGTTTCCACCTGTATTTTCTTCGGACAAATATCATCATCGTACCAACCAGTCAAAGCCACAGCCAAAGCATCCGCCGCATCGTCCGGTTTCGGAATATAAGCCAACTCTAACTCCCGCGCCACCGCCTCTTGCACTTCAGATTTATCCGCATTACCGCGCCCGGTCAAAGCTTGCTTAATTTGAGCCGGGGTAAACTCGAACAGCGGCACTCCACACTGCGCCAATACTAGCGTCAAAACACCCCGCGCTTGCGCTACAAGTATCGTATTTCCCATCTTGTAAAAGAACAGTTTTTCGGCAATTGCTAGATCAGGTTTAATCTGTTCAATTACCTCGTGCAAATCGTCGTAAATTGTTTTCAAGCGCTGTCCCATTTCCTGTTTTGGCGTTGTTTTTATCACGCCGCAATCAATCATGGAAACAACGTTTTCATCTTGTTTTCCGGGGACAATGTGACAGGAAATTGCGCCGTATCCGAGGCTTGCTAAGCCTGGATCTAATCCTAAAATTCGTTTTTCCATTGCTGAAATTAGTAATTGGAAATGGGGAATGAAGCCTTAAAAATTTGGGAAATGTTTCATCACCACCCATTACCAATTACCAATTACCAATTACCCCTCAGTTGTTTCTAGACCGAATACCCGATCGAACACTTTAGTCACTTTATAGCCCGAATCTATTGATTCTAGCGGGTCTTTCCGCAACCGGTGCCGCAAACACAGAGTCATCACGCGGCGAATATCATCCACAGTCACCTCTGTGCGGCATTCCAAAGCCGTGAAAGCTTTCGCAGCCCGATTCGTCACCAAATCGCCCCGCAGCCCGTCTACGTCCAATTCCGCGCAAACTTGGGAGATTTTTACCCGCAACTCTCGATCGATAGTTACCGATTTCAATCTTTCCTGTGCCTCCACCAACTTCTGCTGCATATCATCTTGTTCGTGCTGATATTTCGCGAGAAACTCGGGGGGATTTTGGTCAAAACTCGATCGCTGTTCGACAATTTCCACTCTTAAATTCGGGTCTTTTACAGTCCGAATTTCTGCGTGCATCCCGAATCTGTCGAGCAACTGCGGCCGCAATTCTCCTTCTTCTGGATTCCCGGAACCGATTAAAATAAACTTAGCCGGGTGGCGGATCGAAATGCCTTCTCTTTCAACAGTATTCCAACCGCTGGCGGCGGAGTCGAGCAAAACATCGACTAAATGATCGTCGAGCAAATTGACTTCATCAACGTAAAGAATGCCACGGTTAGCTTTAGCTAAAAGGCCGGGTTCAAAAGCTTTAACACCTTCCGACAAAGCTTTCTCGATGTCGATCGTACCGCAAACTCGGTCTTCGGTCGCGCCCAAAGGTAAATCTACCATTTGGACTTTTTTGCGGGCGATTTTAATGTCAGTTTGAGATAAAGTGCGATCGCGCACCTCATCACTCATCAAATCAGGATCAGTGGGATGACTGTTAAAAGGATCGTCAGCCACCACCTCAATTTCCGGCAGCAAATCAGTGAGGGCCCGGATTGTGGTAGATTTACCAGTACCTCGATCGCCCATAATCATCACCCCGCCAATTTTGGGATCGATGACATTCAACAGCAGCGCCAGTTTCATCTCCTCCTGGCCAACAATCGCAGTGAAGGGAAAAACAGCGCGGCGGGCTGGGGTAGCGGTAACGGTTGGTAGAGCGCCCGCATTTAGGGTATTGCTGACTTCGGCAGTAGGACTCACAGGATAACTCAAAATATAATAATTGCTTGTTTATTGTGACATACAAGCGGACAACAGTCACTCAAAGGTAGGCGATCGTCATTTTGAGTAGCCTCGTCGGTTTACAAAAATTCATATACCTCTATAATATCTTGTAACGTCCGTCAAGAGTTATAATTATGAGGTATTTCTCTATCTATTTTATCGGCATATATTGGCTAAGTCTATCGCATTAAAAGTTGAGTTACTTTATGTTAATTGAATTTTCAGTCAGTAACTTTAGGTCAATTAAAGAAGAGCAAACATTAAGCATGATTGCCGACTCTTCCACCAGGAAGAATGACAATACTTTTGTGCCAATCGAAGGTAATAAACTGCGCTTGCTTAGGTCTGCGGCGATCTATGGAGCAAATGCTTCTGGCAAGTCAAATATTCTCAAGGCTTTGACTAGACTGATTTCCTATATTCACACTCTAAATATTGATGTTGATGACAATATTCCTTATTACGAACCATTCGAGTTAGAGAAGTCGTGCTTAAGCCAGCCTTCAATCTTCAAGCTTAGTTTTATTCTTGAAGAAATTATGTATGAGTATCAAATTGCTTTTGACAGTCGAGAAGTTCATCACGAACAGCTAGATTTTTATCCAAAGAAAAGACAAGCCAACTTATTTATTCGTACAAAAAACGAGGTCAAGCGCGGTGATTTTTTTCAAGACAAGCGAGGGTTTTCAACCAAAGCATTAACTAAGTATCCTTATTTATCAAAAGTGGCTCGTGAAGAACATAAACAAATGCAAAAACTTTATAAATACTTAAGAACATATGCTTTTTTTGCAGCCAATGATACTGACATGAGGAGTTCTTTAGTACGTCATGTTAATCAAGTTTTGCAAAAAGATGAAAAGCTAAAAAGACAGTTAGATAAACTCATCAGAATAGCCGATACTCATATCGAAGAAATTAAAATTGAAGAAAAAAATGTTGATTTTGAATTTGATGATGACGTACCAGAAGAAATTAAAAAAATCCTTATCAGTGACAATAAGTATGAATTGTTTGCCCTCCATAAAACTTTTCGAGATGGCTTGTTAGAAGGTGAAGCTAACTTTCCTTTTTTCCAAAAAGAATCAATCGGAACTATTACACTTTACGGTATCGGCGCTTTAATTTTATTTATCTTAAATAAAGGTCATATTCTAGTTATTGATGAAATAGATAATAGTTTACATCCTAAACTGTGTAAGTTCTTAATTAAGTTATTTCACCATCCGTTAACTAATCCCCATAATGCCCAACTAATTTTTGCTAGCCATGAAACCACTCTACTAGATCGGGAATTATTGAGAAAAGATCAAATCTGGTTTACCGAAAAAAATAAATATGGTGAAACACAACTCTTTTCTGCCCAAGACTTTGATAAGGTAAAAGGTGATGAACCTTTTGACCTATGGTATATGCAAGGTAAATTTGGTGGTCAACCTAATATTAAAGAAGTTGAATTTATTTTTGGCAATGAAGAGTAGAAAAACAAAAATAAAATCAAGACAGTTAAAGCAGACCATCTACATAGTATGTGAAGGAACTAATACGGAACGGATTTACTTTGAGGCGATTGGTCAGCAACCTGATGTATTTGAAAAATATGACATCACAGTTTATCCAAGTGAAGAAGACCAAAGAAAAGCCTCAACAAAAGAAGGTGAATCTATTAAAACAGATGCGGTGAATCTGGTCAAACGCGCCAAAGAAGAAATAAACAACAATTATAACGAAGTTTGGGCAGTTTTTGATAAAGATGGTTATACCAAACATGAAAAAGCATTTGACGATGCACAGAAACACGGTATTAAGCTAGGGTTTTCAAGTATTGCCTTTGAACATTGGATTTTATTGCATTACGAACAGAATGGAACCGCTTTCCCTAAATCGCAGAATGTTATTGATTATTTGGAACAAGCAGGTTATTTTACAGGCTATTCTAAAAAAGCAGATATTTCCATTTATCCTAGACTTCAACACCTGACTCAAACAGCTATTGAAAATGCAGCCTGGTTACGGATGGAGATGGCAAAAAATCTAGCTGCTTGTGATGATAAAATCTATGAATTAAATCCTTATACCACTGTAGATGAGTTAGTAATGAAGCTTTTAGATTTTAATCCTGTAACCTACGGATATATTACGCAAACGCTTAGAATTAGCGATTTTAGTATCACAGTTAATGATGTTCAGCCCCACTGTGGAATAACTTTGAGTGTTTGTATTGTCAATCACGGAAAGTGTAGCTATTTAGTGAAGAACCCCTGCGACCACTTTTATTTAAAAGATGAAGACCAAAATACCTTTCCACTTGTCATTGATAATCTGATTATAATTGAACCCAATTCAACTCAACATATTGCCTTAAAGTGTGAAAATTTTGCCGCAAGGGGCAAGTTAAGATTGCATTTTAGTCCTAAGCAAAAGGAAATACTAATTATTGCGCTTGACAATACAACTGAACAGTGAAAATAATTACGCACAAAAACCAAATAAACCGCGTTTTGCAACCGGGCTCTATGGTGTGGGACGATCGACTTTCGTTCATCAAACCCGGTTTCTGCGGTCAGGACTATGTGAAACAAACAGGATTTACCACTGCGGCTCAGAAGCCATCAAAGCAGTCGCAGCCTCGCTGGGTAACGGCTTAGCAAAAAAATAACCCTGACCGTATTCGCAGCCGATCGACCTCAACTTAGCTAATTGTGCCGCCGTCTCCACACCCTCAGCAATCACATCCATGCCCAAAGCGTGCGCCAGCGCCACAATCGTCCGCACGATCGCCACATTCTCCCCCTCGCTTTCGAGTTCCATTCGCCCCACAAACGACTTATCAACCTTCAAAGTATCCGTAGGAAACCGACTCAAATAACTCAACGACGAATAACCAGTGCCAAAATCATCAATTCCCAACTTGACATTTAACCCTTTCATCTGCTTCAAAACCGCGATCGCCGACTCCACATCATCCATCACCACACTCTCAGTAATCTCCAACTTCAAACTCTCGGCACTCAAACCCGTTGTTCCCAAAATCGCCTTCAGGCGATCGACCAAATCCGGCTGAGCAAACTGCTTCCCAGATAAATTTACACTCATAATCAAAGGTCGATCGAAATCAAACATTTCCTCCCACAGCCGCAACTGCCGGCAAGCCTCCTCCAGCACCCACTCACCCAGCGGGACAATTGCCCCCGTTTCCTCAGCCACCGGAATAAACTTCATCGGTGGAATCAAACCGCGCAGCGGGTGTTGCCAGCGTACCAAAGCCTCAAACCCAATAATCCTCCCGCTTGCCAAAGATACAAACGGCTGGTAGTGCAGCAAAAACTCCTGACGCTTGAGGGCCATCCGCAAATCCGTCTCCAACTGCAACCTCTCCACCGCCAAATCGTGCATCGAAGCATTAAACACCTGATACCTTCCCGTTCCCAAAGCCTTCGCCCGGTACATCGCCGTGTGGGCGTCCCGCAGCAAGTGTTCCGGCTGTTCCCTGACATTAGCAGCGGGTTCGCCCCCCAGCGCAATCCCGATGCTCGCAGTGACAAACACCTCCTGCCCCTTCAACTCAAAAGGTACAATTAAAGCTTTGTGAATTCGATCGGCCAAATCCACCGCACTGTCAAGATCAATATTCCTCAGCAAAATCGCAAAATCGTCGCCCCCCACCCGCGCCACAGTATCCCCGGAGCCAATAATCGCCCTCAACCGCAGAACCACCGCCATCAGCAGTTCATCCCCCACCAAATGACCCAAAGAATCATTAATCACCTTAAACCTGTCTAAATCCAAAAACAGCACCGCAAACAGATAGCTGCGCCGGCCCCTAGTATTGGCGATCATCGCCCGCCCCAAGCAATCCACGAACAAATCCCGGTTCGGCAAACCCGTTAGAGAATCGTGAAAAGCATCGTAAAGCTTCCTGTAAGCACTGACACCCACACCAGTCACCACCAAACCCAAAGTCGGCGACACCAGCGGCACCCACCCACCCCAAATAAAAATCCCACAACTAATCCCCAACAGCCCCATCAATGCAGCACCCCCAGCCAATCCCGCCCTCACAGGGTGCTGAATCCGCCAAGCCAAAACCCCGCCCACCAAAGCCCAAGCACCGTTCCACAAAATTTCCGCCCATTCCGGCCACACCCAAAATAGCGATCGCCCATCCAAAACCGCACTCAATATTTGGCTGAGCATTTGCGCGTGCAGCAACACCCCTGGCATTTTCGGACTTTGCTTTTTAACCGGGCTGTAGGGCGTCAAAAACAAATCTCTGGTACTCGGTGCCGTCGTCCCGATCAGCACAATCTTGTCCTTAACCCAGCTTGGGTCAATTTCCCCCTTCAATACCTGCCTGATACTGACTTGTCGCACCACATCCTTACCAGAACGGTATTTGAGCAAAATTTGGTAGCCTTTGGCGTCGAGATTTGCATAGCCACCACTGTCAGAAGTTAAAGGCACAAATTCTGCCTTTCCCCAGTTGATTTGGTGGGGATGAACAGCGCTATTTTTCTGCTGTACTCTGTCTTTGAGATACAACAAAGCCACTTGCATAGAAAACGATAAAGCAATCTTTCTATCTGGTTGCGAGACTGAGAGCAAATTGCGGCGTACAACGCCATCAGGATCGAGCACGAAGTCGTTAAAACCGACCCGATCGGGCGGTATCCCAGGGGGCGCTGCCACTCCCTGACTTTCTGAATCGCTCAATTTATAGATCGCCACCACGTTCGGTGCTTTCAGCCCGGCCAGCAATTCCTCGTGTCCCGGTGCTTGAGGCAAATCCCGGTACAAATCCAAACCGATGACTTTTGGCTGATACTTTTGCAGTTTGACCAAGGTTTGGGCGATCGCACCGTCGGAAATCGGAAATCTCCCCAAAGCTTGAATATCGGCCTCAGAAATGGCCACTACCAACAGTCGCGGATCAGGGCCCAAATCTGGCTGCAAGCGCACTAACGAGTCAAAACTCCCCAATTCCAAGCTTTGCAGGCCTCCCAACTGCCGAACTCCCATATTCAGCAGCGTTACAGTCACCCCAGCAAGCATTGCAGGCAAAATCCTGACCCGTCGGTTATGAGAACTCAGGTCGAAGCCAGTTGCGACAGACATGACATATCGAAGATTTCGAGAGAATTTGGCAGTCACAGAAAAAATATGTCGGTGCAAATTAGCTTTGCACCAGTCTGTTCTTACAGAATTGAGCTTAATATGAGATTGAATGTAATTTTTTCAGAACTTGTGCCGCAACCGAGTTTCTTTAAGCTAATTACTCGATTTGGCAAAGTATTTCTCGAATGGGAACCGGGTTTTTGAAGATTTGCCACCAAATCCTGTCTTTCATTCCTTGTTTCCCCAAATTCGCACAAGCGTTAAAATTTAGTCGATCGAACTTTCAGGATATTTTTGAGATGATGGCGAATCAACTTCCGATTCCGGTGATTGTTAACGGTGCTGCAGGCAAAATGGGCCGCGAAGTAATTAAGGCGATCGCCCATGCTAGTGACATGACCTTATTTGGGGCTGTAGACCGCTCTCCTGAGTGCCTCAACGCCGATGCCGGCGAATTAGCCGGATGCGGCCCGTTAGAAGTTCCCATCACAGACGACTTGCAAGGAATGCTGGTATTAGCAGCTCAGGAAAAGCAGTTAGGGGTGATGGTAGATTTTACGCACCCTTCGTCTGTTTATGAAAACGTGCGATCGGCCATAGCTTACGGGATTCGCCCAGTAGTCGGCACTACCGGATTGAGCAGCAAGCAAATTGAAAACTTAGGTGAATTCGCTGATAAAGCTAGCACTGGGTGTTTGATCATACCCAATTTCTCAATCGGCATGGTTTTGCTCCAACAAGCCGCCGTCACGGCATCTCAGTATTTTGAACACGTAGAAATTATCGAGCTGCACCACAATCAAAAGGCCGACGCCCCCAGCGGTACGGCAATTCAAACTGCCCAAATGCTAGCAGAAATGGGAAAAACTTTCAATCCGCCAGAAGTTGAGGAAACCGAAAAATTAGCCGGAGCTCGAGGTTCAGTGGCCGATGAAGGGATTCGCATTCACAGCATCCGTTTACCCGGTTTAATTGCCCACCAAGAGGTAATTTTTGGGGGCGCCGGTCAAGTTTATACTTTACGGCACGATACGAGCGATCGCGCTTGTTATATGCCAGGAGTCTTGCTGTCTATACGCAAAGTCCTTGAATTGCGATCGCTCGTTTACGGCCTGGAAAAAATCTTGTAGTCATTAATCATTAGTCATGAGTCATTAGTCATTAGTAATGTGGAATTAATCTAACTTCTAACTTTTGACTTCTAACTTGTGATTTTTGACTTCAACATCAATCCGTAAAATCTGTTAAATCCCTTAATCTAATCCGCTTCCGAACAGACAGCCGTTACATCCCGTACATTGCTCGTTGCCCAACTTCCTATGCTAATTCCCTTAACCCGTGAAACATTTCAAGAACTAATTCCTGCCGTCGCCACGGGAGCGCAATACAAATATATCTGGGGAAAACCGCCAGATTTTTTGAGGCGAATGTTAATCTCTGCAGTCACCGTAGTTTTCCTCCTCGTAGTCTACAACTTCGCCGGTTCAGATGTCGGGCCGCTAGTTTTAATCACCGGATTGATAGCTGGTTTGTACTGGCTGTGGGGGCCGATTTTGTGGGCGAGTTTGCGGAATGCAGAATGCCGCAAATATCAATACTGCGGTTTTTGGCAAGGGCGAGTTTTGGATATATATATTACAGATGAAGTCACCAGTCAAGAAGAAACAGTCAATCAAAAAGGACAACTCGTAATAGTTGACAACCTAGAACCACGCATCAACTTAGAAGTTGGCGACAAAACCGGATTTACTACTACACTTCGAGCTCCATTGCGGAAAGATCACCAAGGAATTGTCCCCGGCCAAGCTGCTTTAATGTTAATTATGTCAAACCAAGAAGATTTAGGCAGAATTGCCAAAGTTTCCGATATTTATATTCCCAGCCGTGACGTGTGGGTGAGCGACTATCCTTATTTACGCAGAGATTTGTTTGTAGAAATGAGCCAGCAAATTAAAAAAGGCAGAAAAAAAGACCGCGATCGCACTAATCAAAGCAGAGATGTAAAAAGGCGATCGCCCGCTGATTATTAATATTGATCGTAGCCAGAAATTTAAGAGCGATGGCAAGTTACACCCGGGGAAAAACTTAATTTCTGGAGATGTCTAATAATAGTTAAACGTCATTGCGAGATTTTCAAGAAATATACCAATTTAGAGAAGTCGCTCCTAGAGCTTTCTCGTCATAAACACGCTATTCGGGTCATCAATATATTCAGCGAAGGGGCCTCGGTACTTGAACCCATACCGTATATACAAGGCTCGTGCCGGGGCGAACTCAGGCAAAGCCCCTGTTTCCAAATTCAGGCAATCGTAAGCACGCCGTTCGGCTTCTTTTATGATGTGTTCAAGAATCTTCGAGGCGATACCTTTACGGCGGTGAGCCTTGGCGGTACGCATTGATTTGACTTCACCACTTCTTGAATCTAGTTCTTTCAGTGCTCCGCATCCGAGTAATTCATCACCCTCCCAAGCCGTCCAGAAAGTAATATCGGGCGATCGCAATGCTTCTAAATCAAGAGCATGAATGCTTCCAGGTGGTGTAATCTCATTCATATTTTCGAGATGTTCGCGGAGAAAGTCAGCGATCTTTCTACCTCTGAGGTCATCTTCGCGAATTTGCAATCGACTCATTTCCTTAATTTGCTAGAGAATTCTACTCTATCAAGACTTACGAACTCCCACAAAGAAACCGGGTTTCGACTTCGCTCAATCAGCAGGTTTTTTACCGAATCTGTGGCTACAACCTGTGTATTTTCGTCCATCAAACCCGGTTTCTGGACTCTCATGCGTCCAGGACTATCTATGATGGTTCACAGAATCCCGCGTTATAAAAAGTAACTTAATTTGTTCACAAAATTCGGAAAAAACCTATTGTGAAAGTAGAGGGTGCCGAAAGCGGGATCTAAAATCTAAAATCCCATGACTCATGACAATTAACTTATCGATCAACTGTTCCCCTCTTGGCCGTAAGCTTGCCAAGCCAAATCCACCAGCCCGTTAACAATAGCCACAGCCACTACCGCAGAGCCCTTGCGGCCCTCAATGCGTATGTGAGGAATCATGGAATCATGCAGCCGCGACTTAGCCACGTCAACCCCTACAAACCCAGAAGGAGTCCCAATCACCAAAGCCGGCCGAATTTCCTCAGATTCAATCAAATCTACGATCGCCGACAAAGCAGTTTGAGCCTGCCCCACCACAAAAATCCCCTCAGGATAGCGTCTTGCCAAAGTTTCAATCCCCCAAGCCGCCCGCGTCCTTTCCTTTTGGGGGCGTGTCAAAGCCTCCATCGAACAGTAAACCGGATTCGCAAAGGTATTTTGGATTAGGGGCGTAATGCCCACCTGCACCATCGGCACATCTACCACGATCGTAGTCCGAGCAGCCAAAGCTGCCGCACCGGCCTGCAAAGCCTGATCGGAAAAACTAATTAAAGACTTGTACTCAAAATCAGCAGTCGCATAAATCACGCGGCGGACTATTTCGTACTCCGCCGCTGAAAAACCGTGGTCGCCAATTTCGTTATCGATTAATCCCAGACTCTGGGCATCGCTTACGTGCCATTCCATTTGTTGGATAGCTGTCGCCTGTGAGTTGTCAGGTATCAGCTTACCAGCTTTTAGTCATTCGTTGACTGTTGAGTAAAATCTGCCAACTGCCAACTGACAACTAAGTTTCCGACGACGAAGAAGATTTGCCCAACACCGGAGTCAGGAATGCCACCAAAACTCCGATCGCAAAACCGGCCACATTCCGAACCACAGGCAACCAGTCAGAAGTCCGAGTCACCACCGGCCCAAGTCCGAAAGCAAAAAACAGAATGCCCCACAGCGGCGAAAAAATCAGTGCCCACTGCCAAGCCACAACCTGTCCCGGCTTCCGAGGCTGAGCCGCAAACCCGCAGATGACGCCGCCAACCACCGACGTAATTAACGTCAGAACCCACTGTTCCCTCGGCAAGCCGGGAACCACGCGGCATCCGCCCTGACGCAAACAGCCTTCTATCGACTCCAAAGATTCAATAATCGCTCGATCTTCGCCATTGTCCCGCACAAAAAATTGATTACCGTAGCGAGTTTGCAGTTCCACCCAAAAAGTGCGTGGCAGCAGCGGATACAGCGAGTCGCCCACATTAAAATTGAGCAAATTGCCCCCTCGGGGGTCAGCAACTAGCAACACACTCTTGTTATCTAGCCCCCAATAACTTTTGACCGCCAAACCCGGCGTGCGATCGTACTGAGTCAGCACTCGCAATTTCCAGCCGGTTTCGGCTTCAAAGGCGTTTAAATTTTTTGTCAAACTCTCTTCTTCAATATCCGTGAGGGCTTTAGCTAAATCAATGATGGGCGTCTGAGTTGACGGCAACAAATCGGGATTATTGAAAGCGTGGGCTGCTGGTGCGATCGCCCACACGGACAAAGCCAGAAAAAATGCGGCAACAGAGGCTAGAAATTTTCGCGGGAAAAGCTGTGACATAGGAACTTATAATCCGGTTCTTAATTGTGAATGCTAGCTGGCGGTCTTAACCAGAGGATAAGAGAAAACTCATATTTCTTTACAATTATTTACTTTACAGGAAGCCGAGACCAAGGGGAAGAGGAAAATAGTTTTGAGTTTTGAGTTTTGATACCACACCCGGGCTTTTTAGCCCCTTGATTCTTGAGTCCCTCTCAGTTAAAACTTAGTTTGACTTTATGCGGCGCTTAAAACCGCTGCATAGAGTCAAGGGGATTTCTAGGAGGGACACTGAAGAAATTACCCATTACCTTAAAATTGAGATTTTGCCCCAACCCCCTCACAGAGACGCCGATCGCGATCGCTCACATTAGGATTAGTTCTCAGATAATCTCCCACCCAGTCACAGCCCCTCACCAGCAAATCGTCAAGATCCAAATTCCATAAAATCACCCGATTATCCCGGCCCGCAGAAGCCAGAACCTTCCCATCCGGGCTAAAACTTACACTCATCACACTATCCTTGTGACCCGTCAAAGTTTTCAGCAAAGTCCCGCTGCGACTCCAAAGCTTCACCTTATGATCGTAACTGCCCGAAGCAACCAACAAACCATCCGGGCTAAAACCCACGCTAGTCACGCTGTCGCCAGAACCCTTCAGCAGCGTCGCCACCAACGTCCCATCTACCTTCCACAATTTCACCGAATTGTCGTAACCAGCCGAAGCCAGCATTTTGCCATCAGGGCTAAAAGCAACCCCCAATACAAAACTGTTGTGAGCTGCTTCAAAAGTTCTTAGCAAACGACCGTCCCGATTCCAGAGTTTGAGAGTACCATCATCGCTTGCAGAAGCCAGCATCGAGCCGTCGGGACTGAAAGTCACCCCAGTCACCCAGCCTCTGTGTCCCGTCAAAGTCTTAATCAACCTGCCGTTTCTAGTCCAGAGTTTCACAGTCTTATCCTTGCTCCCGGAAGCGAGTATCTCGCTGTCGGGGCTAAAACTCACGCTCATCACGCTGTCGGCGTGGGCGTCGAGAGTGAACTGCACAGAAGGCGAACACGGGAATAGCGGGGCGGAAGGACAAGGGAGAATATTATTCATGCCATCTTCTGTCAAACTCCAGACTTTCACCGTTTTGTCGTAACTCCCAGAAGCAAGTAGCTGGCCGTCGGGGCTGAAACTGACGCTGGCGACTCTCTGAGTGTGTCCTTCCAAGGTTTCTAGCAAAACTCCCGTGCGACTCCAGAGTTTGATAGTTTTGTCCGTAGAAGCAGAAGCCAGCCTTTGGCCGTCGGGGCTAAAAGTAACGCCTTGCACCCGGTTTTGGTGTCCGTCGAGAGTTTTGAGCGGCACGTCATCGAGTCGCCACAGCCTGACAGTTTTGTCAAAACTTGCCGAAGCCAAGGTTTTGCCTTCCGGGCTAAAACTCACCTGAGTAACTCGATCAGCGTGTCCCTCAAAAGTTCTCAGTAAGCGACTCTCTGGTTTAATGTTGCTAGCATCGGTTGGGCGCTTGTCGCCAACACCAGCAAGACTCCAGAGTTTGACAGTCCCGTCTGCACTTCCAGAAGCAAGTGTTTGACCGTCGGGGGAGAAACTCACACCAAATACCCACTTGCTGTGTCCCCGCAAAGTTGTTAGCAGTTCACCTTTTTTTGCTTGTCTTGAATTTTCTGTTGGTGGGTGTTTGAGTGCAGCGATGCTCCAGATTTTCACCGTTTTATCTTCACCCGCACTGGCGATCGTTTCACCATCGGGCGAGAAACTGACGGTGTAAATTTTCGAGGGTTGTCTGTTTTCGCTGTGCCACAAATTAGCGATTAACCTGCCGTCAGAACTCCACAGTTTCACAGTACCGTCATGGCTCGCCACAGCAATTATTTTGCCGTCGCGGCTGAAGCTTAACCAATTTACGGGAGCAAATTGTTCGATCGTTCTCAGCAGCGTGCCGTCGGTTTTCCAAAGTTTGATAGTTTTATCTGTAGAGCCACTGGCGATCGTTTGACCGTCAGGGCTAAAAGCAACGCTGGTAACGCTATTAGTATGCCCGTTGAAAGTTGCCAGCAAACTGCCGTCGGTTTGCCAAATTTTGACAGTTTTATCTAAACTTGCCGAGGCTAGGGTTTTGTTGTCGGGACTGAACGTGACACAGGAGACGCTGTTAGTGTGGTCTTTTAAAGTTGCCAACAAACTGCCGTCGCGCCGCCAAAGTTTGACGGTTTTATCTACACTGGAAGAAGCTATTGTTTCGCCGTCGGGACTGAAGCTAAGACCCCAAACTACATCGCCGTGTCCTTCCAAGCGGTTGCGTTCTTTGACTCCATAAACTGCCTGCTGGAGGGCAGCAGAAATCAGAATTTCGGTGTCTTTGAGAGTATACATTTGTTGGGAGTTTTCGAGCTGTTTCCACTTTTTACCAGCTCTCAAACTTTCCATCATGGCGTCAAATTTGTTGTTTGAGAAATAAAGTGCTTCAGAAGCTGCTGTCAGGGTACTGATTTCGGCTCGCTGAGTTTGAGCGACAGCTAGCTGTTTTTGACCCACAGCCCGCCACCAAAAGTTGACGGCGGCGATGGTGGAACTCGTTAGCAGCATGACGCCAATCACTGCTAATCCCAGCAGTTGTTTGAGAAAAGTATTGGCTTGGTAGAGCTGTGCTTGACTCATTTTTTTGTCTGCTTCTGCTTTGTGCAGTCTGGCTTCTAAGCCGAATCTTTGGCGGATAGGTCGCACTAAATAGTCGTGTACCAATTGATAGCGGTCTTCGGGCGCTTCCCGTAGCAGAAATAGCAAACCGTGACCAACTAAAATGTCTAAAATTAAGTCGAGGTTGTCGATTTTCTTTTGTCGGCTTTCAGGGTCTTTTGCGAACTGTCGCTGTAGGGAAATTCTGTTTCTGCTGATCGCCGATAATTCGGTTTCGCGGGCATCTGCTGGCTGCGAACCTGTAACTAACGAGAGTTCGTGTTTGGTTTTTATCAGGCGAACGCCTCTTTCATCTGTCAGGGAAAACAAGATTTTCCAAGCTGCGTCTTCGTTAACCAGGCCACAGTCAGAGATGACTCTTTCGAGCGATCGTTTCACTAATTCCGCTTTGGGATTGTCCCCCAATTGCTGGTATTGGGCTAGACTGGTAATACCTTCTTCTTGCAGTTGCGCTCCTACTACCTGCAATTCGATCGGTCGCACTTCTTGCAGTTCGTCTGCTAAATCTTCTACGAAGGCATCGATCAGTGCCGGCTCTAAATAAAATTCCGCCCGTTCTGTTAAGTGTCCGATGACAGCCCGCGCGTCTTTGATAGAAAAACTCCGCAGTTGGTAGCGGATACTTTTGTCGAGAATATTATTGTTAATAGCGTCAAGATTTGGGAAGCGATCGCAATCTAGTAAGTAGTGCAAATAATCTTCCCGCAAGCAGAGAATTATCTTGACATAAGGCAAATTCAAAAACAAACCCAAAAAATTATAAAAAAGTTGTCTTTGTTCCACTGAAGTCGAAACAAAGAAAAACTCTTCAAATTGATCGAAAATCAACACAGTTAACAAATTATTTGTGCCATTTTCGCGCAACTGATCTATAATAAAAGAAGAGACTTCCGAGCTGCGAGCAGGAATAACCGAGCAACTTTTTTTGTGGATTCCCTGTAGTCCTTTCGATATTAATTTACTTTCCTCTTCGGCTTGTTTGTCGTACAGGGCGCTGTTCAAAGCATTTTCTAACTCTACCAGCCAGTCGGTGTAAACTTTGACTACTACGGGCAATGTATCCCGCGCGCCCGGAGTAATATTTTTCAAAGCTGGTACTAAGCCGGCATTGACTAGAGAACTTTTCCCGACTCCGCTGGGCCCATGAATAATAGTTAATTTATGGTCGTCCCTGCTAATTCTTTCTAGCAAGCTATTGATATCTGTTTGGCGCGAGTAAGCTGTCATGGACGCTGCGATGGCAGCTTGGTTTTGAGCTGAGGGACCTGAAGGATTGACGGCTTGGCGCTGCTGCTGCAATTGGCTGGCTCCGATAAAAGCTCTAAATCCGTATTGATATTCGATCGAACGCTGGGTTTTTTTAATCCGAAACGCTTTAAGATACTCTCCCTGCTCGAAATAAACGGCTTGCAGTTCCGTCAAAATATCGATGTAAAGTCGGGGGTCGTACTTCGGCTCGCTTTGAGATTGAGCCAACTCCAAAGAATGAACCGCCGCTTCCCATTGGCCTAACTGCCGCAAACTTCGGGCTAAAAGTAAAAGATATGAACTCCTGTCGGATTTGGGATGTTGGATTTTAGATTTGGGTTCGTTACTTGACTCGTTAGAGCCCACAAATTCTGGATAATTTCCCTCAAACCCCAATCTCAAATCTTCAATCAGCAATCTCAAATCATTAGGCGTTTGATCCAAAATCGCCAAAGCCAACTCGGCTAGCTGGCGGGCTTGACTCCACCTCGACTGTTGCAGGGCAACTTCAGCCAAAAAGCCGTAATCTTGAGCTAGTTGGCTGGGAGTACCGTAAGTGAAGTGCAACTGCAAAGAATTTTCAGCTAATGCTTGCAACTCTCCCCAAGCTTTCAGGCGCTGCAGCACTTCTCCGAGGTGTGCTGTCACCTCAGCTACCAATTCCGGGCGTGAGGCAAGGGAGAAAGCGTTTCTAGATTGTTCCAGGCTAATCCAAGCTTGTTCCCAGTGCTGGCGGTTGGCTACCGGGTTTCTGGCTGCTTGCAAGCGGTGACACAGGGCTATGTGAAACAGCACTATGCCTTCTCTCTCTAAAAATAAAATTTTGGGGACAGGATTCGACAAGGAGGAGAAGGTTTCTGGGTTTTCGGAATGTTCCAAGTTTGCCAGTTCCCAGTTGCCCGTTTTTTGCTGCCAAAATAGTAAACTTTCTTGGTAGTGAATTAAGGCAGTTTCGGTTTGGTCGCTGACATAGTAATCTCGACCGAGAACGAATTGCAGGCTGGCTTTGAGGGCGGGTTCTAATTCTTCACCGCGATTTTGTAAATCTCTTAAAGCTAATTCTAGTTCTCGGCGTGGCAAAGAGCCGATCGCCAAATCGAAGGTATTGCCCGGACTCAATGGGGAATACGAGTGGACATCTGATTGTCGTCGGTTTTGGGGTCCTGAATTAAAAGTTAGAAAGCGTTCTCCAGGGCTGATTTCGCGCTCCAGGCCGCGTTTTTCGCACGGGGTTTCGCAGGTCTCACAATTAGCAATGGTGCTGACGTTGTTGCTGGCGAGTTCTTGATTGAGTTCGCCTATTTTAAATATAGTATCTGCCCGCCTAGCGAGGAAATTAATTAATTCGTCAACGCCCATTTCAAATTTAATTGTGGCGGCGGCCCAACTTTTGAAATCTGGGGCCAGACGAATCATTTTGGTCACGATGTCATCTGTTACCCACAAAATCACTGGGCAGGAAAAATTTTTGCGAAATTCGTCTCGCACTTGATTGGTAGAAGCCATCAGTTCGTCGATCGCTACTACTGTTTCTAAACCGAATACCATCAAAGCCGAGGCGGCACTGACAGGCGAGTACCCCTCCTGGAAAGTGCTTGCTTGCAGAGTAGTGTAAAGGGTTTTGACTGACGCTGGCAGGACGATATCTTGAATTGGAATTGGGGAGACTTCTCGCAGCCGCTGCGCTATTTGCTGCCGCAACTGCTCATAGTTGCAGCGCACCAAAATTAGCGAGAATTGGTGTTGAGACATTGTGATGGACCTGACCAGAGTTTTGAGCGATCGCTCGTTGTAGTTGGCAGTTTCTTGTACCTTAATTAGATCGGTCATGCGTGCACCTCTTTTGCATTAATCAATTACCTAACTCTCGCCAATCGTGAGTGAAAGCCTATCTACTTAGAGATAGTCGTCTCTGTCTGACGCGGTATCTCTGTATAAATACGTAGTTTTGCGTACTTCTCCTATCAATACTTACAGAGTTATTAGCTCCAATGTAAAGATATCATACCTTTCAATCTCAGAGAATGCTAGACTTCCCAGTAAAAATTTAAGGCCCCCTTAGATTTTTTGATTCAGCTATATATAAAAAACTACAGATCATAAATACCCAACCGCTAAGTTCATGATCATACCGACGACTAGCTATTAGTAAACAACTGCGATATATCTGTAGCAGGCATTTAACACACCAGCAAAAAAAATTGTCGTCCGGGATGGGATTATTTGAAATTAACAGCAACAGGTAAAAACAGACATAGGGGGTCTGGCATTGCAGATATGAGAGTTGAGAGTGGGGAACGTCCTTGGTGGCGGCAAAGTTTTACGCGACAATAACATTCACCGCCTATAGCCAGCATTCAACAGAAATTAGCCAGTGGCAAAAACCGCTGACTGATTTCTGTATTGGATGGTAAGATTTCGGAGTTGTGAGCGATGAATTTTCAGTTAAATACTTTCTAAGTCCCTGGTGGTTAAGGGTTCTTAGAGTCGCGAAGGCATCTCAAAAATCCCAACTATTTTGCTTCACAGCGCTGCAGCCACTCCTTATACTTTCTAGTTTCTGCTAAGGCTGGATTAATCCCAAACCAACGACCTTCTTGATCGCGGTATTCAAAGACAAACATACTTCGCAACAAGATTTGAGACTCTTCTTCGCCGGTTACACTTTGTCGGTTGACGACTTGAAACAGCAATTCCCATTCCATGTCATTGATGGCTCCCAAAAGGTCATCGCGATATTCTTGAATGACGCTTTCGAGGCATTCGCGAGAAAAGGGAGGGTCTTCGTGCTGCAAACAGCTATACAAAAGCATCAGTAGATTGCGAACGTGACCGCCACTAATCCGACAAAGCCGGTCTAAAGTTTCGGGAGAGTCAAAGACTTGGGAAATCAAATCGATGCGTTGAGGGGCAGCAACTTTCGGAAAAGCTCTAGCTAATACTAGCTGCCGCAGCAGTGCCATTCCTTCAATGTGGTCGTCGCCCGATCGCATTTGCACCGGTACCATCGGCATCACCTTGGGCTTGACTCCAAATCGACTGGCGAGGCGGCCGAAGTCGTTGGAAAAAATCAAAGTCAGGGGAATCGTGTAGACAACATGGCAATTAAGTTTTTTCAACTGTTCGCCACGGTCTAAAAACAGGTATTCTGGCTGGGTGCGTCCGCTGGGTTTGAGGGAGGCATCGAGGCGATCGAGGTTGTCAACGATGACTGCGAGCCCTTTTTTGCCTTGGTGCTTAAGTTCAGCGTTAGCTTTGTTGAGGAGTTCTTCATTGATCGACTGCAAGATGCTGTTGGTGCGGGGCTCGAGATATTGCCTGAGTTGCGATCGCAGTTTGGGAGAGTCTTTAGTTTTAGCAGTAACTCTAGCAATGCCTACAGATAACTCGGCTTCCGCTGACAAATCTATGGGAGTCTGCAAAAATTCTGCCACTTCTGCAAACAGATTGGTAAAATAGCTCGGTCTGAGTTTGATTTTAGCGGATTCCATAGTTTCGCTGACTTGGCGCGCAATGCTCAGCAAAATATCGCTGATGTCTACATCACCCATGTCTAAGTCTTGGGAAGACTCGAAGTAGACGACGCAAAAACCCTCTTGCTCTAACTCAGCTTTTAGTCGAAACAATTCCGTAGATTTGCCACACCCGATATGTCCTGTAAATAGCTGACAGGTTGGCTCGTTGGGGGAGATGCGGGTAATGGTTCGCTGTAAAGATTCAATGATTTTGCCGCCACGCACGGAACCAAAATCAATGTAGTATTGATAATCTCCTGGGTCTCCGGCAACAAGGGTCTTGCTCGGGTTGCAGGCTTTATAGAATCTGTCTAATTCGAGTGCGATCACAATGGAAGCCGAATAAAAGTTAAAAAAGTTAATCGAAAGTCTAAACTTTCTTTAGTTGAGTTTAGTTTGATTTGTAACCTTTTGCCCTGTGGGGTAATGCCCTAAATACCCAAAGAACCTTGATCTGGTAAGGGGTTTTCCCGGCGCTGGAATTGGCAATTTTTAATTAATAATTTTTTATTACTTAGCGGACTCAGTGATATTACTGATATTGGCAGGAGTCTGGGTAAATTTGCGGGGATCTGGTTAAATGGTAGGGGAAAACAGGGTTCAAGAGAGAGATTCAACAGTTTTGAATTTGTGCTAATCCTTAATTACTATATTGTCAAGACGTAGATGGCTAGTTTTGGAGCGGTTTCTCAAACAGAGTTAGGGCGCAGGCGCCAAAAGTTGCGGCAGCAGAGGCGCGCTCGATTGGCGGCTGTTGTGTGGCAAATGCTGGCAGCGAGCGCAATGGCTGGAGGTTTGCTGTGGTGGATTGCTCAGCCGGCTTGGTTAATTGCCCGATCGGAACAAGTGAAGGTGGAGGGCAATCAGTGGCTGTCGGATAAGGCGGTGCGGTCTTTGGTGCCGCTGTCTTACCCGCAGTCGCTGTGGGGGATTCAACCGCAGGCGCTGGCCGAAAAGCTGGAGTCCACGGGACCGATCGCCAAAGCGAATGTGACTCGTAACTTGTTTCCCCCGAGTTTGACTATAGAAGTGGCAGAACGCCTGCCGGTGGCGGTGGCGCAGCCGACTGCGGTGTTGAAATCGAACAGCGACAAGGAAAAAGTGGGGTGGCTGGACGCTCGCGGAGGTTGGATGCCGTCGGATAGTTATACTGCTGTACGATCGCAGAATAGTTCGATCGGGCCCGGCAGCATTCCGGGAACGCAGCCTCAGCGTTCTTTGCCCACTTTAAAAGTCATCGGGCCTTTGGAACAGTATCGCGCCTATTGGCCGAAGTTTTACCAAGGACTCAGCGGCTTGACGGTGAAAGTGTTTGAGATTAATTGGCAAAACCCGAACAACTTGATCTTGAAAACAGAGATCGGTACCGTACACTTAGGGCCATACAGTTCCAAGACTGCGGAGCAACTTAAGGTTTTAGACCGAATGCGACAATTGCCAAAACAGCTAGATTCAAGCAAAATAGCCTACATTGACTTGAAAAATCCTGCTTCGCCGATCGTCCATTTGCCAGAACTCCCCCCCAGTTTGGAGAGTTCCACTCCCGCACCCACTCGCGCCCAGAATTGATTCTCTGTCAACAGAAGGTAGAAGGTATCGATCGATAGGCAGAATTTTTGCCCACCAGGATCGATAGGCAGGGCTTGCAATCAGCCGAGTTTTTGGACAGCGCCCCGGGTCTGGGGCTAGTATCCATTTTTTTTCCTTTTGCCTTGCTTACAACTGCCTTAATCCGGTCAAGTACCTGGAGGCGTCAAGCGAGGTCTGGGCTAGCGAGATCGGCCAAATCCGAGATTGCTAACATTAAGCATCGATCAGTGTTAGTTTTTCGCGCAACTTAGCCTATAGTTGATTGTGAATTGGCGTTTAGTTAACAAGCTGTAATCTACTATCCCCGACTCTAATGAAGCTTAATAATAGACAGGGGTCTGACCAAGACAGTCCCCCTTCGGAAGAAGTAAAAAATTTTCCGGTGGCTGCAGATTCCGCCAATCCGTTTAGACGCAAGTCTGGTTATGTAAATGTAGATAGTATTGATATCGATCCTATGGTCAATCCCAAAGACATAATGCCCAGCAGTGCTGCCAAAATCAAAGTAATTGGCGTCGGCGGTGGTGGGGGCAACGCCGTTAACCGGATGATTGCTAGCGAGGTTTCTGGTGTCGAGTTTTGGTGTGTGAATACAGATTCCCAAGCTCTGGTTCTCTCAAATGCTCCGAAACGCTTGCAAGTCGGACAGAAGTTGACGCGCGGTTTGGGGGCGGGGGGCAATCCGGCGATCGGTCAAAAGGCTGCGGAGGAATCTCGCGACGAGGTTGCTAATGCTCTGAATCATGCGGATTTGGTATTTATCACAGCCGGCATGGGCGGCGGTACGGGCACAGGCGCGGCTCCGATCGTGGCTGAGGTCGCTAAGGAAATGGGCGCATTGACTGTGGGCATAGTGACGCGGCCTTTTACGTTCGAGGGACGGCGGCGCACCAGCCAAGCTGAGGAAGGGATTGCGGCTTTGCAAACCCGGGTGGATACGCTGATCGTAATTCCTAACGACAAGCTGCTGTCTGTGATTTCCGAACAAATGCCGGTACAAGAGGCTTTTCGAGTTGCTGATGATATCCTGCGCCAAGGGGTTCAGGGTATTTCTGACATTATTACTATTCCCGGTTTGGTGAATGTTGACTTTGCTGACGTGCGGGCAGTAATGGCTGATGCGGGTTCGGCTTTGATGGGCATCGGCGTAGGTTCGGGCAAGTCGCGGGCTAGGGAGGCTGCGATGCAGGCTATTTCTTCGCCTCTGCTGGAAGCCTCGTCTATTGAGGGCGCTAGAGGTGTGGTGTTTAACATCACTGGCGGTACTGACATGACGCTGCACGAGGTGAATGCGGCGGCTGAGACGATTTACGAGGTTGTCGATCCGAATGCCAATATTATTTTTGGAGCGGTGATTGACGAGCGGCTTCAGGGCGAAATTAAGATTACTGTGATCGCTACTGGTTTTTCGGGAGAAGTTCCGTCGCCTCCGGCTCCGGGGCGGACGCAAAATGTTAATGCTCCTTGGCGAGCTGCAACTGTGCCGACGAGTCCGGCTCAACAGACGCCTGATCCGACAACGAAACCGCCGCAGGATTTGGGATTGGATATTCCTGAGTTTTTGCGTAACCGTCGCCCGCCTAGATAAATGTGGATTTGGGATTTTGGATGGCGGATTAAATCTAAAATCTCAAATCTAAAATCTCAAATTTCTAGGGTTTGGCCTGGTTCGGGTTCGAGGAGTTGGGTGGAAAGTCCCGATTTTGCTAGCAAATCGCGAAATTCGGGGATGCTGCCGACCGATCGCACTAACATTGGTAAAATGCCTGTGGCTCGGATGTCTCCCGCCGCTGTAGGCAGGAAAAACCGAGGTTTGAGAGTTTGGGCGAGGCGGAGGGCTTCCGAAGGGCCGATGATGACTTGTCCGAGGAATGGGAAGATTTGACCGATGACTGGGGCGATGGCTACGTCTACTGTGTCTATTTTCTGTTTGACTTTTTCTAATGGTGGCAGGTGCGGTTCGTAATAAAGTGTCTCGCCACTGCTTAAATCTTTGAGCAAATAGCCGTTTTCTTCTTGTCCCGGCCCGATTTCGGCTCCGGGTACGGCAGTAATTTGTAACTTTTCTTTAAAATTTAACTCTTGCCAATTTGCTAAAGATGTGATATTAGTGTAGCCTAAACTGCTGAGGACTTTGGCGGCGGTGGGTGAGGCGATCGCGGGAATTGTGCGATCGAGCTGTTCGAGTGTTGGTCTGTGACAGTGGTCGTCTAATCCTTGGGAAATCAGGATGAGGTCGATCGGCGGTAAGCTGCTGGGAGTGAAGGCGACGGGCGTGTTGTGGTAGGCGGTGAACAACCAGGGTTGACCGTAAAATACGAGCGGATCGACCAGCCAGGGATCGACGAGGATGGTTTGGCCTGCGATGTGGAAGATCCAAGAGTTGAGGTCGATTCGGGTGAGTTTCACGGCTGTTTGCAATAATTCTTTACAATAGGTTTAATCATAGCTAATTTTGTTTGGGAATTTTAACCGTTTCGGAAGCACAGGCGGGACGCCCGTGCCACGGGGAAGCACAGGCGGGACGCCCGTGCCACAGATATGATTGGGATGTGTCTGGGGAATGTTGGTGTTTATCTGGGGTTGAAAGAAGATGATTAAATCGAAAATTCCTGTGGCTTTGACTGTGGCGGGTTCCGATAGTGGCGGTGGGGCCGGGATTCAGGCGGATTTGCGGACTTTTGCGTTTCACTGTGTGCACGGTACAAGTGCTTTGACTTGTGTGACGGCTCAAAATACTTTGGGGGTGACGCGGGTGGATGCTTTGCCGGCGGAGGCTGTGGCCGCTCAAATTGAGGCGGTGGTTGGGGATATTGGGGTGGATGCTGTGAAGACTGGGATGCTGCTGAATCGGGAAATTATGGCGGCGGTGGCTTCACAGGTTGAGGCTTTGGGAATAGGGAATTTGGTTGTCGATCCGGTGATGGTTTCACGATCGGGCGATCGATTGATTGATGACGGGGCGATCGCCTTTTTGCAGGATGTTTTGATTCCTTTGGCGACTGTCGTGACTCCGAATCGGTTTGAGGCTCAGATTTTGAGCGGTTTGCAGATTGATTCTGTGGATGATATGCGATCGGCGGCGCAGCAGATTTACCGTTTGGGTGCGAAAGCTGTTTTGGTGAAAGGCGGCGGGATGGCGGGAGATTTGCGGGGAATTGATGTTTGGTTTGACGGTACGCGGTTGGAGACTTTGAAGGTTGAGACTGTTGATACTGGGAATACTCACGGGACTGGGTGTACTTTGAGTGCTGCGATCGCGGCTAATTTGGCTTTGGGGAAAGATTTGTTTACAGCGGTGACATTGGCTAAGGATTATGTTACTACTGCTCTCAAATATGCTTTGGATATTGGGGAAGGTCAAGGGCCAGTAGGTCATTTTTTCCCGCTTTTACTGAAGTAAATTGTGAACTCATCCCTTCTCTTCCTTTCTTCCTTCGCGTCCTTTGCGTCTTCGCGGTTCGTTTAATTTCTTAATTTTTCAGGCGATAAAGCGATCGCCACCAAGTCTTCGATTTTCTTAATATTCGGATCGCCGGCTAAATAACCAATCCCTCGGTGCAAGTGCAGGCGAAATTGTTTGGCTAGAGTTTCTTTTTCTGTGCCTAAATTATCTTGGTGACAGCGCTGCTTGAGGGCCATTATCAAGATATCGGCCATGTCGCCGCCGAAGACATCCCAGCTTAATTCGACGTTGCTGTCGCTGGGAATTGGTACTGGCGATGGGATGCTGGGTTCGGCGAGCGATCGGCAAAATCCCCACCTGCATAGAATATTCCACTGATCGATTTTGGTCGATCGTTTCAGTTTTGATAGTTGGTCTTTGCCGGTTTGGGAGAGGCGGATGCGATCGAGTGGTGGTTCCATGAGTTTGAGATTGTTTGGTATATTGCAAAAAGTGTTAATATTGGGGAAGCAAAGCCTCTAGATAACTGGAAATAATTAACATTTTTTTACACGGCGCGACTTGATTAAATCTGTTTTTTTTGGTATTTTGATTGTAGTAGGATTTATCCTTAATAATGGGATGGTGGCAAAAATAAAATTTTCGCAACCATCCCATTATGCTATATATACTACCGCAACTCCCCAGCAAAGTCAAGGGGGTTGCGGCTATTTTTTAGCGCGAATTTTTATTCCCAAAAGTAACCTTTTTCGACGGTGGTTTGGTGTTTGGCGGAGTCGTATTTGAGGAGGTAGCTGTGGGCGATCGCCTCTAATTCTTGGAGTTTTTCGTATTCTACTTTTCTAATTTCCGTGTCGGTAGAAAGCAGGATGACTTGGTGGCTGGCTGAGGGGAAATAGCGTTCGACTAGGTTGTTTCTGTGGGAGGAGTCGAGGCGGCCCAAGGGAGTGTCGATCGCCACTGGCAATTGTCTCCCGGATACTCTGGCTAATCCCCACAAAAAGGCGATCGCCAGCAATTGTTTTTCCCCGGCTGAAAGTCGGTGTTTGGGTACCGGTTTGCCTTCTGGATCGTAAATGGAGAGGCTAAATGTTTGAGTGTGGATCGCAACTCTGTGCACGAGGTCGGTTTTGTGCAACAGGTAGCGGAAACAGTCGGTAATTTCTATTTCGAGTTTGTTGAGTTTTTTGAGGGTGAGTTTTTCTTTAAAGAGTTTCAGGGTGGCTTGGGCTTTGGCGATGGAGGCGATGACGTGTTGGCTGTTTCTGATTGTGATGTATTCGCTGCTGTAGCTTTCTAGTTCTTTTTGGTTTTTGGCTAATTCTCTCTCTAATTCATCGACGCGGCGGTTGGCTGATTCACAGGCGGCGGCTGCTATAGCGACTGCCTTTTGGGCTTTCCTGACCTCTTCTTCTAGTTTTTCGTAGGCTTCGGGGGAAGCTGCGGCTGCGAGTTGTCTGTCTGTAAAATCGATTTCTGCTTCGATGCTTTTGATTTCTTCTATTTGGTCGCGGGCGAGAATTTGCTGGGCTTTGATTTGGTAGCTAAGAAGGTTTTCTAGTTGCTGGATGCTGTTGTTGTCGGCGTTCATCCAGGGCGGAACGTCTGTTCCCGCTTGCTGTTCGAGTTCTTGGTTTTCTTGGCGGATGAAGTCTTGAATTTTATCTAGCTGTTGGGGATTTAACGAGATTTCCGCGATGTAGTTGAGAAGGCGATCGCTTCTTTGTTTGATAACATTTTGGGCAATCTTTGCTTGCTGCTGGCTGGCTTCTGTTTCTGCTTGAATTTTGGCTTCGGTTAGCAAAGGCGAAATTAAGGCTAGTGGTAGCGTATTTGATGCCAATTCCATCATGGCTTGACGGGTTTTGTCTGCCTGATTTCTGTAGTCGTTTAGCTTGCTGTCTAGCTGACTGCGATCGGCGGCAATTTTCCCGCCTTCATAAATAAACTTGTCTGATGCTTGTTGCTGATTTTTTTGAGCTTTATCTAACTCGTTTTTAAAGCTGGCTTGTTCTTGCTTAGCTGCGTCTATTTCATCACTAATTTTCTTAAAAGTTTGTTCGATTTTCTCTAAAGCAGCCAAGTCTTTTTTGCCAGCAATTTCTTTCCGCTTGCGGCCGGCTAAAATTTCTAAATCGACGGCGAGGCGTTCTGCTAATTCTAAACCTAAAAGAGATTTAATCGCCCCGACGACAAACTCCGGCGGTGTTTCGAGTTCGGCGAGTTCTTTTACTTGTTCGCCGTCAAACAAAAATAGGTTGGATATTCCGACAGGCAAAAGGGTTTCGATGTATTCGTCCCAGGTGTTAGTAATTGCTTTGTCAGACCACCAATCGCTGACAATCTCACTGTATATGAGAATACTTAAGTTATCTTTGATATCGGGTTTTTTCCAGTATCTAACTATTTTGAATTGAGCTAATTTGTCATCTTGGACTTGTTCAAATGTTAGTTCGACGCGGGTATCTTCTAATGGGGGAGTATGGCGGTTTACGCATTGATTGAGAAAGTCGCTGTAGCTTAAATTGCCTCTGGTGGAACATTGGGCGCGACCACCGTAGAGGGCGAGGCGAATGGCGTCCATGAGGGTGGTTTTGCCGCCGCCATTCATGCCGCCAAATAGGATAACTGGGCAGGGATTTCCGTCTTTTTCGGGGCGGAGATTGATGGTTTGGGTGCCTGCATAGGGGCCAAAGTTTTTGAGAACGAGTTCGAGGAATTGCATTGTAGATGTTGTTGAGATGGGATGAAAGTTGGTGGGTGCGATCGGCGTATCCGACAGTCCGGGGTCGATGTGTGAGTCCGACAGTCCGACAGGGATTGAAATCCCTGTCTCATAGCTAAAGTCCTCTAAAGAGGACTGAAGTTTGTGACTGTTGAATCTGGGTTTTTAGTCGGTTAAAACCGACTTTCGCTATGAGACGGGGATTTCAATCCCCGGCGGATGTTCGGGTAAGCCCGATCGACTCGATTGGTCGATCGGGGTTGATCGGCGTGTCCCCCAGTACGACAGGGATTGAAATCCCTGTCTCATAGCTAAAGTCCTCTGAAGAGGACTGAAGTCGGTGGGCGTTTGATTTGGCTGTTGAGTCGGTTAAAACCGACTTTCGCTATTAGACGGGGATTTCAATCCCCGGCGGGTCTGGATGTAAACGCAATAGCTGGAGATCCCGCGAGTCGGAGAGTCGGCCAATATTTTTCAATTAATTCTCTGGCGAATTCGGGTGCCACCGGGTGGGTGGATTGTCTTGATCCGTGATTTGTTCTAAATGCGAATTTGTGGTTTTTTGCAAGTGATGTTCCTTTTGATTTATCACATAAGCGACTGCTGAGTCTAGTTGTTTTTGTCCTAAAGAAAATACTCCGTATCCTTCTTGCCACGAAAATTTATGGGGATTTTGCAAAGTTTGATTGAGATAACGGCTGCTGCTACCTTTAATATTTTTAACGAATTCAGCGATCGATTGTGTCGGAGGAATGGAAACTATTAAGTGGATGTGATTTTCTGTGCCGCCGATGGCGTGGAGGATGCAATTGAGGGTGTCTGCTTTGCCGATGATATAAGAGTAAAGTTCGGTTTCTTTTGCGGGAGATATGAGAGGCTGTCGCTCTTTTGTTGCCCAAACTAAATGATAGTACAGCCGCCACATTGCCATAAAGATTTTTCCGGATTTTTTAGGTGGATTTATGATTCTGTCAACGAATCTGAGAGTGCGATCGGGGTCGATCGGAGAGTCCCACGATCCGACAGTCCGACAGGGATTGAAATCCCTGTCTCATAGCTGAAGTCCTCTTAAAGAGGACTGAAGTCGGCGATCCTTTAATTTAGCGCTTCAGTCGGTTTTAACCGACTTGCGCTATGAGACGGGGATTTCAATCCCCGGCGGATCTTCGGGTAAGGGCGATCGACTTGCAGAGGACAATCGGGGCGAGAGTGCAATCGGGGTCGATCGGAGAGTCCCACGATCCGACAGTCCGACAGGGATTGAAATCCCTGTCTCATAGCGGAAGTCCTCTTAAAGAGGACTGAAGTCCCCAATCCTTTGATTTAGCGCTTCAGTCGGTTTTAACCGACTTTTGCTATGAGACGGGGATTTCAATCCCCGGCGGATCTTCGGGTAAGGGCGATACTCCTGAAGTCGGCGATCCTTTGATTTGGCCCTTCAGTCGGTTTTAACCGACTTTCGCTATGAGACGGGGATTTCAATCCCCGGCGGATCTTCGGGTAAGGGCGATACTCCTGAAGTCGGCGATCCTTTGATTTGGCCCTTGAGTCGGTTTTAACCGACTTTTGCTATGAGACGGGGATCTCAATCCCCGGCGGATCTTCGGGTTAGCCCGATACCCCAAAGCCCGATCGCCCGATCGACATTATTGACCTAATCTTTGCTATTTTCCCCTCCTGAATTTGGTGGTGAAAATTTAATATCCGCCCAAGATAGCTGCCTACTTTGATTGCTGTTGCTTTCGAGTTCTTCTTTAAGTTTGGCAATATCAACGGTATCGTTTTTGGCGGAACTGTTGGTTTGGGCGATCGCATCTTTGAATTGCTGAATATTTTCGGTCGGATTTGCTTTAATATCTTCCACCGCTTTTTTTAAATTGCGTTGATAGTGGGCGTTGCCAATCGCTTCTTCCTTCGATCGCGAACTGGTTTCAAAGCATTTGTCCAAATCGCCGTAAATTCCTGTACGGCGGGGTTTCGTGTAGTATTGGCGTTCTGTATCAAGGAGTTTTGCCATCAATTCGAGGTGCATTTTGTCCTCGCTGCAAATGTCTTCGATCACAGTCCATTCATCGCTACCTAGGAGTTTTCTTTCAGCGGCGGGACGGGAATCTTCAAAAGGCTCGCCCGTAACTTCTTCATAAATCCGGGGCAAGCTGTCGTCAAATTCGTGCTTTTGTTCCAGCCAAATTCGGCGGATTTCGCTAAGTTCTTCCGGGGTAATTAAGGTGATGTCGCGCATTTCTTGGGGTGCGGTTTTGCGGATGTGGGTTTGTGCTTCCAGGACTCGTCTCAGCCAGTGTTCTCGCCAGAATTTGGTGTAGGGCCCTGGGATGGGTTCGACGGAGGTTGTGTCGTCGCCCATGTTGCGTTCAAACAGTTCTACTCTACCGTAGATGCGTCGGAAGTCTCTTTTATCGTGATCGTTTTTAATGTCTAATTCGTTGCGAATATCAAGGAGAGGCTGCATCCATTCTTTTTCCTCATCGTTTTGAATCATTGCCTCCATAGATTTATCTTTGTCAACCATTGTACACACCCAGCACCCAAAGCGAGAATCGCCACAGCTAGGAGTAGAAGTATCTACAACTAAAGGACACTCATTGTCTGCTGTTGCACCTCGATACATGGCAAATAAATCTTTATTGTTATTTCCCCAAGGATTGTCCCACTGCATTAGATACAGCCAAACTTCATCATCACGCCAATCCTCGATAGGGGTATAAATTAAAGAGTTAGGTAAGCGACCATTAGGACTGAGGCGATCACGCAATCTACCTGCTTCATACTTTTTCATTGTTGCTGCACGTTTGCTGCTTTCAGCCTTGCGAGTACCCAAAACGACAATAGTTTCACCATGTACTCGAACTAAATCTCGGATAAATTGATTTACAGGCTGAATTTTCATCCTATCTGTACACCACCGAAATCCATTGCGAGGCGCTGGATAGCCTTTACCAATTAAGCATACCCAGAATGTTTCTTTCACCTCTGGATGAAGCAGATGCGGGGAAACAGGCATTTTTTGCTCTTGAGCAAGTATCTTGAGCTTAGCTAAAGATTTACGTACCCAAGTCGAAATAATCGGATTTTCAGCGAAAGTATCCGTTGTAATTACATGGATAGTTTTTGTGCGTTTCTCGATCGGAAGTGCTGCGATTGCGTTCCAGATAAGCTGCAATACTGCGGTGCTATCTTTCCCGCCACTCCAACCGATTAACCAAGGTATAGCGTCTGAGCAGTATAATTCTTGAATTTCTTTAGTTAGCTCTTTTATCTCATCGAGTAACTCCTTAACAGTTCGCGGCGCAAATAATGACATCTGCTGAATTTCTATCACGTTTGAAAACCCCTATCTTGCTACTTTTTAAGTTTTATGATACAATCTGCTTGTTTGCTAGCCTACTCATCCATGTGTCTTTGTTATTGGCCTTTTTGCACAATAGCATCCCTGGTTCACGTACCATCAACAAAGTTATAATAATTAAATAAGCTTTTACCCGCATTATGTCTGAAAACAACTACCCAGAGACTGATTCGAGCCAGAAACTTGAGGATGTTCTAGAGCCTTACTTTGCCAAGTACCACCGTCAGAAGTGCTATCCAGGGCTAATTTTCCAGCAGGGGAAGCGGAAGATGGTGCAAATAAATATCCCGGCTGATGACTTGCCTACCCTCCTCCAGGCCAAACCATCAACTGGCAACGATCCTGATTCTGGTAAAAACCGCCCAGAGATAAAGGGTCATGCTGAGGAAGTAAAACAATATATTCTTAAACGTGCTAGAAACGATCAACCCTGGATTTTGGGGACACTGACAGCAAATGTCGATCCAGAAAAGATTGACATTATAGAACTAGGTCGAGGGATTTGTCTAGTAGTTATTCATCGTGGTGTTAAGTTAGATATTACTGATGGACAGCATCGCAAGCGCGCTATTCACGAGTTAATTGAAAGTGCTGACGGCGAATTAATAGGTGATAATGATTTCCCTATTACGTTGGTTTTAGAGGAAGACTTTAACCAGTGTCAGGCGGATTTTCGAGATATGGCGCAGACAAGACAACTTGATAAATCCTTACTTTTGTCATTCGGTGAGTTTGAAGGTAGGGTTGGTATTACCAAAAACTTACTTGAAAAAGTTTTAATGTTTCATGGAAAAACAGATAAAATTAAAACTAATCCCGACAGTAAAAGGAAACTTATATACACAACTAATTTTATAGCCAAATTGGTGAGTTGTGCGTTTACTGACGGCCCAATTGATGAACTCAAAGATTATGACGTTGCTGAATCCTCAAGTATTCTGGCTAGATGTCTTAACAATTTCTTTTCCGAATGTAGTCAGACTAGACATATTTGTGAAACCAGCGTTGAAAATTTGACAGTTGAAGATGTGAATCATTTTAAGGAATACTGTATCTTAGGTAGAAGTGTAGGGCTAGAAGTTTTAGGTCGGTTGCTATACTATACCTATGACACAGATAGCAGCCAAGATTTTGATCCTGAAAAAGTATCGGAAGTGGCACAACTGGATTGGTCTAGACAAAGCCGTATTTGGGAGGGAAATGTTGTTTTATCTAACTCCAACCCTAATAATCCAAGAGCCTCCTATAAAATAACAGCAAGTGCTAGTGCTGTAAAAATGGCGGTCGAGGCAGCAAAAGCCGAGTTAGGATGGATTTAACTAATATTATCGGCGTTCATCTGCGTGCATCTGCGGTTCTCAAATCCATCCCCCCCCAGATCAAATATGTCCTACAGCGACTTCAAAACGATCGACCAAGCCGTCTCAACCCTGGATCTAACCGTTGAAGACATTCCCCACTTATTCAGCCAAATTACCCCGATCGCACCTTCAGAACGCCTCAAACAAACTCTAGACGAAACCTTAGACTTAGCATCCAGTATCAGCACGGAAAAAGCTCGCTCGGAATTAATCATTACTCCCATTCTACTCGAAATACGGCGCACTTTCAACAACAAAATTGGCTACTTTTCCGGCAACACATTTAACGTAGAAGAGAGCAAAGGATTAACCGGGGCTTGTGACTTTCTCCTCAGTGCATCCAGCAATCAATCATTAGTTACAGCCCCAGTCTTGACATTAGTGGAAGCAAAAGACAACGATATTAGAATAGGATTGGGACAGTGTGCGGCTCAGATGGCAGCAGCTCAAATATTTAATGCCCGCAAAGGGCAAGAACAATCCGCAATTTATGGAGCAGTTTCAACTGGTACAAACTGGAAATTCCTAATTCTAGAAAATCAGTTGTTAAAAATTGATTTGACTGAATATTTTATTACTCAGCTAGACCAAATATTGGGCATTCTTGCAGAACCATTCAGACGCTATTTTAATTAGCCTAGTTTTTGGAGGAATTTTGGCGCTGCAATTACAAACGCAGGTGGCACGGGCGTCCCGCCTGTGCCTGCATCTACGGGCGGGACGCCTGTGCAGTATCTGCGGTTTCCAAACCCAACCGCTTTTTCAAATAATTAGTCATCCAACTAACACTCGCCCTCGACTTAGAAATCCCCCCTTTCAACAAAATCCCACCCTCCCAATCAGGATTAGAAATCGACCAATCAACCTGCTGCAAAAGGCTCAAACGTTCCTCCCAACTCTCAGGAAAAACCGATCGCAAAGCCGCCCCAACTTCCCCCAAACTCTCAAGCACAACACTGTGACAGTGCACGCAATCCCGGCGCATTTCCCCCGCCGCAACTTGCTTGTGCAGAACTAATTGCCAATCTGGAATAAAACTGCAAACCGCATTCCAATAACTAACCGCCAGTTGTATTTTTTGAGCGAGTTCTTCCTCTTTCTGTTCTTTTTTGGTGCGAGAACCAGAGGGTTTTGCCTGTTCGCTGCGGTGAATATTAGACAGCAAAGCCATGATAGCACGATCGATCGCACTCAGCGCAAACAATTTGTGCGATCGCCCGTTCAAACTCCCCTTCTCCATCTCAGTCAAACACCGGAAAACCTCAACCTGCTTAACAACAGCCTTCACCACAAAAGCCCGATCGTCCCGGTGGTTGTAAAGTAGACTTAGCGACGCCTCCAAAGGAACTTGAAAATTATTCAAATCAGCAAACATCTGCTGCGATTTTTCCAACCCAATATCGAGAAACAAAATCAGCGCCACCGTCTCATATCCCAACTGCGGATTTTCCCTCAAAGCCATCTCAAAAGCCGCCCGGCGATGCTGTCCGTCATTAATAGTAAACTTAGCATCCATCGGCACCCGCAAGCGACCAATTTTCCGTTCTTCTGCCTCATTTCCCACTGCTTCAAAAGTAATATCCGCATCAATCGAAGCAGCAATTGCCCCACAAGTATAATTTGTAGGATTCTTAACAAAATAATCAGCAATTTCGGGAATCCTAGCTTTGTTAAGCGCGCGTTTCGCCCGCATAGACGGTGGCAATTCTTCAGATTCAAAGGGAAACAATTTCGGCAAAAAACGCACCGGACACATCGACACGTAATATTCGCGGCCCGCTTGAATTCCCCGGATGACCGGCAAAATGTATTCAAAGGAAGGAGTAGACATATTTTAGAATGGGGCATTGGGAATGGGGCATTGGGCATTAAGCATGGGAATTAAGCATTAATAGCTATTGACTTTGTGCATTGTTTATGGTATTAAGGTGGGCGAATAGGGCATAATTTAAGTATTTCACAATGGTTTTTTAAAAACAAGTGTTGACATAAACTTTAATATATGATATTTTGTGAAAAAATAGCCTAATTATATAAAAACAGCCGATGACTACCCATCCAGCGGATGACCTCGCTAGCAAAATTTTAGAAAAAGAAAATAGCGACAGACAGGAAATCGCACTTTTATTAGATAATTATTTAGGAAAGGACGATCGCATTTTCGTACAAAAAACCCAGATGGGAAACAGCGAAGCATACATCGGTTCAGTCACCCTAGAATGGTTAGACTCTCGCGTCCGTTTCGCCTCCCAGATGCCGCTTTTCCGCCAAAAATTCGACCTCCAAACCAACAACATCGTCCGCGACGACGAAACCATTGACGAAATTATCCAGCGTCCCTTAGATTGGTCGCGCCAAGCAGCCCTCACTCAATATTTAGCAGCCCGAAAATCGCACAAATTCCCCGCAGTTTTAGTAGTCGTCAGTCCCCCGTGGGTAGACAATCCTCTAGCAGAAGAATGGGATAAAAATGGCGTAGCAACCAAATCCGCGACTGAATTTACATCCTTTGATAAAAACGAGAACTTAGGGCTTTTGAATGTTTCTAAAGAACTCTCGATTTTTGCCTTAGACGGTCAACATCGGCTAATGGGAGTTCAAGGTTTAATGAGTTTAATTAAAACCGGAATCCTGCAAAGATACAACAAAAATAAAAAACCTGTCGGCGCTGCAATTACTCTGGAAGATTTAGCAGAAGAGTATCAAATCGACCCCGAAACAGTGTATAAATTAGCTCACGAAAAAATCGGGATTGAGTTTATCCCGGCGGCGGTAGCGGGGGAAACGCGACAGCAAGCACAACGGCGCGTGCGATCGATCTTTGTGCATGTTAACCTAATGGCGGTAACGCTGAGTCAGGGCCAGCTAGCATTATTGAACGAGGACAACGGATTTGCGATCGCAGCCCGAAAAATTGCCGTCACCCATCCCTTATTAAAAGAGCAAGATGACAGAAACCCCCGCGTCAATTGGGACAGCGCCACAGTCGCAGCAAAATCAACTGTGTTAACCACATTGCAAGCGCTGCAAGATATGTCCGAACGGTATTTAGAATACAAATTCCCTCATTGGAAGCCGGAACGAAAAGGTTTAATTCCCATGCGTCCCGAAGATGAAGAACTAAAAGAGGGAATTGAAGAGTTTAAAAAATTGTTCGATCATTTAGCAACTTTACCCAGCTATCAAAGAATTGAAAGCGGCGAAGAAACGGCAGAATTGCGCCGATTTAGTTTTGAAAAGCCACCGGGCGAGGGAAATCTTTTGTTCCGTCCAGTCGGCCAAATTGCTTTAGCTAATGCTTTGGGAATTCTAGTATTTAGAAAGAAACTTTCCCTGAAATCTATTTTCGACAAACTCCGCAGATTCGATGTCGATGAAGGATTTAGCCACATGGACAATCCTGAGTCTGCCTGGTACGGGATTTTGTACGATCCGAACAAAAAGCGAATGCTAGTTTCTGGAAAGGATTTAGCGACGAAGTTAATTGTATATTTGGTGGGGGGAATTCAGGACGATATGGAGCGAGCTCATTTGCGGCAAGCGGTGGCGGAAGCGAGGACTTTTGAGGGTAAAGCTGTTAGTTTTAACGGCCGATTTGTGCAGCCGCAAGAGGTAGGATTGCCGCCAGTGCTGAGCTAAGTTTTTCTTGGGCAAAGTCCACAGCGACGAAGACTGATAAAGCAGGAAGCAATTTGGTTTTGTATAATTGAATCTGCACCTTGCCTAGAACCAGATTATGACCATCGCTGAACAGATTTACGCAATCGTCAAAACCCTTCCCAAAGACCAAGCCAGCGAAATTCTCACTTTCGCTGAATTCGTTTGTGCCAAGCACCTTAGCGCCAACCAACCAACAGACACCGTAGACTCTCCGATTCCTTGGACTGAACTTGTTTTTTCCCTTGCTGGAACTTGGGCAAAAGATTTTCCATCCCTGGAAGATATTCGTGCTGAATCCGGACAAGACATCCTGCGGGAGAGTCTGTAAATGTACGTTTTGGATACCAACACTTTGATCTACTATTTCAAAGGTCAAGGACAAGTTGCTCAAAATCTTGCTAATGTTTCTCCCCAGGAAATAGTCGTTTCTACGATCGTCCTTTTTGAGTTGCAAGTCGGCATTGCTAAATCCAATTCGCCGGCAAAACGCACCCAACAACTTCAGCAATTTTTGAGCAGAGTTAACGTTATTCCTTTCGATCGCGATGCTGCTCTTGCGGCTGCTACAATTCGCGCCCAGTTGGAGCAACAAGGTACTCCCATCGGCCCGATCGATGTTTTGATTGCAGGGACAGCCGTAGCCCTCCAAGCGACTCTCGTCACCCACAATGTCAACGAATTTTCAAGAGTTTCGGAACTCGCAATCGCAGACTGGTATTGACTATAAAACTTCTCACAATCTGGCTTCCTTTAACAAAATAAGTTCGGCTCCTACAGGCAAATGATCGGACTCCGTGGCCTCCAAAACCGAACTCGATTTAGCACCCCAATGCTTTGAATACCAAATATAATCAATCCGGAAAACGGGATAATTTAATCTCCAATTCGACCTTTTTACCAAAAATTTAAGTTCCCAACCGTGAGGCCAGGTAAAACCAAACCCAAATCCAGATTTTCGGAAAGAATCTTGCATGACTTTCTGCACCCTGTCATAGTCTTGAGTTTCGTCTGTCATATTAAAATCCCCCGCGACGATTACTGGGAGAGTTTCTCGCTCAAGTCGCTGCACTAAGTCTTGAATTTCAGGCGCTCGTTTGCCATATTGGTAAACGGGAATTTTGAGAAAACGCCCGATGTTATATCTCTTAAACCACGGGCCGGTAGCTTGCATATTATAAATGACTACTTCTTGTTCGTTAAATTTAATAATTGCCCGTTGCTGCGTTTCTGGATGGCCGGCTAAGTGCAGTATTTCGCTAGATACAATCGGATATTTACTGAGAATTCCTACAGGGGGAGTGCCAATTTGATAGGGGTAGTCTGCTTTTAACCAGGTGAAAGCTCTTTCGGTATGTTTCCTAACGATTTCTTGTAAAAAGATAATATCGGGTTTTTGCTGGTCAATCAGTTTAAATAAAGTCGGTGACTGAGTTTTATGCCAACTGAGGTTATGGGATAAAATTTTGATGCTGGGGTGCGAATCTGTGATGTTGATGGGTGCGGGAGAAAAGTATTTGACGTGCAGCCAACTTATTAGAAGAATGCAGGCGATCGCAGAAATAACAGTGAACCATCTTTTTTTGATGATTAACAATCCGATGATGGGAAGCAGGAAAGTAGGGAAGAAAATTAAGGGGCTAAAAGTGCTAATTAAGGCAATAATTCCTATTCTATCCCAAAAGATTAGTTTGAGAATGAAATAGCAGATAATAAATGCTGAGTAACTGTAAGCAATAAATTTTGCAGATTTCTGTAAGCATCTCTTGATTATATCTTTTGGGATGTGCTTCATTGGGAACCTATTAAAATAAAAACTTGCTTAAATCGAATTCTTCATTTGACCGATGTTGGTTGTCTCTTTCAGAAATCAAAACCAACAAAAGGCGATCGGTATAATCCGCCGCGCCCCGCAACTCTTCGCGCAAAATTTCCAGTCCACCATTAGCATATTCTTCAAAAATTTGCAAGCGTTCTGCTTCCAATTTTTCGTCGAGATGGGAGAGAATTTGAGGATTTTTGGTTTCGGCGATCGCAATTAATTTAATCGCCATATCGTAGCCCCTCGATACAAAAATATCAACATCTATCGCACCCGGTTCTCGTTTAGAAATTTCCCCCAAAGGCGATCGTTTTTTCCGCTGATTTCCCAAGGCGGCAGCAAACGCGATGACATCGGCGTAAGTCTGGAAAGGGCCAGTGTTGTTATCCGATAAAGTTAAGGATTTGACTAAATCGGCTTTATCTTTAGCAATTCTAATTTTGTTAGCAACCATTGCAAATTACTATCTAAATTTTGACAAAAATACAGTTGTAAATAATGTAATTATATGGGCAAAGTGGGCCGATATTATCTAAATTGCTGGCGGAATATCTTGTATGGCGCGTTAAATTCGCCCTACAGGTATTGTTATTTTAGACTTTTTGTCCGCAATAACATAATTTTTTGTGCAAAACCTCCTCTTGCTTCCCGCCGCTTCCTTTGTTCGTCCAAAAGTCGATCGCCCGAAATGCCAAAACTCACCATCACCGCATCTATCACCTCATACAAATCTGCCAATTCCGCCACCAAATCTTCCTCATCAGCCTCCGCCGCTTCCCCCGCTTCTTCAATCAATTTCTGTCGCAAAGCTTGACGGTATTCTGCCTCAGACAAAATTACAACCTCGCATTCATTCCCACTTTGGCGAATAATTTCAGGAATGCGATCGCGCACCAACTTATGATACTCTTTTTCCACGTCAAACTCCCTTCAACCTTGACTAAAAGTTTGAATTAACCAGCGATTAATTTCCCCGTCATCTTCTGTTTGACTCCGGTTCAAAGCTTCCTCCACTAACCGGATTTCCAGCCCCGGTAAAACCCGCGACTGTTGAATTCTACCGCTACCTCCGGCATTAATCGCAAAGGCAAAAACCTCCCGCGTGTTCGCACGATCCACCCAATATTCAGCTATTCCTGCGTCTTCGTAAAGCAACCGCTTACTGCCTAAATCATCGTTAAAAGAAGATGCACCAATTTCTCTTACCAAATTAGGCGGATCGTATTCATCCAAATCAACAGGTGAATTGCTGTCATTAGGAGGAACTCTCAAATCTGAACCGATGTAGTAAGCTAAATCAGGTTGAAACTCGCGAATACCTGCTTTCCTAAAACTGGCATTAGCAAATTGAACTACTCGGATATTTCTCAATGTAGCAAACAGAATAACTACATACGGGATGATTGAATTATGACGCGCGTGCAATGGCCCTACTGGTGACATTTCTACCCTCATCTGTTCTTGATAGTAATAAAACTTGCCCTTGTCCCATGCGGAATCCTCAGCAAAATTCAGAAACTCTTCCCACGTCGCCTTCACCCAAATATCCGTTTCCAAAACCTGCGTAATTGCCGAATTAGAAGCCATAATCCACCTCTACAATTTCTGTATATTCAAATTCATTCGGACTGCGCTTAACTAAAGGATAGCGCGTCCCGCCGAGTTCGATCGCATCTTCTTCACAATCAGCTTTCGGAGAATTGTACACCAGCACGTATTCCCTGGCGGTGCAACTTTCCATTTCTTGAGCAACTTCTCCGCGCCACTGAGTTTTTGTTACCAAAACTACCAATTGATTCGCCAACTTCGGCAGCTTATTGGCAATTTGCTTGCGATAAATCTCGTCCAAACTACCAAAGGGAGAATCCATCACAATTGGAAACGTACTGCTATCCGGCCCCATCAAAGTATTCTTTTGACTCCACTCACGCACCCCCTCAATAATTCCGCCGATAAACGACAAACTGAGAATTTGATTTTCTCCTGTAGAAGCCGCAACCAAAGATTCTTTACCCGACGTATTTTCTACTAGCGTCAGTTCGTATTTATCGCTCAACTTGGGGATGTAAGGAGTAAAAGAAATTTGACTGAAAATATCTTGCACCCGCTTTTCCAACTGAGAACAAAACTGTTTTTCTAAGCGCGATCGCACTTCAGTTAGGCGATCGATCGCATCCTGAGTCGCAGCAATCCGGCGCTGAGCTAATACTTGCCTTTGCTCATTCAGTTGCTGCTTGTCGATTTGCTTGTCCAAAGCCGACACTTGCACATTCAAACTCTCAATCTGCTGCTGGTTAGAGCCTGTTTCCCGGTGCAAATCGCCAATTTTTGCCTCAATTTCCTCCAAGCGCTTTTGCAAGCGGCTGACATCGCCGTCAGGAAAATTTCGCAGCTTGTTGTGAATATCGTCTAGCTGATTTTCCACCCGAGAAAGTTCGGTTCTGTCGCGGCTGATATTGCCTTGCTGTCGGTCAATTTCCTCCCAAAAATCAGTCACTTGCCTATCAATTTCATTTACGCGATCGCTAATCCGAATAGTTGTTTCTTCCACATCCCCAACACCCGCTTTATCCATCCAACCGCTAACCTGTTGGTGAGATTCAGAACCCTCCACTAATTCCGCACCGCAGATACACCGCTGCTGCGCTAATAACTCTTCCAAAAACGGCCGCTGAATCCCCGAAAGCAACTCGCCTTTTTCTCGTAAACCTTCAACAATTACTTTAAATTCAGCCGCCGCATCTGACAGAAATACCCCATAACCCCGCATAGAGATTGAGCGCTTGAGAGCATCTGTAGCTTGTGAAATTTGTTGCTTAAATAAACTTTTCTGCATTTCCAATTCGTCTCGCAACTTTTGTAAATCCGCAGCAGCGCTAAGTTCCAACAAATTACCATTAACTGCTTTTTTTAACTCCCCTTGGTTTGCCAATTCCCGCTCGATTTCTACTTGTCTGCTCGAAAGTTGCTCAGCTTCTTGCTCAAATTTTTGCTTATCTTTTAAAAGTTTCTTCGTTTCAGCATTACCAATTATATTTAAATCTGTCTCTAGAGATTTTTTTGCTTCTAGTAAATGCCGGATCGATCGATTCAAGACTTCCACCCCCAGCAACTCCTTAGTAGCTTCCGCAATTTCTGCCTTCTTGTCATAGCGGACAATTTGCTCGATTCGCTCCCCGTCAAAAAAGAAATATTTATGTAAACTTTCCGGCAAAATCCGCCCGATAATATCATCGGGATGCTGATCAGGCTTCAGCCACAGACCGTTATCTTTTGCTACATTCAAAAACAATTCAGCCTTGCCATGTTCTACAGTATTTTCACTTTTATAAGCACGACAGATGCGTTTTGCTTGGTAGCGCGTGCTGTCATGTTCAAACACAATTTCCGCCCAACAACCTACGGCTTTGCCCATTTCAGCCTCAGCCAGAGCGCGCTTGTTTACTAATTGTTCTTCCGCCGCAAAAGCCGCGCTAAATTGTCCGTAAAGTACCCACGTAAAGGCATTCATTAAAGCCGTTTTTCCAGCGCCATTATTTCCGTGAATTACTGTAATATTTTGTACCCCAGAAGCGAGTTTTATTTCGGGAGTTTTGCCATAAAATTGACGAAAATTGCATAGAGTAATTGAGATTAACTTCATACAATTGCTTCCTTGATAATTTTTAAAATGTCATCGTTAATGTGGCGGGGAGCTCTCATGTACAGTTTATCTTTTTCAATTTCCAATACCCGCTCAATAATTTGTCGAACTTCTGGCGGCGCGCTAGTAATAGGTTGCTGTACGTCGCTGAATTCCTGATGAGTTTGATAAGAAGAACGCTTTTCTGCTAAAATGCTTGTCGGTACGGCTGCGATCGCACTATCTTCATATCTAAATGCCATAATCAGATTTTCATGCAGATTTTCAGTCATTTTTTTTTCAAATATTAAAAACTAGCAACTCAAACTGCGATCCAATAATTCTCTATTCTCAAACATAAACCGAAGCTTAATAAATGTCAAATGTCTAATAGCCCGTAACGCTTCTGAAGTTGCAGCAATTTCACTCTAGCTTCCCCAGCATTGTCGGCTAAATCGGCAAATTCCAAGAACCGCTTCAACTCTTTTCGCAGCAAATTGCGCTCGACTTCTAAGGTTTCACGACCCAAATCGGGAGGCAAAACTATCATGTCAAATAAAGTTGCCCTTTCCTTCCCCGGATGCGGCCGCAAAATGCGTCCCCGGCGCTGAATAAACTGGCGCGGATTGCTGCTGCTTGCTAAAATTACAGCATTGCGAATTGCAGGAATATCCACCCCTTCATCCAAACACCGAATCGCTACCAAACCTTGCAATTCTCCACTCTCAAATTGCTGGCGCAATCGTTCTCTTTCTGCTAAAGGAGTCGCCGCCGTATAAGTGTTAACTCGGTAGCCTAATTCGGAACCCAATAACTTCGCGGTTTCTGTTAGTTGGCGGTTGTTATTTCGGCGCGCACCTCCTTCGATCTCACCGTCGCCGCAGTAAAATAAAGTATGGCTTGTGTCGAGACGGTGAATCATTAATTCTCGCAAAGCTGTTAATTTATTAGCCGCTGCCCCAATTAACCGAGCTCGCTGCATTAATAAAGTCGTTAAAGCATCGTTTTCTTCTACTTTTTCATCGCCCCAAAGCGCCCAGCCAATCTTTTGAGTTAAGCGGGAATACTTGCGGGTTTCGGCTTCTGTCAATTCTACTAAAATTGGATAGTATAAATAATGTACTAATGCTTTTTGGCGGATGGCGTCGGCTAAGGTGAGTTCCGGCTGCAAAACAGGGCCGAAATAATCTAAAATAGCTTCGGTTCCTTGTTCGTCGAAATGCCTTTCTGGGGTGGCGGAAAGGGCGAGTCGCAGTCCAATATTGCGCGGCAAACTTTCTCCTAAACGGGGCGCGCCTAAGTTATGAACTTCGTCTCCAATAATCAGAGTTTTTTCTGGGAAATAGCGCAGTTGCGATCGCAAACTATCTCCCATTAAGGTAGCATTGGTAGTGATGATTGTGAGAAATGCTCGCTCGCCAGATCGCACTTCATACAAACCCCCAGCCAGCTTATTCTGCCAACTGCGGGCGCTATCAAAAGCCAAAATAGGTTTTAAACCAAATTTCTCGGATTCGCGCGCCCACTGATTCACCAGATGGCAGTAAGGGCAAATTACGAGCAGGACTTGCAGGTTAATTTTATTGTATAGTTCAGTGGCGATCGCCAGCGCAGTAATCGTCTTGCCGCTACCCGTCGCCATCTTCAGCGTACCGCGTCCCTGATTCGCAAACCAATTAGCAACCGCCACCCGCTGATACTGCCGCAATTGCAGCGATGGCGGCATTTTCGGAAACCCAAATTGCGAATTATTAGGCGTTGAGCGATTCACCTTTAAATGCCATTAGATGCAATATTCCCTATACTCAAGTGTAACTCAAGGGCGATCGAAACTTAACAGCCCAAACAAATCATCCGCCGACATTTGCAAATCCGACAGCACATCGAGCACAGGTAAAATATCCTGATTCTCCTTCGCCTCTGGTTGTTGCTGCGGTTTAAAAACTAGAACTAATTTTTCTTCCGGGTCAATCAACCAACCCAGTTTAGCATTGTGATTTAAGCAAAACAAAATATTATTAATGACGCGAGTTGGATTTTGATCCGGCGATAAAATCTCAATTGTCCAATCCGGCACAATTTCAAACCTATTTTCTATTTCTCCATTAGCATTGAGAGGAATGCGCGACCACTCAAACACGGCAATATCTGGAACAAGAGAACGTCCCCCAAAAGTGCAGCGCAATTCTGGAAACGCATAAGCTAACTTCTGCGCTTTGCCAACTTGATTAATAGCGGATGAAAATTTGATTTGTAACGTGCTGTGTTTTCCTTGGGGCATAGCTTTTTGAGAAATTTGACCGTCAACATACTCGCTAGCCGGCTTAGTTTCGGGAAGCAGCAGAAACTCTTCCAGAGAAATCTTTGACGGAGACTGAATTGACGTTACCATAAGCCATTAACCCCTCAACAAATCAACTCCGCCATTAAAAATCTGCATCGCCGTCTGTTTCCCAATCAGCACAACTCTCCGATTCCACACCAGTAGGGTGCATCGCACAAACCAACAAATTTCCCCCGTAAACTTGACCGTGATAGTTGCGACAACCGCGACAAGCCGGCTGCTGCGTCGGCGAAGGGTCTACATAAGTCACCATCGACAAATCTATCTCATCAAATTGCGGGTCGAAGTCGCGGCAAATTTCAATTATCGGTTCGATAAATTCATTCAATAAACCGTCAAATTCATTGAAATAACCGTCAATGTCGTTAATCAGATTATTTTGTACTTGTTCTGTAAACTCTTCCGACATTTTTGCCAAAACGTCCAGCATTTCGACAAACTCTTCGCTGATGTCGCTGAAAAAATGCTCTACTTCAGAAACAGCATTTTCCATTACTCCAAAAAAATCTTTAGACCAATCTTCCATGAATTTGACAGCTTGCTATTACAAAATATTTTACAGACAAGTGCAGCCAGCCTCATGTGAAGTGCTTGCACCTACTTTCAATTCTATTACCTATTGCCTGATATCCGTCCACATCTGACAGGGGAGATATTCAAAAAGGGAACTCAAGAGTATTATCCTGAGTTCCCTTCATGCTTTGCTGAGCGAGCTTTTTTGAGTTTAATCCCGCTTCAGCCGCCGCAATTCCTCTTGTAAATTCTGCACCTGTTCGCGGAGCTTGTCTACGCCGCCTGTCTCCTTAGCATCTTTTGCCGAGACATCTTCTTCCTCAGAAATAATTTCAATCCGCCGAGGTTCAGCGGGTTTTTCGTTCCCAGCCGATGCTACGGGGGGCTGCTGCTGCTGAGCCTGTTGCACCATGTCATCAACAAAGCGGCGAGCTTCTTCCGTTGACATCTCGCCACGCTTGACTAATTCGTCTGCCAGCTTTTGGGCTTCAGTGCGTAATTCAGTTAACTTGCTGCCAGCTTTTTCACCAGCGTAGGAAGCTAGCCCGACACCAAGGTAAACTGCTTTTTGTAAAATATCTCCGAAACCAGGCATAGGAGCTACACCTCATAAAACTGGGTGAACCGGAGACCACGCCTATTACAAGCATCCCGTGTTGCTGCTACCTTCCGGTCCTGACAAGATTTGGGCGTTGGAATCGCGTGGGTCCAGTTCATATATGAGTATAACACAGTTATTTATTCTTCAACCACACACCAGTGATAAATTTCATAAATAACGCAACCATTCTTCACCAGCGGGTCTTCAGCGACGATCGCCTTCGCCTCATCCATCGAACCCGCCTCAAACAGCAACATACCGCCGCCCCGCCGCCCCCAGTAGCCAGTTTTCGCTCGGTGTCCTTTAGAAATCAACTCTCGGACATAAGCTCTGTGAGCTGGCACGTATTGGTCAAAGACAGGCTTTTCGACAATTCCTTGCTCAATTTTGACAAACCAAGGCATTTTTATTTGGGATTTTAGATTTTATATTTTAGATTGGGAATGGGTGATCAGCAATGGGATCTAGGGCAAATGCTCTATATTCCATTTTGCACAATCCTTTCTTAACTGCGATGTTATCCGATGAACCAGTCAAAACAGCGATTTTTTATTGGCCTAGTGCCGCCTCCCGATATTGAACAGCACATTAGTGACATTCAACTGTATTTTGCGGAACACTACAACAGCCGCGGCGCTTTGAATTCGCCGCCGCACATCACGCTGCAACCTCCTTTTCACTCGTTAGCGGAGGATGTTCCAACATTAGAGCAAAGTTTGAAGGAGTTTTCGGCAAATCGGCTGTCAATTCCGGTTACTCTATCCGGTTTTGCTGCTTTCGCGCCCCGCGTCATTTACGCTGATGTTGTCAAATCACCCGAATTGCTGGAGATTCACAAAGATTTGATGAGTTATATGGAGGCAACTTTGGGAATAGTCGATCGAGTTTCTCAGAGTCGCCCATTTGTACCGCACATGACAGTAGCGTTTCGCGATTTAACTAAGCAGAATTTTCACACGGCTTGGTTGGAATTCTCCGGGCGATCGCTCCACTTTGAGTTTACCGCTTCGGCATTAACCTTGCTGCTTCATAACGGCAGCCGATGGAACATCAGCAACCTGTTCCCGCTTTCGGCCTAAACTCTCTCTCTTCTTTCTCTTTCTTCGCGTCCTTCGCGTCTTCGCGGTTCGTTTTCCCAAAAAAATCTTATTAGCCAATCCTGATTAATATCATGTCCTCACTACAAACCTTTTTAAACTTAAAGACAAAATAGCCTACCGATCGCTCTTAGTAGGAGTTGCAAGTGCCACAGTTCCATAAACCGAAATTCCTGACTGTTCCAATATTTTAATTGCCGACTTAACCGTAGTACCGCTAGTGTAAATATCATCAACTAACAGCACGCGATCGCGCGGAAGGCGACGACGAAAATCTTTCCCCAAACTTAAAGCATTTTTCATTTCCGCTTGGCGCTGCTGTGGCGTCAGAGCGAATAAAGCCTGAGTATTTTTCACCCGATCCAAACCGTGTCGCTGCAAAGGCAAACCAGTCAGCTCACAAAAACTTTCAGCCAAAAGTTCCGCCTGATTAAAACCGCGCTCCTTGACCTTTTCTTTGTGCATGGGAATCGGTACAACTGTTAAATTGTCTATAGCTAATTCCGGAAAACTCAGCCAAGCTTCTGCCAGCCAGCCGCCGAGAGGTTTGGCTAATTGCGGATTGCCGTCATATTTTAAAGCTGCGATCGCCCGTTTGAGAGCCCCGCCATACTCACCCCACACAAAAACACGCTGCTCTGAATGCCAAAATCGACCGGGATCGGTTAACTGACATCGCTGAAGTTGCTTGTGACAGTACGGACAAAACTCTCCGGCGGCCGGCCGCTGACAAAGAGGACAGTTAGACTTAAGAAATAGATTGAGAAAAGATTTGACTAATCCCGTCCATTGTCGCTTGTTCATCCTAAAATTGTGGTAAGTGATTAATGGGAAAAACTCTCAACTTCAATCAGTTTCCACCGACAGGCTCGCAGCGTGAAAAACCTCTACTGGTTAGACAAAATTCAACCTTCAGACCGAGATGCAGTGGGAGAAAAAGCATTTTACTTGAGCTGTTTGCTCCAGAAAAATCATCCTGTTGTACCGGGTTTTGTCGTGCCGGCTCAAACATTTTGGCAGTTTTTAGAGTCGATCGAGTGCCTAGAACCGCTGTTTGCTGACTGGCCACACTCTTCCCTGCACTTGAATGTCGATGAACCCAGACAACTGCAATCGATCGCCCGCAGCATCCGCCACCAAATCCTCGCCGGCAAACTGCCAGATTCACTGCTCTCCACCCTAGAGTCTGCTGTTTCTCAACTCAACTCACAGTCAAACTTAAACTCCACAGCCTTAATTTTTCGCCCTTCCCTGACTTCCTGGAACCCGAAAACAGTCGGCATTCTGGAATCTCAGGCAGTACGGGCAGAACCCGAAGCCATTGGGGCCGGACTCAAACGAGCTTGGGCAGAAATGTTCAGAGCCCGAAGTCTATTTTACTGGCAGCGGTGCGGCCTGCGGGTACAGCAAATCAATCCCGCAGTTTTGGTGCAGCCACTTCAAGAAGCGATCGCCGCAGGCGAGGTGAAAACAAAGGCGGGCGCACAGTGGGAAATCCAAGCCACCAGCGGTTTGGGATTGTCCCTCGCTAGGGGAGAAACCATCCCCGATTACTATCAAGTGCAGCCAGAAACAAGCGCCGTTAAATTCCAGCGGGTCGGTTACAAAACATTAGCCTACAATCTCAAAGTCGGCGATGGTAAACCGAAAAAAAAACTGCTGCTGGGCAAGTTTGCTGCTTTCCCAATCCCTGATTCTCCATTTATAATTCCTGATTTTGCTGATTGTTGCGTGCAAGTTTTAGGCCTGGGAGAGGAAGCACAAACAGAATACGTTTTAGAGGAATCGCAACTGCAAGAAATCATTGAATTGAGTAAAAAAGCGCTGGCAGAATTTGACTCAGATTTAATTTTAGAGTGGACGCTAAACCAGACAGTAAACAGCGGCGAACCGCAGTTTTATTTCACTCAAGTTCGTCTTGTGAAAGGGGAAAAAGTCGCGCCGATAGAGGAAAATCCGATCGCCCTCCCGCAGCCAAACTCAATCGCCCCAGCCCGAACTCCTGCGATACTCAGAGGTGTGGCAGCAGCATCAGGAAAAGCCGAAGCAATTGCCCAAGTTATGACTAAT